>NZ_LQIX01000045.1 GCF_001500045.1 Mycobacterium sp. GA-1199
GACAACATCTGCTGGGAGGCCGATTACCCGCACAGCGACTCGATGTGGCCCGGGGCTCCCGAGCAGCTCGACGAGGTCCTCACCGCCAACAATGTGCCCGACGACGAGATCAACAAGATGACCTTCGAAAACGCGATGCGCTGGTATCACTGGGATCCGTTCACCCACATGACGCGCGAACAGGCCACCGTGGGCGCCCTGCGCAAGGCCGCCGAAGGCCACGACGTCTCCATCCAAGCCCTGTCGAAGAAAGAGAAAACCGGCGCGTCGTTCGCGGACTTCGCGGCCAGCGCCAAGCAGGTGTCCGGCAACACGGACTGAGAGGTCTGCAAGTATCGGGAGGTCCGGCCACGGGTCGGAAGCAGCGTCTTCGAGTGCGCCGGTGCGGAAGCTGCGTTCACGCGCCGGCGCACTGTTCTGCGGAACGATGACAAGAGGAGAACCACCGTGCCTGGCGGGATGAGTTTCGAGCTGACCGAGGACCAGGAGCTGATCCGCAAGTCCGTTCGTGAGTTGGCGAGCAAGTTCGACGACCACTACTGGATGGAAAAGGATCTCGCACACGAGTTCCCGCGGGAGTTCTACGACGCGATCGCCAAGGGCGGCTGGCTGGGCATGACCATCCCCGAGGAGTACGGCGGGCACGGCCTGGGCATCACCGAGGCCACGCTGTTGCTCGAAGAGGTGTCGCGCTCCGGGGCCGCGATGAACGGTGCCAGTGCCATTCACCTGTCGATCTTCGGGATGCAACCCGTCGTCAAGCACGGCTCCGACGAGCTCAAGGCCGAGACGCTACCGCGCATCGTCAACGGTGATCTGCACGTTTGCTTCGGTGTCACCGAACCCGGTGCGGGCCTGGACACCTCGCGCATCACCACCTTCGCCAAGCGCGAAGGCGACAAGTACCGGATCAACGGCCGCAAGGTCTGGATCTCCAAAGCGCTGGAGTCCGAGAAGATCCTGCTGCTGACCAGGACTGTGCCTTTTGACGAGGTCACCAAGAAGACCGACGGGATGACGCTGTTCCTGACCGACCTCGATCCCGACCACGTCGACATCCGGCCCATCAAGAAGATGGGACGCAACGCGGTCAGCTCCAACGAGGTGTTCATCGACGACCTGATGGTGCCCGTCGAGCACCGCGTCGGCGAAGAAGGCAAGGGCTTCAAGTACATCCTGGACGGCCTCAACCCCGAGCGGATGCTGATCGCGGCCGAGGCGCTGGGCATCGGCCGGGTGGCGTTGGAGAAGGCCGTGAAGTACGGCAACGAGCGGCATGTGTTCAACCGGCCGATCGGCATGAACCAGGGCCTGCAGTTCCCGCTGGCCGACTCGCTGGCCCGGCTCGACGCGGCCGAGTTGGTGCTACGCAAGGCCACCTGGCTGTACGACAACGGCAAACCGTGTGGGCGCGAAGCCAATACGGCCAAATACCTGTGCGCCGATGCCGGCTTCGGCGCCGCCGACCGGGCCCTGCAATTGCACGGAGGCATGGGCTATTCCGAGGAGTATCACGTCTCCCGCTACTTCCGCGAGTCGCGGCTGATGAAGATCGCGCCCGTGAGCCAGGAGATGATCCTCAACTTCCTCGGCGAGCATGTCCTCGGACTGCCGCGCAGCTACTGACGGAGGAGCACGACTACCGATGGTGAACTATTTCGACCTGTCCGGCCGTTCTGCGCTGGTGACCGGCGCCGCGGGCGGCATCGGCTCGGCCGTCGCACAGGCGCTCGCCGACGCGGGCGCCGCGGTCCTCGTCACCGACCTGGACAAGGACGCCGCAGCCGCTGTCGCCGAACGGATTTCAGCCGGCGGCGGCCGTGCGGAGTCCGCCGCGCTGGACGTCTCCGACCGGGACTCCGCCGACGCGGCGACCGCGCAGGCGGCGGCGCTGACCGACGGCGCCCTGCACATCCTGATCAACAACGCGGGCGTCACCAAGCCCGCGATGTTCGAGAAGACGACGCAGGAGTCGTTCCGGCTGTTGTTCGACATCCACGTGATGGGCGCGTTCAACGTCACCCAGGCCGCGCTGCCGCACATCCCGACCGACGGCACCGGCCGTATCGTCAACGTCACCTCGGCGGCCGGGCTGACCGGCACGCTGGGCCAGGTCAACTACTCGGCGGCCAAGGCCGGCATCATCGGGTTCACCAAATCCCTTGCGCGCGAACTGGCGACGAAGAAGATCATGGTCAACGCGTTGGCGCCGCTGGCCGCGACGCCGATGACGGAGACGATCCGCACCAATGAGAAGTTCTCGGCGAACATGATGAACCGGATCCCGATGAAGCGGTGGGCGGACCCTCAGGAGGTCGCGGGCGCGTTCGTGTTCATGGCGTCCGATGCCGCGTCCTACATCACCGGACAGGTGTTGCCGGTCGACGGCGGAATGGTCATGTGAGCGCCCCAGCGCCACTGAGCGGCGTCACGGTCGTCGCGATGGAACAGGCCGTGGCCGCCCCGATGTGCACCCGGGTGCTCGCCGACTTCGGTGCCCGCGTGATCAAGGTGGAGAACCCCAACGGCGGCGATTTCGCCCGCGACTACGACGACGTGGTGAACGGGCCCGGCGGTTTGGCCGCGCATTTCGTCTGGGCCAACCGCGGCAAGGAGTCGGTGACGCTGAACACCAAAGCACCCGAGGGTATCGACCTTCTGCACCGCCTGTTGGACCGGGCGGATGCGTTCGTGTCGAACCTCGCGCCGGGTGCCACCGCGCGGATGGGCTTGGCCCCCGCCGACCTCGCGACGCGTCATCCCAACGTGATTCCGGTCGAGATCGACGGTTACGGCCCCGGCGGTCCGATCTCCCACAAGCGTGCCTACGACCTTCTCGTACAGGCGGAGTCGGGATCGTGCGCGGTCACGGGCTACCCGGGGATGCCGGCCAAACCGGGACCCGCGATGGCCGATTTCTCGACGGGCCTGTACGCGGCGATCTCCATCCTGGCGCTCCTGGTCGGACGAGGCAGGGGCAATGCCGGGGCCGCGAGCCAGTCGGTTGCGCTGAGCCTGTTCGACGTGATGACCGACGTGATGGGTTATCAGTTGACATACACCCAGCATTCGGGCATCGACCAGGAACCGCTCGGCGTCGGCTCACCCGCCGTCGCGCCGTACGGAGCGTTTCCGACGCGCGACGGTCAGACGGTGGTGCTCGGCACGACCAACGACCGGGAGTGGCAGCGGGTGGCTCGCGAGATCATCGACCGCCCCGACCTCGCCGACGATCCCCGCTTCGCCACCAACCCCGACCGCTGCGCCCACCGCGAGATCCTGGAGGAAGCCATCGGATCGTGGTGTGCCCAGCGTGATCTCGCCGAGATCCAGAAGATTGCCGACGACGCCGGGATCGGCAACTCGCGGTACAACCTGCCCAGCGAGGTCGTCGCACACCCCCACCTCACCGCTCGGGACCGGTGGCGCACTGTCGCCACCCCCAAGGGCGACATCCGCGCGCTGCGCCCCCCGCCGGTGATCACCGGCTTCGAGCAACCGATGGGAGCGGTACCCGGTTTGGGCCAGCACACCGATGCCGTACTGGGTGAATTGGGGCTGACGGCAGAGGATCTCGCGAAACTACGTGCCGACGGAGTGATCGGGCCCGCGTACCAGTGAGCGATGACGTGCTGCTGAGTTCCGACAGCGACGGGGTGCGGACCCTGACGCTGAACCGGCCGGACCGCAAGAACGCGATCAACGCGCAGTTGTGGGGGGACCTCGCCGATGCCCTGCGGGCGGCCGCCCGCGACACCGAACTTCGCGCATTGGTGATCACCGGCGCGGGTGGGGCCTTCTGCTCGGGCGCCGACATCGGCACACCCGAGGACATCCACCCGCGACACAAGTTACGGCGGCTCACCGATGTCGCGCTCGCACTGCACGAACTGTCCGTACCCACCATCGCCAAGGTGACCGGGGTTGCGGTCGGGGCCGGCTGGAACCTGGCGCTCGGTTGTGACTTCGTGGTGGCGACGCCGGATGCCCGGTTCTGCCAAATCTTTTCGAAGCGCGGCCTGTCGGTCGACCTCGGCGGTTCGTGGCTGCTGCCCAAACTGGTGGGTCTGCAACAGGCCAAGCGGCTGGTGTTGCTGGCCGACATGATCGACGCCGCGGAGGCCCACTCGCTGGGCCTGGTCACCTGGGTGAGGCCCGCCGACGAGATCGACGGCTTCGTCGCCGATCTGGCGGCCCGGCTCGCAGCGGGCCCACCGGTCGCCTTGGCGCAGAGCAAGGCGCTGCTCAACGACGGGGCCAACGCGACGCTGCGTGAGGCGCTGGCCAATGAGGCCCGCGCACAGCCGGGCAACTTCGCCACCGCGGATTCGGCGGAGGCCTATGCCGCGTTCGCCGCCAAACGCGAGGCCGTATTTACTGGTCGATGGGCGATCGGGCCCGGATCGGAGAAGAACAATGCGTGAAACCGTGATCGTGGAGGCGGTGCGCACGCCGGTCGGCAAGCGCAACGGCGGGCTGTCGGAGATGCATGCCGCCGACCTGTCGGCGATCGTGCTCACCGCACTCGTCGAGCGTGCGGGTATCGATCCCGAGATCGTCGACGACGTGGTGTGGGGTTGTGTGTCTCAGGTCGGCGACCAGTCGAGCAACATCGGCCGCTACGCGGCTCTTGCCGCGGGCTGGCCGGAGACGATCCCCGGCACCACGGTCAACCGCGCCTGCGGGTCGAGCCAGCAGGCGCTGGATTTCGCGGTCCACGCGGTGATGTCGGGTCAGCAGGACGTCGTCGTCGCCGGCGGGGTCGAGGTGATGAGCCGGGTGCCGCTCGGTTCGGCGCGGGCCACCGGAATGCCCTACGGGCCCAAGGTCCTCGAACGCTACGGCGATTTCTCGTTCAACCAGGGCATCTCGGCGGAGTTGATCGCCCAGAAGTGGGGCTTCTCCCGAACCCGGCTCGACGAGTACTCGGTGCGCTCACACGAGCTGGCCGCTGCCGCGCAGGACAACGGCGCGTTCGAATCGCAGATCATGCCGGTCTTCACCGACGGTGAACCAGTCGTGGCTGACGAAGGGGTGCGACGGGGGAGCACGGTGGAGAAGCTCGCGGGGCTCAAGCCGGCCTTCAAGGACGACGGCGTCATCCATGCGGGGAATTCGTCACAGATCTCCGATGGTGCCGCGGCGCTGCTGGTGATGGCGGCCGACAACGCTGTGGCGCTGGGACTGAGCCCAATTGCCCGCTACCGTGCGGGCGCGGTCACCGGTGCCGACCCGGTTCTGATGCTGACCGGTCCGATCCCGGCGACCGAGAAGGTCCTGCACAAGGCCGGAGTGACCCTCGACGAGGTCGGTGTGTTCGAGGTGAACGAGGCGTTCGCGCCGGTGCCGCTGGCATGGCTGGCCGAGACCGGCGCCGACGACGCCAAGCTCAACCCGCTCGGCGGGGCGATCGCCCTGGGGCATCCACTCGGGGCGTCGGGTGCGGTGCTCATGACGCGCATGCTCAACCACATGCGCGACAACGGGATTCGGTTCGGTTTGCAGACCATGTGTGAGGGCGGCGGAACCGCCAACGCGACTCTGGTAGAACTCATCGCCTAGCGATGGCGGCAGAACTCATCGCCTAGCGCTGCTGACGCAGTAAGCACTGATTCCACGGGAGGACCCGCGTGCAGAGAACCCTGTTCACCGAAGACCATGAGGCGTTCCGCGAACTCGCCCGTGACTTCGTCGAAAAGGAAGTGGTCCCGCACTATCCCGAGTGGGAGAAGGGCGGCCGCATGCCTCGCGAGGTGTTCAAGCAGATGGGGTCGCTGGGCATGCTCGGGATGGCCATTCCCGAGGAGTACGGCGGAGGTGGGACCCCCGACTACCGCTACAACGTCGTGCTGCAGGAGGAGGCGGCACGCGCACTGGTCACGCTGTCGACCGTGCGCACCCAGCTCGAGGTGATCCTCCCGTACTTCCTGCACTACGCGAACGAAGAGCAACGCAAGCGGTGGTTTCCCGGGCTTGCCGCCGGGGAGCTGCTGACCGCCGTCGCGATGACCGAACCGGGCACCGGATCCGACCTCGCCGGTGTGCGCACCACCGCTGTGCGCAATGTTGATTCGGAAGGCCCCCACTGGATCCTCAACGGCGCCAAGACGTTCATCACCGGCGGTATGCAGGCCGACCTCGTAATCGTCGTCGCGCGGACCTCGACCGACCCGGACAACCGGCGCAAGGGGCTCACGCTGTTCGTCGTCGAGGACGGAATGCCCGGGTTCACCCGGGGCCGTGAGTTGGAGAAGATGGGCTGCAAGGTGCAGGACACCGCCGAACTCTCATTCGTCGACGTCCGCGTACCCGCGACCAACATGCTGGGCGAAGAAGGCGAGGCGTTCAGCTACCTGGGCCACAATCTGCCTCAGGAGCGGCTCACCGTCGCCGTCGGATCGGTCGCGCAGGCACGCTCGGCGATCGCCGCCGCCATCGATTACACCAAGAGCCGCAAGGCGTTCGGCACACCGGTGGCGTCGTTCCAGAACACGAAGTTCGAGTTGGCGGCCTGCTCGGCGGAGGTGGAGGCCGCACAGGCGATGCTGGATCGCGCTGTGGCCCTGCATGTCGACGGCGAGTTGTCCGGCGCGGATGCGGCCCGCGTGAAACTGTTCTGCACCGAGATGCAGCAGCGGGTGGTGGACCGCTGCCTGCAGTTGTTCGGCGGCTACGGCTACATGATGGAGTATCCGATCGCTCGGCTGTACACCGACGCCCGGGTGGCCCGCATCTACGCGGGCACCAGCGAGGTGATGAAGGTGATCATCGCCAAGTCGCTGGGCCTGTAAACCACTAGGGCAGCTGCGGTTTGATCTCCTCGATCACCCATTGCGCGTAGTCGAGATACTCGTCGACCCCTGACACCGGCGGCAGGGGCACAGCGCTCACGGTGACGCCCTGCTGCGCGAGCCAACCGAGCCGGTCGACGATCTCGGCCGCACTCATGCCCGGTCGGCCCTCGGGGTCGTCTTGCACGGTATGGCCCTCGCCGACCCGATTCGTGCCCAGCCCGTGCACCACGTCGAATGGCCGACCGTCGTAGCCAGGTTGGGACTTGATGAAGTCGAGGCGCTCGGCGATCTTGTCGGGCGGCGTGAGGAATGACCACCATCCCGAGGCGTACTTCGCCGCCCGGCGCAGTGCCGCGTCCGCATCACCGCCGATCCAGATCGGCAGATGCGGCTCCTGGATCGGCTTGGGCTCGAAGGCGATGTCATCGAAGGACACATACTTGCCGTCGAAGCTCGGCGATTCACTGGTCCACAGTTCGACAATCGCAGCCAGATACTCGTCGGCGATGCGGCCACGTTCATGGAAGGGCACACCCAGGAGTCCGAATTCGCGTTCCAGCCAGCCCACGCCGAACGTCACCATCATGCGGCCGCTGCTCATCCAGTCGGCGGTGGCCAGCGACTTCGCCAACACGATCGGATGTTGCAGCGGCAGTACCGTGATGCACGAATTGAGCATGATCCGCTGTGTTGCCCCGGCGAGATACGCCTGAGCCACGGTGGACTGCAGATAATGCGGTCCGGACAGTTCGACGTGATCGTTGGGAATCGCGAAATGCTCGGGCACGGCGATCATGTCGTAACCCCACTCGTCGGCGCACTTGGCCATCCGCGTCTGGTCGGCACCGGTCACCGATGCTTCCCACGGCTGCATCATGGCCTTGAGCCGCAGCATGTGCGGAAGGTTGAAGACGAGTTTCACTCAGGACTCCACTCACGTGAATTGGGTGTGATCGATTGCACTACACGCTAGCGACTCCACCCGAATTGCCCGGCTACTTCAGCATGCTGCCCGCGTCGATCGTGACCGGAAGACCTGTGATGTAGCGGGATTCGTCCGAGGCGAGGAACAGCACGGCGTTACTGACATCCTCGGGCTCGACCCAGCCGACGGGGAGCACATGCATGAACTGTGCAGCGACGGCGAGATCGTCGGGTCCGGGATTCTCGAGGTCGGGCCGGAACAGCTTCATGGTTCCCTCGTTCATGAACAGCGGTGTGTTCACATTCGTGGGGCAGACGGCGTTGACCCGGATCGAGTGCTGACCGAGTTCGACGGCGAATGTGCGCATCAGGCCGATCACGCCGTGCTTGGCGGCTATGTAATGGCCGGTATGGGGGTAGGGCTTGAGGCCACCGACCGAGCTGGTGAGAATGATCGAACCGCCGTGCCCTGCGGAGAGCAGATGGGGGACAGCGGCTTTGACGGTCTTCCACACACCAGAGAGATTGACGTCGATCATGTCGCGCCAATCGTCTTCGCTGGTCTTGTCCAGCGTTGCCCCGCCGTTGCCGATGCCGGCATTGGCGACCACGATGTCCAGCCGGCCCAACTGTTCGACGCCCCCGTCGACGACCGCCTTGAGGGCGTCGTAGTCACGCACGTCGACCTCGGCGGTGACGATGCGGCGGTTCAGGTTCTTGACGAGGTCGGCCGTTTCGGCGAGGTCGTCCGGTGTGGCCCATGGGATGTCGTCGTTGCTGGAGATCTGCTTGCAGACGTCCACGGCGATGATGTCGGCACCCTCCGCGGCGAGGCGCACCGCGTGGCTGCGGCCCTGGCCCCGCGCCGCGCCGGTTACGAACGCGACTTTGCCCTCGACTCGTCCACCCATGTGTCCACCTTCTGGCTGCTCGAATAGTTTGGTCGATCGATCAGGATCGTGGCACCGATCGGCCCACGTGTCAACAGTCGGGCCCGCGAGGCGGAGGGATCGCGGTGTCGCGGCACCGCCGATCGATGTGCGAGCTCAGCCGGGGGGAGGTAGCTACCCGCCCGCGGTCAAGGACTCCTTCAGCGATTGCATCCAGCGCTGCATGAAGTCGCGCATCTCGTCGTGTCCGAGCGTGAGGCCGACCGCGTCCTCGTTGCACAGGCTGCGCGCGATCTGCACGATCAACATCGAAACGGCGACCGGCGGGTAGTCGTCGAGATCGACACCGTTGGCCCGCAGGGCCACGGTGACCGCGGCGGTCTCGATGTCGCGCACGCGCTCCGCGTAGGCCTTCAGCTCCGTACGAATCACCTTGCGGTGGTTCGCCAGTGCCATGAACTCGGTGTTCAGTTTCGTCCTTCGCAAATCGCTGTTGATCAGCCACAGCGTGTGCAACGGGTCGTCATCGGTGAGCGCGGCGCGCATGTTCTCCAGGGACGCCTCGGCACCGGCCCGCAACACCTCGACGAACAGGTCATCCATCGTGGGGAAGTAGTAGTAGACCAGCGCTTGTTTGACCCCGGCCTCGGCCGCCACGCGTCGTGACGTCGCGGCGGCATAGCCCTCGTCGCGCATGATCTTCGCGGTGGCCTCGATGAGTCGCTGGCGCGCCCCGACCTCGGCTCGCTTGGCGTTCCCGGCGCGCCCCTCCGTCCGAATGCTTGACCCTCTGTCACGACCCGTGATAGGCATGGCGCATCCTAACAGTTTGATCGATCGATCAGACTGGCTACGGGCGCCAGGACCGAAAGGACGGCCGTCGATGACCGATCTCGCCTCGGTGGACTACTTCTCCGACCACGCGATCAGTCAGGATCCCTATGACTACTGGGACCACCTTCGCGAGCAGGGCCCGGTGTTTCGGGAACCGAACTACGGCGTCGTCGCCGTCACCGGTTACGCCGAAGTGGTGGCGGCTTTCAAGGATCACGATTCCTTCTCGGCGGTGAACGCGATCGGCGGGCCGTTCCCGCCGCTGCCGTTCGTCCCCGAAGGTGACGACATCACCGAGCAGATCGAGGCGCACCGCCACCTGTTTCCCATCTACGAGCACATGGTCGTGATGGACCCGCCGGCCCACGAACGGGCCCGGTCGCTGTTGACCAAGCTCCTGACGCCGCGCCGGCTCAAGGAGAACGAGGACTACATGTGGCAGCTGGTCGACAGCCAGATCGACCAGATCATGGGCCCGGAATCCTCTGAGGGGCGGTGCGAGTTCCTCTCGGAGTACGCCAAACCCTTCGCCACGTCGGCGATCATCGACCTGCTCGGCGTGCCCGACGAGGACCGGCCCGAGTTCCTGGCCGCGCTCGGGGTCGAGGAGCGCTACGGCACCCGCGTCGGCGCGCTCGACGGAGCCCCGGTGGGGCGGGACCCGCTGCAGTATCTCGACGACAAGTTCGCCGGCTATCTCGCCGAGCGCCGCCGCCAACCGCGCGGCGACGTGCTGTCGGGGATGGCGACCGCGGTGTACCCCGACGGTTCGACACCGGAGCTGATCGAGGTCGTCAAGCCGGCCACGTTCCTGTTCGCCGCGGGGCAGGAGACCGTCACAAAGCTGCTCAGCGCGGCGGTGCAGACCCTCGGAGACCGGCCGGACTTCCAGCAGATGCTGCGCGAACACCCCGAGCGGATTCCGGCGTTCATCGAAGAGGCGCTGCGCATGCACTCGCCGACCAAGGTCGACTTCCGGCTCGTCCGCAAGAGCACGACGCTGGGCGGGGTGCCGCTCAAGGCGGGCACGATCGTGATGTTGTGCCTCGGCGCGGCCAATCGGGATCCGCGCAAATTCGACGATCCCCACGAGTTCCGCCCCGACCGCAAGAACGTGCGCGAGCACATCACGTTCGGTCGTGGAATCCACTCCTGCGCGGGTGCGCCCCTGGCCCGGGTGGAGGGCCGCATCACCGTGCAGAGGTTGCTCGAGCGCATGCGCGACATCCGGATCAGCGAGGTGGCCCACGGTCCATCCGGTGAGCGCCGCTACTCCTACGAGCCGACGTTTTTGCTGCGTGGGCTGACCGAGCTGCACATCGAGTTCACGCGACGATAGGAAACCCGGCGCGGCACCGACGATCGCGCCCGAAACAGCGCGCTGACCTGGTTATGTGACGGCGGTCTAAACCCAATTTGGCTGAGACGCTTGTCACAGCGCCCAAACCTACCTACTGTGTGTTCACTAGGTTGGTTGAACGAAGGAGTTCGGTGTCCGCCACGGAGCCCGCGCGGCCGTATGCCACGCTCCTCGCCAAGGGCGAGGATCGTCGTCAGCGCATCCTGGCGGTGGCCGAACGCCTGCTCGCGCGCAACGGGTGGCGCAACACCTCGCTGGCCCAGATCGCCAAGGAAGCCGGGGTCACGCCCGCCGGTCTGCTGCACCACTTTGAGTCCAAAGAGCAGCTGCTCAACGCGGTGCTCGACGCCCGTGACGCCGACGACGCGATCCACGCCGACTACCGCTCGGGTGATCTGGTCACCGAGCTCGGCCGGGTCCCCGAACGCTTCGACCGCGCGCCCGAGCTCGTCGGAACCTTCACCGTGCTGCTGGTGGAGAACATCGCGCCCGACGCGCCTCTGCACGACCGCCTGGTCAAGCGTTACCGCGACGCGGTCGACATCGTCACCGCGATCATCGAGCGCGGTCAGCGGAGCGGAAAGTATCGCCAAGACCTCGACGCGGCCACCAAGGCCGTGGAAATCCTCGCGTTCACCTATGGAATGGAGACCCTATGGTTACTCGACCCATCGATTCAATTGGCCGAGGTGTTCAAGGGGTACGCCGAGTCGCTGGGGCGCGAGTTGGCGCCGCGGAGCTCGAGATGAGGTACCGGCTCGACATCGTGGCCCCGACGGTGTCGGACGCGGTGAAGTCTGCCGGCGGCTGGATCTACGACCGGGTGATGGCGGGGTGGGACGTCACCGTGCTCGTCGGTGGCGGCGAAGACGTTCGCCCGCTGACGATTCTCGGAGCCGAGACCCTCGACCTGGAAACGGTCCTCGCGGCCTGGGAGGAACGGCCGCACCCGCAGACCGTCGCCGTCGCGGCGAACATGATCGACCGCGACGCGCGTGTCCTCCAGCACGTGCGCAACGCGCTCGATCAGGGCGCGACCGAGGTGACGCTGTGGGGCGAGCGGGTGCCCGCAGAACTCGACAGCAGCGTCGATTCGGTCGAGCACCGCCTGAGCGCGGCGGCCAGGGCGTTCAAGGCCAAGGCGCTGGCCGCAGCCGGTGATCCCGCAGCCGTCGAGGTCGGCGACTGTGAGATGTTCCGCTGCGGGATGATGGTGTCGGTCGCCGCGGATCTGGTGCCCGCCAGCTGATTTCGGCGGGCACCGGCCGCATCACCGGTAGTCGCTGGATTCGGCCAGCTCGGCGGCCGAGCGCATCAGTTCGACGATGACCGGGCCGTAGGCGAGCAGCTTCTCGTTGTCGCCCGCGCGTTGGAAACCCTGCTCGAGCACGATCGCCAGCTTCCACTTCGCCAGCACCAGGTAGTAGTCGAGGTCGTCGACCTGGCGCCCGGAGACCGTCGCATAGTGTGCGACGACGTCTGCGCGCGAGGGCATTCCCCGCATGTCGACGTAACCCATCTCCGAATCCGTCGGCGCCGCGGTGTCCTCGGGCCAGCTCTGCACCATCCAGCCCAAGTCCAGCTTCGGGTCTCCGACGGTGCCCATCTCCCAGTCCACGATCGCCGCGAGCCGCGCGGGCGCGCCGTGCCGATACATCACGTTGGCGAACTGATAGTCGCCGTGCATCAATCCGGGGACGTAGTCCAGCGGCCGATGTGTGCGCAGCCAGTCGGTGGCGACGTCGAGGCCGTCGATCTCGCGGCCCTTGATGCGCTCGAAGAACGCGGTCCAGCGATCGACCTGGCGTTCGTGGAAGCCGTCGGGCCGCCCCAGATCGTGCAGCCCCTTGGCCTTCCAGTCCACTTGGGACAGCAGCGCGATGCCCTCGGCGAGTTGATAGGCCAGCTCCCCGCGGGCGGAGAGGTCGGAGTCAAACGGTTCGGGCCACTTGCGGTCGTCGAGGTCCATCGGCGACCATCCGTCGACGAACCCCATCAGGTAGAAGGGCCGGCCGAGCACCGCGGCGTCCTCACATACCGCGACGGCCTCGGTATGTGGCACGTCGGTGCCGTCGAGCGCCTCGATGATGCGCCACTCCCGCAGGATTCCCTTGTCGCGGTCAGCAGGGGCGCCGGGCGGCGGCATCCGAAGCACACAGCTGTGTTCGCCGCGGCGCAATTCGTAGATGACGTTCTGGGTGCCGCCCGACAGGAACCGGGTCTGCAGCGGCTCACCCTTGCCGGGCAGTTCGGCCGCGTCCATCCAATCGGTCAGGCGCGCAACGTCTATCGCGTTCTCGCTCACAGATTCCCCACTTCGTGATCTAGATACTCAGCGAACTTGGCCCTGGCCTTCTCCCGCTTGGCCGGGATCCACTCGCTCGGCCACGTGTCGGTGCTGGGCGCATAGTCGCGCAGCACCTGCTTGGCCACCGTCGCCTTGTGCACCTCGGTCGGACCGTCGGCCAGGCCCATCACCGCGGCGCCGGTCACCATGCCCAGGAACGGCATCTCGTTGGTGACGCCCAACGCACCGTGGACTTGCATTGCGCGCCAAGCGATATCATGCAGCACCGTCGGCATCACGACCTTGACCGCGGCGATGTCCTTGCGGACCTTCTTGTAGTCGTTGTACTTGTCGATCTCCCACGCGGTGTAGAGCACCATCAGCCGGAACTGCAACAGCTGTGCGTAAGAGTCGGCGATGTAGCCCTGGACGAACTGCTTCTCGGACAGCCTGCTGCCCTGGGTTTCCCGGCTCAGCGCGCGTTCACACATCATGTCGAGCGCTTTGCGCGAGAGCCCGATCGTGCGCATCGCGTGGTGGATACGGCCGCCGCCGAGGCGGGTCTGGGCGATGACGAATGCCTGGCCTTCGCCGCCCAGCAGCGCATCGGCGGGCACCCGCACGTTGTCGTAGTGGATGAGCGCATGCGAGCCTTCGTCGTCACGCTCGCCGTGCAGTCCGACGTTGCGGACGATGTTGACGCCCGGCGTTTCGGTCGGCACCAGGAACATCGACATACCCTGATAGGCGCTCACGTCGGGATTGGTGACGACCATGACGATCAGAAACGACGCGGTTCTGGCGTTGGAGGAGAAGAACTTCCAGCCGTTGATTACCCAGTCGTCGCCGTCACGGACCGCGGTGGTGTTGAACAGTGTCGGGTCGGCGCCGGCGTGCGGTTCGGTCATCGAGTAACACGAGAAGATCTCGCCGTCGAGTAGCGGGCGCAGGTAGCGCTCCTTTTGCGCCTCGGTCCCGTAGTGCGCGATGATCTCGGCGTTGCCGGTATCGGGCGCCTGACACCCGAATACGATCGGCGCCCACTGGGAGCGGCCGAGGATCTCGTTGAGCAGCGCGAGCTTGAGCTGTCCGTAACCCTGTCCGCCGAGTTCGGGACCGAGGTGGGTGGCCCACAGACCCCGTCGGCGTACTTCGTCCTTGAGCGGGTCGATCACCTTGCGGCGGTTGGCGTCCAAAGGAACGAACTGCTGATCGGGAAACGCCAAGTCGAGCGGTTCGACCTCCTCTCTGACGAATTCGTCGGCCCAGTCGAGCACCTTCTGGTACTCGGGGTCGGTCTCGAAATCCCACGACATCGTGGTCTCCTTCCTCTTTGTTCAGGTCTGCGCCGACTGCGACGCCCTACGCGCACTCCGCCGGGATCCTCATCCCGGCCCCTTTCTCGAGTTGAATCCGGCGATCAGTGCCGCGACGTCGTCGGTCACGACCTCGGCGAACGATCGGTCACCGAAACTGCCGCTCGCCCAGTGCCGGACGCCTTCGCTGACGTGCATGCCCGCCAAGCGGGAGAGGTGTTCGACGTCGACATGCGCTCCGATTTTCCCATCCTGCTGTGCCCGGCTGAAGAGTTCGCCGAACATGTCGGCGTCGGCGGTCTCGTCGACTGACTCACCCGCGAGGATCCGGTGCTCATGCCGGTAGCCCTCCAAGATCGTCTGGATGATCAGTTCGCGCGGGTTGCGCCCCATCGACCGTTCAAGGCTGCGCAGCGCCTCGGCGATGACCGTCTCGACGTCGTAGTCACCGCGCAACAGCGTGCGCACCTTCTGCTGCGCCGCCCGGGTCGACAGCAGGCCGACCTCGAAGAGGATGTCCTCCTTGGCGGGGAAGTAGAAGTAGAACAGGCCTCTCGACACGCCCGCGGCCCGGCAGATGTCGGCGACGGTCGTCTTGGCATAGCCGTTCGTGCGCCACAACGCCATGGCCGCCTGCACGAGCGCCCGTTTCGTCTCATGCGATCGAGCCCGCTGGAAAGACGCGCGCCGTTGACCACCGTCAGCCATGACCTCGCCGCTGACCTTCGACACTCCGGCACTGTAACAGGACCATTGAGGGTTGCAAATAGTTGACGTTTGTCTAACTATCTATGGGTGGTCGCGACATTGAACGGCAGGCGCATCTTGGTGACCGGTGGGGCTACAGGCATCGGCGCGGCGGCGGTGCACGTGCTCACCGAGGCGGGTGCACGCGTAGTGGCCACCCGCCACACGACGGCGCCTCCCGACGTGCCGGGCGTGTCCTGGCTGCAGTGCGACGTGCGTGACGCCGAAGCGGTCGAGGAGACGGTGCGAGCCGCTGCCGAGGAGATGGGTGGGCTCGACGTACTGCTGAATGCGGCCGGGCTGTGGCAGTCGGGCATCCCCGGTCAGATCACCACCGAGGACATCGAGACCCTGTTCGACACCAACGTCAAGGCCACGATCCTCACCAATCAATCGGCATACGCGGTGATGCGCGCGGACGGTGGCGGCCGCATCATCAACTTCGGCTCCGCCGAGGCGGTGATGGGCAGCCCGCTCTCGGCGGTTTACGCGGCGACGAAGGGAGCGGTGGCCGCGTGGACTCGCTCGGCGGCCAGGGCCTGGGCCGCCGAGAAGGTGTCGGTGATCGCGCTGGCGCCCGCAGTACAGACGCCGGGTGCCGACCGGCTGCGCGAATTCCTCGGTCCCACCGCGGAGTTCATGGACGAACAGCTCAAGACATCGATTCCGCTCGGAGGAGCACTCGGTGACCCCGTCGGCGACCTCGGCCCCGCGCTGGTGTTCTTCTGCAGCGAGGGGTCACATTTCATGACAGGACAACTCGTCGCCGTCGACGGCGGCCTGATCATGCTCGGGTCGTAGGCCTACGAAAGGCAAGACATGCCCAACCTCCACCACGTGGTCGTGCGCAGCCACTCCGCGCACACCTTCACGGCGTTTCTGAGCGAGGTGATGGGGATGGCGGTGCAGTTTCAGATGCATGTCCCCGGTGAGGTGTTGGAGAGAACGCTCGGATGGCCGGCGTCGGACGGGGCGGAGGTCACCATGCTGGGCACCGGCGACACCGGGCTCATCGAGGTGCTCGACGTTCCCGAGCACCTTCGCGATGTGGTGCCCGAGGGGCTGGCCGCATTGTCGTTCATGGCCCCAGACTTCGCCGAAACACGCGCGAGGACCAGCGCCTTCGCCGACGACGTCACGATGCTGGACACCGGTGTGCCGGGTGTCGACCTGTTCTTCTGCACGATGGGAGGGGTTCCCATCGAGTTCATGGGAAGCTATGTGCCCGAGGCGAATTCCGAAGCCAGCGAGGCGACGAACTCCTGAGTGCGCCGACGTGATTCTTGACGCCGAGCGGCATCGTCCCCGAGCGGAACCACCCGCGCCGCCAGATCGGTGACGCCGGCGTCGCGGTAGCGGCGCAGTCGCGCCGCGACCGTCGCTTCGTCGCCGACCGCCATGGTGTCGCCGACGTCCTCGGCGTCGCCGTGTTCGAGCAGGCGTACGTAGTTGGGGGAGAAGTCGGCGTGGCCGAGCACCTCGCTGGCGTACGCCCGAGCATCGTCGATATCACCGTCGGCGCAGAGCGCGACAGGGACACCGGCGACGACCCGAACATCCTCGCGGCCCGCACCTTTCGCCGCCGCCGTGATGCGGGGCACCACGTAGTCGCCGATCGCGCGTTCGTCGGCCATCCACAGGATGGTTCCGCCGGTGCGCTCACCGGCGATCCGGAGCATCGTCGGCCCGAGCGCTGCCACCAACACCGGCACGGTGAAGGCGTCGGTGACGTCGACCGGGCTGTGTACGCGATAGGTGTCGTTGTCGACGGCCGTGGTGCCCGGTCCGCCGAACGCCGCGTCGAGCACCTCGAGATAGTCGCGCACCAACCGGGCGGGCTTGTCGTATGGCAGGCCGAGCTGGTCGCTGATGATCCAGTGGTGCGACGGGCCGATCCCCAGCGTGAATCGGCCGCCGCAGGCGATCTGTGTGGTCAGTGCCTGCTGGGCCATGATGAGCGGATGGCGGGTCTGGATCGGCACCACGGCCGTTCCGATCTCGATGCGGTCGGTGGCGTTTCCGATCAACGCCACGGCGGTCATCGCATCGAGATAGCCGGGCACCTGCGGAATCCAGAAGGTCGCGAAACCCTGCTTCTCGGCGGCTCTTGCATCGTCGATCAGCCCATCGAGCCGCTCGGCACGGGGACGCTCCTTGTCGGAGCCGACCATCAACCCGATGCGCATCCATACCTCCGGTCACGGCACATAGCGGTCCCATTCGTAGGGGACGACGCTGTGAAACGGTGCGGCGAAGAGCGGTTCGACGCCGTCCCGGCTCCACCGGGCCTGCAGAACCGGCCGGAGCCGCTGCGCGACCGCGACGGGCTCGTCGTCGAGGAAGCAGTACGTGATCGTCTGTCCCGCAGGGGCGCTGGCCAGACGGCCTTCGACCGGCAGCGACATCGCCGCCCACGCTCCTGCCACCCCCTCGACATCCACAAGTTCGTCAAGAGCGCCAGCGCCTCGTTCCAGCAGTAGATACACACCCCGGTTCGGCCACCACGGCAGCACGTCCGCGCCGGCCTTGATCCGAGCGGCCGCGGCGCGCTGCCGCACATCGTAGACACCGCGTTCGACGGGCGGCAGCAGCGGCAGCTTACGGCCCGCATCACCGAGCGCCCTGGACAGCGCGAGGAACGGTTCCATGCCCTCGACCCCGGTGAAGAAGTACGTCATCACGTGATCGATCGCATCGTAGGAAGTGTCACCCCTTCCTCGCGCGGCGCGGCACTGCGGCGTGGACACCAGGCGCAGGGATGCGCGCACCGCCGACATCCGGTGCTGTTCGGGGCGATGGTCCAGGCTGTGCCAGCGCAGGTATTCCGCGTCCGCCCCGTGGGGGTGGCGCCGCGCCATCGAGAGGAACATGGTGGTGATGTCCCCGTCACCGTTCGCCAGCACCTCGGGAACCTCGTCCGACGGTCTGCCCGGCAGTTGCATCGACGCCTCCTCTACACCGAATCCGGCTGTGGCAGCGGAATTTCGGGGTGGCGGGCCTCGATCATCCTGCGGAGACCGTCGCGCCAGCCGATCGTCGTGCGCCCCAGCACGTCGTGCATGTGGGTGACGTCGGGCCACAACGGGGTATGGGCGTCGGGTGTGTACTCGAAAGTCGGTTCGACACCGACCAGTTCGCCCATGTAGGTGCAGTACTCCTCGACGCTGACCGTCTCACTGCCCGCCCAGTTCACCACGACCGGCGGCGTGTCGGCTGCCTCCATCGCCCTGATCCCCAACGCGACGTAGTCGTCCTCGTAGATGGGGTTGTAGTTGTTGGGCCGGTCCGGGTGCAGCCGAATCGGGTTACCGGCCAGCATCGCGTCGAGACGGTCGGCGGGGGCGCCGCCCTCGGGCCCGTAGGTGGAACAGATCCTGATGATCGTCAACGGAATCTCGTACTGTCTGGCGACCCACGTGCAGACAGCCTCGGCGGCGACCTTGGAGAAGCTGTAGTTCGCCCGCAGCGGCACCCCGGGTGGATCGGATTCGGTCAGTGGCCGCCGACCCTGGTAGGCGTAGACCGAACCGGTCGAACAGAACACGAAGCCTTTGGCGCCCCGGTACCGGTGCAGCAGGTCGCCCGAACGCTGCGCGTTCGTCTCCACGCAGCGCGCCCACTCTCCGGCGCCGGGGTCGACCGCGGCGTGGAACACGTAGGTGAAATCGTCGGGGAGCGCCGAGAAGTCGCCGTCGCTGACGTCGAGGGCGACCGGGACGACGCCGGCAGCGCTCAGCCGGTCGCGGCCAGCGGGCTCGCGCAGCCGGGCCGCGCCCCACACCTCGTTGTTGCGTGCCAACTCCCGCGCCAGGGGAAACGCGATCTTGCCGGTGGCGCCGGTGATCAGGATCTTCTCGCCGTCGAGCATCCCTTAAGTCTTAGCGCACGACACCCTAAATGTTAAGTACTTGATATGTTGGCTGGGTGCAGCTCACCTTCGATGCCGAGGTGGAGGCGTTCCGCGCGGAGTTCGTCGCCTTCCTCGACGAGCACCTGCCGTCGGAGGCCGAAGCGGCGGGGGAGCGTTCCCGGTCGACGGCCCACGTGCCGCAGTGGGCGCGCCGTTGGCAGCGGCTGCTGTTCGACCACGGCTGGCTGTTACCCGGAAACCCGCCGGAATTCGGCGGCCGCAACGCCGGCGTGCTCGAACAGTTCGTCCACCGCGAGGAGCTGGCGCGCCGCCGGATCTACCACGCCTTCAATCCGCAGGGCGTCGGAATCATCGCCGCGTCGCTGCTGACTTTCGGCACCGACGAGCAGAAGCAGCGGTGGGCGGTGCCGATTCTGCGTGCCGAGATGACCGCATCGCTGGGTATGAGCGAACCCGGGGCCGGTTCGGACCTGGCTGGGCTGGCCACGCGAGCGGTGCGCGACGGCGAGGATTTCGTCGTCGACGGGCAGAAGGTGTGGACGTCGGGCGCGCACGACGCCGACGTCATCCTGGCGTTCGTGCGCACCGACCCGCATGCGCCCAAGCACAAGGGAATCAGCGCATTGTTGATCCCCACCGACCTTTCCGGGGTCGAGCGCAGGCCGTTCGCCTCGGTGTACAGCCGTGACGACCTGGATTTCAACGAGGTGTTCTTCTCCGGCGTTAGGGTGCCCGCAGAAAATCTCGTCGGTCCGCTGCACGAAGGTTGGCGCGTGGCCAACGGATCGCTGGGCCACGAGCGGACCATGATGTGGATGGCCTTCGCCAACCGGCTGGACCAGCTACTGCAGGATTTTCGCCCGGTGGGAGCGGTGGACCAGGACCGCTATGCGACGGTCGCCATGGACTATCAGGCGCTGCGTCTGCTCGGTTCCGTCGCACTCGGTCAGGCGGCGCGAGGTGAACGCGACATCCCCGGCGTCTCGGTGTTGAAGCTGTTCGGGTCGGAAGCCGAACAGAGAGCGCTCGGGTATGCGCTCGATGCCGCCGGCGCAGAAGGCCTGCGCAGCCCGGGGCTCACCGCGCCGTACAACCCCTACAGCCCAGACCTTTTCACCGCCGACTGGTTCACTCGCTACATCAGCTCGTATGCCGGGACCATCTCGGGCGGCGCGTCGGAGATTCAGCGCAACATCATCGCGCGGCGGGTGCTCGGCCTTCCGCCGCGCTAGGCGTGTCGGCGGGGTGCGGGCGCGGCGAGTTCCCTCAAAGACGCCATGAACAATTCGTCCATCCGTGGGCTCAGCTCGGCCAACGAGGCGGCACCGGCATGGCCGACGGAACCGAAGACGCGGTCAAGCGCATCGGCATCAGCGGAGGAACCGATCGAAAGGCACAGGCAGGCAATGCCGTCGGCACGCAGTTCCTCGAGTGCCTTGTGCGCATCGGCCTCCGCATAGCGGCCTTCGTAACCGTCGTCATACGGGTGGCCGTCGGACAGGACGAGCAACAGCTTGTTGGGGGTGCCCGCCTCCTGCTCGAGGATCTCGGCCGCGCCGCGGATCGCCGCGCCGAGTCGGGTGTAGTTCGACGGTTGCAGTTGATTGAGGCGAGCACGGCACACCGCCTCGAAGCGCTGATCGAATTTCTTGACAGCCGGAAGGTGAACCGCGTGACGGCCGCGGGACCGGAACGCGTACACCGCGACCCGATCGCCGAGCTCCTCGAGCGTCGCCGCCAGCGTGGCGGCCGCCCGCCGCTGGTGCTCGTGCACGGCAAGGCCGTCCGGGTCGGCGTCGGTCACCGAACCGGACGCGTCGAGCAGGATCAGCACCCCGAGGTTCCTGGCAACCTTGCGGTGTTCGGAGAAAATGTGCTCGGGTGGGGAGAAGCCGGAACGTAGGTCGACGGACAGGTCGACAAGGGCTTCGATGTCGAGTTCGTCGCCGTCGGGCCGGCGTCGTAACACCCTGGGGCCCAACCCGATCCGGGAGAGACGGCGGCGAAGGACGTCGTCGGGGGTGACGGCGGCAGCGGCGACGTCGGCGGGCGTGGTCAGCGGATAGTCGATCACCCGGCACCAGTCCGGCCGGTACCGGCGCCCGAAGACGTCCCACTCGGGATACAGCGCTCCGCCCACCCCGACCGCGACGCCCGGGCGTTCGTCGTCGGTGAAGTGGATTTTGGTGGGCAGCGGCCTGGCGTGCGACCCGGCCGCGCGGACCCGCCGTACGGCTTCGGCCTGTGGATCCCCGCCGGCGCTGTTCCCGGACGACCCCGATGTGCCGAGCAGCTTGCGCAGGAAGTCGCCCACCGTCTTCGAGTTGAACAGCGGGTTGTCGAACATTTTGAGGATCTTGCTTTCCTCCGACGGCCCCTCGTCATCGTCGTCGTCGGTCATCGGTCCGGCGGCCGGATCGAGTGTGAACCGCAGGTCGTCATCGGAGGCCCGGGCGCCCGACTCGGCCGTGCTCAGCAGCGCCGACGGTTTGAGGATGCCGAACCAGGTGGGCGGACTGCTGACTCGTGTTCGGCTGCGGGCGATTTCGAGGGACTCGGCGGCCGATGCGGAGCCGTGCTGGTTTTCGGGGTGGAGCGCCGCCGCCAGCGGCAGCCGGCGGGCCAGTTCGGCGAGCACCCGGTGACCCTCGATTGCCAGGTAGCGACGCGCGAAAGTCGGGCGTGCACGCAACGGACGGATCAGCGGCTCCTGCAGGCTGCCCGCCCCGATGAGCGCGCTGTGCAACATCACTTCGCGCCGATTCTGCTCGGCCGGACCATTGCCGGTGACGAAGATGACCGTGCCGTTGGTGTGGGCGGGTTGGCCCTGCGGCGCGGCCGCGAGGTCGACCGGCCGACCGGCGATGAACGTCGCCAGAAACCGGAACCGGTCGAGTTCGGCTGCACCCGAGGCGTTCACGGGCTGGGTAGCAGTGCGTCGACGAGTTCGCCGAGCGCGCGCACCACGTCTTCATCGTCGGACAGCGCCTCCACGATGGCGGCCTGCACGGCGCGCCGCAGAGCGAGCCCCTCGGCGGCGAGGCCGCCGGCGAGGATGAGCATCCGCGTCGAGGACACCTCGCGCAGCGGTGAGCCGTCGATGCCGCGGATCGCGTTGCCGATCGCCACCAGGGTGCGTGCCGTGTCGGCGTCGATTCCCGCCTCGTGCGCGACGATTTCGGTCTCCACCTCGGGCGGGGGGAAATCGAGTTCGATTGCGACGAAGCGTTGGCGCGTCGACTCCTTGATGTTCTTCAGCACGCTCTGGTAGCCGGGGTTGTAGGAGATCACCAATTGGAACCCCGGTGCCGCGGACAGGGTGGTGCCCAGCCGGTCGACCGGGAGCTCACGGCGGTGGTCGGCCAGCGGGTGGATCACGACGGTGGTGTCCTGGCGTGCTTCGACGATTTCGTCGAGGTAGCAGATCGCTCCCGTCCGAACGGCTCTGGTCAATGGGCCGTCCACCCAGATCGTCTCGCCGCCCTTGAGCAGGAACCGACCCACCAGGTCGGCCGAGGTCATGTCCTCGTGACCGGCGACGGTGATCAACTCGCGGCCCAGTTCGTGCGCCATCGCCTCGACGAACCGGGTCTTACCGCATCCGGTGGGACCCTTGAGCAGCACCGGCGAACCCCGCCGCGCCGCGGCGCGGAACACCTCGGCCTCATCGCCGACCGACCGGTAAAACGGTGCTCGCGAGGGGTTTTCGAGCGTCGACGTGCGGTTGTTGGCCGACACCTCATTCGCTCCGCTCGTGCGGCACCACCGCGGGCATCTCCACGCCCTCGGGCAGCACGAGTTCGCCGTCGGTGTTGATGTAACCGGAGTGTCTGGTCGGAATGGGCAGCGACGGGTCGGGGCACGGCCGGTCGGTGCCGTCGCCGCACAGGCCAGACGTGAAGTAGGAGCGCTTCTGGACGTCCTCGGGCCACGGGTCGGCATGGGTCGCCATGAACTGCGCGGGAATGATGTAGAAGACGAAGAACGATGCGCTGATGGCGGCGAAGATCGCGAGGAAACGCACAAATTGCTGTTTGGCGAATCCGCCCCGGACGTTGTCGAGTCCCTTCTCGACGACGGTGCGGCCGCGGTCGTCGGTGAAGAACCGCAGGCAGCACAGCGCGGCCTGTACGCCGCCCCACATCAGGCCCTCGTAGATCGGCCACTGGTAGTAGGTGCCCGCGTTGATCGACAGCGCCTGGATGGCACCGGGGAAGGTGTACATCCCCAGCGGCATCAGGACCAGGCCCTCCATCACGAAATCGAACACGAAACCCCACGCGAAAGCGACGCCGATCAGACCCTTGGTGCCGAGGTTCGGCCAGCGCTGCTGGGCCTTTCGCATGACCCAGCAGCCCAGGATCGTGCACAGCAGCACGCCGTACGCGTATCCGGAAACGTTGATGCCCAACGGTTCTGCCACCTGGGCGCCGGGCCTCTCGGGCGAGAGCCAACCCGGAACATGCGGGGCCCACGAACCCATGTTGAACGCCCACGCGTTATAGGTGCACCAAGTGTTGATGTAGTTCAGCAGCGGGTCCTGAAAGAAGAACAGGCCCGTGGACACCATGATCATGCCGTCCAACGTGATGCGGCGTTCGCGTCGCCACGGCCGGATGATGAACCACCAGATGGCGACCGGGAAGAGCACCGGTGAGCCGATCTGCCACATCATCAACGCGACCTTCATGAAGGTCGGCGGTTCCGTCGGACCGGGATCGACCGGCGTGAAGTACGGGCCGGTGATCCACCGGATCCAGACGTAGACCTGAAGGGCCAGGATCAGGCCGCCCGCCGTCGCCCAGATCTTGACTCGGCGCGAAGCCTGCGGCGACGCCTCTTCGAGTCGACCCACGGAGCTCAGCGACTCAGTGGATGGCTTGTTCGACAGTTCGCTCACCACGCCTCCTCGACCGCGCCTCGTCATCGCGATCCCGAGAAATATACCCGTCGGTATCTGGAGAACTCAATGGGATCTCAGATTCTTATGGCAGAATTCCGGCATGGCGGAGCGGTGGACCCGGGAGCGGCGACTCGAACACACCCGGTCCCTGCTGCTGGACGCGGCCGAGGACGTGTTCGCCGAAAAGGGCTTCACGGCAGCCACTGTCGACGACATCGCCTATGAAGCCGGTTACACGAAGGGCGCCATATACAAGCACTTCGCCACCAAGGAGGAGTTGTTTTTGGCCGTCAGCGACCGCTACTGGCGGCGCTATTTCGACAACTTCGCCGAGGTGATGTCGTCGTCGAAACAGGTGGGGGCCCGCGAGCGCGACGAGATCGCGCAGCGGTGGCGTCAGCTGAGCCGGGACCGCGGCGCCGAACACGCCGCCCTCGGTCACGAGTTCACGCTGTACTTGCTGCGCAATCCGGATGCGCGAGAACGCGTCGTCGGCAAGCGGACCGAGGTGGTCGAGGCCTTGGCGAAGTTCATCGTCGACGGCCTCGACCGGCTCGGTGCAACCCTGGTGATCCCGCCGTTGACGTTCGCCCAGGTGCTGATCGCCACCAGCGACGCCATCGTGCTCGGCAGTGAGCTCGACGACGTCGACCTGTACCGGCCGATCATCGACATGTACGTCTCGGCGATCAAGTTCCCCTGACGTGAGCCCACGCGAGTACGGGGCGAAAACTACGCTGTGGCAATCGAGATGGATTTCGTGTCGGTGTACCCGTCGATTCCCTCGCGCCCGAGTTCGCGGCCGTAGCCGCTGTCCTTGACGCCGCCGAACGGTGCGAACGGATCCATCGTGTAGCCCTGGTTGACGCCGAATGTGCCGGTGCGGATGCGCGCGGCGACAGCTACCCCGCGCTCGGTGTCAGCGGTCCACACCGATCCGGCCAGGCCGTAGTCGGAGTCGTTGGCGATGGCCACCGCTTCGTCCTCGTCGGCATACGCGATGACGGTCAGAACGGGGCCGAAGATCTCCTCGCGCGCGATGGTCATGTCGTTGTCGGCGTCGGCGAACAACGTCGGCTTCACATACCAGCCCCGGTCGAGCCCGTCGGGCATGTCGGCGCCCCCGACGACGAGGCGGGCACCTTCGGACTGGCCCTTCTCGATGTAACCCCGCACGCGCTGCTGCTGACGTTGTGCGACGAGTGGTCCGACCTGTGTGGCCGGATCCGTCGGATCCCCGACCACGAGCGACGTCATCTCGGCGGCCAACGCATCGGTGAAATCCCCCGAGCGTTGCGCAGGCACCAGAATCCTGGTGAGCGCGTTGCAGATCTGACCGCTGTTGGACAGGCTCGCCGAGCGAACGCCGGCGGCGACGGCAGCGGGGTCGGCATCGGCGAGCACGATGGCCGCCGACTTGCCGCCGAGTTCGAGGCTGACGCGCCGCAGGTCGACGGCGCACGCGGCGGCCACCGCCTTGCCCGCCGCGGTCGACCCGGTGAACGAGACCTTGTCCACCCCGCGATGTTTCACGAGGTACTCACCCGCGGACCGGTCGCCGGGCAGCACGCTGACCACACCTTCGGGCAGCCCGGCCTCGGCGATCATGTCGGCGAGCAGCAGTGCGTCCAGCGGCGATTCGGGTGCCGGTTTGACCACGACCGTGCAGCCGGCGAGCAGCGCCGGGATCAGCTTGGTGACGATGAGGAACTGCGGCATGTTCCACGGCACGATCGCGCCGACGACGCCGACCGGCTCGCGGCGGATGCGGATGTCGGTCCCGTACATTCCCGGGCGGGATTCCTCCCACGGATACCCCTCGGCCAGATCGCAGAACGCCGACATCATCATCGCGGGCAGCCCGACCTGCGCGCGCTGCGCGAAGCTGATCGGCGCCCCGATTTCGGCGGTGATCGTCTCGGCCATTTCGCCGCGCCGTTCGCCGTACCGCTCGGCCAGCCGGCGCACGGCCGCGATGCGTTCGGTGGGGGCGAGGCGCGGCCACGGGCCGGAGTCGAATGCGGAGCGCGCGGCGGCGACGGCCGCGTCGATGTCCGCGGGTCCGGCGGCGGCGACGCGCGCGACCGGTTCCTCGGTGTGCGGGGAGACGACCTCGATGTAGTCTCCGGCGCTCGCCTTGGACCATCGGCCGCCGATGAACAACTCGTCCGATCGCATTTGTGTGCACACCCTTTCGCGCTGCTTGCGGCATGACGAGCGGCCGCGACCGCCGTGCGGAAACTCGGTGACGGCGTTCGCCCGCGCCGGTCTATATCAACTACTTGCGATTGTGACATGGAGCATATACCGTCGGCGCTGCAGCTCCCGGCACGGTCCAGGCCGGGCGGACAGGAGTAGGCAATGGCTCGCTTTCCCAAACCGCCGGAAGGAAGTTGGACGGAGCACTATCCCGAACTGGGCACCGATCCGGTCTCCTACGAGGACTCCATCAGCCCGGAGTTCTACGAGAAGGAGCGCCGCGCGATCTTCAAGCGCGCCTGGCTCAATGTTGGTCGGACCGAACAGGTTCCGCGCAAGGGAAGCTACTTCACCAAAGAGTTGAAGGTCGCCAGCACGTCGATCATCGTGGTGCGGACGACCTCAGGTGAGGTCAAGGCGTATCACAACATCTGCCGACACCGCGGCAACAAGCTGGTGTGGAACGACATGCCGCTCGAGGAGACCAGCGGGGTGTGCAGGCAGTTCACCTGCAAGTACCACGCCTGGCGCTACGACCTCGACGGCAACCTCACCTTCGTGCAGCAGGAGGGGGAATTCTTCAACCTCGACAAGAGCCGCTACGGGCTGGTGCCGGTGCACTGTGAGGTCTGGGAAGGGTTCATCTTCGTCAACTTCGCCAAGGAGCCCGAGCAGTCGCTGCGCGAGTTCCTCGGTCCGATGATCACCGCCCTGGAGGGCTACCCCTTCGACAAGATGACGTCGCGGTTCTACTACCGGTCCGAGGTGAAGGCGAACTGGAAGCTCTACATGGACGCCTTCCAGGAGTTCTACCACGCACCGGTGCTGCACGCGAACCAGTCGCCCACCGCCTACTCGAAGGCCGCCGCCGAGGCAGGCTTCGAGGCCCCGCACTATCGCATCGAGGGGCCGCACCGGCTGGTCAGCACGTCGGGTGTGCGCGCCTGGGAGATGGCCGACGAGATGCGCAAGCCGATCGAGGACATTTGTCAGAGCGGGTTGTTCGGCCCCTGGGACAAACCGGATCTGGGGGAGATGCCCCCCGGCCTGAACCCCGCGAAATGCGATCCGTGGGGCCTTGATTCGTTCCAGTTGTTCCCGAACTTCGTGATCTTGTTCTGGGGGCAGGGCTGGTACCTGACCTATCACTACTGGCCCACGTCGTACAACACGCACCTGTTCGAGGGCACCGTGTACTTCCCGCAACCGCGCACTCCGCGGGAACGCATCGCGCAGGAACTGGCCGCGGTGTCGTTCAAGGAATACGGGTTGCAGGACGCCAACACGCTGGAGGCCACCCAGTCGATGATCGAGTCGCGGGTGCTCGATGACTTCCTGCTCTGTGACCAGGAGGTGCTGATCCGCCACCTGCACAAGGAGACCGCCTCGTGGGTGGAGGACTACGAACGCAAGACGGCGGGTGTGTGAGATGACGACCGCCAAGTTGCCGCCGGAATTCGCCGACCTCGAACAGTTTTCGGACTGGTGTCTGGGGTCGGAGGCCGAACGCTATGCCAAGCGGCTGTCCTCGACGATGACCGAGATGCAGGCCTTCTACGACGCGATCACCGCGCGCGCGGAGGAGGCCATCGCCTACTGCGACAAGTTCTCGCTGGACGAGTTGCCCGAGGACGTGCTGAACCTGATGCATCTGCTGTACTCGATGATTCAGGTGTCCTTCCCGGTCGAGTGCTGGAAGCAGCCGAAGGTGCCCGATTCGGGGGCCACGACGCTCGACTGCGTTTCCGAACCGGTTCCGTGACGACGCGCACCGTCCTGCGCGCCGCGCGCTGGGCCGACGTCGATACTGGTGAGGTGCGCTCGCCGGCCGTGGTGGTCGTCGAAGGCGACCGCATCATGGCCGTCAATCCGCCGGAACCACAAGATGATTCGGCCACGGAAATCGACCTCGGCGATGTCACGCTGTTGCCGGGCCTGATGGACATGGAGCTCAACCTCCTCATCGGCGGGCCCGGTGGGCCCGAGGGCTTGCCCAGTCCGATGCACGGTGTGCAGGACGATCCGGTCTATCGCACGTTGCGCGGGGCGGTCAATGCCCGCACCACGCTGGAGGCCGGGTTCACCACCGTGCGCAACCTCGGTCTGATGGTCAAGACGGGCGGCTACCTGCTCGACGTCGCGCTGCAGCGGGCGATCGATCAGGGGTGGCACGTCGGCCCGCGGATCTACCCCGCCGGGCACGCGGTCACCCCGTACGGCGGCCACCTCGACCCGACGGTGTTCCAGCGGCTGGCTCCGGGCATCATGCCGCTGTCGGTGGCCGAGGGCATCGCCAACGGCGTCGACGACGTGCGCGCATGTGTGCGCTACCAGGTCCGCCACGGCGCCAAACTGATCAAGGTGTCGGCCTCGGGCGGGGTGATGTCGCACAGCACCGCCCCCGGTGCCCAGCAGTACAGCGACGAGGAGTTCGCCGCGATCGCCGACGAGGCCCACCGAGCCGGTGTCCGCGTCGCCGCCCATGCGGTGGGCGACAGCGCGATCCGTGCATGCATCAGGGCAGGCATCGATTGCATCGAGCACGGCTTCCTCGCCAGCGACGACACCATCCAACTGATGGCCGACACCGGCACCTTCCTGGTCTCGACCACCTACCTGACCCAGGCGATGGCGATCGACCGCATCGCTCCCGAGTTGCGCAAGAAGGCCGAGGAGGTGTTTCCCCGCGCACAGGCCATGCTGCCGAAGGCCATCGCGGCCGGTGTGCGGATCGCCTGCGGCACCGACGCGCCGGCGATCCCGCACGGACAGAACGCCAAGGAACTGTGTGCGCTCGTCGAACGGGGGATGACGCCGATGCAGGCGATTCGCGCCGCCACGGTGACCAGTGCCGAGCTGATCGAGGCCGACGACGAATTGGGGCGCCTGGCGCCGGGATACCTCGCCGACATCATCGCGGTGCCCGGGGATCTGGCCCAAGACATCACCGCCACCCTCGACGTGTGTTTCGTGATGAAGGACGGTCACGTCTACAAGCACGAAGGGAACTTGGACGGTGGCTAGGCAGACAAACCCAGAACTGGGCATGGAACTGGGCGACAACATCCTGTGGCATCTGAAGCAGGCGTGGTACTTCGCGCTCACGGCCGTCAACGACGCGGTCAGCCAGCACGGCGTCAGCACCGCCCAGATCGGTGTGCTGCGCCAACTCTCCAATGAGCCGGGGCTGTCCGGCGCCGAACTCGCGCGCCGCTTGCTGATCACCCCGCAGGGGGTGCAGCTGGCGGTCAAGTCTCTGGAGCAGCGGGGACTGGTCGAACGCAAACCCGATCCTCAGCACGCGCGAATCCTCAAGGCCTACCTCACTTCTGAAGGACGTAAGGTCGCCGGTGCGGTCGTCAGCGATGCCATCGCCGCGCACGAAGCCGTTTTCGGCGTCCTCACGCCAGAAGAGCAGCAGACGCTGCGTGACCTGCTGGCCCGGGTGGTCGTGAAGGGCACCGGGCACACGATGGCCGACGACCACATCGGCGACTGATCAACTCATCCGTTGCCGAAACCGATGTGGCTGCGGATCAAAGGGAGATCGGCCATCGTCGCGAATCCTGCGGGCGCGGCGACGATCGCGGGCACCGCATTGAGTACCTGCATCGCCGTCGCCACGTTCGCCGACCGCACATGCTCGGCCATGCTCGCGTCGCGGCTGAAGCTGGCGAGGGAGAAGAAGTGAGCGCGCATCGAGGGATCACCCTCGATGGTCAGCGTCCAGCCGTGCTGTGGCTTGGGCCAATGCCCGGGGTATTCGTTGCCGACGGTCCACAGCGTCTCGATCTCGACCAAGGTCTGACCATCGCGTCGGCCCGACCAGGTCCACCGTTGCCCCGCCGTCGTTCCCGCCGCCAGCATCCGGTCGAAGATCTGATGGTCCGACATGGCCGGGACGGCGTCGACAGCGGCGGTCACCTCGTCGATGCCGGCGTTGAGCGCGTCGGCGATGAGCCAAACCTGCTCGCTGAAGATCGCGCTGTTGAACGCCAGGAAGTCGCTGCCCGTGGGGCTGATGGTCTCGACGGGTTCTCCGAAGCACATGTTGTCGAACGTGATGGCGGTGCTGTCGTAGACCGACCAGTCGGCGCGCTCCTGCAGGGTGACCTTGTCGATGGTGCGGCTCATCCCCGACAACGCCAGCGGCAGCACGCCGGAGAGGTTGCCCGGATTCAGGCCGCTGCCGTGCACGGTGCTGTTGCCGGTCTGGCACGCGTCGAGCAACCGTTCGCGGTCGGCGGGCCGGGTGCGCCGCGGGTGGAACAGGAATGCGGTCGTGGCCACGTTCTTACCGCTGGCCAGGATCGCGCACACCTCGTCGACGTCGGTGTTGCGTGGCGTGTACAGCACGCAGTCGGCGTCGACGGCGAGGATGCGATTCACGTCGGTGGTGGCGGCGACGCCGATGGGGTCGAGGCCGGCCAGCGTCCCGATGTCGACACCGTCCTTGTCCGCCGAATACACGCGTGCCCCGACGAGATCGAACGCCGAGCGGTTGTCGAGTATCGCGGTGATCATCTCGACGCCGACGGCGCCGGTGCCCCATGCGATGACGCGATGCGGTTGCATCCGGTCACGCTACGTCACCGGCGTACCCGGGGGCTTCAAGTGGTTGAGATCAATCGCAAGTACTTGATACTGTGGTGACGATGTCCGACGACGAGTTCGCCCCGCTGCGCATCAAACGCGTGGTGCCCGAGACCAGCGACGCGGTATCGCTGGTTCTCGATGTTCCGGCGGACTGCTCGGATCGCTTCGTCTACAAGGCGGGTCAGTACCTGACGCTGCAGGTCAGGGTCGGCGGAGACGACCATCGGCGGTGTTACTCGATGTCGTCGTACCCGCACAACGGGAACGACCTGCAGATCACCGTCAAGCGCGACCCGGGTGGCCTGGTCTCGAACTGGCTCAACGACACCGCGCAGGTGGGCGGCGAGATCCACGCCGCGCCCCCCGACGGCCGCTTCCTGCTCGGTGACACCGACCGTGACATCGTCGCGTTCGCGGGCGGTAGCGGTATCACCCCGATCTTCTCGCTGATCGGAGCCGCGTTGGTGAGCACCCGCCGGCGGGTTCGACTGTTCTACGCCAACAGAAGCCACGATTCGGTGATCTTCGGCGAGCCCCTCGCGAGGCTTGCCGCCGACAACGCCGAACGCCTGTCGGTGACCAATCACTTCGACGACGAAGCCGGCGTCGTGCAACCCTCGGCGGTCGAGGCATTCGCATCGGCGTGCGGTGAGGTCGACTACTACATCTGCGGGCCAGGGCCGTTCATGGACACGGTGGAGAACACGCTGCTGGGCATGGGTGTGCCCCGCGAGCGGCTTCACCTCGAACGGTTCACGGTGGCACCGGTTCCCGCCGAGGTCGCCGCCACCTCCGAGCGAACCGAGGAGGTGGTCATCGAACTGGATCGCAAGACCACCACCGCGCCCTACCGGTCGGGTAACACGCTGCTGCAGACCGCGCGCATGGCGGGGTTACGTGCCCCCTCGTCATGCGAGACCGGTTCGTGCGGAACGTGTATGGCGCGCATCGTGTCCGGAAGCGCCCGCATGCTGAACAACGATGCTCTCGACGACGACGAAGTGGCCGAAGGTTGGGTACTGACGTGTCAGTCGCTGCCGACGAGCCGGACTGTCCACGTGAGCTATGAGTAGAAGACGAGGTCAAGTGATGACCCGTGTCGCGGTGGTGACCGGCGGTGCTTCGGGCATGGGGGAGGCGACGTGCCACGAGCTCGGTCGTCGTGGGCACAAGGTGGCCGTGCTCGACGTCAACGGTGAAGCGGCCCAACGGGTCGCCGAAAAGCTGAGGGCCGACGGCGTGACGGCCCTGGGGGTGGCCGCCGATGTCAGCGATCGCTCGGCGGTCGAGGAGGCGTTCGCGAAAGTGCGTAACGAGCTGGGGCCGGTGCACATCCTGGTCACCAGCGCCGGTGCCGTGGACTGGGCGGCGTTCACCGACATCACGCCGCAGGCGTGGCAGCGGCTGATCGACGTCAACCTCACCGGAACCTTCCACTGCTGTCAGGTGGCCGTACCCGACATGCTCGACGCGGGCTGGGGTCGCATCGTGATGATCTCGTCGTCGAGCGCGCAGCGCGGCTCGCCACGGATGGCGCACTATGCCGCCTCAAAGGGTGCGTTGCTGTCGCTGACCAAATCGCTTGCGCGCGAGTATGGTCCGGCCGGCATCACGGTCAACAACATCCCGCCGTCGGCCATCGAGACGCCGATGCAGCACGCCGGTCAGCAGTCCGGACACCTGCCGTCGAACGAGCAGATGGCCGCGACCGTCCCCCTGGGGCACCTCGGCACCGGCGACGACATCGCCGCGGCCGTGGGCTTCCTGTGCTCTGAGGAGGCCGGTTTCATCACCGGTCAGATCCTCGGCGTCAACGGTGGGTCGGTGCTGTGATGACCGCCTCGCTTTCCGCACACCAACCACGACACGGAGGTTTCGATGGCTAAGTGGCCCAAGCCGGCCGAGGGCAGCTGGACCGAGCATTATCCGGAGCTGGGAACCGGGCCCATCTCGTTCCGTGACTCGATCTCACCGGAGTTCTACGAGCTCGAACGCGAGGCGGTGTTCAAACGCGCCTGGCTCAACGTCGCGCGTGTCGAGGAACTGCCGCGCGTCGGAAGCTACCTGACCAAGGAGATCGACGCCGCCAAGACGTCGGTGATCGTGGTACGGGGCAGGGATCAGCAGATCCGCGCCTTCTACAACATCTGCCGTCACCGGGGAAACAAGTTGGTGTGGAACGACTTTCCCCACGAAGAGGTCAAGGGCACCTGTCGACAGTTCACCTGCAAGTACCACGGGTGGCGTTACGACCTCAAGGGCGATCTGACCTTCGTCCAGCAGGAGAGCGAGTTCTTCGGCCTGGACCACGAGCGGCGCGGCTTGAAGCCGGTGCAGTGCGACGTGTGGAACGGGTTCATCTTCATCAACTTCGATCCCGAACCGCGGTGGACCCTGCGCGAATTCCTCGGTCCGATGATCACCGCGCTCGACGACTACCCGTTCGAATTGATGACCGAGCGTTACGAATTCGAGGCGCGCAACAACAGCAACTGGAAGATCTTCGCCGACGCGTTCCAGGAGTACTACCACGTGCCCTCGCTGCACTCGCAGCAGGTGCCCAGCGCGGTGCGCCAACCCAACGCGACCTTCGAGTGCGGCCACTTCCAAATCGACGGTCCCCACCGGCTGGTGTCGACGGCGGGCACCCGTCGCTGGCTGCTCGATCCGGAGTACATGTATCCGGTCGAACGGGTCACGCGCAGCGGTCTCGTCGGGCCGTGGCGCACCCCGGAGACGCATCAGTCGGCCGGGCTGAACCCCGGCGGCATCGAACCCTGGGGCATCACCAACTTCCAGATCTTCCCGAACCTGGAGATCCTCATCTACCACGGCTGGTATCTGCTGTACCGGTACTGGCCGACGTCGCACAACACCCATAAGTTCGAGGCCTACAACGCATTTCATCCCGCCCGGACGGTGCGCGAACGCATCGAGCACGAGGTCGCCTCGGTGGTGCTCAAGGAATTCGCGCTGCAGGACGCCGGAATGCTCGGCGGCACGCAGGCGGCGCTGGAGTACGGCCTTGGCGAGCCGATAGTCGACGAATACCCGCTCAGCGACCAGGAGATCCTGGTGCGTCACCTGCACCACGAGGCCGTCAAGTGGGTCGAGGAGTACAAAGCCGAGCGCTCGCCGGTGGGGGTGTGACCATGACGCGTCTGCCCAGTGCGTTCGCGGAGTTCGAGCCGTTCGCCGAGAAGTGGTGCCTGCCAACCGAAGCCGAGAGGTGGGCGACCCGGATGGCCACCCCCATGCCGGAGATCCGGAAGTTCTATGACGCGTTCACGCCACGATTCGAAGAAGCTATCGACTACTGCGACAAGTTCCCGCTCGACGATCTGCCCGAGGACGCGCTGAACCTGTTGCATCTCATCTACTCGATGATCATGGTGTCAATGGCCGTCGAGGTGTTCGGTACACAAAAACCCGCCGACTCCGCCGACGCGGTGATGAACCGCGTCAGCGCGCCGGTGCCATGACCAAGGAGACGACACCATGAGCCTGCTGACCATCAACAAGCTCACCGCATCGGTCGGCGCGGAGGTGACAGACGTCGACTCCGAGGCTCTGGCCCACGACGACGCGCTGGGCGCCGCCATTCTGGATGCGTTGGAGGACAACGGCGTACTGGTGTTTCCCGGACTCGGGCTGACTCCGGAGGCGCAGGTCGCGTTCTGTCGGCGGCTGGGTGAGATCGACCACTCGTCGGACGGCCACCATCCGGTTGCCGGCATCTATCCGGTGACACTCGACAAGTCGAAGAACGCCTCGGCGGACTACCTGCGGGCCACCTTCGACTGGCACATCGACGGATGCACGCCCACCAACGACGAGTGCCCGCAGAAGGCGACCGTGCTCTCGGCCAAGCAGGTGGCCGAGACCGGCGGCGAGACCGAGTTCGCGAACTCGTATGCGGCCTACGAAGCGTTCACCGACGAGGAGAAGGAGCGCTTCGGGGCGATGCGGGTGGTGCATTCGCTGGAGGCCTCCCAGCGCCGGGTCACTCCCGACCCGTCGCCCGAGCTGGTGGCCAGGTGGCGGTCCCGCCCGACCCACCAGCACCCGCTGGTGTGGACGCACCGCAGCGGGCGCAAGTCGCTGGTGTTGGGCGCGTCGGCGGACTACATCGTCGGTATGGACCTCGACGAGGGCCGGGCGCTTCTCGCCGAGCTCCTCGACCGTGCCACGCAGCCGCACCTGGTCTACAGCCACCGCTGGTCCGTCGGCGACACGGTGATCTGGGACAACAACGGCGTTCTGCACCGTGCCGCACCGTACGACCCGGACTCGCCACGCGAAATGCTGCGCACGACGGTGCTGGGTGACGAGCCCATCCAGTGAGCGATTTCGGTGCTCTACCGATCGCTGCTCGACCGCTAGAGCACCGAGTCGCCCCGGGGGTCTCGTTGACGACGCCGTGCCACTATGGAAATCTGATACCCAGATATGAGAATCACGTTCTCGTTGCTTGAGATCGTCGAAACGGAGGGCGCATGACCGAGGACCTCACCGAGGACATGACCAAGGTCGACTTCTTCCGGGACGGGCGTCTGACCGACGACCCGTACCCGTTCTACGAGGCTCTGCGCAACAAGTGCCCGGTCGCCCGTGAGGACCACTACGGCGTGACGATGGTGACCGGCTGGCAGGAGGCCGTCGACGTCTACAACGACGCCGAGACGTTCTCGTCGTGCATCTCGGTGACCGGCCCGTTCCCGGGCTTTCCCGTTCCGCTCGAAGGGGACGACGTCACCGACCTGATCGTCGAACACCGCGACGAGATCCCGTTCAGCGACCAGCTGCCGACCCTCGACCCGCCGACACACACCAACCACCGCGCCTTGCTGATGCGGCTGATCACGCCCAAGCGCCTCAAGGAGAACGAGGACGCGATGTGGCAGCTCGCCGACGACATCCTCGATGAGTTCCTCGCGCCTGGGCAGGGCGAGTTCATCAGCGGTTTCGCCGGGCCGTTCACCCTGCGGGTGATCGCCGATCTACTCGGGGTGCCCGACGAGGACCGGCCTGAGCTGCTCGAGCGGTTGGCCCGCGGCACGCACGGCGGCGGGCTGGGCAACGCCGAGAAGACTCTGACGAAGACGCCCCTGGAGTACCTCTACGAGGTGTTCGCCGAGTACGTCGAGGACCGTCGCCGCGAACCGCGTGACGATGTCCTGACGGGGTTGGCGACCGCGACGTTCCCGGACGGCACGGTGCCCGAGGTCGCCGACGTGGTCCGCGTCGCCACCAACGTGTTCTCTGCCGGCCAGGAGACCACGGTGCGGCTACTCTCGACCGCGCTGAAGGTGCTCGGCGACCGACCCGATATTCAGCGCAAGCTGCGCGACGACCGCAGCCTGCTGCCGAACTTCATCGAGGAGTGCCTGCGCATCGAGAGTCCGGTCAAGGGCGACTTCCGGTTGTCGCGGGTGCCGACGACGGTGGGCGACCAGGCCCTCGGCGCCGGATGCACCGTGATGGTCATCAACGGTGCCGCCAACCGCGATCCGCGCCGCTTCGAGGATCCGGACAACTTCGATCCCGAGCGCAAGAACGCCCGTCAGCACCTGGCGTTCGGCCGCGGCATCCACAGCTGCCCAGGCGCGCCGCTGGCCCGGGCCGAGACCCGGGTCGGGCTGGAGCGACTGCTGGACCGCACCACCGACATCCGGATCAGCGAAGCGCATCACGGCCCCGCGGGAGAGCGTCGCTACAACTACATCCCGACCTACATCCTGCGCGGGCTGACCGAATTGCATCTGGAGTTCGACGTGGTCTCGGGTGATGCCGGATGAAGGTCACCGTCGACGAGGATCGCTGCGCGGGCCACGGCATGTGCCTGACGCTGTGCCCCGAGGTGTTCGAGCTCAACGACGACGGTTGGGCGGTGGCGAACCCGGAGGAGGTTCCTGCCGAGCTGGAATCCGCGGCGCGCGACGCGATCGCCAATTGCCCCGAACGCGCGATCCGCGAGATCGACTGACAAGCACGCCGGCGGGTGCCGGCGATCAACACGAAGGAGCTCGAATGGCGAAGGCGTACATCCTCATCACCGAGGACGTGAAGGATCCGGACGGTATGGCGGAGTACGGCAAGGTGGCCAGCCAGACGATGGCGAGCGCGAACCTGCTGGCGTTCGACCAGAAGGCCGAGGTGATCGAGGGCACCTGGCACGGCACGCAGACCGTGCTGCTCGAGTTCGAATCCGAGGAAGCGGCCAAGGCGTGGTACTACTCCGATGAGTACCAGGCCGCGGCGAAGCTGCGTCAGAGCGCCGCCGACTGCAACGGCGTCATCCTGCACGGGCTGGGATAGTCGCGCGTCCAGACCGACGCGCACACTCGCGCGGCGTGAACGTGCACAAAGTGCGGCTACCGCGCGGTGTGTCGTGTGCAAACACGCACGCTCAGCAGAACTTTCAGGCGGACACCAGCGGGCCGGTGGGCTTTGTCGTCGTGGCGTGCACCAGCAGTTCAGCGAGTTCGCGCGGCCGGGACAGAAACGGCGAGTGCGACGTGTCGATGGTCAACTGTTCGACGCCGAGGCGACGCGTGACCGTGTCGGCCAGCCAGCGCGGCATCGACTGATCCTGGAGACAACGAATGAAGCTGCGGGGGAGATCGGCCTCCCAGAACCGCGGCACGGACACCGGCGTCACCGTCGTGTCGCCGAAGCGCTCGGGGCCCAGGCGCTCGAAGGCCCAGCGCGCGGTGGCCTCGTCGCAATCGTGGTAGAAGTAACGCCACGCGCCTTCGAAGTCTGCGAACCTCATCGCGCCGTCATCGTCGAACTTCAAGTAGCCCAACATCTCTCCGACGTCGGCGTCGAAGTCTTCGCCTAGTTCGTCGCCGTCGTCGCGCATCGCCATCGCTTCGGGATAGGTGCGACCCTCACGGGGCAGCGACGCCGCGAGGTAGGTGATGTGACTGACCAGATGGGGTGCGGCGTCGGCCGCCAGCGTGGCGTCGAAGCCGCCGTCGGAATGGCCGACTAGCACGCTCTTGACCGAACCGGCTGCCCGCAGCGCCGCCACGATCGCGTCGCGGCGGTTGGCCAGCGTCGAATCCTCGTCGACCCGTGCGCCGTGTCCCGGCAGATCCACCGCGACCGCGTCATGGCCCATCGCCGTCAGCTCGTCGATCACCCGCTCCCAGCACCAGGCGGCGTGAAAGCCGCCGTGCACGAAGACGAACCGCATCAACTCAGGGCGCGCACCGGAACATGCGACCAACCCGCGACATTCTGCATCGCCACGCGCCGGCAGTCGTCCCACAGCACTTCGTAACGGGGGATCAGATCGAGCAGCCGCTCCAGCGCGATCGCCGTCTCCATCCGCGCCAACGCCGCGCCCAGGCAGCTGTGGATGCCGTAGCCGAATCCCAGGTTCTGCGCCTCGGTGCGGTTGCGGTCGATGTCGAAGGTGTCGGCGTCGGTGAAGGCCTCGGGATCGCGGTGCGCCGAGGCCTGCAGGAGGAACACCGGCTTGCCCTCGGGGATCGTCACGCCGTGCAGCTCGACGTCACGCATCGAGCGTCGCACGTTGTAGTGCACCGGCGGCTCGTAGCGCAGCAGTTCCTCGACCGCGGCCGGGATCTTGTCGCGGTCGTCGAGGAGCTTCTGCCACTGGTCGGGGTGGCGGGCGAACGTCACCGCCGCGTTGCCGACCAACTTGGTGACGGTCTCCGCGCCGGCACCACCGAGAAGCGTTGCGAATCCCGCGATCTCGAAGTCGTCGAGCGACTCCTTCTCACCGTCCTCGCGGGTGATCTCGGCGGCCACCAGGCGGCTGAACATGTCGTCCTGCGGGTTGGCGCGCCGCTCTCCGATCAGCTGGAAGTAGAGACCCATGGCTTCGCCGATGGCCTGCATACCCTCTTCGGACATGTCGACCTGGCCGGGCTCACGATGCAGCGATTTGTCCACCCATTCTCGGACCTGCTGCCGGTGTTCCTCTGGCACACCGAGCATCTGGGTGATGACTTCGACCGGGAAGAACGCGGAGAAGTCGCTGACGACGTCGAAGTGGGCGGGGTCGGCCTTGGCGATGTACCTGTCGATGGTCTCGGTAACCATCGGCCGCATCGCCTCGATCGCGCGCGGGGTGAACACCTTGTTCACCAGGCTGCGCATGTGGCGATGTTCGGGCGGATCCATGAGGATGATCATCTTCGCCGGCATCGGTTCGTCGGAGCGGATGGTCGCCAGATCCAGCCCGTACGCCGAGGAGTAGGTCGCGAAATCCTTATAGGCCGCGGCTACGTCCTCGTGCCGCGACAACGCGTAGAAGTCGAGTTCCTCGTTGTAGTAGACCGGTGCTTCCTCGCGCAGGCGCGCGTAGATCTCCCACGGTCCGTCGAAGTACTCCTGCGAGAACGGGTCGAAGACGACTTTCGACGTCGTCATGCGTCTTCGATCGAGATCGCCTGGCGCGGGCACTGCCGCACGGCTTCTCGGACCTGCTGCTCGTTCTCCGGCGTCACTTCTTCCTGAAGGACGTGCAGGTAGTCCTGCTCATCCAGATCGAACACCTCGGGGATGATGCCCATGCACACCCCGTTGCTCTCACAGAGCCCGAAGTCAACGATGATCTTTTGAGTCATTTCAACACCCTCACCGGGACGTGGTGGTATCCGGCCACATTCTGCATGTGCACACGTTCGAGACCGTCGAAGTTCACCTCGTAACGCGGCATGAAATCGAGTAGGTGCTCGAGTGCGATCGTGGTCTCCAGACGGGCCAGCGCGGCGCCCAGGCAGCTGTGGATGCCGTATCCGAGGCCGAGGTTCGGCGACTGGGTGCGATCCCGGGTGATGTCGAACGTCTCGGCGTTGTCGAACGCGCGGGGATCGCGGTTGGCGGCCGCCTTCATCAGGAACACCGGCTTGTGTGCCGGGATGGTGCCGCTGGGCACCTCGGCCTCCTTCAGCGTGTAGCGCACGTTGTACTGCACCGGCCCGACGTAGCGCAACAGTTCTTCGACGGCGGCGGGGACGAGGCTGCGGTCGTCGAGCAGCATCTGCCACTGCTCCGGGTGCCGGGCGAACTCGACCACCGCGCTGCCGACGAGCTTGGTGACCGTTTCGGCGCCGGCGCCGCCGAGCAGCGCGAGGAACCCGGTGATCTCCAGGTCATCGAGCTGCCGCATCTCGCCGTTCTCGCCGGGAATCTCGGCGCGGATGAGACGGCCGATCATGTCGTCCTGCGGATTCTGCCGCCGCTCCTGCACGAGCCCGTAGTAATACACGCCCGAGTCGATGTTGGCCTGCATGGCTTCGTCGGACAACCCGATCTGACCGGGCTCGCGCTCGAGGCCCTTGTCGATCCAGCGCCGGACCTGTTGACGGAACTCCTCCGGCACCCCCGCCATCCGGGTGATCACCTCGACCGGGAACGGCCCGGAGAAGTCCTGCACCACATCGAAGTTGTCGGGATCGACCTTCGACAGGTACTGCTCGACGAGTTCGGTGATGGTTTCGCGCTGCGACTGGATGGCCCGCGGTGTGAACGCCTTGTTGAGCAGGCTGCGCATGTGCCGGTGCTCGGGCGGATCCATGAAGATGATCGACTTGTGCGGAGCCTCCTCGGAGCGCACCATGGCCAAGTCACACCCTCGCGACGAGGAGAACGCCTCGTGGTCCTTGAGCGCTGCGGCCACGTCGGCGTGCCGCGTCAGCGCATAGAAGTCGCCGCCCTCGTCGTAGTAGATCGGCGCTTCGTCCCGCATCCGTTGGTAGATCTCGTACGGGTTGTCGAAGAACTCCTGCGACACCGGGTCGAACACGAGTTTGGGCTTGGTCATGGTCTCCTCTTTCGCGGCGGGCTGTCGACCGCTTCCGTTACGCGAGGGCGCAATAATGTAACGCCTCTAGTATGCCTCACCGGATGCCTCCTGGTAAGGGGAATCGCCGCTGTTTATGGCCGGATCCCGGCATCGAAGATCCCGTCGAGCAGGCCCAGGTCGCTGCCCAGTTCGCCCGCGATCTGGCGAACCACTGCGACGTCTTTACCGATGAACTCTCCGACGTCGGCGACGAAGCCCCGAACCGAGCCGCGCGCGGCGATGAACTCGCCGACCCGGCTGGCGCCGCTGCCGTGGGTGAGCGATGTGAGCAGCTCTGCCTCGCCGACGCCGAGCCGGGCGCCGAGGTCGACAGCGGTGCGCAGCAGGCCGATCTGGGCGGCGAACAGGCTGTTGTTGACGAGCTTGACGGCCTGGCCCGCTCCGAGTTCACCGACGTGCAGGATCGGCTCGCCGTAGCTGGCGAGCACCGGCCGGACCTTGTCGACCGCGGCGTGGGTGCCGCCGACGAACAGCGTCACCTCGCCGGCCGCGATGTTGTGCGGGCCGCCGCTGACCGGCGCGTCGACGACGTCGATGTCGGCGAACTCGGCCGCCAGCTTTCGGGCGGTGGCCGGGCTACCCGTGGTGTGGATGATCAGCACACTGCCCGGCTGCATGCCCGCCGCCAGGCCGTCGTTCAGGCACACCTGCTGGACCTGCTCGTCGGTGAACACGCAGACGACCACGACGTCGGCCCCGTCGGCGACATCAGCCGCACGGGTTACCGGCTGCGCGCCGATATCGCCTACCGCGGCGCATTTCTCGTCGGTCCTGCCCAGTGCGCGCACGTCGTGACCGGCATCGACGAGGCGGCGCACCATCGGCGCGCCCATTCGCCCCGCCCCCACGAAGCCGACGCGCGTCACCGCGGATGGTCCATGTTGCGCAACGCCGTATCGGCCACGGTGAACACCGACCCCTCCGGTACCGATGCGGTGGCCGCGATGCTGGCCGCATGCCGAACATCCTTCTGCAGCAACGCGCCCGCGATCGGGGCCAGCCCTTCGACCGTGCCGCCGAATATCGCAATGCTGCCCAATGCCTTGCTGGTGGCCGAACCGCCGTTGAGCACCTCGGCCAGGCGCACACGCGGAATGCCAAGGGATTCACCGAGATCGAGTGTGCTCAGCGCGCTGCCGAGATTGGCGGTGAACAGCAGGTTGTTCAGGATTTTCGTGACCTGTCCGCTGCCCAGGGGGCCGAGATGCACGATCGGGTCGGCGTAGGTCGCGAACACGGGGCGGCAGCGTTCGACGACGTCCTCCTCGCCGCCGACCATCACCAGCAGCTTGCCCTCCTCAACGGCGGGCCCACCGCCGCTCACCGGTGCGTCGATGACCGAAACCCCTTGTTTGGCCGCGACTTCGGCGATCTCCCTACAGGTGTCGGGATGCACGGTGCTGTGAATGGCGATGACCGCTCCGGAAGCAAGGCCGGCGAGGACACCGGTCTCACCGTTGAGGACTTCTCGCACGTCATCGTCGCCGACCACGCACAGGCACACCAGATCACTGGCCGCGGCCAACTCCGCAGGCGTACTCGCGGTCTTCGCAGCCGTACCCGCGTACGGTTCTAGGCTGGCCGCCCGCCGTGCCCACAGCGTGGTCTCGAATCCGCCCTCGACGATCCTGCGGGCCATGGGGCCGCCCTGGCTGCCCAGTCCGATGAATCCGACGCGCATCAATCCGCCTCCACTTTCTGCTCAGCCTTCTCTTCGGCGTCTCGTCGGGCCGCGACACATTGCTCGACGAATGACAAGACCCTGTCGTGGTAGTCCGCGGCAGCGAACGACAGTGACAGGTTGTGACCGGCGCCGGCCTGTTCGTTGAGTACGAAGCGGGGCGCGGCGGCGAACGCCGCGGCGATGTCGGCCAGCGACTCGGGGTCGGTACGCCACACCCGTTCGTGTTCGGCGACGGTGAACTGCACCGGCACCTCGACCCGGGCGGCCAGTGCCGGAAAGTCCTGCCGCGGCCAGTTTTTCGTCATCTCGGACTCGTAGGGCGCACCCGTCGACGAATTCGTGATGCCCGAGAGCACCTCGGGCGGGTACATGTCGGCGGGTTCCCACAACAGGTCGCGCAGTCCGGCCGGCCGCCGGGTGGCCGTCGTCGCCTTCAAGATCTCGGCCGCGGCGTCCGCGTACCGTAACCCGGTGCCGGCCAGGCCGAGTCCGAGCACGTCCGCCTGTGCGGCACGGGCGTCGGCGGCCATGCGCACGGCCAGTTCACAGCCCGCCGAGTGGCCGAGCAGGAACAGCCCTGCGCCGCGCGGGTTCTGGCCCAGGACCTTGTCGACGGCGCCATAGGCGAGTGCCACCCGCTGCTCGGGTTGGTGCATAGCGTCGGGATAAGGTGCCGAACTGCCGTAGCCGGGACGGTCCAGCGCCACGACCGTGATACCGCGGGCCGGGCCGGCGCGTAACAGCGACAGCTCGGGATGGCCGGGGCAGTCGAAATACGCTGCGGTGCTTGCGCCCCCGTGGAAGGCAACGACGACGGTCGCCGGATTGTCGGCCTCGGCGACCAGGCCGGACATGGGTACGCCGTCGACGAGGACGACGCGGGGGCGGGGGTTCACCCGTCGGTCCGCATCAGGATCGCCCCGCTGGGTGTGAGCCCGCCGCTGCTGACCACCGCGACCTTGGCGTCCTTCACCTGCCGCTCGCCCGCGTCGCCGCGAAGCTGGGTGACCGCTTCGTGGATCAGACCCATCCCGTGGGTGCGGCCGTGCGACAGCTGGCCGCCGTGGGTGTTCAACGGAATCACCCCGTCGCGGGCGATGGCCTTGCCGCCGTCGAGGAAGTCCTTGGCCTCGCCGATACCGCAGAAGCCGAGCGCCTCCAGCCACGACAGGCAATTGAACGAGAAGCCGTCATACAGCTCCGCCACATCGACATCCTTGGGCCGCAACGACGTTCGGGTCCACAAATGGGCGGCCTGACCGAGCACCTGGGGTTCGTGTGTCAGCGTGCTCTGGTCCCAGTCGGTGCGTTCGACGATCTGCGTGCCGACCGCCTCGAACAGCACCGGCTTGTGCGGCATGTCTTCGGCGGCTTCGACGGCGGAGACGATGACGGCGACGGCGCCGTCACAGGGAACGTCGCAGTCGTACAGCCCGAACGGCGTCGTGATCATCCGTGCGTTGAGATAGTCGTCCATCGTCATGGGGTCGCGGTAGATGGCGGTCGGGTTCAGCGCCGCGTTCGCCCGCTGGTTGAGCGCGATCCAGCCGAGTGTCTCGCGCGTGGTGCCGTAGCGCTCGAAGTGGCGCTGGGCGTTGAGCGCGAGCGTGTGGGCGGCCGACATCGCGCCGAAGGGCATCTGCCAGCTCGAGGTTCGCGCGCCGCCCGGCGGTGACGCCTTGCCCTCCTTCATCAGCTGCTGGAACGTCGCCTCCCACAATGTGCGAAAGCACAGCACATGGCGCGCCATACCCGTCGCCACCGCCATCATCGCCGCGATGACCGAGCCGCCGGGCCCGAATGTGTCCATGCCGCCGTTGATCCACACCGGGCGGAGACCGAGAGCGCCCTCGAGCGCGGTGACGCCACCTTCGCCCATGCCCGCGATGTCCAACCCGGGATAGGTCGACAGACCGTCGATGTCGTCGAACGTCAGACCCGCATCGGCGACGGCGGCCTCGCACGCTTCGATGGTCAGCGACAGCGGCGGGACCATCAGTCGCCGACCCAGCCGCGATGCGCCGATTCCGGTGATCGCCGAATGTTCCTCGAACCGTTGGCGACTCAGCGGCTGGCTGACGTGACGGGAGAAGTCCTGGGGCGCGATCTCGTCCTCGGCGGCCGGGCCGCTCTGTCCGTCGCTGCCGGGTTTAAAGACGGGCAGCCACACATCGGCGAGCTGTTGGAACTGCACCTCGACGAGTTGACCGAGTTTCAGGTCGTCGGGGTCGCAGTCAACGATGTTGGTGGTCAGTCGAACTCGGGGATCCTCGACGATCGCCACCTGGGCCACGACGTACGGCGGCGGCAGGTCCGGGAAGCCGAACCGGTGGTTGACGGTGAACGCCGACAGCGTGGCCTTGCCCGAGACGTCGCGGACGCCCATGTTGCGGCTCCGGCAATACCGGCACACCGGTTGGGGCGGATGGGTCAGCGCCGTGCAGTCACGGCACTCCTGGATGCGCAGGACACCGTCGGCGCCGGCGGTCCAGAAGAACTCGTTGAGTACCGTCAGCTCGGGTAGTGGTCTGGTCACCGAACGAATCCCGAGATCGCCTCGTTGTCATCGGTTCTGGGTTCCGGCTCGGGCACCTCGTGCGCCTCCTGATGCACCGCGGTGTCGTCGGAGGGTCGGTGTTCACCCATGTAGATGATCGCGTGCACGGGGCAGTCCAACAGTGCGCGCATCACCGCGTCCCTGTCCTTCTCCGGTACCGTCCCGTCACCGATGAGGGAGGCATAACCCCAGTCGTCCAGGGAGAAATACCCCGGGGCGTGCTTGGCGCAGATCCCGAAGCCGTCGCACAGCGTCCGATCGAGCCGGATTCGCAAGCCGTCACTCATGATTGGGCCACCGCCTCCACTTCGTAAGGCCGCAGGGCGGCGAACGCGTCGGTCCGACAGGCCGTGCAGTCGTTGGCGAGGTGGCGGGCCACCACCTGGGGGAACTGTCGCAGCAGGCTCGCGGCGACGTTGGTGGCGCCGTCGAGGGTGCCGCACGCGCCACGGCCGCGAAGCACGACCGACCAACGTTCCAAGCGGGTGACGTCCTCCTGGGTGGCTACGCCGTCGCGTAGCGCCGACGTCACCGCAGCCATGGCGGCGGTGCCGTTGAAGCAGGATCCGCACTGGCCCGCGTTCTCCCGGTCGAAGTACGACATCACAGCGGCCGCGACGGCGACGGGACAGTCGTCGGTGAGGATCGAGACCGCCCCGCATCCCAGACCGCTGCCGAGTCGGCGAACCGATTCGTGGTCGAGCGTCGCATCGAGGATGTCGGTGTTGACCAGGCCGGCGAAGTAACCGCCCATCAAGACGCCGGTGACCGCATCGTTGGTCAGACCGTGCAGAGCCAGCAGATCGGCGAACGGTGCGCCGTGGGGGATTTCGTACAGCGCGGCGGGTCGACCGCCGCCGGTGATGGTCGCGAGGAAGGTTCCCGGTGACATCGGTGTGCCGACCGACCGGAACTTCTCGGCGCCGTGCTCGTGGATGTAGGGCAGGTTGGCCAGCGTCTCGACGTTGCTGACCATGGTCGGAACCCCGTCAACACCTTCCTCGAAGGGCCGCGGCGGCTTGTCGGTCGGCTTGGCGGGTCCGCCGTTGATGCGCCGGACCGCGGCGGTCTCTTCACCGGCCACGTATCCGGGTTCGACTGTGACGACGCTGATCTCGGTCGCGCCGAATGTCTCCGACGGCACTTCGCCCAGCGCGGCCGTGACCGCGTCCGCGGCGGGCCCGTCGGAGACGTAGACGTAGGCCCGACGGGCGCCTGCGACGGCCGTCGCCAAGCGCAGACCGTCGAGCACGAGATGAGGACGGTTGCGCAGGAGCCAGCGGTCTTTGACCGACGCGGGTTCGCCTTCTTCGCCGTTGGCCACGACGACGGTCTCCGAGCCGCGCTGGTGGGCATTGTGCACGGTGCGCAGTTTGGTGCCGATCGGGAACGCGGCGCCGCCGCGGCCCAGCAGGCCCGATAGATCGACCTGCGTCAGCAGCGCATCGGCGTCGATCAGCGGCCGATATCCGCCCGCTCGGGCGTATTCGGCGTAGTTCTCCGTTCCCGCCTCCGAGGGGCGCAACAGGCGCGGTGCGCAATCCGGCCAGGCGGCAACGGCGAGTTCGGTGGCAGTAGAGGTCATGGCTGGTCCTTCCGGCCCGCGGATAGGCTGACGGACATGAGGACTGCGGTCGTGCGCGTCGGTGTCGACACGGCGGGCGAACTCGGCCCGGCCCAACTCGACGACGGCCTTGTTCGCCTGAGGGATTCGGCGGCTGCGCACGGCATCGAGGTGGTGGCCAACAATCTGGCCGGGTTGCCGCCGAAACGCCGGGAGGTCGAGTTGTTGATCGCCGGCGAGGATCCCGAGCAGCTCCGTCGGGTCGCGCTCGAACTGTGCGGCAACGCATTCGGCACCACTCCGGTGCCCGGCGTGGTGACGTTCATCAGCCGCGGCACCGACGACGATGCGCACGGTGTGCTGGCTGGGCTCGGGCTCTCCGGGGAGATCGAACGGGTACCCGGCGACGACGGATGGGACGTCGTGTACGTGACGTTGCGCAGAGCCGACCTCGACCGCGTGCCCGAGAGCCGGGTGCACACCGCGCTGGAGGCCTCGCTCAACTGCGAGGTCCACATCCGCACTACATGAGCCGACGCCACGAGCGCGCGCTCGTGTACGCGATACGCCGGGGCGGACGGACAAGGATGTGCGTCCCCTACTGATGTGGGGGCCCGCGCGGTTGTGGTGGACTCGGCCATCAACTGTCCAGGAACTTCAGGATCGCGGGTGCCGCCTGCACCCACGTGTCGAACAGGCAGAAGTCCTTTCCGCCACTGGCCGCGAACTTCTCACCGGCCCGCTCCCAGGCATCCTCGGGCCAGGGCGGGTCGATCAGCGTCGAGCCCTTGATCAGGCAGCTGACCTCCAGCGACGTACGCTTCGGATGGTCCCAGTCGTTCTCGCCGCCGCGGATGATCAAGGTCGGTACCGTGATGTTGTCGAACATCTCGTCTTCGACACCGGGAATCGTCTGACCGGGCTTGGGCACGAAGGCGTTGAGCCAGCGCAACATCACCTTCAGGAACTCGTCGACGTCGAGGGCTCTGAACCGATCCTCGTTGCGAGGATTCTCGGCGATGCGCTCCTTCCACTCGGCGACGTGCAGCACGCCGTCGATGCCCGCACCGCGGGCGGCCAGGATGCTCGGCACCACGTAGTGTCCGCCCAGCACGAAGGACCCGTATACGCCGCCGACGATGTTCCACACCACCAGCTTTCGAACGATCTCGGGATACAGCATGGTGGTCAGCATCGAGTCGCGCGCGCCCCCCGATCCGCCGGCGATGATGCACTGCTCGATGCCGAGTCCGGTGATCAGCGCGTGCAGAGTTTCGGCGCGCATGTGTGATTCGCTCTTACCGTAGAACTGCACGTCGGACTTGCCGCAGTTCGGCCGATCCCACAGCAGCACGCGGTAACCGCCCGAGGCCAGCGCCTCCGCCAGTGGCCGTAGACCGGGAATGTCCTTGCTGAACCGGCCGCCGGGCGTCAGCGCGATGAAATCGCCTTCTTTGCCGAGGATTTCGTAGACGACGTCGCCGCCGTTGATCTCCATCGTCTTCTCGCCGGGCTTGAGATCGGGGCCGGCGGACTCCGTCGTGGTCATCGCGAGCCTCCGCGAACGTGCGCAAAGTGCTGATTTTCCGCGGCGTGTCGGGTGCAGACACGCACATCCCCAGCTGACGCGGGGGCCCACGCGGAAATGAGGGGACTCGTGATCATGCCTGTACCAACACCTCGTTGCCGACCACCCGCACGGGGTAGGTCCGAATGCTCCACTCGGGCTTGACCGCCGTGGTGCCGGTGGCCAGTTCGAAACCCCACTGGTGCCACGGGCAGTAGATGTACTCCATATCGCGGACCATCACCGAGTCACCGGGGACGCTCTCATCGACGATCGTGCGGCCGCGGGCGCGCCCGGAACACAGCGGTCCGCCCTCATGCGGACAGTAGTTCGCGATCGCGTAGAACGTGCCGTTGACGTTGTACACACCGACGCCGTGGCGTCCGATCGGCACCAGTTTGTGCTTGCCGGGCGGGATCTCGTCGACCGTGGCGACGACGTGCTCACGCCCCTGGGCCAGCCGGGGCGTCTTCTCCTGTTCGCTCAACTCAGAACACCCGCACCTGGCCCTCGAGGGCTGGAACCGTGTCGGGAAGGTGGTACGTCGCGATGCCGTTGCGGAACATCACCGCTTCGCGGGCGTGCTCGGGCAGATGCTTGACCAGCCAGCGTGGATCGTCGAACGTCCAGTGCGGGTAGTCCGACGAGTAGAGCAGGATCTTCTCGCACTCCATCCACTCGAACGCGCGCGACAACTCCGTCTTGTCCTCGGGGTAGTCCAGCGGCTGGGTGGTGAACTTGATGTGATCCTTGACGTATTCGGACGGTTTGCGCTTGATGTCCAACCACGACTTGCGGGCCTCGTAGATGGCGTCCATTCGCCACATCAGCGGCAGGATCCACGTGAAAGCGTGTTCCACCAACACGATTCGCAGCGTCGGGAACCGGTCGAAGAGCCCGTCGAAGATCATGCTCATCACCTGGTTCGCGGCCAGCAGCGAATAGGTGACCATGAAATCGTGGTTGTAGCTGGGGAATCCGACCGGCGGGATCGGCAACTCCTCGTGGTGGCTGCGCGACAGGTGGCAGCTCACCGTGATGTCGTTGCGGGTCGCGGCCTCCCAGATCGGGTTGTACTTCGGATCACCCCACGCCGGGCGGGGTTCGGCCTTGATCAGGATCTGGCCCATGTAGGGGTGGCCGGCCCAGCGCTCGATCTCGCGAGCCGAATCCTCGGGCGCCTCGATCGCCACGCAGATCGATCCGCGCCACCGCTCGTGCCAGTTGTTCTTGCTGTCGAGCCAGTGATTGGCCTGCCAGTCGTTGAGCGCAACGCTCATCGCATGGTTGACCTCGGGGAACCGCGCCGGATAGGCGGCGGGCTCCAGGATCGCGATGTCGGCGCCCGCCTCCATGATCAGCTGCTTGAACGCCAGCTCGGGGTCACTGCCCGCGAAGTTGCCGTCCGACGGGAAGGTGTCGACCCGCATCGCGTACGCGTGGGCGTAGTCGGGTGCGTCGTAGTAGATCTGGTCGCCGATCCGCCGCGTCAGGAAGTACTTGCTGCGCCACGGCTCCGGGATGTAGGGCGTCAGCTCACCCGCTCTCGGGGTTGGATGAACGTCGGAGTCGACGCAGCGCACCGCGACGCGCTCCGCGGCGGGCTTGCGCTCTGTCACTGTCACCGTCATCGTGGCTCCCTGCCTTTCAACTGCGTCCCACGCCCTATCACTGTGCGCCCACTGCGGCTCCGACGTCTATGCCGTAGAGCTCGGCGGCATTGCGCCAGCACAGTTTGTCGCGCTGCTCGTCGGAGTACGCCGAGGGCACCGTCAGGTCGTTGAGCTGCCAGTGCGGATAGCTCGACCCGTACATCACCATGTCGTCCTTGCCGGTGAAGCTCAACCATTCGCCGGCGTACTCCACATCGCCGGGCCCGTCCATCGCGCCCTGCACGAAGTAGGTGTGGCCGGGCAGGTAATCGCTGGGCATCCGCGGCGCCCACGGGGTCTGCTCCAGGTGTGGGCGCCCGAAGCAGTCCATCCGCCAGATGAACGGCGTCAACAGGTCCGCCGCCCCGTCGGCCCAGACGAATTTCAGCGTGGGCATCCTTTCGAATACCCCTTCGACGATGAGATTCATCAGGTGGTACAGGTAGTTCAGCGCCATGAAGCTGACGTAGTTCTCGTAGGTCCTGGGCACACCGGACGGCGTCGGCGCGTACTGGACGCCCGCTCCCACTTCGATGTGCACCGCGACGGGCAAATTCGCCTCGTTGGCGGCCTCCCACAGCGGCCAGTACTGCGGCTTGCCGTACAGCTCGCGGGACTGCAGGGGCACGCCGACCTGCACCACCCGGGGATGGTCGGCGTATTTGGCGATCTCGCGCAGTGAACCGGTGACGTCGTCGGGGTTGATCCGGATGGTGCCGCGGAACTTCTCGGCGTACGGGTTGTCCTCGAGCCAGCGGCTGACCATCATTTCGTTGTGCCCTGCCGCGATCGCGGTGCCCAGATGCCGGTCGGGCATGATGCCGCGGGTCATCGGGTGAAGGATCGCGATGTCGACGCCGCGCTCGTCGAACAGCTGCTGCCCGACGAACTCGGGGTCTGAGCCCGGGTAGCGGCGCTCGCCCTCGGTGCCGGGGGCGTATTCGCCGCCGGGAGCGCCGTACCAGTCCATCTCGTAGTCGGGGAACCCGCGGCTCTTGAAGGGCTCGCGAAGGAAGCTCCGGAAGTCCTTGTTCGACTTGCTGAAGATGTGCACGCTGGCGTCGATGACGGGAGTTCGCGTCCCGTCCGGGTTCTGCATCACCAAGGCTGTTCCTCCGATGTCATCCGGCCCGTCGGCAGGCGCAGAAGAGCGCTGCGCGAGCGCCGAACACCTCCCAGTGTAAAGCGTTGTTCTTCAATCGCAAGAATCCAGTTCTCTACAAAACGCTTACTTTTGCGCAGGTCAGGGTGTCTGCTGGTCAACTGCATGACACGCGGCATGTGAAACGTGGTAGTCACGTCGGGAGAACGGTTACGCCTCGATTGGAGAATGTTATTCTCGCAGCGACGCGTTGCCCATCTTCGAGGCCTCGGGAGGCTTGGTGTTACTGGAGTTCGACGCCGATCAGCGGCTCTGGCAGGAGACCGTGCGCGACGCGGTGACCAAGCAGTGCCCGGCCTCGCTGATCCGCGGTATCGCCGAGAACGGGGTGGACCCGTCGCCCCTGTGGAAGACCTACGTCGACGCCGGCTGGACCGAACTGGCCGACGCCGAGAACGCGGTGGAACTCGCCATCGTGCTCGAGGAGTTGGGTCGCGCCACCGATCCCACGCCGTTTCTCGCGACGCTGACGCAATTCGCGCCGTTGGTCGGCGACCGTTTCGACCCCCAGCAGGCCGGCACGGCGGTGTACGACGGTGTGGCCGCCTACCGGGTGGCCGAGGGGTGGGTGCTCGACGGCACCGCTCACCACGTGCTCGACGGTGACCGCGCCGAACGCTTCGCCGTCGTGACCGACGCAGGTGTCTTCGTCGTCGACGCGGATCAGGTCACGTCGAGGCGCAGTCCCGTCTTCGACCCGGTGCTGCATGTCGCCGAGGTGTCGTTCGCCGACGTACGCGTGCCGGACACGGCGCGGGTGCCCGCAGACGCCGAACGGGCCCGCCACGTCGCGCTGACCGGTATGGCGATCACCACGGTCGGTGCCTGCCAACGCATCCTGGACCTGGTGTTGGAGCACGTCAAACAGCGCCAGCAGTTCGGCGTCGCGATCGGTTCCTTCCAGGCGGTGCAGCACAAGGCCGTCGACATGCACGTCGCCATCGAACGCGCCAGGGCCCTGGCCTATTTCGCCGCGCTGACCATCGCCGAAGACGATTCGCGGCGACGTCTGGCCGCCGCCATGGCCAAGGCGTCGGCGGGGGAGGCGCAGGCGGTGGTGTTCCGGCACGGGCTGCAGCTGTTCGGCGCCATGGGATTCACGTGGGAGAACGACCTTCAATTCGCGCTGAAGCGGGCGAAAGCCGGCGAGCTTCTGCTCGGTGGTGCCGCCGAGCATCGCGCGGTGATCGCGGCGGAGTACAGGACCAACTGATGCAGCTGACTTTCGATTCCGAGGTCGAGCAGTTCCGCGCGGAGTTCGCGGCGTTTCTCGACGAGCATCTGCCGCCCGAGTCGCAGACCCTGGAGCGGCCGAAGTCGGTGTCGCACATGCCGCAGTGGGCCCGCGACTGGCAGCGCCTGCTGTTCGACAACGGCTGGCTTCTTCCTGCGCAACCGCCCGAGTTCGGTGGCCGCAATGCGACCGTGGTGCAGCAGTTCGTCCACCTCGACGAGCTCTGCCGGCGGCGGATCTACCACAGCTTCAATCCCCAGGGCGTCAACATCGTTGCCGCATCGCTGATCACGTTCGGCTCCGATGAGCAGAAGCACCGCTGGGCGGTGCCGGTGCTGAAGGCCGAGATGACCGCGTCGCTGGGCATGAGTGAGCCCAGCGCCGGTTCGGATTTGGCGTCGCTGCGCACCCGAGCGGTCGCCGACGGCGACCATTTCGTCGTCAACGGTCAGAAGGTCTGGACGTCGGGGGCGCACGACGCCGACTTCCTGTTGACGTTCGTTCGCACCGATCCCGACGCGCCCAAGCACAAGGGCATCAGCGCGCTGATCATTCCGACCGACACACCCGGTGTCGTGTGTCGTCCGTTCGCCGACATGACCGGTGAGGACAACCTCGAGTTCAACGAGGTGTTCTTCACCGACGCGCGCGTACCCGCCGAGAACCTCGTCGGCCCGCTCAACGGCGGCTGGGGCGTCGCGAACGGCTCGCTCGGCCATGAGCGCACGATGATGTGGCTGGGCTTCGCCGACCGCATCGACAACATGATCGCCGACTTCCGGCCCCGCACCGAACTCGAACGTGACCAATACGCAACGACGATCATGGATTATCAGGCGTTGCGGGCGATGGGCTCGGCGGCGTTGGCGCGGGCCGCGCGCGGAGAGATGGACACCGCCTCGGTGTCGGTGCTCAAACTGTTCGGATCCGAAGCCGAACGTCAGGCCATGGAGAACGCGTTGGCCGCCGCCGGCGCCGACGGGTTGATCCACCCGTCGACCTCGGGACCGTACGAGCACATGAATCTCGATCACTACTTCGCGAGCTGGTTCGAGCGTTATGCGCGCAGCTTCGGCGGCACCATCGCCGGTGGCACGTCGGAGATCCAGCGCAACATCATCGCCACGCAGGTCCTCGGGCTGCCGCGGCGCTGACATGGACGCCTGGATCGTCGACGCGGTACGCACACCGAGGGGTCGTGGCCGGGCAGACGGCGCCCTGCACGGGATCCACCCGCAGGCGCTGTTCGCCCAGTGCCTGCAAGCATTGTGTGCCAGAACGGGTTTCGATCCAGTCGATGTCGACGACGTGGTCGCAGGCAACGGGATCCTCGCCGGCGAGCACGGCGACGACATCGCGCGTCTTTCCGCGCTGCTCGCCGGCTGGCCGGAAACCGTGCCGGGCATGACGCTCAACCGGTTCTGCGGTTCGGGGCAGCAGGCGATCACGGTCGCGGCGACCGGCGTGGCGGCCGGGGCGCAGGATCTGGTGGTCGCCGGCGGTGTCGAGTCGATGTCGCGGTGGAACGCCAGCGTCGGGGTGCCGACGATCGACGGCGACAACCCCGCGTTCCGTCAACTGCATCCCACGGTGCCGCAGGGTATTTCGGCGGACCTGATCGCCTCGCTGGAGAAGTTCGCTCGCGAGGACGTCGACGCGTACGCCGTGGAGAGCCAACGGCGCGCCACCGACGCGATTGCCGAGGGCCGCTTCGATCGTTCGGTCATCGCGGTGACCGATGCCGCCGGTGAGGTCGTCCTCGATCGTGACGAACATCCCCGGCCCGGCACGACTTCCGAGAAGCTGGCCAAGTTGCCGCCGGCCTTCGAAAAGATGGGCTCGGCGCGCGTCGAGGGTGAATCCGCCACATTCGACGAGATCTGCCTCGCCCGGTATCCGGAGTTGACCGCCGTCGACCATGTCCACCATGCGGGCAACTCGTCGGGTGTGGTCGACGGCGCCGCCGCGGCCGTTGTCGCGTCGCGGCGATGGCTCGACGCCAATGGCCTTGCCGCGCGGGCGAAGATCCGGTGCACCGCGGCGATCGGCAGCGAGCCGGTCATCATGCTCACCGCGCCGGGACCCGCCGCGCAGCGGTGCCTGGACAAGGCCGGGATGGCCGTGGCCGACATCGATCTGTGGGAGATCAACGAGGCGTTCGCGGCCGTACCCTTGAAGACCATCCGCGACCTCGAGCTCGATCCGGACCGGGTCAACGTCAACGGCGGGGCGATCGCGCTCGGCCACCCGATCGGGGCGACGGGTGCCATGCTCATCGGCACGGTGCTCGACGAGCTCGAACGCCGCGACCTGGCCACCGGCCTGGTCACGATGTGTACCGGCGGCGGAATGGGCACGGCCACCATCATCGAGCGGGTCTGACATGACCGAGACGTTGATCGTCGACCGGGACCGCCCGGGCGTCGTTGTCCTGCAACTGAACCGGCCCAAGCAGCTCAACGCGATCAACGAGGTCATGCGCGACGAACTGTCGCACACCTTTGCCGAGATCGGCGTGGACACCTCGGTCAATGTCGTCGTGCTGACCGGTGCCGGGCGTGGGTTCTGTGCCGGGATCGACGTACGCAACTTCGGGTCGCCCATGGAGGCGTCGGCCCCGGCGATCGAACGGATGCGCTTTCAGGAGGCGATGGCGGCGTTGCCGCAGGCGATTCGGGCGCTGCCGCAGCCGGTCGTCGCCGCCGTGAACGGGCCGTGCGTCGGCGCCGGGCTCGCGCTGTGCCTGGCTTCTGACATCCGGATCTGTTCGACGGCCGCGACTTTCGGCAACGCCGCGATCCTGCTGGGCCTGTCGGGCGCCGAGATGGGCATGAGCTATCACCTGCCCAGGATCGTGGGCACCAGCGTCGCAGCGGACTGGATGTTGACCGGTCGCACGGTCAGCGCCGAGGAGGCCGACCGCCGCGGGCTGGTCAGCGAGGTCGTCGCGCCGGAGCGGTTGACCGAACGCGCGCTGGAGATCGCGGCGACGATCGCCGACCTCTCCCCGCTGGGTGTGCAGTTGACGAAGCGGGCGCTGCAGACCAATACCGACGCCTCCGGACTCGACGCCGCGATGGAACTGGAGAACCGCAATCAGGTGCTCAGCCACGCCACCGAAGAGGCCGCGCAACGACGGCGGAAGTGGTCGGATAGCTGAAAGCGGACGGAAGGACGGACAGTGGCCTGGGATTTCTCGACCGACCCCGAGTGGGCCGAACAGCTGGCGTGGGTGGAGGACTTCGTCCGCAACGAATGCGAACCCATCGATCTGATCGTCAAGGAGTCGCACGATCTCAACGATCCGGTGCGCCAGGCACTGATTCCGCCGCTGCAGCAGATCGTCAAGGAACGCGGGCTGTGGGCCACCCATTTGGGCGCGCACCTCGGGGGTCCGGGCTACGGCCAGGTCAAGTTGGCGCTGCTCAACGAAATCCTCGGCCGGTCCGAATGTGCGCCGATCGTGTTCGGTTCGCAGGCACCGGATTCCGGTAACAGCGAGATCCTCGCCCACTACGGCACACCCGAACTCAAGCAGCGGTATCTCGAGCCGCTGCTGGACAACCGGATCGTGTCGTGCTTCTCGATGACCGAACCCCACGGCGGCGCCGATCCGAAGGTGTTCACCACCACCGCCACCCGCGACGGGGACCACTGGGTCATCAACGGCGAGAAGTGGTACTCGTCGTTCGCGTCGATGGCGTCGTTCATCATCGTGATGGCGATGACCGACCCCGACGCGCCGCCGTACCAACGCTATTCGATGTTCGTCGTACCCGGTGACACGCCCGGCATCAACGTGCTGCGCGACGTCGGCCTGGGCTACCAACCCCTCGGCGGCGGTGGACGGGAGGGATACGTCCGCTACGAGAACGTCCGCGTACCCGACGATCACATGCTCGGTCCCCGTGGCGGAGCCTTCGTGGTGGCCCAGACCAGGCTCGGCGGCGGGCGGATTCACCACGCCATGCGGACCGTCGGTCTGGTGCGGCGAATCTTCGACATGCTCACCGAACGGGCAGTCTCGCGCTACACCCAGGGTTCGATGTTGGCCGACAAGCAGATGGTTCAGGAGATGATCGCGGACTCCTGGATGGAGATCGAGGCGTTCCGGCTGATGACCTTGCATACCGCGTGGAAGATCGACCAGTACAACGACTACAAGGCGGTGCGCGCGGACATCTCGGCGGTCAAGGCGATGATGCAGAAAGTGCTGCACGATGTTTCGGCGCGGGCGCTGCAGCTGCACGGGTCGCTCGGCACCTCCCACGAGATGCCGTTCGTGCAGTACCTGACGGAGTCGTTCGTGCTCGGGCTGGCCGACGGCCCGACCGAGGTGCACAAGGTGACGCTGGCGCGGCTGCTGCTCAAGGACGTCAAGCCGGCGCCGGACGTGTTCCCCTCCGAACACCTGCTGCGGCTACGCGAAGCCGCCGAAGCCAAATTCGCCGACAAACTCGCGGGCATTCCGCGAGGCTGACGCCAGGAGGTCCCACAGTGTCGTGTGACGGCAAAATCGCGCTGGTGACCGGCTGCAGCCGGGGGCTCGGCAAGGCCATCGCGCAGCGACTGGCGCGCGAGGGCGCGACGGTGGCGCTGACCGCGCGCACGCTCGAGCCCGACCCGAAATACCAAGGCTCCCTGCGACAAACTCTCGGGGAGATCGAAGCCGCGGGCGGATCGGCCATCGCGGTGGCGGCGGATCTGTCCGACAGCGAGCAGCGTGCCCGGTTGTTCGCCGAGGTGGTCGACAGGATCGGTGCGCCCGACATCCTGGTCAACAATGCCGCCGTCACGTTTCTGCGGCCCCTCGACGAATTCCCCGAGCGACGGGTCCGGCTGATGGTGGAGATGCACGTCATGGCGCCATTGCATCTGACTCAGATGGCGATCCCGGCGATGCGCGAGCGCGGACGCGGCTGGGTGCTGAACGTGACCTCGGTCGGCGGGGATCTGCCCGAGGGCCCGCCCTTCTCGGAGTTCGACCGCACCGCCGGTTTCGGTGTGTACGGCACCGTCAAGGCGGCGCTGAATCGGCTGACGAAAAGCCTTGCGGCCGAACTGTACGACGACGGTATCGCCGTCAACGCCGCCGCTCCCACCAATCCGGTCGCCACCGAGGGCGCCGGCGCGCTCGACCTGGCCAAGAGCGACACCGAAGACATCTCGCTGATCACCGAGACCGCTTACCGTCTGTGCACCGGCGATCCGAAGACGTTGACCGGTCGCATCGCGCACACCCAGTCGTTCCTGGGTGAGACGGACCGGTCGTGATGCGCGACGGTCCGGACATGACGCGCGACGGGCCGGACATGACGCGCGAGTGTGGGATTGTGTCACGCCATCCGGCGGTTCCATGTGACGGTAACCCACGTTCGGCGCACGAGGGAGGGGGCGGCGAGTGAGGGTTCGGCCCGCCGCGTACCTGCGGACCACGCTGCCCCTGGATCTGTCGGTGCTCGACGACCTCGACAGCGGCCGCTACCACTCGATCTGGATGCCCGATCACATGGTCAGCTTCTGGCCCGACTCGATCTGGACGCCCGAATTCACCGACCTGGCAACGGCTTCGCCGTCACCGCACCGCCACCTGGACGGTATGGCGGTCGCGTCGGCCGCCGCGGTGCTGACGACGAACGTGCCGCTGGTGACCAGTGTCGTCGACACCGTGCGCCGGCACCCGTCGCTGTTGGCGCAGAGCGCGCTGACGATCGACCACCTGGCCAGGGGGCGCTTCGTCCTGGGCCTGGGCAGCGGGGAGACCGAGAACACCGTGCCGTACGGCTTCGACTTCACGACGCCGGTCAGTCGCTTCGAAGAGGCGCTGCAGGTGATCCGGCTGTTGTGGGACAGCGACGGCCCGGTCGATTTCGACGGCCGGTTCTATCGGCTGCGCCACGCCCGCCTCGACACCGAACCCTACGAGGGCCGCTTCCCGTCGATCTGGATCGGCGGCAGCGGTCCGCGCACGCTAGACATCGTGGGCCGCTACGCCGACGGATGGTGGCCGACCGGTGCGTGGTCGCCGGACGACTATGCCGAAAAGCTCTCCGCTGTCCGCCGTTCCGCCGACAAGGCCGGACGCGACCCGTTAGCGATCACGCCGTGTTTCATCCAGGTGTGCCTGGTGGGCCGCGACGACGCCGCGCTGGCCGAGATCCTCGAGGCGCCCCTGGTGAAGTCGTTCCTACTGCAGGTGTCGGCAGACGTGCTGCGCAAGGTGGGCTTCGAGCATCCGATGGGGGAGAACTGGCGCGGATACCAGGACATCGACCCGGCGGTGCTCACCCGCGAGCGCATCGTCGACTTCCTGGATCGGGTCGAACCGGAGATGATCCTGGCGATGGTCCCGCACGGTACGCCCAAACAACTCGCCGGCGTCATCAAGGACTACGTCGACGCCGGACTGCGGGTGCCCAAGATCATGGACTACGGCGCCATGGCCGGCCTGCGGTACACCGCCCAGTCGGCGAAGAACGTGCGGGAAGTCGAGGACGAACTGATGACACTGTGCGGAGACATCCGGTGACCGCGCGGTTGGCCGCAGAGGACATGCTCGCCCGCGCGCAGGACGAGACCGGGTTGCGCGACTACGGCGATCCGACGCTGCCGGAACGCTTCTCATTGGTTGTCGACCACCTGAACACGATCGGGATGGATGACGACGGCAGGCGGCGCGCCGCCGAGGTGTGCCACTGGCTGCTCACCTCGCGCCTGGAGTTCTTCGAGGACCGGCGGCGCCACCCGGTCGCCGAGGAGGTCATCGAGCGGCCGATGTTCGTCACCGGTGAGCCTCGGTCGGGCACCACGCTGATGCACGCGCTGATGTCCGTCGACCCGGACTCCCGCGCGCTGCGATTCTGGGAGGTGATGTACCCGTCCCCGCCGCCCGGCACCGTCGCCGGCGACGACCCGCGTCGCGCTCGGGCCGATGCCGACTGGCGCGAGATCAACACCAAGCTGCCGAAATGGCTGCACAGCCACCCGTACAACGACATGTTGGGCGACGGGTTACCCGAGGACGAACGGACCTGGGCCTTCGACTTCCGGGTGTTGACCCCGACCGCGTGGTGGCGTGTGCCGATGCAGACCGTCGTGGGAGGGCTGCCGACCGACCCCGCCGCGCAGTACCGCATCCACAAGGCGATGTTGCAGCAATTCCAGTACCGTCGGCCATCGAAACGGTGGGTGCTCAAGGGGTTTCACGGGTTTCGGCTCAAGGAACTCTTCGACGCCTATCCGGACGCCACGCTGATGTGGCTGCACCGCGACCCGGTGCAGGTCGCGGCGTCGCGCACGATGATGATGGCCGACATCCTCGAGGGCATCGTGGGACCGGTCGACCTGCACGCCGCGGCGAAGATGCATTTGGCACTGACCCGCGAGAGCATCGCCAACACCATGGCCGAGCCGCTGGTCGACGACCCCCGGATCCTGCACGTGCGCTACGCCGACTTCATCGCCGACCAGGTCGGCACCGTGCGCCGCTACTACGAGTTCTGTGGCCGAGAGTTGACCGTCGAGGCCGAGGCCGCCATGCGGCGATACCTGGCCGACAATCCGGGCGATCGGCACGGCAAGTTCCGCTACTCGACCGCGCTGCTCACCGACATCGGCGAGGATATCAGCGCCCTGCACGACGAATTCCGCCCGTTCCGGGAACGTTTCGGCGTGCCGATTGAGAACCGGGGCTGAGGTGCCCGACGCGCGGCTCTCGGTTCACAGCGTCACGTTCTACGGGGCGCCGCTGAGCGAACTGCTGCAGCATTGGCGAGCGCTGGGAGTGCGGCGGCTCAGCCTGATCGACTCGCAGCTGTCCGAACCAGAGCTGGCGACGGTGGTTGCCGGCGAGGGATATTCGGTGGAAACGGTGTACCACCTGTTCTCCACCCCGGACTCGCTGCTGCGGGTGATCGACGCGGCCCACGCCCTGGGTGCACGGGGGATATACATGCTGACCGGCGGGCGAGGCGACCTCACTTGGGAACAGGCGGCGGAGCGGTTCGGCGAGGCCGTGACGCCCTGCGTCCAGGTGGCCGAAGACGCGGGTGTGGCTCTGGCGATCGAGAACGCGTCGAGTCTGTACGCCGACATCCACATCGCGCACACCCTGCGCGACACGATCACCCTCGCCGAGGCGACCGGACTCGGCGTCTGCATCGACCTGTTCCACTGCTGGGCGGAGGCGGACCTGACCGCGCTCGTGCAGCGGGCCCTGCCCCGGACACAGATGATCCAGTTGAGCGACTACGTCCTCGGCGACCGTGCACTGCCCGCACGCGCCGTACCCGGTGACGGCGCCATCCCGATCGGGCCGTTCCTCTCGGCGGTACTGAAGTCGGGCTATCCGCACGGTTTCGACCTGGAACTGATCGGGCCGCGCATCGAGCGGGAAGGCCGCTTCGAAGCGGCGCGCCGCGCCTGTGACGTGGTATCGGCCATGCTGGAAGAACTCGACGGCTAGGGGAACCGAATGGCGTTCGGAGACGGCCCGGATGACGCCGCGCTGAGATCGGCGTGGGACGCATTCTGCGATCGGCTGAGACAGGCGGGGGAGCGCGTCTTCAAAGACCACAACGGCGCATCGGGAATCCACCGGGCAGACGGTTTCCGTTTCCTTACCCAAAACCTCGGGCAGGCGTTCGACCTCGCGTTGGAGACCCGCAACACCCGGTATCCCGAGATCCACACGTTCTGCCACCCGACCAGGAAGCTCGGTGGCGACTGTGCGGACTTCCTGTACCAGCAGGCGTGGATCGACGGGACGTCGGTGTACCGGATCGTGGGCGAACGCGGCACCGCCCCCTTCCTCAACATCACGGTGCAGGGACCCCGCCCCGACGGCCCCGGCGTCCTGCACGAACCGTTCGGAGACGTTCCGGAAGCGAATCTGACTGGTGCGCAACTGAAGACAGAGGACAACGGTAGCTTCGAGATTTACATCGGCGGGCCGCGACGGGGACCGAACTGGCTGCCGACGACCGCAGGGTCTCGAAAGCTGTTCATCCGCCAGGGCTTCGATGGCTGGGAGGAGCGACCGGCCCGGATGCGCATCGAACGCGTCGACATGGCCGACCTCAGGCCGGTGCCGAACCCTGCGGACATGATCACCGCCATGGAGTGGGCAGGTGACTTCCTCACCGGAATGATGTCGGACTGGCCCGAATTCCCGTTCACACACGGCGGTGTCGACGCCGAGCACCCCAACCGGTTCCCCGACGTGACCGCGACCGGCGCCGACGCCAAACGCGGCCGCGCGGCGGTGAACATGCACTGGCGACTGGCGCCCGAGGACTCGCTGATCGTCGAATACGACGCCCACGACGGATTGTGGATGCTGACCAACATGGGGCCGTTCTTCACCAGCATGGATTACCTGTACCGCCCGGTGAGCTACACGCCGAGTCGAACGAAAGTCGATTCCGACGGCAAGGTGCGGCTGGTGTTGTCACACGACGACCCCGGCTACCACAACTGGCTGGACACCCAGGGTTTCGAGCGAGGCAACCTGACCTACCGGCACATGCTCGACGGGCAGCCCGTTCCGTTGCGCACCCAAGTGGTCAAGCGCGCCGAACTCGCCGATGCACTGCCGCCGGACACCGCGACCGTGTCACCGGCCGAGCGCACCGCACAGATGTGGGAACGGTTCCGCGGCGTACGGCGGCGCTACAGCGATTGAAGAACCTTCCTGCGCCGCTAGCTGTCGCGACAAGCCGACGATCAGGGGCATCATGCGTCTGTCGCGGAGGAAAGGATCCATCATGGACGACGTCGCGTTGTGGCCGGCCCACCGGCTGGCGGAAGGGATCCGCCGTCGAGACTTCTCCAGTCGCGAGCTGCTCGACCTCTATCTGGATCGCCTCGCCCGGCTGAACCCGGCACTGAACGCCGTTGTGATCCTTGATGTGGACGGCGCGCAACGCGCGGCGGACGCCGCGGATGCGGCCGCGGCTCGTGACGAGGCGGTCGGCCCGCTGCACGGAATCCCCATGACCGTCAAGGACTCGTTCGAGACCGCGGGCATCCGCACAACGTGTGGCGTGCCGGCGTGGGATCGGGTGCCGGAACGTGACGCCGACGCGGTGGGCAGGCTCCGTGATGCCGGCGCAATTGTCTTCGGGAAAACCAATGTTCCCGCGATGGTCGCCGACTGGCAAACCGTCAACCCCATCTTCGGCGTCACCAACAACCCGTGGGATACGACGCGATCGAGCGGGGGTTCCTCAGGGGGTGCGGCTGTCGCGCTCGCCGCGGGGCTGACCGCTCTCGAACTCGGCAGTGACATCGCCGGATCGATTCGGCTGCCATCAAATTGGTGTGGAGTGTGCGGGCACAAGCCCAGCTGGGGACTCGTCCCGCAGCGGGGTCATCTCCCACCGGCGCCGGGCGCGCTGGCGCCGGCCGACCTCGCGGTGATCGGGCCGCTGGCACGCGATGTCGCCGATCTGGAACTGGCGCTGGATATCCTCGCGGGCCCGCCCGCGGCCGATGCGACCGGCTGGCGCCTTCACTTGCCACCGTCGCGCGCATCGAAGTTGAGCCGGTTGCGCATCGCCGCCTGGCTCGACGATCCGGCGTATCCCGTCGAGCGCGACGTCGCGGCGGTACTCGAGTCCGCGGTTGCGGCGTTGGCGGACGCCGGCATCAACCTGGTCGACGCGGCGCCGCCGGTGAGCCTGCCCGAAGTGGTCCAATTGCACATGGAACTGCTCTACCCGCTGATGGACCCGTCGTCCACGCTGCAGCACCGGGACTGGCTGGTGGCCGACGAGCGGCGGCAGCAGATGCGAGCGCAGATGTGGAACTACTTTCGCCAGGTCGACGCGTTGCTCATGCCGGTGGCCGTGGTGCCTGCCATCGCCCACGACCACCTCGAGCCCATGGCAGACCGGACGCTCCCGGTGGACAGCGGAACCCGTTCGTACTTGGACCTTTTCGGCTGGGTCGGGTTGCCGACCGTTGCCTACCTACCGGCGACAGCGGTCCCGGTCGGGCGCACCGCTGCAGGACTGCCCGTCGGTCTTCAGGTGGTCGGACCATACCTGGAGGACCGCACGACGCTGGCGGTCGCCCGCGGCATCGAACGGGTGCTGGGCGGGTTCGTTCCGCCGCCGGGCGCGTGATTCAGGCACCGGAGCAGGGCACGTATCCGGCTACGCGCGCTAGGAACTACAGCCGCTGCAGCTTGAAGGTCCAGAACTGCATGCCCGGGGGGCCGTTGAAACATCCGACGTTGTAATGAGACTCGATGGTGCCCACCAGTGAGATCTCATCCCACGAGTACGTCTCGCGAGTGGGGAGCCGTTGACCTGGACAGATCAAGCCGTCAGGGACGTCGACGGTCATGGTGTACCGGCCGTTGACAAGCTGCGCCTCTCCACCGTAGTACGCGTAGAACTTCAACCGCGGAGCCGCGCTGACTTTGACGCAGTCCGGCTGCTTGTCCGGCCAGCAGTTGCTGACGAACCAGAACCACGACGCTTGCGTGTAACGGTTGGTCTGCAGATCGTAGTTGCCCAGCGGCATCATGGCGTGGGCTGGCTGTGGAGCGACGATGCTCACCGAGACCATGAGCGCAGCCGCTGCGACTAAGATCCTGAATCGGGTCACCGGTTTCCTCCCATGTCCCCGCCCGCTGCCCATCAAATCACCTTCGCGCCCGTGGCGAGCGCAGTTCAGGAGATGACCGCGGCTTCCTTGCGTTCCGTGATCGGCCGGGCCAGTTCCTGTTCGTTGCAGATGCGCTGAAGCTTCTCCAACGTCTCGTCGAGGCCCGGGCCAAGCGGCTTGCTCGGAGTGAAGGTGGCGGGCAGATTCCGCATGCCCTGGATCACCCCGATCGTGTCGTAATGAACCGTGCCCTCCGGATCGCACACGTAATCCGGCATCCGGTCCAACACGGCAGTCAGCATCGACTTGAAGACCGTCCGCGCCACGTTGGATCCCACGCAGCGATGTACACCGATGCCGAAACTGAAGTGCCGGTTTCCCTTCCGGTCGAGCATCACCTCGTTCGGCTTCTCGAAGACGGCGGGGTCACGGTTGGCCATCGCCCACGACAGCCACAGCCGCTCGTACTTCTTGAACTGCTGGCCCTCGACCTCCACGTCCTCGGAGAACGTCCGGCCGTCACCCGGCGCTGGGGTGAAGAATCGCAGGAACTCCTCGGTGGCCGGGTGCAACAGCGCGTCGCGCTCGCGGCTGAGGCGCTCCCGCTCGTCGGGGTGCTCGCCGAGCCATTCCAGGGCGTGCGCGGTCAGTGCGGTGGTGGTATCGAAACCGCCGCCGATGATCAACCCCAGGTTGCCCAGAATCTCCATGTCCGGGGCCGGTTCACCGTCGATGCGCAACTGCAGCAGCGCGTTCACCAGACCGGGGCGTGGGTTCTCCCGGATCTCCATCATGTTGTTGATGAGGTCGATCCCCATCTCACGGTGCTGTTCGTTGATCTTCTCCCGCTCGGGAGCGTGTTCGGGCGTGTACACCGAGGCGTGGGTCGGCTCGCTGTAGACGTTCCATTTCTTGAGGTCGATGCCCATCATCGCCAGCGTGAACACCGCCGGCACGACGTTGGCGAGGTGCTCGACGAAATCGATTCGGCCCGACTCGATGTGCTCATCGAGTGCCGCGCGGGTGATCTCGTCGACGAACGGCTCCCAGCGTTTGATCGCCGCAGGTGACAGATACGGGTTCAGCGCACCGCGGTAGGCGCTGTGTTCGGGTTCGTCCATCTCCAGGATGCCGCCGCGAACCACGGTGGCACGACTGGCCTTCGGGATGGTGATGCCCTGAAACGGGGTTTCGCCGGTGATGTCGTGGTGGTTGGACACCGCGGGGCAGCGGGCCAGTTCGAACACGTGCTTGCTGTCCGCGGCGACCCAGTGCCCGTTGTAGGTGTCCGTCCACGCCATCGGGCACCGAGCATGCATCTCCTCGGTGATCTTCTCGAACTGCAGCCGGTATTCGGGGGTGTGCCGGTCGAAGTGGTATCTGTTCTTCTTGCGGTCGTCGTCGGTCGCGACATCGCTGCCGTCGATGGTCACGGCGTGTCTCCTATTGCTTCCTGTGGCCGTCGGCAGCACCGTCATTCGATGACGATGGCCTGCTCCGGACATGATTGCGCGGCCTCTCTCACCAGCTCCTCCTGGTCCGGGGGAACCACTTCGTTCACCGCCGACGCGTGGCCGTCGACGTCGTCGAGTTCGAACGAATCGGGTGCGATCATCGCGCACAGGGTGTGGCCCTGGCAGCGTGTTCCGTCAACCCAAACCTTCACTGTCGCAACTCCTTTGCTCAGTTGTGGTAGTCATACCACTTCAGGTAGCCGCCAGCGTCGACGCGCAGCTGGGCGCCGGTGACGAAGCGGGCTTCGTCGGAAGCCAGCCAGAGCACCGCGTTGCTGATGTCCTCGGGCTCTACCCACGGCACCTTCATGGCCTGCTGCACGTAGAAGACCGGCTCGGCGTCCTTGAGTTCCGGCTTCTCCAGATCGGGCCGGAACGACCGGTACATCGGCTCGCTCTGCAGCATGTTGGTGTTGCAGTTGGTGGGATGTACGACGTTGGCGCGGATACCCCGCGCCGCGAGTTCGGTGGCCAGGTCGTGCACGTAGGCCGACAGCGCGCGCTTGGAGTGCACGTAAGCCATGCCACCGGGGTCGTTGCCCGGGTCGTTCTTCTGATGGGTGTCCATCAGCGCCGCGGTGGAACCGGTGGCGATGATCGACGCGCCCTCCTTGAGGTGCAGCAGCGACACCTGAATGGCGTTGATGGTCCCGATGAGGTTGGTGTTGATGACGTCGATCCACGCCTGCAGGGGCGGTTGACCTTTCATCCCCGCGACACCGGCCTGGGCGACGACGATGTCGAGCCCGCCGAGTTGCGCGATGCCCTCCTCGACCGCGGCCTTGAGCTGTGCGGCCTCGCGCACGTCGGCCTTGGCCGTGTAGACACGCTGGCCGGTCTTCTCGATGAACGCCGCGGTCTCCTCGAGATCCTCCGGCGTGGCCATCGGATAACCGATGGTGTCGATGTTCTCGCAGAGGTCGACCGCGATGATGTCGGCGCCCTCCTCAGCCAGCCGTACCGCATGGCTGCGTCCCTGCCCACGAGCCGCACCGGTGACGAATGCGACCTTTCCCTGTACGCGTCCCACTGAGGATCCTTTCCTTATTACTTGTCGCCGCTACGTGTTTCGGCCGCCGTTGACGCCCAAGATCTGTCCGGTGATGTATCCGGCCTCCTCGGAGATCAGAAATGCGCAGGCAGCCGCGATGTCCTCGGGCCTGCCGATGCGGCGCACCGGGGTCGAGTCGATGTTCTGTTGCACCACCAGGTAGCCGCGCTCTTCGGACTTGCGAAGCATCGGGGTGTCGATGAAGCCGGGCGGTACCGCGTTGACGGTGATGCCGCTGGGCCCGTACTCGAGCGCGAGCGACTTGGTGAGCCCGTTGACTGCGGACTTGGCGGCCACGTACGGCGCCATGTAGGGCTGACCGGAATGGGTGCTCGACGACGAGATGTTCACGATGCGCCCCCACCCGGCTTCGATCATGTCGGGCAGGACGGCCTGGACGCAGTGGAAGACACCGTTGAGGTTGACGTCGATGACGCGCTGCCAATCCTCGAACTTCAGATCCGTGAATCGCTTGAACTTCTCCAGCCCCGCGGCGTTGACGAGCACCGTGATCGGGCCGAGCTGCGCGCGTACGGCGTCGAATGCTTCCTCGACCTGAGCACGGTCGGTGACGTCGGCGGTATAGGCGAAGTCGGCGTCCGACGGGTTGATGTCGATGGTCGCGACGTGCATGCCGTCGGCGCGCAGACGCTGCGCGACGGCCAGCCCGATTCCCGAACCGCCTCCAGTCACGACGGCGTTCTTCATGCCTGTACCCGGGCTTCTGTCATTTCGCTCTTCCCTGCGCGCGCGACGCCATCAAGAATCGTCCTTTCGATTATGAGAACCGTACTCTCGGCTCTTGCAACTCCGCAAGACACGAGGCGCCGGCGATTCGCACTGGTGAGACGTTCGACGGATGATTGTCGCACCGCAATCCGCAGGCAGCAGCGATTCCGATCATTCTCTTGAGTTCTCTCTGTGCGAATGTATGATTCGCCGGTGATGAGAATGGAGTTTCCATCACACGACGCCAACCCCCACAACTGAGGAGGATGATGCGGGAAGCGACCCTCATCTCGAGTGACGAAACCGCCGGAGCCGTGGGCGTCGATCGCCGGTTGCTGATCGGCGGGGAGCTGCTCGAGACCTCCCGGACGTTTCCTTCCATCAACCCCGCCACCGGCGAAGTGCTCGGCCACGCACCGGATGCCACCGTGGCCGATGCCGAAGCGGCCGTCGCGGCCGCGCGTCGCGCCTTCGATGAGACCGATTGGTCGACCGATGTGGCCCTGCGTGTCCGCTGCCTCGAGCAGTTTCACCGCGCGCTCGTCGAGCACCGCGATGAGCTCGCCGCGCTGACGATCGCCGAAGTCGGCGCCACCGAAGCGCTCTGTCTAGGTGCGCAGCTGGACCAGCCGATCGAGATCGTGCGGTACTACGCCGAGCTGCTCAAGACCTATCCGATGACCGAGGATCTCGGAAACATCGAAAGCCGCGGTATGCAGCACCACCGGTGGGTGGAGAAGGAAGCCGCGGGCGTGGTCGCCGCGATCATCGCCTACAACTACCCCAACCAGCTCGCGCTGGCGAAGCTGGCACCGGCGCTGGCCGCCGGCTGCACGGTGGTTCTGAAATCAGCGCCGGACACTCCGTTGGTCACGCTCGCTCTGGGTGAGCTGATCGCCAACCACACCGACATCCCCGCCGGTGTGGTGAACGTGCTCAGCGGTGCCGATCCGGAGGTGGGCGCCGCGCTGACCACCAGCCCGGACGTCGACATGGTGACGTTCACCGGGTCCACCCCGACCGGGCGCCGAATCATGGCTGCCGCCAGCGAGACCCTCAAGAAGGTCTTCCTCGAGTTGGGCGGCAAGTCGGCCGCGATCGTGCTCGACGATGCCGACTTCAACACGGCCGCGTTGTTCAGCGCATTCAGCATGGTCAGCCACGCCGGTCAGGGCTGCGCGCTGACGTCGCGGCTGCTGGTGCCGCGTACCCACCACGACGAGATCGTCGAACTGGTCAAGAACAACTTCGGTCTGGTCCGCTACGGCAACCCGGCCGAACAGGGCACCTACATGGGACCGCTGATCAGCGAGAAGCAGCGCGACAAGGTCGACGGGATGGTCAAGCGCGCGATCGAGGCCGGGGCGAAGCTGGTGACCGGCGGCGAAAAGGTCGACCCCGGCTACTTCTATACGCCGACGCTGCTGACCGACGTCGACCCCGACAGCGAGATCGCCCAGGAGGAGGTGTTCGGGCCGGTGCTCGTCGTCATCGCCTACGACGACGACGATGATGCGGTCCGAATCGCCAACAACTCCATCTACGGCCTGTCCGGCGCGGTGTTCGGCAGCGAGGACCGCGCGCTCGCGGTGGCCCGGCGCATCCGCACGGGAACGTTCAGCATCAACGGAGGCAACTACTTCAGCCCCGACAGCCCGTTCGGCGGATACAAGCAGTCCGGCATCGGCCGCGAGATGGGCAGGGCCGGCCTCGAGGAGTTTCTGGAATCCAAGACGTTCGCAACGGTGGTGACCGGCGGCTGATGAGCGCTTGCGCGAGGAGGAGACAGCTGTGAGTGGACCGTTGGACGGCATCCGCGTCCTGGAAGTAGCGATGTACGGGTTCGTCCCCTCCGCGGGTGCGGTGCTGCGGGAGTGGGGCGCCGACGTGGTCAAGGTCGAACACGCGGTGACCGGCGACCCGCAGCGGGGGCTGCGGCAGACCGGCCTGCTGCGCGTCGAAGGCGATCCCAACCCGAACATCGAGCACGCCAACCGAGGCAAGCGCAGCATCGGCCTCGACATGTCGGTGCCCGAAGGCAAAGAAGTCCTGCTCGAACTTGCCCGTCGGGCCGACGTCTTCCTGACCAGCTTCCTGCCGGGGCACCGGCAGCGGTTCGGCATCGACGTCGACGACATCCGGGCGGTCAACCCCGCCATCATCTACGCCAGGGGCAGCGCCCTCGGCCCGCGAGGCGAGGAATCCGTCAAGGGCGGATACGACATGACCGCGTTCTGGTGCCGCGCGGGCACCGCGGCCACCATCACGCCACCCGGCACACCGGGCATGGTCGGCCCCCCGGGACCCGCCTACGGGGACACGATCTCGGGCACGAACCTGGCGGGCGGCATCGCCGCGGCGCTGCTCAAACGCGAGCGCACCGGCGAGCCGTCGGTGGTCGACGTGTCGCTGCTCGGAAGTGGCCTCTGGTCGCTCGGGCACACGGTCGCGCTGACCAAACACCTCGGCCAGCGCATGGAGGCCTTCCCGCCGGGTGTGCACGGTTCGCCGATCAACCCGCTCGTCGGGCTGTACCCGACGGCCGACGACCGCTACATCTCGTTCGTGATGATGCAACCCACGAAGTTCTGGGCCGACGTCTGCAAACACATGGGCCTCGACGAACTCGCCGACGACCCGCGCTTTGCCACAGCGGAGTCGATCGCCGAGAACACCGAGGCGGCAGCCGAGATCCTCAAGGAGGCGATGTCGAAGCGTCCGCTCGCGGAGTGGAGCGAACGGTTCGCGACGTTGCTCGGGCCGTGGGCACCGGTGCAGGACACGCTGCAGGCGGCCGAAGATGCCCAGATCCGCGCCAACGATTATCTGGTGCAGGCCGGCGAACTCGAACTGGTTGCCAATCCGGTCCAGTTCGATGTCAGCGCACCCCAAAGCGGACCCGCCCCGGGGTTCGCCGAGCAAACCGACGAAATATTGCTGGAACTCGGCTTGGATTGGGACCGCATCATCGAACTGAAGACGGCCGGCGCCGTCACCTAGAGCACCCGAAAGTCAGCCCATGCCCTACGTCGCCTCGATCGGCACATACCTGCCGTGTTGGGGTGCGCGGCTACACCGCGAACCCGGTGACGACGAGGACGCGGTAACCCTCGCCGTCGAGGCGGGACGTGCGGCGCTGCTCGCCAGCGGGGCGGTCGAGCGGGTGGTGTTGGTCAGCCGCGATCTGCCCCTGCTCGACAGCAGCAATGCGGCGGTCCTGCTGGCCGGGCTCGGGCTGGACCCGGAACTCGAGGTCGACGAGCGCCTCGGCGGTGCACCCGCGACGCTCGACGCGGTCAGTTCCGCGCGGCCGCGCACGTTGATCATCGGCACCGACCTCGATCCGGCCGGAGCGGCGGCGATACTCACCGCGGAGCGGGGGCTACAGGTGCGCACCGCGGCCCGCGTGGCACGCAGCCTTCCGGTGCGCACCCGCAAGGCCACCGGTGACGTGCACGACTACGGCGACCCCCGACTCCTGCACGAGCGCGGGCTCATCGCCTCTCTGGAAGCGGCGTGGCTGGACACCCCGGCGGCGGTCGCTGGTGTCGACCATTCGTGGGCGGCCGAGCTGACGATCGGGGATCCGCCCCCGCTGCCGACCACCGGCGCGAGCGCCGGGTTGTTCGCGTTGGCCGGTATGGCCGAACGGAATACGACGGGCCCGCTGGTCGCCGTCGAACAGGCGAGCCTGTCCGGAATCACGGTCACCGGTGGCATCGCGGAGCTGAACCGGCGCGAGCCGACCGCGCGTCCCCAACCCGCGGGCACGATCGTCGGCGACGCCCAGATCCCCATCTCACTCGCCGCATACGAGCGGGCGTTCGAGGCCAAGGTGCGCTGGGAGGCCGGCCGTCACCCGGGTTCCGAGGATCTCGACTTCCCGCCCCGGTACCGGCTGGCCGACGATGCCACGCTCTCGAGCGGATACGAGCTGATTCCGTTGCCGCGCACCGGAACCGTCTACACCGAAACCACCGTGCACATCCCGGTGCCCGGTCTGCGCTCGCCGTACTCGCTGGTGATCGTTTCGCTCGACGGTGTCGGTGTGCGGGCGCTGGTGAAGGTGACCGGCGCCGAGCCCGGATCCGTGGACATCGGCACGCGCGGCCGACTCGCGTTGCGCCGCGTCGCCATTCGGTCCGGAGTTCCGGACTACGGGTACATGTTCGAGCCGGAATCGGTGGCCGCATGAGGAGGGTCGCGATCGTCGGCGCCGGGATGACCGCGTTCGGTGAACATTTCGCGCTGGGCCTCAAGGATCTTCTGCCGATGGCCTTCGCCGAGTGCGCGGCCAGCGTGGACAAGGGCTTGAGGAAGTCGGACCTGCAGGCGGCCTGGTTCGGCGCCATGGGCACCGCCGATGGTTTCCCGGCAGGCATCCTGGCCGACTCGCTCGGTCTTCCCGACCTGCCGGTGACCCGGGTCGAAAATTCATGCGCGACAGGCAACGACGCCATTCGCAACGCACTGTTCGGTGTCGCGTCGGGAGCGTTCGACGTCGCACTGGTGATGGGCGCGGACAAATTGCGCGACACCACCTCCCGGGACATGCTGTGGGAGTGGGAGGCGATGGCCCGCGACATGGCGTGGGACTACCCGCTGGGGGTGGTCTCGCCCGCGGGATTCGCGTTACACGTCCGCCGCTATCTGCACGAGTCGCCGGCGACTCAGGAGCACCTCGCCATGATCGCGGTCAAGAACCACCGGCACGGCGCGAACAACCCCAAGGCGCGACTGCGATTCGAGATCACCGTCGAACAGGCGCTGGCAGCACCCGTCGTCGTCACCCCCTTTCGGCTCTATGACTGCGCGCCGCAAAGCGACGGCGCGGCGGCTCTGATACTGGCTTCCGAAGACGTCGTCGACCGATTCACAAACCGCCCGGTATGGATTCGAGGCATCGGCCTCGGCCTGGACTCCGTGATGCACCAACACAAAGCGGACATGACCACGATGCCGGCGACCGTGCGGGCCGCCAAGCAGGCTTTTGAGATGGCCAGTCTCGTTCCTGGCGAAGTCCATGTGGCAGAAGTTCACGATTTCTTCACGGGCATCGAGCTGATCAGCTATGAAGATCTGGGATTCGCCGAGAGGTTCGGGGGCCACAAACTCGTCGAAGCCGATGTCACGACTATCGGCGGGGAGCTGCCCGTGAACCCGAGTGGGGGCTTGAAGGCCAAGGGGCATCCGCCCGGCGCGACCGGAGTCGCGCAGTGTGTCGAGCTGTTCGCGCAACTTCGCGGCGAAGCCGTGAACCAGGTGGACGGTGCTCGGATCGGCCTTGCCCATAACATTGGCGGGCCCACCGCGGTCGCGGCGGTCACCATCCTGGAAGGAGACGGCAGTGGCGCAAGCTAGTGGGCCGGAGCGGTGGTCTGCGGGTCTGCCGCCGTTGCGGAACCTGGCGGGGCCGATGCAGGCGGTCGGGGCGTTGTTCGCGATGTCGGCCGATGCGGTGCGGTTTGTGTTTCGTCGGCCGTTTCAGTGGCGGGAGTTTTTGGAGCAGTGTTGGTTCATCGCTCGGGTGTCGTTGGCGCCGACGTTGTTGGTGGCGATTCCGTTCACGGTGTTGGTGTCGTTCACGCTCAACATCTTGTTGCGGGAGTTGGGTGCGGCTGATCTGTCGGGGGCGGGTGCGGCGTTTGGGGCGGTGACCCAGGTGGGCCCGATCGTGACGGTGTTGATCGTGGCTGGTGCGGGCGCCACGGCGATGTGTGCCGATCTGGGGTCGCGCACCATCCGCGAGGAGATCGATGCGATGGAGGTGTTGGGTATCAACCCGGTGCAGCGGTTGGTGACCCCGCGCATGTTGGCCTCGGGCCTGGTGGCGTTGTTGCTCAACAGTTTGGTGGTGATCATCGGGATTTTGGGTGGTTACACGTTTTCGGTGTTCATCCAGGACGTGAATCCGGGCGCGTTTGCTGCGGGGATCACGCTGTTGACCGGGGTGCCCGAGGTGATCATTTCGTGTGTGAAGGCGGCGTTGTTCGGGTTGATCGCGGGGTTGGTGGCGTGTTTCCGCGGGTTGACGATCACCGGCGGAGGTGCCAAGGCGGTCGGTAACGCGGTCAACGAGACGGTGGTGTATGCGTTCATGGCGCTGTTCGTGATCAACGTGGTCGTCACCGCGATCGGTATTCGGATGACGACGGGCTGATCGGGAGCTATCGATGGGAACCGTACAAGTTCTGCGCAGCACCTATCCGCGCCTGTCGCGGGGGGTTCGCAAGCCGGTCGACTTTCTCGGCCGCATCGGCGATCACATGCTGTTCTACCTGCGGGCGCTGGCGGGGGTCCCGCATGCATCGGTGCACTTCCGTAAGGAGATCGTGCGGTTGATCGCCGAGATCTCCATGGGCGCCGGGACATTGGCGATGATTGGTGGCACGGTCGCGATCGTGGGGTTTTTGACGTTGGCTGCCGGTGGCACGCTGGCGGTGCAGGGGTATTCGTCGTTGGGCGATATCGGCATCGAGGCGTTGACGGGGTTTTTGGCGGCGTTCATCAATGTGCGTATCGCGGCACCGACGGTGGCCGGGATCGGGTTGGCGGCCACGTTCGGCGCCGGAGTGACCGCGCAGTTGGGCGCGATGCGCATCAACGAGGAGATCGACGCGCTGGAGTCGATGGCGATCCGGCCGATCGAATATCTGGTGTCCACGCGGCTGATCGCGGGGATGGTGGCGATCACCCCGCTGTATTCGATTGCGGTGATTTTGTCGTTTGTGGCGTCGCAGTTCACCACGGTGGTGTTGTTCGGTCAGTCCGGCGGGTTGTATGACCACTACTTCGACACATTTTTGAATCCGATCGATTTGTTGTGGTCGTTTCTTCAGGCGGTGCTGATGGCGATCACAATCCTGTTGGTGCACACCTATTTCGGCTACTTCGCCTCCGGTGGCCCCTCGGGTGTGGGGGTCGCGGTCGGTAACGCGGTGCGCACCTCGCTGGTGATCGTCGTGTCGGTCACCCTGCTGGTATCCCTGGCCGTCTACGGTTCCAACGGCAACTTCAACCTGTCGGGATAGAGGCGCCGGTGAAAAGCAGTGTGGTACGTCCCCTGACGGGGTTGGCCCTGATCGTCACGATCGTTCTGATCGTCGCATTGGCGGTTGCCCTGTTTCAGGGCAGCTTCACCAAAACCGTTCCGGTGACGGTGATCTCGGAGCGGGCCGGCCTGGTGATGAACAACGACGCCGAAGTGAAGATGCGGGGCGTCGACGTCGGCAAAGTCGAGTCGATCGAGACCCGCCCGGACGGCACGGCAGCTCTGCACCTGGCGATGGATCCGGCGCAGATGCACCTGATCCCGTCGAACGTCGATGTCGACATCGCGTCGACGACAGTGTTCGGCGCGAAGTTCGTTCAATTGAAGCCCCCGGAGAATCCGTCGGCCGATAAATTGCGTCCCGGTCAGGTCATTCAAAGTGGCAGCGTCACTGTCGAGATCAACACGGTGTTCCAACAGCTGGTCAACGTGCTCGACAAGATCGATCCTGCGAAGCTGAACCAGACGCTGGGTGCGATCGCGACCGCCTTCAACGGCCGAGGGGAGCAATTCGGCCAGACGTTGGTCGACTTCAATGCGCTGTTGGCCAAGATCGACCCGAGCCTGCCTAATCTGGAAGCCAGCATCGAGGCCTCGGTACCTGCGTTCAACGCTTACGCCGACGCGGCGCCGGACCTGATGACGACGATCCGCAGCACCACATCGGTGAGCAACTCCATCGTCGACCAGGAGCAGAACCTCGACCAATTCCTGGTCAGCGCAATCGGGTTGGCAGACATCGGCAACGAGGTGATCGGCGGAAACCGTGAGGCGCTCGGCGATGTGCTGGAAAATCTCGTCCCCACCGCCGAGTTGCTCAACCTCTACCGCAAGTCGCTGTGGTGTGGCATCGGCGGATTGATACCCTTCGCGAAGTCACCGCCGCAGTTCTCGGGCGTTCTGGTCAACGCGGGACTCACGCTTGGCGTCGAGCGGTACCGCTATCCGGGTGACCTGCCCAAGGTCGCCGCAAAGAGCGGGGGGCGTGACTACTGCCAGGAACTCGGCCTCCCGGAATTGCCGCCAGAGTTCGTGCCGCCCGCGATCGTCGGAGATGTCGGCTCCAATCCAGCGCAGTACGGGAACGCGGGAATCCTGCTGAACTCCGAGGGCCTCAAGAACTGGTTGTTCGGGCCGCTCGACGGGCCGCCGCGCAACACCGCACAGATCGGAATGCCGGGATGACGGGATCGACAGGCACTCTCATCAAGTTCGCCGTCTTCGGGGTCGTCATGACGGTCCTGACGGCCTTCCTGTTCTTGATCTTCAGTGATTCGAGAGGCGGTGACACCGAGGGGTACAAGGCGGTGTTCACCGATGCCTCCCGACTCAAGACGGGTGACAGCGTACGCATCGCGGGGATCCGGGTCGGCACCGTGCAGAGCGTGTCGCTGGAGCCTGACCGCAACGTCCTCGTCGAGTTCGACGCCGACAAGAAAACCAAGCTGACCACCGGGACACGGGCCGCCGTCCGGTATCTCAACCTCACCGGGGATCGTTATCTGGAACTGCTCGACACCCCGGACTCCACCCGGATCCTCCCAGCCGGCGCCACGATCCCCGCCGACCGGACTGCGCCGGCACTCGACCTGGACCTGTTGCTCGGCGGGCTCAAGCCGGTGATCCAAGGCCTGAATCCCGAAGACGTGAACGGGTTGACCTCGTCGTTGATCCAAATCCTGCAGGGCCAGGGCGGCACCTTGGAGTCGCTGCTGTCCAAGTCGTCCTCGTTCACCAACTCGCTGGCCGACAACAACCAGGTGATCGAGCAGTTGATCGATGATCTGCGAACGGTTCTCGACACATTGTCCAAAGACGGCGAGGAGTTCTCCGGTGCCATCGACCGGCTCGACAAGTTGGTCGAAGGGCTGTCCGCGGACCGCGACCCCATCGGCGAGGCCATCGAGCAACTGGACAACGGCACGTCGTCGCTGGCCGACCTGCTCGGACGTGCCCGTCAGCCGCTGGACCACACGGTCAACGAGTTGCACCGGCTCGCCCCGCTGGCCGGCAACGACCTGCCGCGCCTGGATGCGACCCTGCAGCGTCTTCCCGAGATCTACCGCAAGCTCGCGCGCGTCGGGTCTTATGGGGCGTTCTTCCCGTACTACATCTGCGGCATCACGTTCCGCGCCAGCGACCTGGAAGGCCGCACCGTGGTGTTCCCCTGGGTCAAGCAAGAAACGGGAAGGTGCGCTGAAGAGTAGATGGACAAGTACAGGGGCTCCCGTCTCATCAGGGCCGGCGTTATCGGCGTCGTGCTGGTGATCCTCGTGATCACCGTCGGGTTGCAGCCGGAGCGACTGATGTCGTACGCCACCGGGCTGCGATACCAGGCACTGTTCACCGAAGCCGGCGGCCTCGTGGGAGGTAACGACGTCACGTTGTCCGGGATCAAGGTCGGCTCGGTCTCGTCGATCGAACTCGTCAACGGCGATGCGCTGGTTGATTTCACGATCCAGAGCAAGTACGCGCTCGGCTCGGACTCCACCGCACAGATCCGCACCGGGACGTTGCTCGGTGAGCGGGTGTTGGCACTCGAGTCGGCGGGCAGCGGCACGCTCGACCGCAGCAAGCCCATCCCGACGTCGCGGACGTCGTCGCCGTACTCGTTGACCGACGCGATCAGCGATCTCACCGCCAATACCGCGGCCACCAACACCGACACGCTGAACCAGTCGCTGGACACGCTGGCCGCGACGCTCGATCAGGTTGCGCCGCAACTCGGTCCGACGTTCGACGGATTGTCCCGGCTGTCGCAGTCGCTCAACAACCGCAATCAGAGCCTCGCCGAGTTGCTGAGGACCGCCGGCGATGTCACCGGGATCTTCGCCGAACGCAGCAATCAGGTGAATTCACTGATCCTCAACGCCAACGACCTGCTGGCGGTGCTCAACGAACGTCGGCATGCGATCGTCAGCCTCCTCAACGCCACCTCGGCGGTGTCACAGGAGCTCACCGGCGTGGTCGCCGAAAACGAGCAGGAGCTCGCGCCCACGCTGGACAAGCTCAACGAGGTGGTCGCGGTGCTGGAAAAGAACAGGGACAACCTGGCCAAGATGCTGCCCGGTGCGGCGAAATACTATCTGACACAAGGCGAGATCGTGTCCAACGGTGCGTACTACAACGCGTTGGTTCCGAACGTGATCCCATTACCGCCGCAACTGCTCCAGCCGTTCATGGACTACGCCTTCGGCTTCCGCCGGGGCATGGACGCGGGGCAGCCACCAGACAATGCCGGACCGCGGGCGGAACTACCGTTCCCCGTCAACGCGATTCCCCAGCCAGGAGATCTTCCCGATGATGGCACCCCGTAAGCGTCTGGTGACCGCGACGGCGGTCCTGCTGGCCATCGGACTGGTCGCCGGCGCAGCGTTCCTCGTGCGTCAGGTGTTCTTCGGGCCGAGCACCATCACGGCCTATTTCCCGACGGCGACGGCCATCTATCCCGGTGACGAGGTGCGGGTGTCCGGTGTGCAGGTGGGCACGATCGAGTCCATCACACCTGAGGGCACCCAGACCAAGATGGTCCTCAAGGTGGACAGCGGTGTGCCGATTCCGGCCGACGCCAAGGCGGTCGTCGTCGCCCAGAACCTGATCGCGGCCCGCTATGTCCAGCTCACGCCCGCCTACCGCAACGGCGACGGACCGAAGATGCAAGACGGTGCGGTCATCCCGTTGGACCGCACCGCCGTTCCTGTCGAGTGGGACGAGGTCAAGACGCAACTGATGCGGCTGGCAACGGAACTGGGGCCGGATACCGGGGTGTCGGACACGTCGGTCTCCCGGTTCATCGACAGTGCCGCGAACGCTATGGGGGGCAACGGGGAGAAGCTCCGGCAGACGCTGGCCCAGTTGTCGGGTGCAGCGAGGATCTTCGCCGAAGGCAGCGGCAACATCGTCGACATCATCAAGAACCTCCAGATCTTCGTCGGTGCGCTGCGCGACAGTAAGCAGCAGATCGTGATGTTCGAGAACCGATTGGCCACCCTCACCAGCGTGCTGAACGACAACAGGTCCGACCTCGACGCGGCGCTGACCGACCTGTCGGTGGCGCTCGGGGAGGTACAGCGGTTCGTGGCCGGCATCCGAAACCAGACCTCCGAGCAGTTCCAGCGGCTGGCCAACGTGACCCAGGTTCTGGTCGACAACAAGCTGGCTCTCGAGAACGTACTGCACATCACGCCGAATGCGATCGCCAACTTCGCGAACATCTACTATCCCAACGGCGGTTCGGTGACCGGGGCCTTCTCGCTGAACAACTTCTCGAACCCGGTCTTGTTCATCTGTAGCATGATCGGCGCCGTCGCGAACGTCACCGCCCCCGAGACCGCAAAGCTGTGCGCGCAGTACCTCGGTCCGGCGCTGCGCCTGCTCAACGTCAACAACGTCCCGTTGCCGATCAACGCCTACCTGAGGCCCGCGATCAACCCGGACCGGTTGATCTACACCGACCCGAAGCTCGCGCCCGGGGGGGCGGGGCCGGGGGATCCGCCCGAACCGTTCCCGGATGTGTCCGCTTACCTCGGGAACGGCGACGTCCCGCCGCCGCCGGGGTGGAATGCTCCCCCTGGTCCGCCGGGGCTGTACACCCCGGACAACGACGCACCGGCGATTCCGTCGCCGCCGTTGTTCCCCGGCGCGCCCATCCCCGGACCGCCGCGGGTGCTGAGCAACATCCCTGCGGGCCCGACGACGGTGGAGGGCATGTTGCTGCCGCCCACGCCCGCCGGCCCGCCGGGGCCACCCTTGCCTGCGGAGGCCCCGCGATGATCAGCAGGAGCGATGTGAAGCGATTGACGATCGCCGGGGCGTGCGTGGCGCTGACGCTGACCGGCTGCTCATTCCAGGGCCTGAACTCGCTGCCGCTGCCCGGCGCGGTGGGACGCGGACCCGACGCGGTGACCTACCGGGTCGAGGTCGCGAATGTGGCCACGCTGGAATCCAATTCACCGGTTCTCATCAACGACGTAGTCGTCGGCAGCGTCGGTGAGATGACGGTCGAGGACTGGCACGCCAACGTGCAAATCTCGGTCAAACCCGATGTGGCGGTGCCCGCCAACGCCGTGGCAACGGTCGGGCAGACCAGTCTGCTCGGCTCGATGCACCTGGCGCTCAATCCGCCATTGGGAGAAGAGCCGAGGGGTCGGCTGGAACCCGGCGCGACGATCCCATTGGCTGACTCGTCCACATATCCGTCCACCGAGCGGACGCTGTCCGCGTTGTCCACCGTCGCCAACGGGGGAGGACTCGGGCAGATCGGTGACATCATCTCCAACTTCAACGTCGCGTTGAACGGGCGGGAACCGCAGATTCGCGAGTTGCTCACTCGGCTCGACAATTTCGTCGGGGTGCTGGACCGCCAGCGCGACAACATCATCGCCTCGATTCAGCAGCTGAACCGGGTCGCGGGTACGTTCGCCTCACAGCGCGACGTGATCGACCGCGCGCTCAAGGAGATTCCGCCGGCGCTCGATGTATTGATTCGCGAGCGGCCGCGGCTGACCACCGCGCTGCAGAAGCTGGGGCAGTTCAGCGACACCGCCGATCAGTTGGTCGACGATGCCGGTGACGACCTGGTGAAGGACCTCGAGAACCTGGGTCCGGTGTTCGGTGCACTTGCCGACATCGGACCAGATCTGAACCTTGCGCTGTTGTGGGCCACCGCGTTTCCCTACGGGCCGACATTCGCCGACCGCATCACCCGGGGCGACTACATCAACCTGTTCGCCAGCTTCGACCTCACCTATCCACGTCTGAAGAAGACGCTGCTGCTCGGTACCCGGTGGGGCGACGAGAATGCCAAACTCATCCCGGCACCCGGCGACCCGTACTACATGAACTACTCCTACAGCCCGATGGCGCTGGGCGTCGCGCCGCCGCCGCAGGGGCTGCCGCCGGCGCCCGCGGCACCACCCGGTCCGGCGTTGCCGCCGGTGAGCGAGCCGCTGCTGCCGGTCGCGCCGCCGCCGCCGGCGGCGCCATGGCTGCCTCAGTCCCAGGCGATAACGTCGTCGCAGATATTCGCGGGACCCTATGGGCCCTCGGCGCCACTGGCACCTGTTTCACCGGCTGAACCGACCCCAGGAGGCGGTGGCTGATGCTGACTCGCTTTGTCCGAAATCAGTTGATCATCTTCACGATTGCGTCGATTCTGGGCGTCACCGTGATGATCTTCACCTATATGCAACTGCCCACACTGCTCGGTATCGGCCGCTTGAAAGTCACGCTGGAGCTACCCGCCGCGGGCGGTCTCTATCGCTTCAGCAACGTGACCTACCGCGGGGTGCAGATCGGTGAGGTGACCTCGGTGACGTTGACGGAGAACGGTGCTGAAGCGCACTTGTCACTCGACACCTCACCGAAGATCCCCGCAGACCTGCAGGCTGAGGTGCGCAGCGTGTCCGCCGTCGGTGAGCAGTACGTGGATTTGCGGCCCCGCACCGATTCGGGACCGTATCTCGAAAGCGGACAACGCATTCCGGCCTCGCGGACCACCCTTCCGCAGGAGGTCGGCCCGATGCTGGACCAGCTGAGCGCGCTGGTGGACAGCATCCCCGGCGACCGAATCGCCGACCTGCTCGACGAGTCGTTCAAGGCCTTCAACGGGGCCGGCCCCGACTTCCAGTCCCTGCTCGACTCGGCCGCCAAGGTGACCGATGAGTTAAGCGGCGTCTCCGACCAGACCCGCGGATTGATCGACGACAGCAGGCCGCTGCTGGAATCGCAGGCCGAGACCACCGAGCAGATCCGTACCTGGGCGCGGAGCCTGGCCGGCGTCACCGGGCAGCTGGAACAGAATGATCCGGAGATCCGCACCATATTGCAGCAGGGGCCCGGTTTCGCGCAGGAAGTGTCGGCGCTCCTCAACGACGTGAAGCCCACGCTGCCGATCCTGCTGGCGAACCTGACCACCGTCACGCAGGTCCTGCTCACCTACAACCCGGCCCTCGAGCAGTTGCTGGTCATCTTCCCCGGAATCATCGCCGCCCAGCAGTCCTTCGGCCTCCCGGGTAACAACCCCGTCGGGTGGCCCACCGGTGATTTCGCGCTCACCATCAGTGACCCGCCGGCATGCACCGTGGGATTCCTTCCGTCGACGCAGTGGCGTTCCCCGGAGGACCAGACCACGATCGACACGCCTGACGGGCTGTACTGCAAGTTGCCGCAGGACTCACCGATCAGCGTACGTGGAGCTCGCAACTACCCCTGTATCGAACATCCCGGCAAACGGGCGCCGACGGTCGAACTCTGCAACGACCCACGGGGTTACGTCCCGCTCGCCATGCGCCAGCACACGTTGGGGCCGGAACCGCTCGACCCGAACCTCATCTCTCAGGGCATACCGCCCGACGACAGGGTCGACTTCCAGGAACGGATCTATGCGCCGGTGCAAGGTACGCCCCTGCCGCCGGGCGCCGTTCCCGCGGGAGCGCCGCCCGGCCCATCGGCACCCGACTCGCCACCGTTCCCCGCACCGGAGGTGTTGTCACCGCAGCCGACGCCGACGGTAGCCCCGCCGGCACCGCTGGCCCCGCCACCGGCGCCGCCAGCCGCGCCACCGCCGCCCGGCAATTCGCTCAACGGAGCGCCGATACCGCCTGCGCCGGGAGCCGCTCCCGCAGCGCCGGCCGCTCACGCCACCGAGACGTCAGCGGGTGGCCCGTCGGTGGCGGTGGCGACGTACGACCCCAGGACGGGGAAATATCTGAGTCCGGACGGCTTCCTGCAGCAGGAGACGCTGCCCGGCAAGAACCCGAGGTCCTGGAAGGACCTCTTGCCGACCTGACCGTGCTCGGGTGGTCAGGACAGCTTCTGCATCTTCACCGGCATCTCAACGGAGGTGGTCTGATTCCTGCCACAAGCGCCGCTCGCGGTCTTGGTCATGTCGCGGCCGGCCAGAAAGGTGGTGTTCTTCGTGAGGCGTTCGTTCCGGGAGGGATCCATTCCCCACAACATGAACTTCTGGTGCCCGGGGGCGAATGTCCCATTGGGGCAGGGCATCCAGTTGGGGACGTCGCGATCGACGTACCAGAAGTCGTCGAGCCGAATGGGGGCGGTCCAGCCGCGGTCGCTGATCACCGTTCCGGTGCATTCGATCGGGCTCACGCAATCTGTGCTGACAGTCCAGGTTTGGACGACGGTCACATCGTCGCGGAAGACGTCGGCGCCACCGGCGCCATGCGGGCCGATACTCTTCTTCGCCCATTCGCCGTCGGACATCACCAGGTAGGTGCCATTCAGCGCGACACCAAAATCATCGGCATGTGCCGGTGTTGCGGTCCCCACGCTCGCCGCGAAAGCGATCGCCGCCACACCCGCGGCCCAATCAGCACTACGCATGCGGAAAGCCTATCGCGCATAGCAGCTCTGCTCTCCAATAGGGAGAATTTCGTTCCGCCGATATGTGAGAATGACTAAATGCGGTCCCCCGTCGCAGTGTTAGCTGCTCTGCTGTCGTTCGCGGCGCTCACAGCGGCCCCGCCGGTCGCCGCTCAGCCGCCGCTGCCACCGCTACCCCCGCCGGGCGCCGAGTGCAATCACCCCAACTGCACGCCAGGCATCAGGCCGGGCGTCATCCTCGGGTCGTACTGCAACAACACGACCTACTATGCCTTCGGCGTCACAGAATGGGGCCGATTGGTGTTCTGCGGTTCGCCGCGGCGGTACGAGCCGCGCTGGTTCCGGTCACCCGAAATGCACGGCGTGAAGAACGAATTCGACCTGTGCCCGCTGCACGTGGGCGAGGTGGCTCAAGCCCCGGACGGATTGTTCCTCACCTGCGTCGCCAAGGATGGCCGCTCATATTGGGAGCGCGGGGATCTGTAGGGACGGATCCCCGCCGAGACTGCACGCAGGTCGCCGAAACAGCGAATTATGGGCTTTCTCCGCAGTTTCGGCGACCGTGGTGACGCTCAGCCGATCGGCTTGAACTCGATGTTGATCTCGGTGAGCCCGCGCAGGATGAACGTCGGCTCGTAAACGTAGCGGCGGTCGTCGATCGGCCCGTGCTTCTCCTCGCTGACCGTGATGTCGCCCAACCGGTCGAGGAGCCGTTCGATCGAGACGCGGCCCTCCACACGGGCCAGCGGTGCGCCAGGGCAGGAATGGATTCCGCGGCTGAATGCGATGTGCTCGCGAACGTTCTTACGGTCCAACTGGAACTCGTGAGGGTCGTCGAAGCGATTCGGGTCGCGGTTGGCCGCACCAGGGCTGACCATGACGGTGGTGCCCGCCGGAACTGGGGTGTCGCCGAGTGTCGTTGTCTTACGGGCCATCCGGAACACGCTCTTCACCGGGCTGTCCATCCGCAGGCACTCCTCGATGAACACCGGGATCAGGCTGCGGTCATCGCGCAACTGCTGCTGGATGTCGGGCCGGTCGGACAGCACCCGCATCGCGGCGCCCAACAGCTTCGCGGTGGTCTCCTGGCCGGCGGCGAACAGGAAGGTCGCGGTACGCACCACATCGACCACTTCGGGTGTGGAGCCGTCCGGGTACTTGGCGGTGGCGATCGAAGTCAGCACGTCGTCGCGCGGGTTCTCGCGGCGTTCCTCGATATAGCGCGAGAACTTCTCGTCCGCCCACTCAAGAGGATTGGTGGCGATCACCTCGTGGTCGAGACCTCCGATGTTCGATCCGGGGCGCTGGGCGCCGAACGACTCGCGGAAGTCCTCGTGGTCCTCCTCGGGAACGCCGAGCAGATCGGCGACTACCAAGAGCGAGAACGGTTTCGCGTAGGCGGCGAGGAACTCGCACTTGCCGTCGGCGATGAACTCGTCGATGTGGCGGTCGGCCAACCGCCACATGAAGTCCTCGTTCTCCTTGAGGCGCTTGGGCGTCAGCAGCCGGGCCAGAATCGAACGCGCATCCGTGTGCTGCGGCGGATCCATCGTGACCATGTGCTCGAACATCGGAATCTCGGTGCGGTGCTTCTCGAGTTGTTCGCAGATGTCGTCACCCTCGGGCGTGAACGGCATCGGTGTGAACGGACCCATGACCGCTACACAGGACGAGAAATTCTCGCTGTCCTTGTAGACGGTATTGGCCGCCTCCCAACCCGTGACGGCGAGCACGCCGTTGTTGATCGGACAACAGACGGGATCCTTCGAGCGGATGTGGTCGTAGTACGGGTGCGGGTCGGGCACGAGGGAGGGATCGGTGAAGTAGTCAACCGAATCGAAATCTGTGGTCATGGTGTGGAAGCCCTCCAGGGGTCGACGCTGGCCCGCGTGATGGTGAGCGGACGCTGCCGCTCTTGAATCTGGCTGAATATGCTGAGCACTTGCTTAGCATGGGGTTAAGGTCGTGGTCAAGATCGAACGGCGGGGCGCCACTACGATCGGCGTGTCGGAAGGGCGGGAAGAGAAGTGATCGGATGACTGGCGGTTCTGGGCCGACGCGGCGTATCGGGGCGCCCGACGCGAAAAACCGCGGCGTACTGCTGGACGCCGCCGAGCAACTGTTGCTCGAGGAGGGTTACGCCGCGGTCACATCGCGACGCGTCGCCGACAAGGCGGGGCTGAAGCCGCAGCTCGTGCATTACTACTTCCGCACGATGGAGGACCTGTTCCTCGCCGTCTTCCGTCGGATGGCCGAGGCGGGCCTCGAGGCGCTGACGCACGCGCTCGCGTCGCCCCAGCCACTGTGGGCGTTATGGCGGTTCAGCACGCAGCCGGAGGCCACGCGGCTCACGATGGAATTCATGGGCCTGGCCAATCACCGCAAGGCGCTGCGGGTCGAGATCATCTACTACGCCGAACGGTTCCGTGAGGAGCAGAACAAGGCCATCACCGCCGTGCTCGCGCGCTACGGCGCTGCTGCGCAAGAGGTTCCACCGGTGGTGTGGACCGTATTCGCAACCGCCGTGTCCCAGGCATTGGTGGTCGAGCGGGCGCTCGGCATGACCACCGGGCATGCCGAGACATTCGCGTTCTGCGAGAACTGGATTCGCCGGCTGGAGGGCGATCCACTCGATCCGAGCAGTCCCAGCGGCGGTCACCAGCTCCGAATGGAGCAGAGCGCGCCCTTCGGGCCTTGATGCGTCTTCACGACCACTCCGTCGACCGCGAGGACGCAGTGGATATTCGGTTTCGCTTCGCCAGGTCCGCTGGTCGCCGTGACCATCGCCCATTCATCGGGGTTGGCGAGTTGCACGTCCAGGTTCCACTGCTGGTCCGGGCCGATCTGCGCCTCGACCTTCGGGCTGAACTGGTACGGGTTGTGGCTGTAGGCTGCCCAGTTCGGCGGATCGACGTCGCGGTAGTAGATGTCGACGAAGAACGGTTGCTCGGAGAACACCGAGTACTTGACGTTGTGCAGCACCGGCGGCGGTGGACCCTGCGCCACCGCGGGCGCACTCACCGACACCACACCACCGGCGGTCACCATGATTGCCGCGACGAGGGCCGGCAACGAGGTACGGGCCGAGCGACCGAAGATCATTTCCGGATCTTAAAACGATGTACGCGACCCAGGTCGCGAATCGGCAACCGCATCAGACCGACAGGATCGTCGCCGAGGCGGTGCCCGGAGCGCCGTACACCTGAGCCAGGCCCACTTTCGGCTCACCGGGGACCTGACGGTCACCGGCCTCGCCGCGCAACTGCCGCACCAGTTCGTGCACCTGCCGCAACCCGGAGGCCCCGATCGGCTCACCGTTGGCGATGAGCCCGCCGTCGGTGTTGATCGGCATCGAACCGTGGATCTCGGTGGCGCCGTCGGCGAGCAGTTTCTCCTGCTCGCCGTCGGCGCACAGGCCGGTCTCGGCCATGTGGATGACCTCGGCGCCGGCGTCGGTGTCCTGAAGCTGCGCGACGTCGACGTCCTCCGGTCCCAGGCCCGCCGCCTCATACGCCGCCTTGGCGGCATACACGGTCGGGGAGGCATCCTCGTCGAGCGGCGCCGACGTCGCGTGGACTTCGTAGGCACCGAAGCGACGGGTGCGAATCTCGGTGGCGCGCACGTAGACCGGCTTCTTGGTGAAGCGGTGCGCGATGTCGCCGCGGCACATGATGACCGCCGCGGCGCCCTCGTCGGGCGCACAGAACATGTATTGCGTCAGCGGATAGTTCAGCACCGTCGAGTTGAGGATCTCCTCCTCGGGGATCGCCTTGCGTCGGAACGCGTTCGGGTTCAGCGCGCCGTTGCGGAAGTTCTTGGCCGCCACCTTGGCCAGGGTGGCCTGTGAGATGCCGTGCTTGTGGATGTAGTGGTTGGCCTTCATCCCGAAGAACTTGGTGGTGACGAACTGACCGTTCTCGGCATACCACTGCGGCAGCGCGAGTTTCGCGGGATCGTCGGTGAACGCACCGCGCGGGTGCTTGTCCAGACCGATTGCGATCCCGATGTCGTACTTACCGAGGCGGATGGTGTCCGCGGTCTGCTGGATCGCACTGGCGGCGGTGGCGCACGCGTTGAAGACGTTGGTGAACGTGATGCCCGTCAGCCCGACGAGCCGGGTCACCGCGTCGGGGTTGGACACCTCGTAACTGCCGCCGAATCCGAACTGGATGTCCTTCCATTCCACGCCGGCGTCGGTGAGTGCGGACTGGATCGCCTCGGCGCCCATCTCCATCGCGGTCTTCGGGAATCGGCCGAACGGGTGCAGTCCCACGCCGATGATCGCCACGTCGTTTGTCATTCCGGTGCTCCTGTGTCTAGACGGGCTTGAAGGCGAAGGTGACGACCTCGTTGCCGTCGTCGTCGGTGGTGAACGGCACCATCGTCAGCTCGACCTCCATGCCGAACTCGAGCTTGTCGGGGTCGTTCTCGGTGAGGCGGCCCTCGACGCGGATGACGTCCTCGAGCTGGACCAACCCGACGCCGAACGGCACGAAGTCGTTGCCCGTGGGGCCCTTGTACGGCGCGCCGGGCGGGAACCCCTGCGTCGTCCACGCGACGAGGGTGCCGCGCCGCGGCAGCTTGAGCTCGGACATGTCGCCGGCGCTGCACCTGGGGCAGCGCTGCTGAACCGGGAAGGCGGTGGCGCCGCACGCGCCACACCGGCTTCCGATCAGCTGCGGGTTGTCATCGGGCCAGGTCGAGATTTCGGGCGCGAGCGCCACTTGCTGTGTCGGCACGCGCCGACGATAACTGGAAATGACGTTCTCGTCTAGAGAGAACCGGGGTCGTCAAGCGCTCAACTCGCTGCTAGCCTCCCCGATGTGGACGCCGACAAAGCGCAGATCGCCGAGGTTCTGATTCGTTACGCCACCGGGATCGACTTCAAAGACTGGAAGCTGTTCCGGACGTGCTGGGCCGATGAGGTCGACATCGATTACGGCGATCTGGGGAGTTTCACCGACGCCGACGCCTTCACCACGCTGATGGAGCAGATCCACGGCGGCATGGGGCAGACGTATCACCGCATCTCCAACATCGTCGTCGACGTCAAGGCCGACCGGGCCACGGCGCGGTCCTATGTGCACGCCGTGCTCAAGGCCGTGCCCGATGACGACGGGAGCTGGATCGACGCGCTCGGTCACTACGACGACGAGCTCGTTCAGACTCCGGACGGTTGGCGGATCGTGAAGCGGACCACCAACATCGCGCGAGTGATGAGCGCGGCCGGCGTGGCGCAGTGAGCACCGAGTTCGCCGCGCGGTACGGGCCGTGGGCCGTGATCGCGGGGGCGTCGGAGGGCATCGGCGCCGAGACGGCCGACCAATTGGCCTCGCTCGGGCTCAATCTCGTCGTGATCGCGCGCAACGGGGCCCTGCTCGACCAGGTCGCCGCGGCGACGCGTGATCGGCACGGCGTCCAGGTGCATGTTCTCGCGCAGGATCTGACCGCCCCCGACATGGTCGCCAAGGTCGCCACCGCGACCGCGGGCCTCGAGGTGGGGCTGGTCGTCTACAACGCCGGCGCCTCCGATCGCACGACGACATTCCTGGAGAACGACTTCGACTACTCGCTCAAGCAGGTCGCGCTCGACTGCGTCGGGCCGATGGCGCTGGCCCGCCACTTCGGACCCGCCATGGTCGAACGCGGTCGCGGCGGCATCGTGATCGTCGCCTCACTGGCCTGCCTGGCCGGATCGGCGACGCTGGCCGTCTACTCCGCGGTGAAGGCGTTCCAACACACCTTCGCCGAGGGGCTGTGGGCGGAGCTGCGGCCGCACGGCGTGGACGTCTGCTGCACGCCGCTCGGCATGACCTACACCCCGGCGCTGGCCCGGATGGGTGTCGAGTACGACCCGCAGACGCAGATGCGCTCGGAGGACGTCGCCGCCGAGATCATCGCGAACATCGGCAACGGGCCCACGTACGTCGTCGGCGAGAACAACCGCGCCATGGCATCGCAGGTGTGGACGGTCGACCGGCGCACTCTGGTCGAGATGATCAGCGCGGCCTCAACCGATTTCGCCGCCAAGAGAAAGGGCTGAGATGCGAGCGGTGGTGTTGCGCGGCGGGAAGCTCGACGTCCGCGAGACGGCCGATCCCGAACCCGGGCCCGGGGAGCTGCTGATCAAGCCGCTGGCGGCGGCGATCTGCGCCTCGGACGTGCACTACATGGACCATCCGAATTCGTCGCCGCGGTTCCTATGGGATGCGGACCGCGACACCGTGATGGGCCACGAGTTCGTCGGCGAGGTGGTGGGCCACGGACCCGACTGCTCGGGTGACTTCCCGGTCGGAACACGGGTCACCAGCATGCCGATCCTGATCCGCGCGGGTCAGGAGCCACTGGTGATCGGACATCATCCCGACGCCCACGGCGCGTTCGGAGAGCTGATGGTGGTGTCGGAGATGATGTCGCGGCGCGTGCCCGACGCGGTGCCGAACGACACTGTCGCGCTGGTGGACGCGTTCGCCGTGGGGGAGTACTACGTGCGGTGTTCGGGTGTGGGGCCGGGCGACCTTCCGCTGGTCATCGGCGCGGGCGCCATCGGGCTGTCCACCGTCGCCGCGCTCAAGGCGCGCGGCCTCGCCCCGATCGTGGTGTCGGACTACAGCGACGACCGTCTGCGCTACGCCGCCGAGTTCGGCGCCGACGTCCTCGTCAACCCCGCAGAGCGCGATCCCTATGAGGTCTGGCGGGAAACGTTTCGCGCCAACGGATTCCAGACCACGCAGGTGATCTTCGAGTGCGTGGGCGCCAACGGCCTGATGCAGACCATTGTCGACAACTGCGAATTCCTGGCGCGAGTGCATGCCGCGGGCGGCTGGTACGACGCTGGCACCATCGACTGCACCGCTGCCACGCACAAGGGCATGACGATCCAGTTCGGCGGGGGACCCCACCCGCAGGACTGGTACGGCACGCTCGACGCGGTCGTCGACGGCCGCCTCGATCCGTCGCCGAGCATCGGGGCGACGATCGGCCTCGACGGCGTGCCCGAGGCCCTCGATCAGGTCCGCAAAGGGCTTGGGCCGCCGCGCATTGTGGTTCATCCGGAGGTGTGATGAGGATCCTTCCCGGGCCGATCCGTCAGATCGGTTATGTCGTCACCGATATCGACCGGGCCATCGCGAGTTGGCTCGAGCTCGGGGTCGGGCCCTGGTTCGTCATGCGGGATCTCACGCTCTCCGCGCAGTATCGCGGTGAGCCGTGCGAGATCACCCAGTCGCTGGCGCTGAGCAATAGCGGTGACATGCAGGTGGAGCTGATCCAGCAACAGAGTGCGGCCCCGAGCGTCTTCACCGAGTTTCTCGACGCCCACGGCGAGGGCTTCCACCAGTTCGCCTACTGGGCAAGCGATTTCGATGCCACCATGCGGTCCGTCGCTGAGGCGGGGTGGCCGGTCGTGTGGTCGGGCGGGGAGGACGTCGGCACCCGCTTCGCCTACGTCGAACCACCAGCCGGTCCCGCCCTTGTCGCACAGATCATCGAGATCATGGAACTGACCGAAATCACCAGCGGTATGGCGGCCTTCGTCCGCGACGCCGCCGCGAATTGGGACGGCAGCGACCCGATCCGCGTTCTGGGCGGGTAGTCGCGGCGCGCGAGCGTCCGCTGTGTGCCGACAAACCGCGGCGTGTCGCGTGCAAACGCGGGCGCTCGCGGCGGGGTGGGGTGGGGCGCCGGATCACTTGGCGCGGTTCATCGCCTTGTCGGCGGCTGCCCAGTGCTCGTCGGACACCCACAGCCGCGCGAACGCGTCGACGGCCTCGTCGGTCGAGGCGCCCTTCATCACCCGCTTGATCTCGCCGGCCGCCCGGTGGGCGAGCTTGCGGGCGATCGCGCGCCAGTCGTCGTCGAACGACTCCCGCGCCAGCACCTGATCGACCAGACCGACGCGCTGGGCCTCCTCGGCTGTGAGGATGGTGCCGGTGCCGGCCAGCAGCAGTGCCTTGCTGTATCCGACGATGTCGACCAACCGCTCGGCGCCGCCCCAGGCGGGCATGATCTCGAGCGCCACCTGGTTGAAGCCGATCTTGATATCCGAGGCGGCCAGCCGGATGTCGGCCGCGGTCGCGAACTCCGCGCCGCCGCCGAGCGCGTGACCGTTGAGCACCGCGATGGTGACGCCGGGAAACGTGGCGATGCGATCGCACACCGCGCGCATCTGCCTGGCCATGGCGGCCGCGTCAGCCTCGGTGCGCAATGCGGCGAGCTGTTTGAGGTCACCGCCCGATACGAACGCCCGGTCGCCCGCACCCCTGATCACCAGCGCGGTCGCACCCTGCGCTTCGTCGAGCGCGGCGTCGAGTTGCTCCATGGTCTCGGGCGCGATCGCGTTGCGTGCTTCCGGTCGGTCGATGGTGATGACCGCCAAGCCGTCGTCGAACTCGAGGTCCACCATCAGACGTTCTCCATTTGCGATATTGGCATTCTCGGTTTCAGAGAATAGCATCGCCTCGAGTCGGAGCAGCCGCCTGAGTGTGGGGAGTCCATGCGCAACATCCCGGTCGAGCTGACCAAACGCTACGAGGAGAAAGGCTGGTGGACCCGGGACACGCTCGGTGAACTGTTGGCCCGCCACCTGGCCGCCAATCCGGACACCGGGTTTTGGGTGCACTCCGATGTGCGTCCGTTCGCGGGCACCTTCGCCGACGTCGAACTGCAGGCCCGTCGCCTGGCGGCCGGCCTGCACAAACGCGGGGTCGGTCCCGGAGACGTGGTCGCGCTCCAGCTGCCGAACTGGATGGAGGCCGCCGTCGCGTTCTGGGCATCCACCTTCCTGGGTGCGGTCGTGGTGCCGATCGTGCACTTCTACGGTCGCAAGGAACTCGCCCACATCCTGCCCACCGCGCGGCCGAAGGTCTTCATCACCACGCGCGAATTCGGCCGGATGAAATTTCAGCCCGACCTGGCCGCCGAGGTCCCGATCGTGGCGCTGGTGGGGGCCGACGAGCGCTTGCGCGAGGAGCATGTCCACAGCTTCGACGACCTTCTCGACGACGACCCGATGACGGGCACATTGGCCACCGATCCGGCGGGTCCGGCGCTGATCGCGTTCACCTCGGGTACTACGAGCAAGCCGAAAGGCGTTGTGCACAGCCATCAGACGCTGGGTTTCGAAACCCGCCAGCTGCTGGAGAACTATCCCAAGGACCGCGGGAGACAGCTCACGGCGACGCCGATCGGTCACTTCATCGGAATGCTGGGTGCGTTCCTCATCCCGGTGCTCGAGGGCGCCCCGATCGATTTGTGCGACGTATGGGATCCCGGCAAGGTGCTCAAACTCATGGAGACGCAAGGTTTGTCGATCGGCGGTGGGCCGCCGTACTTCGTCACCAGCCTGCTCGACCATCCGGACTGCACCGACGCGCACCGTTCTCGGTTCACCACCGTCGGCCTCGGGGGGTCCACGGTCCCCGCTGCGGTGACGCGCCGACTGGCCGACATGGGGTTCTTCGTCTTCCGTTCCTACGGCAGCACCGAGCACCCGTCCATCACCGGCTCGCGGCCGACCGCGCCCGAGGACAAACGGCTCTACACCGACGGCGACCCGCGTCCCGGCGTGGAGATCAAACTCACCGAGGACGGCGAAATCCTCTCGCGCGGACCGGATCTGTGTCTGGGCTACACCGACGACGAGATGACCGAGCGGGCGTTCGACGACGAGGGTTGGTATCACACCGGCGACGTCGGAGTGCTCGACGAGGACGGCTATCTGACCATCACGGACCGCAAGGCCGACGTGATCATCCGTGGGGGAGAGAACATCTCCGCACTCGAGGTTGAGGAGGTGCTGCTCGGTATGCCCGGTGTGGCCGAAGCCGTCGTGGTCGCCGCGCCCGACAACCGGCTCGGTGAGCGTACCGCCGCGGTGCTTCGCATCCGGTCGGGCGGCAGCATGCCGACGCTCGAGGAGGTGCGCACCCACTTCAAGCGCGCGGGTGTCGCGATCCAGAAGTGGCCCGAGGAACTGCACGAGGTGCCCGAGGGCGAGGACTATCCGCGCACCGCGAGCGGCAAGGTCCAGAAGTTCGTCCTGCGGGAGCAGGTGCGAGCCAGCAGCGCCGCGACTCTCGCGAGGCGTACAACAGGGTCGTGATCCTTGCCGATCCACAGCCCTGGTGTAACTCTCGCGAGGCGTACAACAGGGTCGTGATCCGGGCCGATCTACCGCCCTGGTGTAACTCTCGCGAACGAATTCGGGACTCTCGCGAACGAATTGGGACCCGATCAGACCGTCAGCACGTTGCGCACCCGACACCAATGAGAATAGGATTCTCCAGAGAAGAAAAGGAGTGTTCCATGGGACAACTTTCACACCGGGTCGACATCCCGTTTCCGCTGTTCGATGCGGACAACCATCTCTACGAGCCGCCCGAGGCGATGACGAAGTACCTGCCCAAGGAGTACAAGGACATCGTCCAGTACGTCGAGGTCAACGGGCGCACCAAGATCGCCATCAAGGGCCAGATCAGCAACTACATCCCGAACCCGACGTTCTCCGTGGTGGCCAAGCCGGGCGCCTGGGAGGAGTACTTCAAGTTCGGCAACCCGGACGGTAAGAGCAAGCGCGAACTGTTCGGTGAGCCGATGCGCTCGATCCCGGCGTTCTTCGAGCCCGCACCGCGGCTGGAGCTGATGGACGAGCTGGGCGTTGACCGGTCGCTGATGTTCCCGACGCTGGCCAGCCTCATCGAGGAGCGGCTGCGCGACGATCCGGTCGCCATCCACGTGATCATCCACTCGCTGAACCAGTGGCTGGACGAGGTGTGGGGCTTCAACTATCAGAACCGCATCTTCACTACGCCGGTGATCACGCTGCCGATCGTCGAGAAGGCGATCGAGGAACTGGAGTGGGCGGTCGCCCGCGGCGCCCGCGCCATCCTGATCCGCCCGGCGCCGGTGCCCGGCTTCCGTGGTCCCCGCTCGTTCGCATTGCCCGAGTTCGACCCGTTCTGGGAGCGGGTTGTCCACCACGACATCTTCGTCGGGATGCACTCGTCTGACAGCGGTTATTCCCGCTACACCTCGGAGTGGGACGGCGCCGCGCAGGAGATGCTGCCGTTCCAGACCAACGCGATGTCGATCCTCAACGAGTGGCGCCCGATTCAGGACGCGGTGGCCTCGTGGGTGATTCACGGTGCGCTGTTCCGGCATCCGAAGCTCAAGGTCGGCATCGTCGAGGCCGGTTCGAAGTGGATGTTCCCGCTGCTGGATTCGATGGCCGAGGTGTACAAGAAGGCGCCGGAGGCGTTCCTGGGCAATCCGATCGAGGAGATCAAGAACCGCATCTACGTCAGCCCGTTCTACGAGGAGGGCATCGACGACCTGATCAACCTGATCGGCGTGGACCAGGTGCTCTACGGTTCCGACTGGCCGCACCCGGAGGGCCTGGCCGAACCGACGCACTACGTCACCGCGCTCGAACACCTCTCGGTCGAGGATCAGGCGAAGATCATGGGCGGCAACCTGGGTCGCCTCGTCACCGTGTGACGTCAGAACCCTGGGAGACCATCCCCGCGATGGTCTTGAGCGCAGCGGACCGCTTCGGCGACGCGGAAGCGGTCGTCGACGGTCCGTTGCGCTTGTCCTTCTCCGAGTTGGTGCACCGGATCCGTTGTGCGGCGGGCGCTTTCGCGGACCTCGGGATCGCCAAAGGCGATCGACTGGCGATCTGGGCGCCGAACTCCGCCGACTGGATCGTCGCGGCGTTCGGTCTGCTGGTCGCCGGCGGGGTGCTCGTCCCGGTCAACACCCGGTTCAAGCCGGAGGAGGCGGCCGATGTGATCGGCCGCAGCGGCGCCAAGGCCGTGCTGGTGCAGAAGGACTTCCTCGGCCTGGACTATTCGGTGAGCACGGATGTGCCGGTGATCGACCTGGGGTCGGGCTTCCTGTCGGCCGGCCAGCCGTTCGATCGCGTCGGCGACCTCGCGGGTACCGACATCGCGGACGTCATCTTCACCTCGGGCACCACGGGCCGGCCCAAGGGCGCGATGATGAATCACCTCCAGACGCTGCGCGCGTACGAGGAGTGGGCGACGCTCGCCGATCTGCGCCAGGGCGATCGCTACCTGATGATCAACCCGTATTTCCACACATTCGGGCTCAAGGCCGGACTCATCGCCTCGTTCTTACGAGGCGCCACGATGCTGCCGGTGTCCGCGTTCGACGTCGACCGGGTGGTTGAGCTGATCGAGCGCGAGTGCATCACGATGCTCCCCGGCCCGCCGACGCTGTATCACTCCTTGCTGACCGTGGCCGACAAGGGACGGCTCGCATTTCTGCGGGCGGGCGTGACCGGCGCGGCCGACATCCCGGTGGAGCTGATCCGCCGGATCCGTGACGAGTTGCCGTTCGAAAGCCTGATGACCGGCTACGGGCTCACCGAAGCCGGCAATGTGACGTTGTCACGCCCGGGAGACACCCCCGAGGACGTCGCGACGACTGCGGGCCTGCCGTGCGAGGACGTCGAGGTCCGCATCGCCGACGACGGCGAGGTGTTGGTGCGCGGCTACAACGTGATGCAGGGTTATCTCGACGACCCCGCTGCGACCGCCGAAGCGATCGATTCCGATGGCTTCCTGCACACCGGAGATCTCGGTGAGTTCACCGAGTCGGGCCGGCTGCGTATCGTCGGGCGCAAGAAGGACATGTTCATCGTCGGCGGATTCAACGCCTATCCCGCCGAGATCGAAGGCTTTCTCCTCGAGCACCCCGCGGTGGCTCAGGCCGCGGTCATCGGGGTTCCGGACGACAGGTTGGGGCAGGTGGGGAAGGCGTTCGTCGTCCTCAGCGCGGGTCACGATGACGTCACAGGTGAGGACCTCATTTCGTGGAGCCGGGAACGAATGGCGGGTTTCAAGGTGCCTCGCTCTGTAGAGTTCCTCGACAGCCTGCCGTTGAACGCCACCGGCAAGGTGATGAAGGACCGCCTTCTGGACAGTCGCCGCTGAGCGTATGCGTAGCGCGTAAATAGCATTTCCGCAGGAAGACGGTTGTTTGCCGGGCGGTGCCTCCGCAGGTATCGTCGCGGCGATACTCAAAAATCGATAATGGCATTCTCACAAGTGGTGAAGCAGACAAGGAGGGCGCTTGTGCCGTCATTCAGGCGCCGCGAGTCGGTGATCGACGGGGATCGCGTCGAGAAACCGCCGCAGGATGACCCTGAGCAGCGGTCGGCGGACTCGGACGAGGCCCTTCGCCTCGCCGAGGAGGCGGAGGCCGAAGCGGCGGAGGCGGAGGCCGAAGCGGCGGAGGCGGAGGCGATGGCCGCCGCCGCGCGTGCTCGCGCCAAGGCCATCCGGTTGCGCATGCAGGCCGCTGAGGGCAAGGGCTCCGGAGAGGCCAAAGCAGAGGTTGTCGAGCCGGCCGAGGAAACCGCACCCGAGTCGAAATCCCCGGACGTCGAGACGGGCACCGAACCCGAGCCGGTGGCGGGCGACACCGATGCGGCAGATGCCGATGCGGCCGGCGAGGATGCGGTCGATGACGAAGTCGTCGCCACCACGCAGGCGGAGACGTCGAAGCGCCGTCGCCCACGGTTGCCGCGGATTCGATGGAGGATCGTCGCGGCGGTCGCGGCCGTCGTGCTGATCTTGGGGTTCGCCGCTGCGAGCGGTTACATGGTGTGGCAGCACCGGCAGGCGCAGGAGGAGCAGCAGCGCACCGCCGAATTCACCGCGGCTGCTCGGCAGAGCGTCGTGACCCTGATGTCGTTGGACTTCAACAGGGCCCAGGAAGACGTGCAGCGCATCATCGACAACTCGACGGGTCAGTTCAGGGATGACTTCGAGGCCCAGGCCGAGGACTTCACCCAGGTCGCCAAGGATTCCAAGGTGGTCACCGAGGTCACCGTGAACACCGCCGCGCTGACGTCGATGACCGACACCAACGCCACGGCGCTGGTGTCGGCCACCTCCCGGGTCACCAATACCGCAGGCGCCAATCAGGAGCCTCGCTCGTGGCGCCTGAAGGTGGATCTTGTTCGCGAGGGTGACCAGATCAAGATGTCGAAAGTCGAGTTCGTACCGTGAGCGCCGAAACCAAACCCGACGAGGCCGACGTGAACACCGCGGCCTCCGACGAACCGGAATCGACAGCCGTCGAACCGGAGTCGACGGCGGCCGAGGAGACGCAAGCGGTCGAGACGAGCCGCCCGAAACCCCTGAGTGGTCTGCGGAGGCATCTCGGTGCGATCCTGCTGACACTGCTGTTGGTGGTTTCGGCAAGTGTGGCCGCATGGCTCTACTTCTTCCAGTTCCGAGCCGATCAGCAGACCGATCCCGACGCCCAAAGGGTCGCCCTGGAAGCGGCGAAGTCGGGCACGGTGGCGCTGCTGTCGTATGCCCCGGACTCGATGGAGCAGGACTTCACGAACGCGAAGTCGCACCTCACGGGAGACTTCCTGAACTACTACACGCAGTTCACCGAGCAGATCGTGACCCCGGCGGTCAAAGAGAAGCAGGTCAAAACCAGCGCTGCTGTTGTGGAAGCCGGCGTGGCCGAGATGCATCCCGACACCGCGGTGGTGTTGGTCTTCGTCAATCAGACGACGGTCAGCAAGGAGAACCCGGACGGCGCCTTCGCCGCAAGCGCGGTCAAGGTCGGCCTGACGAAGTCCGACGGCCGCTGGCTGATCAACAAGTTCGACCCCGTGTAGCGTCGCCGCCGTGACGGCGCTCCCCGGCCAATCCCTCGCGGCGGTGGTGACGGTGCCGGCCGCTGAAAACGCTGCCGCATCGCTCGAACCGGTGGCGGGCCGTTCGCCCCTGTCGCGCGTCGTGCACGACTGTCGCATGGCGGTCACCGGTCCCGCCGCGGTCGTGGTGGCGGTCGCCGAGCAGCTCGCTGACGTCGTACGCGCACAACTCGCTCACGACGGATCGGATGACATCGGCCTCGTGGTGATCGCCGACGCCGCCACCCGGGCGCAGTGCCTGGCCGCTGCGCTCGAAAGGGTTGTGGCCCAGCCGGTTTCGGCGTCACACGTGCTCGTCTACGATGTCCGGCAACCCCTGACCCCATCGGAGCTGCGGGATCGGGTCGTCGAGCACCTGAGGCGGGGGGCTTCCGCCGTGTTGCCGGTGCTGTCGGTCACCGACAGTGTGAAGGCGATCGACGAGCACGGTGTCGTCACCGCCTCACTGGATCGCTCGACGCTTCAGACCGTCCAATTCCCCCGAGGTTTCGCTGCTGAGCACCTCGGCCGGCTGATCGCCGGATCGGTCGGGGAGTTCGACGAGGCCGTCGAGTCGATCCGATCGGAGGTGCCGGTCGTTACGGTCGACGGCTACGCTGAGGCCGTCACGGTCGACCTGCCGCACGACGGCCCCCTCCTCGAGGCCGTCATCGCGAGCCGCGGCGCACGTTGAGGGTCCTCAACAGATGTTCGGCGGTTGCGATGTCGCGAGCGTAGGTCACTTTGATGTTGTGCGGCTCGCCCGGAAACGTCTGCACCGCAACATCGGTGAACGCCTCGACGCACGACGACGTGTCGGTGCCCTCGAAGCGGTGACGTTCTGAGCTGCGGTACGCGGCGAGCAGCGGTGCGGCCCGAAAGGCCTGCGGTGTCTGTGCCCGAACCAGCGTGGACCCGTCGGCCGGCCGCCGCAGCGCGGTGGTCACCACGTCCCGGAGTGGCAAAGCCGGGATCGCACCACCGGATCGGCGGGCGACCGCGAGCGCGCGGGTGAACATCTCGACGCCGGCCATCGGCCGCGCGGCGTCGTGGATGAGCACGACGTCGATGCGTCCGGACTCGATGTCGGTTTGCAGATGACGTAGAACGTTGAGCTCCGAACCGTGCCGGGTGTCGCCGCCCTCGACGAGTTCCACATCGGCGGTCGGCAATTCGCGTGCAACCATGTCCCGAGCCAGCGCCAGCTCGCCCTTACGGTGCACCAGCACGATGCGATCGACTTCCGGCACCTTCGTCAGCGTTTCGAGTGACCACGCGGCCATCGGCCGACCCGCGACAGGGAGATAGGCCTTGTTGCCGTCGGCGCCGACCCTGGTTCCCAGGCCGGCCGCGAGCACGACAGCCACAGCGGACGTCGGTGTTTCGGGCTCCTCGACGGTCACCCTCGTATCTTGGCACCGACCGTTTCGGCACGTCACAGCCCGGGTAGCCCTTTCGCATGCCCAAGACGACCAAGAGTGGCAGCGCCCGCAAGAGCGAGCTGCCCAGCACCCTGCAGAAGTCTGAGGCCAAGGCCCAGCGGACCTTCGCCAAGGCCCACGACGCCGCTGCCGAAGAGTACGGCGAGGGCGAACGCGCGCACCGCGTCGCCTACAGCGCGCTCAAGCACAGCTACGAGAAGGTGGGCGACCACTGGGAGGCGAAGTCCGAGAAGGGCCCGTCCGATCAGCGCGCACGCAGCGGCGGCCCGAACGCCAAGGGCGACACCGCCGAGGGCGTCGACGCCAACGCCTCCAAGAAGCACCTCATGGAAATCGCACGGCGCCTTGATGTTTCGGGCCGGTCGTCGATGACCAAGGACGAGCTCGTCTCGGCGATCAAGAAGGCCAACCGCCGCGAGACCGCCCGCGGCCGCTGACGGATCGTTCGACTCAGTCGCCGCCGCTGCGGGTGTCCAGCCCCTCCAACAGCATCCGCTCCTGCTCGATCCTCATCACCCGGCGTGCTTTGCCCCGGGTGATGAGGATGCCGACGACGGCGAACGCCCAGATCGCGTACTGCACGGTCCAGGCCAGCCGGAACGACTCGGACGAGAAGCCGCCGGTCGCGTCGAGGATGGCGCCCATCGCCTGCATCACCAGCAGCGAGGCGATGAAGCCGCCCATGTTGACCAGGCCGGACGCGGTGCCCAGCGTGGCACTGGGGTTGAAGGTGCGCGCGAAGTCGAAGCCGACCATCGAGCCGGGTCCGCCCACCGAGATCACGACTATCAGCACCACGAGCAGCCACAGCGGCGCCCTGCCGGGTAACGCCAGCACGACTGTCCAGATCAACGCGTTGCTGGCGATGATCGTCAGGACCAGACGGGAGCGCCGGTGTGGTCGGCGCCCGGTGAAGATGCCGATCAGCACCCCCGCCGAAATGGCGGCCACGACCGAGACCGTCAACATCAGCCCGGCCACGCCGGCCGACAGGCCCTGCGCGTTGGTCAGGTAGGGAACGCCCCACATCAGCGCGAACACGGTCACCGAGAACTGGGTGCCCATGTGGGTGAAGAACCCGAGTCGGGTGCCCGGCCGTAACCAGACGGTCTTGACGCTGGCCAGCGTCTCACGCACGGAGACGGTGCGGATGGCCACCGCGTTGCCGTGCGGGGTGTTCTTCACCAGCGCCGCGGTCAGGGCCATCGACAGGACGCCGACCGCGGCCACCGACACGTAGGCCGTCGTCCAGCCCCATGCATCCAGGACGGCGAAGAACGGAACCGCCGACAACACCTGGCCGAGCTGACCGCAGATCCCGGTCAGCTGTGTGACCAGCGGAACCTGGCGGGGGGTGAACCAGTGCGGCACGAGGCGCAGGACCGAGATGAATGTGAAGGCGTCGCCGAGACCGACCACCGCGCGTGCCCCGATGGCGGTGGGCAGCGATTCGGTGAACGCGAGCGTGAGTTGGCCGCCCGACATCAGCGCGGCGCCCGCCAGGATGAGCGTCTTGGAACCGAAGCGGTCCAGCAGTACCCCGGCGGGCACTTGCGCCGCGGCGTAGACGATGACCTGCAGCACGACGAACGTAGAAAGCACGCTCGGGCTGGCGTGAAACCGTTCTGCGGCATCGAGGCCGGACACGCCCAGCGTGGTGCGATCGAGAACCGCGACGATGTATGCCAGCAGGCCGGTGGCCCAGACGATCCAGGGACGCACACCGAACCTTTCTCGCCGGCGATTGATAAGTCTGACTTTTCCATGGTTCCGCACGGCCGTGCGACAACGCCAATCCCGCGGCGGTGAATTCGCTCACCGGTGTGACCACCGTGCCATACATAGTTGGCTGGCAACCCGACTCGTTCGCATGTTTTTTCCACGCGCGACAATAATCAGACCTGATAGGGGCGGTGCGCTCGGCCGCTTGGCCGACTGCGGTCAGCGGGACAGTAGTTCGCTGGCAAACCTCGGAGCCGTTACAGTGATCGCATGAAGCGTGGCGTGGGTCAGCCGGCGCGAGCTGCCGCCGGGGTTCGCGACGTTGGCTGAGTATCGCCTCAACGAGCTGGCGCAGATCTCCGGCGTCAGCGCCCGCAACATTCGTGCGTACCGTGAGCGTGGATTGCTGGACCCGCCTCGGCGGGTCGGCCGGTCGGCGTTCTACGACGACTACCACCTGTCGCAGTTGCGCACGATCAATCAACTGCATCGTCGCGGCTTCAGCTCCGCCCATATCGCCGAGTTCTTCGCCAGCCTGCGTGAGGGCGCAGATCTCGCCGACATCCTTGGAATCCAGCGGACCGTGCTGGGTCCGAAATCCGGAGCGGAGTCCGGGGACACACCGGCGGGCGCAGAGACGAGCGGGGTCGGGCCGGCGATCGGCGCCGACAGCGAGGAAGCGCGGCGACTGGTCGAATACGGCCTGGCGGAGGTCGTCGACGGCGTCGTCGTTCTGACCGATGTCGCGGTGCGAACGGCGGTGGCGCAGACGGCGGATCAACTCGGGTCCGTGCGCGCGCTGCTGCACATCGTCGAGGCCACCGGCGGGCCGGTCGACGCCTTGGCGACTCAGTTCGTCGAAGCCCTCGACGACTTCGTCGCGGCACGGCTCGGTGCGGACTACGCGCCGACGCCGGACAGCGGCGGTGAGTTCACGCGGACGGTGCGCGAGTACCGCGACCTGTGGACCAGCGTCGTGTCCACACGGCTGGAGGAGGCGCTACACCGCCAGATGTCCACCACCGCCGCGAACTACGGTGTGGGCAGCACGTTCGGACCTCATCAGCGCGGTCCGCTCACCCGGTGATCTGCTGCCATCTTCGGACCCACTCGTCGTAGTCGGTGCAGTCGTCGCCGCGGCCGTCGACGCACTTGCGCTGCGGTGTGGTCCAGTAGTGGATCTTGGCGGCGAATCTCGCATCGGTGGCGTGGTAGATGTCGCAGAAGTCGGGCTCGGTCGTGTACTCGCACGCCCGCGCGTTGGCGGGCGCCTCCCCGAAGAACTCGGCGGCCTCGGCGTTGACCTCCGGTGTCGAGATCCAGTTCAACCACTTGTACATGCAGTTCGGGTGCGCCGCTTTCGACGAGATCATCCAGGTGTCCGACCAACCGGTGGAACCCTCGATCGGTAGCACCGTGTTGACCGGAACCCTGTTGCGCGCGCCGATCGTGTTGGCGATCACCTGCCAGGTGGTGCCGATGACGGAGGCGCCGGACTCGAACGCCTCCACCTCCTTGAGATAGTCCGACCAGTACACGCCGACGTTCTTGCGTTGCTCGACGAGCAGTTGCACCGCGGCATCAAGCTGTCGGTCGTTTAGCGAATACGGATCTTCGATGCCCAGTTCGGGTCTCGTCTTCGACAGATACAGCGCCGCGTCGGCGATGTAGATGGGCGAGTCGTATGCGGTGACCTTGCCGCGGTATTTTTCGGCATCGTCGAAGACCGCAGCCCAGGAGTCCGGCGCGTCCTGCACGACCGCGATGTTGTACATCAGCAGGTTCGCGCCCCACCCGTGCGGGATGCCGTACATCCGACCGTCGACCGCATTCCACGGTTGGTCCTTGAGAAACGGAGAGATCGATTCGAAGTGGGGGACGAGTGCGGTGTTCACCGGAGCCACGTCGCCTGCGTAGATGAGGCGAAGGGTCGCGTCTCCGGAGGCCGACACCCCGTCGTATCGGCCGCTGCGCATCAACTGGACCATCTCGTCGGAGGTATCGCCGAGCGTCACCTCGGTCTGACATCCGGTCTGCCGTTCGAACGGCGTGACCCAGTCGGCTTGCGCGTTGTTCGAGCCGTCCTCGGCGTAGCCGGCCCAGGCGATCAGGTTGAGTCGGCCTTCGCCCTCGCCGACTGAGCTGAGCGGTTCCATGGTCGGCGGCTCCTGGCCGCCGGGGGAGCGTTGCGCGCGCGAACATCCGGTCGTCAGCGCGAAGACCAGAACGGCACTGCTGATGATGGTCAGACCCGCTCGCACGGCGGTGGCCGGCCTGCGCGCCATGGGTGCACTCCTGGGTCGATCGGCGGATCGTCGAACCGTGCCCCCGATGATTTCGTGTTTCGGCTTAGCTCGGCAACGCCGCGCCGCAACGCCGGGGATGACACCGCGGTTGCCCGTGAATCCGAGTGATTGTTGTGACTGCTGTCGTATCCTGTGGCGCGTGTCATTATCACGCCGGATACCGCGGCGAGCTGTCCTGAAGGGGGCGGTGGCTGCGCCTGCGGCGCTCGCTGTCGGCGCCGGTGTGCAGGCCGTCGCGGCCGCTCCTGTGCCAGCGGCGCCGCTCGGGATTCTTCTCGACTACGCCGCAGGTGTGCTCAAGGCCAGCGATATTCGGGCGGCGGGTGCCCTGGGGGCGATTCGATACGTGTCCGACCGGCGACCCGGCGGAGCCTGGATGCTGGGGAAGCCGATGCAGCTGGCAGAGGCGCGCGACCTGCACCAAGCCGGTCTCAAGATCGTGTCCTGCTATCAGTACGGCAAGAAGGACACCGCCGACTGGCTCGGCGGGCAGAACGCCGGTGTGGCCCACGCGAAACGCGGATGGGAGCTGCATGTCGCCGCCGGTGGCTCTCAAGGTGCGCCGATCTATGCATCGATCGATGACAATCCGACCTACGAGCAGTACAAACAGCAGGTGGTCCCGTACCTGCGTGGCTGGGAAGCCGTGGTGGGCAAGCAGCGCGTCGGCGTCTACGCCAACTCGAGGACGATCGAGTGGGCGCTGCAGGACGGCATCGGCACCTACTTCTGGCAGCACAACTGGGGCTCACCGGGGAAGGTCGCGCATGCGGCCGCCCACCTGCATCAGGTCGAGATCGACAGCCGGTCGATCGCAGGCGTCGGCGTGGACATCAACCACATCCTCAAGTCCCGATTTGGGCAATGGGACTAAACCTTACCGATCAGTAAGTACCTTCAGCAAACTTCTCTCGGTGGCCGACGGTGTCGAGAAGACAGATCACACCCGCCTGTCTCGTCTGAGCGCGGCGACGCCGCTGGTGAGACACGTCGAAAAATTCTTTATAACGATTTGATAACAAAACTGCCTTGATCAGGGCACTTCTGGCTACTCGACCGTAACCACCTTCATGCAGGACGTTTGTCCCGAATGCCTTCGGCGGGTGTCGAACCGCACGTTATCCAACGGCGGGTTACCCGAGCGTAGAACCCGTCAGTAACCATTTCGGGCGCGAAACCAAGCGCCCTTCTTATGACACTCTTAGTACGGCTGGAGTGCACGGAAGGCGGTTCGGCGGGGTTGCGAAAAACCTCGGGAGACCTCAGAGCCGCCCGACCGGACCCAGCCGGATTCGACGCCGAATCGCGTGGCGCCGTGGCAGGGAGGCCGGGAGCCATCGGAGCTTCTGAGACGACAGCCGACGACGAGCATGACGCGGGACAGAGGGAGAAAACAAGACGTGACGATCAACGAGCAGCACCGGGTGACCACCGACCGCACCGCGGGAGCGGCCCATGCCGGTAATCAGGCCCTCGTCGATCGACTGAACTCCGGTGAGCCCTACGCCGTGGCCTTCGGTGGCCAGGGTGGCTCGTGGCTGGAGAACCTCGAGGAGTTGGTCAGCTCGGCCGGTATCGAGTCGGAGCTCAGCGAGGTGGTCGGGGAGGCCGCGCTCCTCCTCGAGCCGGTGGCACGCGAACTGGTCGTGGTGCGCCCGATCGGTTTCGAGCCGCTGCAGTGGGTGCGTGCGCTGGCCGCCGACGAGCCGCTGCCCGCGACCAAGCAACTCATCACCGCGGCCATCTCCGGACCGGGCATCCTGTTGGCGCAGATGGCCGCGATCCGCGCCGCCGTCCGCCAGGGGCTCGATCTGCACGGCGCCCCGCCGGTCGCGATGGCCGGGCACTCGCAGGGGATCATGGCCTGCGAGTCCTTGCGGTCGCGAGGCGCCAAAGACGCCGAACTCCTGGCGCTGCTGCAGCTGATCGGGGCGGCCGGGTCCTTGGTGTCCCGTCGGCGCGGCATGGTCGGGCGCGGCGACAAGTCGCCGATGGTGTCGGTGACCAACGTCGATCCGGACCGCATCGCCGAGCTTCTCGAAGAGTTCTCCCAAGATGTACGCACGGTGCTGCCGCCGGTTCTGTCGATCCGCAACGGCAGGCGTTCGGTCGTCATCACCGGCACCCCCGAGCAGCTCGGGCGGTTCGAGCTCTACTGCTCGAAGATCACCGAGAAGGAAGAGGCCGAGCGCAAGAACAAGGTTCGCGGTGGCGCGATCTTCAGCCCGGTCTTCCACGGCGTGCAGGTCGAGGTCGGCTTCCATACGCCGCGGCTGGCAGACGGCGTCGAGGTGGTCGACGGCTGGGCGGCCCAATGCGGCATCGACCCCGATCTCGCCCACGAGATGACCGAGGCGATCTTCGTGCGCCCGATCGACTGGGTCGCCGAGGTGGAGCGGCTGCACGAGGCGGGCGCGAAGTGGATCGTCGACCTCGGCCCCAGTGACACCGTGACGCGGCTGACCGCCCCGATCATCCGGGGGCTGGGCGTGGGCATCGTGCCCGCGGCCACCCGGGTGGGACAGCGCAACCTGTTCACGATCGGCGCCGAGCCCGAGGTCCCGCCGGCGTGGTCGAGCTACGCGCCGACCACCGTGGCGCTGCCCGACGGTTCGGTGAAGCTGTCGACGAAGTTCACCCGCCTCACCGGGCGTTCGCCGATCCTACTTGCGGGCATGACCCCGACGACCGTCGACGCCAAGATCGTCGCGGCCGCAGCCAATGCCGGGCACTGGGCCGAACTCGCCGGCGGCGGGCAGGTCACCGAGGAGATCTTCGAAGACCGCATCGCCGAGCTCACCACGTTGCTCGAGCCGGGCCGCGCCGTCCAGTTCAACTCGCTGTTCCTCGATCCCTACCTGTGGAAGCTGCAGCTGGGCGGCAAGCGCCTGGTGCAGCGGGCCCGCCAGTCGGGTGCGCCCATAGACGGTGTCGTTGTCTCCGCGGGCATCCCCGAGTTGGAGGAGGCCGTCGAGCTCATCGACGAACTGAATACCGTCGGCATCAAGCACGTGGTGTTCAAGCCCGGCACGGTCGACCAGATCAAGTCGGTCATCAAGATCGCCGCCGAGGTGCCGAGCAAGGACGTCATCGTGCACATCGAGGGCGGTCGCGCCGGTGGGCACCACTCGTGGGAAGACCTCGACGACCTGCTCCTGAGCACCTACGGCGAGCTGCGCAAGCTGTCGAACATCACCGTCTGCGTGGGGGGCGGAATCGGCACCCCGGAGCGCGCGGCCGAGTACCTGTCCGGACGCTGGGCCACCGAATACGGTTTCCCGGCCATGCCGGTCGACGGCATCCTCGTGGGTACCGCGGCGATGGCGACGTTGGAGGCCACCACATCCCCGGCCGTCAAGCAGATGTTGGTCGAGACCACCGGGACAGACCACTGGATCAGCGCCGGAAAGGCCCAGGGCGGCATGGCTTCCAGCCGCAGCCAGCTCGGTGCGGACATCCACGAGATCGACAACGCCGCCTCGCGCTGCGGCCGGCTGCTCGACGAGGTCGCCGGTGACGCCGAAGCGGTGGCCGAGCGGCGCGACGAGATCATCGCGGCGATGGCGACCACCTGCAAGCCGTACTTCGGCGACATCGGGCAGATGACCTACCTGCAGTGGCTGCAGCGCTACGTCGAGTTGGCCATCGGTGACGATGACAGCACCGCCGACACCAAACTGCCCGGCAGTCCCTGGTTGGCCGACACCTGGCGCGAGCGGTTCTCCGATATGTTGCACCGTGCCGAAGCCCGCCTCCATCCGCATGACTCGGGCCCGATCCCGACGCTGTTCAATGACGCTGCGCTGCTGGACGATCCGGCCCGCTCGATCGAGATCCTGGTGGCGCGTTACCCGGAGGCCGAAGCGCTGCGGCTGCACCCGGCCGATGTGCCGTGGTTCGTCACGCTGTGCAAGAAGCCGGGTAAGCCGGTGAACTTCGTCCCGGTGATCGACAAGGACGTTCGGCGGTGGTGGCGCAGTGACTCGTTGTGGCAGGCCCACGACGCCCGCTACACCGCCGACCAGGTGTGCATCATTCCCGGTACCCAGGCCGTCGCGGGAATCACCCGCGTCGACGAGCCGGTCGGTGAACTGCTCGACCGCTTCGAGCAGGCCGCCATCGACGAGGCGGTGGCCGTCAACGGGCAGCCCGTGCCGGTGGTCTCGCGCCGGCAGGCACGGGCCGACGTCACCGGTCCGCTTGCGGTGGTGCTGGATTCGCCCGACGTGTTGTGGGCCGGCCGCGTCGCGATCAACCCGGTCCATCGGATCGGCGCTCCCGACGAATGGCAGGCCAACGAGAACCGGAACGCAACCCACCCGTCCACCGGCGCCCGCCTCGAGCTCAGCGGTGAGCGCGTGACGCTGAGCGTCCCGCTGTCCGACATCTGGATCGACATCCCGTTCACGCTGCCCTCATGCACCGTCAACGGCGGCATGCCGGTCGTCACCGTCGAAGATGCTTCGGCCGCAATGCGTTCCGTGCTCGCCATCGCCGCCGGTGTGGACGGACCCGACGCCCTGCCCCCGGTGCACGACAACACCGCGACGGTGACCGCGGACTGGGATCCCGAACGGGTCGCCGACCACACCGGCGTCACCGCCGCGTTCGGTGCGCCGCTGGCGCCGGGCCTGACGCTGGTGCCCGACGCGCTCGTCGGCTACTGCTGGCCCGCGGTGTTCGCGGCGATCGGCGCGGCCGTCACCGACGATGGTTTCCCCGTCGTGGAGGGCCTGCTGAGCCTGGTCCACCTCGATCACGCGGCGCATCTGTTGACGCAGATGCCCAAGGAGCGGGCCGAATTGACCGTCACCGCAACGGCTTCGGCGGCCAGCGACACCGAGTATGGCCGAGTCGTACCCGTGTCGGTGCAGATCCGTGATGGAGAGGGCACGCTGCTGGCCGAGCTCGAGGAACGGTTCGCGATCCGCGGACGCACCGGCGCCGCCGAACTGGGCGACCCGCCGCGCGCCGGCGGTGCGATCACCGACAATGCGACCGACACCCAGCGTCGTCGCCGTCGTGACGTGACGGTCACCGCACCCACGGACATGAGCGCGTTCGCTGTCGTGTCGGGGGATCACAACCCCATCCACACCGACCGCGCCGCCGCCCTGCTCGCGGGCCTCAAATCGCCCATCGTGCACGGCATGTGGCTATCGGCCGCGGCTCAGCACGTGGTGGCCGCGACCGACGGCAGGCCCGCCCCGCCGGCGAGGGTGGTCGGCTGGACGTCGCGGTTCCTGGGCATGGTGCTGCCGGGCGACGACATCGAGTTCCGCGTCGACCGAGTCGGAATCGACCGCGGCGCCGAGATTCTCGAGATCAGCGCCAAGGTCGCCGGTGAGCTCGTGATGTCGGCGACGGCGCAGCTGGCCGCGCCCAAGACCGTCTACGCCTTCCCCGGCCAGGGCATCCAGCACAAAGGCATGGGCATGGAGGTGCGGGCCCGGTCGAAGGCGGCCCGCAAGGTGTGGGACAGCGCCGACAAGTTCACCCGCGAGACGCTGGGCTTCTCGGTGCTGCACGTGGTGCGTGACAACCCGACCAGCCTGATCGCCAGCGGTGTGCACTACCACCATCCCGACGGTGTGCTGTTCCTGACGCAGTTCACCCAGGTCGCGATGGCGACCGTGGCCGCCGCCCAGGTCGCCGAGATGCGGGAGCAGGGCGCGTTCGTCGAGGGCGCGATCGCCTGCGGTCACTCCGTCGGCGAGTACACCGCGCTCGCGTGTGTCAGCGGCGTCTACGAGCTCGAGGCGCTGCTCGAGGTGGTTTTCCACCGCGGCAGCAAGATGCACGACATCGTGCCGCGCGACCACCTCGGCCGGTCGAACTACCGGCTGGCCGCGATCCGGCCATCCCAGATCGACCTGGACGACGCCGACGTCAAACAATTTGTTGCTGACGTCTCCCGGAGCACTGGTGAATTTCTAGAAATCGTGAACTTCAACCTGCGCGGTTCGCAGTACGCGATCGCCGGCACCGTGCGCGGCCTCGAAGCGCTCGAGGAGGAGGTCGAGCGACGCCGCGAAATCAGCGGCGGCAAGCGTTCATTCATCCTGGTACCGGGCATCGACGTGCCCTTCCACTCCTCGGTGCTGCGGGTCGGCGTCGCCGACTTCCGCCGCTCCCTGGAGCGGGTGATGCCGCGCGATCAGGACCCGGATCTGATCATCGGGAAGTACATCCCGAACCTGGTGCCGCGGCCCTTCACGCTCGATCGCGACTTCATTCAGGAGATCCGGGATCTGGTCCCGGCCGAGCCGCTCGACGAGATCCTCGCCGACTACGACACCTGGCGAAACGAGAAGCCGCGCGAGCTGTGCCGCAAGATCGTCATCGAACTGCTGGCATGGCAGTTCGCCAGCCCGGTGCGCTGGATCGAGACCCAGGACCTGCTGTTCATCGAGGAGGCCGCGGGCGGTCTGGGGATCGAGCGCTTCGTCGAGATCGGCGTGAAATCCGCGCCGACGGTCGCGGGGCTGGCCGCCAACACGTTGAAGTTGCCCGAATACTCGCACAGCACAACCGAAGTGCTGAACTCGGAGCGTGACGCGGCGGTGCTGTTCGCCACCGACACCGACCCGGAGCCCGAACTCGACGACACACCGGCACCCGCGGCCGAGCCCGCCGCACCCGACGAGGCGGCCGCACCGGCCGCCCCGGCGCCGGCGCCGGCAGCACCCGCCGGTGGGCCCCGTCCGGACGATCTGACGTTCGACGCGGCCGACGCCACCATGGCTCTTATCGCGCTGTCGGCCAAGATGCGCATCGACCAGATCGAACCGCTGGACTCCATCGAGTCGATCACCGACGGTGCGTCGTCGCGGCGTAACCAGCTGCTGGTGGACCTCGGTTCTGAGCTCAATCTCGGCGCCATCGATGGGGCGGGCGAAGCCGACCTGGCCGCGTTGAAGGGTCAGGTCACCAAGCTGGCCAGGACCTACAAGCCGTTCGGCCCCGTGATGTCCGACTCGGTCAACGACCAGCTGCGCACGGTCTTCGGACCGTCGGGTAAGCGTCCGGCCTACATCGGCGAGCGGGTCACCAAGACCTGGGAGCTGGGCCCGGGCTGGATCAAGCACGTGACCGTCGAGGTGGCGTTGGGGACCCGCGAAGGGACCAGCGTGCGCGGTGGCGAGTTGGGCGGCCTGCACGAGGGCGCGCTGGCCGACGCGGGGACCGTCGACAAGGTCATCGACAGCGCGGTCGCCTCGGTGGCGGCCCGTCGCGGTGTGGCGGTGTCGCTGCCGTCGGCGGCGGGAAGCAGTGGGGGCGTGGTGGACTCCGCCGCGCTGACCGAGTTCGCCGAACGGGTCACCGGCCGCGACGGCGTGCTGGCCTCGGCGGCGCGGATGATCCTGGGTCAACTCGGCCTCGACACCCCGGTGCCGGTGCCGGAAGCCAGCGACGCCGAGCTCATCGATCTGGTCACCGCCGAACTGGGTTCGGACTGGCCGCGTCTGGTGGCGCCGGTGTTCGACGGCCGCAAGGCGGTGCTCTTCGACGACCGCTGGGCCAGCGCCCGCGAGGATCTGGCCCGGCTGTGGTTGTACGACGAGGACGAGATCGACAGGGACTGGCAGCGACTCTCGGAACGCTTCGAGGGCGCCGGCCACGTGGTCGGAACGCAGGCCACCTGGTGGCAGGGCAAGGCGCTGGCGGCGGGTCGCAACATCCACGCCTCGCTGTACGGGCGCGCGGCCGCGGGTGCCGAGAACCCGGACACCGGCCGCTACCACCACGAGGTCGCCGTCGTCACGGGCGCGTCCAAGGGCTCGATCGCCGCGTCGGTGGTCGCACAGTTGCTCGACGGCGGTGCCACCGTCATCGCGACGACGTCCAAACTGGACGACGACCGGCTGGCGTTCTACCGCACCCTCTACCGCGACCACGCCCGCTGGAACGCCAAGTTGTGGGTGGTGCCCGCCAACATGGCCTCCTACACCGACATCGACGCGCTGGTTCAGTGGGTCGGCACCGAGCAGACCGAAAGCCTTGGGCCGCAGTCGATCCACATCAAGGATGCTCAGACGCCGACGCTGCTGTTCCCGTTCGCCGCGCCGCGGGTGGCAGGCGACCTGTCCGATGCCGGGTCGCGCGCCGAGATGGAGATGAAGGTGTTGTTGTGGGCCGTGCAGCGGCTGATCGCCGGCCTGTCCCACATCGGCGCCGAGCGCGACATCGCCGCACGCCTGCACGTCGTGCTGCCCGGCTCACCGAACCGCGGCATGTTCGGTGGTGACGGCGCCTACGGCGAGGCGAAGTCCTCGCTCGACGCGCTGGTCTCGCGGTGGAAGGCCGAATCGTCGTGGGCGCAGCGGGTCTCGCTCGCGCACGCGCTGATCGGCTGGACCAAGGGCACGGGCCTGATGGGCCACAACGACGCGATCGTCGGTGCGGTCGAAGAGGCCGGTGTGCGCACGTTCACCACCGACGAGATGGCGGGCATGCTGCTCGGGCTGTGCGACATCGAGGCCAAGGTGGCCGCGGCGCGTGAGCCGCTGCAGGCGGACTTCACCGGCGGGCTGGCCGATGTCGACATCGACATGGCCGAGCTGGCCGCCAAGGCCCGCGAAGAGATGGTGACCGAAAGCCACACCGAGGAAACCGATCCCGAGGGCACCGTGCGTGCCCTGCCGTCGCCGCCACGCGGTTACAAGTCCGCGCCGGCGCCCGAGTGGGCCGACCTCGACATCGATCCCGCGGACATGGTGGTGATCGTCGGCGGCGCCGAACTCGGGCCGTACGGTTCCTCGCGCACCCGTTTCGAGATGGAGGTCGAGAACGAGTTGTCGGCCGCCGGCGTTCTCGAGCTGGCGTGGACGACCGGACTGGTCAAGTGGGAGGACGATCCCACACCGGGCTGGTACGACACCGAAACCGGCGAGCTGGTCGACGAGGGCGAGTTGGTGGAGCGTTACCACGACGCCGTGGTCGAGCGGGTCGGCATCCGGGAGTGGGTCGACGACGGAGCGATCGACCCGGATCACGCGTCGCCGCTTCTGGTTTCGGTCTTCCTCGACAAGGACTTCACCTTCGTCGTGTCGTCGGAGGCCGAGGCCCGCGGATTCCTGACGTTCGATCCGGAGCACACCGTGATCGCCCCGGTGCCCGACAGCGGCGACTGGCAGGTGACCCGCAAGGCGGGCACCGAGGTTCGGGTTCCGCGCAAGGTCAAGCTGTCCCGCACTGTCGGCGCGCAGATTCCGACCGGATTCGACCCGATGGTGTACGGCGTCAGCCAGGAGATGATGAACTCCATTGACCGGCTGGCGATCTGGAACCTCGTCACCACAGTCGACGCGTTCCTGTCGGCGGGCTTCACCCCGAGCGAGCTGATGCGCTGGGTGCATCCGAGCCTGGTGGCCAGCACGCAGGGCACCGGCATGGGCGGTATGACGTCGATGCAGACCATGTACCACGGCAACCTGTTGGGCCGTAACAAGCCGAACGACATCCTGCAGGAGGTCCTGCCGAACGTCATCGCCGGACACGTCGTCCAGAGCTATGTCGGCAGTTACGGGGCGATGATCCACCCGGTCGGGGCCTGCGCGACGGCGGCGATCTCGGTCGAGGAGGGCGTCGACAAGATCAAGTTGGGCAAGGCCGAGTTCGTGGTCGCGGGCGGATACGACGACACGACACTCGAGGCGGTCATCGGGTTCGGCGACATGGCCGCGACCGCGGACACCGCGATGATGCGTGCGCGTGGCATCAGCGACTCGAAGTTCTCCCGCGCCAACGATCGTCGTCGGCTCGGGTTCGTCGAGGGGCAGGGCGGTGGGACCATCCTGCTGGCCCGCGGTGATCTCGCGCTCAAGATGGGGCTGCCCGTGCTCGCCGTGGTGGGTTACGTGTCGTCGTTCGGCGACGGTGTGCACACCTCGATCCCGGCGCCCGGCCTCGGTGCGCTGGCCGCCGGCCGCGGCGGTCGCAAGTCGCAGCTGGCGAGTTCGCTGGCCGAGCTCGGCGTCGGACCCGACGACATCGCGGTGGTGTCCAAGCACGACACGTCCACGTTGGCCAACGATCCCAACGAGACCGAGCTGCACGAGCGGCTCGCCGACGCGCTGGGCCGCTCCGAGGGCGCACCGCTGTTCGTGGTGTCGCAGAAGAGCCTGACCGGTCACTCCAAGGGCGGCGCGGCAGCGTTCCAGATGATGGGGCTGTGCCAGATCCTGCGTGACGGCGTCATTCCGCCCAACCGCAGCCTGGACTGTGTCGACGACGAGCTCGCCGGTTCCGCGCACATGGTGTGGTTGCGGGAGACCCTGCACTTCGGCGGCTCGTTCCCGCTCAAGGCGGGGCTGATCACCAGCCTGGGCTTCGGCCACGTGTCCGGTCTGATCGCGCTGGTGCACCCGCAGGCCTTCCTGGCCGCGCTGAGCCCCGAGCAGCGGGCGGACTACAAGCAGCGTGCGGATGCCCGGGTGCTGGCCGGCCAACACCGGCTCGCATCGGCGATCGCCGGCGGCAAGTCGCTGTACGAGAGGCCGGCCGACCGCCGGTTCGGCCACGACGCACCTGAGAAGCGGCAGGAAGCCGACATGCTTCTCGATCCGGCGTCGCGGCTCGGCGACGACGACGTGTACGTGCCCGGCGGAAGCGGGCGATGAACGCTTGCCCGACCAGCGAAGGGTATGAGATAGCGTTCGGCCCATGGCGATAGTCGGGGTGGGGATCGATCTGGTCTCCATTCCCGAGTTCGCCGAACAGGTCGACCAGCCCGGGACGGTCTTCGCCGAGACGTTCACCCCCGGTGAGCGGCGCGACGCCGCCGACAAGAGTTCGTCGGCGGCGCGGCATCTGGCCGCGCGCTGGGCGGCCAAGGAGGCCGTCATCAAGGCGTGGTCGGGGTCGCGGTTCGCCAAGCGGCCGGTGCTGCCCGAGGGTATCCACCGCGACATCGAGGTCATCACCGACATGTGGGGTCGGCCGAAGGTGCGATTGTCGGGCGCGATCGCCGAGCACTTGAAGAACGTGACGATCCACTTGTCGTTGACCCACGAGGCCGACACCGCCGCGGCGGTCGCCATCCTCGAGGAGCGCTGACCCAAACTTCCGCGAGCGACCGCGTCTGCACGCCGACACGCCGCGCTTTGCTGGCAGTTTGGGGTCGCTCGCGGTGGGTGACTGACCCGCTAGTGTCGTCGCCATGAGCGATCTGGTGCAGCTGGTGCATGAGGTGTTGCCCGAGGTTCGACGCGATCTGGAAGACCTGGTGCGCATCGAGTCGGTGTGGGCGGACCCGGGGCGGCGCGGCGAGGTGCAGCGCAGCGCCGAGGCGGTGGCGAAGCTGTTGACCGACGCCGGTTTCGCCGATGTGCAGATCGTCAGCGAGGGCGGTGCGCCCGCCGTCATCGCGCGCCATCCCGCGCCGGCCGGTGCGCCGACGGTGCTGCTGTACGCCCACCACGACGTACAACCCGAAGGTGATCCGGCGCAGTGGCTTTCGCCACCCTTCGAACCGACCGAGCGCGACGGGCGCCTCTACGGTCGGGGCACCGCCGACGACAAGGCCGGCATCGCAACGCATTTGGCCGCTTTCCGGGCACACGGCGGCAATCCGCCCGTCGGTGTCACCGTGTTCGTCGAAGGGGAGGAGGAGTCGGGTTCCCCGTCACTGTCACGGCTGCTGGCCGCACACCACGACACCCTGGCCTCCGATGTGATCGTCATCGCCGACTCCGACAACTGGAGCACCGAGGTGCCATCGCTGACGGTCTCGTTGCGCGGGCTCGTCGACTGCGTCGTCGAGGTCGCCACGCTCGACCACGGCCTGCACTCCGGGCTGTGGGGCGGCGTCGTGCCCGACGCGGTGAGCGTGCTGGTGCGGCTGCTGGCCAGCCTGCACGACGACGACGGCAACGTGGCGGTGGCCGGCCTGCACGAAGGTGTGGCCGCCGACGTGGACTTTCCGGCCGAACGTGTCCGCGAAGAAACCGGCCTGCTGCCGGGCGTATCCGAAATCGGTTCGGGCTCAGTGCCGCAACGGTTGTGGGCCAAACCCGCGATCACCATCATCGGCATCGACACGACGCCCATCGACAAGTCGTCCAACACCTTGATCCCTCGCGCCCGGGCCAAGGTCAGCATGCGCATCGCACCCGGGGCCGACGTCGAACAGCACATGACGGCGTTGACGCGCCACCTCGAACAGCACACGCCGTGGGGCGCGCAGGTGACGGTCACGCCGGGTGACCACGGACAGCCCTACGCGATCGACGCCAGCGGGCCGGTTTACGACGCCGCCCGCGCGGCCTTCACCGAGGCGTGGGGCGCCGAGCCCGTCCACACCGGTGTCGGCGGTTCGATCCCGTTCATCGCCGAGTTCGCCGCGGCGTTCCCGTCGGCCAAGATCTTGGTGACCGGTGTGGAAGACCCTGAGACACAAGCACACAGCATCAACGAGAGCCTGCACCTCGGCGTGTTGGAACGCGCGGCCGTGTCCGAGGCCCTGCTGTTGGCCCGGTTGGGCGAGAACCGCTCAGACGGACAGGTCGCGTCGTAACTTGGCGACGTGTCCGGTGGCGCGGACGTTGTACTGCGCCTCGGCGATCTTGCCCTTCTCGTCGACGACGAACGTCGACCGGATGACACCTTGAACGGTCTTGCCGTACAGCGTCTTTTCCCCGAATGCGCCCCATGCGGTGAGCACTTCGCGGTCCCGGTCCGACAGCAGCGGGAAGGTCAGCTTCTCCTTGTCGCGGAACTTGGCCAACTTCTCCGGCTTGTCCGGTGAGATGCCGATGACGTCGAGTCCGGCCTCGCTGAGTTCATGGAGGTTGTCGCGGAAGTCGCAGGCCTGTTTGGTGCAGCCCGGGGTCGAGGCCGCCGGATAGAAGTACACGATGACCTTGCGGCCCTTGAAGTCGGAGAGCTTCACAGTGTTGCCGTCGGCGTCGGGCAGGCTGAACGCAGGGGCTTTGTCGCCGACCTCGAGTCGCGGAGTCTGTGGCACGCGCGGGCATCCCTTCTGTCGACCGGTGCGCTACAGCGAGCGCGGGCTGCTCTAGGGTAGATCGGCAGGCTCTATCGCAGGGCACCGACTTGGACGGCTTGGAGGCGCACGTGGCAGATCGCGATCCCGAGACCATCAAGCGGGACATCGATCAAGCTCGGGACCAACTCGCGGCGACGGTGGACACCCTCGCCGAACGTGCCAACCCCAGCCGGTTGCTCGACGACGCGAAGTCGGCGGCCATCCGATTTGTGACGAAACCCGCAGTGGCGGTGTCGCTTGCCGGTGTCGGAATCGTGGCGCTCGTGCTCGTCGTGCGCCGCATTCGGCAGGGCTGAGCGAGCGCTGTCAGCGCCGTCGCGTCGAGCGGAACAAGTCGGAGAACGAAAAGCCAGGGGGATTGGCAACCCGGCCGAGCCGGTTGCAGCTGTAGACCGCGACCGGAATTTGGGCAGTGACTTCGGCGGGTGCGCCTGCGCCCGCTCCGTCTGCCGCAAATGAACCGCTTGGCTGGGCCATCAGCTAAGTCCCTGTTTCCTCTCGGGTTTTTGCTGGCATTGCGCTTCTCGTAGATCAGCTAACGGGACTGTAGCAGACCATCGACTCTTATCGCAGCTTGAACCGTGGAAATCTCAGCTAAAGAGCGTCTCCGCAACGGCGCAGAAGGTGAGATCCTCGTCTCCATAAGGTGCCTTATGTAGGCCGCAGCACACTTTCCAGGCGGGGCAGCAAATTCGTCGCCAAATTTACGCAACTGTAATCTGGCGGCGTCGGCCGCGGGGGCGCCGGCCCGCGAGACGGCGGAAAAGAACGCGACCGTGACGGACTGTCACGGTCGCAATCGAATCAGAGCTGGTGCGCCGTCAGGGTTTCGAACCCCGGACCCGCTGATTAAGAGTCAGCTGCTCTACCAACTGAGCTAACGGCGCGCGGCTGCGACAATAACAGGACTTGCTGCGCAGGACGAAATCTCCGCCTCCAGCGTCGCTTCGACAGCGTCCGCGTCGCAACCCGGACTCGATTTTGCCCTTAGACTCGTTGCCAAGAATCATCGATCCGTAGTCCTGGTTGTGAGGTGGAGTAAGCAATGTGGCGAGTCCGTTCAGTGGCCCGTCCGCGTCGACGTGCATGGTTGGTGACCGTTGCGCTGATCCCGGTGCTGGCGCTCGGATTGTCCGCGTGCGGCGGTAACTCCGCGCCACCGCAACCGCAGGTGATCGACGACAAGGGCACCCCGTTCGGCGACCTGCTCGTCCCCAAGCTGACGGCCTCGGTGACCGACGGCGCGGTGGGCGTGAGTGTGGACTCGCCGGTGACCGTCAGCGCGGAGGACGGTGTGCTCGAGGCGGTCACCATGGTGAACGAGTCCGGCAAGTCGGTCGCGGGTGCGCTGAGCCCGGACGGGCTGAAGTGGTCGACCACCGAACCGCTCGGCTACAACAAGCGCTACACGCTCACGGCCGAATCGCTCGGGCTCGGCGGCGCCACGACCAGGCGGATGTCCTTCGAGACCCACTCGCCCGAGAACCTGACCATGCCGTACGTGCTGCCCAACAACGGCGAGGTGGTCGGCGTCGGACAACCGGTCGCCGTCCGCTTCGACGAGATCATCACCAACCGGGTGGCCGCGCAGAAGGCCATCAAGATCAAGACCGATCCGCCGGTCGAGGGCGCTTTCTACTGGCTGAGCAACCAGGAGGTGCGGTGGCGGCCCGCGAACTACTGGAAGCCCGGTACGAAGGTCGATGTCGCGGTGAACACCTACGGCGTCGATCTCGGAGACGGCCTCTTCGGCCAGGAGAACGTCAGCACGAGCTTCACCATCGGCGATGAGGTCATCACCACCGTCGACGACAGCACAAAGACGCTGACGGTCAAGCGCAACGGCGAGGTGGTCAAGACAATGCCGGTGTCGATGGGCAAGAACAGCACGCCCACCAACAACGGTGTCTACATCGTCGGTGACCGGCGCTCGCACATGGTGATGGATTCGTCGACCTACGGTGTTCCGGTCAACTCCGCCAACGGGTATCGCACCGAGGTGGATTGGGCCACCCAGATCTCCTACAGCGGCATCTACGTCCACGCCGCGCCGTGGTCGGTGGGCAGCCAGGGCTACAGCAACGTCAGCCACGGCTGCATCAACGTGAGCACGAGCAACGGGCGGTGGTTCCACGACAACTCCAAGCGCGGGGACGTCGTCGAGATCATCAATACGGTGGGCTCGACGCTGCCGGGCACCGACGGCCTCGGTGACTGGAACATTCCGTGGGATCAGTGGAAGGCCGGCAACGCGAACCTCTGATGGGACTTTCGACAGCGTCGACGATTTCCGTTACGGAAGAATCGCTTCGCTGTCATCCACAGCGCTTCGAGTACTGCAGCCGCTCCACTGCAGATGAACCTTCGGGAAGATCGGGCACCTCAAGCCGGCCGGAGGAATAACATGCCGGAATGATGCGCGTTGCGATCGTGGGAGGCGGCGCTTCTGGTGTGCTCGCGGCGATACATCTCCGCCGGCGTAAACCAGAAGCGCAGATCACGCTGATCGACGCGTCCGGTCGCCCCGGCACCGGTGCGGCGTATGGCACAGACGACCCGGCACACTTGTTGAATGTTCCTGCCCAGCGCATGTCTGCATGGCTGGATGATCCCGATCACTTCTGCCGTTGGCTCGACGAAAGAGCCGTCATGTCGGTGGAGAGCTTTGCGCCACGTCTCGCGTACCGGCGTTACCTCCAAGAGCAACTCGCCTGTGCAGAGGTGCGGATCGAAACCGCCGAGGTTGTCGGGCTGGTCCCGGGACCACCCGCTCGCTTGACGCTGCACGGTGGCCGTTCGCTATCTGCCGACGCTGTTGTGCTCGCGACCGGGCGGCCTGAAGGTGCCATGCCGGAGTCCTTGGAACGAGCTTTCGCGCCGGTCTTGACCGGAAACGTCGATGGCAGAATCCTGGTGAAGCCGTGGGCCCCTGGCGGACTCACAGCTCTTGGTGCGCGCCGACCCGCGGGCGTGTTGGTGATCGGTTCGGGACTAACGGGCGTAGATGTCGCGTTGCATCTCATTGCACGAGGGTCCACAGTCACGTTGCTGTCGCGTCACGGTGCGCTCCCGCATCGGTTCCGCGCTACCGGGGCACCGGCACCGTTGCCCAATATCAGTGCGCTCGCTGCCGATAACTCGCTCGAGCAGCTGCGTGCATCGCTCGCGGCGGACCTCGCGCACGCGAAAGCTGCCGGTTTGGACTGGCGACAGGTGATCGACGCGCTCCGCCCGCATACGGCTCGGCTATGGCGGTCGTTGACATGGGAGGACCAGCGCCGGTTCTTGCGGGAGGATCTGCGGCAGTGGGAAGTCCTGCGCCACCGGATGCCGCCGACGATTGCCGATGCAGTTCAAACTGCGGTCGATAACGGTCGACTGATCATCGAGGCCGGTGAGGTTGCCGATGTGTCGCTGCGCGCTGACGGTGTCGAACTGGTAGTGACGATGTGCGACCGATCAGTGCGTCGCTTCGCGGACGCCGTCGTGGTCGCAACCGGCGCGGCATGGGATCGCCGCTCATTACGACGCTCTCCGCTTTGGGAGAACTTGTTGGCCACAGACGTTGCGTCGCTGCACCCCTCGGGCGTAGGTGTGCGGCTCGCGACAAGCGGCTATCTGATCGATAGGGCTGGCGGCATCGTTCCGGATGTCGTGTGTATCGGTTCGATCCGCCAGGGCGAGGAGTGGGAGACCACCGCGATTCCCGAAATCCGTGCTCAAGCCGCCGCTATCGCGGACCTGCTCGCCGATGATACCCGGGAACGGCCGGTGCGCGTCCCCAGTCGAGTCGCGTTGTGGCCGAAGGTGACTGGTGCTCAAGCTTCCTATCTTGAAGGCGTACGCCGCCTTCTTGCCGTGCAAGACGGCGCGTCGATCGCCTTCGCTGCAGCGGTCGCCGAAGATCCGCACCACGCGCGTGCCCACGTTGCGCTCGCGATGATCGCCACAGAACGTCCCGACCGCGCGGGCGGTCCGGATGCAGTCAAGGGTCACCTTGCGCGAGCACGTGCGGCGCTCGCGCATGGAAGTGACGAAGACCGCAGCCACGTCGAAGCCATCGCGACGTGGTGCGAGAAGGGTAACGCGACGGGCACCGATGCGCTCATCGACCATCTTGACCGGGTTCCGGACGACGCTGTCGCATTGCTTGTGCTCGCGCCGTCGATCGCGTTCGCTGGTGCTGGTGACGCGCTACCAGATGCTTGGCAGTACGTCGAACGGTTCACCGGGGTACACGGCGAGGCGCCTTGGTATCTGGGCTTGCGCGCCTACGGCCGAACGGAGCAGGGCCTCTGGTACGACGCAGCCGATCTGGCCGATGCCGCGCTGGGACTCGATCCGGGGAACGGCAACGCCGCTCACGCGCTGTCTCACGTACATTACGAAACCGACGCCCACGGTGCCGGGCTGAGATGGTTGACAAACTGGATCTCGGGCGATGGCGGTACGCAGCGTTACTTGGCGCACTTCCAATGGCACGCCGCACTACACGAACTAGCGATGGGCGACGTGGCCGCCGCTGCCCGCCGGTACACGGCGTTTCTGGCGCCGCCCCAGTCGAAGGACGTACGCTGCCTTGTCGACGCCGGCTCGCTTGCTTGGCGAGCTCGCCTGCATCCGGACTGGGTCACTCCCCCCGATCCGATTCCAGTCCTCGCCGAAGTCGGCCAACTCGCGTATACACCGCAAACACCCTTCATAGCCTTCCACGCGCTGCTCGTGCTGGCTGCTGCGAATGATCCGGCTGCGATACGCGCGATCAATGTTCCTGGCGCTACCGACGAGCAGACGACGACGTTGCGTCTCATCGGCGAAGGTCTTATCGCATTGACCGCGGGTGAGCCACGCACCGCTCTCGACTATCTCCTGGAATCACTCGCCGGTCTTCCGTCGATAGGGGGTAGTCGTGTGCAACAAGAAGTGGTCCTCGAAACTGCTCTGGCGGCGATGCTTCAACTCGGTGCGCCTGGTCAAGCGGCGCGACTTCTTTCTCGACACCGCGCAGCGCCCGGACCTCAAGTAACACGAGGGGCGGTCAATTGACCGCTGTAGGTCTGCATCGACAGCACGGACGCCGAACACGCTCAAGCGTGCGCCGCACCCACCCGCACGGTCGCGGGTGGATGCGGTCTTACCTGCGGGTGGCTGACGGGACTCGAACCCGCGACAGCCAGGATCACAACCTGGTGCTCTACCAACTGAACTACAGCCACCATCGCCGCGAACCCAGGTGGGCGAAGCGGCGACGTCGATACTAACCGCTCGAACGCTCGGCGGCCGAATCGATATCTCTCGGGCTCTCGTCCGGCCGCCCCAATTCCTCGGCGACCGCCGCGATATCGCTGGTCGACGGCCCGGGTGGGGCCACGAACGCGGTGCGGCGGTAGTACTGAAGCTCACGGATCGATTCGTGGATGTCGGCGAGCGCCCGGTGCGCGAGGCCCTTCTCGGGTTGGCCGAAGTAGATGCGGGGATACCAGCGCCTGCACAACTCCTTGATCGAGCTCACATCGATCATCCGGTAGTGCAGGTAGTCGTCGAGCTTGGGCATGTCGCGGGCGATGAAGCCACGGTCGGTGGCGATGGAGTTGCCGGCCAACGGCGCCGTCTTGGCCTGTTTGACGTGGGTGCGGATGTAGTCGAGGACCAGCTCCTCGGCCTCGGCCACGGTGACGCTGGACGCGCGCACCTCGTCGATCAGCCCCGACTTGGTGTGCATCTCGGTGACCACCGGGATCATCGATGCCAACGCTTCGTCATCGGTGTGGATGACGACGTCGATGCCGTCACCGAGGACGCTGAGGTCCGCGTCGGTCACCAGCACGGCGATCTCGATGAGCCGATCCGTCTTGAGATCCAGCCCCGTCATCTCGCAGTCGATCCACACCAGTTCGTCACGCACGACGATCACAGTAAGCCTTGCCGCTGCATGCGGCCCGTTGCACCCGTCCGTCGGGTAGGTCGCGGGCGTTAAGGTGCCAGCCATGGCCAGTGAGTCCACGTCCACGCCGGCACAGCAGATCGCAGCGGGTTACGCGGCCGAGGGGGCCGCTCTTGAGCTCGGCGCGGTCGTCGTCGACGGGGTGTGCGACCCGACCGCCTTGGTGCGAATTCCGCTGGCCACCGTCAACCGCCACGGGCTGGTGGCCGGCGCCACCGGCACCGGCAAGACTAAATCTCTTCAGGTGCTGGCCGAACAGCTCTCAGCGGCGGGCGTGCCATGCGTGATGGCCGACGTCAAGGGGGACCTCTCGGGGCTGTCGCGCCCCGCCGAGCCCAACGACAACATCGCCGCACGCGCCGCCGACACCGGCGACGACTGGGCGCCGACCGCGTTTCCGGTCGAGTTCCTGTCGCTGGGCACCGTGGGAATCGGAGTGCCGGTGCGCGCGACGATCTCCAGCTTCGGGCCGATCCTGCTGTCGAAGGTACTCGGGCTGAACGCCACGCAGGAGTCGACGCTGGGCCTGATCTTCCACTGGGCCGACCAGCAGGGGCTCTCGCTACTGGACCTCAAGGACCTCCGCGCGGTGATCCAGTACCTCACCAGCGACGAGGGCAAGCCCGAGCTCAAAACGCTGGGCGCGGTGTCCACCACGACCGCGGGGGTGATCCTGCGGGCGCTGATCAATCTCGAGGCCGACGGCGGCGACACGTTCTTCGGCGAGCCCGAACTCGAGCCCGAGGACCTGCTGAGGGTCGACGAGCAGGGCCGCGGCGTCATCACGCTGTTCGAGCTCGGCAGCCAGGCCGCACGTCCGGTGATGTTCTCCACCTTCCTGATGTGGGTCCTCGCCGACCTGTTCGCGACGCTTCCCGAGGTCGGCGACCTGGAGAAACCGAAGCTGGTGTTCTTCTTCGACGAGGCCCACCTGCTGTTCGCCGACGCGTCCAAGGCCTTCCTCGAACAGGTCGAGCAGACCGTGAAGCTGATCCGTTCCAAAGGAGTCGGCGTGTTCTTCTGCACGCAACTGCCGACCGATGTGCCCAACGACGTGCTTTCCCAACTGGGTGCCCGTATTCAGCACGCGCTGCGCGCGTTCACCCCCGACGACGACAAGGCGTTGGCCAAGACGGTGCGAACGTACCCGAAAACCGATGTGTACGACCTGAAGTCAGCCTTGACGTCGCTGGCTACCGGCGAGGCGATCGTCACGGTGTTGTCGGAGAAGGGCGCCCCGACCCCGGTGGCGTGGACCCGGATGCGAGCCCCGCGCTCGCTGATGGACACCATCGGTCCCGAAGCGATTTCCGCCGCCGCGAAATCCAGTGCGCTGCAGGCAGAATACGGCCAGACCATCGACCGCGAGTCGGCCTACGAGCGGCTCAACGCGAAACTGGCCCCGCCACCCGAGCCCGATCCCGTGCCTCAGTACGACGAGGCACTGCCGCCTCCGCTGCCTCCGGCCGGTGAAGTGAGCGCACGCGACTCCGCCGAACCCTCGATGGTGGAGAAGGTGGTCAACAGCCCGGCGTTCAAGAGCGCGATGCGTTCGGCGGGTACGGTGATCGGCCGAGAGATCACCCGCAGCATCTTCGGCACCGGTCGCAGGCGCAGCCGGCGTCGCCGCTGATTTCGGTTCGCGAAACTGTATTCCAGCACGCCTCTACTCGAACTTTCGCTGACGGAATACAGTTTCGCGGCGTAAAGCGGGAACGAGCCTTAGCCGCCGCCGAGCTTCTTGTACACGGCTCCGACGATGGGCGTCACGATCGCCCGCGGCGTGTACCCCGCCGCAACCGACATCGCCTTCGACGTCACACCGGGGACGACGCGCATCTTGTTGCGCTCCAACGCATCCAACGATTGCCTGGCGGTGTATTGCGTCGAAATCCACAGAAAGTCCGGAATCAGCTTCTCCACCAAGGACTGCTCGTCGGGGTTCGGCAGCGCCTCGCGCACGGGCCCCGGCGCCAGCAACGTCACGTGCACCCCGTCCTTCTTGAGCTCACCGCGCAGCGACTCGCTGAACGTGTTGACGAACGCCTTGCTGGCGGCATAGGTCGCGTTGTTGGGGATCGGTGAATTGCCCGCTGCCGAGCCGGAAATGAGGATCCCGCCGGCCTTGCGTTGCACCATCCCCGGCAGGACGGCGAGCACGAGATCGTGTACGCCCAACACGTTGAGCTGAACCTGTGCCTTCTCGTCGGCCGGATCCAGCGAGGACACCGGACCGAACGTCGCGGTGCCCGCGTTCGCGCAGAGGATCGAGATGTTTCGTGTCGCCAGTTCGTCGCAAAGCTTCGTGCGCTCGCTGGGGTCGGCCAGATCGACGGGACGCACCTCCACCGTCACGCCGTACTGCTGGACGAGGCGGTCGGCCAAGGTCCGCAGCACCTCCTCGCGGCGCGCGGTGATGATCAGGTGATGTCCGCGGGCGGCAAGTTCGGTGGCCAGCGACTCGCCGATGTTCTGAGATGCGCCGGTGACCACCGCGCGGGCGTCGGCGCTGGGTGCGGGTACTGGCATGCGCCGGACTATATCGTGGGCGGACCATGAGCGACCCACCCGATTCCGGCCCGCCCGCTGCGGCGCGTCGCCAGGTCATCTCGTGGGCGCTGTGGGATTTCGGTGCGACCGGGCTGAACGCGGTGGTCGTGACCTTCGTGTTCTCGATCTACCTGACCAATACGGTCGGCGACGATCTGCCCGGCGGTGTCAGCGCCACCAGCTGGCTGGGCTGGGCGCTGGGCGCGGCCGGGGTCGTCGTCGCGCTGCTGGCGCCGGTGACGGGCGTGTGGGTCGACGCCCCGTGGCGGCGGCGCCGCGTGCTGGCCGTGCTCAGCGCGCTGGCGGTCGTGCTGATCGCCTCGATGAGTTCGGTCCGCGACGACTACCGCTACCTGGCGCTGGGGCTGGTGCTCTTGGGCTGCGCGTCGGCGTGCAACGAACTCGCCACCGTGCCCTACAACGCGATGCTGCGCCAACTGTCGACACCGCAGACGTCGGGCCAGATCTCCGGATACGGCCTGGGTTTGGGCTATCTCGGCAGTGTCACGTTGCTGTTGGTGGTGTACTTCGGGTTCATCTCCGGTGACGGCGGATTGCTCGGCCTGCCGGTCGAGGACGGCGGAAACGTCAGGGCCGCCATGGTTTTCACGGCCATCTGGTTCGGACTGTTCGCGCTGCCGGTGCTGATCGCCGTGCCCAGCGCCAGCCCCGACCCCTCAGAGCAACGGCAGACCGTCGGATTCATCGGCGGGTACCGCAAGCTGTGGGCGGACATCCGCAGCGAATGGCGGCGTGATCACAACGTGGTGTACTACCTGCTGGCCAGTGCGGTGTTCCGCGACGGCCTGACGGGGATATTCGCGTTCGGGGCGGTGCTGGGCGTTCGGGTCTACGGCGTCTCCGAGGCCGATGTGCTGCTGTTCGGGGTGTGCGCCAGCACGGTCGCCGCCGCCGGTGCGATAGGCGGTGGATTTCTCGACGACCGGTTCGGCGCCAAACCCGTCATCGTCGTCTCGCTGAGCGGGATGATCGCGGTCGGCCTCACCTTGATGTCGCTCAACGGGGTACTGGCGTTCTGGATCTGCGGACTGTTGCTCTGCCTGTTCATCGGGCCCACACTGTCCGCCGCGCGCACGCTGATGCTGCGCATGTCCGCCCAGGGCAAGGAGGGCGTCGCCTTCGGCCTCTACACCACCACGGGCCGCGCTGTGTCCTACCTTGCGCCCATGCTGTTCTCGATTTTCATCGCCGTGTTCGGCACCGACCGTGCCGGGATGGGCGGGCTGGTCGTGGTCCTCGCCGCCGGCCTGCTCGCGATGCTCGCCGTGCGTGTTCCGCGGCGTGCGCCCGCCTAACCGCTGGCCGTGCAGATGGTCAGGCCCGCCCCGGTGCGCTTCTGCACCACCGAGCCGTCGACGGAGATCGAACAATTCACCTCGCGACCGACGTTGATGATGCTGATGCTCGCCGTGGCGGCCGCGGACTCGGACAACTCCACTTCCTTGCTCCAGGGCAGCAGCACGTTGAACTCGGTCTGCAGCAGACCGCCGGTGTCCACGTAGGTGATGTTGATGGCGCGCCCGGAACCGCTGACGACGTAGACGACGCTCTGGGTGAGACCGGGGGTGGTCGTGCCGGGCGTGCCGGGCGTGCTGGGGTCCGTGGGGACTGCGGGCACGGTGGGCCGCGTCGTCCGTGGAACGGTCGGGCGCGGCCCTGTCGTCGGGATCGGGGTGGTGAAGTCGGGTTCCGGCATCGGGGGCGGCGCGACGACAGTCTGCTGTTGCGAACTGTTGACGACGACGAGCGCGATCACCAGGCCGAGCACGGTCAGTACCGCAACACCCGCGGCAACCCACAACCAGCGGGGTGACTTCGGTTCCTCGGGCTCCGGTGGCGGATCACCCGACGGGTAGGGCGCCCCGTACTGGCCCGAGCCGTAGGTCTCGTACCCGTATGTGCCGTACGCCGGCAGATGCTGCGTCGGAGCAGGTTGGGGCGGCGCCTGATAGGTGGGGCCGTACGCCTGGCTCGCGTATGCCGGGTCGCTGTATCCGGAATAGCCGTGACCCTGCGGCTGCTCCCCGCGGCCGGAACCCGACTGCTCGTCGCGGCCGGGCTGTGGTGTACCGGTCATACCCACCTCATGGGTGCGAGGGTACCTGTGCGACCGCCCAACAGGCGCAGGTCGTCAGTGGACTTGCCTGGGTAGGCACAATTGGTCCGGTGGGAGAGCAGGTTCGCAGAGTTTACGGCGCGTCCATGTCGCCGGACGCCACCGCGTTCGCACATCTGGTCGACGATGGTGGCTTTCCGCGCGCAGTGCAGCGTTTCCTGCGCGGCTGGCGGGCAAGCTCGTCGCGAGACGTCGATCTGCCGGTCGAAGGCCCGGTGACGCGGGTCCTGCATTCGGCCGACGGCCACTGGCTGGCATGCGAAGTCGCTCCAGAGGGCAGCACCCGCACCCAGATCTGGGTCGTGACAACCGATCCCGACGACCGTGACGCGCGCCGCATCGACTCGTGGGCGCCCGGGGCGCCCGAGGGCACCGCCGAGCTGATCAACTGGGACGGCATCCTGGTGGCGGCGATCCTCACCGGCGAGGACGGTGTCGGTAGCTCGTGCCTGATCGACCCGGCCACCGGCCACACCACCGTGCTCGACCGCCGCTCGGGCGGCCGTCTGGTCGACGCCTGGGCCGGTGCCGCGCTCGTGCGGGTCGGACCGCGCGGTTACCGGGACCTGATCATGCTGCGCGGACGCACCGAAACCGCACTGCTGCCATACGATCCAGGGTCGACCACCGACACCGGCGTCATCCTCGACGACCACTACGCGCGCCGGCTGCGCGCCGGGCTGGAAGGCGAGCTCACCAGGCTGTACCAGCCGGCGAGCACCTACGACGCAGACAGCACCGAAGGTTATGTGCGGGCCCTGGTCCGCAGCGAGAACGGTACCGAGCATGCGCGACTTCTCGAGGTGACGGTCACCGCCGACGGGGTGGCCTACCAGGTCATCGCCGAACGCCCGGGCTATGAACTCGACGAGTTCACCGTGAGCGATGATCTGTCGACCGTGGCGATCCTCTGGAACATCCACGGCGCCAGTGAATTACAGATCATCGAACGCACCGACTACACGCTCCAACCGCCGATCCCACTGCCGGGGATGGTGGCCAGCCAGCTGAGCATCAGCGCCGGCGGCTCGATGCTGGCCATGACCGTCGAAGGCCCGTCCACCCCGCCGACCGTCGAACTGGTCGACCCGCGTACCCGGGAGTGGGAGATCGTCGACCGCGAGCCCAGTTCCGGGCCGGTGTCGCCGGACCCGACGCTGGAGACGGTCACGGCGCGGGACGGTATGGAATTCACCGGGTGGCTCTTCCGGCCGCGCGACGGCGTCCCGACGATCGGCGCGATGCTGTTCCTGCACGGCGGCCCCGAGGGGCAGGGGAGACCCGGCTACAACGAGTTCTTCCCGGCCCTGCTCGAGGAGGGCATCAGCGTGTTCCTGCCCAACGTCCGCGGCTCGGGCGGTTTCGGCAGGACGTTCATGCACGCCGACGACAAGGAGCGACGTTTCGCCGCGATCAACGATGTGGCCGACGCGGTCGCCTACCTGGTCGAGCGTGACGTCGCGCGGGCCGACCGGATCGCCTGTTGCGGATGGTCCTACGGTGGCTACCTGACGCAGGCGGCGCTCACCTTCCACCCCGACCGGTTCGCGGCGGGAATCAGCATCTGCGGTATGAGCGATCTGAACACCTGGTACCGCAACACCGAACCGTGGATCGCCGCGGCGGCATATCCGAAGTACGGTCACCCGATCGGCGACCGCGAACTGCTGGAGCAGCTATCGCCGTTGCAACGTGTCGACGCGATGACCGCGCCGTTGCTGTTGGTGCACGGCGCCAACGACACGAACGTGCCCCCGAGCGAATCCCAGCAAATGTTCGAAGCGCTGCAGGCACTTAACCGAAAAGTGGAACTGCTCATGTTCGACGACGACGGACATGACATCGAGAGGCGCGAGAACCGCGCCGTGCTGGTCAAAGCCATGCGCGAGTGGCTGATTGCCGCTTTCCGCGAGCGTTCCGATTCGTGACCGATTCGTTCTCCGTAGCCACGTTTACCGAAATTGTCTGCCGGGTAAACGCTTCGCACGCGCCGATCGGGCGCGACAAAGGAGGCGCAGCATGCGAGGTGGCGGAATTCTCGGCGTTCTGGTGCTCGTTTGGTTGCTGATCGGCGCATTCGCCGCGTACCAACGCGGCTATTTCCAGACCAGTGAAACCAATTGTGCGACAGCGGGAAGCATCGCCCTGACGGTGGTGGTCGGTCCGCTGAACTACGCAGGTGTCAACCCCAAGGTTGAGAACTGCAACGTGCCCCAACCCAGCCAGTGACAACTGGCGCTTGATAATTCGAAAGGAACGCTAATGATCATCCTCGGAGCGATTCTTCTCATCCTCGGACTGATCTTCGGAATCAACATCCTGTGGACCATCGGCATCGTGCTCATGGTCATCGGAGCGGTGTTCTGGATTCTGGGGTCCATGGGCCGTCCCGTCGGAGGCAGGCGCGCCTGGTATTAACGGGGGCTAGAGGCGCCTAAGCGTCCCGCGCGGCCGAGGTCAGCGCCGCGACCGTCATCGCTTTCAAGACGGATCGCGGCCTGGCCTCGGCCGTTTTCGTGGCGCTGGACGGCAGCGCGTGAGGCGTGGAGTTCAGCAACCCGAACGTCGCATGGGCCATCAACCGGGCATCGGCCTCCGCCAACGAGTCGTCCAACCGCCGGAGCACATCGACCCAGATTTCGACATACTGCCGTTGCGCCCGGCGCACCTGCCGTTTGGCCGCGGGTGGCAGATTCGCGAGATCACGATCCTGAATGCGGATGAGATCGGACTCTCCGAGGGCGAAGTCCAGGTGGAAGTCGATCAGGCCGTCCAGCGCGGAGGCGGGATCGTCGGCGCGCGCAACGACCTCGGTGGCGCCGGCCAGCAGTCGGGTGCTGATGCCGACCAGTAACTCGACCAGCAACGCCTCCTTGTTCGGGAAGTGCCGATAGATCGCCGGCCCGCTGACGCCGGCCGCCGCACCGATATCCTCCAACCGCACCGCGAGGTAGCCCCGTTCGGCAACCAGGCGTTCCGCCGCAGCGATCAATTGGGATCGCCGGTCCGACTTCGCCTTGCTGCGTTTGGTGCTCGCAGGCATCTCAGGGACTGGAGTTGAAGACACCGCGCCTCCCGCCCGCCTGTGGACATCTGAGTTAATCGTGACTAACATACCACCAGTTATTCGTCATTAACTCAACGAAATGGGTTTCCGATGGCATCGCGGCCTTCACATCGCGAGGAACATCTCGCGCTGGTCGACGAATTGCGTTCCAAGCTCACCGCGGCCGCCCTCGGCGGGCCCGAGCGGGCCCGCGAGCGTCACGTCAGCCGCGGCAAGCTCTTGCCGCGCGACCGCGTCGACGGCCTGCTGGACCCGGGCAGCCCCTTCCTCGAGCTGTCGCCCCTGGCCGCCGACGGCATGTACGACGACGCGTGTCCGGGAGCGGGCATGATCACCGGGATCGGTCGCGTATCGGGACGCGAATGTGTGATCGTCGCCAACGACGCAACCGTCAAGGGCGGCACCTACTATCCGATCACGGTCAAGAAGCATCTACGGGCTCAGGAAGTCGCGGGCCAGAACCGGTTGCCGTGTATCTACCTGGTCGACTCGGGAGGGGCGTTCCTCCCGCGCCAGGACGAGGTTTTCCCCGATCGCGATCATTTCGGCCGAATCTTCTACAACCAGGCCAATCTGTCAGCCCAGGGAATTGCGCAGATCGCCGCGGTGCTCGGATCCTGCACTGCCGGTGGCGCATACGTGCCCGCGATGAGCGACGAGGCCGTGATCGTGCGCAACCAGGGCACCATCTTCCTCGGGGGCCCACCCCTGGTGAAGGCGGCGACGGGTGAGGTGGTCACCGCCGAGGAACTGGGCGGTGGTGACCTGCATTCGAAGACCTCCGGTGTGACAGACCATTTGGCGCACGACGACCGCGACGCACTACGCATCGTGCGCCGCATCGTCGCTACCCTGGGTCCGCGCGAGCCGCTGCCCTGGGACGTCCGGCCGACCGCGGACCCGGTGGCCGATCAACACGAGCTCTACGACGTGGTGCCAGTGGACTCACGCGTTCCCTACGACGTGCACGAGGTCGTCACCCGCATCGTCGACGGTGGCGAGTTCGCCGAATTCAAGGCCGAGTACGGCAGTACCCTGGTCACCGGATTCGCCCGCATCCACGGGCATCCGGTCGGCATCATCGCCAACAACGGCGTGTTGTTCGGTGAATCTGCCCTCAAGGGAGCCCATTTCATCGAGCTCTGCGACAAACGCAACACTCCGCTGGTCTTCCTGCAGAACATCTCCGGGTTCATGGTCGGCCGCGATTACGAAGCGGGCGGCATCGCCAAGCACGGCGCGAAGATGGTCACTGCGGTGGCGTGCGCGCGGGTGCCGAAGTTGACGGTGGTGATCGGCGGCTCGTACGGGGCGGGCAACTACTCCATGTGCGGGCGCGCGTATACGCCTCGTTTCCTCTGGATGTGGCCCAACGCCCGCATTTCGGTGATGGGCGGGGAGCAGGCCGCATCGGTGCTGGCGACCGTGCGCGGCGAGATGACCGCCGAGGAGGCGGAGAACTTCAAGGCGCCGATTCGCGCGCAGTACGAGCACCAGGGCAATCCGTACTATTCGACGGCCCGGCTGTGGGACGACGGGGTGATCGACCCCGCCGACACCAGAACGGTTCTCGGACTGGCACTCTCGGCGGTCGGTCAGGCGCCGCTCGAGTCCATCTCCTACGGCGTGTTCCGGATGTGAGGACATGAACTTCGATACCGTCCTTGTCGCCAACCGAGGCGAGATCGCCGTGCGCGTCATCCGCACACTCCGGGCCATGGGCATCCGATCGGTCGCGGTGTTCAGCGACGCCGACGCGGGTGCACGTCATGTCGCGGAGGCCGACGTCGCGGTGCACATCGGACCGTCGGCGGCCAGGCAGAGCTACCTCGACATCGAGGCCGTGGTCTCAGCGGCCCGGCGCACCGGCGCCCAGGCCGTGCATCCGGGTTACGGATTCCTCTCGGAGAACGCGCAGTTCGCCACGGCACTACAGGACGCGGGAATCGCGTTCATCGGTCCGCCGGTCGGCGCCATCCAGACCATGGGCGACAAGATCGCGGCCAAGGCGGCGGTGTCGGCGTTCGGGGTTCCGGTGGTGCCCGGCGTTTCGCGTCCCGGCCTGTCTGACGACGACCTCGTCGCCGGCGCCGACGAGGTCGGTTACCCCGTGCTGGTGAAGCCCTCGGCCGGTGGCGGCGGCAAGGGCATGCGGGTCGTGCACGAGTCGGGCGAATTGCCCGCTGCGCTGGCCGGCGCGCGCCGGGAGGCGGCCGCTGCGTTCGGTGACGACACGCTGTTCCTGGAACGGTTCGTGTTGAATCCGCGCCACATCGAGGTGCAGGTGCTCGCCGACGGCTACGGGAACGTGGTGCATCTCGGCGAACGCGAATGCTCCCTGCAACGCCGCCATCAGAAGGTCATCGAGGAGGCGCCGTCACCGCTGCTGGACGAGGCGACGCGGGCGAGAATCGGTGCGGCGGCGTGCGACACCGCGCGCAGCGTCGACTACACCGGGGCGGGCACCGTCGAGTTCATCGTGTCGGCCGACCGGCCCGACGAGTTCTTCTTCATGGAGATGAACACCCGCCTTCAGGTCGAGCACCCGGTCACCGAGATGGTCACCGGGATCGACCTCGTCGAACAGCAGCTGAGGATCGCCGCGGGGGAGAAGCTGTCGATCGCGCAGGACGACATCTCGATGAGCGGGCACGCGATCGAGGCCCGGGTCTACGCCGAAGACCCCGGACGCGGGTTCCTGCCCACCGGTGGCCGCGTTCTGGGTCTCGCCGAGCCCGAGGGCGTTGGCATTCGGGTTGATTCGGGGTTGGCGCCGGGTTCGGTGATCGGCAGCGACTACGACCCCATGCTGTCGAAGATCATCGCGCATGCCGCCGACCGAGCGGCGGCCCTTCGGGCGCTCGATCGGGCGCTGGCGCACACCGCGGTATTGGGTGTCACCACCAATGTCGAGTTCCTGCGGTTCCTGCTCGCCGATCCCGACGTCGCGGCGGGCCGCCTCGACACCGGTCTCCTGGATCGTCGCAGCCCGGACTTTCGCCCCGCGACCGCCGAGGACGTCGACCTGGTCGCCGCCGCGGCGTACATATGGCTGCGCTCGTGGCCGCAACCGGTCAGAGACCTGTGGGCGGTCCCCTCGGGTTGGCGAATCGGTCGCCATGCGCCGACGACGTACCGGCTGCAGTCCGGTGAGCGCGTCGACCACGTTCACCTCACCGGCACACCGTCGGCGGGCAGTGCGGCGATCGAGGACGGCCGGCCGCGTCCGCTGTCGGTATCGCCGGCCGGCGAGCGACTTGCGGTCACCTTCGACGGGGTCGTCACCGACTACGTCGTGGTCGCCGACGACCACCGGATCTGGCTTGCGGGCGGAGGCCGCACCGTCGCGGTCGACGAGGTCCGCGAAGCGCCCGTGCGACCCGACGACGCGCACAGCGGTGACGCGGAACTGACCAGCCCGATGCCGGGTTCCGTGGTGGCCGTGGGGGTGGCCGACGGCGATCGGGTGACGACGGGCACCGTCGTGGTGACCGTCGAGGCCATGAAGATGGAACACGCGCTGAGCGCGCCGGTCGACGGCGTGGTGGAACTCCTTGTCGCCGAAGGTGATCAGGTCAAGGTAGGGCAGCCGCTGGCGAAGGTCATCGCGGACCCGACCGTCGAGAAGGAAGAATCATGAGCCCAGCGAGGAGCGGAGCGGATCGCGCATGAACAACGTCTTAGCCACCGGGACACTTCCCGACCATTACGAGCAGCTGGCCAAGACGGTCCGCGACTTCGCCCAGAGTGTGGTGGCGCCCGTCGCCGCCAAACACGACGAGGAACACTCGTTCCCGTACGAGGTGGTCGCGGGAATGGCTGACATGGGGCTGTTCGGCCTGCCGTTCCCCGAGGAGTACGGCGGTATGGGCGGCGACTACTTCGCGCTGTGCCTCGCGTTGGAGGAACTGGGCAAGGTCGACCAGAGCGTGGCGATCACGCTTGAGGCGGGGGTGTCGCTGGGCGCGATGCCGGTGTACCGGTTCGGCAGCGAGAAGCAGAGGCAGGAATGGCTGCCGCTGTTGGCGAGCGGTAAGGCGCTCGGCGCGTTCGGCCTCACCGAGGCCGGCGGCGGTAGCGATGCCGGCGCCACCAAGACCACCGCCCGTCTCGACGACGGCCACTGGGTCATCAACGGCTCCAAGCAGTTCATCACCAATTCGGGCACCGACATCACCAAGCTGGTGACGGTGACGGCGGTGACCGGCGAGAAACCCGATGGGAAGAAGGAGATCTCGTCGATCCTGGTTCCGGTGCCGATCGACGGTTTCACCGCTGAACCGGCGTACAGCAAGGTCGGCTGGAACGCCTCCGACACCCATCCGTTGAGCTTCGACGACGTGCGTGTGCCGGAGGAGAATCTGCTCGGTGAGCGCGGTCGGGGGTATGCGAACTTCCTTCGCATCCTCGACGAGGGCCGCATCGCGATCGCCGCGCTGTCGGTGGGCGCCGCGCAGGGGTGTGTCGACGAATCGGTCAAGTACGCCAAGGAACGCGAAGCCTTCGGCGCCGCCATCGGCAGCTATCAGGCGATCGCCTTCAAGATCGCGCGCATGGAGGCCCGAGCGCACGTCGCCCGCACGGCCTACTACGACGCCGCCGCGCTGATGCTGGCCGGAAAGCCGTTCAAGAAGGCGGCGTCCATCGCCAAGATGGTGGCCAGCGAGGCCGCGATGGACAACGCCCGCGACGCCACCCAGATCTTCGGCGGCTACGGCTTCATGAACGAATACTCCGTCGCGCGGCACTACCGCGACAGCAAGATCCTCGAGATCGGTGAGGGCACAACGGAAGTGCAGTTGATGCTGATCGGGCGGGAGCTGGGCCTGTGATGAGTGAGAAGAAGATAGTCGTCCAGCGCGGGTTGTGGTACGAGGAGTTCGAGCCCGGCGTGCTCTACCAGCACCGGCCGGGACGCACCATCACCGAGGCCGACAACGTCTTGTTCACCACGTTAACGATGAACACCCAGGCATTACATCTGGACGCCGCGTTCTCCGATGCCTTGCCGCCGTTCAACCAGCGGCTCGTCAACTCGATGTTCACGCTGTCCACCCTGGTGGGTCTTTCGGTCGCGCAACTGACGCAGGGCACCATCGTGGGCAACCTGGGATTCGGCGAAATCGCTTTTCCGAAGCCGCTTTTCCACGGCGACACGCTGTACGCGGAGTCCGAGGTGCTCGAGAAGCGTGAGTCGAAGAGCCGGCCGGGTGAGGGCATCGTGACGTTCTCCCACGTGGGCCGCAACCAGCACGGTGACGTCGTCGCGACCGCGTCGCGCAAGACCATGGTGCGCAAGCGCCCGGAGGGAGAGGCGTAGTGGCGCTCGCGACGGGACCCGCGTGGCTGTTCTGCCCGGCCGACCGCCCGGAACGATTCGAGAAGGCCGCAGCGGCAGCCGATGTCGTGATCCTCGACCTCGAGGACGGTGTCGCCGCCAAGGATCGGGAGGCCGCTCGCGCGGCACTGATCGAGACGCGCCTCGACCCGGACCGGACGGTGGTGCGGGTCAACCCCGCCGCCACCGCCGATCATCCGCTCGACCTCGAGGCGCTCGAAAAGACCGACTACACCACGGTCATGCTCGCCAAGACCGAGGATCCCCAGCAGGTGCGCGACCTGGCGCCGCGCAACGTCGTGGTGTTGATCGAAACCCCGCTCGGGGCGCTCGCCGTGACGGATCTGGCGCGCGAGGACAACACGGTCGCGCTGATGTGGGGGGCCGAGGATCTGTTCGCGGTCACCGGCGGCACCTCCAACCGCTACCCCGACGGCAGCTACCGCGAGGTGGCGCGGCACGTGCGATCGCAGACGCTGCTATCGGCCAAGGCCTACGGTCGGCTCGCGCTGGACTCGGTGTACCTCGACATCAAGGACCTCGACGGTCTGCGCGGCGAGGTCGACGATGCGGTGGCCGTGGGCTTCGACGTGAAAGTCGCGATCCATCCATCCCAGGTCGCGGTGATCCGCGAGGGTTACACGCCGACGCCCGATCAGGTGCAGTGGGCGAAAGCCGTTCTGGCCAGGGCGGCCAACGAGCGCGGTGTGTTCGCCCACGACGGAGTGATGGTCGACATGCCGGTGCTTCGGCGCGCCGAACGCATCGTCGCCCTGGCCCCGCGCGACTGACGCGACGCCGCCGCGACACGTCTGCTCGAAGAATCGGCGATCGCCGGGGCGAAGGCATAATGGTGGAAGCCCCAGCACTGCGGCGAGCAGAGCGCATCGTCCAGCCAGCGCCCCACCCCGGCGGTGGCTGACAGCCTCTACACCAGAGGACTTGCTCGACCCGCCCCCGCGCTGAGCACCTCAGTCGCCTGACGGCGCGATCCGCCGTCAGTGACCCTAGGAGGCGGTATGGCAGGGACCGTTTCGGCACCCCTCGAGTCGCGAGACGTCGAGCTGGAGCCGGTTCAACTGATCGCCCCGGACGGGACGCCGACCTCCTCGAGCGCGGCCTCCCGATACCGCCGAGACCTTCCACCCGAGACGCTCGCCTGGCTCTACGAGACCATGGTGGTCACCCGCGACCTCGACGGCGAATTCGTCAACCTGCAGCGCCAAGGTGAACTGGCGCTGTTCGCGTCCTGTCGGGGCCAGGAGGCCGCACAGATCGGCGCCGCGGCGTGCCTGCGCAAGACCGACTGGCTGTTCCCCCAGTACCGCGAGATCGGCGCCTTTCTGGTCCGGGGCATCACGCCGGCGCAGATCGCCGCCGTGTGGCGGGGAAAGTGGCACGGCGGACTGGGCTTCACCGACAAATGCGTCGCCCCGATCGCGATCCCGATCGGCACCCACGGGTTGCATGCGGTCGGTGCGGCAATGGCGGCCCAGCGACTGGGCGAGGACTCGGTGACGCTGGCGTTCGTCGGCGACGGGGCCACCAGCGCGGGCGACGTCCACGAGGCGCTGAACTTCGCCGCGGTGTACCGGACGCCGTGTGTGTTCCTCGTCCAGAACAACCAGTGGGCGATCTCGGTGCCGGTTTCTGCGCAGATGGCCGGGCCGTCGATCGCGCATCGCGCCATCGGTTACGGAATGCCGGGGGTCCGCGTCGACGGCAACGACGTGCTGGCGTGCTTCGCCGTCACCGCTGAAGCCGCGCACCGGGCCCGCGACGGCGGCGGTCCGACGCTCATCGAGGCCGTCACCTATCGGATGGGCCCGCACACCACCTCCGACGACCCGAACCGGTACCGCAGCCCCGAAGAGGTGCAGCAGTGGGCGGCCCGCGACCCGATCGCGCGCTACCGGACGTATCTGCAGTCGGCCGGAGTGTGGACCGAACGGCTCGAGGAGCGGGTCAGGGCCAGATCGAACCGACTGCGCGTCGAATTGCGGGACGCGGTCGTCGGTGCCGAGGACTTCGACGTCGCCGAGGTGTTCGACGCGGTTTACCACGACATCACTCCCGACCTCGCCGCCCAACGCGAGCAACTCGCCGCCGAACTCGCGAAGGAGGCGTGACATGACGCAGATCATCGAGCGGCCACCGATGTTCGGCGGGGACGAACCGCGCGATCCGCTCTTGACGCCGGTTCCGACGGTCACCGAAACGCCCACACTGACCATGGCGCAGGCCATCAACCGCGCATTGCACGACGCGATGGCGTCCGACGAGCGGGTGCTGGTGTTCGGTGAGGACGTGGCGACCCTGGGCGGCGTCTTCCGGGTCACCGAGGGCCTGGCCGAAACCTTCGGTGCCCAGCGGTGTTTCGACACCCCACTGGCCGAGTCGGCGATCGTCGGGATTGCGATCGGAATGGCCGTCCGCGGGCTGATCCCCGTGCCCGAGATCCAGTTCGACGGGTTCGCCGCACCGGCTTTCGACCAGATCGTCAGCCACTTGGCGAAATACCGGACCCGCACCCGCGGCGACGTCGACATGCCGGTGACGATCCGCATCCCGTCCTTCGGGGGAATCGGCGCGGTCGAGCACCATTCCGAGTCCACCGAAACCTACTGGTTGCACACCGCGGGTCTGAAGGTTGTGGTGCCCTCGACGCCGTCGGATGCGTACTGGCTGCTGCGGCACTCGATCACCAGCCGCGACCCTGTCATCTATCTCGAGCCCAAGCGCCGGTACTGGGTCCGCGAACCGGTCGACACCTCGACACCCGGCCTTCCGCTGGGTCGGGCAGCGGTACGGCGCAATGGCACCGACGTCACCGTGGTGACCTACGGCCCGCTGGTGGCCACCGCGCTGAACGCGGCCGACATCGCCGCCGAGCAGCACGGCGCCAGCCTCGAGGTGATCGACCTGCGTACGCTCAATCCGCTGGATTTCGAGGCGATTTCGGAATCGGTGCGCCGCACTGGCCGGGTCGTCGTGATGCACGAGGGGCCGCGCACGCTGGGGTTCGGCGCCGAACTGGCGGCACGCATCTCAGAGGAGCTGTTCTACGACCTGGAGGCCCCGGTGCTGCGGGCGACCGGATTCGACACACCGTATCCGCCCGCGCGGCTCGAGAAACTCTGGCTGCCAGGGGTCGATCGACTGCTCGACTGCGTCGAACGAACGCTGGAGAAGCCATGACAGTGATGGACTTCCTGGTGCCCGACCTCGGCGAGGGTCTCGAGGACGCGACGATCACCGCGTGGAGCGTGGCGGTCGGCGATGACGTCGAACTCAACCAGACGCTGTGCACGGTCGAGACCAACAAAGCCGAGGTCGAGATCCCCAGCCCGTACGCGGGCACAGTGGTCGAACTGGGCGGGCGGGAAGGCCAGACGCTACCGGTGGGCGCGACTCTGGTGCGCATCGCGACCGACGCCGAACCGCCTGCCCAGAAGCGCAAGCCCGTGCTGGTCGGCTACGGCACCGACGCGGCGATGGACCAGAGCAGGCGAGCGGCGGCGCCGCCGCACCGCGTCCGCGCCAAGCCGCCGGTGCGCAAGTTGGCCGCGGAGCTGAATGTGGATCTGGCGGCGCTGACGGGCTCCGGGCCTGACGGTGTGATCACGCGCGAGGACGTACTCGCCGCGGCGGGTAGGTCCGCGCCGAGTCCCGACATGGTGACGGTGAGCGGCGTGCAGGCCGAGATGGCGCGTCGAATGACGATGTCCCGCAAGCAGATCCCCGATGCACACACCGGCGTGCAGGTGGACGGGACCAACCTGCTGCGGCTGCGCGATCACCTGCGCGACCGAGCCGATCAGGACGCGCCGATCACGCCGTTCGTGCTCACGCTGCGACTGCTGACCATCGCGCTTCGGCATCACCCCACCTTGAACGCCACGTGGGTGGACACCACCGACGGTGCTCAGATTCATCTGCATTCGGCGGTGCACCTCGGGTTCGGTGTCGCGGCACCACGTGGCCTGTTGGTGCCCGTCGTCAGTGATGCCCACCTCAAGACCACTCGTCAACTCGCTGACGAGGTGGCACGGCTGATCCGCGGTGCGCGCGCCGGCACGCTGAAACCGACCGAACTGCAGGGCTCGACGTTCACCGTGTCGAACTTCGGCGCGCTCGGCCTCGACGACGGGGTGCCCGTCATCAACTATCCCGAAGCCGCCATCCTCGGCGTCGGCTCGCTCAAACCTCGCGCGGTCGTCGTCGACGACGCCGTCGTCGCGCGGCCGACGATGAACCTCACCTGCGCGTTCGACCACCGGATCGCCGACGGTGCGCAGGTGGCGGCGTTCCTGTGCGAACTGCGCGACCTCATCGAAGCGCCGGAGACGGCATTGCTCGATCTGTAGCGGGCATGATTCGGCCATGGCGCAAGGCGACAACTGTCCGTGCGGCAGCGGTGAGGTGTATTCCGCATGCTGCGAACCGCTGCACGACGGTGCACGCGTCGCGGCGACAGCCGAGGAATTGATGCGTTCGCGCTACGCCGCGTTCGCCAAAGGTGTCGGGGATTACCTCTTTACAACGTGGCATCCACGGACGCGGCCACCCGATGTCACCGTCGATCGCGAGATGGCCTGGACCGGGCTCGAGATCAGCGATGTGGTCGCGGGCAGTGAAGGCGACCAGCACGGCCAGGTCGAGTTCACGGCCCGGTACATCCACGCGGGCCGGGCAGGGGCGATGCACGAACGCAGTCGGTTCGAGCGCCGCGCGGGCCGGTGGTTCTACGTCGACCGCGTCTAGCTCACTTGCGTTGTGCGGCCGCCAGACGCTGCTGGAACTCGGGGGAGCGGATCGAGGTGGCCTGCGGGCCGAGTTCAGTGTCGACCGCGATGCGGTGCTGGTCGATGTCGACGACGCCGGGGTTGGCCGTCGCCCGCATCGACGCCTTGGTTGCGAGCACCACTTCGCGCGGTGCGCCCGCCGGTCCCCGGGCGAGCTCCTTCGCGGCGACCAGGGCGTCGTCGGCGACCTCGAGCGCCAGGCCGTACCGGACCGCGGCTTCGGCGTCGAACCGCATGCCGAACAGCAGTGACGCGCGGGCGGCCTGCGGACCGAGCGCTCGCTGCAGCATCCAGGTCGCCCCTCCGCCGGGATGGATGCCCAACTTCTGGAAGCGGGGGTCGAACAGGGCGGCCGGCCCGGCGATACGCACGTCGGCCGCCAGAGCCAGGTTCAATCCGGCTCCGACGGCAGCGCCGTTCACCGCCGCGATGGTGGGCAGTGCGCAGTTGGCGACGGCGAGGAAGCCATCGTAGATCTTGCGCAGCCCGTCCTCGGTCGCCGAACCGAGCGCGCTCAGATCCGCGCCGGCGCAGAACGCCTTGCCCGCCCCGGTGACGATGACGGCGTGCACGTCCGGGTTGGCCTCGGCCCCATCCACGGCTTCGCGCAGCGCGGCGGACATCTCGAAGGTGACTGCGTTGCGGCGCTCCGGGTCGTTGACGGTGAGGACGGCGACGCGGTCCTCGACATGGATCAGTACCGGATCAGTCACCGGCTCAGCCTAGTGACCCGTGAGCGGCCGTCAGTTGGCGACGGTGAGCGTGACGTTGTGCAGCGCCACCGCGACATCGCTGGGCAGGATGTCGACGAACGTCGGTACGTCGCGGATCGCGCCACCCGAGGCGATCAGATTGCCCGGGTAGCTGGGGCTGCACGGGAAGTTGTGGCAGCGATACCAGACGCCCGGTGCGCTCTGATACGGAAACATGCTCGGCGCCTGATCCACTCGGTACCGGCCGGGCTCGATCGACGCGGTGGTCCAGCCCGGCCGCGGATTCGTGGTCACGTTGAAGACGCCGTTGCTGCCATAGCTCGGCGGGCCGGCATGTGCGGGCGACGCGAGCGCGACGGCCATCACGCCGACGGACACGACGGCGGGCATCCCGCGCCTTGGGTTCACGTCGCCGAGTCTATCGACCCGTTGCGTCGACGAAGGAGGTATCGGTGCAGGCTGCGTACGATTGGCAAACCCGTCAGGCCGCCGCGTCGCCCCCCGGGTTCGCGGATTCGCCCGCGCCGTCGGTGTCGGCGCCAATGGGATCCGTCTCGGTGTGCGTCTCAGTTCCGAGCTGCGCCCCGTTCGTCGTACCGGCGGAATCAACTTGCGGCTGACCGTCTTTCGAGCCGGTATCCTCGCCGACCTTGCCGGGCTCGGCCTTCACACTGTCGCGCATTACGTTCAGCTGCGGGCGGCGCTTGAGTACGGGGTCCGGTTTCGTCTGTTGAGTCTTCGTGGTCACAGCCCGTCGCTCGCTGCCCGTCGGCTCGGATTGCACCGAGGCCTCCTGCTGCTGCTCCGATGTGCGCGGTGACGTGGCCGCCGACAGACCCTGCAGGATCGCGCCCGGAACCTTCGCCGCCGTGGCCAACAACTCGTCGGGCGGGGGAGCCAACCGGGCCGGACGGTAGGCGCTGGGATCCCGGGGAATCGGGTTGCCGCCGTAGTAAGCCGAGTCGACGGCCAGCTTCAGCAGCGGCCCGGTGAGCTCGGCGATCTGGTCACCGAAGACGTCGCGGGTCAACCGGGTCAGCGGCAATTCCTCGGCGGTGTAGGTGACGTAGGTGGTGTTGTCCCTGGTGGTGACGTAAGCCGTGATTCTGTCGTCGGGCGAGCTGCAGCGCGCGTCGGGGCAGTCGAGGATCTCACCGCTCACAAGAACGGCGCAGGTGTTGGCGTCGCAGGTGACGGTGGGGTTGCCCTCGGCGTCGACCGGGAGCACGCGCTCGGATTGGTTCAGCCGCGTGTAGAGGTAGCCGACCAGCGAGTTGACCGCGGCCACCGGGTTGAGCACGTCGGCGGGGGCGTTGGAGTTGTAGTCGTACTCGTAGCCGGTGTTGACGACGCGGAGGGCAGGCACGTCGCTGGGCGTGGGAATCGGGTTCACCCCGATCAGCGCGAACCACGGGTACCTGGTGCCGAAGCCGCCGTCGGGGCGGGCGACGTCGTTGTCGAGGATGAAGACGGTGTCACCGAGGTCGGACCGGTTGCGCAGTAGCAGCAAACTGGCGTTCGCCGCGCCCCAGCCGGAAGCCAGCACCGCGTTCTGTTCGCCGGCGTTGTCGCGCAGAGCCTGTTCGATACCGGCGGGACCGGTGCGGAAGTCGACATAGACGATGTCTTTCCCGTCGACCCCCGTGTAGACCGGGTCACGGAACTTCCCCTCGAAGAAGTCCGCGACGCCCGCGCCGGTCGGATTGGTTGAGCTGCCGACCACGATGAGCGCAGTCAGATCGACGAGCGACGCCGAAATGGACGCCGGCTGGGTGGCGGCCAGCCCGACGACACTGGTCGCGACACCGACGGCCGCTGCACCAGTCGCGAGTCGTGTCCATCTTTTGCCCGACTTGACCATCCGCGGTCCTCTCACCCGATGCACAGCAAACACGAGCTGTGTGTGGGCCGATAGTACGCGAAGGGCTACAGCTTCGCGATCAGAGCGGCCGCGCGAACGTCGTCGTCGACGGTCAGCGCGATCTGGACGGCGTCACCCCGACGCGCCCAGCGGATCGTCACGTCCTCGCCGTAGCGGATCGGCCTGCGATATTCGACCACCGCGCGGTAGGGGACGCGGCAGACGTCGGGAACGTGCGCCATCACCTCGTGGATGGCGTGCCAGTAGGCGGTGTTGGTGACATGCTCGAAGATGTCGATGTCGGTGCGACGTAGCGGGAACGCGAGGTCCTCCTCGGCGTCCTCGAGATTGGTCAGCCACGGCCGCCATTTGAGCCGGAGCTCGTTGGTGGTGGTTGCGAACCGGGCGATCAGTGAGTCCGAGGCGCGCTGCGGCGTAAGGGTCTTGCTGTTGATGGCGATCCAGAAACCTTCGGTCTCGATGCGACCGCCGTCGCTGCCGACCAGGTCGACGCGCATCGTGCACCACCGGGTGGACAGGGCGGAGCACCAGCGGCTGAACGAGATCTCGTTCGGGAACTCGATCGGCTCGATGACGTCGATGACCGTGCGCTGCACGAGCCAATGGGGGTGGTCGTCGGCCTCGCCGGCGTCGACGAGGTTCTCGGCCCCGACCTCCTGGATGTAGCGCGCAACGCCGTCGAGGCGCAGGTGCAGGTCGCCGTCGATGTCACCCGTGGCGACCCGCCACGCTGTGCGATAGACGTATCCGGTGTCCGGCAGCGGACTAAGCCGGTGCTCGACGTCGTTGGTTGGCATCGGGTCAAGTATGTCCGGGACAAAATCCGCGATGAGCGCCCCCGGCAGGGATCGAACCTGCGACCGACCGCTTAGAAGGCGGTTGCTCTATCCGCTGAGCTACGGGGGCGGTGGGCTAACCCTAACCAATGGTGCGATCAGGACCGGTCAGCACGCAGTAACTTCCGGTTGCCGCCGCGATCCGCCAGTTGCGGCGCGACAGCTATTAAAGCCGCCTCGCACCCTCGTACCGCCGACTAGCGTGGTGGCCACACGATCACGAGCAGGAGGACGCGACGGCCCATGAGCGACGTGCCGGAACTCGATGCGGCGGGACTCCCTGAGGAACTCAGCCCACTCGACCAGATCCTGCACCGGGGCGAGGCGAATCCGCGTACCCGCTCGGGCATCATGACCGTCGAACTCCTGGACTGCGCACCGGACTGGGATACGTTCCGCGCCAAGTTCGACGCCGCCTCGCGTAAGGTGTTGCGACTGCGACAAAAGGTGGTGATGCCGACCCTGCCGACCGTGGCACCCAGATGGGTGGTGGACCCCGACTTCAACCTCGACTTCCACCTGCGGCGGGTGCGTGCCCCGCAACCCGGCACGTTCCGTCAGGTGCTCGACCTCGCCGAGGTCGCCGCGCAGTCACCGCTCGACATCTCCCGGCCGTTGTGGACGGCAACGCTCGTGGAGGGACTGGCCGATGACCGCGCCGCGATGGTGGTTCACCTCAGCCATGCGGTCACCGACGGTGTCGGTGGAGTCGAGATGTTCGCCAATCTCTATGACCTCGAACGCGACCCGTCGCCACAACCCCTCCCGCCGCTTCCCATCCCTCAGGACCTGTCGCCCAACGACCTGATGCGGCAGGGGCTCGTCCGGTTGCCGGGCACCATCGCGGGCCGCGTGCGCGGAGCGCTGTTCGGCGCCGCACACGTCGCAAGCGAGGTGATCCGCGACCCGATCTCTCGGCTCGGCGGCGCTGTCGGGTACGCCATGTCGGGTGCGCGTGTGATCGGCCCCGTCGCCGATCCGTCGCCGGTGCTGCGGCGCCGCAGCCTGTCGTCGCGCAGCGAAGCCATCGACATCGAGTTCGGCACCCTGCACCGGGCCGCCAAGGCGGCCGGCGGGTCCATCAACGACGCGTATCTGGCTGGCCTGTGCGGTGCGCTGCGGCTCTACCACGAAGCCAAGGGCGTGCCGATCGAGACGCTGCCGATGGCGGTTCCGGTCAACCTTCGCTCCGATGCGGACCCGGCGGGTGGAAACCGGTTCGCGGGCATCAATCTCGCGGCCCCAATTGGGCTGACCGACCCCGAGATCCGCATCCGCAACATCCGCTCGCAGATGACCACCAAGCGTGAGGAGCGCGCGATCGACATGGTCAGCGCCATCGCCCCGCTGGTCGGGCTTCTCCCCGACACGGCCCTCGAGTCGATGGCCGGCTCGATCGTGAATTCCGACGTCCAGGCCAGCAACGTCCCGGTGTACGCGGGCGACACCTACATCGCGGGCGCAAAAGTACTGCGCCAGTACGGACTTGGCCCACTTCCAGGTGTGGCGATGATGGTGGTGCTGATCTCGCGCTCTGGGTACTGCACGATCACCACCCGTTACGACCGTGCGGCGATCACCGACCAGGAGTTGTGGGCACGCTGCCTGCTGTCGGGTTTCGACGAGGTCCTCGCCCTCGGCGGCGACGGCCGGGCCGAACCCGCCTCGTTCACCGTCGACCCCGCCCCATCCACCGCCTCGTCGTCGAATGGGAGTGCAGCGCAATGACTTCGCCAAACGGGCAGACCTCGCGGCGCACGATGCGCCTGCCGGGTTCGGTCGCCGAGATTATGGGCAGCCCGGAGGGGCCCGAAGTCGGCGCGTTTTTCGATCTCGACGGCACCCTGGTCGCCGGCTTCACCGGTGTCGTGATGACACAGGACCGATTCCGTCGTCGACAGATGTCGATGGGTGAGTTCATCGGCATGGTCCAGGCCGGCCTCAACCACCAACTGGGTCGGTCGGAGTTCGAGGATCTGATCGGCAAGGGTGCGCGCATGCTGCGCGGCAATTCGCTCGAAGACGTCGACGAACTCGCCGAGCGGTTGTTCGTCCAGAAGATCGTCGGCCGGATCTATCCCGAGATGCGCGAGCTGGTGCGCGCGCACATGGCCCGCGGCCACACCGTCGTGCTCAGCTCGTCGGCGCTGACGGTGCAGGTCGAACCCGTCGCGCGGTTCCTCGGCATCTCGAACGTGTTGAGCAACAAATTCGAGATCGACGAGCACGGATTGCTCACCGGCGAGGTGCAGCGCCCGATCATCTGGGGGCCGGGCAAGGCCAGGGCCGTACAGAAGTTCTCCGCCGAACACGGGGTCGACCTGTCGCAGAGCTACTTCTACGCCGACGGCGACGAGGACGTCGCGCTGATGTACCTGGTGGGCAACCCCCGCCCGACGAACCCGGGGGGCAAGCTCGCCGCGGTCGCCGCGAAGCGGGGGTGGCCGGTGCTGCGCTTTTCCAGTCGCAGTGGCGCGAGCCCGGCTTCGCAACTGCGCACCGCGGCGGGTATCGCGACCATGGGTCCCATCGCCGCCGGGGCACTCGGTCTGGGGCTGTTGACGCGAAGCAAGCGCAACGGCGTCAACTTCTTCACCGCGGCCTTCGGCCGCGCGTTGATGAGCACCCTCGGCATCAACATCAACGTGATCGGCAGGGAGAACCTGACCAAGAAGCGTCCCGCGGTGTTCCTGTTCAACCACCGCAACCAGGCCGACCCGCTGATCGCCGGCCATTTGGTGGACACCAACTTCACGTCGGTGGGTAAGAAGGAGTTGGAGAAGGATCCGATCGTCGGCACCCTCGGCAAGATCATGGACGCCGCGTTCATCGACCGCGAGGACCCGCAGAAGGCGGTCGAGGGTCTGAAGAAGGTCGAGGAACTCGCGCGCAAGGGGCTGTCGATCCTGATCGCGCCGGAGGGCACCCGGTTGGACACGACCGAGGTGGGACCCTTCAAGAAGGGACCGTTCCGGATCGCGATGTCGGCCGGTATTCCGGTGGTGCCCATCGTGATTCGCAATGCCGAGGTGATCGCGGCGCGCGATTCGAGCACGTTCAATCCCGGCACGGTCGACGTTGTGGTCTACCCGCCGATACCGGTCGACGACTGGACGCACGACAATATCGGGGAGCGCATCGCCGAGGTACGCCAGCTCTACCTCGACACCTTGGCGGACTGGCCGCACGACGAGTCCTCTCTTCCCGAGCTCTACGACCGCAACATCCGTTCGACGGGCAAGCCCGCGAAGAAATCGGCGGCGAAGAAGGCGACCAAGAAGGCGACCAAATCCGCAGCCAAATCCGCGACGAAGTCGGTGCGTAAATCGCCCGCCACCAAGACGTCGGCACCGAAGTCTGCGGGGAAGGGTCGTCCGTGAAGCCGTCCGTCGACCAGTACACACCGTTCACACCCACCGGTGACGCGCTGGTGTTGGCGTCGGCTTCCTCTGCGGCCGAACGTGATCTGCTCGACGACTGGCTCGAGCGGCAACGGCGCGAGCACCCCGAGGCCAAGATCGACGTGCTGCTGTTGCCGTACGACGACCCGCCCGCCGGTGTGCTGGCTTCGCTCGTGTCGGAGCTCGAAGCCGGAGAAGACCGCTCCGTGGTCCCGGTGCGGGTGTTCTGGGTGCCCGGCGGTCTGCCCACCCGGTCCAAGGTGGTGGCCCTGATCTCCGGTCGCGACACTTACCGTCCCCCTGAGATCCTGCAGCGCCGCATCCTGCGCCGCGACCCTTCGCGGGCCCGTGTCGTCGCGGGTGAACCCGCGAAGGTCTCCGAACTGCGCCAGCAGTGGGCCGACACCACCGTCGCCGAGAACCCCCGGGAATTCGCGCGTTTCGTGATCCGCCGCGCGATCCTGGCGATCGAACGGGTCGAACTGCGCCTGCTCGGCCCGGAGTACAAGTCGCCGCGGTTGATCAAACCGGAGTTGATGGCGTCGGCGCGCTTCCGCGAGGGGCTGGAGAAGATCCCGGGTGCGGACCTGGAGACCGCGGGGGAGATGCTCGACGAGCTGTCTACCGGGTGGAGTCGGTTCTCGGTGGACCTGATCCCGTCTTTGGGCCGCGCGATCTTCAGCCGCGGCTTCGATCCCAACATCGACTACGACCGTGACGAAGTCGAGTTGATGCGCCGCAACCTTGAGAACCATCCGGCGGTGCTGTTGTTCTCGCACCGGTCCTATCTCGACGGGGTGATCGTGCCGGTCGCGATGCAGGAGAACCGGTTACCGCCGGTGCACACCTTCGCCGGCATCAACCTCTCGTTCGGCTTCCTGGGTCCGTTGATGCGCCATTCGGGCGTGATCTTCCTGCGTCGCAAGCTCGACGATCCGCTGTACAAGTACGTGCTGCGGCAGTTCGTCGGCTACATCGTGGAGAAGCGGTTCAACCTGAGCTGGTCGATCGAGGGTACCCGGTCGCGGACCGGAAAGATGTTGCCGCCCAAGCTCGGTCTGCTCGCCTATGTGGCCGACGCCTACCTCGACGGCCGTAGCGAGGACATCCTGTTGCAGCCCGTGTCGATCAGCTTCGACCAGCTGCACGAGACGTCCGAATACGCCGCCTACGCCCGCGGCGGTGAGAAGACGCCCGAGAGCCTGTCGTGGATGTACAACTTCATCAAGGCCCAGGGTGAGCGCAATTACGGCAAGATCTATGTCCGCTTTCCCGAGGCCGTCAGCATGCGCGAGTATCTCGGTGCGCCGCACGGGCCGATGACCACCGATGAGGGCGCCAAACGGCTGGCCCTGCAGAAGATGGCGTTCGAGGTGTCGTGGCGGATCCTGCGTGCCACGCCTGTCAACGCCTCGGCGCTGGTGTCGGCGCTGCTGCTCACCACACGTGGAATCGCGTTGACGCTGAGCCAGATTCACCACACGCTGCAGCCGTCGCTGGACTACCTCGAGCGCAAACAGACCCCGATGACCAACAGCGCGTTGAGGTTACGTACCCCGGAGGGTGTGCGGGCCGCTCTCGACGCATTGTCCAACCGGCACCCGGTCACCTGCGTCGAGGGTGGGCGCGAACCTGTCTGGCGGATCGCTCCCGAGGACGAACACGAAGCGGCGTTCTACCGCAACACGCTCATCGACGCATTCCTGGAGACCTCGTTGGTCGAGTTGGCGTTGGTACACGCCGGCCGCGCGGAGTCCGACCGGTTGGAGGCGTTCTGGTCGCAGGTGATGCGGCTGCGCGACCTGCTGAAGTTCGACTTCTACTTCGCCGATTCGGCGGCGTTCCGTGACCATGTCGCCGAGGAACTGTCCTGGCAGAGCGGGTGGGAGGAGCAGGTGACGGCCGGTGAGCGGCGGGTCGACGAACTGCTGCGGAAAAAGTCGCCGCTGTTGGCGGGCGCCATGCTGCGCCCATTCTTCGAGGCGTACGAGATCGTCGCCGATGTGCTGCTCGATGCCCCCGCCGAGATCGACGAGAAGGATCTGACGAAAAAGGCGCTCGGACTGGGCAACCAGTACGTCGCGCAGAGTCGGGTGCGCAGCAATGAGGCGGTGTCGGCGCTGCTGTTCGCGACTGCGCGTCAGGTTGCAGCCGACCAGGATCTGCTCGCACCGGCGCCGGATCTGGTTGAGCGGCGCACCGCGTTCCGTGACGAGCTGCGGGCCATCTTGCGCGATATGGACAAGGTCGAGCAGATCGCCCGCGAACGGTTCATCGCGCGCGAGATCGCTCGCCGTGCGGCGCGCCGCGAATCGGCCTGACTCACGCTCGTCGGGCAAAGCGCGCGGAGCGTTTTGTAGGCGTGGTGCGAGCACGCCATACGCTGGTGGGATGACGACGACGGCATCGGGCGTGCGCACAAGCGCGGTGTGGCCGGTGCTCATCGGGGTGGCGGTGCTGGCGGGGACGGTCGCCGCCGGTATCGGAGCTCTGTCACTGGCCGACGCGTTGAGCGCGACCGGACTGCCGGATCCCGGACCGATGACGACCTACGGCGTGCCGTTCGTGCGGGCCGCCGGTGAGATCGCTGCCGTCATCGCCGTCGGGTCTTTCCTGTTCGCCGCATTCCTCACGCCGCCTCAAACCAACGGCGTGCTCGACGCCGGCGGGTACCGTGCGCTGCGCCTGGGCACCGGCGCGTCGGCGGCGTGGACGGTGTGCGCGGCGCTGATGGTTCCACTGACGGTGTCCGACGTCTCCGGCCAGCCGTTGAGCCAGATGCTGGACCCGGTGACCGTCTGGTCGGCGGCCGACCTCGTCGACATGGCCAGCGCGTGGCGGTGGACCGCATTCCTCGCCGCGGCCGTCACGGTGGCCAGCCTTCCGGTGCTGCGCTGGTCCTGGACGCCGATCCTGCTGGCCGGGGCCTTGACGACACTCATCCCGCTCGGGCTGGCGGGACATTCGTCGACCGGCGGCGCCCACGACATGGCCACCAACAGCCTGCTGCTTCACCTTGTCGCCGCAGCGCTGTGGGCGGGCGGGCTGCTCGCCCTGCTGGTGCACGCGTTGCGGCGCGGCAAGCACGCCGATCTGGCCGCGCGGCGGTTCTCGGCGCTCGCGCTGTGGTGCTTCGTCGTGATGGCCGTCAGCGGGATGATCAACGCGCTCGTGCGAGTCGAACCGGCCGACCTGGTGCGCACCGAGTACGGCTGGTTGATCGTCGCCAAGGTCTGCGCATTGGTCCTGCTCGCGGTGATCGGCTGGTGGCAACGCCGCTCCGCGGTGGCCGCGCTGCAGAAAGACCCGGACGCCCGGGGTCCGCTGGTGCGTCTGGCGCTGCTCGAGGCTCTGCTGTTCGGGGCGACGTTCGGCATCGCGGTCGGGCTCGGGCGCACCCCTCCACCTCCGCTGACCGAGCAGCCCAGCCCCGTCGAGGTGGCAATCGGATACGACCTCGCCGGCCCGCCCACCTTCGAGCGAATCCTGCTCGACTGGCGTTTCGACCTGATCTTCGGCACCGCCGCGATCGTCTTCGCGGTGGTCTACCTACTCGGTGTGCGCCGGCTTCGGCGCCGCGGCGACGCGTGGCCGGTGGGCCGGACGCTGGGGTGGCTGTGCGGCTGCGCGGCTCTGCTGATCGCGACGTCGTCGGGGCTGGGCCGCTACATGCCGGCCATGTTCTCGATGCACATGATCGCGCACATGATGCTGTCGATGCTGGTGCCGATCCTGCTGGTGCTCGGCGCGCCGATGACGCTGGCTCTGCGGGCGCTGCCGACCGCGGGCCGCGGCGAGCCGCCGGGACCGAGGGAGTGGCTGCTGGCCGCGCTGCACTCGCGGGTGTCGCGGTTCCTGACCCAGCCGATCATCGCGACGGTCATCTTCGTCGCCGGTTTCTACGGTTTGTACTTCGGCGGGCTGTTCGACGCGGCGGTCGACAAGCACGGCGCCCACGTGTTGATGAACGTGCACTTCCTGCTGAGCGGATACCTCTTCTACTGGGTGACGATCGGTATCGATCCGGCGCCGCGCCAGATTCCTCACCTCGGCAAGGTCGCGATGGTGTTCGCGTCGCTGCCCCTGCACGCGTTCTTCGGTGTGGTGCTGATGGGCACCAAGACCGTGCTGGGCGAACCCTTCTACCGGTCGCTGCAGCTCAGTTGGCACACCGATCTGCTCGCCGATCAGCGCACCGGCGGTGGAATCGCCTGGGCGGCGGGTGAGGTCCCGCTCGTCGTGGTGATGCTCGCGCTGCTGATCCAATGGACGCGCAGCGATCAGCGCACGGCCAAGCGGATCGACCGGGCTGCCGACCGCGACGACGATGCGGAGCTCGCCGCCTACAACGCGATGCTGGCCGAGCTCGCCCGCCGCGACGCCCGCGCCGAGTAAGGCCTCGCGCGCCGCACGACGTCCGCCGAGGCCGACGCTTTGGCTGGTTTCCGGCCGCCGGAACGACCATTGCGTCGGTTTCGAGGACCGTGGAGCGAGGCCAGCGGTCGGGGGCGTCCAATCTGTGTGGAGATTCCGTTCGTCGGCAGTGACGCCGTCGCCGCAGGCCACCTCACCCGAGCCCACCTGCGCAGTCAGTATCGACCGCTGTACCGCGGCGTCTACGTCCCGCGCGGCCACCAGGCGTCGCTGCGCGAGAGGATCGTCGGCGTATCTCTCGGCTCGCCTTCGGCGGTGATCGCCGGGGTGGCCGCTTCCGCGATGCACGGGGCGAAATGGGTCGGCGACGACGTTCCGATCGAAATGGTCGCGGCGGTCCGGCGCCAGCGCGGTCTGATCGTCCGCGACGAGACCTTGCACGAGGACGAGGTCACCGCGGTCGCGGGCATCCGGGTGACCACCCCGGCTCGGACCGCGTTCGACCTGGGCCGGCATCACCCGCGCGACCGGGCGGTCGCACGCCTGGACGCGTTGATGAAGGCGCGTCCGTTCGCGTTCGAGGACGTCGCGCTACTGGCGAAGCGTCATCGCGGTGCTCGTGGTCTGCGGCAGTTGCGGGCGGCGCTACCGCTGGTCGACGGCGGTGCCGAGTCGCCGAGGGAAACATGGCTGCGGCTGCTCTTCATCGATGCCGGGCTACCTCGGCCGACCACACAAATCGTCGTGAAAGACGAGTGGGGCCGCTACGTCCGACGCATCGACATGTGTTGGGAGGACTTCAAAGTCGGCGCCGAATACGACGGAGAACAACACCTCACCAGCCGGCGACAGTATGTCCTCGACGTTCGGGTCAACCGCGTGCTGCAGCGGCTCGGCTGGCACGTCATTCACGTCATCAAAGAAGACCGCGGAGCCGACATCGTCGAGCAGGCGCGAGACGCTCTGCTGTCGCGAGGCTGGCGCCCGTAGGTGCCGCGCGCTCGCGCGAAACCGACGCAATGGTCGATCGCAGGCTGACAGACCAGCCAAAACGTCGGGCTCGTCAAGTGACGAACGCACTATCCCCAATGCCCGATTGGTCCACAGGGCCGCCCAGCGACTGAGCGCGTCGCGTTCCGGTGTCGGCGCCGCGGCGCTCAATGACGGTGTCACCGACACGCCACCGGGCCGTCGGCAGGGAAACGCAAGGAATCAAGAGGAGATCATCATGTTCGAGACACCGTTCACCATTGTCGGCAACATCGTCACCGACCCGATCCATCGGCGGGTCGGGGATCAGGAGATGGTCCGGTTTCGGGTCGCGAGCAACTCGCGCCGCCGCACAGCCGAGGGAACATGGGAGCCCGGGAATTCGTTGTTCGCCACGGTGAACTGCTGGGGGCGGGTGGTTGCCGGAACCAGCGCGACGCTGGTCAAGGGAGATCCGGTCATCGTCGTCGGACACGTCTACACCAGCGAGTACGACGACCGCGACGGCAACCGACGCTCGTCGGTGGAAGTGCGCGCCACGTCGGTCGGGCCGGATCTGGCCCGGTGCTCGGCACGTATCGACCGGGGGCGGCAGCAGTCCGAGCAGCGGTTCACCGACCCGGAAAACCAATCCGAAGACAGCGGTGATGACGACGACACGGAGCAGCCCGAGACGGCGCTGCCCCTGACCGCGTAGCGCGGGGACGCCGCCGGCGCAGGACCTCGAGTAGCTCACTCGGCTGCGCCGGCGAGGCCACGCCTACGATGGTCCGCGAGCATCACCCGAGAGACTCGCAACTTTGAAAGGCACCCCACGGCATGGCCGAATTCATCTATTCGATGCGGAAGGTCCGCAAGGCGCACGGCGACAAGGTCATCCTCGACGACGTCAGCCTGAACTTCCTTCCGGGCGCGAAGATCGGCGTCGTCGGTCCCAACGGGGCCGGCAAGTCGAGCGTCTTGCGGATCATGGCCGGGCTGGACCAACCCAACAACGGCGATGCGTTCCTGCAGCCGGGAGCGACTGTGGGCATCCTGCAGCAGGAACCGCCGCTCAACGAGGACAAGACCGTCCGCGAGAACGTCGAAGAAGGCGTGGCGATCAAGGAGAAGCTCAACCGCTACAACGAGGTCGCCGAGCTGATGGCCACCGACTACTCCGACGAGCTGATGGAGGAGATGGGTCGGTTGCAGGAGGAACTCGACGCCGCCGACGCCTGGGACATCGACTCCCAGCTCGAGCAGGCGATGGACGCTCTGCGCTGCCCGCCGCCCGACGAGCCGGTCACGCATCTGTCCGGTGGCGAGCGCCGACGGGTCGCGTTGTGCAAGCTGCTGCTGTCCAAGCCCGACCTGCTGCTCCTCGACGAGCCCACCAACCACCTGGACGCCGAGAGCGTGCAGTGGCTCGAACAGCACCTCGCCGAGTACAAGGGCGCGATCCTCGCGGTCACCCACGACCGGTACTTCCTGGACAACGTCGCCGAGTGGATCCTCGAACTCGACCGCGGACGGGCTTATCCCTACGAGGGCAACTACTCGACCTATCTGGAGAAGAAGGCCGAGCGCGTCGCCGTGCAGGGACGCAAGGACGCCAAACTGCAGAAGCGTCTGCAGGACGAGCTCGCCTGGGTCCGCTCGGGCGCCAAGGCGCGGCAAGCCAAGAGCAAGGCCCGTCTGCAGCGCTACGAGGAGATGGCCGCGGAGGCAGAGAAGACCCGCAAGCTCGACTTCGAGGAAATCCAGATCCCGACGCCGCCCCGACTGGGCAACGTGGTCGTCGAGGTCGAGCACCTCGACAAGGGCTTCGGCGGGCGCACCTTGATCAAGGATCTGTCGTTCACTCTGCCGCGCAACGGCATCGTCGGGGTCATCGGTCCCAACGGTGTCGGCAAGACGACGCTGTTCAAGACCATCGTGGGCCTCGAGCAGCCCGACAGCGGCACGGTGAAGGTCGGCGAGACGGTCAAGTTGAGCTACGTCGACCAGAGCCGCGCGGGCATCGACCCGAAAAAGACGGTGTGGGAGGTCGTCTCCGACGGGCTGGACTACATCGAGGTCGGCCAGAACGAGATCCCGTCGCGGGCCTACGTCTCCGCGTTCGGCTTCAAGGGCCCGGATCAGCAGAAGCCGGCCGGTGTGTTGTCCGGTGGTGAACGCAACCGGCTCAACCTGGCGTTGACGCTCAAGGAGGGCGGCAACCTGATCCTGCTCGACGAGCCGACCAACGACCTGGACGTCGAAACGCTTTCGTCGCTGGAGAATGCGCTGGAGAACTTCCCCGGCTGCGCGGTCGTGATTTCCCACGACCGGTGGTTCCTCGACCGCACGTGTACCCACATCCTGGCGTGGGAGGGCGACGAGGACAACGAGGCCAAGTGGTTCTGGTTCGAGGGTAACTTCGGTGCCTACGAGGAGAACAAGGTCGAACGGCTCGGCGCAGAGGCCGCCCGCCCGCACCGCGTGACGCACCGCAAGCTCACGCGCGACTGATCCGGCGGGGAAGCCGGATGACTGATCCGGCGGGGTAGCCGCAACGCCCGCCCGCGGGCTACTAGGGTCGTCTTCTGCGGACCGCGGAGCCGCTTCGCTCATCGGGGCTGGCGGTGACATCCAATGGCGGAGGTCCGCGCCTACAGTTCAGGAGCGTCGCATGTCGGGGAATCCGGGAGACGTCGGGAGATCAGCGGGTGCCGGGGTCGGCGTCACCGGGGCCAACGACTCTCCTGGACTCGACGACCAGACCGTGGCCCGGCTCGCCCGTGCCTATCTGGAGACTTACCGGGGCCCGCACGCCGACGCCCCCGCCGCTGACTCCACGGTCACGATGCCCGTGACGGCGACGGCGCAGCAGGTCGTCACGCCCAACCTCATCACCGCGCATCACCGGCTGGGCCGCTTCCGCCCTTACGGCGACACCCGCGTCGAGGTGTACCGCGCCGACGACCCGGCCGGGTTCGGTCCCGCGCTGCAGATCGTCACCGACCACTCCGCGATGGTGATGGACTCGGTCACGGTGCTGCTGCACCGATTCGGCGTCGCGTACACCGCGATCATGAACCCGGTCCTGCGGGTGCATCGTGCGCGGGCCGGTGAACTGCTCGACGTTGCCCCGGTCGCGCAGGCCGGCGGTCAGGACGGAGTGTTTGAGGCCTGGATCCACGTCCAGCTCGCCACGACCGTCGATCCCAAGGCGCTGGCGCAGGTGGCGCAGATGCTGCCGAGCGTGCTCGCCGATGCGCGTCACGTCGCGCTCGACGCCGACGAGCTCTACTCGACGCTGCGCCGGTTGGCGCACGACCTGGCCACCGACACCGGTGACAGGTTCCATGGGCCCGACCGCGAAGACGTCGCCGCGCTGTTGCGGTGGCTGGCCGACGGGCATTTCGTGCTGCTGGGCTACCAGCGCTGTTCGATTCAGGACAGCCGGTCCTCGGTCGATCCGTCCAGCCGGTTGGGGGCGCTTCGGCTGCGCCATGATGTACTGCCGCCGCTGACCGACGACGGCGACCTACTCGTGCTGGCGCAGGCCACCATCCCCAGTTACCTGCGTTACGGCGCGTATCCGCACATCGCGGTCGTCCGCGAACAACACGGTCCGACCGCGATCGAACACCGTTTCGTCGGCTTGTTCACCGTCGCGGCCATGAACGCCAATGTGCTTGAGATCCCGTTGATCTCGCGCAGGGTTCACCAGGCGCTGTCGCTGTCCCGTAACGACCCCAGCCACCCGGGGCAACTGCTGCTCGACATCATCCAGACCGTCCCGCGCCCGGAATTGTTCGCCCTGTCGGCCCAGGACGTGCTGGACATGGTGAAGGCCGTCGTCGACCTCGGCTCGCGCAGGCGCACGTTGCTGTTCATGCGCGCCGATTCGCTCGCGCAGTTCGTCTCGTGCCTGGTGTACCTTCCGCGCGACCGCTACACCACCGCCGTGCGGTTGGAGATGCAAGACATCCTCGTGCGCGAACTGGGTGGGGTCAGCATCGAATACACCGCGCGTGTGAGCGAATCACCCTGGGCAGTAGTTCATTTCGCGGTGCGTATGCCCGACGACACCCACGGCCGTGACATCGACACGTCCCCGGCCAACGAGTCGCGCATCCAGGATCTGCTCACCGAAGCGGCGCGCACCTGGGCAGACCGGTTGATCGGCGCGGTGAAGACGGGTTCGATCAATCAGCGCACGGCGCAGCACTATTCCGCCGCCTTTCCCGAAGCCTACAAGCAGGCGGTCGAACCGCTCGACGCGATCGCCGACATCGCGGTCATCGAAGAGCTGCAAGACGGTTCGATCCGACCGGTCCTGACCGACCTCGAGGAAGGCGCCGCGCAGCTCACCTTATATCTGGGCGGGCACTCCGCGTCGCTGAGCGACCTGCTCCCGATGCTGCAGTCGATGGGCGTCGTGGTTCTCGAAGAGAGACCGTTCACCCTCGAACGGCCCGACGGGCTCGCGGTGTGGATCTACCAGTTCAAAATCTCACCGCACAAGTCGATCCCGCACGTCGAGTCCGAATCTGAACGAACCGAGACCGCCACCCGGTTCGCCGACGCATTGACCGCGATCTGGCAGGGCCGCGCCGAGACCGACCGGTTCAACGAACTGGTGATGCGGGCGGGGCTGAACTGGCAGCAGGTCTCGGTCCTGCGCAGCTATGCGAAGTATCTGCGGCAGGCTGGCTTTCCGTACAGCCAGTCGCACATCGAGGCCGTCGTCAACGACCACGCCAAGACCGCGCGCTCTCTGGTCGAGTTGTTCGAGGCGCTGTTCTGTCCGTTCGAGGGCGAGCAGGACGACGCACCGAAACGGCGTGACGCCCAGGCGGCCGCGGCGGCGGTGAGCGCCGACATCGACGCGCTGGTCAGCCTGGACACCGACCGGGTGTTGCGGGCGTTCGCGTCGATGATCCAGGCGACGCTGCGCACCAACTACTTCGTCAGGCGCCAGGAGTCTGCTCGCCAGCAGGACGTCTTGTCATTCAAGCTCGATCCCGGGCTGATCGACGAGTTGCCGCTGCCGCGACCGAAGTTCGAGATCTTCGTGTACTCGCCGCGGGTCGAGGGTGTGCACCTGCGGTTCGGCTATGTGGCGCGCGGAGGCCTGCGCTGGTCGGACCGCCGCGAAGACTTCCGCACCGAGATCCTCGGGCTGGTCAAGGCGCAGGCCGTCAAGAACGCGGTGATCGTACCCGTCGGCGCCAAGGGCGGTTTCGTCGTCAAGCAGCCGCCGACACCGACCGGAGACGCCAACGACGACCGCGAAGCCCAACGCGCCGAGGGCGTGTCGTGCTACAAGCTGTTCATCGCCGGCCTGTTGGACGTGACCGACAACGTCGACAAGGGGTCCGGACAGGTCACCCCGCCGCCGGATGTGGTGCGGCGCGACGGAGACGACGCCTATCTCGTCGTCGCCGCCGACAAGGGCACCGCGACGTTCTCCGACATCGCCAACGAGGTCGCCAAGTCCTATGGCTTCTGGCTCGGTGACGCGTTCGCTTCGGGCGGTTCGGTGGGATACGACCACAAAGCCATGGGTATCACCGCCAGGGGCGCGTGGGAATCGGTCAAACGGCACTTCCGCGAGATGGGTGTCGACACCCAGTCAGAGGACTTCACCGTCGTCGGGGTCGGCGACATGAGCGGTGACGTCTTCGGCAACGGCATGTTGCTGTCCAAGCACATTCGCTTGTTGGCCGCCTTCGACCACCGGCACATCTTCATCGATCCCGATCCCGACGCGACGCGCTCATGGGACGAGCGCAAGCGCCTGTTCGAGCTGCCCAGGTCCAGCTGGGAGGACTATGACGCCTCGTTGATCAGCGAGGGCGGCGGTGTCTACAGCAGGGAACACAAGTCGATTCAGATCAGCCCGCAGGCCCGCGCGGCGCTGGGCATCGACGACAACGTCGACGAGCTGACGCCGCCCAACCTGATCAAGGCGATTCTGAAGGCCCCCGCCGACCTGTTGTTCAACGGCGGCATCGGCACGTACATCAAGGCCGAAAGCGAATCCGACGCCGACGTCGGCGACCGCGCCAACGACCCGGTGCGGGTTAACGGAAACCAGTTGCGTGTCAAGGTGGTCGGTGAGGGCGGCAACCTCGGTGTGACCGCGCTGGGGCGCATCGAGTTCGACCTCGCGGGCGGCCGCATCAACACCGACGCGCTGGACAACTCGGCCGGTGTCGACTGCTCCGACCATGAGGTCAACATCAAGATCCTGATCGACTCGCTGGTCACCGCGGGCAAGGTCAGCCCCGAAGACCGCACCGAACTGCTGCTGTCGATGACCGACGAGGTCGGCCGGTTGGTGCTGCGGGACAACGAAGACCAGAACGATCTGATGGGCACCAGCCGCGCCAACGCGGCAAGCCTGCTGCCGGTGCACTCGCGCATGATCAGGGCCTTCGTCGCCGACCGCGGCCTCAACCGCGAACTCGAGGCGCTGCCCTCGGAGAAGGAGATCCACCGTCGCACCGAAGCCGGAATCGGTTTGACGTCACCGGAATTGGCGACGCTGATGGCTCACGTCAAACTTGCGCTGAAATCCGACGTGCTGGCCAGCGAGCTGCCCGATCAGGAGGTGTTCGCCTCCCGGCTGCCGTGGTACTTCCCCGAGAAACTGCGTGAGCCGTTTGCCGCGGAGATCCGCTCGCACGAACTGCGCCGCGAGATCGTCACCACCATGCTGGTCAACGACCTCGTCGACACCAGCGGGATCACCTACGCGTACCGCATCAGCGAGGACGCCGGGGTCGGCCCGGTCGACGCCGTGCGCAGCTACGCCGCGGCCAACGCGATCTTCCGGATCAACGACCTCTGGCGGCAGATCCGGGCGGCGGGGGACAACGGCGTTTCGGTTGCGGTGACCGACCGGATGACGCTGGATCTGCGGCGGCTGGTCGACCGGGCCGGGCGCTGGTTGCTCAACTACCGTCCTCAGCCACTGGCCGTGGGTGCCGAGACCAACCGGTTCGCGGCCAAGGTGGCGGCGCTGACACCGCGGATGTCGGAGTGGCTGCGCGGCGACGACGAGGCCATCGTGACGAAGGAGGCCGACGATCTCGCCTCGCGCGGAGTACCCAAGGACTTGGCGTACGAGCTGGCCACGGGGCTCTACCAGTTCAGCCTTCTCGACATCATCGACATCGGGGACATCGTGGAGCGCGAACCCGACGAGGTGGCCGACACCTACTTCGCGCTGATGAACTACCTCAATACCGACACGTTGCTCACCGCGGTGTCGCGGCTCGAACGCGACGATCGCTGGCATTCGTTGGCGCGTCTGGCGATTCGTGATGACATTTACGGATCGCTGCGGTCACTGTGTCTGGACGTGCTGGCGGTGGGCGAGCCCGACGAGACGGGTGAGGAGAAGATCGCCGAATGGGAGACCACGAACGGTTCCCGGGTGGACCGCGCCCGCCGCACGCTCGACGAGATACATGAAAGCGGTCAGCACGACCTGGCGACGCTGTCGGTGGCGGCGCGTCAGATTCGCAGCATGACACGAAACACTGGAACGGGGACTTCTCGATGACAGGCGCCGACGTTGCTCGCAACACGAGTGGAGCAGGGTTTGTCGCGCCGGTCCATGTGCGGTGGTCGGACATCGACATGTACCAGCACATCAACCACGCCACCATGGTGACGATCCTCGAGGAAGCTCGAATCCCGTTCCTGCGTGATCCGTTCGGCCCGGAGATCGAGACGATCGGCTTGCTCATCGCCGAGGTCAATATCTCGTACAAGGCTCAACTGCGGCTGATCGATTCGCCGCTGCAGGTGAGCATGTGGTCCAAGCGTGTGCGCTCGGTCGATTTCACCGTCGGCTACGAGGTGCGATCGGTGGGAGCACCGCCCGACTCCAAGCCGGCCGTGATCGCGGACACCCAGTTGGCCGCCGTGCACATCAAAGAGCAGCGCTTGCACCGTCTTTCGCAGCAGCAGAAAGAGTATCTGCAGCGCTGGACACGATGATGCGGTCCGAGCGGGGCCTCTGGCTGACCGGCCTACCGCAGCGCGAAGACCTCGCGACGTTCGCCGAGCGGGCCTTGCGTCTCGACGAAGCCGCGATCATCAGGCTGCGTCAACGGTCCGAGTATGTGCTGGTCGCCTGGGTCGCAACGGGATTCGATGTGTTGGCCAGCCGGGTCGTCGAGGGCCGGGTCAACCCGCCGGATCTCTGCGCCGGCGCCGACACGCTGGTCGCGGGTTTGCGGAGTGTGGACGGTACCGGCTTCGTGGAGCCCGGCTTCGCGCTGGATTCCGCCTGGCGCGGAGCGCTTCCGCCGGACTCCGGCTTCGTCCACCTCGACGATGTGCCCGCCCGCATCGTGCTCGACCTGGCGCAGCGCGGCGGGGCGCTGGCCAAAGAGCATTCCAGCAGTCACGGTCCACCGGTGTCGCTGCTCGATCAGGAGGTCGTCGCGGTCACTTCCGACGACGACAGCGTCGGGATCCCGATGAGGTGTGTATTCGCCTTGACGGCAATGGGATTCCTGCCTCAGTCCGGATCGGCGGTTGGCGCCGACGAGATCGTACGCGTGCGGGTCACACCGGCGTGGCTGCGCATCGACGCGCGCTTCGGTTCGGTGTACCGGCGCCGCGGCGACCCGGCCGTCGTCCTGCGCTGACTCTTTTGCCGCGTGGGCCCACGCGAAGCTGGGGATGACCGTGTCTGTACACGACACGCCGAAGCATTTCGTACAAACGCGGTCGCTCGCGGCAGGGCTGGCAGGGCTACACCAGCCAGGCGGCGCTGTCGGGCGGCAGGGCGCCGTCGGACACCTCGGCGCTCGCCAGCAGGACCTGACCCTCCGGCAGCGGTATCGGTCGCGGGCCCGCGTTCAGCACACACACCAACCCGCCGGTGCGGTGAAACACCAGGCTGTCGGCGGGAGAGTCCAGCCACTCGACCGTTGACCCGTCGAACTCGGCGCGATGCGAACGCAATTCGAAAGCCCGACGGAAAAACGCGAGCGTCGACGACGGATCGGCCAACTGCCTTTCGACCGTCAACGCCGCCCACTCCGGGGGGATCGGCAACCAGGTGTCCGGATTGTCCGAGAACCCGAACGGAGCAGCATCGCCCTCCCACGGCATCGGGATCCGGCTGCCGTCGCGCCCGCGCCGGGTGCGCCCGGACCGCTCCCACACCGGGTCGCGCAGCGCCTCGTCGGGGAGTTCGACGTTCGGCAGGCCGAGTTCCTCGCCGTTGTAGATGAACACCGGTCCCGGCAGTGCCAGCATGACCAGAGCCATCGCCTTGGCACGGGCCAGGCCCACGGCACCGCCGCCGTAGCGGGTCGGCACGCGGTCGACGTCGTGGTTGGCCAGCGTCCACGTCGGAACGGCGCCCACCAATTCGGCTGCGGCCATCGAGTTCTCGATCGCATGACGGATGTCGGTGGCGTCGAACGTCGCGCGCAGAAGCCGGAAGTTGAAGCCCAGATGCAGTTCGTCGGGGCGCACATAGCGGGCGAACTGTTCGTTGTCGTAGACCCAGACCTCGCCGATCGCAACGGATTCCGGATAGTCGTCGAACACCTGCCGGATCCGTCGGTGGATTTCGTGCACGCCGTCGTTGTTGAACCGGGGATCGTCGTCCATCTCCGCCAGCAGCATCTCCCGTCTCACGACCCTCATGTCGGGAAGCCCGGGCGGCTTGGCCATCCCGTGCGCGACGTCGATGCGGAAGCCGTCGACGCCGCGCTCGAGCCAGAACCGCAGCGTCTGTTCGAGGTCGTCGAACACCTCGGCGTTCTCCCAGTTGAGGTCGGGCTGCTCGGCGTCGAACAGGTGCAGGTACCACTGGCCGGGGCTGCCGTCGGCTTCGGTCACCCGAGTCCACGCCGGCCCACCGAAGATCGACACCCAGTTGTTGGGAGGCTGCGACCCCTCGGGCCCGGTTCCGTCGCGGAAGATGTAGCGCTCGCGCTCCCGGCTGCCCGGGCTCGCCGTCAGGGCCGCCTGAAACCACGGATGCGCGGAGCTGGTGTGGTTGGGTACCAGGTCCATCGTCACCTTCATGCCCAAGTCATGTGCGGCGGCGATGAGCCGGTCCAACGCAGCCATGCCGCCGAACAGCGGGTCGACGTCGCGCGGGTCGGCCACGTCGTAGCCGTTGTCGGCCATCGGCGAGACCATCACCGGGTTGAGCCAGATCGCGTCGACGCCGAGCGCCGTGAGATAATCCAGCCCGGCGATCACGCCGTCGAGGTCGCCGACGCCGTCACCGTCGCTGTCGCGGAACGAGCGCGGATAGACCTGGTAGAAAAGCGCGTCAGACCACCATCGACCCGTCATCAGAATGGCGCGTTCACCATCGAATGTGCGGCCATCTCCAGGTAGGCCAGCAACTCTTTGCGGTGCTCGTCGTCGAGCGTGTCCGAGTCGATCTCCGCGACAGCGGTGTGCATGCACCGAAGCCAGGCGTCGCGTTCGATGTAGCCGATCCGGAACGGGGCGTGGCGCATCCTCAATCGCGGATGCCCACGCTGGTCGGAGTAGGTGCGAGGGCCGCCCCAGTACTGCTCGAGGAACATTCGCAGCCGCACCTCGGCCGGTCCGAGGTCCTCCTCGGGGTAGAGCGGGCGCAGGATCTCGTCCTCGCGGACCAACTCGTAGAACCGCGCAACGATCGCGCGGAACGTCTCGTGGCCACCGACTTCGTCGTAGAACGACCTCTGTGGCTGTGTCACGCCACCATTGTTCCTTGTTGCTGGATTGGCCAGGTCAGGCGGGCGCGCCACCCGAAGTTCACCGGACTGACCTGCGAACACGTCAAGAATTGTCGTGCGATTCACAGGAATCCGTGGTGAACTGTCGGACGGAGGACGTATGGCGCATCGCAAGAAAGGCCCGTCCAAAAGGGCCGGACAGCGGAGTCACGGTGCCGCGACCGCCCTATCCGGGTCGGTGGTATCGGGCGCGCAGACACGCGTCCTCCACAGCGTCGACATCCATCCACCGAGTACCACCGAGGGCTCGATCTGGGGCCGCCGCCGTGTCCTACTGCTGAACTCCACCTACGAACCGTTGACCGCTCTGCCCATGCGGCGGGCGGTCATCATGTTGATGTGCGGTAAGGCCGACGTCGTACATGACGATCCCGGCGGGCCGGTGATCCACTCCGCGACCCGGTCGATCGTGGTGCCCTCGGTGATCCGGTTGCGCTCCTACGTGCGGGTGCCGTACCGGGCGCGCATTCCCATGACGCGCGCGGCACTGATGCACCGCGACCGGTTTCGTTGCGCCTACTGCGGCAGCAAGGCCGACACCGTCGACCACGTGGTTCCGCGCAGCCGCGGGGGAGTGCACTCGTGGGAGAACTGCGTGGCGGCCTGTTCGCCGTGCAATCACCGCAAAGCCGACCGGCTGCTCACCGAGCTGGGGTGGTCGCTGCGCACGGTGCCCGTTCCGCCGAAGGGGCAGCACTGGCGGCTGCTGTCGAGCGTCAAGGAACTCGACCCGTCGTGGGCCCGATATCTGGGCGAGGGCGCGGCGTAAACGCGGCTGGTATACGGTTTGCGACGTGAGCACCACAACGACGATCGCGCTACTGACCTTGGTGCCGCTCGGGCTGACGGCTGTACTTGCCCTGTTGATCTGGCGCAAGAAGGGCCCGCACCCGGCGAGCTACAAGATGTCCGACCCCTGGAAGCACGCCCCGATCCTGTGGGCGTCCGACGAGCCCGCGGACCACGGGCACGCGACCGGACGCAGTGTGGCGGCCGACAGCGCGGCCCATGGCGGGAACGTCGGTGAACACCAGTCCAACGCGGTGACGATTGGAGGCGGCGTCAGTGGCAAGTGGTGACGTTGCAGTAAGCGGCCATCGGGCCGCGGTCGAGCACACGGACCTTCCGATGGGTTGGGTGGTCACCTCCAGCGGCCGGATCTCCGGTGTCACGCAGCCGGGCGAACTGTCGCTGGACTACCCCTTCTCGACCAAGGACCTGGTGTTCCTCGACGACGCGCTCAAGTACGGCTCGCGGGCTGCCAAGGCCCGCTTCGCCGTGTACATCGGCGACCTCGGCGCCGACACCGCGGCCACCGCGCGCGAGATCCTGGGTCAGGTGCCCACCCCGAACAACGCGGTGCTGCTGGCGGTCTCGCCCGAGCAGCACGCGATCGAGGTGGTCTACGGCGCCGACGTCAAGGGGCGCGGCATCGAGGAGACCGCACCGCTGGGCGTTTCCGCGGCGGCCGCGTCGTTCAAAGAGGGCAACCTGATGGACGGGTTGATCAGCGCGGTGCGGGTGATGAGCGCCGGCGTCACCCCGGCCTGACTCACGCTTCTGTTGCGCGAGTGTGCGTGTCTGCACACGACACGCCGCGGTAAAGCAGCGTTATGCGCACGCTCGTGGGCGCGTCACGGTGCATCGAGTGCGAGCGCAGCACGAATTTCGACGTAACGCTCGAGGAAGCGTCGCTCATCGAGACGCTTGCGCCGCAGCCACGCGGTGACCTCGTCGTTGCACTTGCTGGTGTTGCACGAGGCGCATGCCGGTACGACGTTGTCGATCGTGTACCGCCCGCCGCGTGATATCGCCATGACGCAGTCGCGCTGCAGCGCTCGATTTGTCGCGCCGCAATAGGCGCAGCCCTGCCACGCGTCCTTGAGGGCTTGCCACTGCGCTGGCGTGAGGTCGTTGTCGACGGCAGCGATTCGACGCTTACGCCTGCGGGCAGCCCTAGCCCGGCGAGTTCTGCTGACCGCCACGCGCTCAGCATGCACCGCGAGCGACCGCCGTTGTACGCCCGGAGGCGGCGTGTCGCGGCGCAGACACGGTCGCTCGCGCGAAGAAGGTGCGCTAGGTGACGTCGAAGGCGCGGGCGCGCAGCGACCGCTCGACGCCGGCGCGGCCCTCGATCACCAGACGGCGCAGCGGGGGCGGCACATCGGGGTCGGCGAGAAACGCGTCGGCGGCGGCCAACCCGTCCTCGCTGATGTCCCACGACGGGTACAACCCGATGACCACGGTCTGGGCCACCTCGCTGGACCGCCGCTGCCACACGCCCGCGATCGCGCCGAAATACCTGGCGCGGAACGGCTGTAGCAGCTCCTGCTGACCGGGCTGCACAAAGCCGCCGATGATTGCGCGCGCGGTGATGTTGGCCAGTGTGTCGTCCTCGATCACCTGCTCCCACGCCGCTTCCTTGACCGCCAGCTCGGGGCGGGCAGCCGCCGCGGCCGCGGCGTGCCGGCGTCCCGCCGCGGTCGGATCGCGCTGCGCCTCGGCGTCGATGAACGGGGTGTCCATGCCCTCGGAGTCGACGGCACCCGCGGCGGCCAGCGCGGTCACGATGCGCCACCGCAAATCGGTGTCGACGACGAGACCGGGCAGGCCCTTGAGCGCGGGGTCATCGTCCAGTAACGCCGAGAGCACCTCGACGTGCCGCGGGCTCAACACCGATCCGCACAGCGCGTTGACGTAGGCCAGTTGGTGGTCGAAGCCGCCTTCGGCACTGCGGGCCAGGTCGAGGAGCCGGTCGGCGAACTCGGGCCAGCCGGACGAGCGCGCCCACTGCGGGTCGGCGTAGGAGTTCAGCGCCGTCTGGGCTTGCAGCAGAAGCCGTTGCAGCACACCGACTTCGGTCTCGGCGTGCACGCCCCCGCAGACCAGCGACACGAAGTCACGGGCCTTGAGCTCGGCCTCGCGTGTCATCTCCCACGCCGCAGACCACGCCAGGGTGCGCGGCAGCGGCTCGGCGATGTCGGCGATGCGCGTCAGCACCGTCTGCAACGAGTCCGGGTCCAGCCGCAGCGAGCAGTACGTCAGGTCGTCGTCGTTGACGAGGATCAACTTCCCGCGCGGAACCCCTTGCAGCGCAGGAACATCCGTACTCGGACCTTCGACGTCGAGTTCCTCGCGGTGAACCCGCACCAGCTTGCCGGAGCCGTCGTCGTCGTAGATCCCGATCGCGAGGCGATGCACCCGGGTCTCACCGGCGCCGGGTGCGGCCCCGCTCTGGTCGATGGCGAACCGGGTGAACCGGCCGTCGCCGTCCAGGTCGAAGTCGGGTCGCAGGGTGTTGAGGCCCGTCGTCTTGAGCCACTGCCGACCCCATCCCGACAGGTCGCGCCCCGACGCCTTTTCCAGCGCGCCCAGCAGGTCACCGAATGTGGCGTTGCCGAAGGCGTGGTCGCGGAAGTAGTCACGCAGGCCGGAGAGGAACTCCTCCTCGCCGACGTAGGCGACCAGTTGCTTGAGGACGCTGGCGCCTTTGGCGTAGGTGATCCCGTCGAAGTTCACCTCGACGGCCGCGAGATCGGGGATGTCGGCGGCGACGGGATGGGTGGATGGCAGTTGGTCCTGCCGGTAGGCCCACGACTTCTCCACGTTCGCGAACGTCGTCCACGCCTCGGTGTACTCGGTGGCCTCGGCCTGGCACAGCACCGAGGCGAACGTCGCGAAAGACTCGTTGAGCCACAGGTCGTCCCACCACTGCATGGTGACCAGGTCGCCGAACCACATGTGGGCCATCTCGTGCAGGACGGTCTCGGCGCGCCGTTCGTAGGAGGCGCGTGTCACTTTGCTGCGGAAGACGTAGTCCTCGAGGAACGTCACCGCGCCCGCGTTCTCCATCGCGCCGGCGTTGAACTCGGGCACGAACAACTGGTCGTACTTGCCGAACGCGTACGGAATGCCGAAGTTGTTGTGGTAGAAGCCGAATCCCTGCTTGGTCTCGGTGAACAGCCGTTCGGCGTCCATGAACTCGGCCAGCGATCGCCGGCAGAACAACCCCAGAGGAATGTCGCCGTGGTCGTCGCTGTACACGTCGTCCCAACGCGCGTACGGGCCCGCGACGAGCGCCACCAGATACGTGCTCATCCGTGGTGTCGCGGCGAAAGTGTGCCGCTTGGCTGCACCGGCGTCCTCGACGTCGACGGTGGCGCCGTTGGACACCACCTCCCAATGCGAGGGTGCCGTCACGGTGACGTCGAAGGCGGCTTTGAGATCCGGTTGGTCGAAGCACGCGAACATCCGCTTGGCGTCGGCGGTTTCGAATTGCGAGTACAGGTACACCTCGTCGTCGACGGGGTCGACGAACCGGTGCAGACCCTCTCCGGTGTTGGAGTATCGGCAATCGGCATCGACGACGACGACGTTGTGCGCGGCCAGACCCGTCAGCGGAATGCCGGTCGATTCGTCATAGCCCGACACGTCGATGTCGTGACCGTTGAGGGTGGCGCTGTGGATCGTGTCGGCTGCGATGTCGATGTAGGTGTCGGCGCCGGCGAGCGCGTCGAATTCGACGGTCGTGGTGGACCGGAAGGTGCGCTCGCCGGGCTTGCCGGTGCCGTCGGTCAGATCGAGTTGGATGCGGTAGCTGTCGACGGTGACCAGGGCGGCGCGTTCGACGGCTTGGTCGCGGGTCAGGTTGGGAAGTGCCACGCGACCAACCTATAGCCCGCGCCGTCCCACGGCGCGCCGCACGTCCGGCGTCAGAAACCCGGTATCGCCCGCGCCGCGGGCAGCCAGTCCATCACGGTGCCGTTACCCACCGATGCCAGCATCTGCGGGCAGTACATCGAAATCGCGATGCCGGTGAAGAACGCCGCGATGTCGGGCGGGATGCCGTTGTCGGACACCTGCGTGTACACCTTCGCGAGGTTCTTGCCCGGTTCGACGAGCATCGGGCATACGGATTCCCCGAGGGCCACCATGTTCACGGGGTTGTCGACGGACATCCCTGCGCCGCGAAGTGCGGCCAGGAAGGCCGCGTCGGTCGTGTCGGCTTGGGCCGGTGCGGCGAGCGTCGTCGTGACCGCCGCCAGGCCGACCCCCAACGCCAGAGCGCGTAGTGGAAGATCAACACATCTATTCACTTCGGTAACGATTCTTCACATTGGTCACATCAGGAACACGGTTCGATCACCGTTTGCACTCTTAGGCGTTTCTCATATCGCGGCGCGCGAAGTGGGCGGCTATAGGCGCCGCCGCCGGGAACACTGCGTGCATGACCGCGGTTGTCAGGACTGGACCCAAGAAGCATCCTGCTCACCCCCGCTCCCGGAAGGAATCGCGTATGTCCGAGAAGTCTGTCGCAGAACTCTGGTTCGACCCGCTGTGCCCGTGGTGCTGGATCACCTCGCGGTGGATCCTCGAGGTCGAGGAGGTCCGCGACATCGAGGTGAGCTTCCGGGTGATGAGTCTTGCGGTGCTCAACCAGGGCCGTGACGTGCCCGAGGAGTACCAGGAGGCGATGAAGAAGGCGTGGGGGCCGGTGCGCGTCGCCATCGCCGCCGAACAGGCCAAGGGGCGAGAGGTCCTCGGCGCGCTGTACACCGCGATGGGAACCCGCATCCACAACCAGGGCTACCGCGAGACCGACCCCGATTTCAGCCGGGTGATCAAGGAGTCGCTCGCCGAAGTCGGCCTACCCGCCGAACTGGCCGACGCCGCCACCACCGACAAGTACGACGAGGCGCTGCGCAAGAGTCACCACGAGGGCATGGACCCGGTCGGCGAGGACGTGGGCACCCCGACCATCCATGTCAACGGCGTCGCTTTCTTCGGGCCCGTGCTGTCGCGGATCCCGCGCGGCGAGGAGGCCGGCAAGCTGTGGGACGCCTCGGTGACCTTCGCGTCCTATCCCCACTTCTGGGAGCTCAAGCGAACCCGCACGGAGTCGCCGGAATTCGACTGATCGCCCAACCAGTCGGCAGCCCGGGCGTCGCGAGACGTACACCAGGGTCGTTCGCTCGCCGAGATCACGACCCTCATGTCGATTTCGCGAGCGCCGAAGTAGGGTGACCGCCATGCGCGTCTACTTGGGAGCCGATCACGCCGGCTTCGACCTCAAGCAGGCCATCATCGAGCACCTGCGCGGTGCCGGGCACGAGCCGATCGACTGCGGAGCCTTCGTCAACGACCCCGACGACGACTATCCGGCGTTCTGCATCGCCGCCGCGCAGAAGACGGTCGCCGACCCGGGGAGCCTCGGCATCGTGCTCGGCGGCTCGGGCAACGGCGAGCAGATCGCGGCCAACAAGGTTCCCGGCGCACGGTGCGCGTTGGCGTGGAGCGTTCAGACGGCCCAACTGGCACGCGAGCACAACAACGCTCAGCTGATCGGTATCGGCGGGCGCATGCACAGCCTCGAGGAGGCGCTCGCGATCGTCGACGCGTTCGTGAGCACCCCCTGGTCGGAAGCCGAACGGCACCAACGTCGTATCGACATCCTCACCGAGTACGAACGCACCCACGTCGCGCCTCCGGTGCCCGGCGCCTAGGGATGCCCGAAGGCCACACGCTGCACCGGCTCGCCCGGTTGCACCAGCGGCGCTTCGCTCGCGCACCGGTGATGGTGTCCAGCCCGCAGGGCAGGTTCGCCGACGGCGCCGCCGCGGTCGACGGGCGGGTGCTCAAGAAGGCCACCGCATATGGCAAACATCTCTTCCACCACTACGAGGGCGGCCGCGTGGTGCATGTGCATCTCGGCTTGTACGGCACGTTCACCGAGTGGCCGCTGCCCGCGGGGACGATACCGCCGCTGCCGGTCGGCCAGGTCCGGATGCGGATGATCGGCACCGAGTACGGCACCGACCTGCGGGGCCCGACAGTGTGCGAGGTGCTCGCCGAGCCGGAGATCGCCGACGTCATCGACCGCCTCGGCCCCGACCCGCTGCGCCGCGACGCCGACGGCTCGCTGGCCTGGGCCCGAATCCGTAAGTCGCGCAGGCCGATCGGGGCGCTGTTGATGGACCAGTCGGTGATCGCGGGGGTGGGCAACGTGTACCGCAACGAGTTGCTGTTCCGGCACGGCATCGACCCGCACCGGCCGGGCATCCGCATCGACGAGGACGAGTTTCACGCGATGTGGACCGACCTCGTCGAGCTGATGCGGATCGGGTTGCGGCGCGGCAAGATCCACACCATCCGCCCGGAGGACGACCACGGGCTGCCGTCGTATGGGCCCGGTCGCCCCCGCACCTACGTCTATCGGCGGGCCGGCGAGCCGTGTCGACTGTGTGGCACCGAGATCCGCACCGAGGTGATGGAGGGCCGCAACCTGTTCTGGTGTCCGACCGACCAGACGTAGCCACCGCGGCTGAGTCAACGTGACGGAGGCGCCTCAGCGACAATCGGCGCGTGGAGTTGATACTCGTCGTCGTCGGAGCCATCGTCGTCACCGCTGTCGCACACCGGCGCGGCCTCGAACCGGCCCTGGTCATCGTCGTCCTCGGCGCCGCTGTGTCGTTCCTGCCCGATTTCGAGCCACCCGAACTCGATTCGCACATCCTGCTGACGGTGGTGCTGCCGCCGCTGCTTTACTCGGCGGCCCTGAACTTCTCGTTTCCGACGTTCCTGCGTAACATCCGGCCGATCCTGGGCCTCGGCGTCGGGCTGGTCGTGGTGACCGCATTCGCGGTGGCGGCTTCGGCGTGGCTGGTGGTTGTGCCCCTGACGTTCGCCACCGCGCTGGTGCTGGGCGCGATCGTCGCACCGCCGGACGCGGTGACCGCGGTCGCGGTGGGACGCAAGCTGGGCCTGCCGAAACGGGTGATGGCGATCTTGACGGGGGAGAGTCTGATCAACGACGCCGCAGCGTTGACACTGTTCTCGATCGCGGTGGTTCAGGTCACCGGCGGACACATCTTCATCCACAACCCGTTCCTGCTGTTCGGCTACAGCGCCGTCGTCGGGCCGATCGTCGGCGCGCTGCTCGGGTTCGTCACGCTGTGGATCCGCAGGCGCCTGGCCAATCCGGGGCTGGAGACGGTGCAGGGCCTCGTGGTGCCGTTCGCGGCGTTCATCGTCGCCGAGGAGCTGCACGCTTCGGGGGTGTTGGCGGTCGTCGTCGCCGGGTTCGTGGTGGCCAACGGCACGCTGTCGGCCGGCTACCAGACCCGGCTACAAGAACGCTATGTGTGGAACTCCGTCGACGTGTTGCTCGAGGCCTTCGTGTTCGCCTATATCGGTTTGCACCTGCGCTTCGTGCTCGAGGACCTGCAGCAGGCGCACGAGTCGCTGGCCGAGGTCGCCGTGGCGTCGCTGGTCGTCCTGGTCATCGTTCTGGTGATCCGGCCGCTGTCGGTGTTCGCGATTTTCGGGCGCAACAAGCTGTCCCAGCACGTCGGGAACCGGTTGAGCGTCCCGGTGCCGGAAGGCGGGGGCCGCGGCGCACTGGGAACCAAGCGGCGCAGCAACCCACCGGGTAAGTGGCGTTCACGCATCGACCGGCGGTCACTGTCCTGGCGGGAGAACGTGGTCGTGTCGTGGACCGGTATGCGCGGGGTGGTGACATTGGCTGCGGCGGCGGCCATTCCGGCGACGACGGTCACCGGCGAGCCGTTCCCCGAGCGGGCCACCATCCAGGCCATCGCGTTCGTGGTCAGCGTCGGCACGCTATTGCTTCAGGGCTCGACGCTGCCGATCCTGATCCGGCGGCTGCACATCTCGCGGTTCTCGGATGATCACGCGGTCGACCGCGAGGAGGAACTCAAAGCCGAACGCGTCGTGCACGACGCCGCGGATCGGGTGCTGGCCGACTTCCGGGCCAATCCGCCTGCGGACCTGAGTCCTCGCGTGGCCGCCGAGATCGAGGCGACCATCGCCCGGCACTCGCAGGACGCCGACGAGATGCCGGACCCGGAGGCGCACACGAAGCGTTCGGAGGTGTTCGCCGCGCTGTACCGCGACGTGCTCGCGCACCAGCGGGCCGCTCTGATCGCCGAACGCGACGAGGGCCGCATCGAAGACGAGGCGGTCCGGGCGATGCTCGAACGGCTCGACCTACAGGAGGCCGGGGTGTCCGCACGTCTGGAGAGCCGGCTGTAAGGATCGCGCCGGTCAGAAGCCGCCGAAATCGCCGAAGCCGCCGCCGATGTCGCCGCCGCCCCAGTCGCCGCCACCCCAATCTCCGCCACCGTCACCGCCCCAGTCGCCGCCGGGATCCTGACCCTGGTCGAAACCTTGGTCGTATCCCTGGGCGAAGCCCTGCTCGTAGCCGCTGCCGTGCATGCCGGAGAACAAGGCGTCGAACAGCAGCACCGAGCCCAGGCCCCAGGCGCCGGCGACGAGCGCGGGCTTCCACCATGGCTCGGAATACCAACCCGCGGGCACCGGCCGACCCGCGACACGGCCGCCGGGGTAGTAGTTCGGGGTGCGCTCTGAGGGAGTCGGCGAGGCCTCGATCTGGCGGCCCTCGAAATCGACCTTGCGATCCTCGGTGACCGTGCCTGCCGACCGCTGACCGGCGAGCGTTTCGAGTTCGGGACCGGGATCCATGCCCATCGCGACGCGGGCGGCGCGCACGTAATAGAGGCCTTCCAGCGCGCTCTCCTTGGCCAGCAATGCCTGCTTGGCGGTGTTGGCCTGGTCGATCTGCGACCCGGCCGCGGTGTAGCGCTCGGATGCGTCGGCCAGCGCCTGCTTCGACGCCTCGTCGGTTCCGGTCAAACCGATCACCTGTCCGCCGAGACGTTCGATGACGCGGCGTGCGTCGGCCTTGGCGTCGTCCAGGGAGGCGACCTTGCGCCGATCGGAGGCCCTCATCGCGGCGTAGGCAACGACGCCGAGAGCGACGATGACCAGGACGACGAGAACGAGCAGAACACCGTTCATGCGGACCAGCGTACCTAGGTTCACGGCCCGGACCCGATGACGAACCGCTGGGTGGGCGTCGAATGGTGCGCCGTGCTGTGGGCGGGTTCAGGACGGCTCGGGCAAACCCGATCAACGGCCGCTCGATTTCTGTTCGCGCGTCAATTTGCGTACCGTGAACAAAGTGAGGGAGTGGGTACGCAGATTCGACGGCTTCCTCAACCGCCTGCTCGAAGAGCATGCGCGCGATGCGGGGGAAAGCGTCGACACCTACGTCGCCCGTGCGGTCGCGAGACAGATGGCGATCGATCTGAGGCGCGCTGAAGATCCGGCCATCGACGATCTGCAAACTCATCTGGTGGCGTCAGGCGTGTTCGACGAGACCGCGATGCCGGACGTGTCGGAGGTCATCACCGACCCGGACCGACTTGCCGCCCTCCATCGGACCGGCTTACTCGACTCTCCGCCGGAGGCGGTCTACGACCGGATCACCCGGGCCGCGGCCGAAGCGCTCGACGCCCCCTTCGCCCTGGTGTCTCTTGTCGACGTCGACCGACAGTTCTTCAAGAGTGCAGTCGGTCAAGAGTCCGCGTCCCCAGAGGATCGGCAAACACCGCTCGAGCGTTCGGTCTGCCAGTACGCGGTGGCCAATGGCGCGCCGTTGATCCTCGAGGACGCGCGAATCGATCCGACTTTCAAGCAGCATCCCGCGGTGCAGGACGGAACGGTGGTGGCGTATCTCGGCATACCGCTGATGGACGACGCCGGCAATGCCGTTGGGACACTGTGTGTGTACGACACGAAGCCACGCCTGTGGAGCACGGGTCATCTTCAAATCCTCAGTGACCTTGCCGCGCTCGCCACAGAACGCATGTTTCACGGGCGCACTGACTCGCAGCAATGAGGCAATCTAGTGCCGGCACCCGAATTGCCGGGAATTCCGGCGGCGTAGCTTAGACTGGCAACGTTTCGATTGCAGACACTTCTATAGGGCTGGGTTTCCATCGGGGGCAGCATGCAGGCTGATGCGAATGCGTCCACCCGTGATTCGCAGCCTCGGCTCAGGTCCACGGTGCCGCAGCTCTTGGCCATGCCGCCGGCCACTTCTCGCGGCGGGAAGTCGGGCTGGGTCGAGACCTTTCGCACGGAGTCCGGCTACGTGGCGCTCACCGTCGGTTTGGACATCTGGTCCGCGGGGTGGGCAGTCGCAATAGCGCTGTGGTTGACGCCGGGTCCCGTCGCGGAGCGAAATATCGCAGCACTCTCGTGGCTGTTCGTCCCCATCGTCGTGGTGATCATGCACACGCGGTCGTTGTACAAGCGCAGGCTCGGCCACACCTTCCTCGACGACTTCGAACCCGTCGAAACGTCGGTGGCCGTGTCGGCGCTGGCGACGCTCACCGCCTTCATAGTGTTCGTGCCTGAATTGCCGACCGGCTCGGTGGTGGGGGACTACGTTCGCCCAAGCGAGGTGGTGATCCGGATCTGGGTTTGTGCCGCCATCCTGCTGCCGGCGAACCGCCTCGTCAGATCACTGGCTGAGCGCTATCTGAGGCGACGGCACGGCTTCGGATCGTCGGCGCTGATCGTCGGATCCGGTCCCTTTGTTCGTCAGCTCATCACACGGATGCGTCAGCTCCCCGACTACGGTCTGCGCCCCGTCGGCGTGCTCGACGACGTGCGGCCCGCGGCCACGGAGTTGGGCGACGTGCCGTACTTCGGATCCACGGCGAACCTGGAGGTCGTCGCTCAGGCCACCGGCGCCAAGGAGCTCATCGTGGGGCCCTCGGCGGCTCCCGACGATGAGCTGGCCCTCACCGCTCAGCTGGCACAGAACATGGGACTGCGCGTGCGGGTGGTGCCCCGGCTGATGGACGTCATCGGCGGCGGGACGTACGTCGATCACCTCGGGGGCATACCGCTGCTGGTGCTCAGTCATACCGACCCGAAGGGCTGGCAGTTCGCCGTCAAGCACACCCTGGGGCGCACGATCGCGGCGATCCTGCTGATCCTCATCTCGCCCCTGTATCTCACGCTCGCGATCCTGGTGAAGCTGAGCTCCCCGGGCCCCGTCTATTTCCGTCAGCAACGCGTCGGGCGCGACGGCAAGGTTTTCGACTGCCTGAAGTTCCGCAGCATGCGACCCGTCGGCCCGGCCACGAATGCGTTCGCGCTGAAGGAAGGTTCGGCCCCGGGCGGAGTGGAAGGCGACGACCGACGCACGTCCATCGGCAAGTTCATGCGCAAGGCATCCCTTGATGAACTACCCCAACTGGTCAACGTGCTGCGCGGGGACATGACGCTGGTCGGGCCGCGTCCTGAGCGACCGGAGTTCGTCGAGCTCTTCGAGATGCAGGTCCGCCGTTATGGCGACCGCCATCGAGTGAAGGCGGGCATCACCGGTTGGGCACAGGTGCACGGGCTCCGGGGCCAGACCTCGATCGCCGACCGGGCTGAGTTCGACAACTACTACATCGAGAATTGGTCGCTTCTCCTCGACTTCAAGATCCTGATCCTTACCGTCCTGGCGGTGCTGAAACCCGCAGAGTAGGGACAACCGCGAGCTTCCAGACCCCGGCGGTCGAAGTCACGAGACCTTCAGCAACCCGGACTCGTGGTAACGGCGCTCCTTGTTGACCTGCCAGGGATCGACGCTTTCACCGAAATAGCGCTTGACGCTGTGCATGGCACTGAGCATCGCGTGGTCCTGGTTGTCGTAGCGGTGCATGCCGTTGCGTCCGATCGGATGCAGAGACGGGTACTGCTTGCGCAGGTAATCTCGGATCTGGGCGACGCTTGTCTCCATCGCCGGATTGCAGATCGGATAGGCGAATTGCGACCGGACCACCATGACCCGCTCGATGGTGGACGGATCGAAACCCAATGTGCGCAGGTCGCTTTCGGCAATCCGTCGCATGTCATCGTCATCGGCGGTCCATAGCGGTGAACCTGCACCGATGAAGTACTCGAACCCCAGGTACGTCCCATCCCAGCCCGGTGGAGTGAGGTCATCCGACCACTGGCGGTAGTTCTGGATACGGCCCACCCCCAGGTCCATGCCCGGTGTGTACACCCAGTTGAAGGGCAGCTCGCGGCGCTCGGCAAGGGCGACCGCGACCGTGATCAGCCCTCGGTGCTTGAGCTGGGCGGCGGCCTCCCAAACCTGCTGTGGCGGAGTGGGTTCCAGGGCATTGACCAACATCTGCAGGGGCATGCTGGAGAAGATGGCATCTCCCGTGACGGTGTCCCCGTTGCGCAGTTCGATCGTCCACCTTCTGCCGTCGAACCTCAGCTTGGCCACCGGTGAGTCCAGCGACGGTTCGACACCGAACCGCGCCAGCTCCGATGCTGCGGCGTCCCAGAGCTGACCGGGCCCGCGGCGGGGATAGAGAAACGCGTCGGCGGCCATGGCGTCTCGACCGCCCCACACGATCGGCTTGATGCGCTGCTCGGCCCAGTCGCTGGTGAGTTGAGCGGGCTCGGCGAGCCACGTCTTGCGGACGTACCCGTCGAAGAACATGCGATACCAGTAGTCGCCGAACTGGTACCGGCCCCACTCGAGGAAGGTCGCAGAGTCGTCGAGCGCGCCCATTCCCCGCCGCATCCTGGACCACAGGAGGCTGCCCAGGCCACGTGCTCCGCGCCCATAGCCCAACTGCGTGAGCAGGTTTCGGCCGAGCAGCGGATAGGGCACGTAGTGGCCGTCGACGAGCATGGCGGAGCGCCTCGACACCGAGTGCCACTCACCGGCCGGAAGCAGGGATTTCCAGATATCGAGGATCTGCTCGTTCTTGGTGAAGAAGCGATGACCGCCAGGGTCGACCCGGAAACCGCGCTCGCCCGGAGTGCGCGCCAGACCTCCGACGTTCGACGATGCCTCGAACACCTGGGCCGTGACGCCGTTCTTCGCCAGTTCGAGAGCGGCGGTGAGGCCGGCAGGGCCTGCGCCGATGATCACGGGACGCCGGTCGGAGTGCATCGGTGCCTACCGTCCCCGAAGCTGCGGTGTGCGCCGGTAGTCGTCGATGAACTCGTCGATGTGCCGCTCTTCGAGTTCGTTGAGCGGCGTCGTCAAGAACCGCAGTTGAGCGTACTGGGTCTGCAACGGAAGGAATCCGCTGAGCAGAGGCTCGGGGGAGGTGCGGATCACCAGATCGACGTCCTCGATGTCGAAGGCGCCGTGAAGGTCGCCGCCCTGTTGCTGCGCTTGCTGGACGGCCGCTCGTAACTCGTCGTTGGCGTCGTAGGCGGCCAGGATGTTGATGCGGAATTCCTCTCCGCGCATGACGGATTCGGCGTGCTCGGCCGCGGCGACGTATTCCTCCGGTAGCAGCGTGCGGTCACCGTACAACCGCACACTGCAGCCGTCCGGCTCGAAGCGCGCCGGGATCAGGTGGGTCAGGAAGTGGATCGAGGCGTTGAACACCGGTTCGAGCTCGGCCTGACTGCGGGCGAGATTGGCCCGGCTCAGGTTGTACACGGTCACGGTTCGCACGTGGTGTCTGCGCAACACCTGGAGAATGTCGGCTACCTTCTCGGCGCCCTGTAGATACGCCTCAGCCAACGAGATGCCGCGGCTTTTCGCCCATCGACGCATACCGTCTGGGATCAAACCGACATGGGCAGGCTCGCAGCCCGTCAGTACGTGCAACCTATCCCCCCGTACGCACACTTTTACTCTGGGTAAGAGTAGTTATGTCATACCCATAAGTCCGCTTATTGAAACACTTTCGCGGAGGTTTCGCCGTGATTGCTCCGGAAGGGGCCGAACGTCCTGCCCCAGAGGGAAAAGGCCGAACATCCTGCACTGCGCGGGTGGCCGATGGAGCCGTGCCAGCCGCAGTTCCACCCGACCCGGGCCACCGCCACCGATCTGCGGCTGGCACGCACGAGATGTCGTTCGGGCCCATTCAAACCCCTTTTAATTGTTCCTTCCTAGATAGGTATGCCACCGCCGATCATGAGTCAAGTTATTGACAAGAAAAGGACGGCTTTTCGTGATACCGAGATATGGGTGAAATACGGCATTCGGTGTCAATAGATGCCTTTAGGAGGTCGAAACGTGTCGCTAACTCGCAATAGCAGCAAATTGCCTGGCCAATTGAACCAAGCATCCGCAGGTACCTTGCCCGCCGACGAAACGAGTGCAAGAGGATGGTACGCACGAGGCGGTGACCCCACTGTTCTTCCCGAGACGTCAATTTCAGCGAAGAAGTGGGTTCGGCGCGGATACCTCAACGGGGGAAGTCGCTTCCGACGAGTTGCGAGATCGGGACCGATCCGCCGGCTTTTCCTCAGCGCAACCCGGATCGGACTGACACCATCGACAGGCCGGTAGGCGCCGGCAGGAGGGGTGGGTCCGCGGTGGCCGTGGCGCAGAGCCGTTATCGGGTACTGCTGGGGTTCGGCACCTTCTATTTCATGGGCGCGCAGTTGGGCAGCGTGCTCGCGGTCCTGCCGTTTCTTCTGGTGTCCGAGGACAGGGACATCGCGGCCGGGTTCGTCGTTCCGAGCTTCAGCATCGGTTTCGTGCTCGGGAATGCGATGTCGTCGCTGGTGCTCAAACGGTCACGGCACCGGCCCAACGTCGTGATCGCCGGCGCTGCTGGGGCCATCGCCGTCCTGACCGCAATCGTCGCCACGGCCGCATTGCACAACACCCTGGTGGTCTTCACGTTCCTCTCGTCATCGGTGCTCATCGGCGGCGCGATGGGAGTGGCCAACAACGCCTACGCCGAGATCATCTCGCGCATGATCACCGGGGCACAGCGCAACGACCTGGTACTCAACCAGCAGGCCCTCGGGGCGATCCTCACCGTCGTGGCCACGCTACTGCTCATTCCGCTTCTGCCCAACCGCGACACCGCTGACGGACATCTCGATGTGCTCTGGTTGGGCGCCGCGGCGATGGGCGTCGCCGTCGTGGCCGCGATCATCGTCGGACCGTCGAGGCCGGGGACGGTGGCTCCACCCCGCCGTGTCGTCGACGACTTTCGCGAAGGGCTCGCCGTGCTCCGTACCACCGGTTGGTACCGGGTGTTCCTGACGACGCAGATCGTTTTCGTCCCCCTCGTGGTGAACGAGACGTTCTTTGCGCTACGCACGTCGCTGGCCCACGTCGACACGGCCGGCAGCCTGCACATGATCGTCATCGGTTCGGCGGCGGGGCTGGTCGCCGGTGCGTTCCTGTGGCGCAACGTGTTTGGCCGGTCTGGGATTCGCGGGATGCTCGTGTCGAGTGCGTTCATCAGCTGCGTAGCGACGGTGATCTGCCTAGCCAACGAACTGATCTTCGCCGAGCCACACCTGTGGGCGTACGGCGTCGTCTTCTTTCTCGTCGTCCTGTCGAACGCCGCGATCGCTGCGGCGACGGTGTCGTGGATCAGCGCGTTCGCGCCCGAAGAACAACGCCCCGTGCTGATCAGCTTCGCCGCTACGCTCGCCGCTGTGGTTACGGGGATCCTCGGCGTGGCCTTCGGCCTGCTGGCTCAGATCGTCGCAGTCTGGCCGGTGTTGGTCGTCTTGCTGCTCTGCACCATGGCCGTGGCGGCGGCCACCCGCGCACCCGACCGCACCGCGGTGGCCGGGTGAGCTCGATGGGCCGGTCGTTCACAGAACTCGTCGCCGAGGCGGCCGCCGAGCCCATCGACGGCTGGGACTTCTCCTGGCTCGACGGCCGCGCCACCGAAGAGCGACCGTCGTGGGGCTTTCAGGGCCTGCTCAGCCGACGGCTGGGTGAGGTGTCAGCGGCACTGGACCTCTACACCGGCGGGGGAGAGGTGCTCGCCGGGGTGGAGAAGTTCCCGCCGACGATGGCGGCCACCGAATCGTGGCCACCCAACGCGGCCAAGGCGACTCGTCTGCTCCATCCCCGCGGCGTCGTGGTCGTGCAGACCCGCGACGAACCGCCCTTGCCGTTCGCCGACAACTCGTTCGACCTGGTGAGCAGTCGCCACCCGATCGCCGTCTGGTGGGGCGAGATCGCCCGTGTCCTGCGGCCCGGCGGGACCTATCTGGCCCAGCACCCGGGGCCGGCGACCGCGCTCGAGCTCATCGAAGCCGTTATGGGGCCGATGCCGGAGTTGGGCGCGCACATGCAGCCGTCCGTGCAGGCCGCCGATGCGCAGGCGGCCGGTCTGCAGGTGGTCGACCTGCGCCTCGAAAAGCTCACCGCCGAGTACTACGACATCGGCGCGGTCGTCTACTTCCTGCGCAAGCTCGTCTGGACGGTGCCGGACTTCACGGCGGAGCCGTACCTTACGCGCCTGCGCGCGGTGCACGAACACATCGAGGCGCACGGCCGGTTCGTCACCCATCCCACCCGGGTGCTCGTTGAGGCCCGAAAGCCGTTGTAGGCTCCGACGATTCAGCGGGCCGGAAGAGGCTGCTGTTTCGCCCACTCGATGTAGCGATCGATCCCTTCCCAGATCTTCACTTCGGGAGCGAAGCCGATCCGCCGCGCGAATTCGATCGATGCCGGGAAGCGGGTCACCTCCCCGGGGCGTGGGGGCCCGTTGACCACCTTTGTTCCGAACCTGTCGGCGATGTAGTCGGCGATGTCGCGTACACGCGTGTTCACACCGCTCGCGACATTGATGGCACGGCCCGCCAAGTCGTGCGTGTTCAACACCAGCCGGTATGCGTTCACCACATCGCTGACGTGGAGATAATCCCTGGTGGCACTTCCGTCTCCGAAGATCACGAGGTCTTCGCCCGTCAACGCCTTGCGCACGAGGATGGGGATGAGTGCCCCGTACGCGCCGCTCTTCTGGCGTTCGCCGAAGATGTTGAACGGCCGGACGATGGTGATGTCCATGCCGTAGGACCGGTAGTAGGAGTACGCGAGACGATCGGCGGCGGCCTTCGAGGCCGCGTACGGGCTGTTCGGCTTCAGTTCGGCGGTTTCGTCCAGCACGCTGCCCGGGCTCAGGCGATGTCCGTCGCCGTATACCTCGCACGTCGACGCGAGTATGAGCCGTGCCCCGTATTGGCGGGCGGCCTCCAAAACGTTCTGCGTCCCCGCCACATTGGTGTCGACGAAGCTCCTCGGATCGCTGAGCGACCTGTCGACGTTGACGTTGGCCGCCAGGTGAAAGATCACCTGGTGATCGCGCGCCGTCTTGCTGACCAGCTCCCAGTCGGTGACCGAGCCGAACACGATGTCGGCTCGGTCATTGTTCGCGATCGCGCCCAGATTTTGCTTTCCGGTCACGGAGAAAGTGTTGAGAACGGTCACGCGGTGCCCGGCTGCGAGGAGGGCTTCGCTGAGGTGACTCCCTTGGAAGCCGGCACCGCCGGTAACGAGGATCCTCACCGTAAAGTGCTCCCGTCTCACGACATATGCCGCATTATGATTACCACCCGGCGCCGCTGGCGGTATGCGAAAAGGATGCATCGAATGTGCGACGTCGCCGCGGAATACCGGGGCCAGATCGAGGCGTGGTGCACCCATCCCGCCCTGACCGAACTGGTCGACATGTTCGGCGGGAGCATCCCAAAGGGACTCACGCTGAGCGCGCGGCTCGCGTTCCTCGACGAGTTCAGCGAAGTGTGGGACTACCGGGCCAAAGCGCGGCAGCAGAGCGCGGCCCGGTTCCACAACCAGGATGCCGGCGGGGCGGTCCGGTGGCTGATCCCTCGTCTCGACCTGCCTGGTGATCAGCTCGAGCGGATCGAGAGCTTGGCGGATCAACTCGGACTCATCGCCGAGTTACAGCCCAGCGGAACCGAGTTCGATCACCTCGTCGTCATCGGCGGCGGGCGATACACGAATCTGCTCCGGACCGGCTACGCCGGTGAGATGGTTGCGAGCCGCCGCGTCGGCAATGTCATCCTCGCCGCGGCGTCGCGACGCCTGTTGGACTCCGAAGCCGACGCCGTCGCCGCCTGCGCGCCAGGCGCACGGACCGAGTTCGAGTTGATGGTCGCCGCCGCCCGCGACGTGTTCGGCCTCGACGTCGACGAGGTCTACGCGCACGTGCCGCGTCGTGTCGACCGCGTGCAGTCCAACGAGACGGTGTGGCGCTTCCCGCCCGACAGCAACGAATTCGGAGTTCCAGTCATCCTTCTCGAGACGCCGTCGCCCGATCCCGAACGCCGCCGAGCGAATTCGGCTGACACGTACACGTTCGCCGCACAGACGGCCGGCATGCGCGGCTCGTCGTGCCTGATGGTGACGGGTCAGCCATTGGTGCCCTATCTGCACTTCGAAGCCTTGCGGACGTTGGCACTGCGATACGACATCCGTTTGCAGTCAGCGGGTTTCGGCGTGCACGAGTACAACCGGCTCAGCGCGATGGACCAGCAGCATCCGGCCAAGCTGCTCCAGGAGGTGCGTTCGACGATCCGGTCGGCGCGGGCTCTGGAGAATCAACTCAGACGATGATCTTGCAGGGCGACGACGGCGGGAACGTGCCCGACACCGGGCGCGGACGCCCCGACGGCGTCCACGGCTTGAGCCCCATGTTCCCCAGATGACGCACGGGGTTGACGTGCTTACCGTCGACGCGGACCTCGAAATGCAGGAAACCGTCGGCAGATTCGGCCTGCGCCTGCAGGACACCTAGTTGCGCACCCGCGTCGACCCGGGAGCCGACCTCGATCCGGCGACCGTCGCCCGGCCTGAAGACGTAGGAGCTCTCACTGTCGGCTCCCGCTATCGTCACCGATTGCAGCCCCTCGTCATCGAGGTCCACGACGCGGCTGACTGTGCCCGACGTCGCGGCGTAGACCGGGGTTCCCGGTGCCGCCGCAAAGTCGACGCCGGGGTGGAAGCCGGTGGCGCGGCGGCCGTAGCCCGACGCGATTGCCAGTCGGCCGCGATCGAGGGGCACGCGGGCGCCGGGTTCGGCCGGGTCGAAGTCACCTCGTGCCCGCCGCCGGTAGTCGGAGCGCAGCAGGTCGAGCTCGTCGTAGGCGTACCCGAACAGCAGGGCGCGGTCGTAGGGCACGCCGTAGTTCAACTCGGAGTGGGGATCGAGCTTTTGGTAGTGCTCGACCTTGGCGATCCGCTCGGCCAGCGTCGACCACCCGGTGTGCAGCAGGCGTACGTCGTTGGCGACCCCGATGCCGCCGTGTTCGGTGATGTTGGCCGGCCAGTGCGGGTTGTGGATCGCGCGCGTCCCGGCGCGCAAACCGGGACGCCAGCGCCAGAACGGTCCGCGCATCGATTCGGCCGTGCCCATCAGCGGGATCATGTCCGGGTAGTCGCGGTCGTCCCAGCTGGGGATCATCGGACACATCAGCGCCGCGACATCGTCGGGGACGCCGGCAAGCATCGCCCGGATGTCGATGTCGGTCTGGACCACCTGATCGGAGTCGATCATGAATGTCCAGTCGGGCCGGCAGAAGTCGGCCATGCGGTAGAGCAGTTCAAGCCCCGGCGGTTCGGGGATCAGCCACGGGGTCTGCGGGAGGTCGGAGCGGGCGTGCACGACGTTGGTGACCGCGGGATGGTCGCGCAGGATCTGCGCCGTTGCGTCGGTGCTGCGGTCGTCGACTGCGTAGACGTCGTCGCACCAGCCGGCCAGGGCATCGAGCACCCTCGGCAGCACGTCCTCGCCGTTGTGCACGCGGAACATCGCCAGCACGCGCATCAGCGCCTACTTCCGCTGACCTGCGGTTCGGCGGCGTAGCGTACCGGCGCGGAGAGCATCGCCGAGAGCATAACGATGATCATGTCGGCACCGCGGTCAGTTGCGCGGGTGTGCATGAAGGGATCGCCGAGCGGGTCGAACGCGCGTGCCACCGCGCTAGCGCTGGTGGCGAGTGGAGCGGGCGACGGGAATCGAACCCGCGTAGCTAGTTTGGAAGACTAGGGCGATGCGCTGCGAGCAACGGTGCGAGGCTGCTCAGCGCGCTGGCCGCTAGCCCCCTCAGAGTCAGTATCGCTGCAGGTCAAGTAGCCCCTTCAGGGTTAGTCGATGACTTCGCCGCTGTGGCGCAACGCCTTTTGGATCGGTCGCAGCAATGGCACCGGAGACGGGACAAAGACGGGACAAAGGCAATCGTCGCCAGCAAATCGAACGGGTGCGCGGGTGCGACCCGCCGATTCGTGGGCGGCGTTCGCCTCAGGTTTGACATCGTTGAGCCATGACTGTGGGGGTTCCTGCGTACACCGATCTGCTTTGGCCAGCGCTTCAGGCCGTGATCGCCCTTGGCGGTTCGGCGTCGATTGCCGAGATGGAGGCGGCAGTCATCGACCGCGAGCAGTTCTCGCCGGAAGCGCAAAGCGTCTTGCACGGCGATGGCCCGTCAACGGAAATTCAATACCGCCTGGCGTGGGCGCGGACGTACCTCAAGGGGATGGGCCTGCTGACGAACAGCCAGCGCGGCGTATGGAGCGTGACCGAGGCGGGGCAGTCGGCGACTGAGGATCAGATTGCACCGCTGCACGCCGAGTTCGTGGCCGCAACGCGTAACAAGGTCAAGACCAAGAAGAAGCGCGGTGGCAAGAGTGCAGTCGAAAGCGAAATTGAACAGGTTGAGGCCGAAGCCGAGAATGCATGGAAAGACGAACTGCTAGAAACGCTGCTCGCCATGTCGCCACAGGGCTTTGAGCGCCTTGCCCAACGGATGCTCCGCGAGTCCGGTTTCTCTAGCGCCGCTGTCACTGGGCGCTCGGGTGACGGAGGTATCGACGGTCTCGGGGTGTACCAAATCTCACTGCTGAGCTTTCCGGTGTTCTTCCAGTGCAAGCGCTACAGGGGGTCGGTCGGTCCGTCTGCGGTGCGGGACTTCCGTGGTGCGATGGCGGGCCGGGGCGAGAAGGGGTTGCTCATCACGACTGGCAGCTTCACAAACGACGCGCAGGCCGAGTCGAAGCGCGACGGCGCACCGCCCGTCGACCTGATTGACGGCAACCGGCTCTGCGACTTGCTGAAGGAGTACGGCATCGGCGTCACAACGACCCCGCGAGTAGTCGAAGACGTGAAAATCGAAGGTGACTACTTTGCGTCGCTTGAGCCGAAGACCGGCTGAGCAAGGATGGGAATGGGGGACAGACAACGTGCCACACGACAACCCGCCGCCTAGGCCGCCGCCATACGGTTATCCGTACGGGCCGCCGTCAGGACGCCCGGGTCACGCGCCAGCTCCGCAGCACGTTGGCTACCCGGCTCACGCATCTGCGCCGCAGGGCTACTACGGCACGCAGCCGTCAGTGCACTCCCGGCAAGTGTCACCACAACGTCCAGGGCCACACAGGCCGTGGGCTGGCATCGAATGGAAACGGTTGCCCGCTGGCTTTTGGGTGATGATCGCGGGTATTGCACTGCTGTTCGGTGCACTCTCCGCCTCATTGGGGGCCATCATTGCCGTGTCTCTGCAAAATCCCCAGTCGGTCCCGCACTCAGTAGAAGAAGTTCGCGACGGCCAACTCGCCTTCACACTCATCAGCGTGGAGACGGCATCAAAGGCCGAACATATTGAGGCGCGGGGCAAGTTCGTTATTGTGACCATGAACGTCCAAAACATCGGAAATCGTCCGCATACCTATTTCGGCAGACGAGCAAAAATTGATTGATAGCGCCGGACGAGAACACGAACCCCAAGCGTCAGCATCGACTGTGCTCAACCCTGAAGACACGACCGCAATGAACCCCGGTTTCGAAGTCACGGTCAAGGTGCCGTTTGACATTCCGGTGGACGCCATGCCAGCCGTTCTAGAGGTGCATGACTTCATATTTTCGGGCGGCAACTACATACGAATTCCGTAGCTCGGCTGTCAGCCGCGCACGGCGTGGCGGCGCAGACCTGTCATTGGCCGCTGGGAGCTGGCGGGTGCGAAGTGCTGACGATTTCCTAGTCGTCATGTTCATCGTCTGGCTGATATCCGGGGTTGTCGACTGCTCGCGCTGCGGCGACCACCGAAAGGTCAAGCCGAAAATCGCCGTGAAGAGCTAGCCTTGCGATCTGACACACGTTTCGCGCCGCGAGATAACGGGAAAGGCTTCAATTAGGCACTGACGTGAAGAGGGCAGGACGTGAAGAAACTCATGACTGCGGGGGGCCCGGCTCTGTCATCCTCGGTTATGCACCGACTCGTCGTGGCGTGGTTAATGCTGATAACGCTAACGCTAACGTCTGCATGCGGCCTGAAGCTTCCGTCAGAGATTCAACTACCATCAGAGATTCAACTACCGTCAGAGATCAAGCTGCCCACCGTCGATACTGCGAAAGAACCGTCGCAACAGGTTGAAGTAGTCAGCTTCACTCAGGTGAGCTCGTCGCTGAGCGTGCGACTCCGAAATCCCAACTCCGATGTTGGATTGATTCGTTCACCTTTCGAGTTGGCGTTGATCGACAAATCGGGTGCTGTAATCGGGGTGGTGGGCAAGGGCGGGGTTCCTGGCGCGGCATGCTGCACGATCTACCAACTACCGCCCGGAGGCGAATACGGTTTGGAATTCTCAGTTTCAGGAGGAGAAACTGTTTTTTCTGTAGAGCTGACGGTCTTGGGGGAATGGCTACAGTGGGATGCCGTTAACTCACCATCGGTGACCTTGACCGGAGAAGCTGTTCGCGCGGATGACGGTTTTTCTGGCCCCTCTGTGACGGGACGCCTAAAGCTTGATAAGGACGGCCCGCTCAACGTTTCAGTCGTTGCGTTTGTGAAGACATCAAGTGGCATCGTCGTATCCGACGAGCGCGTGGACTGTGTGCAGACGGGTCAACAAAGAAGCTTCGAAACCACGTCGTTCGCAGATGCTCGTGGACCGTACAAGTTGGAAAAGATCGTTGCATACCCGACCTCGGTTAAAGGCGCAGGGCCTCAGTACGACCCTGGCTGTTGATGCTATTGAGTTCCTTTCATCCGCCGCCGCAACAACGGGCACACTCGTTTCGCAGACGGTGGTGGCCAGGTTGCGCCCATTAGCCTTAGCCGCCGCCACCCTGGTTTATGCCCGCAACACCTGCGCGGGCGGGTGATGCCGCCACGGTGTCTCGCGATCCGATCCCATAGGCGGCGACTTCGCGGCATACATACCGCCGTCCTCTAGCGCGGCGTGCCGAAGGTGGCGCGGTGTCAGACCTGCGCCGTGGCTGAGTTCGCTCGGCTGGCCGCTGTCGTAGAAGCCATCGCACCAAAATGGACTGTGAGACATGGGAAACCTTCTACATCGGAATGCTAGGCGGCGTGTATGTTGACCCGCTGGTCACATGAATTGCGACGGCCGAACCCCTGTGCCGCGTGCCAACGCCGCAACCGCGCACCGTGAAGCTCTCCTGTAGCGGATAACCGGGGATTGGTCCCGGCATGATCTGAAGCCCTTGGTAAGCCGGATTGACGTGTTGCCGGAACGCCACGGGGTTGGCTGCGCTACCCGGCCCGCCACTCGCCACGACAACGACATATCCGGTTGGGATTGCTGGACTCTGGACGATCCAACCGGGGCCGTAAGCACCCTGCACGCGCAGACCACCGAATTCCGTTGGGGGAGCCTGCCCTACGATGCTCTCGGCGGTCAATATCGGCGGATGACCCGCTGAGGGCACAAAATCGTGCTTCGCAACAGGGCCGCCCTCCCGTGATTCGACACCACTCCTGAACGTGGCGATCAACTCGCCTTCGTCCTGATGGCACAGCACCAAGAGCTGTGATCCCGGCTGCACGCCGTAGCCGTGGGATTGAATGTCTTTGTATGCGTCCTCCAAATCGGCGCTGTCGATAACCACCGCACCAGAAGCCCAGTAATGCGAGTGCGTTTCGGTGAACGTCTTGCCCATGAAGCTCGGCGGTGTGATCCCGTCGTCGCCCGTGTACAGCCCGAAGCAACGGTGCTGCCATTCGTTGGTGTCCTCGGTCGGATCGAACAGGCGATTCCAAAATCAAACCAGTTGTGAGTTGGAGGTCCGACTCCAAGAGTCGGGTAATCTGCCCGCGCACGGCATCCGCGGTGCTGTCGCGGAGAAATCTGTACGACAGCCGCGAGGCCAAATCGTAATCCCTGAAAGTGTTGCCGCACTTCAGATACGCAGGCGGCAGCGCGACGGCCTTCGGGACGCCGAACTCGCTCGCGACATTCATCGACTCAATTTGCAGCGATTGGGCCACGACCGAAGCGAGGTCGGTCGTGTTGAAAGCCAGCAAGTTGGACACGGCGGCCTTTTCACTGTTCACGCCTGCAACAGCGCGGCCACCTCAACCCAAATGACGTTGATATCAACGCCGTCAGCAGTCTTACGTACCGCCTCGGCGTCGCCTTGCGTCATGATTCCGTAGCCCATGACCTACCTCCTACGTTCGAACTTGAGCAACACGCTACGCCCGAATCCCTCCGCGTCGCAGATCGTTTACCAATGCAGCACAGTCGATTACGCGAAGCTACGCGGCGCTCACGTGACTTCAGTCGTGCAACACGGCATACAACGCGAAATCGGCGTAAGGTCAGTATCGCCACGGCGAGCGACGCGAATCACTCTGTAGCGCAACGCCTGAAGGACAGGAGGCAGACAACACATGTCCCGTACACCAACGGAGTACACCATTCCGCCCCCTCCGCCGGGGCTAGTGCTCAACCCCGTGGCGAACCTTCGCGGACGCGCCGCCGCTGTCGAGTGGATACGTGACAAGCTCGGCGTTGAGGTCAGCGAGCGCTACCTACTCGACGCCACGACGCGCCGGGAGGTAGAGCTTGGGTCGAAGGTGGACATAAACTGGCATTCAGAGCGGCGGGAGCCCCGAGAAATGACCGTCCGAAGTGTCCGTATCGGTCCGTTTAGTCCGAACTGTCCGAATGTCCGTTTAGGCGCTGTCCGTTTCGAAACCGCACATGAGCGGCGCGTACACCGGATTGAGGTCGCAACACGGACAAACGGACATTCGGACAAGTGTCTTCGCGCGCGCGAAGGCCGTCCGATTCGAGAAAGTGATGCCGAATGACACTGCTACACGCGGCCAGAGCCGCCCTACGCATACCAGCCGGCCCAATACCGCCGCATACCGAACCGCCCGCCGCGCAACCCATTGAGCGAGCCGAGGCCGAGAGCGGACCGACCGTGACGGCCCATCACTGCTTGAACGGATTCGACCAGTCAAGTCCCCAGCGGCCAGGCGTGAAGGCTTCTCGCGGTTTCTTCTGGCTTGGGGGCTGCGGTGCAGACGGGGGTGACTCTTCGGCGCTCGTTGGGCTCTCGGGTGGAGGGGCTGTGGCGGCGTCGAGAACGTACGTCAGCGGGGCGACGAGCCGACTCTGTGCCACCGCCGCGAAACCGATTCCGAGGGGTCCGAGGAAAAAGATCGTGATCAAGAAGAACGTCAGCCGCCGATCTTCCGGTGCGACAAAGGCAGCGACGGCGCCAATAAATATCCACCATAAGAGGATGGCGAGAAACCAATTCCTGAATATGTCGTCGATTTGGTCTGCGGTCATGGTAATTGATTTTGCAGGATGGTCGGCCTCGTGTGGGCCGAATAGTCAGGGCTGTTCGGGGCGGGGGTTGGCGACAGCAGCACACGCCACCCCAAGCGGGCCGATGAGAACAAACATCGTCAGCAAGAAGAACTCAAAGCGTCGCCCATCCGGCGCGACGAGGGCCGCGATGAACGGGAACCACACAATCCACAAGATCAACCCGACGACGAAAAGCGCGGTGAAGTATGGAGTGAGGTCTGGGAACTCAATCTGGTCATCCATACGGCGATGGTCCCTCTCGTGGGCGCAGCGTGCAGGCAGTTTCAAGCAACCTGCGCCCGTCTCGATGATGGCGAGAGGATGACGACATGACCGCCGAACCTGTTGTGAGCCGTGACCCGATGCAGCCTGCCGACAGCCGCGAGGTCCGCACCGCATTCCAAAGCGGCGGCGTGCAGTGCACGGCGCGAAGCAAGCGCACCGGCAACCGCTGCCAACGACCGGCCATGCTCGGCGGCAACGTCTGCCGCGCACACGGAGGCAATGCACCACAGACCCGCGCCAAGGCCAGACAACGCCTTGAACAAGCCGCAGATGCGTTGGTACAGCGCCTTCTTGGGATGGCTCTTGACGGCGACGTGGCCGACCCCGTGGCCCTGGCCGCGATCCGAGACGCCCTCGACCGCGCTGGCCTGAACCCGAAGACCGCCGTCGAAGTCGAAGTTGGGCCGACACCAGTCTTCCAGCAGTTGTTTACCGGCATTGACCGCAGCATCCGCCGCGACAGCACCCGAGTGACCGAACAACCCGCCCCGGCACCGCCTGCGCCCGAGATTGTCGATGCTGAAGTCGTAGACATGCCCTCTGCTGGCGCTGTGCGCCCACGTACGCCCACGGCACCCGGTAACCCGGGCGACGACCCGAAGCGACCGCCGCCGTGGCAAGGAGAGCCGCTACCGGATTACACGCCGAAGCGACCCGGCAACCAATTGATGACGCTTGAAGAGGCGAACAAGAGCCTTGCGGCTGAGTGCCGTCGTGGTTAGGCCCGCAGCCGACTGGCCCGAGCGCTGGCGGCAGAAGCCCGCTGACCCGACTAGTGGACTGCTAGGGCGCGGGCAGCGGGTGAAGGTGCTGAACGGGCCGCGACGCGCACGCCGGTCAGAGCGGGGTGGTGCAGCGGGTGACGGCCCGATGCGGGCGAACTGTTGTGCACGGTGGCCTTCGATGACGGCACGACCGGCGAGTATTGGGAAGACGAGCTACTACGCCCGAAAGCCGACCGGTGATGACCAGGAAGATAGCTGGACGATAGCAGATAGGCCGACTGAACTGGGACGATGTGATATCGCGCCGTGTGCTGGTCAGCGTAGAGTCGGGGGCAAGCGAGGCACGCGACGAGGGTCACGTACCCCGCGAACCCCGAGAGAGGAAACGATGGACATACGACCGAAGGCCATTGGCTACGTGCGGTGCAGCGCGAATCGTCAAGCAGAGCATGGTTATTCACTTGAGGCGCAGCGCGCGCAGATTGAAAACTACTGTGCAGCAAACGGAGTAGAGCTAGTCGCGCTGATACCAGACGTGATGAGCGGTAAGAAGACGGACAAGCTGTATGGCCGCATCGCCGCCGTGCAGGCGATACAGGCGGGCATCGCGAACGTGCTCGTCGTCAACACGCTGGACCGCAGCAGCCGCAGCATGGCGGACGGTGCGAAGCTCGTAGCCGACGCCAAGGCCGAAGGGTGGCGCATCGTTGGACTGGACGGCACCGACACGAACACCGTGAGCCAACTGACCGCGCATGCGCGGCTGCTCGTCGCCGAAGAGGAACGCGAACTGATCAGCAAGCGCACAAAGCAAGGGCTGATACGAGCGCGCCAAGAGGGCAAGCAGCTAGGCACCCCGAGCGAGATACCGAACGACGTTGTTGCTCGCGTCGTGAGGCTGCGACGAAAGGGCCTGGGTGCCAAAGCGATTGCGAGCAAGCTGACCACCGATGGCGTACCCGCCCCGAAGGCTGACCGCTGGCACTACAGCACAGTTCGAAACATGCTGCGGCGAGAAGGGGTTGCGTGATGGCTTGGGAACAGTTCAAGCACGGCTCGTGGCATTCGCGTTGGACCGACCCTGACGGCACCGAGCGAACCAAAGGCGGCTTCAAGACCCGCAAGGCCGCGAAAGCACACGGCACGAAGGCCGAGGAAGCGAAGTTGCACGGGCGCACCTTCGACCCACAAAGGGGAAAGGCCAAGTTCCGCGACGTGGCAGCGGAGTGGTTGGAGTCGCGGCGTGACCTCAAGGAGACGACCCGGGCCGGGTACCGCGAAGCCCTGGCTTCGACGACCGAGGCCATCGCCAAGCGGCACGCCCGCCTGAACGGCCTGCGCATTGACGAAGCCTTCGGCGGTTACCCGGTCAATGCCATCACCCGCGAACAAATTTCGCAGTGGGTCCAGCGGATGAAGGACGCGGGCAAGAAACCGAGCACAATCCGCAACGCGTACTTCATTGTGCGCCAGGTGCTTCGGCATGCCGTCATTGATGACCGGATACCGGCCAACCCGGCGGATTATGTGAAGCTGCCGACCGACCACAACAGCGGCTCTCAGCGTGTCGTGGACGACCCCGCGCAGTTCCTCACGCCTGCGCAGGTGGCCGCGCTCGTTGACGCAACCCCGTGGCCGTACAACGTGCTCGTCCACGTAGCGGCGTGGACAGGTTTACGGGCGGGGGAGTTGGCCGGTCTACAGGTCGGTGACGTGACTTTGCCCGCCGTCGCGACCCGACCAGGCAGCGTGCGCGTTGAGCGCACCGTGGCAAGTGTCGGCAAGGAACTGGTCTACCTGACGCCGAAGACGAAGGGCAGCCGCCGCACAGTACCGCTGACCCCGCAGACGACCACCTTGCTGCGGGACTACCTGGCCCAGCACCCTCGCCGCAACGACTCGACCGCCCCGCTGTTCCCCGCGTTCAGGCTGAGCACGCCGCCGCCGTCCACGTCGGCCACGAAGGCAGCACCGGAGAAGGTGCGTGCCCAGCGGCAAGCGCACGCCTTGGCCGCGCTCCGCGTCGAAGAAGCCGAGCGCCGGCTGGTGCTTGATTGGTACGCGCCGCTGCGACACAACACGCTCGCGAAAGCGGTGTTCCGGCCTGCCGTTCTACGGGCCAACCGGTCCAAAGCGTGCATCGCCCCGGCGTTCCGCTGGCACGGACTTCGGCATTCGTACATCAGCATCGCGATTGCTGCTGGCTTACCTATCTTCCAAATCAGCATGTTCGCCGGTCATGCGAAGCCGAGCACGACCGAGAACGTTTATGCGCACCTGCTGACCGACGATCACGACGAGGCGATGGCGGCACTCGGGGCGATGGCTGCAGAGACTAGCGACAACGTTATTCGGCTACACGGCTAACGATTGTTGACCTTGCCGTCCATATACCTGGCGACCATCGTTGCTAAAACACCCTCAAGATTCGGGATTGGAAGGGGTGTTGCCTTAGCGGAGCTAAGTCGCGAGGGCACCTCAAGTCGATATAACTGTCCCTCAGTCGATACGACCATGTAGTCGTTCTCGATCTTGCGCTTCAGTCGCGTCTTCACGCTTCCGTCCGCTTTCCCGTGGGCAGGCCACTCGCGTTGGTGACTATAAATCGCCCAGCCGGTGACGCCGCTGAGCGCCGACCCGGACGGCCAGCTGTTCTTGGGCCTCCTCGCAATAAAGCTATGGCGGCACGGCTTGATGCCTAATCGATTCATCGCTTCGATGAACTCGCCAACGGCGCGCGCCTGGCTCGTCTCTAGTCGTTGACTATCGGCCACTCGTGCTTGGCGCATCTGGGCGCCAGCAACTCGGGCTGCCTGCTGTTGCGCGTATTGCGCTTGTGCTTCCTCCCATATACCCACGCGAATACCTCCCCCGCCGCTTTGCGTAGTCAAGATGTAGCTGATCGTCGCACAAGGGTGCATCACGCATGACCAGCACAGCGAACAATTCTGCGCCTCATGCGCACCGGAAAACAGCGCGCAGACGGGACAGTGACGGGACAGAGGGCAGCGCCAAAAGCAGCCCTACGCAGCAATAACGCCCCTATCAGGGGCGTTAGCGGAGCGGGCGACGGGAATCGAACCCGCGTAGCTAGTTTGGAAGACTAGGGCTCTACCATTGAGCTACGCCCGCATGTACAGCAAGACCAGATCGTACCGGCGGCAGCCAAATCAAATCCAATTGAAGGCTTCGCGTGTCCAGCCCGTAGTATCTCGCGTGGTCGTTCCGTGTTTTGCGGACGGCCCGCGCGGGCGCAGCGCTCAAGCGTCGGCGCGACGAGCAGAGCACGGGGTGTAGCGCAGCTTGGTAGCGCATCCGCTTTGGGAGCGGAAGGCCGCAGGTTCAAATCCTGTCACCCCGACTGCGACACCGACCACACCAGATATATGAGGAGCAAGATCGTGAAGAGCACCGTCGAGAAGTTGAGCCCCACCCGGGTGCGCATCAACGTGGAGGTGCCCTTCACCGAGCTCGAACCCGACTTCGACCGCGCGTTCGCGCAGTTGGCCAAGCAGGTCCGGCTCCCGGGATTTCGTCCCGGCAAGGCGCCGCGCAAGCTGCTCGAGGCCCGCGTCGGCCGCGAAGCGATGCTCGACCAGGTCGTCAGCGAGGCCCTTCCCAACCGCTACAGCGAGGCGGTCACCACCTCCGAGGTACAGCCGCTGGGCCAGCCCGAGATCGAGATCACCAACAAGGAATACGGCCAGGACCTAACCTTCACCGCCGAGGTCGACATCCGCCCAGAGATCGAGCTTCCCGACCTGTCGGAGTTGACGCTGACCGTCGACGCGATCGAGGTGACCGACGAAGAGGTCGACGCCGAACTGCAGTCGCTGCGCGCCCGCTTCGGCACGCTCACCGGCGTGGAGCGCGGCGCCGAGAACGGCGACTTCGTCTCCATCGACCTGTCGGCCACCGTGGACGGCCAAGAGCTGTCTGAGGCCGCCACCGAGGGGCTGTCGCACGAGGTCGGTTCTGGTCAGCTGATCGACGGTCTCGACGAGGCGATCGTCGGCCTCAAGGAGGGGGAGACCCGCGTCTTCACCACCACGCTGGCCGCCGGTGAGCACGCCGGCAAGGAGGCGCAGGTGACCGTCACCGTCAAGTCGGTCAAGGAGCGCGAGCTGCCCGAGCCTGACGACGAATTCGCCCAGCTGGCAAGCGAATTCGACACCATCGACGAGCTCAAGGAGTCGCTCGTCGAGCAGGTGCGCCGGGTCAAGCGGGTGCAGCAGGCCGAGAAGATCCGCGACAAGGTGCTCGAGACGCTGCTCGAGCAGGTCGAGGTGCCGCTACCGGAGAAGGTGGTGCAGGCCCAGGTCGACGACGCGTTGCACAACGCCATCCACGGGCTGGACCACGACGAGGTGCGTCTGGCCGAGGCGCTCGAAGCCCAGGGCAGCAGCCGCGAGCAGTTCGACGCCGACAACCGCACCAACGCGGAGAAGGCGGTCAAGACGCAACTGCTGGTGGATGCGATCGCCGACAAGCTCGACGTCCAGGTCGGCCAGAACGACATCAGCGAGCGCCTGATGTTGATGTCTCAGCAGTACGGCCTGCAGCCTCAGCAGCTGATCCAGTCGCTGCAGCAGAACAACCAGCTGCCCGCCCTGTTCGCCGACGTGCGTCGCGGGCTGGCGCTGGCCGCCGTCGTCGAGACCGCCACCGTCACCGACTCCGACGGCAACGTGATCGACACCACCGAGTTCTTCGGCCGCGCCGACGCGCAGACCGAGGAAGCTGCCGATGAGGCGTCGGAGGCCGCCGAGCCCGAAGCGGACGAGGAGTCGGCCGACACGAAGTGACGCTGTGAGCGAACGCAGCCCGTCTAGGGACTGCACGCTCGCGCGGGTTGGTTAGTGTCGGTGAGTATCAAGCTCTTGAAGAAAGCAGGTATCCAGTCGTGACCCACATGCGTGGCGCCTCGCACGGCCTCAACCTTGTCGACTCGGTCTACGAGCGCTTGCTGGCGGAGCGGATCATCTTCCTGGGCTCACAGGTCGATGACGACATCGCCAACAAGCTCTGCGCGCAGATTCTGCTGCTGTCCGCCGAGGATCCCACCAAAGACATCCACCTCTACATCAACTCGCCCGGCGGCTCCATCAGCGCCGGCATGGCGGTCTACGACACCATGGTGCTGGCCCCGTGCGACGTCGCCACCTACGCCATGGGTATGGCCGCCTCGATGGGCGAGTTCCTGCTCGCGGCGGGCACGAAGGGTAAGCGCTACGCCCTGCCCCACGCCCGGATCCTGATGCACCAGCCGCTCGGCGGTATCACCGGCGGCGCGGCCGACATCGCCATCCAGGCCGAGCAGTTCGCGGTGATCAAGAAGGAGATGTTCCGGTTGAACGCCGAGTTCACCGGGCAGCCGATCGAGCGGATCGAAGCGGACTCCGACCGCGACCGCTGGTTCACCGCGCAGGAGGCCCTGGAGTACGGCTTCGTCGACCACATCATCACCAGCGCGAGCGTCAACGGCTCAGGACCAGGAGCAGGACTAGACAAATGACCGATCAAACCGACGCCCGTCTGCAACCCCAGGCCCGCTACATCCTGCCGTCGTTCATCGAGCACTCCAGCTTCGGCGTCAAGGAGTCGAACCCGTACAACAAGCTCTTCGAGGAACGCATCATCTTCCTCGGCGTGCAGGTCGACGACGCATCGGCGAACGACATCATGGCCCAGTTGCTGGTGCTGGAGTCGCTCGACCCCGACCGCGACATCACGATGTACATCAACTCGCCGGGCGGTTCGTTCACCTCGCTGATGGCGATCTACGACACCATGCAGTACGTGCGCGCCGACATTCAGACGGTGTGTCTGGGCCAGGCCGCCTCGGCCGCTGCGGTGTTGCTGGCCGCGGGTACCCCCGGTAAGCGGATGGCGCTGCCCAACGCGCGCGTGCTGATTCACCAGCCCGCGCTGGCCGGCGTCATCCAGGGCCAGTTCTCCGATCTGGAAATCCAGGCCAAGGAGATCGAGCGGATGCGCACGCTGATGGAGGTGACGTTGGCCAACCACACCGGCAAGACCCCCGAGCAGATCCGCAAGGACACCGACCGCGACAAGATCCTGACCGCCGAAGAGGCCAAGGAATACGGCGTCATCGACACCGTCCTGGAGTACCGCAAGCTGTCCGCCCAGACCGCCTGATTCGCTTCCCAGCTGCGCGAAACCCGGTTCTCGTGTGCCGTGTGCGTGTCACGCTGTTCGTCTGCACCGCCGGACGGCCAGGGGAGGATTGCGATGATGGTCGGGATGCGAGCGGGTTTCGCGATGACCGCATCGGCGGCGGCGGCCGTGGTGTGCGGTCTGGCTCAGATCGCGTCACCGGCGGTGAGCCGGGCTCAGGAACCGGACTGTCCTGCCGGGACGTATTGGGACATGTACACCGATCAGTGCGTCCCCAATGACGTGAACGTCTATCTCAACCCTGCTCCTGTCGTCGGGCCCGCGGGCCCTGTCGGTGTCGGAGGAGTGGTGGGCCCCGTTGGTCCCGGTCCCGTCGGGCCGGGTCCGGTCGGGCCGGGTCCGGTCGGGCCGGGTCCGGTCGGGCCGGGTCCCGCCGGCCCCGGGCGCCGATAGCGTCACACCGATCGGCGGCGTGCACCGCGCCGATTAACGGGTACTTTGGGTGCCGACGCCCTCTCGGTCCGGTCACGGCGACGACACGCCAATGACACGGCGGCGCGTTCGCTGGGGTCCGAGGGTAATCAGACGATATGTTGGCGCGAACACAGATGAATACCACTGGCGCGATTCGGCTTTATCGGTCGCCTCGCGCGGGAACAAACGGGTAGCGTCGGGTTCACCACCCGAGGCAACCACAGAAAAGAAGCTTCACCGGCTGCGAGGAAAGTAGGGCCCCACCACCATGGCGCGCATCGGAGACGGCGGTGACCTGCTGAAGTGTTCGTTCTGCGGCAAGAGTCAAAAGCAGGTCAAGAAGCTCATTGCGGGTCCGGGCGTCTATATCTGCGACGAGTGCATCGATCTCTGCAACGAGATCATCGAAGAGGAGCTCGCCGACGCCGACGACGTGAAGCTCGACGAGTTGCCCAAGCCCGCGGAGATCCGCGATTTCCTCGAGGGTTACGTCATCGGACAGGACACCGCCAAGCGCACGCTCGCGGTCGCCGTCTACAACCATTACAAGCGCATCCAGGCGGGGGAGAAGACCCGGGATTCGCGCTCCGAGCCCGTCGAACTGGCCAAGTCCAACATCTTGATGCTCGGCCCGACCGGCTGCGGTAAGACCTACCTGGCGCAGACGCTGGCCAAGATGCTCAACGTGCCGTTCGCGATCGCCGACGCCACCGCGCTGACCGAAGCCGGATACGTGGGCGAGGACGTCGAGAACATTCTGCTCAAGCTGATCCAGGCCGCCGACTACGACGTCAAGCGCGCCGAGACCGGCATCATCTACATCGACGAGGTCGACAAGATCGCCCGCAAGAGCGAGAACCCGTCGATCACCCGCGACGTCTCCGGCGAGGGCGTCCAGCAGGCGCTGCTGAAGATTCTGGAGGGAACGCAGGCCTCGGTGCCTCCGCAGGGCGGCCGCAAGCATCCCCACCAGGAGTTCATCCAGATCGACACCACCAACGTGTTGTTCATCGTGGCGGGGGCGTTCGCGGGTCTGGAGAAGATCGTCTCCGACCGTGTCGGCAAGCGCGGCCTGGGATTCGGGGCCGAGGTGCACTCGAAGGCCGACATCGACACCGCCGATCACTTCGCCGAGGTCATGCCCGAGGATCTGATCAAGTTCGGGCTGATTCCGGAGTTCATCGGCCGGCTGCCGGTCGTGGCGTCGGTGACGAACCTGGACAAGGACTCTCTTGTGCAGATTCTGTCCAAGCCCAAGAACGCGTTGGTGAAGCAGTACACGCGCCTGTTCGAGATGGACGGCGTCGAACTCGAATTCACCGACGAGGCGCTGGAGGCGATCGCCGATCAGGCCATCCATCGGGGCACCGGAGCCCGCGGTCTGCGCGCCATCATGGAAGAAGTGCTGCTGCCGGTGATGTATGACATCCCCAGCCGCGACGACGTCGCCAAGGTGGTCGTCACCAAGGAGACGGTGCAGGACAACGTGCTGCCGACCATCGTGCCGCGCAAGCCGTCACGTCCCGAGCGTCGCGACAAGTCCGCCTGACGACGATCAAGCGGCGCCTGACCACGATCAAGCGGTGATAGCCGCGTCAGTGCACGACACGGTCGGGACGGGTGTAGACGTTCATCGACCGCCCGCGTAGGAAGGCCACCAGCGTCAACCCGGACTGGCTGGCCAAGTCGACGGCCAGCGACGACGGCGCCGACACCGCCGCGAGCACCGGAATCCCGGCCATCACGGCCTTCTGCGTCAGCTCGAACGACGCGCGTCCGCTGACCAGCAGGACGGCCCCCGTCAGCGGAATGCGGTCCTGCTCGACCGCCCACCCGATGACCTTGTCCACGGCGTTGTGCCTGCCGACGTCTTCGCGCACGGCGAGCGTCGTGCCGTCAGAGTCGAACAGCGCGGCCCCGTGTAGGCCGCCGGTGCTGGCGAACACCTTCTGGGCTTTGCGCAGCCGCGCCGGCAACTGCGAGAGGGTCTGAGCGGTGATGGTGGTCGGATCGTCCCCGGGGCCGTGGCGGCTGCTCAACTGCACTGCCTCCAGCGATGCCTTCCCACAGACCCCGCACGAAGATGTCGTGTAGAAGTTGCGCGTGACATCGACATCGGGAGGCGCGACGTGCGGGGCCAGCGTCACGTCGAGCACGTTGTAGGTGTTTTGGGAAAAGCCCGCGTCGTCGACGTCCGTGCCCTTGCAGTATCGCGCCGTGAGCACGTCGTCGCGTCCGGCGATGACACCCTCGGTCAGTAGAAAACCCTGCGCGAGTTCGACATCGGAGCCCGGAGTGCGCATCGTCACCGTGAGGGGCGCGCCGTTCACGCGGATCTCCATCGGCTCCTCGACGACCAGGGTCTCCGGCCGCGCCACCGCGGACTCCATGGTCACATGCTTTGCCCGCCGCCTGGCTGTGACCCGACCCATGACTCCACCCTAGGGCGAATCGACGTCGATAACGTTTGGGTGCTGTTCATGTCGAGGCCAGCGCGCGAGGCGGCGTCATCACCATCCGGACGGCACAATGGATGCGTGCACAACGAACTCGAACCGAACCGCCGCATGCCGGTCTGGCGTGATCCGCTGTCGGCTGGCTTCCGCGCGCACCGCCACCTGCTGTTACTGCGCCTGCGCTGGCACGAACGGCGCGGCGAATCTGCCTCCACCCGGCACTGACAACGGGACGACCAGCACCGACGACGGTGCTAGCTACCGGCTACTGGACGGTAACCATTTCCTTAGAATTTTTGTCTCGTAGACGTGACGAACAACACAGTTATGTCTCACGGCAGGGATCCGCACATCGGCTGAGCTGTGCGTTCGACCCCTCCGATGCGGCACGCCGCAGGCGAGTCCGGTGAAGGGCCGCCTAAGAAAAGTGCAATAATCGGTACTGGTAGTGACATCAAAAATCTTGGTGGACGTCCACCGACGGCGCGTCGACTCGACTGTGACTCGGAGGACATCCCCACGCAGCGTGGAAGGCAGGCCTCGTGGCAGCGAACGACAACGCGGTCAGTCCGGGGAGTGCGAGTCCTCGACAGAAGCTCGAGAAGGTCGTCATTCGCTTCGCCGGCGACTCCGGCGACGGTATGCAGCTCACCGGTGACCGGTTCACCTCCGAAGCCGCCTTGTTCGGCAACGACCTTGCCACGCAACCGAATTACCCCGCCGAGATCCGTGCGCCGCAGGGCACGCTGCCCGGTGTGTCGTCGTTCCAGATCCAGATCGCCGACTACGACATCCTCACCGCGGGCGACCGCCCCGATGTGCTGGTCGCGATGAACCCGGCGGCGCTGAAGGCCAACGTCTCCGACCTGCCCCGCGGCGGGCTGATCATCGCCAACTCCGACGAGTTCACCAAGCGCAACCTCGCCAAGGTCGGCTACGAAGCCAACCCGCTGGAGACCGAAGAGCTGTCCGACTACGTCGTGCAGGCCGTGCCGATGACGACCCTGACGCTCGGCGCGGTCGAGCCCATCGGCGCCTCCAAGAAGGACGGCCAGCGCGCGAAGAACATGTTCGCGCTCGGACTGCTGTCGTGGATGTATGGCCGCGAACTCAAGCACAGCGAGGCGTTCATCCGCGAGAAGTTCGCGCGCAAGCCCGACGTCGCCGAGGCCAACGTGCTCGCACTCAAGGCCGGCTGGAACTACGGCGAGACCACCGAGGCCTTCGCCAGCACCTACGAGGTCGCGCCCGCCAAGCTCAAAACCGGTGAGTACCGCCAGATTTCCGGTAACACCGCACTGGCCTACGGAATCGTCACCGCCGGTCAACTCGCCGACCTGCAGGTCGTGCTCGGCACCTACCCGATCACCCCGGCGTCGGACATCCTGCACGAGTTGTCCAAGCACAAGAACTTCAACGTGCTGACCTTCCAGGCCGAAGACGAGATCGCCGGCATCGGCGCGGCCATCGGCGCGTCCTATGGCGGCGCCCTCGGTGTCACCAGCACCTCGGGCCCGGGCATCTCGCTGAAGTCCGAGGCCATCGGTCTGGCGGTGATGACCGAACTGCCGCTGATCATCATCGACGTGCAGCGCGGTGGGCCGTCCACCGGTCTGCCGACCAAGACCGAGCAGGCGGACCTGCTGCAGGTGATGTATGGCCGCAACGGCGAGTCGCCGGTCGCGGTGATCGCACCCCGATCGCCGTCGGACTGCTTCGACGTCGCCGTGGAGGCCGCCCGCATCGCGGTCAACTACCACACGCCGGTGGTCATCCTCTCCGACGGCGCGATCGCCAACGGCTCTGAGCCATGGCGCATTCCGGACGTCAGCAGCTACCCGGCCATCGAGCACACGTTCGCCAAGTCCGGCGAGCCGTTCCAGCCGTATGCCCGGGATCCCGAGACCCTTGCCCGCCAGTTCGCGATTCCGGGTACGCCCGGCCTCGAGCACCGGATCGGCGGACTGGAAGCGGCCAACGGCTCCGGGAACATCTCCTATGAGCCCAAGAACCACGATCTGATGGTCCGGCTGCGGCAGGCAAAGGTCGACGGCATCGCCGTGCCCGATCTCGAGGTCGACGACCCGACCGGTGATGCGGATCTGCTGATGCTCGGTTGGGGTTCGAGCTTCGGGCCGATCGGTGAGGCGTGCCGGCGGGCGCGTCGCAAGGGCATCAAGGTCGCCCAGGCGCACCTGCGCAACCTCAACCCGTTCCCGGCCAACCTCGGTGAGGTGCTGCGGCGGTATCCGACGGTCGTGTGCCCGGAGATGAACCTCGGCCAACTCGCTCTGCTGCTGCGGGGCAAGTACCTGGTCGACGTCCAGTCGGTCACCAAGGTGGAAGGTATGGCCTTCCTGGCCGACGAGGTCGAGGGCATCATTGATGCGGCACTGGACGGAACGTTGGGCGAGACGGAAAGTGACAAAGTGAAGTTCGCACGACTGGCGGCGGCCACCGTCGAAGTCGGCGTGAGCGGTGTGGGAGCGAACGTATGACCGACTTGATCGGAGCAGATCTCGGGTTGACCGCAGGCACCAGTCGAGTGCCGACGACCGATCAGCCGCAGAAGTCGAAGGACTTCACCAGCGACCAGGAGGTCCGCTGGTGCCCCGGTTGCGGTGACTACGTCATCCTCAACACCATCCGCAACTTCCTGCCCGAGCTGGGGTTGCGCCGCGAGAACATCGCGTTCGTCAGCGGTATCGGCTGCTCGAGTCGCTTTCCGTACTACCTGGAGACCTACGGGTTCCACTCGATCCACGGCCGCGCCCCGACGATCGCGACCGGCCTCGCGCTGGCCCGCGAGGATCTGTCGGTGTGGGTCGTCACCGGTGACGGCGATGCGCTGTCGATCGGCGGCAACCACCTGATCCACGCGCTGCGCCGCAACATCAACATCACGATCCTGCTGTTCAACAACCGGATCTACGGGCTGACCAAGGGCCAGTACTCACCGACGTCGGAGGTCGGCAAGGTCACCAAGTCCACTCCGATGGGCTCGCTGGACTACCCGTTCAACCCGGTGTCGCTGGCGCTCGGCGCCGACGCGACGTTCGTCGGCCGTGCGCTGGACTCCGACCGCAAGGGGTTGTCCGAGGTGCTGCGCGCCGCCGCCGCTCACCGCGGTGCGGCCCTGGTCGAGATCCTGCAGGACTGCCCGATCTTCAACGACGGCTCGTTCGACGCCCTGCGCAAGGAAGGCGCCGAGGAGCGGCTCATCAATCTCACCCACGGCGAGCCGGTGACGTTCGGCGCCGACGGCGAGTACTGCGTGGTCAAGTCCGGCTACGGGCTCGAGATCGCCAAGACCGCCGACGTGTCGGCCGACGAGATCGTCGTCCACGACGCCAACCTCGAGGACCCGGCCTACGCGTTCGCGTTGTCGCGGCTGTCGGACCAGAGCCTCGAACACATGGTGATGGGCATCTTCCGTCAGGTGAACAAGCCGACCTACGACGACGCGGCCCGCCAGCAGCTCGCGGCGGCCCGCAGCGAGAAGGCGCACGACACGGCGGCACTCCAGTCACTGCTTCGGGGCAAAGACACCTGGACTGTCGACTAACGTCACGGTCATGACGACCACCGTTCCGCTGGCCGGAATCATCCTGGCGGGCGGGGCTTCCCGCCGCATGGGCCGCGACAAGGCCACGTTGCCGTATGAGGGCACCACGCTCGTCGAGCGGATGGTGAGCATCCTGGCGCCGCGGTGCGCGCCGATCTTCGTCATCGCCGCCCCCGGGCAGGCGCTGCCCGCGCTCGACGCCGAGGTCCTGCGCGACGAGGTGCGTGGCGTCGGCCCGCTGTTGGCGACCGGTCGGGGGCTGCGGGCCGCGGCCGAGGCCGGGGCGGAACTCGCGTTTGTCTCCGCGGTGGACATGCCGCTGTTGACCGTCGAGTTGATCGACGAATTGGTCGCCCCGGCGGTCCGCGTCGACGCGGACGTGGTGTTGCCATGGGACGGCCGTGACCACTATCTCGCCGGCGTCTATCGCACCGCGCTGGCCGGGCGCGTGGACGAATTGATCGCCGCGGGGGAGCGAAGCATGCGCGCGCTGGTGGACCGGGTCGACACACAGCGGATCGTGATGCCCGAACAGCGTGCGCTGACCAACCTCAACACCGCCGCCGATCTCGCTGCCATCCGCGACGTGCAAATCGCCTAGCAAATTCACCGACTGAAATACCTGCTATTCGTGAAGGCGTGAATTGAATTCGCGCCAGTGAATTAGTTCGCATTCCGCCGTGATTAAGCGCACCTACATGCCGAAATCGCTTCTGCGTCAGAAGGCGAAGCGGTAGTCGAATGATCCTAGCTCCCAACGGTTTTCGACAGGCCCGTGAGTGAATTCGGCCTTCGTGAGACCTGATTCGGTGCGTGGAGCCAATAAAAGGCAGGCCGCGACGGATTCTCAACGTGCCATGCGCGGAGTGCTCGCGGCCGGTTCGTCGTTTGAGGGGTGCCGAGTGTCGACGCCCGATGCCGAAAAGCCCGCTGGCAGAACGGAGTCCTCGGAGGGCTGCGAAAACGGCTGCGGGCGACATATGCAGCCGCATTCGGGTTGTCCTCGTGAGTCGCTGACACGCAGGACCTTTCGCTGTCGAACTGGGTCGACGGGTCAGCGAAGTCACCGCGGTCACCGGCAACGACCGCGCCTGCTGGGGCCATTTTGTCCACGCCACTGCGGTTTTCGCCGCACGAGCCGGTGTGCGGCGGCCAATAACCGTGGCCCAGCTCACAAAATGGCCGTGAGTTGGCTCACGAGAACCTGGGTGAACACGAGTTTTGGCGTCACCGTCAAACTGCCGTACTACCTGGGATTACGCACGGAAATCTCTCCCGTGATCGTTTCGTGATCTGGCCGCGACACACCTTCGCGCGATATGACGGCGGCCGAAGTCATTTTGTACGGTCCCCAGTGGCTCTACCCGGAGCAAACAATTTGAAACCACGAACCTGTGTGTGAGTGGGGCTGTAGGAGGCGATCGGTCTCCGGCGGCCGCCGGCGCTGAGGCCCGGCGAGGCACTTCTGGCCTCCCGCTGTCGCACCCGACCGAGACGGTGCGGCCCAACTCCTGGCCTGGCCGACAGGCATCCCCACCCCGTGCGATCTGGCGCGGGCGTGTGTTGGCGCGCGCGTGGCGAAAGGATAGAAGTTGAAGAACATCCGCAAGACACTTGGCCTGGCGACCTTTGCCGGAGCGCTCGCGATGGCGCCCATGGCTCTGGCCACCGGCACTGCCAATGCGGACAGCGGTGTGGACTGGGACGCCGTCGCGGCGTGCGAGTCGGGCGGTAACTGGTCCATCAACACCGGCAACGGCTACTACGGCGGCCTGCAGTTCACCATGGGCACGTGGCAATCGAACGGTGGCAGCGGCTCCCCGCACAACGCCAGCCGCGAGGAGCAGATCCGCGTCGCCGAGAACGTGCTGCAGTCGCAGGGCATCGGCGCATGGCCGACCTGCGGCGGTCGCGGCTAAGCACGCGTTTTCGTCTTTTCAGGGGCGGTGCCGGGGTTATCCGGCACCGCCCCTTCTTTCTCAGAAGGCTCTTACGCCAATTAAGTAACGAATAAAACTTTTGACCCTCGCGTAACACGTGACGTTCATCACCCGACACACCGGATAACCGCAGCGGAGATCTCGGATGCGGGCCTTGTGAAAACGGTCGGGGAAGGACCGCAGAGATGAACGTTCGTACCGCAGTTGGCAAGGGCCTTTTGGCCGCGGCGATCTCCGGAGCGCTGGCGATGGTGCCGATGGCACTGTCCGAGTCGTCGTTGGCCACCGCCAACGCCGATTCGGTGAACTGGGACGCCATCGCCGAATGCGAATCCGGCGGCAACTGGGCCACCAACACGGGCAACGGCCACTACGGAGGCCTGCAGTTCAAGCAGGCCACCTGGGCCTCCAACGGCGGTGTCGGCAATCCGGCGACCGCATCGCGCGCCGAGCAGATCCGCGTGGCCGAGAACGTCCTGCGCACCCAGGGGCTGAAGGCGTGGCCGAAGTGCGGACCCCGCGGTGCCACGCCCGCGGTGTGGACCACGCCGTCGGGTCCGTCCGCTCCGACCGCACGGACCGTGCCCGCCACCGCGACCGGATGCGCGGCGATGCCGTCCAGCGGCCTGTTGGGCTTCGTCAATCCGCGTCAGATGTGCACCGCGCTGCTCAACCCGATCGGGACGATCGCCGGAGCACGCTGAACTCGTTGCCCTGCGGGTCCGTCAGCCCTTCGGGGGCCGAGTCGACGCTCCACTGCCAGCGGTTCGGAACGACACGGCGGTCGTCGACGCGGACGAACTTCCAGATGAGGTCCTCCCAGCCATACGACCTGTAGAGCCACCGCGGCGTCCCGTCGGGGCCGTCGCACAGCTCGGCCCCCACCCGCGGCGCCCACCAGGCGGCGAGCTCTTCGGGCCGATCGCTGTCCGTGCAGACCGCGAACAGGCGGGCGGGTGGGCCCGCATCCCGCTCTCGGGGGAACGCGCAGAATTCGTTGCCCTCGATGTCGACGAGCGTCGTCCACCCGGTGTGCTCGGCGAGCACACGGGCGCCAAGGTCGAGGAGCGCCGCGATGTCGCGAACGTCGAGGTCCACGTGTACGCGGTTCTTCACCGTCTTCGGGCGGTCCTGCGGTCGAAAGACCAGTAGCCGACGCTGGGCGTCGACCCCGAGGACTGCCGCCCAGAAGGCGGACAACGCGGGCGGATCGGCCGCGTCGACGACCAGGGGGCCCAGCCGCACGCTCACGCCGCGGACAGGTCGCGGTCGGTGGGCGGCTTGAACGCCGACCGTGCCGCCACATCGGCCAGGTGGCCGGCGACCAGGGCTTCGGGTCCCAGCACCGTCGCCCGGCTCACGAGCGCACTGAGCGCCGGCGGCAGGTTCATGACGCGCCCGATGAACCGCGATTCGCGGACCAGCGAGCGGACCCGCGGACGGCGAAACGCCACGAACCGCGCGAACGCCGCACCGACGTCGTCGTCGCCATCGAGGAACCGCGCCAGGATCGCGGCGTCCTCCAGGCCCTGACAGCCGCCCTGTCCCAGGTGCGGGCGCATCGGATGCGCGGCGTCACCGACCGTCACGATCGAACCCCGCGACCACTGTCGCGCCTCGTCGCGGTCATAGAGGTCGTTGCGCAAGACGGCGGCGGGATCCGTGGCGGCCAAGATCTCGGGGATGGGCGGGGCCCACGACTCGAACCGCTCCCGAAGGTAGGCCAGTTCACCCTGCGGCGCCGTCGTCGCCTCGGGCACGCGTTCGGTGGCGAACCAATAGGTGTGGTCCTGCCCGAGCGGCACGTGGCCGAACTCGCGCGCTGGGCCGAGCGTCTCGCCCGCGAGCTCGGGATCGATTCTGCAGTCGGCCACCCCGCGCCACGCGGTGTAGCCGACATATCGGTTGTGCAGCGGTCCGTTGAGATGACGGGCGACCATCGAATGCGTGCCGTCGGCGCCCACGACGGCCTCGGCCTCCAGCACCGCGGAGTCGGCCAACGTGACTCGGACGCCGTCGGCGGTCACCGCCAGCGCCTCCACCGCCACTCCGGCCCGCAGGGTTCCGTCGGCGAGCGCCCCGGCCAAAATCGACGTCAACGCCGAACGGCGGATGACGACAAGAGGTTCGCCCAGGGCCTTGATGAGGCGTTGCCGTTCGGGTCGCCGCAACCAGCTGCCGTCACGCCAGCGCGCCGCACCTGCCGTCACCCGGCCGCCGGCCTCACGTACGGGGTCGCCGAGGCCGATGTCGTCGAGCGCGGCCAAAGCGTTGGGCCAGATGCTGATTCCGGCTCCCGACGACGTGTCGGTGCGCTCCTCGACAAGCGTGATGTCGTGTCCGCGCTGTTGCAGGGCGGCAGCGGTCGCCAACCCGGCGATGCCCGCCCCGACGACTACGATCCGCTTCGGCATGCGTCGAACGTAGCGCGCAGCACGTCGCGGGGAGGGTCGCCGGGGTGTGCTACCAACGGGGCATGACCGCGACGGCCCTCGACGCCCCGTCCCGCGCGCCCTTCGACGACCTCGACGAGTACGTTGCGTTACCCCGCGTCTCGGGGCTGGCGCTCTCGCCGGACGGAACCCGGTTGGTGACCACAGTCGCTCAACTCAACGACAAGAGAACCGAATACGTCAGCGCGGTCTGGGAGCTCGATCCCACCGGCACCCAACCGGCGCGCCGGCTGACGCGGGGGACCAAGGGCGAGTCGGCCCCCGCGTTCGCGGCCAGCGGCGATCTGCTGTTCGTCGCGGTGCGCCCGACCGCGGACGACGACGAGCCACCCGCCGCGCTGTGGCGGCTCCCGGTGGCCGGCGGTGAGGCGGCGCAGGTGCTGTCACTGCCCGGCGGCGTCGAGGCGGTGCGCACCGCCCGCGAGGCCGACGTGGCAGTGGTGCGCTCACCGTTGATGCCCTCCGCACGGACCATCGCCGAAGACCGCCGGCTTCGAGACCTGCGTAAGGACAACAAGATCACCGCGATCCTGCACACCGGCTATCCCATTCGACACTGGGATTGCGACCTCGGACCGGGCGAACCGCACCTGCTCGGCGTCGCGTTGACCGACGATTCCGCGCGCGGTGAGAACGTCCGTGACCTGACCGCCGCGCCGGGCGGTGCCCTGCGCGAGTCCGACTTCGACATCAGTTCCGACGGGCGCTACCTGGTCACCACATGGCAACGGCCCGCGCCCGGGGCATCCCGCCATTCGGTGCTGATGCGGATCGATCTCGACAGCGGCGAACGCACGGTGGTGGTGGCCGAGCCCGACGCCGACGTGTGGAGTCCGGCCATCTCACCGGACGGCACCACCGTCGTCTACCTCCGCGAGACGTTCTCGACACCCGACACGCCACCGCGAATCACGCTGGGGTGCACCCGGTTTGGCGGGAGCCCAGGCGTGCTCGCCGGTGATTGGGACCGGTGGCCGGCATCGGTGACGTGGCTGCGGGACGGCTCGGCGGTGATCGTCACCGCCGATCAGGACGGCAGGGCGCCGGTTTTCCGGGTCGACCTCGCCGACGGCGCGGTTGTTCAACTGACGTTCGACGATTACTGCTACTCCGATGTGGTGGCCGCCCCCGGCGGTGCGCTCTTCGCGTTGCGAAGCTCCTACGCGGCCCCGCCTCACCCGGTGCGCATCGACCCCGACGGCGGCGTCACCGAGCTTCCGTGTGCGGCGCTGCCGCCGCTTCCGGGGACGCTGACCGAGCTCGCGACGACGTCCGGCGACGGCACGCGGGTGCGTTCGTGGCTGGTGCTCCCGTCCGGTGACGGAAAGGCGCCGCTGCTGTTGTGGATCCACGGCGGTCCGTTGGCCAGCTGGAACGTGTGGTCGTGGCGGTGGAATCCGTGGCTGCTGGCAGCTCACGGCTATGCGGTGCTGCTACCCGATCCCGGGATCTCCACCGGTTACGGGCAGGACTTCATCGCGCGGGGCTGGGGCGCCTGGGGCGGTGCCCCTTTCGAGGATCTGATGGCCATCACCGACGCCGCGTGCGCGCATCCCCGCATCGACGCGTCGCGCACCGCCGCGATGGGTGGGTCGTTCGGTGGCTACATGGCCAACTGGGTCGCCGGCCACACCGATAGGTTCGACGCGATCGTCACCCACGCCAGCCTCTGGGCGCTCGATCAGTTCGGCGCGACCACCGACTCGTCGTACTACTGGCTACGTGAGATGACGCGCGACATGGCGCAGGCCAACTCGCCGCATCAGCACGTCGGCGAAATCCGCACGCCCATGCTGGTCATCCACGGCGACAAGGACTACCGAGTCCCGATCGGCCAGGCGCTGCGGCTCTGGTACGAGTTACTCACCCACTCCGCCCTGCCCGCCGATGCCGACGGCGACAGCCCACACCGGTTTCTGTACTTCCCGTCGGAGAACCACTGGGTGCTCACTCCGCAACACGCCAAGATCTGGTACCAGGTGGTGATCGGGTTCCTGGCCCGGCACGTGCTCGGTGAGGACACCGAGGTGCCCGAGACGCTCGGGTAGCGTCGCGACCATGAGCGCACCGGAGCCGGACGGCCGGCGACCTTCGACATCCGAGCGGGAATTCGACATCGTCTTGTACGGGGCCACCGGGTTCGTCGGGAAACTCACCGCCGAATATCTGGCCAGGACGGCTTCGGGGGCCCGAGTCGCGCTCGCCGGCCGATCGCACGACAAGCTGATCGCGGTCCGAGATTCCCTGGGTGATGCGGCTCGCGAGTGGCCGCTGATCACCGCGGACGCGTCGCAGCCGTCGACACTGAACGCGATGGCCGCACAGGCGCGCGTCGTGGCCACCACGGTGGGGCCCTATGCGAAGTACGGCCTGCCGCTGGTCGCGGCGTGCGCGGCGGCCGGCACCGACTATGCAGACCTGACCGGGGAGTCGTTGTTCATTCGCGAGAGCATCGACCAGTACCACAAACAGGCGGCCGACACCGGTGCGCGCATCGTGCATTCGTGCGGATTCGATTCCGTGCCTTCGGATCTCACGGTGTTCGCGTTGTACCGGCGGGCCCAGCGCGACGATGCGGGCGAACTCACCGACACCAACCTGGTGGTGCGGTCCTTCAAGGGCGGAGTGTCCGGTGGCACGGCCGCCTCGATGATCGAGGTGATGCGGGCGGCATCGTCGGACGCCGAGGCCCGCCGGGTGATGAACGACCCGTACACGCTCACCCCGGACCGCGCCGGCGAACCCGAGTTGGGTGGCCAACCCGATCTGCGGTGGCGGCGTGGCCGAGAGATCGCACCCGAACTCGACGGGTACTGGGTGGCGCCTTTCGTGATGGCCGCGGTGAACACCCGGATCGTTCGGCGCAGCAACGCATTACTCGACTATGCCTATGGGCGCAGGCTCGAGTACGGCGAACAGATGAGCATGGGCAAGTCGGTGCTCGCGCCCGTCGCATCTGCGGTGGCCGCGGCCGGCAACGCCGCGACGATGGCGCTGGGCAGCCGCTACTTCGACCGGGTGCCCGGCAAGCTGATCGACCGAGTGCTGCCGAAACCGGGCACCGGGCCCAGCGAGAAGGTGCGCGAAAGCGGCCACTACACCGTCGAAACGTATGCCACGACCACCACGCGCGCCCGGTATCGGGCCGTCATGTCGCAGAAGGGCGATCCGGGCTACAAGGCGACGGCGGTGCTGCTGGGGGAGAGCGCGCTGGCGCTGGCGCTCGACCGCGACAAGCTCTCCGACCTTCGCGGCGTGCTCACCCCCGCCGCGGCGATGGGCGACGCGCTGCTCACCCGCCTACCCGCCGCGGGGGTGACGCTGGAGACGACGCCCCTGCCGGGGTAGCGCACGTCACACCGGGTCGGAAGCGAAACACCGTCCCGCTCGGGGCAGTTAGCGACGCCGCGCGCTGCGTTCCTAGAATTGCGGGGTGACCGCCAGCCCCCGCTCCTCTGCCGAAGCCCTGCCCAAGTCCTGGGACCCGGCCGCGGTGGAGAGCGACCTCTACGACGGCTGGGTCAAGGCCGGCTACTTCACCGCCGACGCCACCAGCAGCAAGCCCGCCTACTCGATTGTGCTGCCCCCGCCGAACGTCACCGGCAATCTGCACATGGGCCACGCGCTGGACCACACGCTGATGGATGCGCTGACCCGCCGCAAGCGGATGCAGGGCTTCGAGGTGTTGTGGTTGCCGGGCATGGATCATGCCGGCATCGCCACCCAGTCGGTGGTCGAAAAGCAACTCGCGGTCGACGGCAAGACCAAAGAGGACTTCGGCCGGGAGCTGTTCATCGACAAGGTCTGGGATTGGAAGCGGCAATCCGGCGGCACCATCGGCGCGCAGATGCGCCGCCTCGGTGACGGCGTCGATTGGAGCCGCGAGCGGTTCACCATGGACGAGGGTCTGTCGCGTGCGGTGCGCACGATCTTCAAGCGACTCTTCGACGCGGGTCTGATCTACCAGGCCGAGCGACTGGTCAACTGGTCGCCGGTGCTTGAGACCGCGATCTCTGATCTCGAGGTCAAATACGAGGACATCGAGGGCGAGTTGGTGTCGTTCCGGTACGGCTCACTCGACGACGACGAACCGCACATCGTCGTGGCCACCACCCGTGTGGAGACGATGCTGGGCGACACGGCGATCGCGGTGCACCCCGACGACGAGCGCTACCGCGATCTGGTCGGAAAGACGCTGCCGCACCCGTTCATCGACCGCGACATCGTGATCGTCGCCGACGACCACGTCGACCCCGAATTCGGCACGGGAGCCGTCAAGGTGACTCCCGCTCACGACCCGAACGACTTCGAGATCGGCCTGCGCCACCAGCTACCGATGCCGTCCATCATGGACACCAAGGGCCGAATCGCCGGCACGGGAACCGAATTCGATGGCCAGGACCGCTTCGAGGCCCGGGTCAAGGTCCGCGAGGCGCTGGCTTCGCAAGGCCGCATCGTCGCAGAGAAGCGGCCGTACGTGCACAGCGTCGGGCACTCCGAACGAAGCGGTGAGCCGATCGAGCCCAGGCTGTCGCTGCAGTGGTGGGTCAAGGTCGAGGCGTTGGCCAAGGCCGCCGGTGACGCGGTTCGTGACGGCGACACCGTCATTCACCCGCCCAGCCTCGAGCCGCGGTGGTTCGCGTGGGTGGACAACATGCACGACTGGTGCATCTCGCGCCAGCTGTGGTGGGGCCACCGCATCCCGATCTGGCACGGTCCCGGCGGGGAGACCGTCTGCGTCGGGCCCGACGAGACGCCGCCCGAGGGCTGGGAGCAGGACCCCGACGTGCTCGACACGTGGTTCAGTTCGGCGTTGTGGCCGTTCTCCACCATGGGCTGGCCGGACCGCACGCCCGACCTCGCCAAGTTCTATCCGACGACCGTGCTGGTCACCGGCTACGACATCCTGTTCTTCTGGGTGGCGCGGATGATGATGTTCGGCACGTTTGTCGCCGACGACCCCGCGATCACCGGAGACGGAGATGCGAAGAAGTCACGTCCGCAGGTTCCTTTTGAAAACGTCTTCCTGCACGGGCTGATTCGCGACGAGCACGGCCGCAAGATGAGCAAGTCGCGCGGTAACGGGATCGACCCGCTGGACTGGGTGGAGATGTTCGGCGCCGACGCGTTGCGGTTCACGCTGGCCCGCGGGGCGAGCCCCGGCGGTGACCTGTCCATCGGCGAGGATCACGCCCGAGCCTCACGCAACTTCGCCACGAAGCTGTTCAACGCCACCCGGTTCGCGTTGATGAACGGCGCCGCGCCCGCTCCGCTGCCGGACACCGCCGAGCTGACCGACGCCGACCGGTGGATCCTTGGTCGCGTGGAACAGGTTCGCGCGGAAGTGGATTCGGCGTTCGACGCCTACGAGTTCAGCCGCGCGTGCGAGTCGCTCTACCACTTCGCCTGGGACGAGTTCTGCGACTGGTACGTCGAGCTGGCCAAAGTGCAGCTCGCCGAGGGGATCACGCACACGACGGCCGTGCTGGCCGCGGTGCTCGACACGCTTCTGAAGCTGTTGCATCCGGTGATGCCGTTCGTCACCGAGGTGTTGTGGAAGACGTTGACCGGGGGCGAGTCGTTGGTGATCGCCGACTGGCCCACGCCATCGGGTTTCGCACTCGATCCTATTGCGGCGCAACGGGTCGCGGATATGCAGAGGCTGATCACCGAAGTGCGTCGCTTCCGCAGCGATCAGGGACTCAACGACCGGCAGAAGGTGCCTGCGCGGTTGTCGGACATCGCCGGCGCGGACCTGCAGGCGCAGGTGCCCGCCGTGCGCTCACTGGCCTGGCTGACCACCGACGGCGACGGATTCGCCCCGACCGCGGCCATCGAGGTGCGGCTCTCACGCGGCACCGTGACCGTCGAGGTCGACACCTCGGGCACCGTGGATATCGCCGCCGAGCGGCGTCGGCTGGAGAAGGACCTCGCCGCGGCGCAGAAGGAACTGGCCGGCACGACGGGCAAACTCGGAAACGAGGCGTTTCTGGCGAAGGCACCCGCGGACGTCGTCGACAAGATCCGTGGGCGCCAGCAGATCGCCCAGGAGGAAGTCGACCGCATCACCGCGAGGTTGGCCGCGCTGCGATGACCGACCCGGACGACCGGCCACCTCCGGAATCCGAGCCGTCACCGGACGAGATCGCGGCGCTCCTGCAGGTCGAGCACCTACTTGACCAACGTTGGCCCGAAACGAAACTCGAACCCAGCACCACGCGCATCTCGGCGCTGTTGGAACTGCTCGGTTCACCGCAGCGCGGTTACCCGTCGATCCACATCGCGGGCACCAACGGCAAGACGTCGGTCGCGCGGATGGTCGATGCGCTGTTGACCGCGCTGCACCGGCGCACCGGCCGCACCACCAGCCCGCACCTGCAGTCGGCCGTCGAGCGCATCTCGATCGACGGCAAGCCGATCAGCCCCGCGGCCTACGTCGCTACCTATCGCGAGATCGAGCCGTTCGTGCACCTGGTCGACCAGCAGTCCGAGGCCGGCGTTCTCGGAAAGGCCGGCCCCGCCATGAGCAAGTTCGAGGTGGTGACCGCGATGGCGTTCGCCGCCTTCGCCGATGCGCCGATCGACGTCGCCGTGGTGGAGGTCGGCCTCGGTGGTCGCTGGGACGCCACCAACGTGGTGAACGCACCCGTCACGGTGATCACCCCGATCGGGTTGGACCACGCCGAGTACCTGGGCGACACCCTCGCCGAGATCGCCGCGGAGAAGGCCGGCATCATCGGCAAACAGGAAGACGACCTGGTGCCGACCGATACGGTCGCGATCATCGGCAGGCAGGCGCCCGAGGCGATGGAAGCGCTGCTGGCCCACGCCGTGCGCGCCGACGCCGCGGTCGCGCGTGAGGACTCGGAGTTCGCGGTGCTCGGCAGGCAGGTCGCCGTGGGCGGGCAGTTGCTCGAACTGCAGGGGCTCGGTGGCCTCTACTCGGAGATCTTCCTGCCGCTGCACGGAGAACACCAGGCGCACAACGCCGCGCTGGCGCTGGCGGCCGTCGAGGCGTTCTTCGGCGCGGGGGCGCAGCGCCAGCTGGACATCGACGCGGTGCGGGCGGGCTTCGCCGCGGTGACGAGTCCCGGCCGCCTGGAGAGAATGCGCAGCGCGCCAACGGTTTTCATCGACGCCGCGCACAACCCGGCGGGGGCCGCGGCGTTGGCGCAGGCGCTGCTGGAGGAGTTCGACTTCCGCGTTCTGGTCGGCGTCGTCTCGGTCATGGGCGACAAGGATGTCGACGGCATCCTGGCCGCCTTGGAACCGGTGTTCGACCAGGTGGTCGTCACCCACAACGGATCACCGCGCGCGCTCGACGTGGAGGCGTTGGCGCTGCTGGCCGAGCAGAGATTCGGCCCCGAACGGGTGGTCACCGCGGCGACACTGCCCGACGCGATCGAGACCGCCACCGCGATCGTCGAGGAGTCGGCGATCGAGGGTGAAGTGATGGGCGGCGCCGGCATCGTGATCACCGGCTCGGTCGTCACCGCGGGAGCGGCACGCACGCTGTTCGGAAAGGATCCGCAATGACCGAGCCCGCGCCCGGGCAGCAGCCCGATCCCTGGAAGAGCTTCCGCGGGGTGATGGCCGGCACGCTGATCCTCGAAGCCATCGTCGTGCTGCTGGCACTGCCGGTGGTGGCCAACATCGGCGGCGGGCTGACCGCGGCCAGCGGCGGCTTCCTGATCGGGATGGCGGTGGTCCTGGTGCTGTTGGCCGGTGTGCAGGGCAGACCGTGGGCGATCTGGGTGAACGTGGGCCTGCAGGTCGTGTTGATCGCGGGCGTCGTCCTCGACGGGGCGATCGCGTTCGTCGGGGTGATCTTCCTGGTGGTGTGGCTGCTCATCGCCTATCTGCGCGCCGAGGTGCTGCGCCGCCAGAAGCGGGGTCTTCTGCCTGGTCAACAGCGTCCGCCGGAGTAGTCGATCCCGGCGGCTATTCTGTCGGCCGTGACTGAGCCGATTGAACGGACCCTCGTGTTGGTCAAGCCCGACGGCGTCAAGCGGCGTCTTGTCGGTGAGATTCTCTCCCGGGTCGAACGCAAAGGGCTGGCGATCGCCGAGCTGAAGCTGGTGACCGTCAGCGACGAGCTGGCCCGCAGGCATTACGCCGAGCACGAGGGCAAGCCGTTCTTCGATTCCCTGCTCGCGTTCATCACATCGGGCCCGGTCGTGGCGGCGGTCGTGGAAGGTCCACGGGCAATCGCGGCGTTCCGCCAGATCGCCGGCGGAACCGACCCCGTCGAGAAGGCCGCCCCGGGCACCATCCGCGGTGACCTGGCCCTGATCACCCAGGACAACCTCGTCCACGGCTCGGATTCCGCGGAGTCCGCCGCGCGCGAGATCGATCTCTGGTTCCCCAGCAAGTAAGGGGTTTCCTGACCTGTCTCGCCCAGCCTGGTCGGGCGGGGCGTCGTGATGTGGGATACTCGACTCGGGTGACCGGCCGCCAACGGGGACCGGACACCCGAATGAAGACTTAGACGTGCGCGACCATCGCCACGCGTGATGCGGCGCCGACCGTCCAGCCATCATTCAGACCGGCACCGGGATGGCCCCCAGTGGGCCCCTCGGAGCGAGACCACAACAAGCTCGGGCGAACTTCACCCGGGTCCATAGCGGAAGCCCTCGCGTGGCCGCGTCAAACATGACGCGCCCGGGGGCTTAAGGAGACTACGTGGCCGAAGATGCCCCAACCGAAGACCTATCTGAAGACACGCGAGAAGCGGAGGACTCTCAGCCCGAATCGTTGAGGGTCGATTCGCTCGCCCAGGTGCTGGGCACCACCAGCGAGCGGGTTCTTCAGGCGCTGACCGAGCTGGACGGCCGCCCTCGCACCGCCGAATCCACGGTCGCGCAGGACGAGGCGCAGCGCGTGCGCGAGGCGCTCGCCGACGGTGCGGACACAGCGCAGACGCCCGAAGCCGCGGATGCCGCCGGCGAACCGACGGGCGCCCCCCAATCCGCAGATGCCGCCGAACCGAGCAACGGAGACGAGCCGGAGTCCCGGCTGATTCTGGAGACCCCCGAGGAGGCGCCGCAGCGCGCCGAGTACATGCCGTTGTTCGTCGCGCCGCAGCCGGTCCGATTCGACGACGACGCCGACGACGATGATGACGACAACGACGACGACGGCGACGACGGCCCGGACGGCGAGGACGACCAGTCCGAGCGTCCCTCCGGTCGCCGTCGCCGCCGCGGGAGCCGTGGCCAGGGCCGCGGCCGCGGTGAGCAGAACGGTGATGACGCCGACGGTGGCGGCGACGCCAGTCCAGGCGGTTCTCAGGGCGGCGACCAGGACGGCGACGAGTCGGACGACTCCGACGAGGACAACGGCGACGACGAGAACACCGGCACCGATGGCGCCACCCGCCGTCGCCGCCGCCGCCGTCGTCGCAAATCGGGTTCGGGTGACGACAGCGACGCGGCCTCGCCGGACGACCCGCCCAACACCGTCGTGCACGAGCGCGAACCGCGGAAGTCGACCAGGAACGACAAGTCCGGCAGCGGTGACGGCGAGATCCAGGGCATCAGCGGGTCGACCCGGCTGGAGGCCAAACGGCAACGCAGGCGCGACGGCCGAGACGCCGGCAGGCGCCGCCCGCCCATCCTGAGTGAGGCCGAATTCCTGGCCAGGCGCGAGGCCGTCGAACGGATGATGGTCGTGCGCGACAAGGTCCGCACCGAACCTCCGCACGAGGGCGCCCGCTACACCCAGATCGCGGTGCTCGAGGACGGCGTCGTCGTCGAGCACTTCGTGACCTCGGCGGCGTCTGCCTCCCTGGTCGGCAACATCTACCTCGGCATCGTGCAGAACGTGCTGCCCTCGATGGAGGCGGCCTTCGTCGACATCGGCCGCGGGCGCAACGGTGTCCTCTACGCCGGCGAGGTCAACTGGGAAGCCGCCGGACTCGGCGGCGCATCGCGCAAGATCGAACAGGCGCTCAAGCCGGGCGACTACGTCGTCGTCCAGGTCAGCAAGGACCCCGTCGGGCACAAGGGCGCCCGGTTGACGACGCAGGTGTCGTTGGCGGGCCGGTACCTGGTCTACGTGCCCGGCGCCTCGTCGACCGGCATCAGCCGCAAACTGCCCGACACGGAGCGGCAGCGTCTCAAGGAGATCCTGCGTGAGGTCGTGCCGCCCGACGCCGGGGTGATCATCCGCACCGCGTCAGAGGGCGTCAAAGAAGAAGACATCCGCAACGACGTCGAACGCCTCGCCAAACGCTGGTCCGAGATCGAGGCCAAGGCCGCCGACATCACCGCCAAGAAGGCCGGTGCGGCAGTCGCGCTGTACGAAGAACCCGATGTGTTGGTCAAGGTGATCCGCGACCTGTTCAACGAGGACTTCACGGGGTTGACGGTCTCCGGTGACGACGCCTGGAAGACCATCAACGACTATGTGAATTCGGTTGCGCCCGAACTTCTTCCGCGGTTGACGAAGTACGAGCCTGCGTCCCCCGACGGTCCCGACGTGTTCGCGGTGCACCGCATCGACGAGCAGCTGACCAAGGCGATGGACCGCAAGGTGTGGCTACCGTCGGGCGGCACGCTCGTCATCGACCGGACCGAGGCCATGACCGTCGTCGACGTCAACACCGGCAAGTTCACCGGGTCGGGCGGCAACCTCGAGCAGACCGTCACCCGCAACAACCTCGAGGCGGCCGAGGAGATCGTGCGTCAGCTCAGGCTGCGCGACATCGGCGGCATCGTGGTGATCGACTTCATCGACATGGTGCTCGAGTCCAACCGCGACCTGGTGTTGCGGCGGCTGACCGAGGCGCTGGCCCGCGACCGGACCCGCCATCAGGTCTCCGAGGTGACGTCGCTGGGCCTGGTCCAGTTGACGCGCAAACGGCTCGGCACCGGTCTGGTGGAGGCGTTCTCGACGCCGTGTACACACTGCGCCGGGCGGGGGATCGTGTTGCACGGTGACCCGGTCGACTCGACGTCGAGCGGCGGGCGCAAGTCCGACACCGGCGGCCGGCGCGGTAAACGCGGCAAGCGCGGTGGCAAGTCCGACGACGTCGCCGTGGCCAAGGTCCCGCCGCATCCCGCGGGTGAGCACCCGATGTTCAAGGCGATGGCGGCCGCCAACGGTCGCCATGACGCAGACGACGATGAAGCCGGCGACGACGAATCCCGCGAGCAGAAGCCGCAGGAGGTCGCCGAGACCGATTCCGAGGCCATTTCGGGGGCCATCCGGACCGCGGTGATCGAGTCGGGCGAGGACGATATCGAAGACCTCGAGGACGAGGATTTCGACGAGGCCGACCCCGATGAGGACGACGAGTCCGACGAGGATTCCGATGAGGACGAGGACGAGGACGAGATCGACCTCGATTCCGACGACGACGAAGACGACATCGACGACGACATCGAGGTCATCGGCGCCGACGACTCCGACGACTCCGATGAGGACTCTGACGATGACGAGGATGCAGACGAGGACGACGAGTCCGATGACTACGACACCAGGAGCGGCGCATCCGCGGCCGTCTCAGGAGGGCGGCACCGGCGCCGCGCGGCCGCACGACCCGCGGGTCCACCGCGACGGGAGGGCTGAGCTGGTGGCCGGGCGCCGACGAGCCGTGACCTGCGGTGATTTGACCCTCGTGCGGCGGCTCAAGTAGCCTTGAGCAGTTGTCGCCAGGCTGGACCATGCGAGTCGGCGGCAGTCGCAAACCCAGACCAGCGCAGCGGGAAATCGCGCGCGTCCAGTGAACGACGTAGGAGTAGTAAGCACGATGGCCACGTACGCAATCGTCAAGACCGGCGGCAAGCAGTACAAGGTCGCCGTCGGCGACGTGGTGAAGGTCGAGAAGCTCGAGTCCGAGCCCGGCGCCAGCGTCTCGTTGCCCGTGGCCCTCGTCGTCGACGGGTCGAAGGTGACTTCCGACGCCAAGTCGCTGGAGAAGGTCGCCGTCACCGGTGAGATCCTCGAGCACACCAAGGGCCCGAAGATCCGCATCCACAAGTTCAAGAACAAGACCGGCTACCACAAGCGGCAGGGTCACCGTCAGCAGCTGACCGTCCTCAAGGTCACCGGGATCAAGTAGAGGAACCAGACATGGCACACAAGAAGGGCGCTTCCAGCTCGCGTAACGGTCGCGACTCCGCCGCACAGCGGCTCGGGGTCAAGCGGTTCGGCGGCCAGATCGTCAAGGCCGGCGAAATCCTGGTGCGGCAGCGCGGTACTCATTTCCATCCCGGCACCAACGTCGGCCGCGGCGGTGACGACACCCTGTTCGCCACCGCCCCCGGTGCCGTCGAGTTCGGCTCCAAGCGCGGCCGCAAAACCGTCAGCGTCGTTCGACCGGCGCCGCAGGAGGCCTGACTTCCTGCCGCGAATGTGATGCTGCTGCGACTTCCCGGCTGAAGCTGGCAGTAGCTCACACGTCACGGAAAGGAAGGACCGATGCCTCGCTTCGTCGACCGCGTCGTCATCCATGCGCGGGCCGGCAACGGCGGCAACGGTTGCGCCTCGGTGCACCGTGAGAAGTTCAAACCCCTCGGTGGCCCCGACGGCGGTAACGGCGGCCGAGGCGGCAGCGTGATCTTGGTCGTCGACCCGCAAGTGCATACGCTGCTCGATTTCCACTTCCATCCCCACGTCGTCGCACCCTCGGGCAAGCAGGGTGCCGGCGGCAACCGCGACGGGGCAGCGGGCGCCGACCTCGAGGTCAAGGTTCCCGACGGCACGGTCGTGCTCGACGAGGACGGCCGTCTGCTCGCCGACCTCGTCGGCGCGGGCACCCGCTTCGAAGCGGCCGCCGGTGGCCGCGGAGGCCTGGGCAACGCCGCGCTGGCATCGCGCGCACGCAAGGCGCCGGGTTTCGCGCTGCTCGGGGAGAAGGGTCAGGTCCGCGACCTGACGCTGGAACTCAAGACCGTCGCCGACGTCGGGCTGGTCGGCTTTCCCTCCGCGGGAAAGTCCTCCCTGGTGTCGGTGATCTCGGCGGCCAAACCCAAGATCGCCGATTATCCGTTCACGACGCTGGCACCCAACCTCGGCGTCGTGTCCGCGGGCGGCAACACCTTCACCGTCGCCGACGTGCCCGGCCTCATCCCCGGCGCCTCGCAGGGGCGTGGGCTGGGACTGGACTTCCTGCGGCACATCGAACGCTGCGCCGTGCTGGTGCACGTCGTCGACTGCGCGACGATGGAGCCCGGGCGCGATCCGGTCTCCGACATCGATGCGCTGGAAGCCGAGCTCGCCGCGTACACCCCGACGCTGCAAGGCGATTCGACGCTGGGTGACCTCGCTGAGCGTCCGCGTGCGGTGGTGTTGAACAAGATCGACGTGCCCGATGCCCGCGAGTTGGCCGAATTCGTCCGCGAGGAGGTTGGGCGCCGCTACGGTTGGCCCGTCTTCGAGGTGTCCACTGTGACCCGGGAAGGGTTGCGGCCGTTGACGTTCGCGCTGTGGGAGATGGTGTCGGCCTACCGCGATGCGCAACCGCCGGTGGTGCCGCGTCGACCCGTCATCCGTCCCGTCCCCGTGGACGAGAGCGGTTTCACCGTCGAGCCGGACGGACACGGCGGCTTCGTCGTACACGGCGTCCGGCCCGAACGCTGGGTCGCCCAAACCGATTTCGACAACGACGAGGCGGTCGGCTACCTCGGTGACCGGCTGGCGCGCCTGGGCGTCGAAGATGAGCTGTTGAAGCTGGGTGCGCGGCCCGGATGCGCGGTGACCATCGGCGACGTCACCTTCGACTGGGAGCCACAGACACCGGCCGGGGTCGACGTGCCGATGTCGGGTCGCGGCACGGATCAGCGGCTCGAGCAGACCGATCGTGTCGGGGCCGCCGAACGCAAAGCCGCGCGGCGGGAACGGCGGCGCCCCGGCGGCGAATCATGACGGCTTCGCCGCGCGCCGCGGACTCCGCGCACCGGAAAGCGGTCCGTGCCGGGCGCAGCATCGTCGTGAAAATCGGCACCACCGCGCTGACCACACCGGCGGGGGTATTCGACGCCAGCAGGCTCGCGGTGCTGGTCGAGGCCATCGAGGGCCGGATGCGGGCCGGTTCGGACGTGGTGATCGTGTCGTCGGGAGCGATCGCGGCGGGCATCGAACCGCTGCGGCTGAACAGACGTCCCGCCGACCTGGCCACCAAACAGGCGGCCGCCAGCGTCGGTCAGGTCGCACTGGTCAACGCGTGGAGCGCGGCCTTCGCGCGCTATGACCGCACCGTGGGCCAGGTGCTGCTGACCGCGCACGACATCTCGATGCGGGTGCAGCACACCAACGCCCAGCGCACGCTCGACCGGTTGCGGGCGCTGCACGCGGTGGCGATCGTCAACGAGAACGACACCGTGGCCACCAACGAGATCCGGTTCGGCGACAACGACCGGCTCTCGGCGCTGGTCGCCCACCTCGTCGGGGCGGATGCGCTGATCCTGCTGTCCGACATCGACGGTCTATACGACTCAGATCCGCGAAAAGGCAACGCGCGCTTGATCTCCGAGGTCGCGGGGCCCGACGACCTCGACGGCGTGGTGGCCGGCACGGGCAGCCATCTGGGTACCGGCGGGATGGCCTCGAAGCTGTCGTCGGCGTTGTTGGCCGCCGACGCGGGGGTGCCGGTGTTGTTGGCGGCGGCCTCGGATGCGGCGACCGCGCTGGCCGACGCGTCCGTCGGCACGGTGTTCGCGCCGCGGCCCGAGCGGATGTCGGCGCGCCGGTTCTGGGTGCGCTACGCCGCCGAGGCCGCAGGTGCGCTGACGCTCGACGACGGAGCGGTGCGCGCGGTGGTCACGCAGCGACGCTCGCTGCTGCCCGCCGGTATCACCGCGGTATCGGGGCGCTTCTACGGCGGCGACGTCGTGGAGTTGCGCGCCCAGGACGGGACGATGGTGGCGCGTGGCGTCGTCGCCTACGACCGCGGCGAGCTGACCACGATGTTGGGCCGCTCGACGTCGGATCTGGCTCCGGAGCTGCGCCGACCCGCCGTGCACGCCGACGACCTGGTGGCCGTCTGAGTCGGTGCGCTAGTGATCGCCCAGCGATCGGATGCGCGCCGAGATCCCCTCGAGCACCGCCTTGATCTGGTCGGCGCGCTCATCGGCGCTGGCCATGACGTCGTCATCGGCGGGTTGCACCGTCACGTCGTTGGCCTCCGCCGTCGCCTCGAAGCACTCGCGGACCACCGGATCGGCCAGGATCACCGCCGCCAGCATTCCCGGCGTGAGTTCGCGAGTGCGCAGCAGGCCGTCGTAGCGCACCTCTGCCGGGATCCGAATCTCCAGCGCGCCGCCTTCGAGTTGCTGTTTGGCCGCGGCCAGCAGAAGCGTCAGCGCCGCACGGGAGACCGCTCCGAGCACCTTGCGCCGGAACGGAAACCACGGCAGGGGCAGCTTGTCGATCTGCTTGTCCACTCCGCCCGTGAACAGGTACTCGATCAGGCTGCGGGTCCGGACCTCTTCGACCTGCGCCCATTCGACGGTGTCCCCGTCGAATTCGACCGAGTCCTCGCTGATGGCCACGCCGCCGAAGTGGTTGAGCTTGCGCACCAGCCACCGCAGCTTGTCCGGGGTCAGCGAGTGCTCGGCGATCACGTCGCCGATGCCCAGTGCCCACCGGCCGGTGACCGGCCCGGGGTCAGGGCGATGCCGGTCGATCAGCTCACGCAGCCACGAAGCGTCCTCGGATGTCTGCGTCACGCCGTCATTCCCACCGAGGTCGCGACGCCGGGCAGCTCGTCGGCCAACAACGCCAGCATGGGGGAGCACCCGTTGTCGACCTTGACCGTCGCCAGCGCGTCGCCGCGGGTGGGTCCGCGGTTGATGATCGCGATCGGCATTCCGGCCGCCGCGGCGTGGCGCACGAACCGGTAGCCCGAGTACACCGTCAGCGACGACCCGGCGACCAGCAGGACGTCGGCCGCGTCGACCATCGAATACGCCTGAGCCACGCGCTCTTTCGGGACGCTCTCGCCGAAGTAGACGATGTCGGGTTTGAGCATTCCGCCGCACCGGGGGCAGTCGACGACGCGAAACGATGTGGTCTCGCCGACGACGGCGTCGGCGTCCGGAGCGACCGCGATGCCGCCCACCGACTCCGCGGCCCGCTGGGCGAACCCGGGGTTGGCCGCCTCCAGCAGTTCGGCCAGGGCGGCCCGCGTCATCGTGTGCGCACAGTCGAGGCAGATCACCTGCGCGTAGGTGCCGTGGAGGTTGACGACGTTGGCGCTGCCCGCCTTGCTGTGCAGTAGGTCGACGTTCTGGGTGATCAGCGCCGACACCACACCCGCCGCCTCGAGCGCTGCGAGTGCCCGGTGGCCGGCGTTGGGAAGCGTGGCATCCATATGGCGCCAGCCGAGATGGTTACGCGCCCAGTAGCGCTGCCGGAAGACGGGGTCGGAGGTGAACTGGCGAATCGTCATGGGGTTGCTCGGCGGCGAGTCCGGGCCGCGGTAGTCGGGGATTCCCGAGTCGGTGGACATCCCGGCGCCGGTGAGCACCGCGACCCGCCGGTTGCGCAGCAGGGCGACGAGTTCGGGTGCGTCCACGTGATCGAGGGTAGGCGCTTGGTCGAGGTTCGGCGTCAGCGGTGCTTAAGGGGTTGATCGCACGCACCACATGCGTGCGATCAACCTCTTAAGCCGCCCGTCAGTTCGCCAGGGCCTGTGGCGACAACTCCTTGAGCATCGCGTTCGCCCACCGCATCTGCCGCAGGGCTTGCGGATGGCACCGCTGGGTGAGCTCCAGCAGCCGCTCCTCCTTGGCGGCTTGAGCACCCTGGGCCAGCAGCTCCCAGTCGAGCGAGACGCCGGCCGCCAGCCGGTGCAGCCGCCGGAGATCCGCCAACAACAGCAGGGTGGGCTCGGGACGGCGGCCGAGGCGATCGCTGACCCACTGCTGAGCCGTCTCGGTGACGGCTTTGGTTCGCGGATGCGCGCGCAACCGGACGCCGTAGCGCGGACCGATCTGTGCGATCAATTCGACGTGTTCGCGCGACCAGATGGCGAGGTCATTGGCGACGTGATGGATGCCGTGGTCGTTGTGATGGCGGACGGCGATCGCGTCGAGTGAGCGCGCCAGCCGCAGTTCGGAGCGGTGCAGTTCACGCAACGACAAGCCGAGTTTCATGATGACTCCGCTCCGGTCGACGCGACGGCCAGCCGGGCCGCCGCGGTCTTGAGGATCGGCTGCTTGGAGACCGGATCCCAGTCGGTCAGTGTCAGCTCATTGGCGGCCCGATCGCACTCGGCTGCCTCGGTGTCCCAGTAGCCGTAGTGAAACGGTAGGAACAGCACGCCCGTGCGGATGCCGGTGATGCGCGCCTTGGCCCGCACGCGACCGCGCGGTGTCTCGATGTCTGCCAGAGCACCCTCGCGCAGGCCGACCCGTCGGGCATCGTCCTCGGCCACCTCGACCCACACCTCCGGAGCGGCCGCGGCAAGCTCGGGTACGCGGCCGGTCTTGGTTCTGGTGTGGAACTGGTACACGGTTCTGCCGGTGATCAACGCGAACGGATAGTCGTCGCTGGGAGCTTCGTGCGGCGGCAGATACTCGGCCGCCTTGATGATCGCCTTGCCGAGCGGGTTCATCGCCCGGTATTCGGTCGGCTCCAGCGGTGCGCCGGTGATCAGATCCTTGCCGTAGGCCTCGCAATAGTTGGGGTCGGCCCAGAATCGCCCGTCGGAGTACAGGCGTTCGGTACCCTCGGGATGTTCTGCGTTGCAGGGCCATTGAATCCCTCGGCTGCCGCGCAGCTTGCCGTAGCTCAGCCCGGTGTAATCGCACGGCCGCCCTGCACTGCATCGCTGCCACGCGGTGAAGGCCGACTCCGGGTCGGTCCATGACGGCAGCGGATTTCCGTCGCGGTCACGAAAATCCATGCGGCGGGCGTAATCGAGGAAGATATCGAGGTCGGGTCGCGCCTGACCGGGTGGGTCCACCGCCTTCTCCGACAGGTGCACGGTGCGGTCGGTATTGGTGAACGTGCCCGTCTTCTCCGCCCACGCGGCTGCGGGCAGCACCACGTCGGCGAGTTCGGTTGTCTCCGTAGGAAAGATGTCTTGTACGACGAGAAACAGCCGATCCTGGCTCAAGATGCTGCGGATGCGGCGCAGCTCGGGTAGTGACACCGCTGGATTGGTCGCGCTGACCCACAGCAGGCGCAGCGTGCCCTGTTCGGCGTATCGAAGCATCTGCATCACATGCGTCGGCGGCGCATAGTGCGGAATCTGCATCATGTCCAGGTTCCACAGGTCGGCCAACTCGCGGATGTGGCTGTCGTTGGACCAGTTCCGGAAGCCGGCCAGATCCCCATCGGCGCCGCATTCGCGCGTGTTCTCGGCCGTCGGTTGGCCGTTCATCTGCAATACCCCGCATCCGGGCTCACCGAGCATGCCGCGCAGGATGTGGACGTTGTTGACCTGCACCGCCGCGGCGGACGCCTGATGGGACTGGTAGAAGCCCTGCAGCACGGTCGACAGGAGTCGATCCGCGGTGCCCAGAAGCCGTGCCGCCGAGCGGATGTCGTCGGCGGACACGCCGCAGATCTCGGCGGCACGTTCCGGCGGAAACTCGGCGACGCGTTTGCGCAACTCGTCGAAACCGACGGCGTGGGTGCGGACGTAGTCGGTGTCGACCCAGCCGTTGAGCACTATCTCGTACAAAAGCCCGTTCATCAACGCGACGTTGGTGCCGGGCAGCGGGGCGAGGTGCACCGTCGCACACGCGGCAACCGGTGTCCTGCGCGGATCGACGCACACAATCGCCGGCGGATCCGGTCCGGCGAGGCGGTCCAGAATCCGCATCCACAGGACCGTCTGGGTCTCGGCGACGTTGTGGCCGTAAAGCGCGATGACGTCGGCGTGGTCGACGTCGGTGTAGGAGCCGGGCTGACCGTCGCAGCCGAACGACTCCTTCAGCGCCTCGGCGGCCGTCGCGGTGCACAACCGGGTGTTGCCGTCGACGTGGTTGGTGCCGATCGCACCGTGGGCGATGACACCGAGGGTGTAATACTCCTCGAGGAACAGCTGACCCGATGTGTAGAACCCGAACGCCGACGGCCCATACCGGTCGAGCAGTCGCTTGCTGTGGCGCACCACCTGATCCATTGCCGTGTCCCAATCGCACTCGGTCAGTTCGCCGTTGATGCGGATCATCGGTGCGGTCAGCCGATCGGGCGACGCGTTGGCCTGCCACCCGTAGAAGTCCTTGGGGTCGAGTCGGCCGTGGTTGACGCGGTCGTTGTCGCGGCCCCGCACACCGACGATCCGGCCGTCCTTGACCGCGATGTCGAGCCCGTCACCGTTGGAATGCAGAACCGAGGCCGACTGCACCCAGCGGTCGACGTTGTCGGGATCCAAATCGTCGGCGAGGAACATGTCGACGCGTTTTGGCCACTTTCCGCCCTTGGCGTAGGGGGTTCGCGTTCCCCACGGTTCGGTGATGCGATCGCGCTTGCCGTTGCTCATTGTTGGGTCGGGCAGGCTTCGACGGGCACCGGCATGGTCAGCTCGCCAAACTGCTGGAAGCGGAAGGTCACGTCGACGTTGTAGGCGGGTCGGACGGTCTGGGTGATGCCCTCCAGTGTGACGCTGAGCGGCCGGCCGGGTTCGACCAGTTGACCGGTGGCGAGCGCGGTGCCCGCGGCGACCTTGATCGGCGGACTCGGATCGATACGGATGTTCTCGGCGGCTGGTGTCGTGATCGCCTCCAACCGTTCGGCCTCCAGCGGTCGATTGTTGGTGATCGTGAACCGCAAGTCTGCGGTGTCGCCGACCTGGATCTCACATGATCCGGGTAAGTAACGCGGTACGACGAAGGTGTTCTCGACGGTGGTCTCCGAGGTCTGCGAACCGGACCCTCGGTTGGTCGATTCGCCCGTGGTGTAGCTTCCGCAGCCGGTCAGCAGGAACGTGACAAGCAGGACCGTCGCTACGGCAGTGGGTTTGCACCGTTCGGATTTCGTCACCGAAGCGAGGCCTACCCGCTCTCAGCGGCGCCAAACCCTGACGCGGTGCCGGTTCTGCGCAGGGGCGCACATTCGGATTTGGTCGGGCTGGTCAACAACGCCCGCGAACCGACCGGCGCGGCATCGGCGGGTGGCTGCGAGCTCTACCTCGCCCGAGCGTTCACTGCAAACACTTTGCCGCAGGCGTGATCTCGGCGCTCATGTTGCTTTTCATCATGGTCAGCGCCGCGTCGCTGAGCTCAGGATCGATGTGGGCCACGGCGTCGGGTGGGACGACGACGGGGAAGTGCCGGACATAAGCATCCAGTGCGGTGTAGAGGATGCACTGCTCGGTGACCTGACCGGTGAGGATGACCCGTTCGGGTTGCAGCTGGCCGAGCAGGTAAGCGAGTGAGGTGGCGTAGAAGGCGCTGTGGCGCACCTTCGTCATCAACCGGCAGCCCTTCTGCGGCACGATCGGTTCGACGAGGTCCGGACGCTCACCCTGCAGCGCCGACTCCACGATGTCGCTGAACTCCGCGGTGAAATCGCCGTAGTTGTCGTTGACATAGATGAGGTCGACATTGTCGCGGTCACGGGCCTCGGCGACGAGCCTCGCCAGCGGATCGATGATCTCGGCGACGTGTGGGGCCAGCTTCTCGGCGTCGGGATGGTCGTAGGTGTTCATCATGTCGATGACCAGCACTGCGGTGTCACTCATGGGGACTTGCATACCCGGTTCCGTTTTCGGGCAACAATGAGGCATGGATTTCTACTCGGCGTACCGGCACGGCTTCGCCCGCGTCGCCGCATGCACGCACCACACGGCGCTCGCCGACCCGCGAGCCAATGCCGAATCAGTGCTGCGGTTGGCGCGCGCCTGTCACGACGACAGCGTCGCGCTCGCGGTGTTTCCCGAGCTGACACTGTCGGGGTATTCGATCGAGGACATCGTGATGCAGGATGCGCTGCTCGATGCGGTCGAGGACGCGGTGCTCGACGTCGTCGTCGCTTCCGCCGACCTGATGCCGGTCCTGGTGATCGGTGCGCCCCTGCGCTACCGGCACCGGATCTACAACACCGCCGTGGTGATCCACCGCGGCCGCGTGCTCGGCGTGGCGCCCAAGTCGTACCTGCCGACGTATCGCGAGTTCTACGAGCGCAGGCAGATGGCCCCCGGCGACGATGTGCGCGGCGCGATCCGGATGGGTGAGTGGGCGGACGTTCCGTTTGGGCCCGATCTGTTGTTCACCGCGACCGACCTGCCCGGGTTCGTGTTGCACGTCGAGATCTGCGAGGACATGTTCGTGCCGATCCCGCCCAGCGCGTCGGCGGCCCTTGCCGGCGCCACGGTGTTGGCGAACCTGTCGGGAAGCCCGATCACGATCGGACGCTCGGAAGACCGCTGCCTGTTGGCCCGCTCGGCGTCGGCGCGCTGCCTGGCCGCCTATGTGTACGCCGCGGCTGGGGAGGGTGAGTCGACCACCGACCTCGCCTGGGACGGCCAGACGATGATCTGGGAGAACGGCGAATGCCTGGCCCAATCCGAGCGCTTCCCCAAGGGTGAACGACGCTCCGTCGCCGACGTCGATCTGGAATTGCTGCGATCCGAACGCCTCCGGATGGGCACCTTCGACGACAACCGCAGGCACCACGCGGCATCGACGGACACCTACCGGCGGGTGGAGTTCCAGCTCGATCCACCGACCGGTGATGTCGGGTTGCTTCGCCACATCGAGCGCTTCCCGTTCGTCCCGTCGGATCCCGAACGACTGGAACAGGATTGCTACGAGGCCTACAGCATCCAGGTGGCCGGGCTCGAACAACGCCTGCGCGCCTTGAACTTTCCCAAAATCGTGCTCGGGCTGTCCGGTGGGCTGGACTCGACGCACGCCTTGATTGTCGCCGCGCGTGCGATGGATCGCGAACAGCGCCCGCGCAGTGACATTCTCGCGTTCACCATGCCCGGATTCGCGACAGGGGAGAGGACCAAGGGCAACGCCGAGCGGTTGGCCGAGGCGCTGGGGGTGACGTTCACCGAACTCGACATCAGTTCCACAGCGGAGTTGATGCTCACCAACATCGACCACCCGTTCGGCCGCGGGGAGAAGGTCTACGACGTCACGTTCGAGAACGTGCAGGCCGGGCTGCGCACCGATTACCTGTTCCGCCTGGCCAATCAACGCGGAGGAATCGTGTTGGGCACCGGCGACCTGTCGGAACTCGCGCTGGGCTGGTCGACTTACGGTGTGGGCGATCAGATGTCGCATTACAACGTCAACGGCGGTGTTCCGAAGACGTTGATCCAGCACCTCATTCGCTGGGTGATCTCGTCTCAGCAGTTCGACGACAGGGTCAACGAGGTGTTGCAGTCGGTGCTCGACACCGAGATTTCGCCCGAGCTCGTACCGGCCGGCGAGGACGAGGAGATTCAGAGCAGCGAGTCCAAGGTCGGCCCTTATGTGCTGCAGGACTTTTCGCTGTTTCAGGTGCTGCGCTTCGGGTTCCGGCCGTCGAAGGTCGCGTTTCTGGCCTGGCACGCCTGGAGCGATCCACAACGCGGCGAGTGGCCCACCGGGTACCCCGAATCCAAGCGACCGTCGTACTCGCTCAAAGAGATCCGGCACTGGCTGCAGGTGTTCGCCCAGCGGTACTATTCGTTCGCCCAGTTCAAGCGGTCGGCCGTGCCGAACGGGCCGAAGGTGTCGCACGGCGGATCGCTTTCGCCGCGCGGTGACTGGCGGGCGCCCTCGGACATGTCCGCTCGCACCTGGCTCGACGAGATCGAGCGCGAGATCCCCGAAGACTAGCGCCGTCCGACGCCGGGGAGGAATCGGCCGACGGTTGCGAGGTAGTCGCGGTAGGCGTCGCCGTGCACGGTGAGGAGGTACGGCTCCTCGACGACACGAACCTGTGTCTGGATCGTCGCGATCAGCAGGACGAAACCGATCACCGCGACGAGATTCGGTGTGATCAGGGCGATTCCGAAGCCGAAGACCATCATCGCGGTGAAGATCGGGTTGCGCACCCAGCCGAATACGCCGCCGCGCACCAACGTCGTCCTCTCGCTGGCGTCGACCCCGATGCGCCACGAGTCGCCCATGTCGATCTGCGCGTAGAGCGTCGCGGCGATGCCGGCCACCGCGATCGCGATGCCGGCGACGTTCACCCATGTCCGATCCAGCGGCGCCAACGGAGCGATGAGGCCGACCAGTTGCAGTGTCGGGGCGAACACCGCCGCGCCCATCGACACGATGAACCCCGCGCCGGCGAACCACTCGAGTGACAACGGTCGGCCGCTGATGCCCCGGAAGCCGGTCGATCCGGTGCGGCGCTTCTGTTGCCAACTGCGCCAACCGAATCCGAGAATGGCGAACACCACGAACAGGGCGATGGCGACGATCGGCATGCTCATCCTTTCTCGAAGTTCATGTGCAGCAGGGGTCACCGCGCCACGCCTCGATCCCTTCGCGGACAGCGATCACCGCGATCCCGAGGGCGGCGACCGGGTCGGCCCACGACCAGCCGAACAGGCCGTTGAGCACCAGGCCCGCCAGCACTATGGCCGACAAGTAGGCGCACAGCAGTGTCTGTTTGGAGTCGGCGACCGCCGACGTCGACCCGAACTCGCGACCGGCCCGCCGCTGCGCCAACGACAGCACCGGCATGATCACCAGGCTCAGCGCGGCCAGCACGATGCCGACGACGGAGGGCGCGGCCTCACTCCGGCCGGTCAACGTCAGCACCGCGTCGATCCCGACGTACGCGGCGAGTGCGAAGAACGAGAACGCGATGAATCGCAGCGCGGCCTTCTCCCGCGTCTCGGGATCGCGTGCGGAGAACTGCCATGCGACGGCCGCCGCGGAGGAGACCTCGACGATCGAATCCAAACCGAACCCGACCAGCGCCGACGACGACACCCGGGCGCCCTCGGCCAGTGCGACGATCGCCTCGAGGACGTTGTAGGTGATCGTGGCCGCCACGAGCCAGCGGATCCGGCGCGCCAGCACCGTGCGGCGGGTTTCGCTCGGGGCGGCCATCAGCAGCAGGCGTCGTCGGCGGCGGCCGGACAGCAGGCCGGGTCCACCTCGAGCACCAGACCGACCAGGTCGTCGAGCGCGTGGGCGATGCGCTCATCGGCGAGTTCGTAGCGGCTGCGCCGGCCCTCGGGCTGCGCGGTCACCAGACCGCAGCCACGCAGGCATGCCAGGTGGTTGGACAGGATCTGGCGGGAGACGCCGATCTTGTCGGCCAGCTCCGACGGATATCCGGGGCCGTCGCGCAGGATCAGCAGGATCTCGGCCCGGGTCGGATCGGACAGAGCACAACCGAACCGCGACAGCGCATCGCTGCGAGTGACCGTCTGCACGAGGCAGACAGTACATCACAAGCTGTATTCAGCCAAGGCTGAACTGCAATCCTCGCCCTTCTGCGATTTGTGGAGTGGCACCGGCGCTCACCGCCGGTGCGGCTCACAATCGACCTCAGAGGCGGCCGTCGATGCGCAGGTCCGGGTGCACCCAGTCCGGGGATCGGCGCTCCTTGAAAGCCATGAAGCCCTCGATCGACTCGGGCGCGCCCAGGCTGGCCTGCATACCGATGCGGTCGTAGAGGCCGATGTAGTTGTCCAGGCTCGACTTGACGACGGTTCGGGCTGCGGGCGCGGTGCGGCAGCATTGGGCCAGGACCTCGCGAGCCGTCTCGGCCAGCTCGTCGTGGGGGACCACCCGTGCCACCATGCCCCAGTCGTGTGCCTCGGCGGCGGTCAGCGTGCGCCCGGTGAACATCAGGTCGCGGGTGCGGACCGGCCCGATCAGCCGGGCCAGCATGTGGCTGTAGTACGTGTCGGCGATTCCGCGGTACAGCTCGGGCACCCGGAACGTGGCCCGCTCGCTGACGACGGCGATGTCGGCGCAGAGCGCGATCTGCAGCCCACCGCCCTGGCACAGCCCGTTCACCGCGGCGACGACGGGTTTGGCGGACTGGCGCAGTGTGTCGAACGGCAACGCGTCCATCCCCAGCGCGGGCCCGAACGTCATCCAGTTGTCGGCGCCGCCGCCGCCCATGTCCCCGCCGGGGGCGAAGACGTCGCCGGTGCCCGTGAGCAGCAGTCCGGCGAGGTCGGGGTCGCCTTCGACATGCTTGACCGCGTACTTGATGCCGAAGTACATCGCGGGGGTCATCGCGTTGCGGGCCTCGGGGCGGTCGAGCCGGCACACCCCGAACGCGCCCTCGCGGGTGAACTTCAGGAACGGGGTGCCGAGCCAGTCGCCTTCGGGAGGGCGCGGGGCGTCGGTGGTGCTCGGCTGGGTGGTCGTCATAACTGCCTTTCTGTTGCTCTGTTGGACACAGCGTCGTCGATGGCTTCGGCGTAGGGCGCGCAGTCACCGGCTCCCGGTACGAGCGTCGACAGGGCCGCCGCGGCGCATGCTCGGCGCAGGGCGAGTTCGTGGCCGTCGACCCAGTGCGTGGCGAGCACGCCGGCGAACACGTCACCCGCACCGGTGGTGTCCACCGCGTGCACCGCGGGGGCGGGGACGCTGAAGCGTTCGCCGTCGCCGAGGTAGCTCGCCCCGCGGGCCCCGCGGGTGATCACGAGATGAGGGACCGGCCAGTGCCACGCGCCGGCCTCGGTTTCGTTGACCACCACGACATCGGCAAACTCGGACAAGGCGAGCAGATCGTGCGGCGGGGCCCCGGCCGGGGAGGCGTTCACGACGACGACCGCGCCGGCGGCGGACGCGGTCTGCGCGGCGGCGATCGCCGTCGCGATCGGGATCTCCAACTGCAGCAACACCACGTCGCTGTCGGCGATGACGGCGCGGACATCGGCGGAGTCCACGGACAGCGTGGCGTTGGCGCCCGGCGCGACCACGATCGTGTTCTCCGCCGAGGAGTCCACGGTGATGACGGCCGACCCGCTCGGTCCGGGCACGGTGACGACGCCGTCGAGTGCGACGCCGTTGGTGCTGAGGTGGTCGCGCAACATCTCCGCCGACCCGTCGTTTCCGAGCGCGGCGACCAGTCGCACCTTTGCGCCCGCCCTGGCCGCCGCGACCGCCTGGTTGCCGCCCTTGCCGCCCGGGGCCATCGACAGACCCGACGCCAGCACCGTCTGGCCGGGTCGGGGCAGGGTGCGAACGGTGAAAGTCAGATCAGCGTTGACACTGCCGACCACGCATACCCGGCTGCAGTCCCGCGGCGCCATGGCTCCCAACGCTAATGCAGGGCCCCTGCCTGACACGTGTCGAACGCCCGAACCTCGTTCGATACCCTGGATAAATGAGTGTGCAGGCACCCGTCGGCGCTGTAGGCGCCGATCTGCGCCAGCAGGTGCACGACGCCGCCCGCCGGGCCCGCGCGGCGGCCCGCGCGCTGGCCACCCTGAGTTCGGAAACCAAGAACCGTGCGCTGAACACCGCCGCCGACCATGTGCTGATGTCAGCGAGCCGGATCCTCGAGGCCAACGAGCGCGATCTCGACGTCGCCCGTGCCGCGGGCACGCCCGAGGCGATGCTCGATCGGCTCGCGCTGAACCCGAAGCGGATCGACGGCATCGCCGACGGCTTGCGGCAGGTGTCCCGATTGCCCGATCCGCTCGGCGAGGTGTTGCAGGGCCGCACGCTGCCCAACGGTTTGCAACTGCGCCAGCTGCGCGTGCCGCTCGGCGTCGTCGGAATCGTCTACGAAGGCCGGCCCAACGTGACGGTCGACGCGTTCGGGTTGACGCTCAAATCCGGTAACGCGGTCCTGCTTCGCGGTAGCTCCTCGGCGGCCTACTCCAACGCCGCACTGGTGAACGCACTGCGGGCGGCACTGGCCACCGAACTGCTCGAGGTGGACGCCGTACAGTTGCTGCCCAGTGCCGACCGCGCCAGCGTGACGCACCTGATCCAGGCCCGTGGGCTCGTCGATGTCGTCATCCCCCGCGGCGGCGCGGGTCTCATCGACGCCGTCGTCCGTGATGCGACGGTGCCGACGATCGAGACCGGTGTCGGCAATTGCCATGTGTACGTGCATGAATCGGCCGACCTCGACGTCGCCGAACGAATCCTGCTCAACGCCAAGACCCGTCGACCCAGCGTCTGCAACGCGGCTGAATCGGTTCTGGTCGACGCGGCCATCGCCGACCGTGCGTTGCCGCGGCTGACCGAGGCGCTGCGGCACGCCGGTGTGACGGTGCATGACAACCCGTCCGACGACGAGTTGCGCGCGGAGTTCCTGTCGTTGGACATCGCGGTGGCGGTGGTGGACGGTGTCGACGCCGCGATCGACCACATCAATGAGTACGGCACCGGACACACCGAAGCCATCGTCGCCACCGACCTGGCTGCCGCACAACGCTTCACCGAGCGCGTCGATGCCGCCGCGGTGATGGTGAACGCATCGACCGCGTTCACCGACGGCGAGCAGTTCGGGTTCGGCGCCGAGATCGGCATCTCCACCCAGAAGCTGCATGCCCGCGGACCCATGGGTCTGCCCGAACTGACGTCAACCAAGTGGATTGTGTGGGGAGACGGCCACACCCGCCCGGCCTGATATAGGAGTCAATCCGTGAGTGTCCCCGCGCGCCCAGCGCCGCTGTTCGCCGACATCGAGGACGTCGGCAGGCGACTCGCAGAAACGGGCTATCTTCCCGACACCGCAACCGCCACAGCGGTTTTCCTGGCCGATCGGTTGGGCAAGCCGTTGTTGGTGGAAGGGCCCGCGGGTGTCGGCAAGACCGAACTGGCCCGCGCCGTCGCGCAATCGACGGGTTCGGGTCTGGTGCGGTTGCAGTGCTACGAGGGCGTCGACGAGGCCCGCGCCCTCTACGAGTGGAACCACGCCAAGCAGATACTCCGTATCCAAGCGGGACACGGTGATTGGGACAGCACACGCGACGACGTGTTCTCCGAGGAGTTCCTGCTCTCGCGCCCGCTGCTGACCGCGATCCGGCGCACCGAACCGACCGTGCTGCTCATCGACGAGACCGACAAGGCCGACATCGAGATCGAAGGTCTGCTGCTGGAAGTACTCTCAGACTTCGCGGTGACCGTCCCGGAATTGGGCACGATCTCCGCCGAGCGCGCGCCGTTCGTCGTGCTGACCTCCAACGCCACCCGGGAGCTGTCCGAGGCGCTCAAACGTCGCTGCCTGTTCCTGCACATCGACTTTCCCGATCCCGACCTGGAGCGGCGGATCCTGCTGTCCCGGGTGCCCGAGCTGCCCGAGCGCCTGGCCGACGAACTGGTCAAGATCATCGGCGTGCTGCGGGGAATGCAGCTCAAGAAGCTGCCCTCGGTGGCCGAGACGATCGACTGGGGCCGCACGATTTTGGCTTTGGGCCTGGACACCATCGACGACGCGACGATCGCGGCCACCCTCGGGGTGGTGCTCAAACACCAGTCGGATCAGATCAAGGCCTCCGGCGAGCTGAGGCTCAACTGAGATGGCCGTCCGCCGGACCCGACCGCCGCAGCCGCTGGCGCCGCACGGCCTGCCCGGCCACCTCGTCGGGTTCGTCGAAGCGCTACGCGCGCAGGGCATTTCGGTAGGTCCGTCGGAAACCGTCGACGCCGGGCGGGTGGTCTCGGTGCTGGGGTTGGCCGACCGCGACGCGTTGCGCGAGGGCATCGCGTGCGCGGTACTGCGCCGCCCCGACCACCGCGACACCTACGACGCGATGTTCGACCTGTGGTTCCCCGCCGCGCTGGGCGCCAGGACGATCCTGGTCGAGGACGACGACGACACCGACACCGACGAGCCGGGCCTGCCGCCCGAAGACGTCGAGGCGATGCGCGCGGCGCTGCTCGACATGCTGGCCGAGAATCAGGATCTGGCCAACCTCGACGAGCGGATGGCTGCGATGATCGCTCAGATCGTCGAGGCGTACGGCCGGTACAACTCCAGCCGGGGGCCGTCGTACTCGTCGTATCAGGCACTCAAGTCGATGAACCTCGACGACCTCGAGGGCCGGCTGCTGGCCGGCCTGCTCGCGCCCTACGGCGACGAGCCCACGCCCACCCAAGAACAGATCGCCAAAGCCCTTGCCGCACAGCGCATCAACCAGCTGCGCAAGATGGTCGAGGCCGAAACCAAACGGCGCACCGCCGAGCAGCTCGGGCGTGACCACGTGCAGATGTACGGGGTGCCTCAACTGACCGAGAACGTGGAGTTCCTGCGCGCCTCGGGTGAGCAACTGCGCCAGATGCGCAAGGTCGTGCAGCCGCTCGCGCGCACGTTGGCGACCCGGCTGGCCGCTCGGCGACGGCGGTCGCGCGCCGGTGAGATCGACCTGCGCAAGACGCTGCGCAAATCCATGTCCACCGGTGGGGTGCCGATCGACGTCGTGCTCAAGAAGCCCCATCCGGCGCGGCCCGAGTTGGTGGTGCTGTGCGACGTGTCCGGATCGGTCGCCGGCTTCAGCCACTTCACGCTGCTGCTCGTGCACGCGCTGCGCCAGCAGTTCAGTAGGGTTCGCGTCTTTGCCTTCATCGACACCACCGACGAGGTCACCGAACTGTTCGGACCCGACGCCGATCTGGCGGTCGCCGTGCAGCGGATCACCCGCGAGGCCGGCGTGTACACCCGCGACGGGCACTCCGACTACGGCCATGCGTTCGTGTCGTTCATGGACCGCTGGCCCAACGTGCTCTCACCGCGCAGTGCGCTGCTGATCCTCGGCGACGCCCGCAACAACTACCGCAACCCCGAGGTCGACCTGCTCGCGCACATGGTCAACTCGAGCAGGCACGCGCACTGGCTCAACCCCGAACCGCGACACCTGTGGGGCAGCGGCGACTCGGCCGTACCGCGCTACTCCGACGTCATCACCATGCACGAATGTCGCTCGGCCAAGCAGCTCGCCTCGGTGATCGACCAGTTGCTACCGGTCTGACTACCGCCGAACGTGGGTTACCCGCACGCCTCGGCGGCCCGAACCGTGACACGAGCCCCCACTCGGCGCGAGAAGTAAGCTGGCTCTCCATGGCTCCGCGACGCAGGCTCGGCGTGATGGGGGGGACGTTCGATCCCATCCACAACGGCCACCTGGTGGCCGCCAGCGAGGTGGCCGACCGGTTCGGGCTCGACGAGGTCGTGTTCGTCCCGACCGGACAGCCGTGGCAGAAGGATCGCGACGTCACCGCCGCCGAAGACCGGTACCTGATGACGGTGATCGCCACCGCGTCCAACCCTCGGTTCAGCGTCAGTCGGGTCGACATCGACCGGGGCGGGCCGACCTACACCAAGGACACGCTGCGCGATCTGCATGCGCTCAACCCCGACGCCGACCTGTTCTTCATCACCGGCGCCGACGCGCTCGCGTCGATCCTGACATGGCAGAACTGGGAGGACATGTTCGCGATCGCGAGCTTCGTGGGGGTCAGCAGGCCCGGATACGAGCTGGACGGCAAGCACATCGCCGCGGCGATCAAGGAACTGCCCGAGGACGCGCTCAAGCTGGTGGAGGTGCCCGCGCTGGCCATCTCCTCGACCGACTGCCGCAAGCGCGCCGAGGAGAACCGGCCGATCTGGTATCTGGTGCCCGACGGCGTCGTGCAGTACGTGGCGAAGCGCAGACTCTATGCGAGACAACCGATGACAACCCAAGGAAAGCATCAATGAGCGCCTCCGACGAAGCCGTTCGCATGGCAGGAGTGGCCGCGAAGGCGGCCGCATCCAAAGTGGCGAACGACGTCGTCGTGATCGACGTGTCGGGGCAACTCGTCATCACCGACTGCTTCGTGATCGCCTCGGCCTCCAACGAGCGTCAGGTCAACGCGATCGTTGACGAGGTCGAGGAGAAGATGCGCCTCGCCGGCTACAAGCCGGCCCGCCGTGAAGGCGCCCGCGAGGGCCGCTGGACGCTGCTGGACTACGTCGACATCGTGGTGCACATCCAGCATCAGGACGAGCGCAACTTCTATGCGCTGGACCGCTTGTGGAAAGACTGCCCGACCATCCCGGTCGATCTCGACGGGCCCGCCGCGCAACCGCCCGCCGACGAGGACGGCGCGCAGTGAGGCGGATCCGGCGCTTGGTCATGCTCCGCCACGGGCAGACCGAGTACAACGCGGGCAACCGGATGCAGGGCCAACTCGACACCGACCTGAGTGATCTGGGGCGTCACCAGGCCGTCGCGGCCGCGGAGGTGTTGGCCAAACGCCGACCGCTGGCGATCGTGTCGTCGGATCTGCGCCGCGCCCTCGACACCGCCGTCGTACTGGGGGAGCATGCGGGAATGCCGGTGATCGCCGACATCCGCCTGCGGGAGACCCACCTCGGCGAGTGGCAGGGGATGACGCATCTGGAGGTCGACGCCATTGCCCCGGGAGCCCGGCTGGCGTGGCGTGACGATTCGCGGTGGGCGCCGCCGGGCGGGGAGAGCCGCGTCGACGTCGCCGCGCGCAGCAGGCCGCTGGTCGACGAGCTCATCGACGAACACGCCCAGTGGGGGCTGGACCAGGCCGGCGACGGACCGGAACGGCCGGTCGTGCTGGTCGCCCACGGCGGGTTGATCGCGGCGCTGACCGCCTCGCTGCTCGGCCTGCCGGTGGACAACTGGCCGATCCTCGGCGGGATGGGCAACGCCAGCTGGGTACAGCTGGCCGGCCACAGCGCCGTCGAGGCCGCGCCCGCCGATGTCCGGTGGCGGCTCGACGTGTGGAACGCCTCAGCGCAGGTTGCCGGCGATGTCCTCTGACCGTCAGACCCTGCTGGTCTTCTGTGACTCGCTGTCCTACTACGGCCCGGCCGGCGGGCTCCCCTCCGACGATCCGCGAATCTGGCCCAACATCGTTGCAGCACAACTGGGTTGGGATGTCGAGCTGATCGGCCGAATCGGTTGGACCTGCCGCGACGTGTGGTGGGCGGCCATCCAGGATCCGCGGTCCTGGGCGGCGTTGCCGCGGGCCGGTGCGGTCGTCTTTGCCACGGGCGGAATGGATTCGCTGCCGTCGCCGCTGCCGACCGCACTGCGCGAACTCATCCGCTACGTGCGACCGCCGTGGCTACGACGATGGGTGCGCGACGGGTACGGCTGGGTCCAGCCGCGCCTGTCGCCGGTGGCGCGCGCGGCGCTGCCCCCACACCTGTCCGCCGAGTATCTGGAGATGACCCGCGGCGCAATCGACTTCAACCGGCCCGGAATCCCCGTCGTCGCGTGCCTGCCTTCGGTGCACATCGCCGATACCTACGGCAGGGCGCACCACGGCCGCGACGGGACGGTAAAGGCGCTCACCGAATGGGCTGAGCGCCATGATGTTCCGCTCGTCGACCTCAAGGCGGCGGTCGGTGTATACGTGATGAGCGGACAGGGCAACCCCGACGGCATCCACTGGAACTTCGAAGCCCATCAGGCTGTCGCGGACTCGATGCTCAAGGCGCTCGCCGAAGCCGGCGTGCCATGTCGGTGATCGTGGTGACCGACTCGTCGTCGCGGTTGGCGCCCGACGAGTTGAAGCAGTGGGACATCCGGCAGGTGCCCTTGCACGTGCTGGTCGATGTGATCGATCTGCGAGACGGTATCGACGAGGTGCCCTACGACATCCACGACGTGCCGCGCGCCAGCACCGCCGGCGCGGCGCCCGCCGACCTCGCGGACACCTACCGGCAAGCGCTGCGGGACAGTGGAGGCGACGGCGTGGTCGCCGTGCACCTGTCGTCGGCGCTGTCGAGCAGTTACAGTTCGGCCGTCCAGGCGGCCCGCGAGTTCGGATCCTCGGTGCGGGTGGTGAATTCGCGTTCGGCGGCGATGGGGGTGGGGTTCACCGCGATGGCGGCGGCGAAGGCCGCGGCGTCGGGCTCGGACTTGGATTCGGTTGAGGCCGTTGCTCGTTCGGCTGCCCAGCGGACCCACGCCTTCATCGTGGTGCATCGACTGGACAACCTGCGCCGCAGCGGGCGGATCGGCACCGCGGCGTCGTGGTTGGGGACGGCGCTGTCGCTCAAACCGCTGCTGCGCCTCGATGTCGACGGTCGGCTCGTGCTCGACCAGCGAATCCGGACGGTCACCAAGGCACACGCCGCGATGGTGGACCGCATCGTCGACCTCGTCGGTGAGCGCCAGGCATCGATCGCCGTCCATCATGTCGACAACCACGACGGCGCCGATGAGGTCGGGGCCGCGCTGACCGATCGGCTCCCTCAGCTCGAGTCGCTCACCGTCACCGACATGGGGCCGGTGCTGGCGATTCACGTCGGCGCCGGTGCGATCGGCGTCGTCGTTCAACTGGCCGAATAATCCCGTCGTCGCGCGCCGGACCATTGCCGTGAGCATTGGTAAGTGGTAACTTACCGTTCGTGCTCGCTTACCAAGAGGGTGACGCGTGGGTGGCGATGGCGGACCGCACGCGGCGGTCGATCGTCGAACGTCTCGCGCACCGGCCGATGGCGGTGGGGCAGTTGGCCCGCGAACTTCCGGTCAGCAGGCCGGCGGTGTCCCAACATCTGAAGGTCCTCAAGCTCGCCGGGCTGGTGTGCGATCGCGCTGAAGGCACCCGCCGCGTGTACCAACTGGACCCGGCGGGTTTGGCCGCGATGCGGGCCGAACTCGACCGCTTCTGGATGCGGGCGCTGGCCGGTTTCAAGGAGATGGTCGAGAGCGAAGGAGAACCCCAATGACCTCAGCCCAGTCGGCGGTCATCCGCCACGACATCACGGTCAACGCGCCGCTGGAGCGCGCGTTTCGGGTGTTCACCGGGAGATTCGGCGACTTCAAGCCGCGCGAACACAACCTGCTGGGCGTGCCGATCGCCGAAACGGTGTTGGAACCCCGTGTCGGCGGGCGCATCTACGACCGCGGCATCGACGGCAGCGTGTGCGCGTGGGCGCGGGTGCTCGTCATCGAGCCGCCCCATCGCCTCGTCTTCTCCTGGGACATCGGCACGACGTGGCAGATCGAATCGGATCCGGCGCGGTGCAGCGAGGTGGAGGTGGTGTTCACCGCCGAAGCGGACGGCCGCACCCGCGTCAGCCTCGAGCATCGCCACATCGAACGGCACGGCGACGGGTGGGACTCCGTCGCCTCCGGTGTCGGCGGGGATGCGGGTTGGCCGCTGTACCTGCGCCGGTTCGGTGAGCTGGTTGCGCGGGAGGCGCAGTGACCACGCCGATGCAGATGGCGCGCGAGGAGCGCGAGGAGTTCGCCGCGCTGCTCGACCAATTGACCCCGAAGCAATGGGATCAGCCGAGTCTGTGTACCGGCTGGCGGGTTCGCGATGTGGTGGCTCACGTCATCAGTTACGAGGATCTGAGCAGGCCCCGTGCAGTGGCACGGATGGCATGGGGTGCACTGCGCTACCGGGATCCGAACGCGATCGGCGTCGCGGTGAACGCGGCCAAGCCGCCGTCCGAACTCACCGCGCTGATGCGCAAGTACGCCACGCCCCGTGGCAGCACCGCCGGTTTCGACGGACGCATCGCGCTCACCGACGGGATGGTCCACCAACAGGACATCCGCCGACCGCTCGACATGCCTCGCGTCATCGAGCCCGAAAGACTGTCCGTCGCATTGGAATTCACCAAGTACGCGCCCTTCTTACGGGGAGCGTGGCGAGCGCGCGGGTTGCGGCTCGTCGCAACGGATCTCGACTGGACGCACGGCAGCGGTCCGGAGGTGAGCGGCCCCGGCGAGGCTTTGCTGATGGCGATGGCTGGGCGAGGCGCTGCGCTCAGCGATCTCGACGGACCCGGGAAAGCGACGCTGGCGCAGCGGCTCTGAGAGGTCGGTTCTGCCGACGAGCGCTCATCCTCGTGCGGTTTCAGTCCCGGTCTTCGTACCGCACTGAGCGCTCGGCGCCGTCACACCGCGGCGCGGCCGGTGACCGGAGGCAAGTCCTTCAGCGTCACGATGCCCGCCGGCGCCGCGACCACCGCGGGTACCGCGTTGGTCACAGGCAGAGCGGTATAGATCATGCCCAGGCCCATGAAGCCGGGTTCGGCCCAGTCCTTCGGCGGCAAGCAGTGCAGCACCGTACGCATGTTGGGCAGTCCGAAAACCTGTATCACATGGCCGTGTTCGAGCGGCTTGGGCGGGGTGACGTATTCGCCCATGATCCAGTTGAATCCGACGCTGACGACATTCTTCTCACCGACCCAGCCGCGGTGGTACCCGTGGACACCGGCGACGGTGCCCTTCGGAATTCGCATGAACCCGAGGTCGGAATCGTCGGTGGCCGCAGTGAACTCCACGTCGAAGGTCATCCGGTCGAGCTTGGCGCCGATCGCGTCGGCCATCATGGCCGCCGACTCGGCGAACACCTCGCTCTCGCGGCGCACACTTTCGGCCAATCCGGGCGTGTTGGGGTCTTGCGAGAAGCCCATCGCGGTCTGCGTTCCCGCCGACTCGTAGGTCGAGCAGTCCACCGACTCGGTGATGCGGATCTCGTCGACCCGTTCGCAGGCGCCGGAGAGCACCATCCCGACCATGTTGCTCATGCCCGGATGCGCACCGCTGCCGAAGATCGTCGAATTGCCCTTCTCGCAAGCGTTTCGGATCCGGTCGAGGTCCTCGGGGGTCTGCTTGCCGCCGGTGATCCACGCCGCGCTCGAGCAGACGTTGACGCCCGCCTCCAGGAGCCGGGTCAGCTCGTCGATGTCGGGCCACAACGGGTTGTAGCAGCAGGCGTCGGGCCGTTGGGCCAGCAGCGCATCGATGTCGTTGGTGGCCGTCACCCCGGTGGGTTCGGGCCAGCCGGCCAGTTCTGCGGCGTCGACACCGACCTTGTCCGCGCCGTGGGCGTAGACGCCGACGAGCTCCATATCGTCGCGTCCGATGATCGCGTGCAGCGACCGGCGGCCGATGTTGCCGGTGGTCCACTGGATGACGCGCAGCGGCCGGTCAGGTGTCGTCACGAAACTCCTCGGTGTCAACCATTTACATGTGGGTGCCGCCGTCGACGCGGACCTCGGTGCCGGTGACGAAGTAGGCTTCCGGCGCGGCGAGCATGGCGACGACGGCGGCCACGGCGTCGGGTTTGGCGAACATTCCGTCACCGTCGACGGGCAGTGTCGGCATGATCTTGCCGAACAGCGTGTAGTCGGCGTCCTCCGGCAGGCCCGGTCCGACGCTCTGGCCGGAACGTCCTGTGCCGTCGGTCATTCCCGACGAGATCGACCCGGGCTGCACGCAGTTGAAGCGGATGCCCTGCTTGCTGAACTCGAGCGCCAAGGTGTGTGTCATGGCCTGGATGCCGCCCTTCGACGCCGCGTAGGCCGACATGTAGGGATGCGCGAAGTTCGCCGATGTCGAGCTGAAGTTCACCACCGCCGGGGCAGTGCCGGTTCGCAGCGCGGGCAGGGCTTCGCGGGTGACCAGAAACGTCCCGACGAGGTTGACCCGCAGAACCTGCTCGAAATCGGCGAGCGTCGTGTCGGCGAAGTGGGCCGACCGAAGGATTCCGGCGGCGTTGACGAGCGCATCGAGGCCGCCCATCGTGGCGACCGCGTGTGAAACCCCGGCGACCACCGAATCCTCGCTGCCGACGTCCATCACCACGGTGGTGAGCCGGGCTCCCGATTCACCGGCCTTGGCCTCGGTGTCGGCCAGTCCGGCCTCGCTGACGTCGGCGGCGACCACGGTGCCACCCTCGTCGAGAATCCGCAGGACCGTCGCCTGGCCGATACCAGATCCGCCGCCGGTGATCAGTACCCGACGGTCGGTGAACCGCTGCAACGTCGCCACCGGGGGAATGCTAGTGCGTCCGTGGGGCCCGGCTGGGCTATTCAGGGTCGCGCTCGGCGGCGTCTTCCGAGGCGGATGCATCGGCGTCGTCGGCGGGGCCGGACTTGTCGACGACGGTGTCGGTGCCGGCCGGCAGCGCCGGGGTTTCGGATTCGTCGGGCAGCGAGAGCGCCACCCCGAGTGCGAGGAAGAACAGAATGAACAACGGCCCGCCGAGGTACATGTTCATCGGACCGCCCGGGGAGATGAAGCTGCCCGGCGGCCCGATGATCGTGATGGTCTCGATCAGCTGCTCGACGGCGAAAACCGCGGCGACGATGCCGAGCCAGCGTGGGAAGCGTCCCTCGTTGGCGGCCAACAGAATCGGTGCGGCGACCATGATGTCGGCCACGGTCAGCAGGGGTCCCCACATCGTGACCACGTCGGCGAGCGCCCGCGCGGTTCCGGAGCCCAGATCGGCGGGGTGCAACGACAGCCCGGCGGTGAACCAGGTCGCGATGCTGATCTGGACCAGGACGACCGCCGACCCGATGGTGAACACGAAAGCGTACGGTCCCGTGAGTCGGTCCCGGGCGTGACCGAGCACCACCACCAGGGCCAGCGCACCGAATGCCAGCAACAACGCCTGGGTTCGCATCGCGCCGGAGTGCTCGTTGAGATGGGTGACGATGTCGAGTCCCGGGCGGTCGATCCCGGGTAACGCCGGAACCATCAGCAGCGCAACGGCGTACAGCACCGCGAACGCGATGGCCGCGACCATCGGCACTCGACGATCCACATCAACACTGTAGACATCGGCCCTATCCCCAACGCTCATTTCATCCACAGGGCGAGTCGCCGGCCAGCGTTGGCGTGGTCAACGGTCGGTGTGCGCACCTAACTTCACATGCATGCGAACTGAATTGCCTGCCGAGCGCACACAGCGCAGGCTGGGTGCCGAAGTGGAACCCGGGTGCGACGATGAGGACCGCCGACCGGACACCTCATTGACCCGTTGGCTGCCGGAGTCCGCCGGCAGCGGCGCGGGCGGTTGGCTCGCCGCGGTGCGCGCAGACCCCGGCCGAGCCGGCGTCGTGGCGCTCGGCGGAGTCGGTGTCATTGCCGTGCTGGTCACGGTATTCGTCCTGCTGCGCGACGACAGCCCAGCGGTGGCGGCGGCCAAACTGCCGCCGGTGGAGATGGTTTCGTCAGCGAGCCCGACGCCGGGTGGCGCATCGCGGGAGCCGGGAGGGCCCGTCGTCGTCAGCGTCGTGGGCCTGGTGCACAAGCCGGGGCTGGTCACGCTGGCCGACGGCGCCCGGATCGCCGACGCGCTCACCGCCGCGGGTGGGCCGCTGGACGGCGCCGACCTGGTGGGGCTCAACATGGCCAGACGGATCGCCGACGGTGAGCAGATTGTCGTGGGCATCGCGCCTGCGGCGGGTGAACCGGCCGCCATGGGGAGCTCCGTCAGCACGGGCGTCGCGGCGCCCGCGTCGACGAACACACCTGCGATGGGGGACGGCAGCACACCGCCGGGCGGGACGGTGGACCTGAACACCGCGACCGTCGAGCAGCTCGACACGCTGCCCGGTATCGGGCCGGTGACCGCCGCGGCGATCGTGGCCTGGCGCGACGCCAACGGCCGGTTCACCAGCGTCGACCAGCTCGGCGACGTCGACGGCATCGGACCGGCGCGGTTGGAGAAGCTGCGCGACCACGTGCATGTGTGATTCCGGTGGCGGACGCCGACGCGGCCCCACTGGATCTGCGCCTGGTCCCGGCGGCGATGACCAGCTGGGCGGTGACGGGCGCCGGGATTCTGTGGCCGGTCGGCGGGTCAGCGGTCGCCGCCGTCGCGTCGGTGGCGGTCACCGCGGCGGTGGGGTGGTGGGGTAGTGGCCGCCGGGCGGGAGCCGACGGGAAAGCGGTCGGCGCAAGCGTGCTGGCGGTCGGGTTGGTGGCGGCGGGCTTCGCGATCGCGATTGGTTTGCGGGTCGACGAGGCGCGCGACCATCCGATCACCCAGCGCTACGGAACGGTCGCCGCCGTCGTGGTCACCCCGACGGAAAGCCCGCGAGCACTCGGCGGCAACCGGACGATGTTCCGTGGTTCCCTGGTGGCGTTCGACGGACGTGAAATGTCCGGTCAGGTCCTGGTTTTCGCGTCGACCACCCGCATCGGGGAGCTGACCGCGGGCACACCGGTGGCGTTTCGGGCGCGCGTTGGGCGGCCCACGCGGCGGGATCTGAGCGTGGCGGTGCTGTCGGCCATGGGGGATCCCACCTACGGCGAGGCGTCCGCCGTTCAACGTGCGGCCGCCGAGGTCCGCGCCGGGTTCTCCGGGGCCGCGCGACGGTCGCTGGCCGCCGATCAGGCCGCGATGCTGCCCGCGCTCGTGCTCGGCGACACCTCGGCCGTGCCGCCTCAGACGACGGCCGACTTCCGGGCGGCGGGATTGACACATCTGACCGCGGTCTCCGGGGCGAACGTGACGATCGTGTGCGGGGCCGTCCTGTTGAGCGCGGGGCTCATCGGTCCACGGGCGGCGGTCGGCCTGGCGGCGATTGCGCTGCTGGCGTTCGTGGTGGTCGTGCAGCCGAGTGCGAGTGTGCTGCGAGCCGCGGTGATGGGGGCGATCACGTTGTTGGCGGTGCTGTCGCACCGGCGCCGGCAGGCCATTCCCGCGTTGTCGGCCAGCGTGCTGGCGTTGATGATCGGAACCCCGCAGCTCGCCGTCGACGTCGGGTTCGCGCTGTCGGTGTCGGCGACGGCGGCCCTCGTCGTACTGGCGCCGGTGTGGTCGCGGCGCCTCGTCGGCCGGGGCTGGCCCAAGCCGGCCGCTGACGCGCTGAGCGTGGCCGCCGCCGCGCAACTGGTCACTGCTCCGCTCGTGGCCGGGATGGCCGGGACGTTCAGCGTCGTGTCGGTCGCAGCCAATGTTGCAGTGGCCCCGGTGATTCCACCGATCACCGTGCTCGGCACCGCCGCGGCCGCGCTGAGCCGGGTCTGGCCCGCCGGCGCGGACCTGCTGATCCGGTTCACCGGGCCGGAAGTGTGGTGGCTGCTGCACGTGGCCGACTGGGCGGCGGGCGTTCCGGGGTCCTCGGTGTCGGTGCCGTCCGGGCTTGTGGGCGTGATGCTGACGGCGGCCGTCGGAGCGGCGGTGGTGCTCGCGTGGCGCTTCCGCGTTGTGCGCCTCGCGGCGGGTGCCGCCGCGGTGTGCCTGTTGGCGTGGACGGTGTCGGGGGTGTCGGCTGCGCGTGACACGATCGGGGGGTGAGCGAAGCGTCGCAGTTGCATCTGGTGCTCGGAGACGAGGAGCTGCTGGTCGAACGCGCGGTGGCCGCGGTTCTCAAACAGGCCCGCAAACAGGCTGGCGTGCACGACATTCCGGTCGATCACCTGCGCGCCGGCGAGGTCAGCACCAGCGAACTGGCCGAATTGCTGAGCCCGTCGCTGTTCGCCGAGGAGCGAGTGGTGGTGTTGGAATCGGCGGGCGAGGCGGGAAAGGACGCGGCCGCGCTCATCGCGGACTCCGCGGCGGACCTGCCGCCGGGCACCATACTCGTCGTCGTGCACTCCGGTGGCGGGCGCGCCAAGGCGCTGGCCGATCAGCTCAAGAAGCTCGGGGCGCAGGTGCATCCGTGTGCGCGCATCACCAAAGCCGCCGACCGCGCCGACTTCGTCCGCCGTGAGTTCCGCGCATTGAAGGTGAAGGTCGGCGAGGACACCGTCACCGCGGTGCTGGACGCGATCGGCTCCGACATTCGCGAGCTGGCGGCGGCCTGCTCGCAGTTGGTCACCGACACCGCCGGGGCGGTCGACGCGGAGGCGGTGCGCCGCTACCACTCGGGCAAGGCCGAGGTGAAGGGGTTCGACGTCGCCGACAAGGCGGTCGTCGGCGATGTGGCCGGGGCGGCTGAGGCGCTGCGGTGGGCGATGATGCGCGGCGAACCGCACGTCGTGCTGGCCGACGCCCTGGCCGAGGCGGTGCACACCATCGCGCGGGTGCGGCCGTTGTCGGGCGACCCCTACCGGCTGGCGTCAGAGCTCGGGATGCCGCCCTGGCGCGTGCAGAAGGCGCAGAAGCAGGCGCGGCGATGGTCGAACACCACCGTCGCCGAGGCGATGCGGTTGGTGGCCGCGCTCAATGCGGATGTGAAGGGGGCCGCGGCGGATGCGGACTACGCGCTGGAGGCGACGGTGCGGCGCGTCGCCGAACTCATCGAAGATTGAGCGGACTCAGAGCTTGTTGAACGCGGAAGCCAGCGCCGACTTGCGGTTGGCGGCCTGGTTCTTGTGGATCACGCCCTTGCTGGCGGCCTTGTCCAGCTGACGGCTGGTCGAGGCAAGCAGCTCCTGCGCCTTGTCCTTGTCGCCGGCCTCGACGGCCGCCCGGAAGCCACGCACCGCGGTGTGAAGCGACGACTTGACCGACTTGTTGCGCAGCCTGCGGCGCTCGTTGGTCCGGTTGCGCTTCTCCTGCGACTTGATGTTGGCCACGCGTGTAGTCCTTCGTAAATCCTGTAGGGGTTTCCCAAAGTCTGGTAGGCGCCCGGTAGGCGGGCAGCGAGGGTTCAGGTTACCAGCGGAGTGGGTAAATGCCCAAAGTGAGTCCTCTGGCCTGCCGATATGTCCGAAGTGTTGCAGCATGGCAGGGGTGAGCCTGCGAACCCTGCCGACCCAGTCCGCACGAGTGTCTCGGAGCCCACGTAAGCAGGACAAGCGATATCAGGGCGTCTTCGCCGGATACAGCGATCCCGCAAGCTACGCCAAGGCCTTCGACGAGATGTTCGACGCCCAGGGCAACGTGAGGGGCCCCTACAAGGGCATCTACGCCGAGCTCGCCCCGTCGGATGCCTCCGAGCTCGAAGCCCGCGCCGACGCGCTCGGCCGCGCGTTCATCGACCAAGGCATCACATTCTCGCTGTCCGGCCAGGAACGTCCCTTCCCGCTCGACCTGGTTCCGCGGGTTATCTCCGCCGCGGAGTGGACGCGCCTGGAACGCGGCATCATCCAGCGGGTGAAGGCGCTCGAGCTCTACCTCGACGACATCTACGGCGAGCAGGAGATCCTGCGCGACGGCGTCATCCCGCGTCGGCTGATCACCTCCTGTGAGCACTTTCACCGCGAGGCCGCGGGCATCGTGCCGCCCAACGGGGTGCGCATCCATGTCGCGGGCATCGACCTCATCCGCGACGCCAAGGGTGACTTCCGCGTGCTGGAGGACAACCTGCGTTCGCCGTCCGGGGTGTCCTACGTGATGGAGAACCGCCGCACGATGGCGCGGGTGTTCCCGAACCTGTTCGCCACCCACCGGGTTCGCGCCGTCGGTGACTACTCGTCGCATCTGCTGCGGGCGCTGCGCAATGCGGCGGCCAACAACGTCGCCGACCCCACAGTCGTCGTGCTCACGCCCGGCGTCTACAACTCGGCGTACTTCGAGCATTCGCTGCTGGCCCGGCAGATGGGTGTCGAGCTGGTGGAGGGCCGCGACCTGTTCTGCCGCGACAACGCCGTCTACATGCGCACCACCGAGGGCGAGCGGCAGGTCGACGTCATCTACCGGCGCATCGACGACGCGTTCCTCGACCCGATGCAGTTCCGGCCCGACTCCGTGCTCGGCGTCGCCGGGCTGCTCAACGCGGCCAGGGCCGGCAACGTCGTGATCTCCAGCGCCGTCGGCAACGGCATCGGCGACGACAAACTCGTCTACACCTACGTGCCGACGATCATCGAGTACTACCTCGGCGAGAAGCCGCTGCTGGCCAACGTCGACACGTTCCGATGCTGGCTCGACGAGGAACGCGAAGAAGTGCTCGACCGCATCGACGAGCTCGTCATCAAACCGGTCGAGGGCTCGGGCGGCTACGGCATCGTGTTCGGGCCGGACGCGTCGGACAAAGAGCTCGCCGCCGTCGCCAAGAAGATCCGCAACGATCCGCGCGGCTGGATCGCCCAGCCCGTCATGCAGCTGTCCACCGTGCCCACCCAGATCGGTGACCAGCTGGTGCCGCGGCACGTCGACCTGCGCCCGTTCGCGGTCAACGACGGCGACGACGTGTGGGTGCTGCCCGGCGGGCTGACCCGGGTCGCGCTGCCCGAGGGTTCGCTGGTGGTCAACTCCAGCCAGGGCGGCGGATCGAAGGACACCTGGGTGCTGGCCTCGCGCACCTCGGTCGCCGACCGCGAGCTCGGCGCCGCCGAAGTGGTGCGCAAGCTGCCCAAGTCCGCGCGCGGGCCCAAGGCCGAGAGCAGCGACGGGCAGACCCAAGACCAACAGCAACAGCAGCAGTAAAGGGGTGGTGCGCTGATGTTGGCCCGCAACGCCGAATCCTTGTACTGGATCGGCCGGTACGTCGAACGCGCCGACGACACCGCCCGCATCCTCGACGTGACCGTGCATCAACTGCTCGAAGACTCCAGCGTTGACCCCGACCAGGCCTCGCGGACGCTGCTGCGGGTGCTGGGAATGGAGGCCCCCGACGCGCCGTTGGACGTGTGGTCGCTCACCGACATCGTCGCCTTCAGTCGCGGCACCCAGGGGTCGATCGTCGACGCCATTTCGGCGGCTCGCGAAAATGCCCGTGGCGCACGAGAAGTCACGTCCACCGAAATCTGGGAGTGCCTCAACACCACCTACAACGCGCTGGCCGAGCGGGAACGGGCCGCCAAACGTCTCGGGCCGCACGAGTTCCTCTCGTTCGTCGAGGGCCGCGCCGCGATGTTCGCCGGGTTGGCCGACTCGACGCTGTCGCGCGACGACGGCTACCGCTTCATGGTGCTCGGCCGGGCCATCGAACGCGTGGACATGACCGTGCGGCTGCTGCTTTCGCGGGTCGGGGACAGCGCGTCGTCACCGGCGTGGGTGACGCTGCTGCGGTCGGCGGGTGCACACGACACCTACCTGCGCACCTATCGCGGCGTGCTCGACGCAGGTCGCGTCGTCGAATTCATGTTGTTGGACCGGCTTTTCCCGCGTTCCATCTTCTATTCGCTGCGACTTGCCGAACACAGCCTCGACGAGTTGATGAACCGACCCCATAGCCGACTCGGCGCCACCGCCGAGGCGCAGCGGCTCCTCGGCCGGGCCCGCAGCGAGTTGGAGTTCCTGCGCCCCGGTGTGCTGCTCGAGTCGCTGGAACAGCGGCTGGCCGACCTGCAGAAGACCTGCTTCGACGTCGGAGAGGCGTTGGCGTTGCAGTACTTTCACTCCGCACCCTGGGTGGCATGGCACGATGCGGGCCACAACGGCACGCTCGTCATCGAAGAAGGTGAGCTCTGATGTGGCGGATGCGGGTCGTGCACTCGACCGGGTACGCATACAAGTCTCCGGTGACGGCGTCGTTCAACGAGGCGCGGCTGACGCCGCGGTCGGACTCGCGGCAGAACGTGATCCTCAACCGCGTGGAGACCGTGCCGGCCACCCGCAACTACCGCTACGTCGACTACTGGGGGACCGCGGTCACGGCGTTCGACCTGCACGCACCGCACACCGAACTGGAGGTGACGTCGTCGTCGGTCGTGGAGACCGACCCCGACCAGATGCCCGAACGCGAAGTGACATGGGAGGACCTGCAATCCGAGGCGGTCGTCGACAGATTCGACGAGGTCCTCGCGCCAACCCACTACACCCCGGCGAGCAAGCGCATACGCCGGGTCGGTCAGCGCATCATCAAGGACCGCACGCCGTGCGAGGCCGTCACCGCGGCCGCGTCGTGGGTGCGCAGCGAGTTGGCGTACGTCGCGGGCACCACCGGCGTGCACTCGTCGGGGCTGGACGCGTTGCGCGAGGGCAAGGGCGTCTGCCAGGACTTCGCCCACCTGACGCTGATCCTGTTGCGCTCCATGGGTATTCCTGCCCGCTACGTGTCGGGGTATCTGCACCCGAACCGCAAGGCGGCGATCACCGACACCATCGACGGGCAGAGCCACGCCTGGGTGCAGGCGTGGACCGGTGGCTGGTGGAACTACGACCCGACGAACGACGCCCCGATCAACGAGCAGTACATCAGCGTGGGTGTCGGCCGGGACTACTCCGATGTCACCCCGCTGAAGGGGATCTACTCCGGCGAGGGCTCGACCGACCTCGACGTCGTCGTCGAGATCACCCGCCTGGCCTGACCGATCACCCGGCCGGCCTGGCGGAGATGCCGGGATGCACCTCGACGCGAAGCAGATCGTCACCGAGTTCGATCTGCCGGTCGAAGACCGACGCCGCCAGCGCGCGCCAGTCCTCTTCCTGCCCGGGCTCGATCGCGGGCACATAGTGGGTGAGGACCAGGATGCCCACCCCCGCGCGCGCCGCGGTTTCGGCTGCCTGCTCGACCGAGGAGTGATAGTCGCAGATGTCGCGGATGCGCTGCATGGCCATCCTGTCGACCAGATCCTTGCGAATCACGGTGTGCACCAACGCACCTGCGCCCGCTGCGAGTTCGTCGAGGCTCTCGCAGGGGACGGTGTCGCCGGCCAGCACCACCGAGGCGTCGGCGTGCTCGACGCGGAAGCCGATGGTCGGGGTGACCGGGCGGTGGTCGGTGGGCGCGACGCGGATCGTCACGTCGTCGCGGTTCCACACCTCACCCTCGGTGTACTCGTGCACCTCCACCGGCGGCGGCGCCGTCAGGTCGGCGTGGTGCGCGATCCGGTATCCGATGTCGAAGCCGAACGCCTTGAGGGTGTGCTCGACCACCTCGGCGGTGCCCGGCGGTCCGATGATCTGCAGCGGGGGCTGTTCGGGCGTGAACGTCGACACCCATCGGGTGATGATCACGTCGCCCAGATCCGCGATGTGGTCGCTGTGCAGATGCGTCAACAGCAGCGCGGACAATCCGTTGGCGGGCGCGCCCGCGGCCGTCAGGCGTTGCTGCACACCGCGACCGCAGTCGATCAGAAACGTCTGCCCGCCCGCGCGCACAAGCGTCGACGGTCCGGCGCGGTGGGCGTCGGGGATGGGACTTCCGGTGCCAAGCAGTGTGATCTCGATCATGGCCCCACATATACCCGAGCGGCGCGGCGAAGGGGACTTCGAAACCGGCCGAAACGGCATTCCGGCAGGTGTGTACTCGACTTTTCGCTGCTGGAATGCCATTTCGCGACTTCGCGGCCCGAGTGTGACCGGGTTGCAACCTCGCAAAGCCTTCCGCGCCGACGCAGTCCAACCTAGCCTGTGAGGAAGATCACGAGCGGAGGCAAGGATGCGGATCGCGGACGTGTTGCGGAGCAAGGGCGCCGCGGTGGCCACGATAACTCCGGAGACGTCGGTCTCGGGATTGCTCACCGAGCTGGCGGTGCACAACATCGGCGCGATGGTCGTGGTGTCGCCTGACGGCCTGATGGGGATCGTCTCCGAGCGCGATGTCGTGCGGGCGCTGCACCGCCGAGGCGGCGAACTGCTCACCAAACCGGTGTCGGAGATCATGACCACGCTGGTGGCGACCTGCGCTCCCGACGATTCGGTCGACAGCCTCAGTGCGTTGATGACGACGAATCGGGTCCGGCACGTGCCGGTGATGGAGAACGGCAGGCTGGTGGGCATCGTGAGCATCGGCGACGTCGTCAAGACGCGGATGGAAGAGCTCGAAGCGCAGCAGGAGCAGCTGCAGGCTTACATCACCCGTGGCTGACGTCGAGGTCGCTCCGGCGGCTCGCCGGCATGTGCGCGAGATGTCTGCGGTGCTGGCGCGCGCGTTCTACGACGACCCGGTGATGAAGTGGATGCTGCCGAAGGACGCTGCGCGGGAGCGCGCGCTGGCACGGGTGTTCGCCACCATGACTCGCCACCATTTCCTGCGCACCGAAGGAGTCGAGGTCGCGGGCGGCCAGCGCATCGGGGCCGCCGCGCTGTGGGACCCGCCGGGCGAGTGGAGGCAGAGCGGGCTGCAGGAGCTGCGCATGATGCCGGCGTTCATCCGGGCGATGGGAGCCAATGTGCGGCGCGGTCAGGCGATGGCCGAGCTGATGAAGCAGCACCACCCCGAGGAACCGCACTGGTACCTGGGGGTGATCGGCAGCGACCCGACGGTGCGCGGCACCGGATACGGGCAGGCCCTGATGCGCTCGCGCCTCGACCGCTGCGACGCCGAGCACGCGCCCGCGTACCTCGAGTCCAGCAACCCCGACAACATCGCCTACTACCAGCGCTTCGGGTTTGACGTCACCGGCGAGATCACGTTGCCCGACGGCGGCCCGCCCATGTGGCCCATGTGGCGGGAGCCACGATAAGACAGATGTGGCGGGCGCCGCGCTGACATCCCGCAAGCGTCCGCGAGCGACCGCGGATTGCCACGCGCGCGCGGCGTGTCGCGGGGCAGACGCGGTCACTCGCGGAAAAGGGCGTGGGAGGTCAGCTCCAGGAGTATTCGGCGCGTAGCCGCGCGGCGACCACCTCGAACTTCTCCCGGGCCAGGATCGCCCCTTCGCGGCGGATACCGTCTTCGGGAACGTCGAGCACCCGGTCCAGCCGCACCCAACTGGCTCGCCCCTCGTAATCCCAGGTACCGGTGCCGATGCCCACCCAGTCCGGATCGTCTCGGTGGTGGTCCTGGCTGGAGAGCATCAGGCCGAGCAGCGTGGACCGGTCGCGGCCCACCACCAGAACCGGTCGGTCTTTGCCCTGCGTCGGGTCGTCCTCATAGACCACCCACGTCCACACGATCTCGCCCGGGTCGGCCCGGCCGTCGAGGTCGGGGGCGTACACCACCTTGCGGGCGCGGTGGGCGGTCGGTACGAAGTGACGGCTGACCGGGCGTCCGGTCGTGATCGCCGGCGCCTCGTCCCGCGATGTGCCGGCGATCGCGTCCAGACCGATCCTGATGCCCTGCTGGATACCGCGCTGCACGGTCTCGGACTGACCGATCTGACGGATGATCTTCGGCGCCTCGTTGAACACCAGATTCTCGGCAATCCTCTGGAATGTCTGCAATGGTCTCCAGGGCGCAGGCATATTTCCGAGCATAAGCGAGCGCGGCCCAGCACGATTGTGTGCTTCCGGCGCCGCCTGGATACGCTGGTGACACCCGAAGTCCGCCTTCACCAGGAGATTCCCATCAGCACTTTCGCCGATCAGACCTTCACGGCGCCGGCGCAGATCCGGAACTTCTGCATCATCGCCCACATCGATCACGGCAAGTCGACGCTGGCCGACCGGATGCTGCAACTCACCGGCGTCGTCGCCGATCGTGACATGCGCGCGCAGTACCTCGACCGGATGGACATCGAGCGTGAGCGCGGCATCACGATCAAGGCGCAGAATGTCCGGCTGCCCTGGAAGCTTGGGGACGAGGACTACGTACTGCACCTGATCGACACCCCCGGCCATGTCGACTTCACCTACGAGGTGTCGCGTGCGCTGGAGGCGTGCGAAGGTGCGGTGCTGCTCGTCGACGCCGCCCAGGGGATCGAGGCGCAGACGCTGGCGAACCTCTACCTGGCCCTGGACCGCGACCTGCACATCATCCCGGTGCTCAACAAGATCGACCTGCCCGCGGCCGACCCCGACCGGTACGCCGCCGAACTCGCCCACATCATCGGCTGCGAACCCGACGACGTGCTGCGGGTCTCCGGGAAGACCGGCGCGGGTGTGGCCGATCTCCTCGACCACGTCGTGCGCGAGGTGCCCCCGCCGGTCGGCGACGCCGACGCACCGGCACGGGCGATGATCTTCGACTCGGTCTACGACACCTACCGCGGCGTGGTGACCTACGTCCGCGTCGTCGACGGCAAGATTGTGCCCCGCGAACGCATCAAGATGATGTCCACCGGCGCCCACCACGAATTGCTCGAAGTGGGAATCGTCTCGCCCGAACCCAAGGCCTCCGCGGGCCTGGGGGTCGGTGAGGTCGGCTACCTCATCACCGGCGTGAAGGACGTGCGCCAGTCCAAGGTCGGTGACACCGTGACGACCGCGCGCCACGGCGCTGCCGAACCGCTCACCGGGTACCGGGAGCCTCGACCGATGGTGTACTCGGGGCTGTATCCCGTTGACGGCTCGGACTATCCGGACCTGCGCGACGCGCTGGACAAGCTGCAACTCAACGACGCAGCGCTGACATATGAGCCCGAAACCTCAGTGGCGCTCGGATTCGGTTTCCGCAGCGGCTTTCTGGGCCTGCTGCACATGGAGATCACCCGCGAACGCCTCGAGCGCGAGTTCAACCTCGACCTGATCTCCACGTCGCCCAACGTCGTGTATCGCGTTGTGCAGGAGGATAATTCGGAAGTCACCGTGACCAACCCGTCGGACTGGCCGGAGGGCAAGGTCCGCACGGTCTACGAGCCGATCGTCAAGACCACGATCATCGCGCCCAGCGAGTTCATCGGGACCATCATGGAGCTGTGCCAGTCGCGGCGCGGCGAACTCGGCGGCATGGACTACCTCTCCCCGGAACGGGTGGAGCTCCGCTACACGATGCCGCTGGGCGAGATCATCTTCGACTTCTTCGACGCGCTGAAATCGCGCACCCGCGGCTACGCCAGCCTGGACTACGAGGAGGCCGGTGAACAGGAGGCCGACCTGGTCAAGGTCGACATCCTGCTGCAGGGTGAGCCGGTCGACGCGTTCAGCGCGATCGTGCACAAGGAGTCGGCGTACGCCTACGGCAACAAGATGACCACCAAGCTCAAGGAGCTGATTCCGCGCCAGCAGTTCGAGGTTCCGGTGCAGGCGGCGATCGGGTCGAAGATCATAGCTCGCGAAAACATCCGCGCGATCCGCAAAGACGTGCTATCGAAGTGCTATGGCGGGGACATCACCCGCAAGCGCAAGCTGCTCGAGAAGCAGAAGGAAGGCAAGAAGCGGATGAAGACCATCGGCCGGGTCGAGGTGCCCCAGGAGGCGTTCGTCGCCGCCCTGTCCACCGACTCGTCGGCGGCCGACAAGGCCAAGAAGTAGGCCGGCGTGCGCGCGGCGGCGATGACGGCGGCACTGGTGGGCGCATGCGCGATCGTCGCCGGCTGTTCGGCGTCCGCGGGCGAGGCGCCGGCCCCGCGGGTCGCCGAGGTCGTCAAACCGTCGCCGAACCGAATGCTCGACCAGGCGCTGCCCACCGCCGAGGAGCTGACCACGATGTTCGGGGCCGGAGGCTTCATGGGCCAGGTCGTCGAAGGTGGCGCCGACATGCTGCTGCAGGGTGTGCGCGAGGCCGAGGCGACACCGCTCGACTGTGTGAGCACCGGATACCGGTTGGAGAAGGTCGTGTATCGGGCCAGTCCGGTGCGGTCGGTGGTCAGCCAGTCGTGGGCCGGCGGTGACGCCAACGGCCCCACCGTCACCGGGTTCTTCGGGGTGGTCGAGTTCATCGACGCCGATGCCGCGCAGGAATTCTTCGCCACGTCGGCTGACAAGTGGCACCGGTGCAACGGCCAGACCCTGGTGTTGAACCAACCCGAGCGCGGCGCACAGGGATCCAGCCGGATCACCGAGGTGGGCGTCGACGACGAGATCGTTTCGGCGGTGGTGATGCAGGACGCCGGATCGACGCTGCAGCGGGCCCTCGGTGTGGCCGGCGATTGCATCGTGGAGGTGGAGATCGCCGACGTCGCCGGACCCAGTCCGACCGGCGCCCGGCACGCGACCGCGGTCGCCGACCTGATGATGGACAAAATCGCCCAGTCCTGAGGACGCGGACGAGATTGTCGGCCACGCCGCGGATGTGCGGCAAGTCGGTCCCAATACCGCGGTGACTCGATTCGGCACGGCTTCGCGGCTGTTCGCCGCAGGTGCAGCCGCGCCATGTACGGCGCCGAGGGGCCGGTGTGTGGGCAGTGGGTGGACCGATGTGCGCGACCAGGTGGCGCGCGAACCCGACGACGACAACAACCACTGGGTCGAACAGACCGCGTGCTTTACACGTCGGCCGAGCATGCGCAGCGCTTCTTCGACGAGTCCAGGGCGCCGTGGGAGGGTTGCGCCGATTCCACTGTGGTCGTAGGCAGTTCGGAAGATTCGTACGTGTGGAAACTCAGGGAGGTCCGCACCGACGGAAAGATGATCACCCAGGTCACACCCCAACTGGATTCGACGGCTGGGCCTGCGAACATGCATTGTCGACCGCGTCGAACCGGGCCGTCGAGGCGCAACCGGGTGTTTCACGGTCCCTTCACGCCCCTGCAGCCTTTGTTGAGGCGGATGGCCGATGGCGGGGCGGCGAACCACAATGACCGTATGCTTCCGGTTCTCGATCTTGCCCAGGCGGACACCCGGCCCGACCGGTTCCGGGCCCGCCTGCGCGAAGCCGCGCACGACGCCGGGTTCTTCTATCTGGTGGGGCACGGTGTCCCGCGCGCGCAGATCGAACAGGTGCTCGGTCTCGCACGCGAATTCTTCGCCCTGCCGACGGAGACGAAGAACGACATCAGCCAGTTGAAAAGCCCGCAGTTCCGCGGGTATTCGCGCATCGGCGGTGAGCTGACCAACGGCCGGGTCGACTGGCGAGAGCAGATCGACATCGGTCCGGAGCGGCCCGCCATCGACGGCGCCGAGGGCTACTGGCGGCTACAGGGCCCCAACCTGTGGCCGTCGGCGCCGGCGGGCTTCCGCACCGCCTTCGAGGGCTGGACCGAAGCCCTGTCGGCCGTGGGGCTGCGGCTGTTGCGGCACTGGGCGGTCTCGCTGGGCGCGGCGGAGAACACATTCGACGCGGCATTCGCCGACCGCCCCGCCACCTTGCTGAAGGTCGTGCGATACCCCGGCACCGCCGACACCTCGCAGGGTGTCGGCGCGCACAAGGATTCGGGCGTGCTGACCCTGCTGCTGGTGGAGCAGGGATCCGAGGGCCTGCAGGTCGAAGGCGCCGCGGGGGAGTGGATCGACGTGCCCCCGCTGCCCGACGCGTTGATCGTCAACATCGGCGAACTGCTTGAGGTCGCGACCGGAGGCTATCTTCGCGCCACCCGCCACCGCGTGCTCGCACCGCCGCCGGGCACCGACCGCGTGTCTATCCCGTACTTCCTCAATCCGGCGCTCGACGCGTTGGTCCCGATCATCGAGCTGCCGCCGCGGTTGGCGGAGCTGTCGCGCGGTGTCGAGGCCGATCCGGACAACCCGATCTTCAACACCTACGGCGAGAATGCGTGGAAATCGCGCACCAGGGCCCATCCCGACGTCGCCGAACTGCATCACGGCATCACGCCGAAAGGCGTTGCGAGCGCCCATTGAGGCGATTACATCGGGCTGATCGCAACCGTCGGCAATTGGGGATCGCGCAGTTATGTTTCGCCCGTGTTCGATGTGCGCCGGTTGGTGGTGTTGCGGGAAGTTGTGAGCTGTGGCTCGCTGTCGGCGGCCGCGCTGGCGCTGAACTACACGACATCAGCTGTGTCACAACAGATCACCGCTCTGGAACGAGACATCGGTTCGACGCTTCTGGTGCGCGGCCCGAGCGGGGTGCGGCCGACGGCCGCGGGCATCCGGCTGCTCGAGCACGGCGACGTGATCATCGCGGCGGTCGCGACGGCCGAACGCGATCTGGCGCGGATGGCCGGCGCCCGGGCCGGTGCGGTGCGGGTCGCGTCCTTTGCCACCGCGGCCGCGACCCTGCTGCCCCGCGCGATCGCGCGTTTCCGCACGCTGTGCTCCGACATCGACGTCGCACTGGTTCCCGCCGACCCCGAGAAGGGCGTCGGGATGCTGGTGGCGGGCGAGGTCGACGCGGCGGTCATCACGGAGGTTCCCGGCGAGGACCCGGAGTTCCCGCGGGTCCACAGCGACGCGGTCTACGACGACGAGTTCTATGCGGTCCTGCCCGCGAGCCACCGGCTGGCGGCCGCGTCGGCGGTGCCGTTCGCGGCGCTGGCCGAAGAACAGTGGATCGTCAGCACCGAAACCGGGGTGTGCCCCGATGTCCGGGTGTTCGAAAGAGCCTGCCGACACGCCGGATTCGCACCGTCGGTGACGTTCCGCGCTGAGGACTACTCGACCGTGCAGGGCCTGGTGGCCGCCGATCTCGGGGTGTCGCTCGTGCCGTCGCTGGCCGCTCACGGCGGTGTCCACCCCGGTGTGGTGTTACGGCGGATCGTCGGCCGTGCACCGGTGCGGCGCATCTGCGTGGCTACCGCGAAGGCGCCTGCGGCCAACACACCGCTGACTACCTTTGTGTCTCTTATCCGCTCGGCCGGCGCCCACCTGCGTGCCGAGAGCGCTTACAGCGTTGCTGAACGCCCCTTCAGCGTCGCTTGACCCCGGTTCCGCCCCACCGCTGACGATCTTAGATTGGCCAACCATGACCACCACCGAAAGCACCACGCCCGTCCTCACTTCGGCCGAGCAGGCGCTGCACACCGCCCATCTGATCGCGGCCGACATCGCTGCCGACGCGGTCGAGCGGGAACTCAGCGGAATCTGGCCCGAAGCGGAGCTCCGCCGGATCGGCGACTCGGGGCTGCTGGGCATCGTCGTCCCCGCCGCGCATGGTGGCCCCGACCTTCCGCGCGCCACCGCCGTCGAAGTCCTACGCATTCTGTCTCAGGCGGATTCGGCCGTCGGCCAGCTACTGCTCTCCCATTACGTGTTGAGCCAGGCGATCAGCGGGCTCGGGGACAACGAGCCGGCGCCGCACATCTACCGCGACGTGCTAGCCGGCGCCCAGCTCGGCAACGCAACCGTCGAACGCGGCACCCGGACCAGCGCGGAGCGGCGGACCACCGTGGTCCGCCAGGCCGACGGCACGTGGCGGCTCAACGGCACGAAGTACTACGCGACGGGAACGCTCGGGGCGACGTGGATCGCCGTCGCCGCCCGCATCCCCGACACCGAACCATCGCACGGTGCAACCGTTTTCGTCCGGCCCACCGATGCCGGCGTCACCCTCAACCTCGACCGCTGGTCCTCGTTCGGGCAGCGCGGCACCGCCAGCGGTGAGGTCGTCTTCGACAACGTCGTCGTGGAGGGTGAATTCGTCATCGACGAGGGACCAGACCCCGATCCGGTCACCGCGCCGCCATCAGTGCTCGGAGCGTTCGACCAGGCCCTGCACGCCGCCGTCGACATCGGAATCGCCCGCGCCGCACTGGAGGACGGCGCACGGTTCGTCACCACGAAATCGCGCCCGTGGTTCGAAGCGGGAGTCGACAACGCCGCCGACGAACCGCACGTGGTGCGCCGGTTCGGTGAACTGACGGCCCGCCTGTACGCGCTCGAGGCGCTGCTCGCCCAGGGTGCAGGCCTGGTCGACGACGCGTTGAGCGCACCGGAGCTGACCCGCGACGCCGCGGCCGCCGCGTCGTTGCGGGTGGCCGCGGCCAAGGCGCTGGCACAGGAGTTCGCCGTCGAGATCGCCAGCGGCATCTTCGAACTGGCCGGCGCATCGGCCACCGACCGCGGGCACGCGCTGGACCGGCACTGGCGCAACGTGCGCGTGCACTCGCTGCACGATCCCGCCCGCTGGAAATACGTCCACATCGGCAACCACACCCTTCGCGGCACCAAACCGCCGCGGCTCGGTGTCCTCCTCTGAAACGAAGGATTCGCCATGACAGGCTTCTATCTCACCGGCAGCATCAACGTCGCCACCGTCGACGACGCGTTCGCCCTGGTGGGCAACCGGCTTCAGCCCGGCGTGACCCGCGTCCCCGACGGCGAACCCGGCGACCGCGCCAACTGGGTGCTCACCCAGGCCGACCACTTCCTGGCCAACCCGACCCTGGACGTCGTTGACGGCAAGGTCCGGGTGCGCGCCGGGACACCGGTGTCGTTCGGTGCGCTCGACTACCACAGCGTGGCCGCCGGCTCCTACGCCCGGTTCATCGCCGCTCGCCGCGACGGCGTGCTGGCCGAGGACTCGCGTTTCCTGGTGTCCATCCCGACACCCTTCAACGCCGTGAACTCGTTCGCGCAGTTCGACTCTCAGGCCGAGGTGGCCTACGCCTACGAGCAGGCGTTACGGCTCAGCGTCGAGGCGCTGCAGGAGGCGATCCCGCCGAGCGACCTGGCGATTCAGTGGGACCTGCCGACCGAACTGGCGACCATCGAGGGGTGGTTCCCCAACCCCTACGGCGGTTTCGAGCCGATCTTCGCGGCCACGGCCCGGCTGGCGTCCTGGGTCCACGACGACGCCGAGCTGACCTTCCATCTGTGCTACGGCGATTCGAAGTTCGGCGCGTCGCCGTTCATGGGTGATCCACCCGACGAGGAGGCGGCCGCCCGCGGAGGCCGGCACATCCTGCCGCGGGACGCCTCGGCGATCGTCACGCTGGCCAACGGGTTGTCGCGCCATGTGCCGCGCCGCGTCGACGCCATCCAGGCGGCGACGGTCGCGGCCTGGAACAGGCGGGCGCATTGGCAGCCGCTGAGCGGACTGGCGCTGGAAGCCGGAACCGAGATCTACCTCGGCTTGCTGCACGCCGAAGACGGTGCGCACGGCGCGCGGGCGAGGGCGGCGCTGGCGTCGGAGTTCCTGCCGGAGTTCGGGATCTCCACCGAATGCGGGCTCGGCAGGCACTCCACCGAACAGCTCGAGGCGGTGCTCGTCGCGTGGAGCGACTACGCCGCTTCCCGCCAGCCCGCCCTGGCCGGCTGAGACGCGACCTACATCGGGGCGTTGGCCGGGACGAACACCCCGGAGCTGTCGGCCTCCTCCTCGGCCCGGATCACGTGCACCACCGCGTTGATCAACGCCAGGTGGGTGAACGCCTGCGGGAAGTTGCCGAGATGGCGGCCGGTGCGCGGCTCGATCTCCTCGGCGTACAGATGCAGCGGGCTGGCGAACGACAGCAGCCGTTCGCACAGATGCTTGGCGCGGCTGATCTCGCCGATCTCGACCAGCGCGGACACCAGCCAGAACGAGCAGATCGTGAAGGTGCCCTCCTCACCGGCCAGTCCGTCGTCGGTCTCCTCGACGCGGTAACGCAGCACGAGGCCCTCTTCGGTCAGCTCGTCGGCGATGGCCAGCACCGTCGCGCGCACCCGCGGATCGTCGGGCGGGAGGAACCGGGTGAGCACGGCCAGCAGCAGCGAGGCGTCGAGCGCGTCGTCGCCGTACCGCTGCGTCAGCACACCGCGGGAGTCGACGCCGTGCTTGAGCACGTCGGCCTTGATCTCCTCGGCGGTCGCGCGCCACTGCTGGGCGTAGGACTTCTCGCCCTGCAGCTCGGCGAGTTTGGAGCCGCGGTCCAGCGCCACCCAGCACATGATCTTGCTGCTCGTGAAGTGCTGCGGCTCGCCGCGCACCTCCCAGATACCGCGGTCGGGTTCCTTCCAGTGCTTGATCGCCTCTTCGACCTGCGCCTTGCACACCGGCCACAGCGTGTCGGAGATCTGCTCGCGCGACTTGGCGTGCAGGTACACCGAATCGAGCATGGTGCCCCAGATGTCGTGCTGCATCTGGTTGTAGGCGCCGTTGCCGATGCGCACCGGCCGCGCGCCGTCGTATCCGGACAGGTGGCGCAGTTCCTCCTCGACCAGCGTGCGCTCGCCGCCGACGGCGTACATCACCTGAAGGGGATGCCGCTCACCGTTGTTCGCACCCGACACGTCGGCGATGAACGCGAAGAAGTCGTCGGCCTCGCGGTCCAGGCCCAGTGTGTAGAGCCCCCACAACGCGAACGTCGAATCGCGCACCCACGCGTAGCGGTAGTCCCAGTTGCGTTCGCCCTGAGGCGTTTCCGGCAACGACGTGGTGGGCGCGGCCAGCAGCGCGCCGGTCGGGGAGTAGGTCAGCCCCTTCAACGTCAGCGCGCTGCGCTGGAGGTAGGCCCGCCACGGATGGTCCGGGAAGTCGCCGACGTTGATCCACTGGCGCCAGGCCTCGCTGGTCTGCCACATCTTGTCGGCGGCCTCTTCGTAGGTCTGCGGGGCGGGGTGCTTGGACCACGACAGCGCGACGAACGCGTTGTCGCCTTCCTTCATCCGGGTCCGCGCCCGGGCCTCATGGCCCTCCAGACCGAGCCGCAGATTCGTGGTGAGCCGCAGCGTGGGGTGTGCGTCGGCGTCGCGGCTGGCGCGCGCGATCGCCTCGCCGTACGCCTGCGCGGAGTACTCCCAGGTCGCGGGGATGCGGTGATAGTCGAAGGCCGGCTCGCAGTTCATCACCAATTCGACCGTGCCGCTCACACATCGCACGGTGCGCAGCAGGATGTGCTCGGCGTCCCAGTCCATCGGTGTGCGGCGGTGGGTGCGCGACCGGGTCTCGAGGTCGTGCCACGGTCCCATCACCAACGCCTCGCGCACGATCAGCCAGCCGGTGTGGGTCTGCCACGTCGTCTCCAGGATCAGGCTGCCGGGCAGGTAGCGCCGCGCCGAGGGCACCGTCACCCCGTAGGGCCCCAACCGGAAGTGGCCGGCTCCGCGATCGAGGATGGCGCCGAACACGCTCGGCGAGTCGGGCCGCGGCACGCACAACCACTCGACCGACCCGGCCGACGAAATCAGGCACGTGTTCTCGCAGTCGGACAGAAAGCCGTAGTCGGCGATGGGCGGGAACGGGTTTCGCAACGCTCCGGTGGGCGCGTACGGTGTCGGCGCGGTCACGGTCAGCGGGGTGTTCGCCATGACGGCCTCGGCCGGCTTCGCCCCGTTCTCGGTTTCTGTTGACCCGTCCGACGGCCCGGTTTGTTGCAGAACCATGCCGTCATCATCGACTGCCGACACGCTCGGCGTCTACTTGTTGGCGGTTAAGGGACGGTCAGCGCCGGGCGAAGGCCGGAATGTGTTCGGGTAAGGGGCCGATCGCCACGCCGTAGGCCGCCACGCGGCGCAGCAGCGCCAGCCCGGCGGCCACGCGCACGAACGCGGGCGCCTCGGCCTGGCCGGAAGAGGCGACGGCGACCGCGATGACGCGGCGGTGGATCACCCTCTGCACCGTCTGGATCAGCACGGCGGGCAGCCAGCGCCGCGCCTGGACGCGGGCCAGATGCCGGTTCGACAGCGTGCCCGAGCGCAACGGACCCGCCAGGACCCGGCCCGCGGCGACGGCGTCGGCCACCGCGAGGTTGATCCCGACCCCGCCGACCGGCGACATCGCGTGGGCGGCGTCGCCGATCAGCAGCAGGCCGTCGCTGTACCAGCGCCGCAGCCGGTTCAACTGCACGTCGAGCAGCTTGACGTCGTCGAACGACGTCACCGCCCCGACGCGGTCGGCCAGCCACGGCACCAGGGACACCACACCGCGGTGCAGCGATCCGATGCCCTGCGCCCGCAACTCCTCGTCCCGACCCTTGGGGATGACGTAGGCGCACTGGTAGTAGTCGCCGCGGTCGATGACGATCTGCGCGTGCCCGGCGCCGAGGACACCGGCGAGCCCGTGCGGATCCTCGGGATCGCGGGGCAGCCGGAACCACCAGACGTCCATCGGCACACCGAAGTCCTTCGGCTCGAGCCCCATCGCGGTGCGCAGCGTCGACGACCGCCCGTCACAGGCGACGGTCAACGCCGCGCGCATCTCGCGCACCTCGCCGTCTGCGCCGCGGTAGCGGACACCGACGACCCTGTCGCCGTGGCGGATCGGCCCCAGCACCTCGGTGCTGCGCAGCAAGGTGAACGTCGGCTCGCGCTTCGCGGCGGTGGCCAGCAGTTCCAGGAAATCCCACTGCGGGACCAGCGCAATGTGCTTGTGCGGCCCGGGAATTCGCCGCAGGTCCATGGTGACAGGCGTGCCCTGCACCGTCATCGACAGCGTGTCGATCTCGCGGTGCGGGATCGCCGCGAACTCATCGGACAGCCCCAACTCGTCGAGCAGCCGCAGGGTGCTGGCATGCACGGTGTCGCCGCGGAAATCGCGCAGGAAGTCGGCGTGCTTCTCCATCACCGTGACGTCGACCCCGGCGCGGGCGAGCACCAGCGCGAGCATCATGCCCGCCGGGCCGCCGCCGGCCACGATGCAAGTGGTGTCCCCGGCCCGGGGGGCGGGGTCCGAGTCGGCGGCCACGTGCACATCCTCGCATCGCTAGGCTGGCCGCGTGGGTGGCTTCCTGAGTTGGTGGGACGGTGTCGAGCTTTGGCTCACCGGCCTGCCGTTCGTCGCCCAGACCGCGGTGGTGATGCCGGTGGTGCTCGCGCTGGCCTACGGCACCGCGGTGGTGCTCGACGGCGCTCTCGGTAACGGGATCAGGTTGTGGCGCCGCGTTCGCCACGACGAACGGGATGCGCAACGATGAGCGGCGGGATGCCGCGGTCCCGGGTGACGTTGGTGCTCGTCATCCTGGTGATCCTGGTGATCGTCATGTGGCTGTTCACTCGTTGACGGCGCTGCATTCTCACCGAGCAAGTTGCGAGAACTCTGTTAGGCTTCGCGCCATGCAAACAGCGTCCGGCAACAAGAGCGGCCATGTTCTGGCCCTCATTGCCGTGAGTTTCAGCGCTGTTGCCGACGTCTGTTGTTGTTGCTGACTCCTCCGCCCGTCCGCGGTTCGGTGTCGGTAACGGCTGTGGGATGACGCCTCGCGCTGATCCATCGCCTTCCCGTCGGGTCGGGTTCCACCGAAGTCCCCCAACGAAAGGTCACTGATGGTCAACATCCGCAGAACCTGGCGCGCCGCGGCGGCGCTGGCCACCACCGCCACAGTGCTGGCCGCATGCGCCGGCGGATCGAGCGATGTGGTGGGTGAGGGCGGCGGGAACGGCGCCGACACGACGCTGACGCTGGTCGCCTATGCCGTGCCCGAACCCGGCTGGAGCAAGGTCATTCCCGCGTTCGCCGCGACGCCGGAGGGCAAGGGTGTCGGCGTCACGACGTCCTACGGCGCCTCTGGCGACCAGTCGCGCGCCGTCGTCGACGGTAAGCCCGCCGACATCGTCAACTTCTCCGTAGAGCCGGACGTCACCCGCCTCGTCAAGGCCGACAAGGTGGCCAAGGACTGGAACGCCGACGCCACCAAGGGCATCCCGTTCGGGTCGGTGGTGTCCTTGGCGGTGCGGCCCGGCAACCCCAAGAACATCAGGGACTGGCCGGACCTGCTCAAGCCCGGCGTCGAGGTCATCACGCCCAGCCCGTTGAGCTCCGGGTCGGCCAAGTGGAACCTGCTGGCGCCCTACGCGTGGGCCAGCAAGGGAGGGCAGGATCCTCAGGCCGGTCTCGACTACGTCACCGAGCTGGTGACCGAGCACATCAAGCTGCGACCGGGTTCGGGCCGGGAGGCCACCGACGTGTTCCGGCAGGGCAGTGGCGACGTGCTGCTGGCCTACGAGAACGAGGCGCTGCACTTCGGCCTGGAGTACGTGAATCCGCCGGAGACCTTCAAGATCGAGAATCCGGTCGCCGTGGTGACGTCGAGCACGCACCTGGACAAGGCGAACGCGCTGAAGAACTTCATCTACACCCCCGAGGCGCAGAAGCTGTGGGCCGACGCCGGTTTCCGGCCCGTCGATCCCGCCGTGCTCGAGGAGTTCAGGGAGAAGTTCCCCGCGCCCGCCAAGCTGTGGACCGTCGAAGATCTCGGAGGCTGGGCGACACTGGATCCCGAGTTGTTCGACAAGGACAACGGCACGATCACCAAGATCTACACACAGGCGACCGGATGACCTCTTCGGTGGTGTCCCGGCTTGAGCTCACCGGTGGTGAGCCGGGCCGGGCGTCCCGGCTCCTCGAGCGGCGTCACGGGACGACGTCGCTGCGGGTGGGAGCGGCGTCCATCTGGCTGAGCCTCATCGTGCTGCTGCCGCTGGCCGCGATCCTGTGGCAATCGGCCGGCGGCGGGTGGCGGTCGTTCTGGCTCGCGGTCACCTCGAACGCGGCCATCGAGTCGTTCAAGGTGACGTTGACCGTGTCGTTCGGGGTGACGGCGGTCAACCTGGTGTTCGGGCTGCTGGTGGCCTGGGTGCTGACGCGCGACGAGTTCGTCGGCAAGCGGCTGATCGACTCGGTGATCGACCTGCCGTTCGCGTTGCCGACGATCGTCGCCAGCCTGGTCATGCTGGCGCTCTACGGCCCGGCCAGCCCGGTCGGGCTGCACCTGCAGCACACCAGGTGGGGCATCGGGGTGGCGTTGCTGTTCGTCACCCTGCCGTTCGTGGTGCGCTCCGTGCAACCGGTGTTGCTCGAACTGGACCGCGAGATCGAGGAAGCCGCGGCATCGTTGGGCGCCAACAACTGGATCATCTTCACCCGGGTGATGCTGCCCGCGCTCCTGCCGTCGCTGCTGTCGGGCGCAGGGCTGGCATTTTCCCGCGCGATCGGCGAATTCGGTTCGGTCGTGCTGATCGGCGGCGCCGTACCCGGTGAGACCGAAGTGTCCTCGCAGTGGATCCGCACACTGATCGAAAACGACGACCGAACCGGTGCCGCGGCGATCTCGATTGTCCTTCTGGCGATCTCGTTCATCGTGCTGTTCATCCTGCGCACGATCGCCTCGCACGCCGCTCGACGGGAAGCGCTGGCGCCATGATCCTTTCGCCCGCGGTCAAACACCTGCTGCGCTACCTCGCGCTGGCCTACGTCATCATCCTGGTCGTCGTGCCGGTGGGGCTGATCCTGTGGCGCACCTTCTCGCCGGGGGTCGGTGCATTCATCGGATCGATCAGCACTCCGGCGGCGATTTCGGCGCTGAACCTTTCGCTGCTGGTGGTCGCGATCGTGGTGCCGCTCAACGTGTTGTTCGGCGTGCCGACGGCACTGGTGTTGGCCCGCAACAAGTTTCGCGGCAAGAGTGTGATGCAGGCCGTCATCGATCTGCCGTTCGCGGTATCGCCGGTGGTGGTCGGTGTCGCACTGATCTTGCTGTGGGGCTCGGCTGGGCTGTTCGGCTTCGTGGAGAACAGCCTCGGATTCAAGATCATTTTCGGGATTCCCGGCATCGTGCTGGCCAGCATCTTCGTCACCGTGCCGTTCGTGATCCGGGAGGTCGAACCGGTGCTGCACGAGATCGGCACCGATCAGGAAGAGGCCGCGGCCACGTTGGGCTCGCAGTGGTGGCAGACATTCTGGCGGGTCACGCTGCCGTCCATCCGGTGGGGTCTGACCTACGGCATCGTGTTGACGATCGCACGCACCCTCGGCGAGTACGGCGCGGTGCTGATGGTGTCATCCAACCTGCCGGGAAGCTCGCAGACGCTCACACTGTTGGTGTCGGACCGCTACACCCGCGGCGCGGAGTACGGCGCGTACGCGGTGTCGACGCTGCTCATGGCGGTGGCGTTGGTGGTCCTGGTCGCGCAGGTGTTGCTCGACGCGCGGCGGGTCCGGGCGGGCAAGTAGGCGTAGGAAGAAGGAACAGATGACGAACGCGATCGTCGTACGCGGCGCGAACAAGCACTACGGTGACTTCGCCGCATTGGACAACGTCGACTTCGAGGTGCCGTCCGGTTCGCTGACCGCGCTGCTCGGGCCCAGCGGGTCGGGCAAGTCGACGCTGCTGCGGGCCATCGCGGGGTTGGATCAGCCCGATTCCGGCACGGTCACGATCAACGGCCGCGACGTCACGAACGTACCGCCGCAGCGCCGCGGTATCGGGTTCGTGTTCCAGCACTATGCCGCGTTCAAGCACCTGACGGTGCGCGACAACGTGGCGTTCGGCCTGAAGATCCGCAAGCGGCCCAAGGCCGAGATCAAAGAGAAGGTCGACAATCTGCTCGAGGTGGTGGGGCTGGCCGGTTTCCAGACCCGCTATCCGAACCAGCTCTCCGGGGGCCAGCGTCAGCGCATGGCGCTGGCCCGCGCGCTCGCGGTCGACCCGCAGGTGCTGTTGCTCGACGAACCGTTCGGGGCGCTGGACGCCAAGGTGCGGGAAGACCTTCGCGCCTGGCTGCGCAGGCTTCACGAAGAGGTGCACGTCACCACGGTGCTGGTGACGCACGATCAGTCCGAGGCGCTCGACGTCGCCGACCGGATCGCGGTGCTGAACAAGGGGCGCATTGAGCAGGTCGGCTCGCCCGGAGAGGTGTACGACTCACCCGCCAACGCGTTCGTGATGTCCTTCCTCGGCGCGGTGTCCTCGCTGAACGGCTCGCTGGTCCGTCCGCACGACATCCGCGTCGGCCGTAACCCGGACATGGCGATCGCCTCCACCGACGCTTCGGTGCAGTCGACGGGGGTGGTGCGGGCGATCATCGACCGAATCGTGATGTTGGGCTTCGAGGTTCGCGTCGAGTTGCACAGTGCGACCGACCAGACGCCGTTCACCGCACAGATCACCCGCGGCGATGCCGAGGCGCTGGGCCTGGAGGAGGGGGACACCGTCTACGTCCGCGCGACCCGGGTCCCCCCATTGCCGGGCGGCACACATGTCCCTCCGAGCGACACGGCCGACGACGACGAGGCGCTGACCAAGGCCTGAGCCGGTCGCGGCCGAAGATGGGGCAATTGCCCCATTCCGCGAGGCGCAAATGCTGGTTCAGTTGCTCGCATGAACACCTCGAGTGCCCTGACCCAGGTCGATCCGGAGAAATTGATGGGATTCGTCTTCCGCGCGGTCGAGGAGGCCGGCGCGGCACTCAACTGCGCCCTCGTCGTCATGGGGGACCGCCTCGGGTACTACCGGTCGCTCGTCGAGCACGGGCCGAGCACCCCCGCAGAGTTGGCCGAGCGCACCGGCACCGACGAGCATTACGCCAGGGAGTGGCTCAACGCCCAAACCGCGGGCGCCTTCGTCGATTACGACCCGACGACCGAGCGCTATCGGTTGCCACCCGAGCAGGCTGTCGCCCTCGCCGACGAGACCAGCCCGGCCTTCGTGGGCGGTCTCTTCCAGATCGCCCACGGAACCGCATCGGACGCTGGGCGCATCATCGAGGCGGCCCGCTCGGGCACCGGCGTCGGTTGGGGAGATCACAATTCCGACGTCCACGTCGGGTGCGAACGGTTCTTCCGCCCGACCTACGCCGCACATCTGCTCGACGATTGGCTCCCGGCGCTGGACGGCGTCGTGGACAAGCTCGTACGAGGCGCCCGCGTCGCCGACGTCGGTTGTGGACACGGGGTGTCGACGCTTCTGATGGGCCAAGCCTTTCCCGCCTCGACGTTCGTCGGCGTGGACGGCCATGCAAAGTCCATCGAGGTGGCTTGTGAGCGAAACGGGACACCAGGAGTCGTCAGTTTCCGGACCGCGACCGCCGACGCGTTCGGGGGTGGACCGTATGACCTGGTGACGATGTTCGACTGCTTGCACGACATGGGCGATCCGATCGGCGCCGCACGTCACGTTCGGGAGGTCATCGCCGACGACGGAACCTGGATGGTGGTCGAGCCGGCCGCCGGTGACCGGGTGGAAGACAATCTCAACCCGATCGGGCGTGCGTACTACGGCTTTTCCACACTGCTGTGCACACCGTCGTCGCTGGCGCAGCCGGTCGGGATGGCGCTGGGCACTCAGGCCGGCCCGGCCCGCATTCGAGACGTCGTGACGGCAGCCGGGTTCAGCCGGTTCCGGCTGGCCGCGCAGACGCCGTTCAACAACGTGTTCGAGGTCAGGCCCTGAGGCTCGATCAAGCGGCGGCCGCGGCGCCGGCGGTGACCGCGTCGTAACGGTCCATCACCGTCGCCGCGACGAGGTTGTGCGATCCGAGCGGCTCGGCCATCGCAATGCCTTGTGCGGAAGCGTATTCGGCCACACGGTCGGTGATCCGGCCGTGGGCCAGGAACCACGGCGCGACGACCAGGCGTTCGGCACCGCGGGCACGTAGGCGATCGGCGGTTTCCGGGATGCTCGCATACGGCCCGGTGGCGAACGCGACTTCGGCTCCCGCCCAACGTGTTCCAGAGCGCAGGGCCTGGGCGACCGTGGCGGTCCGCGCGTTCGCGGCGGGGTGTGACGACCCGACCGCGACCACGAGGACGCCAAGGCCGTCGTCGTCGGGGGAGACCCCGAGCTCGGCCAACCGCTGCCGCAGCACGGTCAACAGCGCCGGATCCTCGCCGAGCACCTCGGCCCGGTCGACCACCGCACCCGCCTGCTCGACGACCGAGGGAATGTCTACCCGCGCGTGAAATGCGCTGGCCAGCAGAAAGGGTACGACCACGGCCGGGTTGTGCAGACCGCTCAAAGTGTCGAGCAGGCTCGGGCCGTTCTGTTCGAGAAACGCCGGACGCACGTCGAGCCAGGGCCGCAGACGCCGGATCCGGCCCGCCACCGCATGCGTCACCGCCGCCGAACGCGGGTCGGCGCTGCCGTGCGCGGTCAGCACGAGGGTCACAGCGACCTCACGAGGCGTGCAGTCCGCATTCGATCTTGCCGGTACCGGCCCAGCGGCCGCTGCGCGGATCGGCGCCTTCCACGGGCTTCGCCGTGCACGGTGCGCAGCCGATCGAGGGATATCCCTCGTAGACGAGCGGATTGACGAGCACTCCGTTGGTGTCGATGTAGTCCTGCATGTCCTCGTCGGTCCAGGCCGCCAACGGGTTGATCTTCACCAGCCCGAAAGCCTTGTCCCAACTGATGAATGGCGCGTTGGCGCGCGTGGGCGCCTCGACGCGGCGGATGCCGGTCACCCAGGCCGAGTAGCCACGCAGCGCCGTCGAAAGCGGCTCGACCTTGCGCATCCGGCAGCACTCGTTGGGCTCGCGGGCGAACAGGTCCTTGCCGAACAGCTCGTCCTGCTGGGCCACGCTCTTCTCGGCCGTCACATTGGCGATGTTGACGTCGTAGACCGCCTCGACGGCGTCGCGGGTACCGATGGTCTCGACGAAGTGGTATCCGGTGTCGAGGAAAAGGATGTCGACGCCGGGCCGCACCTTGGCGGCCAGGTCGATCAACACCGCGTCCTGCATGTTCGACGCGACTACGTAATGCCCGCCGAAATTCTCGTCGGTCCAGCGCAGCAGGTCGTGCGCGCTCGCACCCTCGAGGTCTGCCGCGCCACGCTCGGCCAGCGCCTGCAGATCGGTCTCGGTCATCGCCGTGTTGTTGCCGGTCACCGCAAATCCGCCTCGTCTGCTCGAATAGCCCACGTAGCGAAACGCTCGCCCTGCTCCCGTTGTTTCACGAAATTGCGAACGACCCTGTCGATGTAGTCACCGAGCTCGGTGGCCAGCACCTTGTGTTGACGCAACTTGCGGCCGAACCCGCTGTCCAGACCCAGGCTGCCGCCCAGGTGCACCTGGAAACCCTCGACCGAGTTGCCGTCGCCGTCGTCGACCATCTGGCCCTTGAACCCGATGTCGGCGACCTGGATGCGCGCGCAGGAGTTCGGGCAGCCGTTGATGTTGACCGTGATCGGCACGTCGAGTTGCGCGTTGATGTCCTCGAGCCGCTTCTCCAGCTCCGGAACCAGCACCTGCGCGCGGGTCCGCGTCTCGGTGAACGACAACTTGCAGAACTCGATACCCGTGCAGGCCATCAGGTTCTTGCGCCAGTGCGACGGCTCCGGCGGCAGCCCGAGCGCTTCGAGGCCCGCGGTCAGCTCGGCGAGCTTGTCGTCGGGCACGTCCAGGATGATCAGCTTCTGGTAGGGGGTGAACCGGATCCGGTCCGAACCCGCTGCCTCGGCGAGATCGGCCACCTTGGTCAGGATGGTGCCCGAGACCCGGCCCGCGATCGGCGCGACGCCGACGGCGTTGCGCCCGTTCTTCAGTTTCTGAACGCCCACGTGGTCGATCGGGTGCTTGACCGGTTCCGGTGCGGGCCCGTCGATCAGCTTGCGACCCAGGTACTCCTGTTCGAGAACTTCACGGAATTTTTCTACACCCCAGTCCTTGATCAGGAACTTGAGCCGGGCCTTGGACCGCAACCGTCGATACCCGTAGTCGCGGAACACCGCGGTGACCGCCTCCCAGACGTCGGGCACCTCGTCGAGCGGAACCCACGCCCCGAGCCGCTGCGCCAGCATCGGATTGGTCGACAGGCCGCCCCCGACCCACAGATCGAGCCCGGGGCCGTGCTCGGGATGGTTGACCCCGATGAAGGAGATGTCGTTGACCTCGTGGGCCACGTCCTGCAGACCCGAGATCGCGGTCTTGTATTTGCGCGGCAGGTTCGAGTATTCGGGGTTGCCGATGTAGCGCCGCACGATCTCGTCGAGGGCGGGCGTCGGGTCGAGCACTTCCTCGAGCGATTCGCCGGCCAGCGGCGAGCCCAGCATTCCGCGCGGGCAGTCACCGCACGCCTCGGTGGTCTGCAGACCGTGCGCGGCCAGCCGCTCCCAGATCTCGGGCACGTTCTCGACCTCGAGCCAGTGGTACTGCAGATTCATCCGGTCGGAGATGTCGGCGGTGTCGCGGGCGAAGTCGATCGAGATCTGGCCGAGCGTGCGCAGTGCGGCCGCCGACAGCGCCTTACCGTCGCAGCGCACCCGCATCATGAAGTACTTGGCCTCGAGCAGATCGGCGTTCTCGTCGCCGGTCCAGGTGCCGTCGTAGCCCTGCTCACGCTGGGTGTAGAGGCCCATCCAGCGGAACCGGCCGCGCAGGTCCTGCTTGTCGATGCCGTCGAAACCGGTCTTGGAGTAGATGTCGATGATGCGGGCGCGCACGTTGAGCGCGTCGTCGTCCTTCTTGAACTGCTCGTTGGCGTTGAGCGGCTCGCGGTAACCGAGCGCCCACTGACCCTCGGCACGGGTCTTCTTGGGGGCCTTCGGCTTGGATTCCGCGGTGGTCATGGGGTGGCTCCTCGGTGGAGCCGGCGTTCGAATCGCGCGTGGTCACCGGTGGCTGTCCGGCGGCGCAGATCCGGCGGCCAGCTATATGTACGGGTGGGCTGGGGACCTAGATCAAGCGCAAGGCAGACAACAACAGGTACACACGCGCTTGAAGTCGACGTGCCGACGCGCCACCAGCGATACACGCTTGGGGAAGGTGCGGGCGGCAGTCACGTCGCCAATTGTGCCACGAACTCCGCACCAGCCCTAACCGGGGGAGATTTGCGCTCATCGTGAGCAGAACGTCGTCGAGAGTGCATCCGCGCATCGGAAGTTCGAGTGCACGCCTGGCCGAGTGCAATCTCGCGGCAGGCGGACAATCGTGGACATGGCCCCAACCGCAGCGCCCGGTAACGCCGCATCCGCGGCGGTGCTGCCGGCGATGACCCCCGCCCAGGGGCGGCCGTTCGGGGTTTACATCCACGTGCCGTTCTGCGCCACCCGCTGCGGCTACTGCGACTTCAACACCTACACGCCCGGCGAGCTGGGCGGCGCCAACCCCGACGGGTGGCTCGCCGCGTTGCGGGCCGAGGTGGCGCAGGCGGCGGCGCATCTGCGCCGCAGCCCCGAGGTCGACACCGTATTCGTCGGCGGAGGCACACCGTCGCTGCTGGGCGGGGCGGGCCTGGCCGCCGTTCTCGACGCGGTGCGCGCGCACTTCCCGCTGGCTGCCGGGGCCGAGGTCACCACGGAAGCCAACCCGGAATCGACGTCCCCGCTGCTGTTCGACCAGCTCCTGTCGGCCGGATACACGCGGGTCTCGCTGGGCATGCAGTCGGCGGCTCCGCACGTGTTGGCGGCCCTGGACCGGACGCATTCGCCGGGCCGGGCGCTCGCCGCGGCGCGCGAAGCCCGGGTCGCCGGGTTCGAGCACGTCAACCTCGACCTGATCTACGGCACGCCCGGGGAGTCCGACGACGACCTGCTGCGCTCGGTCGACATGGTCGTCGAGGCCGGCGTGGATCACGTGTCGGCCTACGCGCTGGTCATCGAGGACGGCACGGCGATGGCCCGGCGGGTGCGGCGTGGCGAGCTGGAACCGACCGGCGACGACGTGTTGGCCCGCCGCTACGAGTTGGTCGACGAGCGTCTGGCCGCTGCCGGGTTCGTCTGGTACGAGGTCTCGAACTGGAGCAGGCCCGGCGGTGAGTGCCGGCACAACATCGGCTACTGGAACGGCGGCCAGTGGTGGGGCGCGGGACCGGGCGCGCACGGCTTCGTCGACGCGGTGCGATGGTGGAACGTCAAGCATCCGAGTGCGTACGCCCAGACGTTGACCGATGGCCGGCTGCCGGTGGCCGATTACGAGCACCTCGACCCCGGCACCCTGCACATCGAGGACGTGATGCTGCGGGTGCGGTTGCGCGACGGGCTGCCGACGAGCGTGCTGAGCGCAGCCGAGCGGGGGCGCGCCGCCGTCGCGGTCGCCGACGGGCTGTTGAGCCCGGTCGACGACCGCTTGGTGCTCACTGACCGCGGTCGGCTGCTGGCCGACGCGGTGGTCCGCGACCTGCTGGACTGATCGCCGCAAAACAGCCGGGCTCGAAAATTCGCCCATAAGCTCACGCTCGCGCGCGCAACGTTGAACGATTCTGAGATGGACGTCGTTGTGATCAGCGATGACGACTGCGGTGGATGAGCGATGACTCCCGACCCCGCGCAGGCCGAGTTGCTGCGCGCGATTCACGACGAGCACAGCCAGGCGCTGCTGCGCTACGTTCTGCGGCTGACCCGCGGCGACACGCCGTTCGCCGAGGACGTGGTGCAGGAAGCGTTGCTGCGCCTGTGGCGCAAACCGGAGATCCTGCAACAGCCGGGTGACGCGGCGCGGGCATGGCTCTTCACGGTTGCCCGCAACCTCGTCATCGACGACCGGCGCAGCGCGCGGTTCAGCCGGGAATTGCAGACCGATGACCTGCCCGAGCGTCCGTCGACCGTTGCGATCGGGCCCGCGGTCGACAAATGGGTACTGGCGGAGGCGCTGAAATCGCTCAGCGCCGACCACCGCACCGCGATAGTGCGCGCCTACTATTTCGGGCAAACTATCGCCGACATCGCTGAGCACGAGCGGATCGCACCGGGCACCGTCAAGTCCAGGCTCCATTACGGGTTGCGAGCGTTGCGGATGGCGCTGCAGGAAAGGGGGGTGGTCCAATGAGCGACGAATTCGACCGGACACCCGTCTCCGACCTCGCCGAATGGGATGCGGCCTACGTACTCGGCGCGCTGAGCCCGGAGGATCGTCTCGCCTACGAGAACTTCCTCGCCGAGAACCCGGCGCGCGCCGCCGAGTTGGCCGGCCTGGCCGAGATGCCCGCGATGCTGGCCGCGCTCAGCCGCGAGGAGGCGGCGGCGCTGCTCGATGCGGACGAGGGGTCCGCTGTCGAGCAGTCCGCCGACGTCGCCTCGCTGGCGCAGGCCGCCGCCAAGCATCAGCGGCGGTCACGCCGCACGATGCTCGCCGCGACCGTGGCGGTTGCGGCGGCCCTCGCGGTCCTCGGCGGTGTCGTCGGCGCCACGGTCTTCCCCCGCACCTCGTCGGTGCAGACCGTCGCGATGGAGCCCATGCAGCCCGGCCAGCGCCAGGGCCTGACCGCACAGCTGGCCGTCACCGAGAAGAAGTGGGGCACCGAACTCAACTGGGCCTGCGAGTACACCAAGGACTGGGCTCGCGACGTCGACAGCTACGACATCGTGGTGACGACGCACGACGGCGTGCAGACGGCCGTGGGTTCGTGGCGTCCGGCGGGCGACGAAGCGACCGGGTTGTCCGCGGCCACCAGCATCCCCACCGCGGAGATCCGCAGCATCGACATCCGGGTGTCGGGCAGCGACGAACCGCTGGCCGTCCGCACGTTGTAAGGGTTCGGATGCGGCGGCCCTGACCACCGGGGATAGACGTCGCGGCAAGCCAATTCGAACGTGACCGGCACCACGTTCGCGGGGCCTGCGTAGGTCCCCCAAATGAGCCCGGTTATGCCAGTATGGCCGCCATGGCGTGTGGCTTCTTAGGCAAGGCTATCCAGGCTTTGGGACTCAGCTGACGTGACCGACTACGCCCCATCCGACGAATCCGTACGCCCAGACGCGGTCGCGATCATCGGGATCGGTTGCCGCGTGGCCGGTGCGATCGGCACCCCGGAGCAGTTCTGGAACTTCCTGCTCGACGGCGGCAGCGACGTCCGCGAGATTCCGGCGGAGCGGTGGGAGCCGTACCTCCAGCGCGATCCCCGCAACGCGGCGGTGCTCAAGGACGTCACGCGGTGGGGGACGTTCCTCGACGACCTGCCGGGATTCGACGCCGAGTTCTTCGGGGTCTCGCCGCGCGAGGCGGAGCTGATGGACCCCCAGCAGCGGCTGGCGCTCGAGGTGGGCTGGGAGGCGCTCGAACACGCAGGCGTGCCGCCGAAGTCGTTGGCGGGCAGCGACACCGCGGTGCTGATGGGCGTCAACTCCGACGACTACGGCAAGCTGATCATGGAGGACCTGCCGGGCATCGAAGCCTGGACCGGCATCGGCACGTCGCTGTGCGGCATCGCCAACCGCGTCTCACACCTGCTCGACCTGCGCGGTCCCAGCGTCGCCCTCGACGCGGCGTGCGCCGCCTCGCTGGTCGCGGTGCACCAGGCATGCCAGATGCTCAATGCCGGTGAGACGTCGCTGGCGCTGGCCGGCGGGGTCAGCGCGTTGATCGGACCGGGTCTGACCCGGGTCCTCGACGTGGCGGGCGCGACCGCGCCCGACGGCAGGTGCAAGACCTTCGACGCTTCGGCCGACGGGTACGGGCGCGGCGAGGGTGCGGGCGTGGTGGTGCTCAAGCGCCTCGCCGACGCGCTGCGTGACGGCGACCACGTGTACGCGGTCGTGCGGGGCGGCGCGGTGGCCCAGGACGGACGCACGGTCGGCATCATGTCGCCCAACGGCGATGCGCAGGCCGACATGTTCCGGCGCGCATGCCAATTCGCCGGCATCGCCCCCGCGAGCGTCGGTTTCGTCGAGGCGCACGGCACCGGCACCCCCTCCGGTGACCCCACCGAGGTCGGGGCGCTCGCCGCCGTCTACGGGGCCGACCGCCCAGCCGATGCGCCGTGCCGAATCGGATCGGTGAAGCCGAACGTGGGCCACCTCGAGGGCGGTGCCGGAGTGGTGGGACTCATCAAGGCAGCGCTGGCGCTGCATCATCGGACCATCCCCCCGACTGCGGGCGTCACCTCGCTGACTCCGGCCGTCGACTGGGCCAACAGCGGGCTGCGGGTGCCGACGGAGGTCGAGCCCTGGGACAGCTCCGACGGCGCGCCGCGGCGGGCCGCGGTGTGCAGTTACGGCTACGGCGGGACGATCGCTCACGTGCTCCTCGAGGAAGCGCCCGCCGCGCAACCGTCCGCACAACGCCTACCGGCACAACAACTTCCGGTGGTCATTCCCGTCTCGGCGCGCAACGTCGCCCGATTGCGCACGCAGGCGGGCGCGCTCGCCGATCACCTGCGAGACCACCGAGCCCCGGTCGACGCCGTCGCGGCGACGCTGTGGGCGCGGCGTTCGCACGAACCGGCCAGGGCCGCGGTCGTGGCCGACGACACCGACGGTGCGGCGGCCGCGTTGACCGCACTGGCCGAGGATGTTCCTGACTCGTCCGTGGTGACCGGTACGGTGTTGCCTGCCGCGACCAACGGTGCGGTCTGGGTGTTCTCCGGCCACGGCTCGCACTGGGCCGGTATGGGTCATGAACTGCTTACGGCGGCACCGGAATTCGCAGCGGTGATCGACGCGATCGATCCGGTGTTCACCGCGGAGCTGGGATTCTCGGCGCGCCAGGCGCTGACCACGGGCGAGCTCGGCGGGACCGACCGGGTACAGGCGCTGACGTTCGCGATGCAGGTCGGTCTGGCGGCTCTGCTGCGCGCGCGCGGCGTCACCCCGGCGGCGGTCATCGGACACTCGGTCGGCGAGGTCGCGGCCTGCGTCACCGCAGGGGTGTTCGATCTGACCGTCGGCGCCGCGGTGGCCTGTTACCGCGCCCGCGGCTTCCGGTCGGTGATGGGCAAGGGCGCGATGGCGCTCGTGCGGCTCCCGTTCGCCGAAGCCGAGCGGCGGCTGGCCGGGCGGACCGACGTGGTGGCGGCGATCAGCGCCTCGCTGGAGTCGACGGTGATATCCGGCACGATCGGCGCGGTGGACGACGTCTGCGGTGAGTGGACCGATCAAGGCTTCATGGTGCGCCGCGTCAACACCGACGTCGCCTTCCACAGCCCCGCCATGGACGCACTGACCGGCGAGCTCGGCCGCCTCACGGCCGCACTCCCGCCGTCACGCACACCCGAGATTCCGCTCTACACAACGGCGTTGGCCGATCCCCGCTCGATGGCGCCACGCGATCAGCGCTACTGGGTGGCCAACCTGCGCGACCGGGTGCGGTTCGCCGAAGCCGTTTCGGCGGCCGTCGAGGACGGGCATCGGCTCTTCCTCGAGGTGTCGGCGCACCCGGTGGTGGCGCATTCGATCGTCGAGACCCTCACGACAGCCGGTACCGACCAGCACGCCGTCGTGCCGCTGCTACGTCGTGATCGCCCTCAGATGCATTCGGTGGCAACCGCGGTCGCCGCGCTGCACTGCCACGGTGCACCGGTCGAGCACCGGCTGGCATCGGCGCCGTGGGCGGCCGACCTTCCGGTGACGCAGTGGCAGCACCGCCGCTTCTGGCGCACGCCCACCCCTCCGCCCGGCGGGCGGGGCGTGCACGACGTCGACACCCACACCCTGCTCGGCGGCCGGATCGAGGTGACCGGCGCGGTGGCCTCCAAGATGTGGCAGACGCGCGTGGACCTCGACTCCCGCCCGTACCCGGGCGACCACCCGGTCAAGGGCACCGAAATCGTGCCCGCCGCCGTCATCGTCAACACCTTCCTCGGCGCGGCCGACGAACTGGACACGCGCTGTGACCGCCCGGGTAGGGACCTCGTCGACGTCCGGCTGCGCACCCCGGTGGCGCCCGGACGCGCCCGCGACGTGCAAGTGGTGCTGCAGGACCGCGGGCTGACCTTGGCCACCCGCCTGGTCGACGACGACGAGGACGCCATCGACGGCGGCTGGTTGACCCACAGCAGTGCGGTGGTCGCGGCCGACGACGACATCGAGGATCTCCTCGGCGAGGTGCTCGACGAAGCGTCCGCTCGCGACGGCTGCCGTGACCCGTTGCCGCCCAATCACATCGTGGACACGCTCGCGACACTGGGTGTGGCCGCGATGGGATTCGACTGGGAGATCCTCGACCTGCACGGCGGCGAGGGCGAATTGCTCGCCAGGGTCGCCGCACGCGGCGACCGTACGACACCGGACACCTGGGCCCCGCTGCTGGACGCGGCCACCTCGGCGGCCTCCACCGTCTTCGACGGGCCGCCGCGACTGCGGATGCCCGCCCACATCGACCGCGTGCAGGTGCACGGCCGACCACCAGCCGTGGCGCTGCTGCATGTTCGGCGCAGGCCCGGCACAACCACGACCGACGTGCTGCTCGCCGAAGAGTCCGGCAAGGTCCTCGCGTCGCTGACGGGCATGTCCTTCGAGCAGCTCGAAAACCCCTCCGGCAGCGACGTTTCCCGGATGCTGCACCGCCTCTCCTGGCAGTCGGTGCCGTGGCAGGCCGACAGCCGGCCCGGGGAGGTCGTGATCGTCGGCGGAGACACCGCCGCCCGGGAGTTCGTGACGCGGGACCTGTCGGCCGCCGGGGTACCCCATGTGCTCCACGGTGATGCCACCGAATTCGCCTCTGCGGCTGAGTCGTTCGACCGCGGCACCGTCGTGCTGGTGCTGCCGAGCGCGCACGACACGCCGGAACGGTCAGTCGGAATGGTGACGCAGACGCTGCGTGGGCTGCTCGACCATGGGGCCAGGGCACGGATGTGGGTGCTCACGCAGGGCGTGTACGAGGGCGCGAACGTGGTGCACGCACCGCTGTGGGGTCTGGCCAGAGTCGCGGCGGCCGAGCACCCGAAGGCGTTCGGCGGGGTGATCGACGTCGCCACACCCGAACTCCCGGTCGGCATCCTCTCCTCGGTGCAGGGCCACCCTGTTGTGGCCTTCCGTGACGGCGCGGCCCAGTCGGCGCGGCTTTCCGCGGCGGGCCGGGGGACCGAAGCGCCGATGCAGTGCACGGCCGGCGGCACCTACGTCATCACCGGCGGTACCGGCGCGCTCGGCTTGCGGATGGCGCAGCGGCTTGCCGACATCGGCGCCCGGCGACTTGTGCTGCTCTCCCGCAGCGGCATGCCCGATCGTTCGACGTGGCAATCGGATTCGGACCTGGTCCACACGGTCACGGCGCTCGAGGAGCGCGGTGTGTCCGTGCGCGTGGTGGCATTGGACATCGCCGCTCCCGGAGCGGCCGACCAGCTGCGTACCGCGCTGCGCGATCTGCCTCCGGTGCGCGGGGTGATCCACGCTGCCGGTGTCGAAGCGGGTGCGCTGCTGGTCAACACGACACCCGAGGACTTCGCGGCGGCGATGCGTCCCAAGGTCGACGGCACGCTGACCCTTCACGAGGTCTTCCCGCCCGAACAGTTGGACTGGCTGGTGCTGTTCTCGTCGTGCGGTTACCTCGCGGGCTTCCCCGGCCAGGGCGCCTACGCGTGTGCGAACTCCTTCCTCGACGGAATGGCGCGCTACCGGCGGGCTCTCGGCGACCGCACGGTCAGCGTCGCCTGGACCGCGTGGCGGGGTCTGGGCATGGGCTCGACATCCGGGTTCGTGGCGGCGCAGCTCGACGCGCTGGGCATGGACACCATCGGAGCGGATGAGGCGATGCGGGCACTCGACCTGGCGATGCGCCATGACGACCCGAATATCGTTGTGCTGCCGCTACTTCCCGCGGCAGCCTCGGTACCGATGCTGGCCGACGTGGCGCCGACGGAATTCGACGCTCCCGGAGATGACGCGCCGGAGGTGGGCCTGGTCGACGCCGACCCCGAACGTGTCGCGCAGGTCGTCACCGCCGCCGTTGCCGCACAGCTGGGCGTGGCCGAGGCCGACGTCGACACCGGTTTGCCGCTGGTGGAGGTCGGCGTGGACTCGATCATGACGGTCGGGCTGCTCAAGCAGCTGGAGAAGCAGACAGGGTTGTCGTTGCCGCCGACGCTGCTCTGGGAGTACCCGACGGCGGCGGCGGTGTCCGAACGCCTCGTCGAACTGCTCGACGTACCGGAGGGCGCGGCAACGGTCGACGTGTCCTGACATCAACCCGCCGAAACTGAAGGTCTGTACGACAAATCGCCGGCGGTTTCAAGCGATCGATGCAATAGCGGGTGGTTTGGACGGATTCGAGAGTAGTTCGTCGAGCGCTTCTGCCGGG
>NZ_LQIX01000046.1 GCF_001500045.1 Mycobacterium sp. GA-1199
AAGCCATGACGGACAGTTCGGTTCAGCTGTATGTGCTCTATCCCACGGCCGAAACCTGGGAACAGGGTGACCGGGCCGTGACCTGCATTGCGACGCTCGATCCGCCGAGAACCGGCTCGCTAAAGGGCTGACGCCTCCCCGATACTGCCTGGTGGCTGCGGTACCGTTTTTCTATGACTTCCGAAGTACTCGACGCCGTCATCGTGGGCGCTGGTTTCGGGGGGATCGGCGCGGCCATCCAGCTCAAGCGGATGGGATATCAGGACTTCGTCATCCTCGATCGTGAGGACGACCTGGGCGGCACCTGGCACGTCAACCGTTACCCCGGGTTGGCGGTCGATGTGCCGACGACCACGTACTCGTATTACTTCGAGCCCAACCCGAACTGGTCGCGGCTGTACTCGACCGGCGACGAGATCAAGCAGTACGCCGCTGACGTCGCCGACAAGTACGACGTGCGTCGGCACATGCGGTTCAACACGCTCGTCGAAGGCGCCTGCTGGGATGGGGAAGCCGAGGTGTGGCGGGTCACGCTGGCCGGCGGCGACACGCTGTCGGCGCGCTACCTCATCACCGCCACCGGGTTCCTGTCGCAGCCACACACACCCGAGATTCCGGGTATCGAGAGTTTCGCCGGCAGGATCATGCACACCACCGCGTGGGATCACACCTACGACCTCGACAACCGTCGGATCGCGATCATCGGCA
>NZ_LQIX01000047.1 GCF_001500045.1 Mycobacterium sp. GA-1199
TGGCGTTGTGTGGTTGGACTGGCGTTGTGTGGTTGGACTCAGAACAGGCCGGTGTCGACGGTGGTGCTCACATCGACGTCGGTGTTGACCTGACCGGAGTTGTCGGTCGAATTGTCCTGCCCGGAGTTGTCGACCGAATTGTCCACCGAGTTGTCCACCGAGTTGTCCTCGATGCTCGTGCCGCCCGAGATACCGCCGGACACGCTGCCGTCGATATCACCGACGGTGGTCTGGTTGCCGCCCACGGTGGTGGTGGTCGTGTCGTTGTCGTTGATCACGATGCCCCCACCAGATCCGCCGGCCCCACCGGTGGCGTTGCCACCGTCGTTGCCGATGCCGATCAGACCGCCGCCGCCGTCACCGCCGACCGCGCCCCCACCGTTGCCTCCACTCATGTCGACATCGTTGATGACCGGGCCCTCGTTGTCGGAGATGATGTCCCCACCGGCGGTCTGATCACCGCTGTCGTCGATCTCGTTGTCCTCGCCGATGTTGACGTTGGAGTCCTCGATATCGCCGGTGTTGACGTTTTCGTTGTCATCGCCGACGACGTTGCCGTCACCCTCGACGTTGGTGGCATCGATATCGCCGGCGGTGCCGGTGTTGACCACCCCGCCGTCGGTGGCGGTGTTGGTGGTCTTGTCACCGAAGGTGATGTCACCGAACTCCAGCCCGAAGTTGCCGATGCCCTGCTGCTGGTCCTCACCGGCATGGTTGACCGTGTTGGTCTCCGGGCTCAAGAACCGGGTGTCGTTGTGGCTGAGCGTGTCGTTGTTGGA
>NZ_LQIX01000048.1 GCF_001500045.1 Mycobacterium sp. GA-1199
ACCCCCTTGGTGTTCATTCTTCTGTGGTCGATCCTGGAACTCGTCCGAGGTCGCGGTCTTTGATGCGGTAGGAGTCGCCCTTGAGGGCGATGACTTCTGCGTGGTGGACGAGGCGGTCGATCATGGCGGCGGCGACGACGTCGTCGCCGAACACTTCACCCCAGCGACCGAAGGGTTTGTTCGATGTCACGATGAGGCTGGCGCGTTCGTATCGGGAGGACACGAGCTGGAAGAACAGGTTGGCGGCTTCGGACTCGAAGGGGATGTAGCCGACTTCGTCGATAACCAGCAGCGGGTAGCGGCCCAGGCGGATTAGTTCTTGCTGCAGGCGCCCGGCGTGATGGGCTTCGGCCAGCCGGGCCACCCATTCAGAGGCGGTGGCAAACAGCACCCGGTGGCCGGCCTGACAGGCGCGGATCGCGATCCCGATGGCCAGGTGTGTCTTGCCGGTACCCGGTGGGCCCAGGAAGACAACGTTGTCCTTGGCGACCACGAAGTCCAGAGTCCCCAGGTGAGCAATCAGATCGCGTTTGAGGCCGCGGGCATGGTCGAAATCGAACTCCTCAAGGGACTTTCGCGAAGGGAACCGTGCCGCACGGATACGGCCCTCACCGCCGTGGGATTCACGGGCCGAGACCTCACGCTGCAGACAGGCCACGAGGAACTCCTCGTGGGTCCAGGTCTCAG
>NZ_LQIX01000049.1 GCF_001500045.1 Mycobacterium sp. GA-1199
CTCCTCCCCCGCCCCCCCCCCCAACACCTTCCGAAGTCTTTCCCGTCACCGCTGCCGAACTCGGCGAAAGTTGGCGTCCCGGTTGCCCTCTGGATCCGGAGCGATTGCGACGGGTCGAGATCGACTACCTCGGAATGGATCTCCAGACACACCGCGGAGAACTGGTCGTGCACGAGGACTTGGTACCAGAGGTCATCGAGATCTTCGACGAGCTCCGCGAAGCGCGCTATCCCATCGAGAAGATGCAGACGCCCGACCATTACCCGGGCGCCGAGGACGAACTGTCCATGCGCGACAACAATACGTCGGCCTTCAACTGCCGCGACATTCCCGGATCCGGCAACTGGTCCCACCACGCCTACGGCCGGGCCATCGACATCAATCCCCTCATCAACCCCTACATCGACGACGCGGGCGATCTCCAGCCCGCCAACGCGGCACCGTATCTCGACCGCACCCGCATCGACCCGGGCCTGTTGCACGGCGGTGACCCCGCGGTGCGGATCTTCACCGACCGCGGCTGGAC
>NZ_LQIX01000050.1 GCF_001500045.1 Mycobacterium sp. GA-1199
ACCTCGTCGAGCTGCTCGGGAGCCCCGGGCCACATCGAGTCGCTGTGCGGGTAATCGGCCTCCCAGCAGATGTTGTCGATGCCGATCGCATTGCGGGTGGCCACCCCGACCGGATCGGCGATGAAACAGGTCAAGAAGTGCTCGCGGAACACCTCGCTGGGCAGTTTGCCCCCGAAGTCCTGACCCGTCCACGTCGAATGCATCTCATAGGTGCGATCCACCCGCTCCAAAAAGTACGGGATCCACCCCGTACCGCCTTCGGACAGGGCGATCTTCAGCGTCGGGTATTCCTTGATCGGGCGCGACCACAACAGGTCGGCCGCGGCTTGCACGATGTTCATCGGCTGCAAGGTGATCATCACATCCATCGGCGCATCCGGGGCGGTGATCGCCAAGCGGCCCGAGGAACCGATGTGCACGTTGAGCACGGTCTCGGTGTCCACCAGCGCATCCCACATCGGCTTCCAATGCTCGAAATCATGGAAACTCGGATACCCCATGGCCGCCGGGTTCTCGGTGAACGTCAACGAATGCACACCGCGCTCGGCGTTGCGCCGGATCTCCTTGGCGCACTCGACCGGATCCCAGATCACCGGCAGCGTCATCGGGATGAACCGCGCCGGATAGGCCCCACACCACTCCTCGACGTGCCAGTCGTTGTAGGCCTT
>NZ_LQIX01000051.1 GCF_001500045.1 Mycobacterium sp. GA-1199
TGGGTATGTGGGTCGGGCGGGGTTGACGGCGTCGCGGTTTGTGGCGTGTCCGTTCGGTGGGATGCAGGCCCCCGGCGAAAGGATGTATCGCACGGGGGATTTGGTGCGGTGGCGTGTTGATGGGCAGTTGGATTATTTGGGTCGTGTTGATGAGCAGGTCAAGGTTCGGGGTTATCGGATTGAGTTGGGGGAGATTCAGGCTGTTTTGGGGGGGTTGGATGGTGTTGAGCGGGCGGTGGTGATCGCGCGTGAGGATCGTCCTGGTGATAGGCGGCTGGTGGGTTATGTCACTGAGTTGTTCGGTGGGGCCGTTGATGTGGTGTGGGCGCGTGCTGTGTTGGCTGAGCGGTTGCCGGTTTATATGGTGCCGGCGGCGGTGGTGGTGGTTGAGGCGTTTCCGGTGACGGTGAACGGCAAGCTCGATGTTCGGGCGTTGCCGGCGCCGGAGTATGGCGGGGGGGGGTATCGGGCTGCGGGTAGTGCGGTTGAGCAGGTGTTGGCCGGTATTTATGCGCAGGTGTTGGGTTTGGAGCGGGTCGGGGTTGATGATTCGTTCTTCGATTTGGGTGGGGACAGTATTTCGTCGATGCAGGTGGTGGCTCGGGCGCGGGCGGCGGGGTTGGTGTGTCGGCCGCGTGACATATTCGTTC
>NZ_LQIX01000052.1 GCF_001500045.1 Mycobacterium sp. GA-1199
GGGTTCAGGCGACGTAGCGATATCGTCTACCCGGCTGTCGTCAGCAGCATCGGGTGATGCGGCGGTGTCGTTGTCGAGCACCCGACCGCCGTCATCGGGTTCTGGCGACGCAGCGATATCGTGGTCGACTTCTCGGCTGTCGTCAGCAGCATCGGGTGTCGTGGCGGTGTCGTTGTCGACTGCTCGGCTGCCGTCATCGGGTTCGGGCGGTGCAGCGTTGTCGTTGTCGACTATCTGGCTGTGGGTTTCGTGTTCTTCGGGTGGGCGCAGGAGCCGTTCGGGTCGGTGGTAGTAGTTCAGCCGCGCCTGGCCGGTGTCCAGTCCCGGTGGGGGCAGCCATTCGACCTCGCAGCGCTCGTTCATGCGGGTGGTCCAGCCGCCGTCCTCGTCGACGCTGCGGTTGTCGGTTCCGCAGGCCAGGCCGAGTTCGTCGACGTTGGTGTTTCCGCCTTTGGACCAGTCGGCTTTCACGTGATGCACTTGGCAGCCGTAGGCGCCGACAGT
>NZ_LQIX01000053.1 GCF_001500045.1 Mycobacterium sp. GA-1199
CTCGTAAGCCGAGAATTGGTCGAAGGGGGTCAAAATTCGGGCGTCGACACGGGGTCAGTTTTCAGGCGACACCGACATCGGTATGAGGCTCGAGTAACTTTCTACCTCACCGGCAAGAGAAAACGTCTCAGACGACGGTTCCGCACTGTCTCCGAGGCCGAGGCATTCATAGCGCAACTGCCTGAACCAAAGCGAGTGAGCCGCTACAAGATCAGCGACGATCAGTACCGCGAGGCGATCCGGAAGTCTCAATCAATTGCCGGTGCACTCAGGTTATTAGGTGTCGTGCCAGAGGGCGGAAATTATCGTGTCCTTCAGCGAGCGATCAAGCGACTCGATCTCGATACGTCCCACTTCACGGGTCAGTCCTGGTCAAAGGGCGCGAGGGTGCCTGACCGTATGCGACCGATAGAAGACTACCTATCGAATGAGTATCCAGTTCAGTCTCATCGATTGCGTCAGCGCCTGGTCAACGAAGGCATCCTCGAGCAAAGGTGCTCCGGCTGCAAGCTCGACACCTGGATGGGACAACCGATACCGCTGGAACTGGATCACAAAGACGGCAACCACCAGAACAACGCGCTGGACAACCTCAGACTGCTGTGCCCGAACTGCCACTCGCTTACTCCAACCTTCAGAGGCAAGAACAAGAGGCCCGCGCCCAAGCTAAACTCAGCTACCTAGAAGGGGACGTAGCCTAATTGGCATCGGCGGGGCGCTTAAAACGCCCGACATTTGTGGGTTCGAGTCCCACCGTCCCCACCATTACAAAAGTCTCACAGGCCGAGCGCTGGCACGCGATAGTGTCGACATCCACTGACGAAAGCGCCAGGATGTCAACGGTGAGGAAATTCCGTATCGGAGGCCGGCTGACGATCGCCGGTGCGTTTGCGGTCGCGGTGGCGGCGGCGCCGCTGACTGCCGCCGTCGTCGCCACCTCCCCCAGCCCGCCTGGCCAACTCGCCGCCTGCCCACCCGGCGAGGACAGCGACCTCTACAGCGGACATTGTGTGCCGTACCTGGTGCCCAACACCGCCTCAGCAGTCAACAATGCGTGCCCGCCCGGGGTCAGCGGCGCCGAATGCACCGGGTCGACCGGCAATCAAGTGCCGCCCCACGCACCGCCCGGGCCGTCGCCCGAGTTGCAGGAACTGGAAGACGTCGTCACGCCGGGCTACTAGCCGCCCGCACGTCCAGCAGGTCGTTGTCGCGCACGGCGTCGACGTCCAGAGTCCGGTATCCGTAGAGGTCGAACAGCACGGTGATCCGGTCGGCGTCTCCGCCGAGCACGGTGCCCGCTCCCCATTCGCGATGTTCGACGGCCGTGCCCATGGCGATGGCCGGTTCACCGCGGTCGGTGGCCGTGTGGTCGCGGCAGCGGTCGCAGTTGCCGCAGGGCTCGGGGAGGTAGTCGCCGAAGTAGGCCAACAGGAACTGCCTGCGGCAGTCCGGCGTCTCGGCGTATGAGCGCATCATCTCGACGCGCGTCCGGTCGACCCGCTCCCCGATCTCGGCCATTTCCACGGCCTTGCGGACCGCGTCGTCGGGGCGTATGCCGGTGTTGGTGAAGCCCGACCTGGCCGATTCCACCGCACCCGCCTGCTCGAGCAGGTTGATCGACGACGTGAGCCGGCGGCCTCGCTCACCGAGTTCTTCACGAAGGCCCTTGAGCCGCTTCGGCTTCCGGGCGTCCAGGGCGCGGTAAACCCGCCGCAGCAACTCCTCGTCCGGATTTCTGGTTGCGAAGAAGTTCCCGAGGGTGAGGTCCTCTGCCCGGTAGAACAGGATCGCCTCTGCCGGTTCGTCGTCACGGCCGGCGCGCCCCACCTGCTGGTAATACGCGTCGACGGAGTCCGGCACGGATGCGTGCACCACGAACCGGACGTTGGGTTTGTCGATGCCCATGCCGAACGCCGAAGTGGCCACGACGACGTCGACCTCGCCGTTCCGGAACCGATCATGAACTTCGTTGCGCTGCTTGGTGTTCAGCCCCGCGTGATACCCGACGGCCGACACACCACGCTGTGTGAGCTGCTCGGCATAGAACTCGGTGTCCCTGCGGGTGGCGCAGTACAGCAGCCCCGGCGTTGCAAGCTGCTGCACCAGTTCGACGACGTCCTGGCGTTTCCGGGCGTCGTCGGTGTGGTGACGGACTTCGAGTGAGATGTTCGGCCGGTCGAACCCGCCGGAGATCACCGTCGGCTCGCGTAGGCCGAGGATGTCGACGATCTCGCGGCGGACCACCGCCGACGCCGTCGCGGTGAGCGCGACGACCGGCGGCCTGCCCAAACGCTCGATCGCGTCGCCGACCCGAAGGTACGTAGGACGAAACTCGTGTCCCCACGCCGACACACAGTGCGCCTCGTCGACGACGATGAGCGACGGCTTCACCGCGGCCAGTCGTTTCATGACGTCGTCCTTGATGAGCTGCTCCGGACCCAGAAACACATACCGTGCCTCACCGCGCTCGACGGCCTCCCACGCCCGGTCGAGGGACGTTGCGCTCTGGCGCGAGTTGATCGCCACCGCATCGGGAGCGTCGGACTCCTCGAGCGCGGCGATCTGGTCGTGCTGCAACGCAATCAACGGCGATATGACGATCACCGTCCGCGGCAGCAACACCGCCGGCACCTGGTAGATCGCCGACTTGCCCGAGCCCGTCGGCATCACCGCCAGCGAGTCGCGGCCATCCAGGATCGCGGTCATCGCCTCGAGTTGTTCTGGCCGCAGCGTCTGCCACCCGAAGACCTTCTTGGCGACGTCGCGTAACCGTTTGGAGCCGCTCACCGGCTCATCGCGTCATCAGCGACAGGATCGCGCGGTTGAGCTGTCGGCGCGGCCAGCCCAGTCGACCCGCGTTGGACAGCGCGGCACGCGCCGCGTTGCGACCGCAGACACCGTGCACACCCCCGCCCGGTGACGCGCCCGCGCTGCCGAGGAAGACGTTCTCGACCGGCGTCTCCGCGCCGCCGAAACCCGGGAACGGCCGGAAGATCAACTGCTGGAACAATTGTGACGTTCCACCGTTCACCGCACCGGCATGCAGGTTCGCGTCGCTGGCCTCCAGGTCCGACGGCCGCTGAATCGACTTGCCGACGATGTGGTCGCTGAACCCCGGCGCGTGCTTCTCCAACACCACGTCCACCGCCGCTGACAGCTGATCAGCGGAGGCGTCGTCGGCGACGCCGCGGGGCAGATGCGTATAGGCCCAGGCACTTTCGGTGCCGGCGGGCGATCGGCTGGGATCGGAGGTGGTCATCTGGCCGAGCAGCAGGAACGGATGCAGCGGCACGGTGCCGGTGTTGAGGTCGGCCATCCACCGGATCAGGCCGTCGTGGTCGGCGCCGAGGTGGACCGTCCCCGCATCGCTCAGGCTTTTGGATCGCCACGGGATCGGCGCGTCGAGCGCGTAGTTGATCTTCAACACCGGTGTGTCCCAGACGAACCGGTCGATGCTCTGGACGACCGATTCGGGCAGGGCATCGGCCGGGAGCAGGTCGCGGTACAACATCGGCGCCGAGGTATCGGCGATCACCGCGCGGCGCACTCGCACGGTCTCGCCGCCGGCGGTGTGCACGGACACCGCGCGTCGGCCGCGAACGCCGATCCGGTCGACCCGCTGCCCGCACTGGATGCGTGCCCCCGCCGACGTCGCCCGGTTCACCAGCGCCGCCGTCAGTTGGCCGGCGCCGCCTACCGGAACCGGGAAGCCGCCGTCCTGGGCCATCATGATCAGCATGTAGCCCATGACGCCGCTGCCGGGTGCGTCGATGGGAACGTCGGCGTGCATCGCGTTGCCCAACAACAGGAGTCGCGCGGCCTCGCCCCCGAACAACTGCTCGGCCATCACACCAGCCGGTAGTAGGAGAAGATGCGCCAGCCGAAGCGCCTCGGCGGTACCCAGCTCACGTAGCAGTCCGACCGCTCCACGCATCGGCGGGAACGGCGCGAACAACGTCTCCAGCAGCGGTTGCTTGATGCGCTGCCACTGGGCGAACAAGTCGCGCCAGCGTGCTCCGTCGCCGGGTGTGCGGCGCTCGAGATCCTCGGCGGTGCGGTCGAGTTCGCGCCAGATCAGCGGTGCGTCATCGTCATCGGCGGAGCTCGCATGGCCGACGACCGCCGGTGAGTGCGACCATCGCAAGCCGTGGTCCTCGAGGTGCAGCGCTTTGAGGGCCGGTGAGGTGACCGAAAGCGGATAGAACGCGCTGTAGAGGTCGCTGACATAGCCGGGGAACAGTTCGGCGCTCTTGACCGCGCCGCCCGGTTGTTCCTGCGCCTCGAGAACCAGCACGTCCCAGCCCTCGTCGGCGAGCATGGCTGCGGCGACCAATCCGTTGTGGCCGGCGCCGATCACCACGGCGTCGGCGGAGCCTGACACGCTCACCTCGAGATCAGCCGGTTGGAGGCGGCCTTCACCGAGTCGGGCAGGAAACGGTTCATCAGACCAAGCCCTTTCGAAAGTGGCGATGACGCAACAATTTTCTTCCTTCCCTCCATCAGCGCGTCATACCCCTGCTTGGCGACCTTTCCGGCATCGTCCTTCGGCATGCGCCCCACCAACGTGTCGAGCATGCCCGCGCGCTTGAAGAAGTTGGTATCCGTCGGGCCGGGCATCAGCGAGGTCACGGTGACGTCGGTATCGCGCAGTTCGTCCTGCAGGGCCTCGGCGAGCGACTGCACAAACGATTTGGAGGCGTTGTAGACCGTCTGATACGAGCCGGGCATCATCGCCACGATCGACGATGTGAACAGCAGCTTGCCCGAGTTGGCGCTGACCATGTCGGCGAGCACCAGCTTGGCCAAATGCGTCGTACCCCGGACGTTGAGGTCGATGATGTTGAAATCCTCTTCGAGCCCGCGGTCGACGAATCGGCCGCCGCCTCCGGTACCGGCGTTGAGGGCGACGGCGTCCAAGCGGCGGCCGGTACCGGTGGCGCTGCCGTAGAGCCGATCGACTTCGTCCTCTTGGCGGAGATCGACCTGAACCGCGCGGACCTCCGTCCCGCTGGCCGCGAGTTTGTCGGCGCTGGCGTGAATGCCGTCGTCATCGGCGGCCACGATGAGGTCGTAGCCGTCGTCGGCGAACAGCTTCGCCAACTCGAAACCGATGCCGCTCGAAGCGCCTGTCACAAGCGCGAGTGGTCGTCCTTGAGCCATGGTGGCGGGCTACCCGACGGGGCCTTCACCAAACGCACGCCGCACACCGCGGCGTCAGCCGCCGTCGCGAGCATCGCCGCGTAAGAAACCAGCCGTCAGCCGGCGTCGCGATCATCGCCGTGGTCAGGACCGCCGTCGTCGTGACACTCTCCGCCGTCCTCGTCGTCTCCCTCGTCGGGGACGAGGTAGCGGTTGGGGTAGTGATAGTTGTTGACGCGGGCTTGGCCGTTGTCGAGCTGCGGCGGAGGAAGCCACGCGGTGCGCCCGTCTTTGCGCATGTAGGTGCGCCAGCCGCCGGGTTTGACCCGCCGATTGTCGGGGCTACACGCCAGGGTCAGCTCATCGATGTTGGTCTGACCGCCAGCGGCCCAATCGTTGTCCCCGTGATGCACCTGGCACTGGTAAGCCGAGGCGGTGCAGCCGGGTCGGGTGCAGCCGCGATCGCGGGCAAACAGGGCCAGCCGCTGGGCTTTGGACGCCAAGCGTTTAGCCCGACCCAGGTATAGAATCTCTTCGGTGTGGTCATCGAAGATCGCCAGATAGTGATGCGCCTCGGCGGCCTGGCGGATCACCTCGCTCATCGGCAGCAATGACCCGCCCCCGGTGAACCCATGCCCGGTGCCCGCTTCGAGCTCCTTGAGCCTGGCGGTGATCAGCAGCGTCGCCGGCAAGCCGTTATGGCTGCCCAACGTGCCCGACGCGAGCAACTTCCGGCACATGGCATTCAGCGCATCGTGGTTGCGCTGTCCGGTCGTACGGGTGTCAGCCGACACCGCTTCGGGCGGCGGCTCGCCGTGTACAGGCGGGGCGTCATCGGCCGGGTTGTTCTTGCCGGGGGCGGCCCACACCGCCAGCACCGCCTCCAACGCCGCCCGCGTAGCGGGATCAATCAGTCCGCGCAGCTCACTCATCCCATCGAGGCGCTGCCGGCCCAGTCGCAGCCAACGGTGCGCCGCGCGCACTTCATCGGAGAAATCCCCATCCGGGTTCAAATACGCCGCCAACCGCTCCGACGCCGCGCGCAACTCCTCGGGCGTGTGCTTGGTGGCCAACTCGGCCAGCTGCGCTTCGGCGGCCTCACGCACGTCATAGGGCATCGAGGCCGGGACCTGTTTGGCGAAGAACCGCCGGATCACCCGCACATGCTCCGCGCCCACCAGGCCCTTCTCGACGGCGGCCGCCGTCTGCACCAGCACCGGTTCGAGTGTCTCGCCAGTCATCGCCCGCCGCGGCGCCAACTCTTTTGCCTCGGCCACCCGGCGGCTCGCCTCGGCCTTGGAGAGGCGCAGCAACACCGTCAGCGCGCCGGCCACGCTGTTTTCCCCCAACTCCGCGAGCGGGGCCTGCTGAAGTCCGGCCACCAGGCGATGGCCCACCGTCGCCGACCCGCGGGTGAAGCTCTCCCATTGCGCGGTCAGCGCCAACTGCTCAGAGGTGGTCAAGGCGTCGAACGACTCGGCGACCAGCGCGGACAGCTGCTCGGCCATCCCCGCGATCACTTCGCTCATACGTTCGAATCCCACATTGCAACGCTAACTTCACCCACCGACATACCAGGCCCTTTTGTGACCGCTGAAACCAAAGAGACACAAGTGATTTCGCGCGACACCATGAGCCACGGAGCCGGCAAGTGCAGAGAGGCGGCAACGCAGGAGTGCCGAGAAGGGTTTGAGCCACGCCCTACACAACGTAAATTGAGTGGGGATGGGCATACTGGGACGAAAGACCGGGGACCTGCGCGTCTACCTCGGCGCGGCGCCCGGTGTCGGCAAGACCTACTCGATGCTCGCCGAGGCGCACCGCCGCCTCGAGCGCGGAACCGACGTGGTTGCCGCCGTGGTCGACACACACGGTCGACGCAAGGTCGGGCAGCAGCTGGCGGGCATCGAGGTGATACCTGCGCGCGTCGTCGAGAACCCTGGCCGACCAGGCGTACAACACCAGGAGATCGACGTCCCCGCAATCATGCAGCGGCGGCCCAAGGTCGTGCTCGTCGACGACTTCGCCCACACCAACGCCCCGGGAAGCAAGAACAAGAAGCGTTGGCAGGACGTGGAGGAACTGCTCAACGCCGGCATCACGGTGATCACGACGGTCAACATCCAAAACCTGGAGAGCGTTTCCGACCTTGCCGCGCAAATCACCGGAGTCGAGGAATCCGACCGTATTCCCGACGAGGTGGTGCGCGCCGCCGATCAGATCGAGTTGGTCGACATCACGCCGGAAGCGTTGCGGCGCCGCCTCGCTCACGGCAACGTGTATCCGCCGGAGCGTGTGGACGCGGCGTTGTCGAATTACTTCAGGCCCGAAAATCTCACGGCCCTAAGGCAATTGACCCTGCTGTGGCTCGCCGACCAGGTTGACGCGGCGCTGGCCAAGTACCGCTCCGACAAGAAGATCAGCGACCGGTGGGCGCCCCGCGAACGCGTGGTGGTCGGGGTGACCGGCGGCCCAGAGTCCGAGGTCCTGGTGCGACGGGCGTCGCGAATCGCCTCCCGTTCGGGGGCCGACCTGCGAGTGGTGCACATCGTCGACGGCGGTGGTCTGACGGCCATCTCGGATCAGCAGAAGAAGGCCGTGCGTGACCTGGCGGCCAGCTTGGGCGCCACCATGCACACCGTGGTCGGCGACGACGTCGCCTCCACTCTGATCGCCTATGCGCACGACATCAACGCGACGCAGTTGGTGGTCGGAACATCGCGACGTTCGCGGCTGTCGCGCATGTTCGACGAGGGCATCAGCGAGGCCGTCATCCAGCAGGCCGGCGGTCTCGACGTGCACATGGTCAGCCACGACCAGGCCAACACCGGCATCTCGTGGTCCGGGCTCTCGCCACGACAGCGCCGGCTCACGTCCTGGCTTGCCGCTTTCGCGATTCCGATCGCGGTCTGCGCGCTGACATTGCTGCTGCCGGAGCGGTTCCTGCGCATCGGTGGTCCTGGCGCGCTGTTCTTCATCGGGGTGCTCGGTACGGCACTGCTCGGCGGGCTCGCCCCGGCCGTCACGGCCGCCGTCCTGTCCGGCGCGCTGATCAGCTACTTCCTGGTGGCTCCGGCGAACGCGTTCTCCGTTCACGACAGCGACGGCTTCATGGCGACGGTGGTGATGCTGGTGATCTCCGTCGCCGTCGCCGCGCTCGTCGATCGGACCTCGAGACGGGCGCGAGAAGCGCGGCGAGCCAGTCAGGAGGCCACGCTGCTGGCGCTGTTCGCCGACGGCGTGCTCAACGACGCGGACCTCGACAGCCTGCTGGAGCGGGTCCGCGAAACCTACTCCCAGCGCGCCGTGAGCATCGTTCGAAGCCAGACCGGCGAAGTGCTCGCCCACGCCGGAACCGACCCGTGCGCCGACGTCGACGACGCCGACACTCCGGTCGAGATCGGAGACGACGAGTACTGGATGCTGTTGTCCGGGCCGGCGCTGACGACGCGTGACCGCCGCGTCCTCAGCGGTGTCGGGAAGCAGGCCGTCAACCTGGTCAGGCAACGCGAGGTGGCCGAGGCGAACAAGGCCGAAGTCGTCGGTCAGGCGGACAAACTGCAGCACGCGCTGCTCACGGCGGTCAGCCACGACCTGCGCACCCCGCTGGCCGCCGCCAGGGCGGCCACCTCCCGGATCCGCAACAGCGATGTCGACTTCTCCGGCGACGACACCGCCGAACTGCTGGCCACGGTGGAGGAGTCGGTCGATCAGCTGACCACGCTGGTGGCCAACCTGCTGGATTCCGCGCGCCTGGCCGCCGGCGCGGTCCGACCGCAGATGGCTCGCGTCGAACTGGAACAGGTCGTACAACGTGCGCTGCTCGGGATCCGCGCCGACACAGACGAGATCACCCGACCGGGCAGCGAACGGGTGAAGGTCGAGATCGACTGTGACGCGGCCCTGGCCGACAGTGAACTGCTCGAGCGCGTGCTGGCCAACCTGATCGACAACTCGCTGCGCTATGCCGACGGCAGCCTGGTGCGGGTGACCGCGGGCCAGGTGGCTGACCGGGTGCTCATCGCCGTGGTCGACGAGGGCCCGGGCATCCCGCGCGGCAGCGAACAGCAGGCGTTCGCCCCGTTCCAGCGGCTCGGCGACGACGACTCGATCGGCATCGGGCTCGGCCTGTCCGTGGCTTCGGGATTCGTCGAGGCGATGGGTGGCACGATCTCGGCGTCCGACACCCCCGGCGGTGGCCTGACCGTCGAGATCGACCTGCCCGCCGCACCGAACTAGGCGGTCTCCTCCGCCAGGGCGATCAGCGCCGCGCGCACCAGATCGGGTCGCTCGTCGACGATGAAGTGGCTGGCGTCGACCGTCTCCAGTCGATAGTCGTCGGCGTTGGCGGTTTCGGCGGCCACCCACGACGGGTGCACCGCCGCATCGCCGAGTCCGAACAGCGCGCGGATCGGTACCGTCGCCCGTCGCGTTTCAGGGTTTCGCGCGCTGCCCAGTAGTTCTTTGGTGAGGAAGGTCCGGTACGTGTCACGCGCGGCCCTGGCGCACACCGGGTCACGGAACCGGTCCGCGAAGATGTGGATGTCAGCCTTGGACATGTTCGAGCCGATGCCGAAGATCATCGACTCGATGAACGGCGTGCGGCGCTGCACCAGCACACCGGCCGTCGCGATCGGGATCTGGTAGGCGAAGCGCCACAGCCGGGGCAACACATGGCGCGTCGACAACCACGGGTAGGCCATATTGCAGGCCAGGAAGCCGTCGAATCGCTCCGGTGCTCGCAGGATCATCAGATACCCGACGAAGGCGCCCCAGTCGTGAGCCAGCAGCAGCACCCGATCGAGGCCCAACTCATCCATGAGGGCGAGCACGTCCGAGGCGACATCCTCCTTGGCCCACCGGTGCGGCGGTGGGCCGGACCAGCCGTAACCCGGCAGGTCGGGCGCGATGATCCGGAATCCCGCCGGCGGATCGGCGAGCAGGTCACGGTATGCCCAGTGATGCTGCGGCCAACCGTGAAGGGCCAATACCGGGCGTCCATCGGCGGGTCCGGCTTCGGTGATGTGGAAGCGCACACCGCGAGCGGTGACATGAGAGCGACGCGCCCCTTCGATCGATGGAGGAGCAGAAGCCATAACGCGACTATAGGAACTGCCGTCGCGCTACCGTGCCGGTATGGCCGGTTACCGAGCGCTGTTCGACGCCAGCATCGCTGATCCACAAGGCTTCTGGGCCCAGGCCGCACGCGCGGTGACGTGGACCCGCGAACCAAAGGAGATCCTCGACGACTCCAATCCGCCGTTCTACCGGTGGTTCGCCGACGGCGAGCTGAACACCTGTTTCAACGCGCTCGACAGACATGTCGACGACGGCCGAGGCGATCAACCGGCGCTGATCTACGACTCACCGGTCACCGGGACACAACGCACGTACACCTTCGGTGAACTGCGCGATGCGACTGCGAAATTCGCCGGTGGGCTACGCGGGCTAGGAGTCGAAAAGGGCGACCGCGTGGTGATCTACATGCCGATGATCCCCGAGGCGGTGATCGCCATGCTGGCGTGTGCGCGCCTGGGGGCGATCCACTCGGTCGTGTTCGGCGGGTTCGCCGCGCACGAGCTCGCGGCGCGCATCGATGACGCGCAACCCAAGGTCGTCGTCTCCGCGTCCTGCGGTATCGAACCGTCCCGCACAGTCGCCTACAAACCGATGCTGGACGCAGCACTCGAGATGTCCGAGCACCCGCCGCGCAACTGCGTCATCGTGCAACGCGACCGACAGCGCTGCGAACTGGCTCCCGACCGCGACCTCGATTGGGAGGACGTGGCGGTCGCCGCGCCCGTCGACCCCGTGCCGGTCGCCGCAACCGATCCGCTGTATGTGCTGTACACATCCGGGACCACGGGCAAGCCCAAAGGCATCGTGCGCGACAACGGCGGGCATGCGGTGGCGCTGCTCTGGAGCATGCGAAACATCTACGACATCACGCCGGGCGAAGTCTTCTGGGCCGCATCCGATGTCGGCTGGGTGGTCGGCCACTCCTACATCGTGTACGGACCGCTGCTGCTGGGCGCCACGACGGTGCTCTACGAGGGCAAGCCGGTCGGCACGCCGGACCCGGGTGCGTTCTGGCGGGTCGCATCCGAGCACGGGGTCAAGGCACTGTTCACCGCGCCGACGGCGGTGCGCGCGATCCGCAAGGAGGACCCCGACGGCGAGTACATCGGCCGCTACGACCTGTCGAAGATGAAGTACCTGTTCCAGGCCGGCGAGCGACTCGACCCGGACACCTACGAGTGGTCGGCGCGCAAACTCGGCATCCCCGTCGTCGACCACTGGTGGCAGACCGAAACCGGGTGGGCGATCGCCGCCAATCCGATGGGTTTCGAACCAATGCCGATCAAACCGGGATCGCCGACCGTTCCCATGCCCGGCTACGACGTGCAGACCCTGCACGTCGACGGCTCACCCTGCGCGGCCAACGAGGAAGGCGACATCTGCATCCGGCTACCGCTGCCGCCGGGCACCCTGTCCACCCTGTGGGGCGACGACGACCGGTACAAGGCCGGCTACCTGTCGGAGCATCCCGGCTACTACCTCACCGGCGACGGTGGATATCTCGACGAGGACGGCTACCTGTTCGTGATGGGCCGTATCGACGACGTCATCAACGTCGCAGGACACCGGTTGTCGACGGGATCCATCGAAGCCGTGCTGGCCACGCACCCGGCGGTAGCGGAGTGCGCCGTCATCGGGGTGCGTGACGACATCAAGGGTCAGGTGCCGCGGGGTTTCGTGGTGCTGAAGTCGGGCGCTTCGGCCGACGGGCTCGCCGAGCAGCTCATCGAATCGGTGCGCGAGAACATCGGCGCCGTAGCCAGTTTCAAGCTTGTCGACGTCGTACCCGCGTTACCGAAGACCCGGTCGGGGAAGATCCTGCGCAAGACGATGCGGGGCATCGCCCACGGCCGTGAGGAGCCGTTGCCGTCCACGATCGAAGATCCCGCGGTGATCGAAGCGCTCAAACCGATCCTGAAGAACTGAGCCACTCCGATCCCGTTCGCATCGGCCTATATTCGGAGGTGAGTCCGTGCCTGACCGAAAGCAGGCCGGCTCACGACAAAGGAGTCGATTCGCGATGCGTACATCTGCGGTCAAGGCCAAGAGCGGCTGTACCTGCCACTGCCACAAGTGCGATCAGGGTCATCACTGCGGGAACCCGCCGAACTGCTACATCAAGAAATAGGCCATCAGGAAAAGACCATGCCCCACGGCATCGGCTCAGGTTCGCTCGCAGCACTGAGCCGCATGTCTTCGTTGCGGCGGATCGCCAAACCACGTTTGCATGCCTTTTCGCCGGGTAGCCATCGCTGACCTCGACGAAAGGAAAACGACGATGGTCAGCAGTCATCCGCCGGGCCGATCGGCCGCGACGCGCTACGGCACGCCTGTGCAGAAGGCAGCACTCGCCGTCGGCGCAGTGTTCTTGCTGGTCGGCATCCTGGGCTTCATTCCGGGGATCACGACGAACTACGACACCATGACGTTCGCCGGGCATCACTCCGGAGCCATGTTGCTCGGGATCTTCAACGTCTCGATCCTGCACAACCTCGTGCACCTGCTGTTCGGTGTGGCCGGGGTCTTGATGGCGCGCACGTTCGATGCGGCCCGCATCTATCTGATCGGCGGCGGCGTCATCTACCTGCTTCTCTTCTTGTACGGCCTGGTCATCGACCATGACAGCGCGGCGAACTTCGTGCCGTTGAACACCGCCGACAATTGGCTTCATCTGATCCTCGGGGTCGGAATGATCGCGCTGGGTGTGCTGCTGTCGCGCCGGGTCATCGACGCCAACACCCCGTTGAACCGCAACACCCGGTAAGCGTCCACGCCGCCTACGCCGGTTAGCGTCCACGCCCGGCGGGTATCACCTGCGAGTCCGTCAACATGGGCTCGGACGGAGGCGAGGCATGGCAAGGACACCGAAGTACATGGCCGTGCAGGGGGCCGCGCTGATCATCGGCGTGGCGCTGATCCTTCTCGGCGCCCTCGGCTTCATCCCGGGCGTGACCCAGGATTACGACCGGCTGGCGTGGGCCGACCACCGATCCGGGGCCACCCTGCTCGGCATGATCTCGGTGTCCGGACTGGGCAACGTGGTCAACCTGGTGATCGGCGCACTGGGCCTCGTGATGGCGCGCACGTACGCCGCCGCTCGGGCCTACTTTCTCGGCGCCGGGCTGGCCTACTTCGCGCTGTTGGTGTACGGATACGTGGTGGCCAGCGCGTTCGACTGGATGTGGTTCGGCCTGGGTGTCGTCATGTCGATTCTCGGGTTGACGCTCGCGGGGCAGCACGACCCGACCAAGCGGCGCAGGAGAATTCGCGCCTAGGCTGATGCGATGCTCACCGCATTGCTCTGGGGCGGCATCGCGGCATCCTCGTTGGTCATCGGCGCACTGGCCGGGGTCGGACGCGACTGGAACGCTCGGCTGATCGGGTTGGTGCTCGGCTTCGGCGCCGGAGCGTTGGTGGCCAGCATCTCGTTCGAACTGGCCGAGGAGGGCTTCCACGTCGGCGGGGCGGTTCCGGTCGCCCTGGGTCTGGCGGTCGGAGGTGTCGCGTTCTTCCTCGCCGACATGGGGGTCGCCCGGATCGGCGGCCGAGGCACAGGCGCGGCGGGTCTGCCCCTCGCGCTCGGTGCATTGCTCGACGGCATCCCCGAGCAAGCGGTGCTGGGCATCGGGATCGCCGCTGGCGGTGCGGTGAGCGTCTCGCTGCTGGTCGCGATATTCGTCTCGAACCTTCCAGAGGCGATCGGATCGGCCAGCGATCTGAAGGCGGCAGGCACGCCGCGGCGGCGGATCGTGTTCGGCTGGATCGCCGTGGCGCTGCTGTGCACACTGGCCACACTGGCGGGGTATCAGTTCCAGGAAACCGCGGGCAGCCAATTGCAAGGCGGAATAGACGGTTTCGCCGCGGGCGCCCTGTTGGTCATGCTCGTGACGTCGATGATTCCCGAAGCGACCGAGAAGGCTCGGGAACAGGCGGGGTTGGCCGCGGTGCTGGGCTTCGCCGTCGCGGCCGGCCTGTCCCTCAGTAGCTAGACCGAGCGTAATTCCTTGCGCTGCAGTGCTTCACCCGAAAGACATGCGAGCGTTGCAGATAAGTGGTTGTCTGGACGAGTGAGTACGGCGACTACGCCGCACACCGGCGCGCGGCGGGGCATCAACTTGGCGCTGGCCACGTGGGTCTCGGCCATCAACTTCTGGGCATGGAACATGATCGGCCCGCTGTCGACCACATACGCGGGCGATTTGTCATTGAGCAGTTCCGAGGCCTCGATGCTGGTGGCGACACCGATCCTGGTGGGCGCGCTCGGGCGGATCGTCGTGGGTTCGCTGACCGACCGGTTCGGCGGGCGCGCCTTGTTCATCGCAATCTCCTTGATCTCGATCGTGCCGGTGCTGGCGGTCGGCGCCGCGGGTTCGGCGGGGTCGTATCCGATGCTGCTGGTGTGCGGGTTCTTCCTGGGCATCGCGGGCACGATCTTCGCCGTCGGGATTCCGTTCGCGAACAACTGGTACGACCCCTCGCGGCGCGGATTCGCGACCGGGGTCTTCGGGATGGGGATGGTGGGCACCGCGCTCTCGGCGTTCTTCACACCCCGGTTCGTGGGCTGGTTCGGGCTCTTCTTCACCCATGTGATCATCGCGGTCGCGTTGGCGATCACCGCGGTGTTGTGCCTGCTGTTGATGCGCGACTCACCGACCTTCGCGCCCAACACCGACCGGGTGATGCCCAAGCTGAAGGCGGCTGCCAAACTTCGCGTCACCTGGGAGATGTCCTTCCTCTACGCGATCGTGTTCGGCGGGTTCGTGGCGTTCAGCAACTATCTGCCCACCTACATCAAGACGATCTACCACTTCTCGGCCGTCGACGCCGGCGCGCGCACGGCGGGCTTCGCACTGGCCGCCGTCCTCGCACGTCCGGTCGGCGGGGCGCTGGCCGACCGCATCGCACCGAAGTACGTCGTTCTGGGCTCCTTCGGCGGCACGGCGCTGATGGCGACGATCGCCATACTTCAGCCGCCACCGGATGTGTGGTCGGCCGTCACCTTCATCGCGCTGGCGGTGTTCCTCGGTGTCGGCACCGGCGGCGTGTTCGCCTGGGTGGCCCGGCGGTCACCGGCGCAGTCCGTCGGCTCGATCACCGGAATCGTCTCGGCCGCAGGCGGTTTGGGCGGTTACTTCCCGCCGCTGGTGATGGGCTCCACCTACGACGCGGTCGAGAACGACTACTCCGTCGGACTGATCCTGCTCGTGGTGACCGCGTTGATCGCGTTCGCTTACACCGCACTGCGGCTGCACGCTCATGAGCCGCAACCGAAGGAGGCCACACGGTGACGATCACTCCGCCCCACATCGGCGGCCCGATCGAAGAACTGCTCGAGCGCAGCGGCCGGTTCTTCACTCCCGGTGAGGCATCCGACGACGGGCGGACCATCCACCGTCGCGGCGGCCGCGAAGGCGACATCTTCTATCGCGATCGGTGGAGCCACGACAAGGTGGTCCGCTCGACGCACGGCGTGAACTGCACCGGCTCGTGCTCGTGGAAGATCTACGTCAAGGACGGCATCATCACCTGGGAGACCCAGGAGACCGATTACCCCTCGGTGGGGCCGGACCGGCCGGAGTACGAACCGCGTGGCTGTCCGCGCGGCGCGGCGTTCTCCTGGTACACCTATTCGCCGACGCGGGTGCGCTACCCGTACGCGCGCGGCGAACTCGTCCGGATGTACCGCGAGGCGAAGTCGCGCGTATCGGATCCGGTCTTCGCGTGGGCCGACATCCAGAACGACCCCGAACGTCGCCGCCGCTATCAACAGGCAAGGGGCAAAGGCGGTCTGGTGCGGGTCAGTTGGGCCGAGGCGACCGAGATGGTCGCCGCGGCCCACGTGCATGCGATCAAGCAGTACGGACCCGACCGGATCGCGGGGTTCTCCCCCATCCCCGCGATGTCGATGGTCTCCTTCGCGGCAGGGTCGCGGTTCATCGAGCTGCTCGGTGGCGTGATGACGTCCTTCTACGACTGGTACGCCGACCTTCCGGTGGCCTCACCGCAGGTCTTCGGCGATCAGACCGACGTACCGGAATCCGGTGACTGGTGGGATGCCTCATATCTGATGATGTGGGGTTCCAACGTGCCGGTCACCCGCACGCCGGACGCGCACTGGATGACCGAGGTGCGATACCGCGGCACGAAGGTCGTCAGCGTCAGCCCCGACTACGCCGACAACACCAAGTTCGCCGACGAGTGGATGCCGTGCGCGGCGGGCACCGACGGTGCGTTGGCCATGGCGATGGGCCACGTGGTGCTCTCGGAATTCTTTGTCAAACAGCGTGTTCCGTTCTTCGTCGACTATGTCCGCAAGTTCACCGATCTGCCGTTCCTGGTCAAGCTCGAGGAGCGCGACGGCAGGCTCGTCCCCGGTAAGAACCTGACCGCGGCCGACCTCGGCGGCCAAGCCGCGGCGCAGGAGAACGCGGCCTTCAAACCGGTATTCCTCGACGCGGCGACCGACTCCGTCGCCGTACCGCACGGCTCGTTGGGATTCCGCTTCGGCGACGACGGCGTCACCAAGTGGAACCTCGAACTGGGCGAACTCGTCCCGGCGTTGACGGTGCTCTTCACCGAGGGCGGTGAGACGGCCGAGGTGGTGTTGCCGCGATTCGACACGTTCGACGGCCACGGCGAGACGCTGAGCCGCGGCGTGCCGGTGCGACGGGTCGGCGAACACCTGGTGTGCACGGTGTTCGACCTCATGCTGGCGCACTACGGTGTGGCTCGGCCGGACCTACCCGGCGACTGGCCTACCGGCTACTACGATCCCAAGCCGTACACCCCCGCCTGGCAGGAGTCGATCACCGGCGTGGCTGCCTCACAGGCCATTCGGATCGCCACCGAATTCGCCCGCAACGCCGAAGAATCCGGTGGCCGGTCGATGATCATCATGGGTGCCGGCATATGCCAGTGGTTCCACGGCGACGCCACCTACCGGGCGGTGCTGGCGCTGGTGTTGCTCACCGGCGCGATGGGGCGCAACGGCGGCGGCTGGGCGCACTATGTCGGACAGGAGAAGTGCCGCCCGGTGACGGGATGGTCGGCGCTGGCCATGGCCACCGACTGGGCGCGGCCGCCGCGACAGATGCCTGGCACGTCGTACTGGTACGTCCACACCGATCAGTGGCGTTACGACGGCTACCGGGCCGATGCGCTGTCGAGCCCGCTGGGCCGCGGCCGGTTCCGCGACCGGCACACCATGGACGTGCTCGCCGCGTCGACCGCGATGGGCTGGAGCCCGTTCTACCCGCAGTTCGACCGCTCGAGCCTCGACGTCGCCGACGAGGCCCGCGCCGCCGGTCAGGACATCTCCACCTATGTCACCGAGAAGCTCGCGCAAGGCGACCTCAAACTGGCCGTCACCGACCCGGACAACCCGGCCAACTGGCCTCGAGTGCTGTCGGTCTGGCGGGCCAACCTGCTGGGGTCGTCGAGTAAGGGCAACGAGTACTTCCTGCGCCATCTGCTGGGCACCGACTCGAACCTCCAGGCCGAGACGACTCCGGAAGCCATGCGGCCCAACGACATAACGTGGACCGACGACCTCCCCGAGGGCAAACTCGACATGCTGATGTCGATCGACTTCCGGATGACCTCGACGACGTTGCTGTCCGACGTGGTGCTGCCCGCGGCCACCTGGTACGAGAAGCACGACCTGTCCAGCACCGACATGCACCCGTACATACACGCGTTCAACCCCGCCGTCGACCCGCCGTGGGAAACCCATTCCGACTTCGAGGCCTTCGGCGCGATCGCGCGGGTGTTCAGCGCGCTGGCGGCCAAGCATCTGGGTGTGCGGTCCGACGTGGTGCTCGGCGCGATGCAGCACGACACTCCCGGCGCGATGGCGTATCCCGGTGGTATCGAGAAGGATTGGCGCACCGACGGGAGCGTCCCGGTACCCGGTAAGACGATGGGACCGATCGCCGTCGTCGAGCGTGACTATCCGGCGATCGCCGAGAAATGGGCGGCGCTGGGACCCCTCGTCGAGAAGCTGGGGCTGACCACCAAGGGTGTGACCGTCCGACCCGACAAGGAGGTCGAGGAACTGGCGGCCAAGTTCGGGGTGATGAACTCCGGTCGCGCAGAAGGCCGACCGGCGATCAACACCGCAGAACGGATGGCCGAGGCGATCCTGGCACTGTCGGGCACCAGCAACGGGCGGTTGGCCGTCGAAGGGTTCCGCGAATTGGAGCGGCGGACCGGGCGCCGACTGGTCCATCTGGCCGGCGGCAGCGAAGAGCGCCGCATCACGTTCGCCGACACCCAGGCGCGGCCGGTCCCGGTGATCACCAGCCCGGAGTGGTCGGGCAGCGAAACCGGTGGGCGCCGCTACGCGCCGTTCACCGTCAACATCGAGGAACTCAAACCGTTTCACACGCTGACCGGCCGGATGCACTTCTACCTGGATCACGACTGGCTCGAAGAGCTCGGTGAGCAGCTGCCGATATACCGTCCGCCGCTGGACATGTCGCGGTTGTTCGGCGAGTCGGCGGTGGGTGGGAGCGACGGTGTGGCGCTGACGGTGCGTTACCTGACCCCGCATTCGAAGTGGTCGATCCACTCGGAGTACCAGGACAACCTGTTCATGTTGTCGTTGTCACGCGGCGGGCCGACGATGTGGATGAGCCCGGCCGATGCGGCGAAGATCTCGGTGCGCGACAACGACTGGGTCGAGGCGGTGAACCGCAACGGCGTGCTGGTGTGCCGCGCGATCGTGTCGCACCGGATGCCCGAGGGCGTGGTGTTCGTCTACCACGTGCAGGAGCGGGTGATCGACGTGCCACTCAGCGAGACCACCGGGAAGCGCGGCGGTATCCACAATTCGTTGACCCGGCTGCTGATCAAGCCGAGCCATCTGGCAGGCGGATATGCCCAGATGGCCTTCGCGTTCAACTATCTCGGGCCGACCGGTAACCAACGCGACGAGGTGACCGTCGTCCGGCGGCGTAACCAGGAGGTGGTCTACCAATGAAAGTCATGGCGCAGATGGCGATGGTGATGAACCTCGACAAATGCATCGGCTGCCATACCTGCTCGGTGACCTGCAAACAGGCCTGGACCAATCGACCCGGTACCGAGTACGTCTGGTTCAACAACGTCGAAACCCGTCCCGGCCAAGGCTATCCGCGAACCTACGAAGATCAGGAGCGGTGGCGTGGCGGATGGATACGCGACCGCAGAGGTCGGTTGAGGCTGCGCGACGGCGGGCGGCTGAACAAGCTGTTGCGGATCTTCGCCAACCCCAAGATGCCCAGCATCAACGACTACTACGAGCCGTGGACCTACGATTACGAGAACCTGACGAACGCGCCGTTGGGCGAGCACATGCCGGTGGCCCCACCCCGCAGCCTGATCAGCGGCGAACCGATGAAGGTTGAGTGGTCGGCGAACTGGGACGACAACCTCGGCGGCTCACCGGAGATCGTCTCCGGAGATCCGGTGCTGCGCAAGGTCAACGAACAGGTCCGCCTCGAACTCGAGCAGACCTACATGTTCTACCTGCCGCGGATCTGCGAGCACTGCCTCAATCCCTCGTGCGTCGCGTCGTGTCCGTCGGGGGCGCTCTACAAGCGCTCCGAGGACGGCATCGTGCTCGTCGACCAGGACCGCTGCCGCGGCTGGCGGATGTGTGTGTCCGGATGTCCCTACAAGAAGGTGTATTTCAACCACAAGACCGGCAAGGCCGAAAAATGCACGTTCTGCTACCCGCGCGTCGAGGTCGGGTTGCCGACGGTGTGCTCGGAGACGTGTGTGGGCCGGTTGCGGTATCTGGGCCTGGTGTTCTACGACGTGGACCGGGTGCTCGAGGCGGCGGCGACGGAGAAGGACACCGACCTCTACGAAGCACAGAAGTCGATCATCCTGGACCCGCACGATCCCGAGGTCATCGCCGGCGCCCGCGCGGAAGGCATTTCCGAGGAGTGGATCGAGGCCGCCCAGCGCTCGCCGGTGTACGCGCTGATTCACCGCTATCAGGTTGCGCTGCCACTGCATCCCGAATACCGGACGATGCCCATGGTCTGGTACATCCCGCCGCTGTCTCCCGTGGTCGACGCGGTCGCCCGCGACGGCCATGACGGCGAGGCCCTCGGGAACCTGTTCGGTGCGCTGGAGGCGCTGCGCATTCCGATCGAGTACCTCGCCGGGCTGTTCACGGCCGGGGACACCGCGGTGGTCGAAGGAGTGCTGCGACGGCTCGCCGCGATGCGGTCCTACATGCGCGACATCAACCTGGGCCGCGAGACCCAGCCGCACATCCCCCAGGCCGTCGGCATGTCCGAGGAGCAGATGTACGAGATGTACCGGCTGCTTGCGCTCGCGAAATACGAAGAGCGCTACGTCATTCCGACCGCATACGTCGCCGACGCCCACGCCCTTGAGGCTCAGGCGCTCGAAGAGCCCGGCTGCTCGCTGTCGTTCGAGGGCGGCCCCGGCATGTACGAGTCGGGTCCGTTCGGTGAGGCCAGCGGCGCCCCGGTGCCCGTCGCGGTGGAGAGCTTCCATGCGCTGCACCACCGGCAGACCAGTGAGGGCATCGCGGTCACCGAGTCGCGCCCGTCGCGGGTCAACCTGCTCAACTGGGACGGCCGCGGTGAGCCCAGCGGGATCTTTCCCGAGCGGAGAGCGGATCGATGAAACTGCTCAGGAGCAGACGCGGATCCACCCTCGAACATCGCCTCGTGTGGCAGGCGGCCGCCTTGCTGTTGACCTATCCGGACGACCAGCAGGCCGAGCGGCTGGCCACCGTCGAGGAGCTGTTGGCGCATCTTTCCGCCACACCCGCAGACCTGCTCGCCGGCACCGTGGCGGCGTTGCGCGCCAAGGACCCGATGCAGGCGCAGGTCGACTATGTCGACACCTTCGACATGCGACGGCGCACCACGATGTACCTGACGTACTGGACGGCCGGAGACACCCGCAACCGAGGCAACCACATGCTGGCATTCGCCCGCACCTACCGGGAGGCGGGCGTCAACCCGCCGGAAGGCGAGGCCCCCGACTACCTGCCCGTGGTGCTCGAGTTCGCCGCCACCGTCGACCCCGCGGCGGGGCGGCGCCTGCTCGTCGAGCACCGCGCCCCCATCGACCTGCTGTGCGAGGCACTGCAGCAGTCCGCATCCCTGTACGCACCCGCCGTCGCCGCCGTCTGCCAAACACTTCCGGCCCGTACCGAGCAGGACATCCAACGGGCGCAGCGACTGGCCGCCGCCGGCCCGCCCACCGAATCGGTTGGTCTACAACCGTTTACGTTGACCGTGCCGCCACGACGCGCACAAGGAGTTTGACATGTCGGGCTGGGAGATCTTCTGGGACGTGGTGCCGTACGTGACGCTGGCGATCGTCGCGGTCGGCATCTGGTGGCGGTACCGCTACGACAAGTTCGGCTGGACCACCCGTTCGTCACAGCTGTACGAATCACGGCTGTTGCGCATCGGCAGCCCGATGTTCCACTTCGGCATCCTGGTCGTCATCGTCGGACACATCATCGGGCTGGTGATTCCCGAATCATGGACCGACGCAATCGGACTCAGCGATCACGCCTACCACATCCAGGCGATGGTGCTCGGCGCGATCGCCGGCGTCACCACGCTGACGGGTATCGCGTTGCTGGTCTTCCGCCGTCGCACCACCGGGCCGGTCTTCCTGGCCACCACGGCCAACGACAAAGTGATGTACCTGGTCCTGGTGATGGCCATCGTCGCGGGCCTCGCGTGCACGCTGATCGGCGCGACCCCCGTCGGCGCCGAGCACGACTACCGGCAGACGGTGTCGCCGTGGTTCCGGTCGATCTGGATCCTGCAACCACGCGGCGACCTGATGGCCCAGGCGCCGTTGTGGTTCCACATCCACGTGATCATCGCCCTGGTGCTGTTCTGTCTGTGGCCGTTCACGCGGCTGGTGCATGTGTTCAGCGCGCCCATCGGCTACCTGTTTCGGCCTTACATCGTCTACCGCAGCCGCGAGGTCGTCGACAAGGGTGAGTTGGTCGGTTCGCGCCCGCATCGCCGCGGTTGGTGAATCAGGCGCCGTGCACCAGCACACAGCATCGGCCTTGCCGAGGGCTGAGTTCCGCACGCGCACCGGGTGCTGAACTGCCGTCGATCACACCCTCGACAAGCTGCAGGTTCAGCCCGCAGACCACCTCCAAATGGTCCTTCGCCACCGAGTGAAACGGGCAGTTGCGCAGGGTGATACAGCCCTCGGTATCCGATTGAGGTAGATAGCCGCAGTCGCGCAACGCGGCCACCATGTCACCCTCGGCGTCGATCGCGGCCCGCCGTCCGGTTTCGCGGGCGGCCGCACCCAGGGCCGACCGCACCGCTCCTCCGGCGTCCTGCTCGATCGAGGCGACCAGCAACCTAGCGAGCAACAAATAGTCGCGCGGCGGGACGCTGACGACGATCTCGTCCGCGGTCCTGGTGTAGAGCTTGGCCGGACGCCCGGCGCCGGGGCCGCCACGACCGGCGGGCCGCTGATAGCTGACGGCCAGCAGGCCACCGTCGGCGAGTTTGTCCAAGTGATAGGCGGCCAGGGTGCGACCGATCCCTACCGCCGCGGCGGCGGCCTCCCTGGAGACCGGATCGTCACGCTCCACGACGAACTCGTAGAGCCGACGGCGGATCGGATCGTCCAGGCTGGTCAGTGCCGCCACGGAGGCGGGGTCGGTGAACTGCGCAGCCACGCCGGAATTCTATCACTAAAAACTCTTGACAAAACTGATCAAGGGGTATGGTCTAAAAGACATAAAGTTTATTTCTAGAAAGGAACGGCATCATGACCACCTCGAATGCGTCCTCACTCGACCACTCGGCGAGCCCGCTGCTGCGCGCCCGCACCGATCCCGTCTACGCCGCCTACCTGATCCTGAGGATCGGGTTCGCAGTGCTGCCGATCGTGATGGGCCTCGACAAATTCACCAACGTGCTGACCCAATGGGACGGTTACCTCGCGCCGTGGATCGTCGACCTCAGCCCGTTCACCGCACACCAGACGATGTTGATCGTCGGCGTGGTCGAGATCGTGGCCGGAATCGCGGTCGCGCTCAAACCGCGATACGCCGCATATGTCGTCGCCCTCTGGCTCGCGGGCATCATCATCAATCTGCTGACCTACCCCGGGTTCTACGACGTCGCCCTGCGCGATTTCGGTCTGCTGTTGGGCGCGTTGACGCTGGGTCGGTTGGCTTCGGTGTACGACGCACCGCTGCACACCCGGGCCACGCGATGAGCTAGGCGCCGACCGTGGCACGAGCTCGAATGTCCGTCGAGCTCGTGCCCACGCTCAACTCCAACGGACACGACTCCACGGGTCAGCGCGCTCGTCCGGCGGCCCGCAGCGCAGCGAAGGGCACGATGAAGTACACGGCGATCATCAGGTAGCCGAAGACGGCGATGACCGGGGCGAACAGCCCCGCCGCAATGAACACGGCGTAGCCGGCCAGGCCCGGAGTGAGCCTCTTGGTGATGAGTCTGACATCCGCGTCGGCCACGCCGGCCCTGATCAAGCGTTGCCACACCGCATAACGCCACATCAACGAAACCACCACCGACACCAGAAGCAGGTTGATGCCGTAGACGGTCACCGCGACACGTTGGGCATCGCTCTCGGCGATGTAGTCCCCCAACAGCCGAGTGGGGAACGGCAGGAATGAAACGAGCAACAGCAGCAGCAGGTTCAGCCGGATGAGCGCGGGGGTGGCGCGGTCGAGGAATTCGGTGATCACCGTGTGTTCGAGCCACACCGCACCGATCGTCGAGAAGCTCACAAGATAGGTCAGATACGACGGCCACTGGCGTACCACGGCAGCCAGCAGGTCATCCTCGGAACCGTCGGGCACACCGATCTCGAGGACCAACAGGGTGATCGCGATGGCGAACACGCCATCGCTGAACGCTTCCATCCGGGTCGTCCGGTAGCCGGACGGTCGAGCAGCCTCCGCCCGTTCCGCTGCCACAGTGGTTGAGTATCCCTCCACCGACGTGCCCGCGGAGCTATTCGGGCGCGCGGCGCCAGGGCCTTTGGTCCTCGAAGCTACCGGCCTTCGACCCGCGACGGCTGCGCCCGCCCGTTCCTACACTGCGGCCATGACCTACGTCATCAGCAGCGCGTGCGTGGACGTGATGCACAAGTCCTGTGTCCCGGAATGCCCGGTCGACTGCATCTATGAGGGCGCGCGATCGCTGTACATCAATCCCGACGAATGCGTGGACTGCGGCGCGTGCAAGCTGGCGTGCGAAGAGGGCGCGATCTACTTCGAGACGGATCTGCCCGAAGACGAGCACGGCCACCTCGCCGACAATGCCGCGTTCTTCTCCCAGGTCCTGCCCGGCCGCGACACTCCCCTCGGTGTCCCGGGCGGTGCCGCCAAGCTCGGCCCGGTCGGCGTCGACGCGCCTCTGGTCGCGGCGATGCCGCCGCGGTGAAGTAGGGACCTAAGGCTCTACTAACGCGTCCGCCGGTCGCCGAGAGTGGAGGAATGGAGCAGCTCACGACACTGGACGCCGGATTCCTGCACGCCGAAGACTCCGACCCCCACGTGAGCCTCGCGATCGGCGCCGTCGCCGTCCTCGCCGGGCCGATGCCCGAATTCGATTCGCTGGTCGCCGATCTCAGCGAGCGAGTTCTGACGGTGCCCCGCTTCCGGCAGGTATTGCGCACCCATCCGCTCGACCTCGAGGCCCCCGATTGGATCGATGATGCGCACGTCGACATCACCCACCACATCCGTCGGGCGGCGCTGCCCCGGCCCGGCGACGACGCAGCCCTGTTCCGCTGGGCCGCCGAAGTCATGGAACGCCGCCTGGACCGCGACAGGCCGTTGTGGGAGTGCTGGATCGTCGACGGTCTGGCGCACAACCGGTGGGCGATGCTGATGAAGATCCACCACTGCATCGCCGACGGGGTCGCGGCGACCCATCTGCTCGCGCGTCTGTGCGACGGGCACGACGGCGAGGCACCCGCGAGGGCGCTTCGTTCTGCGCGGCCGGCGCCGAAAGGCCCGCGGCTGCCCGCCCTGTCGCTCAACCCGATCGACTGGATGACCGCGGCGTGGCGGACGTCTGTAGGTGTGAGTTCTGCCGCGACGCAGGCTCTGCACGGAGCCGTCGAGATAGCGGGTGGGCTTCTGCGACCGACCCCCTCGTCGTCGCTGACCGGTCCGGTGTCCGACCTGCGCCGCTACGCCGCAGTCGAGGTGTCACTGCCGGACGTGCACCGCATCTGCGAGCGGTTCGACGTCACGGTCAACGACGTCGCGCTGGCGGCGATCACCGACAGCTACCGCAGCCTCCTGATGCGTCGCGGTGAGAAGCCCCGCCGCACCGCGCTGCGCACCCTGGTGCCGGTTTCGGTGCGGTCCCCGGATGCGGCCGACGAACCCGACAACCGCGTGTCGGTGATGCTGCCCTACCTCCCCGTCGACAAGGCCGACCCGATTCAGCAGCTGCAGACCGTGCACGCTCGTCTCTGCAGGTCGAAGGCGAGCGGACAGCGCGAGGCCGGCAACCTCCTGGTCTCCGCGGCGAACGTGATCCCCTTCCCACTGACAGCGTGGACGGTGCGCACGTTGACCCGACTCCCTCAGCGCGGCGTCGTGACGCTGGCGACGAACGTGCCCGGCCCCCGTAAACGGTTGCACCTCAAAGGCCGCGAGGTCATCCGGTTGCTCCCGATCCCGCCGCTGGCCCTGCGACTGCGCACCGGCATCGCGATCCTGAGCTACGCCGACCACCTCGCGTTCGGGATCATCGGCGATTACGACGCCGCACCCGACGTCGAAGAACTCGCCGAAGGGATCGAGCGAGCCGTGACCCGACTGGCCGACTTGAGCGTCGGCCACTGGCGGTGCACCCCCGTCGGCACTCTCGCTCTGGTTCAAGGAGGCTGAGGAATATGACCAAAGGACACGAACTGGAGGAGCTCAACCGCAGGCAGTGCCTGGACCTGCTGCAAGGCGTGCGGGTGGGTCGGCTGGTCTTCACCGAGGATGCCTTACCCGCGGTGCAGCCGGTCAACTTCCGGCTGTGGCACGACGACGTGGTGATACGAGTCGCCGGCGGGCCGAAGCTCGCCGCGGCCACCGACAATCAGGTCGTGGCCTTCCAGGCCGATGAGCTCGACGCCGATCTGCGGACCGGTTGGAGCGTCACCGTCGTCGGGCACGCCGAGCCGATCAGCGATGTCGACGAATTGCTGGAAGTGGCAGGCACATTCATCCAGCCGTGGGTCGACGGTCGTCGGGATCACTTCGTGCGGATCCGCACCGAGAAGATGACCGGCCGCCGATTCCGGGAACGCGGCCTGCCGAGGTACCGGGCAGAGAACACGAGCGCGACCTCGTCCTAACCCCCCGTCAGGGCAGCGGGGCGCGCCACCTCAGCCTGGTACCACCCGTGGGCGCAGCCTCGATCGCGAACTCTCCCCAGACTTCTTCAGCGCGTCGTTTGAGGTTCGTCAACCCGCTGCCCGTGATGCTGCCGGCGACTCCGCATCCGTCGTCGACCACCTCGATGCAAAGATCGTCTCCGACAACGACATTGACGGTCAGAGTCGAGGCCTTCGCGTGGCGCACAGCGTTGCTGACGGCCTCGCGCACGACCGCTTCGGCATGATCTGCCAGGTTGGCATCGACCACCGACAGCGGGCCGGAAAACTGCACCGTCGTCCGAACTCCGGAATCCGCGAATTGAGCGACGGCTTCGTCGATGCGTTGCCGCAGTCTGGTGATTCCGGCATCTGCACCGTGGAGGTCGAAGATTGCGGTGCGGATCTCCTGGATGACATTTTGAAGATCGTCGACGCATTCACTCAACCGCTGCCTGACCTCGGGTTTGTGCGAGCGCGGAATGGTGCCCTGCAATGCCAGCCCGACCGCGAACAGCCGCTGTATCACATGGTCATGCAGATCGCGGGCAATGCGGTCACGATCGCTGAGCACATCGAGTTCGCGCATCCGGCGTTGCGTGGTGGCAAGCTGCCAGGCGAGCGCGGCTTGATCGGCGAAAGCCGACATCATGTCGAGTTCGTCGGCGCTGAACGGAGACGAGCCCGGCGGTCGCGCGGCCACCAGCACACCCGCGACGGAGTCGGACGTACGAAGCGGCAGCACCAGGGCCGGCCCGGTCGCGGGCCCGTTCGGCGCCAGCTCGAGGCTGTCGAACCTGCCGGGAGTGCGCTGCGAGAACGCCTTCCCGATCGCGGTCTCCGTGGTCGGCATGAACCGAAAGGTTTCAGTCGGTTCATCGCCGGCGGTGGCCGCGACGACGAGTTCATCGACCTCCTCGGCCGGCTCGTCCGGGTCGGCGGGCACGGCCACAAGCGTCATCTTGGCGCCGCTCAGGTGGCGCGATTCGTCGGCCACGAGCCTGAACACAGTTGCGGGATCGGTTCCTGCCAGCAACTCGGTCCCGATGTCCCGCGTGGCCTCGATCCACGACTGCCTGGTCTTCGACTGCTCATACAACCGGGCGTTGTCGATCGCGATGCCCGCGGCAGCCGCAAGCGCCTGTACGAGGACTTCATCGTCTTCGCTGAAAGGCTGGCCACCCGCCTTCTCGGTCAGGTAGAGGTTTCCGAACACCTCGTTGCGAATCCGCACCGGCACGCCCAGGAAGGTCCGCATCGGTGGGTGATGGGGTGGAAATCCGACCGACGCCGCATGGTGTGAGATGTTGTCCAGTCGGATGGGTTTCGGATCGTCGATCAGCACTCCGAGTACGCCGCGTCCTTCGGGTAGGTGACCGATACGCTCCCGCATCGATTCGTCGATGCCCTCGTAGATGAATTCGACCAGTTCGTGGTCGTGGCCACGCACACCCAGCGCGCCATACTGGGCGTCGACCAGTTCGATCGCGGTGTGCACGATCGTCCGCAGCGTCTGATCGAGCTCGAGCCCCGACGTCACGACCAGCATCGCGTCGACGAGGCCGTCGAGTCGATCCCGGCCCTGGACGATCTGCTCAACGCGGTCCTGGACCTCTATGAGCAGCTCGCGGAGGCGCAACTGTGACAGGGTCTCTCGCACCGGCGGCCTGGCGGCCTCACCCCACGCTTCGGCCGGCTGTGCCACGTCAGCCATGCCGCCATGCTGCCACTTGCCGCGCCGACCTGGCCAGCAATCGGCGGTATTTGACCTCCCCGTCGACCCGCTAGCCAGGTGCAGCCATTTGCTCACGCGGCAACTCGTACACCTTGGCTCGGGCTCGACCCTTCGCTGCCTCACCCTGAGCACGATCTCGGATCCCACGCAGCATCTTCTGTTCCATGACGAAGTGGACGATGTCGAACAGGGCGTGTCCGGCCGCGCCCCCACTGCCCCTGACCAGGAGGCGCGTCCAACTGCCCGTGCGGCGGAGATGGAAGACCCACGCCCCGCCGGCCTTCTCCCCGCGCTGCAATCGCGCGAAATCCTCGACAGACACCAGCGCGAGGTAAGCCGGCGGCTCGATCGCGGCGACCACTTGCCGGCCCTTTTCGCCGTACCGGCGCGCCAGCCACACGGTGTCGCCCACGGACGGGTCCTGCCATTGCGGATGGACGCACTTCGCATTGTGGATAGTCGCGCCCACTGCTCGTTCCAGCAGGGAGTACGCCATCGCCGTCGCAAGCCATCCATTCTCCCTTGCCATGGTCCGAACCTACGTCCACGCGGGTGACCGACTAAGGGCCGAAGGTCCCTGTGCCGCACGGCCGAAACGCTCTGTTTCGCGCGTCGTCGACATTGGATGCTGAGCGCATGACAGGCACACATTGGCTGGTGATGGAGCCGCCGTCGCACGGGCCGTCCCCGATGTTCGAGGCCCGGGTGGCAGGTGCGGGGCGGCACCTGCCCGCCACGCACCTGGCGACCGACGACCTGATGTCGACCACACGCCATCACACCCACATCGATCTCGAGCGGCTGACCGGAATTCGTGAGCGACGGGTTTCGGTGGGCGACGAGGACTCCTACACCCTGGCGACAGCCGCGGCCATCGATTGCCTCGAGAAGGCCGAACGGCATCCGGCGTCGATCGACCTGCTCATCAACTGCAGCATCACGAAGTTTCGCGGCGGCCTCACACAGCGGTTGGAGCCGACGATGAGTTCGGCCGTGGCACACGCCATCGGCGCCCATTCGGCGATGACCTTCGATCTCAACAACGCGTGTGCCGGGATGCTCACCGGAGTCACCATTGCCAACAACATGATCCGGCAGGGCGCCGTGAAGCGGGCCTTGATCGTCAGTGGCGAGTACATTTCCCAGCTGGGCCGCAACGCCGCGCGCCACGTGCACAACATCATGAGCAAGGAACTGGCGTCCCTGACCCTTGGCGATGCAGGGGCGGCGCTCCTACTCGAAAGAGCTCAAGTCGGTTCGGGCAGCATCATCCTGGCCGGTTTCACAACGCTGGCCGAGTACAGCCGGCTCTGTCTCGGTTATCCCAAGGGCAACGACCCGGGCGCGCGGATGTTCACCGACGCACGGGGCATCCACAGGGCCGCCATGGCGAACACACCTACCCTGCTGCGCGAGGTACTCCGGGAGGCGGGGATATCCATCGACGAAATCGACCACGTCATCACCCATCAGACGTCGGCGCGCGCGATTCGCAAGGGCATGGCCGAAGTCTCGGCCAAGTTCGGCGCCACACCGAAACACGAGCCGGTCGTCACCGTCGACCGTTACGGCAACACCGCGTCGACGACGCACACCGTCGCGCTCATCGAAGAGCTCGAGGCTCGGCGCATCTCGCCCGGGGAGACCATCGCTTTGATCGCGTTGGCATCCGGTTTGGAGATCGGCTTCGTCCTCTTGACGCTGGACCGAGAGTTGGTGAGCCACTATGGGAACCGTGATTGACCAGATCGCCGTTGTCAACGGCGGCTGGCGCAACCGTCACAGTGCTCTGCGGCTGATCGACAGGGCGGCGAAGAAGTGCCTCCGCAAGGGTCGGCGCAACGCCGACGATGTGGACCTCCTCGTCAACGCGGGCATCTACCGCGACCGCAACCTCGGCGAGCCCGCCCTCGCCTCGATGATCCAGGACGACATCGGAGCCAATGACGAGGAGCCACACACCGGCGGGCACGGCACCTTCTCGTTCGACGTCGCCAACGGCTCGTGCGGAATGCTCACCGCCCTGCACATCGTCGACGGCTTCCTCAAGTCGCGGGTGATCGACTGCGCATTGGTGGTCGCCGGCGACGCCGATCCGGGACACGGTTCGAGCGAGGAATTCCCCTACAGCCCCGCAGGCGCCTCGCTGCTGTGCGGCTGGTCCGAAGACGGACGCGGGCTCGGGCCGGTCTGGTGGGAGCGGTCGGAAGACGACGACGACACGGTGTCGGCAACGATCGCCATGGTGGAACAACGCAATCTCTTGAGGATCCGCGAATCAGTCTCTGCCGAACGGGGTTTCGCACGTACCGCGGCGCTTGCGGCGCAGCGGTGCCTCACCGAATCCGACACCGGAATCGATGAGATCGCATCGATAGTCGCGGCGCCGGCCAGTCCCGCTTTTCGCGCAGAGCTGGCTTCGCAGCTGAACGTCCCGCTCGAACGCATCACGGTCGGCGACGACCAACACATGCACACGGCGGCCCTGGCGGCCGCACTCGGCAAGGCCGCCGACACCACCCCGCCCGACAGCTTGGTGATGATCATCGCCGCGGGCGCGGGCGTGACGGCTGGGGCGGCGCTGTATCGGATGTAGTCGACGGTTCTGGGCTACACACTGACCCGGCGCGGGGCGTTGCCGGCCGCTTCCCGTGCAGGTTGCATTGCGCTTCTCCGTTCCGCAGTCGACCTCGCATGTCAAAATCGGACCTCAGGCGATCGTGAACTCGCGATCGGGCTCCGAGCCGAAGAGAAACCGACGGCCCGTCACACGCAGCGGACGGATGCGCACGTAATGGGGTTTCACCGTGGCCGTCCACGGAAGCAGCTGCGCCCGTTCGGCCTCATCGGTCTCCTCATCGGTGCGAAGGGTCCGGGCCAAACCCCTGATCACCACGCTCCAACCCTCGACGGCGTTGTGGCCGTCGGCCTCGAACAGCACGTTCTTGTTGATCACCGCGCTGCTCAACTTCGTACCCTCGGCCGTGCGGAACAGCACGGTTCGGTTCTGGACGACGAAGTTGACCGGAAAGATCTCCGGCTCGCCGCCGACGCTGGTGACGAGGCGCCCGAGGGAGGCGGTCGACATCAGTTTCCAGCATTCGCTCTCGGAAAGGATCTCGATCGGTTGCGTCGGTGTGGACATGGCTACGACGGTACGGAAACGACGTGGCCGGCAACGCTGCCGAAAGTCCCTTCAACTCGTGCCCTAAAGGCCCTGCATTCGGCGGCGCTTAGCAGGACGATAGACCCCATGAGCAGCGCCGTGATCGAGGCCGCCGCGATGGGGGAACTGGTCACCACGCTCCAGCAGCGTGGTTACCGGGTCGTCGGACCCACTCGGTCCGAGAATGCGATCGTCCTGGCCGAATTGGCCTCCGCCGACGATCTGCCCCGGGGCTGGGGCGTGGACACCGGACCCGGCCATTACAGGTTGCGCAGACGCGACGACGGCGCATTGTTCGGCCATTCGGCCGGACCGCAATCCTGGAAGCAGTTCCTTCATCCACCTCGGCAGCAGCTGTGGTCCTCCGAAGGCATGACGTCCGAAGAGAATCCGAGGTACGCGTTCCTCGGTGTGCGGGCCTGCGATCTGTCGGCCATCGCCATCCTCAACGGCGTACTCGGCGCCGGTAGTCATCCGGACCAGGGGTTCGTCGGTCGATTGGCGCGGATCTTCGTCGTGGCCGTCAACTGCACCGAACCCGGCGGCCTGTGCTTCTGCGCGTCGATGGGCACCGGACCCGAAGTCGGGCCCGGCTACGATCTCGCACTCACCGAACGCATCGACGGCAGCCAACACAGCTACCTGGTCGACGTCGGAAGCGACGCCGGCGCCGACGTGCTGGCAGCGCTGCCGCACCGCGACGCCGCCCCCGACGAGATCGACTCCGCTCGCGGCGATGTCGCCGACGCGGCCGGCAAGATGGGCCGTCAGATGCCTACCGCCGATCTGCGCGAGCTGCTGATCGACTCACGCGAATCGCCGCAGTGGGATGAAGTGGCCAGTCGCTGCCTGACGTGTGGGAACTGCACGATGGTCTGCCCCACGTGTTTCTGCACCACCGTCGAGGACACCACCGATCTCACCGGGCAGCACGCCGAACGATGGATGCAGTGGGCATCGTGCTTCGAGTTCGACTTCACGTTCATTCATGAAGGGAGCGTTCGGCAATCGGGCGCCTCGCGATACCGCCATTGGATTACCCACAAGCTCGGCACCTGGCATGACCAGTTCGGCAGTTCTGGTTGCGTCGGTTGCGGGCGATGCATCGCCTGGTGCCCCACCGGGATCGACATCACCGAGGAGATGCACAACCTGGCCGCCCGGCAGTCCGACGCCGGTGATGACTGAAACCGCAGCGCCGCAGGCGCCGTCGTCGGCGATGACACCGGTGCCGTACCGGGTACACCGCCGAACCGAGGAGAATCGCGATTCGGCGACGCTGTTCCTGCAACCGGTGCACGAACCGCTACCGACGCCCCGACCCGGCGAGTTCATGATGATGTACGCCTTCGGCATCGGCGAAATCGCGATATCCGTGAGCGGCGTGCCAGAATCCGGCGGCGAGGCCATCCACCAGACCATTCGGTCGGTCGGCGCCGTGAGCCGCGCACTTCACGGCACCGCGCCCGGCGGCGTGATCGGCATGCGCGGGCCGTTCGGCACCGGCTGGACGCTGCCCGACGCGACAGGAGACGATGTGGTGATCGTCGCGGGCGGCGTCGGCCTGGCGCCGCTTCGGCCCGTCGTCCTGGCCGCTCTGGCCGATCGCGACTCATACGGTCGAGTGACCCTCATCGCGGGCGCTCGCTCGCGCGAAGACTTTCTCTTCGCTCACGAGCTCGCCGACTGGTCGCGCAGCGGCGTGATCGAGGTGCACATGACCGTCGACGTACCGATACAGGGGTGGCCCGGGGAGGTCGGCTTCGTCACCGAGCCGTTGCGGCGGACACCGATGCGGCCCGATCGCACCACCGCGTTCCTGTGCGGCCCAGAGGGAATGATGCATAACAGCGCCGTCGAGCTGCTTCGAAAAGGCCTGCCTGCAAACAAGATCCAGGTATCGCTGGAACGGAACATGCAATGCGGAGTCGGATGGTGCGGACACTGCCAGCTCGGTCCCCTGCTGTTGTGCCGGGACGGACCGGTGGTGGGATACGACGTCGCCGAGGCCCTGCTCAGCGTGAAGGAGTTGTAGGTGCGAACACCGAAACTAGCCGTGTGGAAGTTCGCGTCCTGCGATGGCTGCCAACTGACCCTGTTGGACTGTGAGGACGAACTGCTGGCGCTGGCCGACCAGGTGCAGATCGCCACGTTCCTCGAGGCATCGAGCGCCACCGTCGCCGGCCCGTACGACGTATCGCTGGTGGAGGGCTCGATCACGACGGCGGCCGATGAGCGTCGTATCAAGGAGATCCGGGAGCAATCAGGAGTGCTCGTCACGATCGGCGCGTGTGCCACGGCAGGCGGGGTGCAGGCCCTGCGAAACTTCGCCGACGTCACGGAGTTCGCCTCGGTCGTCTACGCCAAACCGGAATACATCGACACTCTCGCGACCTCGACGCCGGCCTCGGCGCACGTCGCGGTCGACTACCAGATTCAGGGCTGCCCGATCGACCGCGGGCAACTGCTCGACACCCTGGCGGCACTCCTGGTGGGACGCAAACCGCGGTTGCCGGCGAAAACGGTTTGTACGGAGTGCAAGAACCGCGGCGTGACGTGCGTCGTGGTTGCCGACGGAACCCCGTGCCTGGGACCGGTCACCCACGCGGGGTGCGGTGCGCTGTGTCCCACGTATCGGCGCGGCTGTTACGGATGCTTCGGGCCCGCCGCCACTCCCAACACCGCCGCGCTCATTCCGGTTCTGCGCCGGGATGGAATGTCCGCCGGCGGTGTCGACCGCGTCTTCGCGACGTTCAACGCGGTCAACTTCGACCACGAACGGAACGACCGGTGAGCGAAGAGATCCGAACGTTGAGCGTCGGGGCGTTGACGCGGGTGGAGGGGGAAGGCGCCCTGCACGTCACGCTGCGTGACGGGGTCGTCGACACCGTCGAGTTGAACATCTACGAACCACCCCGGTTCTTCGAGGCGTTCCTGCGCGGTCGCGCCTATACCGAACCACCCGACATTACAGCCAGGGTCTGCGGCATCTGCCCGGTCGCCTACCAGGTGAGCGCCTGCAACGCCATCGAAGACGCGTGCGCGGTGACCGTCGATCCGGAACTGGTGGCGTTGCGACGACTTCTCTACTGCGGGGAATGGATTCACAGCCACGCCCTGCACATCGTGCTGCTGCACGCGCCGGACTTCCTCGGCTATCCCGACGGGATCAGCCTCGCTCGGGACCATCCGGAGTTCATCGAGCGCGGGCTGGCGTTGAAAAAGGCCGGGAACCGGCTGATGGAGAAGTTCGGCGGACGCGCGATCCACCCCATCAATGTACGGCTAGGAGGGTTCTACTCGGTCCCGAAGCCGGCCGAGCTCGGCCCCCTGGCCGAGCAACTTCGTAGCGCCGTGGACGACGCACTCTGGTTGCTGGACCGAGTGAGTGAATTCGATTTCCCGGAGGCCGAGTTCGACCACGAGTTCCTGGCGCTGACAGCGCCCGACCGCTACCCGATCGAGAACGGCACGATTCGACGAAGCGCCGGGCAACCGTTTGCGATAAGCGACTTCAGCGACCACGTCGTCGAGTCGCAGGTGCAGCGGTCAACGGCGCTGCACGCCACATTGGACGGCGCACGCTACCTGACCGGGCCGCTCGCCCGGTACGCGTTGAATTCCCAAACCCTTTCGCCCCTCGCACGTGAGGCGGCGGCCCGAGCAGGACTGGGCGCGGTCTGCCGGAATCCGTTCCGCAGCATCCTCGTTCGCGCTGTCGAAGTCGTCTATGCGATCGAGGAAGCGCTGCGTATCATCGCCGAGTATCGGGTGCCCGACCGCCCCTTCGTAGACGTTCCCGCCCGGGATGGGATCGGCCATGGTGTCAGCGAGGCGCCACGCGGGCTGCTGTATCACCGCTATGACGTCGGTGCGGACGGTCTTCTGCGGTCGGCCGTGATCGTCCCGCCCACCGCTCAGAACCAGGCGGCCATCGAACATGAGATGGCCGAACTCGTCGGCGCAAACCTCACGTTGGCCGAGGACGCGCTCACCACGCTGTGCGAGAGGGCGATTCGCAACCACGACCCCTGCATCTCGTGCTCCGCGCACTTCCTGACGCTGACGGTCGACCGGTTGTGAGCGGCGATGTGGTGATCGGAATCGGCAACAGCTTCCGCCGCGACGATGGAGTCGGCCCTGCCGTCGCCGAGGAGATCGCCGGTCGCAGCCTCCCGGGTGTGCGGGTGCTCGTCTGCACGGGTGAGCCTGGCGCCCTCCTCGACGCGTGGAGCGGCGCCGGACTCGCGATCGTCATCGATGCCGCGATGGGCGACGGGTCCAGTCCCGGTCGAATTCGGCGATGGACTCCGGGCGACGACGGGGCGGTGGGCGTCGTCAGCTCACATGCGATCGGGCTGCCTCAAGCGTTTACGTTGGGAGAAGCATTGCAGCAGCTGCCCGATCGCCTGGTCGGGTTCAGCGTGGACATCATCGACGCCGACCATGGCGTCGGCATGACGTCCGATGTCGCGGCCGCCGTTCCCAGTGTCGTGAAGGCGGTGCTCGCCGAACTCGATCACCACATGTGAATCGCGCGTCGACGCCCATGGGTCCTAGTGCCGGCCGCTCGCGAAAGCCTAACGCCCCCAGCGATTCCGGCCACTACGGCGACAATACGAGGCGGTTACCGCGCAATTCCAGGCCCGTGAAGCACCGATGCATCAAGTCCACACTGCCCGCCATCGCGGCGAGGTGAACGCCTTCGGACGTCGTGCCGCCCTGGATGTCGTCGACGTCGGACTTCAGCAAATCCCCGAACCTGCACCTGATGATCCCGTTCGTGCGCACCCGGTGGGAGCTCGAAGAGTGCCTCGCCCTCGTCGACTCCAGCCCACTCGGCCGCCAGCGGGGATTACATCGGTGGGTGATGGCGGAGGTGCCCTCGGTCGTGCACTGGCTCCTCGGCCCGCACGGACGCCACCGGTTTTCCCACACGGAATCGTCGGTGCTGGTGGCCAGGGCGTGAATGCCGCTTCTCAGCGATCAACGAGGCTTCTCTGTCGGCGGGTATCGATGTGGCGGCGGAACCCACCAATTCCCGCGTCGGGCAGCAGTTGGTCGTAGCGTTGTGATCTGTGCGTGCCGAGTCCTTCGCCGAGAGGAGATCGTCGATGATTGAAGTGCTACCGGACATGCCCGATGGTGTGATCGGTTTCCAAGTGTCCGGTCGGCTCAGTGGTGAAGATCTGCGAGCCTTCGAGCCCACGCTGAAGCAGGAGTTGCAGACCGACGAGCTGCGGATCGTCGAGGTCATCGCACCCACCTATGAGGGTTTTGGCCCTGGCGGGCTGGTCGAGGACGTCAAGATGGGATTCGGCGCCTTGATAAGTCATCACTCGGCCTTCAAGAGGATCGCCGTGGTCACCGACAAGGAATGGGTGGTGCACACACTGCACGCCCTGGCCTGGATGGTCCCCGGTGAGATCGCGCTCTTCGGTCTCGACGAACTGGAGCAGGCCAAGGCCTGGGCCGCGGGCTGAGGCGTTGTCTTTGATGCTGTCCGAGGCGCGCCACTGACGTGCTGCTGCTCAGCAGAATCGTGCGCCGCGAGGTTGTCGGCCAGGACGGACGCACGATCGGCCGCGTCGCCGATGTGACCGCCCGCCCCGACGGTGATGCCGGTCTGCCCCTCGCTGAACACGTCGTGTTGTCCCGACGGCGAGGGCATCAGGTTCTGGTCCCGTGCCACGCCGTCAACTTCGTTCACCCGCAACACATTCGGCTGAACACCGAGGGTGAATCACTGTCTGTCGCGGCCGGCTCCCTGGCGCATGACGAGATAATGCTGGTGCGTGACGTCCTCGATACACAGATCGTCGATATCACCGGGCAGCGACTCACCCGTGTGGCCGACGTGGTGCTCGCCCGCCGCCACGATGGCCGACTGGAGGTCGTCGGCGTCGAGGTGGGATTCGATGCCGTGTTGCGTCGCCTGGGCCTCGGCTGGTTGGCGAAACGCCTCCCTGCCGATGCCGTCGCATGGACAGACTTACACCTGACGTCCGAGCGGGGGCATGCCATTGCGCTCGGAACACCCCGGTCCGCGATTCACCTACTCGATCCGCGCGCGCTGGCGGCACTCGTCGCGCGACTCGACACGGAATCCGCGGCCGAGGTCCTCGGCACCAAGGAAGCCGCGGTGGCCGCAGACGTCCTCCAAGCCAGCCACCCCGCTGACGCGGAACGGATTTTGCGAGCGTTGACCGAAAGTAAGGCCGCCGACGTCGTCGCTGCCATGCCGACCGACCACGCCACCCGGTGGAGGGACCGGTTGTCTGCCTCGCCCCTGTTGAGGAACAGGCACTTTCGCCGCTTCGGAGTGTGGCCGCGTCGGCGACGCGCAACGCGGCCGACGTGACGGTGATCAAGCGCCGCCGTCGGTTGGCGATCGGGGCGCTGGTGGCGGTGGTGGGTCCCGGGCTGCTCGCCGGTCTGTCCGATGATGACCCTGCCGGTATCACCACGTATTCGGTGCTCGGCGCCGACTACGGTTATCAACTGCTCTGGGTTCTGCTGCTGTCCACCCTCGCCTTGGTGATGTTCCACGTCCTTGCCGCCCGCATGGGCGTGGTCACCGGGCAGGGGTTGATCGGCCTGGTGCGCCAACGCTACGGCGTACGCGTCGGCGGCGCGGCACTCGTCACGCTGGTCGTCGCGAACGTCGGTACAACATGCGCCGAGTTCGCCGGGATCGCAGCCGGTTTCGAGCTATTCGGTGTCAGCCGATACATCAGTGTCCCTGTCGCGGCGCTGCTCGTCTCGACCCTGGTGCTGCGCGGGAACTTCCAACGCGTCGAGCACTTCTTGCTGCTGTTGTCGACAGTGTTTCTCGCCTACATCGCTTCGGGAATACTCGCTCATCCCGACTGGGGGGCCGCGGCACACGGGCTCTTGGTGCCGACGATGCCCGCCGACCGGGACGCCTTGGCAATCGTCACCGCCACCGTCGGCACGACGCTCGCGCCATGGGGACTGTCGTTCATCCAGTCATATGCCGTCGACAAGAAGTTGCGGGTCGAAGATCTGCGCTTAGAACGCGTCGACGTGGTGACCGGTGCCCTGCTGACTGGCGTGATCGGCTTTTTCGTCGTGGTGGCCTGCGCGGCAACCCTGTATCGCGATGGTCGCTCCATTACCGACGCCGCAGATGCCGCCCTTGCATTGCAGCCGCTCGCCGGCGAGTTGGCGTCGACCCTGTTCGGGATCGGGCTGATCGGCGCCGCTGTGCTGGCCGCATCCATTCTGCCGTTGTCGACGGCCTATTCGGTGTGCGAGTACGCCGGGGCCGAGGCCGCCTTGAATGACCCCTTCCGAACGGCGAGAACGTTCTATCTCACATTCGGCCTCGTCACGGTGCTCGGCGCGGTTGTCGTCATGGTTCCTGGTGCGCCGCTGGTGACGATCCTCGTTGCCACTCAGGTTCTCAATGCGATTCTGCTCATCCCTTTGATGGGCGTGATCATCGGTGTCGCGCGTGACGCTGACTTGATGGGCGAATTTCAGTTGAGCACAAGGGCCTCGGTGGCCTACGGCGTCACCGCGGCCGTCGTGCTGATGTGTGTGGTTGCTCTGGCGGTGACCGCCGGCTGGGGCTGAGAGCCAGGACGCCAGGACCGGAAGTCGATCACTGATCGTGGAGCAATGCCACATTGACGAGTTCCTGTGCGTGGACCAGCTGACGTTCGGCTTGTTCGATGCTCGATTTGAACTCGCCGTCATAAGCGTTCCGCGACCCTGCTGCCGCTGACAGGCACATGTGTGCGGCGGCGTGAGCGTCCTCCGCCGCTGCCGCCAACTCGCTGGTGAGTTCGGGGGTAGGCGCTGGCAGGTAGGTGTGCACATTGACGCCGGCGAGATCGTGCATTCGTTGGCATGCCTGCTCCAGACCTATCGGAGTCAGGCTCTCCATGGAGTGCCGGGCATCGGCGATGGAATCCTGTAGCTTCATGACAGGAGTATGCGCACGCTCCCACCACTGTGAGATGGACTGTCGCTCAGTGGGTGTCGTCGCTGCAGGCTGAGCTCGGTCACTTCCGCGATCTATCGCCACCACTGCCGCCAGAACCATCAGCGCGACAACAGCGCCCGCGCCGAAGAGGGCCCATTTCGTCCGGTACCACGCGGTCGCCTCCGGCCACCGCTCTTCTATAGGCGCCCCACAGTCGCCACAGAGATCGAAATCCGGCGGATTGTGATGGCCGTTCGGACATGTCACCATTTCTCAAGCCTCCTCGGACATTCCGCCTTGTGGGCGGCCCATAGAGATCATCCGACCCGGTCCAACATCAAGAACTGGTGAATCCCGAACCGCTCGAACGCCCGTGCACGCCGGGTCGAGAGCAGCCGGCCCGCGGTCTGCGCGTCGATGACTCGGGGTGCGACGACGTTGTAATTGCGACCGCCGCTTGTCACGATCGCTTCGCCGCAAGCCTGCACGTTGCGCAACCAGTCGACGTCGGTGCCGTACGGCAGCGGAAGAATGAATGCGTTGTCCACCTGATCGGCCACGACTGGAGTGGCGTAATGCCGCCCGGATCGGCGGCCGGTATGCCGGATGACGGAGGCATACCAGTGCTTGCGGCCTGCCAACCGCATCATCAGTGGATTCAGCAGGTATTTGTTGAACGTACGCACCTTGTCCTTGACCCGATCGACTGGGTTTGGAGGCATATCGCGATCCTCGACGACCGGCTCGTTGGTCGCATAGGGCCGTCCGGCCGACGTCCGAGGGCCAAATGGCACGAACCATAGACGGAGGCCGATGGGGCTTGATCTTGTGACTTTCGTCTCTATCTCCGTCGGTCAGTCGCGCCGATCATGAATGCGACAACCGACAGCGAGGATTGGGGATGCCGATGGTGCCGACTGACCGCGCCGATATGACCACTGCGGAGCTCGACACCATCGCCTGGCGGTTCCTTCGGTCCGAGTTCGCCGGTCGGATCTACTCCGATTGGTCGCTCGACCGCCGCCTCGACGCCTACCTTCTGCATCACGGCGGGGCCGACTTCCTCGTCGACGGATCGGCCTACGCCGCGCTGCTGGAGCGGGTGATGGTGAACATCGGGCCCGCCAGGCGCAGTGGTGTTCTTTCCCTACCGGATATGTGAGTCCTGCCATGACCGTCATCGAAAAGACCATCGAGGACTGGAAGGTCCGCCCCAACTACGCCGACTACGAGCAGACTCGGGCGGCGTTCCGCTGGTCGGCGGTCCCCGACCCCTGCGAGGGGATGGCGCGCGGCGGCTGCAATATCGCCTATGCAGCGGTCGACCGCCACGCCGACGGACCGCTGGCGTCGCGCACGGCCCTTCGGTTCGTCAGCGACAGCGGCCCCAGCGAGAACCTTGTCATCGAGGACCTCAGTTACGCCGAACTCGGCCGTCGCACCCGCAGGTTCACCAATGTGTTGCGGGGGCTGGGCGTGGGTAAGGGCGACCGCGTATTTCTGATCATGGGCCGCATTCCGGAGCTGTATGTCACGATGCTCGGCGCGCTGCGCAACGGCAGTGTGGTTTCGCCGCTGTTCTCGGCGTTCGGTCCGGAGCCCATCGCCACCCGCGTCACCATCGGCGAGGCGGCCGTCCTGGTGACGACGACGGCGCTCTACAAGCGCAAGATCGCCAAGATCCGCGACCAGCTGCCGTCGGTCCGCCACATTCTGCTGGTCGATGGGTCCGAGACCGAACCCATACCCGGCACGCTCAGTCTGGCGCCGCTTATGGACGAAGCCTCCGAATACGCCCCGATCGAACCCACCACCGCGGAGGATACCTCGCTGCTGCACTTCACCAGCGGCACCACCGGCACCCCGAAGGGCGCGCGCCACGTGCACGGCGCGGTGACAATGCACTATGTCACCGGGCTGTACGCCCTTGACCTTCATCCCGACGACATCTATTGGTGCACAGCCGATCCGGGATGGGTCACCGGCACCTCCTACGGCATCATCGCACCGCTGCTACACGGGATCACCTCGATCATCGACGAAGCCGAGTTCGACGCCCAGCGCTGGTATCGCATCCTCCAAGATGAGGGCGTCACCGTCTGGTACACCGCGCCGACGGCCATCCGCATGCTGATCAAGGCGGGTCCGGAAGTCGCTGCGCAATACCACTTTCCCCGGCTGCGATTCATCGCGAGCGTCGGTGAACCGCTGAACGCCGAGGCGGTGTGGTGGGGCAAGCGCGTGTTGGGTCTGCCCATCCACGACAACTGGTGGCAGACGGAGACCGGTGGGATCATGATCGCCAACACGCCGGCCTTCGACATCAAGCCTGGATCGATGGGTCGCCCGCTGCCCGGTGTAAACGCCTTTGTGGTGCGCCGCAACGACGACGGTTCGGTGTCGGCGATCGACCAACCCGACATCGAGGGGGAACTCGCCCTCAAACCCGGCTGGCCGTCGATGTTTCGTGAGTACCTTCATCAAGAAGAGCGGTATCACAAGAGCTTTGCCAACGGCCTGTACATGTCGGGCGATCTGGTCAAGCGTGACCGCGACGGATATTTCTGGTTCGTCGGCCGCGCCGATGACGTGATCAAGTCCGCGGGCCACCTGATCGGGCCGTTCGAGGTGGAGAACGCGCTGACCGATCACCCGGCCGTCGCCGAGGCCGCAGTGATCGGCAAGCCAGACCCCACGGTCGGGGAACTGGTGAAAGCCTTCGTCACGCTCAAGGATGGCTTCGATCCGACCGACGAGCTGCGTGCACAGCTGACCGGTCAGGCGCGTAAGCGCCTCGGCGCCGCGGTCGCACCGAAGGAAATCGAATTCGTCGAGAGCCTGCCGCACACGCGCAGCGGCAAGATCATGCGCCGGCTGCTCAAGGCGCGCGAACTCGGATTACCCGAGGGAGACACCTCCACCGTCGAAACACCGCAGCACCAGGAGGCCTCACCATGACCGACCAGGAATTGGCACGCGCCCTGCTCAGCGACATGGTGCGGGTGCGGCTGATGGAGGAGAAGTGCGCAGAGCTGTACAGCGCGGCCAAGATTCGCGGCTTCTTGCACTTGTACGTCGGTGAGGAGGCGGTGGCCGCGGGCTCGCTTCGGGTGCTCGAACCCGAGGACGCCGTGGTGGCCACCTATCGCGACCACGCTCACGCACTGCTGCGCGGCGTGCCGATGCCGAAGATCATGGCCGAGATGTTCGGCAAGCAGGAGGGCTGCTCTCGCGGACGAGGCGGCTCCATGCATCTGTTCGATGCGGGCGTGAGGTTCTACGGCGGGAATGCGATCGTCGCCGGTGGTCTGCCGCTGGCCGTGGGTCTGGCGCTGGCAGACAAGCAGCTGGGCCGAAATCGGGTCACCGCATGCTATTTCGGCGAGGGCGCCGTCGCCGAGGGGGCCTTCCACGAATCGCTGAACCTCGCCGAGCTGTGGCAGCTACCGGTGCTGTTCTGTTGCGAGAACAACCTCTACGCGATGGGGACGTCAATCGCGGTGGAGCAGTCGCAGACCGACATGACCGCGAAGGCGGCGTCGTACCGGATACCGGCACTCGCGGTGGACGGGATGGACGTGCTGGCCTGTCACGCCGCCGCTCAGGAAGGGGCCTACCACGTGCGCAGTGGCGCGGGGCCGTTCTTCCTGGAGTTCCTCACATACCGGTTCCGCCCGCACTCGATGTTCGACCCCGAACTGTACCGGGAGAAGAGCGAGGTCGAACACTGGAAGGAACGCGACCCCGTCCGCACCTTCACCGAAAGATGCCTGGCAGAGGGACTCTTGACCGATGACGACGTCGCATCCATGCGTGCCGCCGCCGAAATCGAACTGGCCGAAGCGGTCGACTACGCCGAGGCCGGCACGTGGGAGGACGTCTCCGACCTGACCCGCGATGTGCTCACTCCTGCGGGGAGTCGGCCATGAAGACGGCCTACCGCACCGCGGTGCACGATTCGATCCGCGACGCGATGCTCGCCGACTCACGCGTCTTGCTGATGGGCGAGGACGTCGGCGCTTACGGCGGCACCTACGCCGCGTCCAAGGGACTGCTCGAGGAGTTCGGGCCGGACCGCATCCGCGACACTCCACTCTCCGAACTCGGTTTCGTCGGTGTGGGAATCGGCGCTGCGCTAGGCGGTTTGCGACCGATCGTCGAGGTGATGACGGTCAACTTCAGCCTGCTGGCGCTCGACCAGATCGTCAACACCGCCGCGGCGCTGCGCCACATGTCGGGCGGTCAGTTCTCGGTGCCGCTGGTGGTCCGCATGGCCACCGGCGCCGGACGCCAACTGGCAGCCCAACATTCGCACAGCCTCGAGGGGTGGTATGCCCATATCCCCGGGATCAAGGTGGTGGCGCCGGCCACGGTGGCCGACGCCTACGGGATGCTGCCCACCGCGCTGGCCGATCCGGATCCGGTCGTCATCTTCGAGCACGTGCAGTTGTACAACACCTCGACCGACGTCGACGCGCTGGTGCCGACGGACATCGAGCGGGCAGCGGTGCGGCGCGTAGGCAAGGACGTCACGGTGATCACCTACGGTGGCAGCCTGCCCAAAGCTCTCGACGCCGCCAACGAGCTGTCGCTGTCCGGAATCGACTGCGAGGTCGTCGATCTACGGGTGCTGCGGCCCCTCGACGACGCGACGCTTCTCGAGTCGGTGCTCAAGACACACCGGGCGGTGGTGGTCGACGAAGGCTGGCGTACCGGCAGCCTGGCCGGCGAGATCAGCGCGCGCATCGTGGAGAACGCGTTCTACGACCTCGACGCACCGATCGCCCGCGTCTGCACAGAAGAAGTACCCATCCCCTACGCCAAGCACCTTGAGCAAGCGGCGCTGCCGCAACCGGAGAAGATCGCCGAAGCGGTTCGCAGTATGTTCGGTGACCGCCGATGATCGAGTTCACGATGCCCGCGCTGGGCGCCGACATGGATGAGGGCAAGCTCGACGAGTGGTTGGTCAAGCCCGGCGACGCGGTGACCCGCGGGCAGATCGTGGCCGTGGTGGAGACCACCAAGGCCGCCGTCGAGGTGGAGTGCTGGCAGGAGGGCACCGTCGTCGAACTCCTGGTGCCGGTCGGTACGACGGTTCAGGTGGGAGCACCGTTGGCGCGCTTGGCCGAACCGGGCGAAGCCGCCGAACCGGTACCGGTAGCCGAGCCGGTGGCAGCCGTCGCGGAAGTTCCGCCCGCCGTGGAAGTTCCACCCGTCGCGCAGGTTCGGCCTGTCGTGGCGCCCGCGCCGGTGGCATCCCCGCCGGTCCCACCCGTCGTCACGGCGCCCGAGCACCACCGGCGCTGGGTCTCCCCCGCTGCCCGCCGCCTCGCGCAGTCGATGGGGGTCGATGTCGAGGCGGTGACCGGCACGGGACCGCAGGGCGCCGTCACGCTCAACGACGTCGAACACGCCGCGGCGCATACCAGGACGACGCAAGCCCCGGCGCCCGCGGCGACCACGGCCCCTGCCGCGCAAGCGTTGTCGCCGAAGGAGCTGGCGGCCAAGCGGGGAGCGGAGATGCGCCGATCGATCGCCGCGGCGATGAGCCGGTCGAAACGCGAGATACCGCACTACTACCTGGCTCACGAGATCGTCCTCGACAAGGCCCTGGGCTGGCTGGCCGAGCGTAACGCCGAGCGGTCCATCACCGAACGTGTGCTTCCCGCGGTCCTTCAAATCAAGGCGGTCGCGTTGGCCGCCCAGCGGTTCGGTGAGTTCAACGGGTTCTGGCGCAACGACAGTTTCGAACCCGCAGCGGCGGTGCACGTCGGCGTGGCGATATCGCTGCGGGGCGGCGGTTTGGTGGCGCCGGCGATTCACGACGTCCCCGACAAGAAACTCGACGAGCTGATGGCCAACCTCACCGATCTGGTCGCTCGCGCCAGGGCGTTCTCATTGCGCAGTTCGGAGATGTCGGATCCGACCATCACGGTCACCAACCTCGGCGACCAAGGCGTCGATTCGGTGTTCGGGGTGATCTATCCGCAGCAGGTCGCCATGGTGGGCCTCGGTAAACCCGCGCAACGCGTATGCGCCGCGGACGGCGCCATCCGTATCGCCACCACCGTGCAGGCTTCGCTGGCTGCCGACCACCGCGCCAGCGACGGACACCGCGGCGCGTTGTTCCTCGCCGCTGTCGACGAAGTGCTTCAACAACCCGACCTCCTGGAGAAGTGATCACCATGCCTGTTACCGACGATGTCCGTACCACGGTGTTGTCCGAATTGACCACGATCGCACCGGAAGTCGACGCCGACGAGATCGAAGACACCGTCCTGCTACGTGATCAGGTCGACCTCGATTCCATGGATTGGCTGAACTTCCTGCAGCGCATCCACAAACGATTCAACGTCGACATCCCGGAGAAGGACTATCAGTCCCTGCGGACGCTCGATGATGTGGTGCAGTACGTCGAGGCTCGTGCAACGCAGACCAGTTGACGGCTCAGGCCATTGTGTGGGTCGGCGCGCGCCGTCGCAACACGGTCGCAGGCACATTACTGGGGTCAACCAGCTTGAGCATGCTGTACGACAGTCCTATCCCGGCGACGGGGTCTCCCAGAGGGTCCGTGGACTCAACTCCCGCGGGCCACGATGACCGGGACGCGAGCCGCGGCAGCGACCTCGGTGCTCACGGATCCGAGTAGCATCCCCGCGAACCCCCCGCGACCATGACTTCCGACGACGACCAGCTGCGCACGCTCCGAGAGTTCCAGCAGCCGGCGCGCTGGACCCTCGAACTCCACCACCGTGGTGACCTCGACGTCCGGGTAACGTTCCTGCCAACCCGCGAGGCGCTCCGATAGCGTCCTGCGTGCAGCCGCCAAAACGTCGGTCCAATCCATGCTGGACTTCGGCATGTCGGCGTCGCTCCAGACATGAAGCGCGATGAGATCGACACCGCGCCAGGATGCTTCGGTGAACGCCAGGGCGGTTGCGGCTTCCGATGATCGCGAGCCGTCGATTCCGACGAGCACGGGTAGCCGACCCGACGAGGCATGATCGTCGTGGACGACCGCGACCGGACAGTGAGCATGATGGATCAGCCCGGAGCTGACCGATCCCAACAGCGTGCGGCGCAATCCGGTCCGGCCTCGGCAGCCGACAACCACCATCTCCGCGTCCTTGGAGACGTCGACCAGCGTCGTTACCGGCCAGCCGAAGAACATCTCATCGGTTACGGTCAGTAGCGTTCTGCCGTCGGCGCTTTCGCGTGCCATGGCAACGGCATCCGCGAGTATGGCCCGCGCGTCATCCTCCTCCTGCTCGAGGACTTGCTGGGGGATCTCACCTGCGGGCCACGCCACCATGGCCGCGGCCACCGTTGACACGGCGTTGGCGTGAACGACGGTAAGCGGAAGCTTGCGCATGCTCGCGTCATGGGCGGCCCATCTGATGGCCGCCTTCGCCGAAGCGGAGCCGTCGGTGCCGACCACGACACCACGACGCTTTGTGTTCTCGGCCATCGGATCCCCTCTCCGCGTGCAGACACCGTGACGCCGGTGGCGGTGCCTGTTGTTGGCTGAGCTCCCTATGTCACCCGGCGTGTCAACACCGCTCCACGAGCTTGGCTATCGCGACCGTCACCCCGCCGGCGATCTCGTCCACGTCGGGGGTGGCGTCATAATCGGCAGTGACACCGAAGACCAGCTCGTCTGCGTAACTGAGGATCGCGACTCCCGTGCGCAACTGAAGCGCGATCGGCGGAATCGGCAGCACATGGAGGACTTCTCGGCCCAGGATCGTCATCCGCTTTCGGGGCCCGGGCACGTTGGTCGCCAGGGCGACGACGCCGCGCTGGGGCAGACGAGTCACCGTCCGGACGAACCATGCGGTCAACGGGAACGGGACGGCGTTCATCGCTGACATGGCGATACTCCCCGCTTCGCGCTGACCGCTCGCTTTCGCCTTCGTCAGACGACGGTGCACCGCCTGCAGTTGCTCGACCGGATCCTCCTTCTCCACGGGCAGGAACGGCAGCATGACCGAGACCCGGTTGTCGGTGATACCGACCGCGTCGTTCGCCCGAACCGACACCGGTACCAGCGTGCGCAGCGAGGTACGTGTCGGCTTCTCGCCGCGGCGGGTGAGCGCGGCGCGGTAGCTGTCGGTCAAGGCGGCCAGCGCGACGTCGTTGACGGTGACGCCATAGGCTTCGGTCACTTTGGTGACGTCGGCGAGGCCCACGCGCGCAGCACTGTAGCGACGCATCGCCGTGACGGGGCCGTTCAATGACGATTCGGTGGCAGGGCTGACTATTCCACCAACGAGCTCGGCAGCACCCTCGACGACCAGTGCCGCGGCGTTGGTCGCGTTCGCGGCCATCCGGATTAGTCCGCTCGGCCAGGTCAACGGATTCAGAACTGATTTCGGCGATGTGATCCGTTGGTGCGGGACTGTTTTCGCGGCGCGGATCTCCGTGGCGAACGTCTCCCCTTCTCCCCCGTCCGCCAGAGAGGAAAACATGTGCATCGTGGCGATGCCGTCGGCGATGCAGTGGTGGATCTTCATGAGGATCGCCCACCTGCCTTCGGCGAGACCTTCGACGATCCAGCACTCCCATAACGGCCGATCGCGGTCCAGGCGCCGCTCCATGACATCGGCAACGAACCTGTGCAGCGCATGATCGTCTCCCGGCTGCGGCAAGGCCGCCCGGTGGAGGTGATGGCTGATGTCGAGATCGTCGACCTCGACCCACTCGGGTGGCTGCAGGTCCAACAGGTGTGTATGCAACACCTGCCGAAACCTCGGCAGGTCAGCCAATCTGGCGGCCAAACCCGCTGCAATCGTGTCGTACTGCGGCATCGGGCCCTCGAGGATCGACAGCCCGCCGACCGCCAGGCTGATGTGCCGATCGGAATCCTCTGCCTCCAAGAACCCCGCGTCTAGGGTCGTCAAGCGTTGCACGGTTGCCTCCTTTTCGCCGGTGCGGTCGGTGTGGTTGCTATCGCTGGTCAGATTGCGGTGCAACATATCTGCTGCGCTTGGGCGACCGAATCCGCCAGGGAACGCGTGGTGTCGATCAGATGACCGCCGTAAACGTGGGCCGATCCCTGCGCAATCGCGGCTGCGATGTGGGGGGTTGCATCAGAGGTTGTCTCGGCTCTGGTTTCGATCCTCAGCGCCGCCTCCTCCAGCGGAGCCGAGCACGTGAGGATCACCAGCGGCGCACGCACGCGATCGGCGATACGACGGGCTCGCTCGCGCTGCTCGGCATTGCGCCAAGTCCCGTCGAGTATCACCGACCTGCCCGCGGAAAGCGTGTTGGTCGCTCGCCGCAGCACCTCCTGGTAGACCGCGCTGACATTCTGCGGCGAGTAGAGACCGGTGTTCACCTCGCCCACCGAACCTGTGATCGCGCCGGCGCCCTGCATCTGTTTCCGAACGTCGTCGGTGGAGATGACCTCAGCATCGAATAGTTCTGCCAGAGCCCGCGAAAGCGTGCTCTTACCCGTGCCCGGACCACCACCGACGATGATCAGCTGCACAGTCCCTGATCGAAGATGTTCGAACGCGATGTCAATGTGTCGCCGCGCGTCGGCACGCGCCTCGTCATGGCCCTGGTCGACGCGCACGCAGTCGACCTTCGCCCGGACCACCGCACGGTAGGCGATGTAGAAGTGTGTCAGGGCGCTCGGCGCCGTGTCACCGGAGTGCCGGCGATAGGAATCGAGGAACAGCTCGGCGAGGTCCTGGCGGCCTAGAAATTCCAGATCCATCGCGAGGAACGACACGTCGTCGACGGCGTCGACGAAACGGAGACTGTCGTCGAACTCCAGACAGTCGAGGATGGCGAGATGGTCACCGGGACAGAAGATGTCGTCGGCCAGCAGGTCTCCGTGCCCGTCAACCACACGACCCTGCGCTATCCGGCGTTCGAACAGCCCCGAACGGCCGGCCATGAATCGTTCGGCGAGGCGCCGGATTTCCCGGACCTGCTCCCCGAGCACCCCGCGGACGGTGTAGAGCGCGAGCTGGTCGAGGTTCTGTCGCCAGCGTGCGGCAACGGCGCCGGGTCGCCCGCACGCGTCGATGACCTCGCTTCTCGCCGCGTGCCGGTGGAATTCGGCGACCCTCTGGGCGATGGCGTCCAGTTGGTCGTACACCGGCCGACCGTCACGGATCATCGATGCCAGCCGCAACGAGTCGGCATAACGCCGCATCACGACCACGGGCTCGTCTGATCCGCCGTCCGGACCGGCGAAGTGGCCAACGCCGAGGTAGCTTTCGGGAGAAAGCCTGCGATTGAGCGCCACCTCGCGTTCGCAGGCCGCCGCCCGGAGCTCTGGCGTACGGAAATCCAGGAAGTCGGTGAGAACGGGCTTTTTCACCTTGTATGCCCTGTCGCCGACGAGCACCACGACACCGGTGTGCGTCTCACGGGCCTGCGCTTGCAGGTTGCCGGCATTGCCGAGCGCGACACCGCCGCTGTCCGCCTCCACTACCGATGCGCTCATGACTCGATCGTCCACTCCCGCCGGCAGCGCCGAACAGGGTCAGAAGCCCCGATGAATGGGACCATTGGCCCTGGTTTCGGCGGTGACTCGAGCCCACGATCGAGTAATGCGACACACCCTTGTCGGCACCGATGTCATCACCAACGCCGTGGCCCTGGCGTGTCGGGCCCCGTCGTTGCACAACAGTCAGCCGTGGCATTGGACGACCGACGGTTCCTCGGTTGAGCTGTTTCTCGACAAGAGCCGTGTCCTGTACTCGACCGACCGTTCCGGGCGGGAAGCCCTGATGAGCTGTGGCGCGGTGCTCGACCACCTCACGGTGGCGATGGCCGCAGCCGGCTGGGACGCTGACATCGACCGCTATCCGAATCCGAACAGCCCGGTGCACCTGGCGAATGTCGACTTCTCCCCGATGGAATTCGTCACCGAAGGACACCGTCGTCGCGCCGACGCGATACTGATGCGGCGCACCGACCGGCTTCCCTTCGCGGCCCCGCCGGAGTGGGTGGCCGTCGAGGCGCAATTGCGCAGAAGCGTCACCGCGGATGCCGTCAGACTGGACGTGATCGCCGACGAGCTGCGCGCCGAACTGGTTCAGGCCTCGAGACTAACCGAGTCCCTGCGCTTCTACGACCCCTACTACCACGAGGAGTTGCACTGGTGGACAGCGCCTTTCCCGGTCAGCGAGGGCATTCCCCCGAGTTCTCTTCCCACGGCGGCCGAGAGCGATCACGTCGGGGTGGGACGCAGTTTCCCCGTTTCTCACGACGAACGAGACAGGCGCCGGGCCTACGGTCAGGACAGGGCGAGGATCGTCGTCCTGTCCACCTATGACAACGAGCGCGAAAGCGTGCTTCGATGCGGGGAGATGCTGTCGGCGGTCCTGCTCGATGCCACCATGGCCGGCCTGGCTTCATGCACGCTCACCCATATCACCGAGCTGCGGGCGAGCCGGGACATCGTCGCGTCGCTGATCGGTACTGAGACGACGCCCCAGGTGTTGATCCGCATCGGTACGGCACCGGAGATCGAAGACCGGCCCCCGGCGACTCCGCGGCGCCCGACCGCTGAAGTGCTCGAAGTGCGCCCGCCGCCACCGAAGGGTGCTGTTGGGCCTTGATCTGCCAAGCGCAGACCGTATTGTGAGACACCGTGGCTCAAACTCAGGAGTGAGACACCCATGGTGAAAGTCTTTCTGGTCGACGACCACGAAGTGGTCCGGCGCGGTCTCATCGACCTCCTTAGCGCCGATCCGGATCTGGACGTGATCGGCGAGGCGGGCTCCGTGTCGCAGGCAATGGCGCGCATTCCCGCCCTGCAACCCGATGTCGCGGTCCTCGACGTACGACTCCCGGACGGCAACGGCATCGAACTGTGTCGGGACCTTCTCTCCCGCATGCCGGATCTGCGGTGCCTGATGTTGACGTCATTCACCTCGGACGAGGCGATGCTGGACGCGATTCTGGCCGGCGCCAGCGGCTATGTGGTCAAAGACATCAAGGGCATGGAACTCGCCCAGGCGATCAAGGATGTCGGCGCTGGGCGGTCGTTGCTGGACAACCGCGCGGCCGCCGTGTTGATGGCTAAATTGCGTGGGGCAGCTGAGCATTCCGATCCCTTGGCGAAACTCAGCGACCAGGAGCGGGTCCTGCTGGATCTGCTCGGGGAAGGCCTGACCAACAAGCAGATCGCCGCCAGGATGTTCCTGGCGGAGAAGACGGTTAAGAACTACGTTTCGCGGCTGTTGGCCAAGCTCGGTATGGAACGACGCACCCAGGCTGCCGTTTACATCTCCAAATTGGAGCGGTCCCACCGCGACCCCGACATGTGATGACCCGTCACGACGGTCGTACCACCAGGACCGGCATACGCGCCGACTCGGCGACCGTCGAGCTGACGGATCCGAGCAGCATCCCGGCGAAACCACCGCGCCCATGGCTGCCCAGGACCGTCAGCTGCGCGCGATCCGATTGCTCGAGCAGCTGGTGTGCGGGCCGATCCATCACGAGGACGCGCTCGATCCGAACATCGGGATACTGCTCCTGCCAGCCGGCGAGGCGCTCGCCGAGCGTTTCCTCGGCTTCCCGGAGCAGGGCCGCGGCTTCGCACCCGGGCAACTCGTAGTAGCTCATGTCGCTCCATGCGTGGACGGCGACGAGATTCACTCCGCGGCGGGATGCCTCATCGAATGCGATCACCGTGGCGGCTTCCGAGGCCGGTGAGCCGTCGATCCCGACGACCACCGGTGCCTTCGAAACCGGTTCGGACATCAGCGGATCCTCGTCATGGATGACTGCGACAGGGCACTTGGCGTGGTGTAGGAGGGTCCAGCTGACCGACGCGAGAAGACGGCGTCCGATCGAGCCCAGACCGCGACAGCCGACCACGATCATGCGGGCCTCTCCAGACAGGTCGATGAGTGTGGGCTGGACCGCGGCCGTCAACAGCTCGGTAGTGATCGCCAGATCCTCGCCGGCGGTGGCCCGTTGGGCGGTTTCCTCTGCTGCCGAGAGTTATTCGTGACCTCTTCGCCGCAGACTTTCGGTGACTGCGGCCGGCATGGCCATCTCCGGCCACATCCGCACGGCGGGCGATTCGACGACGTGCACGACCTTGAGCGGCAACCGGTGTAACACGACTTCTCGCGCAGCCCAGTCGGTGGCAACCCTTGCGGCCGGCGATCCGTCAACCGCGACCAGAATGCCGTTATCGGATGTCGTCGCTGCCATTTCGCGCCCCTCTCACCGCCGGACGTCAACCCACTCCATGACGGTATCGCCGCGACGCCGCTTGGTTCCGGAGGCGTTCGTCACCGGTGAAGTGGTCGAAAATCCCTGGACCGGGCCCATGTCCGGAATCCATTCGACTTCGAGCGGTTACGCCAGTGGCGACCCGTCGAGTCGCGCGGCGACTTCGGATACGGCGCGTCGCGGGGTGGGCGGCAACGGATCGGCACCGAGAAGTCCCCAACCGATCCGCAACAGCATCTGCGGGTACAGACCACCGTCGAAGACCTCCGCCCGGACAACAGCGCGGGTCTCGGGTACCTCCAATGGCTCCGTCATAGGACAACTCGACAATCCCAGCGCGGTCGCCGTGAGGAGGACCAGGCTGGCCGCCTCGCCGGCGCGCAATCGTGACAGGTCGCTATCGTCGTCTGTGCCGAGAGCGAGGACCACGGCGTTGTCGGTCTCCGCTTCGGAGCCCACCGGTTGGGCAAGACTCGCGCCCGCGAACGTACGCGCCGAGATGCTGCCGTCGGCTTTGGGCGCGCTGCGCGCCGGTACTCCCGCGGTTGCCGCGTATTTACCGCTCCACGTGGCGAGTTCGGCGGCATAGCCATGGTCGGCAGCATGGCGTCGAGCCGCCTCGCTCACGAGACTCCGCAGTGAGGAAAGATTGTCCACCTGACGCACGGTCGCACCGGCCGCGGCTGCTCGGGTCGCGATCAAGGCGAGGTCTGCGGGTGCAACCTTCGATGAGCCGTACCGGCGGCGGTCGGTTCGCCGTCGCGGAATGGCCGCTGCGAGCGCGATGTCGGCGTCAGTGGGGTCGTGCCGATGAAGTTCCAGGGCCGCGAGGTGATTCGGGTCGTCCGGGTTGGGAAACCGGTGCACTTCAGCGCGCCAGCCCAGGGCGGCGAAGCCAATCTGGCAGTGGTTCAGTGAGGCACCGCAGCTGAGCATGAGATCCCGGGAATCGGGGTCGGTGTGTGGCAGATGCAGTCGGCGGTCGACGTAGAGATGGACGCTCTGTTCACCGGCCCGCCAACGCCACGGCTGGGTGTTGTGCACCGACGGCGCCTTCACCGCCAGCATCAGTGCGGAGCGGATGGTTTCGGCGTTCGGGTGGTGTGCGTTCATGCTATGCACCCCAAGGTGATTCGATGAGCGCAGCGGGGCCGCGCTGGTGAGTAGCGACGATCGAGATGCTCATCACGTCCTCCAACTTCGATCGGGTGCACAGGATCACAGGCTCGCGGGGACACTGCCGAGGGCGCCGACGACCTCGCTGAGAGGGCGCCGCGGTGTCGACAGCAGCGGGTCGGCACCGACGGGCGCCCAACCGATCCGGAACATCATCTGCGGGTACTCCCGGCCGTCGAACACCTCGTCCCTGAGCGCTCGCCGCGTTTCTGCAATCTCGAGCGGCTCGGATACCGGGCAGCTGGCCAAGCCCATGGAGGTGGCGGTCAACAGCAGCAGGCTCGACGCCTCACCCGCCCGCAACCGGGATAGATCGTCGTCGGCCACAGATCCCAGCGCCAACAGGATCGCGTGGTCTTCGTGCGCGGAGGCGCCCTGCGGTTGCGCCAATGACCCACCGGGAAAGAGTCGGCCCGGGAGGGGGGCCGTTGGGTCGGATTCGGGGATGCTGTGCGCCGGAATGCCCGACGTCGCGGCGTGCCTTCCGCTCCAGGCGGCGAGTTCGGCCAGATACGCATCGTCGTGGGTGTGTTGCCACACCGCCTGCGCAACGATTGCCCTGATGTCCATGGACATCTCGACGCGTCGCATCAGGATCCCCGTCCTGGCGAGCCTGGCTCCGATCTTCGCGATGTCGACCATCGACACCGGCCAAGGGCTGAAGTGGCGGCGGTCGGTCCGGCGTTGCGGAATGGCGGCCGCCAAGGCGATGTCGGCGGTGATGGGATCGGCGGGGCTCAATTCGAACGAGGCGAGGTGATCGCGATCGGCGGGGTTGGGAAACCGGTGGACCCGGGCTCGCCAACCCACAGCCGCCAGCGCCACGATGGCGTGGTGCAGCGCCATCCCGCAGCTGACCATCAAGTCACGCTCGTCGGCGTCCGTCCTGGCCAGGTGGCGCGACCGGTCAGCGTAGAGATGCAGACTCTCGTCTCCCACTTTCCAGTACCAGGGCTGCGAGTTGTGCACGGAAGGAGCTCGGGTCGCCAACGACAACACCGTCCGTAGCGTCTCGGCATCGGGAAATTCGGCTGTCGGTGGTCCGGTGGTCTCTAAGAAAGCAGTCACATGACGAAGGATGCGCCGTCAGCCGAGAAGGAAACAGGGCAAGAAGTCCCCTTCTCGAGGTACTCCTGGCCCGCCGAAGGGCGCATATCCCGGGCGGTCGACAGTCAGCCGGCGATCGAGAGCGCGATGCCGTCGAGGATGTCGTGCTCGCTGACGGTCAGCTCCTCGATACCCGCCCGCTGCCGCAACGCGTCGGCCAGTTCCTCGACGATGATCGCGCCACCGCCGATGACGTCGACACGCCCCTCGTGCATCGGGCCGAGCCGTGCGCGTTGTGCTCGCGGCATCGCGATCAGCGCCTCGCACACGCTCAGCAGTTCGCCGAACGGGACACGGGACAGGTGAATGGCATCCGAGTCGTAGACCGGCATCTTCTGGGCCAGCGCCGACAGCGTCGTCATGGTGCCCGCGACCCCGACCCATGTGCGGGCCTGATCGACCGGCACTGCCCGGAACGCCTCCTGCAGCCCTTCCCGCACGACATCACGCGCCGCGGCGACCTCCTCTGCGGTAGGCGGATCGGAGTGCAGGCAGCGTTCGGTGAGCCGGACGCATCCGATGTCGGCCGAATAGCCGGCGGTCATCTCGTCACTGCCGAGCACCACTTCGGTCGACCCGCCGCCCAGGTCAACCACCACGAAAGGCGCTGCGGCCGAGCCTAGTTCGCCGACCGCGCCGTTGAACGACAAGGCCGCTTCCTCGGTGCCGGTGATCACCTCGGCGACCGCACCGGGCACGACGGCCCCCAGCACCTCGGCCGTCATCGCGAAGAACACGTCACGGTTCGCGGCATCCCTGGTCGCCGAGGTCGCGACCATCCGCACGTTGTCGACGCCGTGGTGACGCATCAGGTCGGCATAGTCGGCCAGTGCCGACTCCGTGCGCGACAGCGCCTCGGGCGCGAATTGCCCTGTGGCGTCGACTCCTTGGCCCAGCCGGACGATCCGCATCTCGCGGTGCACATCGGCCAACTTGCCATCGACCCGGTCGGCGATTAGCAGACGGATCGAGTTGGTACCGCAGTCGATGGCGCCGACCCTACTCATGGGCCCACCTTTCCGGATCGAGAATGCCTTCCATCGCGGGATCGTGGGCCAGTGCAGCCAGCGCCTCGTCGCCGAGGGGATTGGTGCCCGGCCCCTTCGCCAGAGAGTGGGCGATCAGCACGTGCAGGCACTTGACCCGATCCGGCATGCCGCCGCCGGAGAACGTCGTCCCGAGAGGTTCGATGGCGTCGCGCTCGGCGAGATAGGACTCGTGCGCCTTTTGATATGCCCGAGCCAGGTCCGCGTCGTTGCGCAGCCGCTCGGTCATCTCCCGCATCATGCCCGACGATTCCAGCCTGCTCGCGGCGGCGGTCAACACCGGGTGGGTGAGGTAGTACAACGTCGGAAACGGTGTGCCGTCAGGGAGTTTCGGCGCGGTCTTGACGACACCGGGCTCACCGTTGGGGCATCGGTAGGCGATCTCCAGGACACCGCGCGGCGCGCGTCCCAGCTGGCGCTCGACGGCGTCGAGGTCCGCGGGGTCAACCACCGGGAGTGGGTGGGGCCGGCGGTTGCGGTTGGGGCGCATCGGGTGCGGGCGGGGGCACCCCGGGCACGGGACCGGGGGTGATTCCGTGTGGCTCATCGGCGATCGTGTGCCACAACGCCGTGTACCACGGCTGGCCGCGGTTGACGGCCTCCGGTTCCTGATCGGGAGTGCCCGGCACCACCGCGCCGGGAGGCAATTGCACCTGGTACGGAATCTCGCCGGGCATCACGAACCCGAGCCGCTCGCGGGCCTGTGCGGCGATGAACACCGGATCGGCCAGCTTCACCTTCTGCTGTTCGAGATCGGCGATCTGGGCCCGCAACTGCTGTTCGGTGGCTTTGAGTTGCTTCATCTCGGTGCGCTGTGCGAAGTAGGTGCGGACCGGCCCGGCGATCGTCAGCGTCAGCACGCACACCACCACCGCGAGGATCGCCGCGCGCCGCGCCGCGGATCCGAACCGCTGCTCGGACTGTTGCTCGGCCGATTCGGCGATGGCGCGCCGGATGACGACCCCGGTTTCTCCGGATTTGGCCTGGGCATCGGCCGCTGCGTCGGTGGCCGGGCGCGCTTCGGTGGCGCGGGGCTCGCGGCGTGCTGCCACCCGCGGACGGCCCGTCCCCGCACCGCCGGCCTTGCCCGACTTTCCGGGTCGGGAGGTCGGTGACCGGCGCTTGGGGTCGGGCCGTTTTCCTTCGGGCACGGGCCGTTACCGGACTATCTGGTTTCCACGGCGAACCGCGGGAAGGCGAGGTCGCCGGCGTAGCGGGCGGCGTCGCCGAGGTTCTCCTCGATGCGCAGCAACTGGTTGTACTTGGCGACGCGCTCACTGCGGGCGGGTGCACCGGTCTTGATCTGGCCGCTGCCCACCGCAACAGAGAGATCGGCGATCGTGGTGTCCTCGGTCTCGCCGCTGCGATGGCTCATCATCGTGCGGTAGCCGCTGTTGTGGGCGAGCGCCACCGCGTCGAGCGTCTCGGTCAGCGTGCCGATCTGGTTCACCTTCACCAAAAGCGCGTTGGCGGCGCCCCTTTGGATGCCGTCTTCGAGTCGCTCCGGGTTGGTGACGAACAGGTCGTCACCGACGAGCTGCACGCGATCCCCGATGGCCGACGTCAGCGCGACCCAGCCGTCCCAGTCGTCCTCCGACAGCGGATCCTCGATCGACACCAACGGATACGTGTCGAGCAGGCCCGCGTAGAAGGTGCCCATCTGGTCGGCGGTGCGCACCTCGTTCTCGAACTTGTAACCCTGGCCGTCGGAGTGGAACTCGGTCGCGGCGACGTCGAGTGCGAGCGCGATATCCGAGCCCGCCTTGAACCCGGCGGACTCGATGGCCGACAGGATCAGATCGAGTGCGGCCGTGGTGCCCGCGACGTCGGGAGCGAATCCGCCTTCGTCGCCGAGCCCGGTCGCCAGGCCCTGGGCCTTGAGTACCGCCTTCAGCGAGTGGTAGACCTCGGCGCCCCAGCGCAGCGCCTCCTTGAACGACGCTGCGCCGATCGGGGCGACCATGAACTCCTGCACGTCGACACCGGTGTCAGCGTGTGCGCCGCCGTTGAGGATGTTCATCATCGGCACCGGAAGGATGTGGGCGTTCGGGCCACCGAGATACCGGAACAGATCGAGATCGGCCGCTTGGGCCGCGGCCCTGGCCACGGCCAACGAGGCGCCCAGGATCGCGTTGGCGCCCAGCCGCGACTTGTCGGGCGTGCCGTCGAGGTCGAGCAGCGCCTGGTCGACGAGGCGCTGGTCGTCGGCCTGCAGGCCGATGATGGCCGGGGCGATCTCGTCGAGCACCGCCTCGACCGCCTTCTCCACGCCCTTACCGCCGTACCGTGAGCCGCCGTCGCGGAGTTCCACGGCTTCATGCTCCCCCGTCGACGCGCCCGACGGCACGGCGGCGCGGGCGAACGACCCGTCGCCCAGCAGAACCTCAACCTCGACCGTCGGGTTTCCCCGGGAGTCGAGGATCTCTCGGGCTCCGACCTGATCGATAGTGGGCACTGGCGTCTCCTTGGTGTCCTCGGTGGTGGGGGCGATTTTTTCGCGTCAACCGACGAGCCTAGAGCCTCCCAGTCCGGCAGGCGTGTCTAGAGGGGGTGGCCGTTGGCGTAAGCGGTCGCCCAGTCCCGCACCGTTCTGGCGTACTGGTCGGAATGGTTGTAGGCGCGCAGCGCGTTCATCCATCCGCGCGGCGTGGCCAGATCCTTGCCGGTCCAGCACAGATAACCCGCGGCCGACAGCGCGGCGTCGTCCATGTTGTCGGCGCTGACCTCGCCGTCGTTGTTGGCATCGACGCCGTAGTGCCCCCACGTCTCGGGGATGAACTGCATCGGGCCCATCGCCCGGGCGTGTTTGGAGTCACCGTCATGGCTGATCGCGGAGTCGTCGAAGATCTCGAGGTTGCCGTTGGTGCCGTCGAGCCAGACACCCCGGATGGGTGGTTCGACGTCCCCGTTCGCTCCGATCGCCGCACCGCGGTAGGTCCCGTGATGGCTTTCCACCTGCCCGATCCCGGCCAGCGTCGTCCAGGCCAGCTTGCAGTCGGGGTTCTCCACCTCGGCCACCCGGGCGGCATAGGCGTACGCCTCGAGCGCTGCCACCGGGATCCCCAGCTTGGGCGCGCGTTCGGCGGCCCATTCGTGAAGTTGATCGGCCGGGCGGCCCTTGGCGTAGGTGTCGATCGCGGGCACCGGATCGCCCGGTGGGGGCGGGACGCCTTCAGGGATGGGCGTCCCGAGCTGCCACGAGCAGCTAGAAGCCAAGAGCAGCGCCGTCGCTCCTAGAACGGCGACAGCACGCAGCCAACGCACCGGCGACACCAAACTCCCTCAACCAACTTCGGTCGCTGCCCATGGTCCCACGTGTTCGGGACGTCGCGGCTCAGCGTTGGGAGCGATTCGGGGGCACAAAATCTTCACCGGTTCAGGACGCGGGATCGGCAACTTCGGCCTCAGCAGCCTCATCGGCCACCTCTGCCTCGTTGGTCTCGTCGGCGTCGTCATCGGTCTCATCAAGTTCCATCGCATCGTCCTCGCCGTCCGTTTCGTCCGCGCCGGCGGACGGCCAGTGCGCGCGCCACTCGTCTTCGGTCACCGTGCCCAGCGGCGTGTCGTCGAGTTCCTCGGGAACATCGTTCCCGCGACGATCGACGGCGATCGCCCGTTCCACCCGTCGCACCGTATCCATGAACTCCAAAACCGCCGAGCGCAAGGCGTTCTCGGCATCGCTGCCCACCGCCACCGTCACCGACGTGACGGCGCCGGGGATCAGGTCGGCGGGCATCCCCGCCGCGCTGACGCGCTCAACCACCTTCTGCGCCAGGGCCAAAGCGGGCTGAGCGGTCGGCACGTCGTCCATCGTGGAATGCGCCCGCTTCGCCTTCTTCTCCAGCGCCTTGCGCTCCTCCCACTGGGCGAGTTGATCGTCCAGTGAGATCGGCTCCCCGGCGAGTACCGCGGGTACGCGGTTGCCCAGCTTTCGTACCAGCGCGTCGGCGACGTCGTCGATGCCGAACGCATTCTGCGGTGCGTCTTCGGCGATGCGGGCGTGAAAAAGTACCTGCAGCAACACGTCTCCGAGTTCGTCGCGCAGCGCGTCGGCGTCACCGCTGTGCACGGCGTCGAACACCTCGTAGGTTTCCTCGAGCAGGTAGCGCCGCAGCGAGTCGTGCGTCTGCTCGCTCTCCCACGGCCCGGACGTGCGCAGTTTGTCCATCATCGCGACGGCGTCGACCAGACGTTCTCCCGGTGCGGCCTCGGGTGCCGAGATCACCCTGTCACCGGCGGCCAGCCGGGCTTTGACCGCGGGGTGTTCCGGGTCCGAGGACAGCAGCACCGGCGCATCCTCACCGTCGTATGCGGGCCGGGCGGCGGGCAACGACCAGGGCACCTTGATCGGCATCTCCTCGGTGTACTGGACGTCGCCGGACAGCAGATCGATCGCGTCGATCGGGATCAATGACGGGCGCCTGGGGTCGACCAAAACGACGGTCATCGGGCTACACCCCCTCACGCGTCTTGTCCGAACCGCTGACCTCGGTTATACCAACACCTCGGTGCAGCCCGTAGCGCGGCGAACCGCCATACCACGGGCACCGGTGTCTACTCGCCCCGAGCGGCGATGGCCGCCCTACCTTGCGGCAGGACGGCCATCGTGTCCGTATCGGGTTGCTCAGGACTCCGGCTCGATCAGGTCGTCGGGGATCACCCAGTGACCCGGCTTCTCATCGAAGAACGGGTTGGGTATCTCGTTGACCTCGGGCAGCTTCTTCAGCTGGCCGGGAGGGATTCCGTAGAAGGGGTTCGGAACCCCGTTGATGAACGGCGAGTTCTTCAGCTGCCCCGGCGGGATGTGCCCGTGCGGCAGCTTGAAGTAGTTGTCCACCTCGGGGAACTTCACCTCGGGCAGGTCCACATCGGGGGCGTTCACCCGCGGAACATCAACGTCGACGTTCGGGATGTTCACATCGGGCACGTCCACCCGCGGTACGTCCACATCGGGCACGTTCACCGGCGGCACGTTCACCGGCGGCACGTTCACCGGCGGCACGTTCACCGGCGGCACGTTGACCGGCGGCACGTTGACCTCGGGAACGGGAACCGGAGGCTGCGGGATGTTGATGTGCGGTTGCGCCTGTGCGAAACCTGCGCCCAGGCCGAACGCACCGAGTCCGAGTGCACCGGTCATCGTGGTGGTCACTGCCAATTTCTTGAAGTCCATCGAAACTCCTTCGCCTTGCGTCATCGCGACGCGCACCAATCGCTCGGTGGCATCGTGTGATGTTCGGTTTAGGAAATTGCTTAAACCACCTGTCATAGGTGATCGACGCCCTCGGTTTGGACGACTCCCTCGGTTCAATGGGCAAGCAACACCTTGACCCCCCGACGTGTATGTCGGATCGGCGTGATGGTGCGTTAACAGCGGATCCCGGTACGACCGGCGGCTGAACAGTTGTACAGCCGCTTTGACGTGGCGTTAGTTCTCAGAAATCGAGTCCGAAATGATGTCGACACTGCCCTGTGGTTTCCCGTCCAACGCCAGGATCAGGTCGGCGACCATCTGCACCAGCTCGAGGTCGCGGATGCGCGGTGCGCCGATACCGTTGCCGGCACGCGGAATAGGCACCTGCACTGTCGATGTGGTCGCCCGGTAGCCGGCGCTCGGATACATCCGCTTGAGCCGCAGCTGTTGCGAGTCCATCAGCTGCAGCGGCGAGAGCCGCACCGTCGACTCGGACACCGAGCTCACCTCGGTGACTCCGTACTCCCTCAGCAGCAACCGCAGACGTGCGACGGCCACCAGGCGCCGCGCCGGCTCGGGAAGCGGGCCGTACCGGTCGACGAGTTCTTCGACCACGGCGTCCACCGCCTTCTGGTCCGGGGCCGCGGCCAGCCGGCGGTAACCCTCGAGGCGCAACCGGTCGCTGCCGATGTAATCGGGAGGTAGATGCGCATCCACGGGCAGGTCGATCCGCACGTCCTTGGTTTCTTCCGGTGCGGCAACGGTTTTGTCGTCGGCAGCCGCGCGATAGGCCTCGACCGCCTCGCCGACCAGGCGCACGTAGAGGTCGAAGCCGACGCCGGCGACGTGCCCGGACTGTTCGGCGCCGAGCACGTTTCCTGCGCCGCGAATCTCCAAGTCCTTCATGGCCACGGCCATGCCCGCGCCCAGTTCGTTGTTCTGCGCGATGGTGGCCAGCCGGTCATAGGCGGTCTCGGTGAGCGGAATCTCGGGCGGATACAGGAAATACGCGTAACCCCGTTCGCGGCTGCGCCCGACCCGGCCCCTGAGCTGATGCAGTTGGGACAGGCCGAACGTGTCGGCGCGCTCGACGATCAAGGTATTGGCGTTGGAGATGTCCAGGCCGGTCTCGACGATCGTCGTGCAGACCAGGATGTCGTACTCGCGGTTCCAGAACCCCTCGACCGTGCGCTCGAGCTGTTCCTCGGGCATCTGACCGTGCGCCACGACCACGCGCGCCTCGGGCACCAGCGCCGCCACCCGCGCGGCCGCCTGATCGATGGTCCTGACCCGGTTGTGAATGTAGAACGCCTGCCCGTCACGTAACAGTTCGCGGCGCAGCGCCGCGGCGATCTGCTTGTCGTCGTGGGGCCCGACATACGTCAGGACCGGGTAGCGCTCCTCGGGCGGGGTGAGGATCGTCGACATCTCCCGGATGCCGGCCAGGCTCATCTCCAGGGTTCGCGGAATCGGGGTGGCGCTCATGGTCAACACGTCGACGTGGGTGCGCATGGACTTGATGTGTTCTTTGTGCTCGACGCCGAAGCGCTGTTCCTCGTCGACCACGATGAGGCCGAGGTCCTTCCAGGTGACACCGGTCTGCAGCAGCCGATGCGTGCCGATCACGATGTCGACGCTGCCGTCCTTCATGCCCTCGAGCACCGCACGCGACTCGGCTGGATCGGTGAAGCGCGACAACCCCTTTACCGTGACCGGAAATCCCGCCATCCGCTCGGAGAAAGTCTGCAGATGCTGGTCGGCCAGCAGCGTCGTCGGCACCAGCACCGCGACCTGCTTACCGTCCTGCACCGCCTTGAACGCCGCCCGCACCGCGATCTCGGTCTTGCCGTAGCCGACGTCACCGCAGATCACCCGGTCCATCGGCACGGGCTTCTCCATGTCGGCCTTGACCTCGGTGATGGCGGTCAACTGATCGACGGTCTCGGTGAAGCCGAACGCGTCCTCCATCTCGGCCTGCCACGGGCTGTCAGGACCGAACGCGTGGCCGGGCGACGCCTGCCGCTTGGCGTACAGCGACACCAGTTCGGCGGCGATCTCGCGAACTGCGCGGCGCGCCTTGGTCTTTGTGTTCGTCCAGTCGCTGCCGCCCAGCCGGGACAGCGTCGGCGACTCCCCGCCGACGTAGCGGGACAACTGGTCCAGCGAGTCCATCGGCACGTAGAGCTTGTCCGTGCCCCCGCCCCGTTTGGACGATGCGTACTCCAGCACCAGGTACTCGCGACGAGCACCGCCGACGACGCGTTCGGTCATCTCGACGAACCGTCCGATGCCGTGCTGGTCGTGCACCACCAGATCGCCGGCGGACAGGGCCAGCGGGTCAACGACGTTGCGGCGCTTGGCGGCCAGCCGTTTGCCTTCGGTGGCGGTGGCGCGGTTGCCGGTGAGGTCGGTCTCCGTGATGATCACCAGATTCGCGCCCGGAATCACCACACCGTCGTGCAGCGGTCCCTTGAGTACACCGACGACACCCTCTTTGATCGACACGCCAGGCTCCAAAATGCCTGCGGGAACGTCGGATTCGGCGAGTTGCTCGACGACGCGCTGCGCGGTGCCGGCGCCGGGTGTGACGACGGCTGCGTAACCGCCGGTGGCGACGTGGGCGCGCAGCATGGCGAAGATCTCGCTGATGCTCGCTTGTGAGCCGCGGGCCGACGGTGCGGGCCGGATGTCCACCTCGAAACCCGCTTCGTCGGACAGCTGGCTCAACGTCCACCAGGGATGTCCGCCCTCGCGGGCCGCGGCGCGGGCGTCGTCGAGTTCGACGAATCCGGACGCGCCCAGCGACTCCAGGTCGATCGGCGCGTCGCCGCCCACGGCCGCCGTGGACCAGGACGCCTCCAGAAACTCGCGGCCGGTCTTGATCAGGTCGGCGGCCCTGGTGCGCACCTTCTCCGGATCGCAGATCAACAGCGGCATGCCCGCGGGCAGCAGATCCGACAGGGTGGACAGCGCGTCGGGACGCAACAGCGGTAGCAGGGCCTCCATCCCGTCGACCGGGATCCCCTCGGAGAGCTTGGCCAGCATGTCGGGCACGGTGCCGGGCAGCGTGTTCTCCTGAACGGGGTGCTCGCGCGCGAGTTCGACGGCGCGCTCGCGGACGTCGTCGGTCAGCAGTACCTCACGGCACGGCACCGCGATGACGGTGTCGACGTCGATCTCGGAGATCGACCGCTGGTCGGCCACGGCGAACATCCGCATCTCGGACACCTCGTCGCCCCAGAACTCGATGCGCACCGGATGCTCGTACGTCGGCGGGAACAGGTCGAGAATGCCTCCGCGCACCGCGAACTCACCGCGCTTGCCGACCATGTCGACGCGGGTGTACGCGAGTTCGACGAGTCGCTCGATCAGGTTGTCGAATTCCGCTTCGACGCCCACGCTCAGGGTCACCGGTTCGACGTCGGCCACGTCGGGCACCATCGGTTGCAGCAGCGACCGCACGGTGGTCACGACCACTTGCAGCGGCGGTCCGAGACGCGCGTCGTCGGCGTGGGTCAGCCTGCGCAACAACATGAGCCGCGCGCCGACGGTGTCGACACCCGGGGACAGCCGTTCGTGGGGCAGCGTCTCCCACGAGGGGAACATCGCCACGGTTTCACCGAACACGCCACGCAGTTCGGCGGTCAGATCGTCGGCCTCCCGCCCGGTGGCGGTCACGACGACCAGCGGACAGGCGTGCCCGATCGCGGACGCGACGAACACCCGGGCGGCGGCCGGGCCGACGATGGCCAGATCGGCGGGCTTGTCGGCGGCACGGCGCGAGATCTCGCTGAGGGAGGGATCTCGTAAGGCCAGATCGACGAGCCCGGCGATCGGGGTTGGGACGGACAGGGTCCCCGATGCGGTCATGATGCCTTCCATCGTAGGCGCGCGCCGAAACGCTTGCCGCGACGAGGGTTTGCACCGATCCCGCGACGAGATCTACGTCACTCGTCGAGCAACGGCGGGTCGTTCTCCAGATGCATCAGCCCGTTCCAGCACAGGTTGACCAGATGCGCGGCAACGACCTCCTTCTTGGGCTCGCGAACGTCGAGCCACCACTGCGCGGTCATCGACACCGAGCCGACCAACGCCTGCGCGTAGAGCGGCGCCATCTCCGGGTCCAGTCCGCGGCGCGAGAAGTCGCCGGCCAGGATCGAGGACACCTGGTTGACGGCCTCGTTGAGCAGTGTCGAATAGGTGCTGCCCGAGGTGATCGACGCCGGGGAGTCGCGGATCAGGATGCGGAAGCCGTCGGTGCGCTCGTCGACGTAGGTCAGCAGGGCGAGTGCGACGCGTTCGATGCGCAGCCGCGAGCGGTTGTTGGTCATCCGGGTCAGCGACGAGGTGATCCCGTCGAGCAACGCCGACATCTCGCGGTCGACGACCACCGCGTACAGGCCCTCCTTGCCGCCGAAGTGCTCGTAGACGACGGGCTTGGAGACGTTCGCGCGCTGGGCGATCTCCTCGATCGAGGTGCCCTCGTAGCCGCGCTCGGCGAAGAGCTTGCGCGCGACCTCGATGAGCTGGTGGCGCCGCTCGGCGCCCGTCATCCGCGCCCGCGGCGCCCGGACCTCCTTGTCGGGTGCTGCCACGGTTACCAGGTTAGATGCAGATGTAGGGGTCGGGCGGCGATCACGCGGCGAGGCGACGGCCGTGGGAACAAACGAAGAGGGGTCCGGCGATTGGACTAGCATCACGAGTTGTTCGATCCGTCGTGGTGTAATCGGCAGCACCTCTGATTTTGGTTCAGATAGTTCAGGTTCGAGTCCTGGCGACGGAGCGATTTGGCCGCGATAGTGCGCTCACATGCGGCGTGACCGGCGTGTCGCGTATGAAACCGCACATCCGATAGGCAGGAGACCGGATGACGGCAGCCCCTGAAACCGCGGTGGTCGTGCTCGCGGCCGGCGCCGGCACCCGGATGCGGTCCGACACCCCCAAAGTGCTGCACACGCTGGCGGGTCGCAGCATGCTCGCGCACGCGCTGCACGCGGTGGGCAAGGCGGCGCCTCAGCATCTGGTCGTCGTGGTCGGCAAGGACCGGGACCGGGTGAGGCCCGAGGTCGAGAGGCTGGCCGCCGAACTCGGCCGCCCGATAGCCACCGCGACCCAGGAGCAGCAGCTGGGCACCGGCCACGCCGTGCAGTGCGGTTTGACGGCACTGCCGCCCGACTTCGCCGGCACCGTGGTGGTCACTTCGGGCGACGTGCCGCTACTGGACGCCGACACGCTGGCGGACCTGGTCAGCACGCACAACACCCGGCCGACAGCGGTGACCGTGCTGACCACCACGCTGCCCGATCCGACCGGTTACGGCCGCATTCTGCGCACCCAGGACGGCGAAGTGATGGGCATCGTCGAACAGGCCGACGCCAGCCCCGAACAGCGCGCGATCACCGAGGTCAACGCGGGGGTGTACGCGTTCGACGCCGTTGGGCTGCGGTCCGCGCTGGGCCGGTTGGGCTCCGACAACGCCCAGCAGGAGCAGTATCTGACCGATGTCGTCTCGATCGTGCGTTCCGACGGTCTGGTCGTACGGGCCAAACATGTCGACGACTCGATGCTGGTGGCGGGGGTCAATGATCGCGTGCAGCTGGCCGAGCTGGGCACCGAGCTGAACCGGCGCATCGTGGCCACGCACCAGCGGGCCGGTGTCACCGTGGTCGACCCCGCCACGACGTGGATCGACGTGGACGTGACCATCGGCCGCGACACCGTCCTCAAGCCGGGCACCCAGCTGCTCGAGGGCACCCGCATCGGCGGGCGGTGCGAGGTCGGGCCCGACACGACCCTGGCCGACGTCACCGTGGGTGACGGCGCGACGGTGTGCCGCACGCACGCCAGCTCGTCGGTGATCGGGGACGGCGCGACGGTCGGACCGTTCACCTACCTGCGGCCCGGCACCGTGCTGGGCGCCGACGGCAAGCTCGGCGCGTTCGTCGAAACCAAGAATTCCACCATCGGAACCGGCACCAAGGTGCCGCATCTGACATACGTCGGCGACGCCGACATCGGCGAGCACAGCAACATCGGGGCGTCCAGCGTCTTCGTCAACTACGACGGCGAGACCAAGAGCCGCACGACGATCGGCTCGCACGTCCGGACCGGGTCGGACACGATGTTCGTCGCCCCGGTCAGCGTCGGCGACGGCGCCTACACCGGGGCGGGGACCGTCGTGCGCGACGACGTGCCGCCGGGTGCGCTGGCCGTGTCGGCGGGGCCGCAGCGCAACATCGAGGGGTGGGTGACGCGCAAACGGCCGGGGTCGGCGGCGGCGCGAGCCGCGCAGCAGGCATCGGCCGACGAGGGCGGGCCGGCTACCGATGACACGGAATCGCGGTGACCGGCAGTTAGCGATCTGGCCACCCGGACACGCCCGGTGCGTCAAGCTACGTAGGATTACCCGGTATCGATCCCCGACCTTGAAGGCGCACTGTGGGCACCGAGTGGACCGACAATCGAAAAAATTTGATGTTGTTCTCGGGTCGGGCGCACCCCGAACTCGCTGAACAGGTCGCCAAGGAACTCGACGTACCCGTGACGGCGCAGACCGCGCGGGACTTCGCCAACGGCGAGATCTTCGTCCGGTTCGACGAATCCGTCCGCGGTTGCGACGCCTTCGTGCTGCAGAGCCATCCCGCGCCGCTGAACCAGCACCTGATGGAACAGCTGATCATGATCGACGCGCTCAAGCGCGGCAGCGCCAAGCGGATCACCGCGATCCTTCCGTTCTATCCGTACGCGCGGCAGGACAAGAAGCACCGCGGGCGGGAACCGATCTCGGCGCGGTTGGTCGCCGACCTGCTCAAGACCGCGGGTGCCGACCGGATCGTCACCGTCGACCTGCACACCGACCAGATCCAGGGCTTCTTCGACGGACCGGTCGACCACATGCGCGCGCAGAAGCTGCTCACCGGGTACATCGCCGAGCACTACTCCCATCACGACATGGTGGTCGTCTCGCCCGACTCCGGCCGGGTCCGCGTCGCCGAGAAGTGGGCGGACTCCCTCGGTGGCGTTCCGCTGGCGTTCATCCACAAGACGCGCGACCCGCTCAAACCCAACGAGGTGGTGTCCAACCGCGTCGTCGGCGACGTGCGGGGCAAGACCTGTGTGTTGACCGACGACATGATCGACACCGGCGGCACCATCGCCGGCGCGGTCAAACTGCTCAAGGCCGACGGTGCGGGCGACGTGATCATCGCCGCAACGCACGGTGTGCTGTCGGATCCGGCCCGCGAGCGGATGGCCGATTCGGGCGCCTGCGAGGTGATCGTCACCAACACGCTGCCGATCGGTGACGACAAGCGCTTCCCGCAGTTGACCGTGTTGTCGATCGCCCCGCTGCTGGCGAACACGATCCGCGCGGTTTTCGACAACGGCTCGGTCACCAGCCTCTTCGACGGGTCGGCATAGATGTCGAAAAGCGTCATCTACCACAACCCCAAGTGCTCGACCTCGCGGAAGACGTTGGACTTGTTGCGCGAGAACGGGATCGAGCCGACGGTGGTGCAGTACCTCAAGACGCCGCCGAGTCGCGCCGAGCTGGAGAAGATGATCTCCGACGCCGGTATCGACGTGCGCACCGCCGTACGTAAGAAGGAGGCGTTGTACCGCGAATTGGGTTTGGCCGACGCCTCCGACGACGAGCTCCTCGACGCGATGGCCGCCAACCCGATTCTGATCGAGCGGCCGTTCGTCGTGACGCCGAAGGGCACCCGGTTGGCCCGGCCGATCGACGCGGTGCGCGAGATTCTGTGAGCCGTCCAGGCTTTCAGGTTGCCGCTGCGGTGACGGTCGTCGGCATCGCCGTTGTGTCCGGCTGCGGCACCGAACCGCCCAACTACCAGTCGGTGTGGTCGACGTCGCCGACGCCGACGTCGACCGCCGCCGAGCCGGATGACAAGCCGGTGCCCCTCGCGGCTTTCCTGGAACAGGCCGGTGTGACCGGCGAGCCCGTGTTCCCCGAGAAGCTCACCGATCTGACGGTCTCGTATCCGACGCCGGCCGGGTGGGAGCCGTACTTCAACACCAACTTCGCGCCCGGAACCAGGGTGATCGCCAAGGGCGAGACATACCCGATCGCGATGCTGGTGGTGATGAAGTTGACCGGCGACTTCGACCCGCGCGAGGCGATCAAGCACGGATACGTCGGCGCCGAGATGTCGCAGAACTTCAAGCGCCTCAACGCTTCCATGGACGATTTCAAGGGTTTCCCGTCGGCGATGATCGAGGGCAGTTACGACCTCAACGGCACCCGGATGCACAGCTACAACCGCATCGTGATCGCGACCGGCGCGGCGCCCGCCAAGCAGCGCTATCTCGTCCAGTTCACGGTGACGGGCTACGCCCAGAAGGCCGCCGAGGAGGCCCCCGACATCGAGAAGATCATCGGCGGGTTCAACGTCGCCGTCCCCAAACCACCGCCGAAGTAGCCCCTGTTTCTCCGCGAAATTGCGTTCCAGCAGCGAAAGCGCGAGTGAGGGCCTGCTGGAATGCCATTTCGCGCGAACTCACTAGGGTGGTCGGCATGAGTTGGACTGCCGCGGATCTGCCCTCCTTCGCCGGACGCACCGTCATCGTCACCGGTGCCAACAGCGGCATCGGTTTGATCACGGCGCGCGAGCTGGCCGGCGCGGGCGCCAAGGTCATCCTCGCCGTGCGCAACACCGCTAAAGGTGAGGAGGCCGCGGGCACGATCACCGGCGATGTCGAGGTCCGCAAGCTCGACCTGCAGGACCTGGCGTCCGTGCGCGCATTCGCCGACGGTGTCGAGGCGGTCGACGTGCTGGTCAACAACGCCGGCATCATGGCTGTGCCCTACGCGTTGACCGTCGACGGGTTCGAGAGCCAGATCGGCACCAACCATCTCGGTCACTTCGCCCTGACGAACCTCCTGCTGCCGAAAATCAGCGACCGGGTCGTGACGGTGTCCTCGGTCATGCATTTCCTCGGCCGGATCAACCTCAAGGACCTCAACTGGAAGGCCCGGCCGTATCTGGCGTGGCCGGCCTACGGTCAGTCGAAGCTCGCGAATCTGCTGTTCACGAAGGATCTGCAGCGTCGACTCGACGAGGTGGGCTCGCCGATCCGTGCGATCGCCGCGCATCCGGGCTATTCCGCGACGAACCTGCAGGGCCAGACGGGCAACCCGATCGGGACCCGCTTCTGGCTCGCCGCCAACCGGGTGTTCGCCACCGAGCCCGAGTTCGGTGCCCGCCAGACCCTGTACGCGGTGGCCGAGGACCTGCCGGGCGACACGTTCGTCGGCCCACGCTTCGGCAGTCGTGGGCCCACCGGGCCGACGGGCTTCCGCAGCCCGCTGGCTCGCGACGGTCGGACGGCGAGCGCGCTGTGGGACCTCTCCGAGCACCTCACCGACACCAAGTTCCCGCTCTGATTTGGGCCTGACCGGCGTTTCCGGCTACCCTGGCCGGTGATCACGGCGAGGGTGGCCCCGTGGGCCACCGTTATCGACGCGAACCTTGTGGTTGAGCCCCGCCGTGCCGAGCACACGACAGGAGCATCCACATCATGGCGAAGAACGCCCCCAACAACCTGACCGCCGCGGTGCGCACCGAGACCGGCAAGGGCGCATCACGTCGCGCCCGCCGCAACGGCAAGGTGCCCGCGGTTCTCTACGGTCACGGCACCGATCCGCAGCACCTCGAACTCGACGGCCATGACTTCGCGGCCGTTCTGCGCCGTGCGGGCACCAACGCGGTGCTGACACTCGACGTCGACGGCAAGGAACAGCTGGCGCTGACCAAGGCCCTCGACATCCACCCGATCCGACGCACCATCACGCACGCCGATCTGCTCGTCGTGCGCCGTGGTGAGAAGGTGGTCGTCGAGGTCAACGTCATCATCGAGGGCGAGGCGGTGCCGGGCACGCTGGTCACCCAGGACGCCAGCACCGTCGAGGTCGAGGCCGACGCGCTGTCGATCCCCCAGCAGCTGACGGTGTCCGTCGAGGGTGTCGAGGCCGGCACGCAGTTCACCGCGGGTTCCATCGAGCTCCCCTCGGGCGTCTCGCTGATCTCGGATCCGGAGATGCTGGTGGTCAACGTCGTCGAGGCGCCGTCTGCCGAGGAACTCGAGGCCGAGGGCGGCGGAGAGACGCCGGAGGAGGCAGCCGCCGAGGTCGCCGAGGCCACCGACGAGGGCGAGGGCGACTCGGCCGAAGCGGCGCCCGCCGAAGAATCCGAGTAGACCGGCATGGCCGAACCACTTCTCGTGGTCGGCCTGGGCAATCCGGGACCGCAATACGCCACCACGCGGCACAACCTCGGGTTCCTCGTCGCCGACATCCTCGCCGACCGCATCGGTTCGGGGTTCAAGGTGCACAAGAAGTCCGGCGCCGAGGTGGTCACCGGCCACCTCGCCGGACGCTCGGTGGTGCTGGCCAAACCGCGGACCTACATGAACGAGTCCGGTCGGCAGGTCGGACCGCTGGCCAAGTTCTATTCGGTGCCGGTGGCCGACATCGTCGTAATCCACGACGAACTCGACATCGACTTCGGCCGGATACGGCTGAAGTTCGGCGGCGGCGTGGCCGGGCACAACGGCCTACGGTCGGTGGCTTCGTCGTTGGGCAGCAACGGCTTTCAGCGCGTTCGCATCGGGATCGGCCGCCCGCCCGGGCGCACCGAAGGCGCGAAATTCGTGCTGAGCACCTTCACCTCCGCGGAGTGGAAGGACGTCCCGACGATCTGCGAGCAGGCCGCCGACGCCACGGAGATCCTGGTGGCACAGGGCGTGGAACCCGCGCAGAACATCGTGCACGCCTGGGGCTGACGTCAGGCTCGGCGCTTCGGCGCCCAGGCCGCCGAGTCGCGGCAACGATTCAGAGGAACGAGTTCTCGGCGGTGAGCCCTCGTTCGGGGAACTCCCCCAGTGCGAACGTCTCGGCGTTGCCGAGCCCGGACCCGCCGCCCACCGGATCCTCAACGCGGACCAGAAGATCGCGCAGTTGATGCAGCTTGCGCGCGTTCTCTGCGGAGTCGCAGTCGGTCACGTGGTAACCCTCGACCCGCAGATCGCCCACCCACTGGCCGTAAACCCAATCGTTCCAGCCGTAGTAGCCGGCCGTGCCGAGGTGAAAGCCCGTCGGCCCGGCCGCGGTGATCGTCAGTGGCCGCCGGGACCCATCGGAGTCGATCAACGTGACCGTCCCGTGGGTCAGTCTCCGGTTCTCGTCGTTGAAGTGCAGATCCTGCTCCACCGAGGCAAACCGGTGCGATGTCCCGTCGTCGTTCTGTTGCTCTGCCTGGCAACGGATTTCGAGGAAGCCGTCGCCGCGCTCCTCCTGGTACATCACGAACAGCGAGTACGCCGAGCCGTCGGGGCGTGTCAGCGTCATCGGCAGCCAGGTCATGAACATCTGCTTGATCTTGCGGCCGCCACGAGGCAGGCCCGGGATGGGTTTGCCGACGCCGGGGCGCAGGCCCCAGGAATGGTCCCGTACCGAAATCCACTCGTCGGGTTGAATCTCGGTACGACGGCCGTCGACCTCGACCCAGCCTGAGGCCACCCCGATCTGGTGGTAGCGCAACACATTATGGGTGACGCGGTAGCCGTCCGGGCTGCGGTCGGGCCACGGATCCTCCAGCGCCGCATCGAAGCTGCCCCGCATGATGACGTCGAAACAGATCGGTGCGTGCTCGGTCGCCTCCAGGCTCACCTGAATCGACCGCAGCGGTTCGACCACGCGATAGCGGATCGGCCCGACCTCGGTCGAGGAGGGGTCGGCCGACAGGCGGCGTCCGGCGCGCACGGTCCACTGCTCGGTGCCCCGGCACACCCCGGCCGCACCGTCGAACACCCCACGGTTGGTGTACTTTCCGACGCCGAGGACGACCTGCAGCGAATTGTCCCGAGCATGCGCCAACGTCCAGATCTTCTCCGTCCACGATGGATCCGATTGGCTGACCGTTGCGAACGTGTCGACGATCTGGTGGGTAAGCGACTCGTCTTCGGGTACCAGACCGCCGTAGTTCGTCGTCAACAATCGATGTCACCTTCCCGTGGTACCCGACGACCGAGCGAACGTCGTCATGTCTGCACCGCTTTCGTAGGCGCGCATCCAGGTTTGCGCCCACGCCGGCAGCGGTTGATCGGCCGGATCGTGGTACGGCATCTGCGAAAGCGCCAGCCGCCACACCATTTTCGCCAGGTCGCCGGTCGGCACCGGTTGGAAGATCGTCGGCGCTCCCCCGTCGTCGCGCAGGTGGCGCACGATGGGCAGGCGGTGTTTGAGCTCACCGGTCAAGAAGTCACCGGACAACAGTTCGCGGGTGGAGACGCCGCGATCTTCGATCGGGACGACTTCGTCGAACACTTTCGCGATCGCGTCGGCTATCGCCGCGACATGGCCGAACGTTCTCTTGATGTGCTTGACGCGCGACCACGGGTGGGGGTTGACGTGATTACACAGGATCAGCCCCGAACTGCGGTGCTCGATCTCCTCGACGAAGTGCCACATCATCAGTGAGGCGACTCGGACATCGCCCCCGTCGAACAGCGAATCACGGTGGTCGAGAATCACTTTGAACAGCGGGGTGAAGGTGGCTTCCAAGTTCGCGACGTAGGCGAGGTGGAAGGCGACCGGCTCGGTCTTCAGCAGCTCGTCGTAGGCCGCGCAGGCGTCGGCGTAGCACTGTTCGAGGTCGGGGTAGCGGTCGATCAGCGCGAGCATGTGCTTGCGATGCGCGGCGGCATGCTGAGCCTCCTGCTTGAGGAATCCCTCGGCCTCGGCCGCGACGTGGGGGCTTTCGGCCAACCGGTCCGCGGCCATCCGCACCGCGCTGACGATGTAGCGTTCGAACGGCACCGCGATGAACGTGAACGCGTTGCAGAACAGTCCGAAATTCGGGTTGGCCGGCTGCCACATGAACGGCACCGACGCGTCGAACTCCCATCCGATCTTGCGGACGATGAGGTCGGTCACCGTTGCTCTCCTCCGCACCGGATGCGACATTGCTTCCATCCGGTGGCGCTGGGGTTGATGTAGCGTAAGTGTGACATTTGACCCCACAGATGTAAAGGTGATCATGGCCCGCTCCGAGGATGCCGAGCAGTCGCGGCGGCGCATTCTCGCGGCGACTTTCGTGGTGCTGGCCCGAGACGGTCGGCGAAAGTTGCAGCTGTCCGATGTCGCCGCCGAGGCAGGTGTGTCTCGCCCGACCCTCTACCGCCACTTCGGTTCGAAGGAGGGGTTGCTCGAGGCGTTCGCCCTCTACGAGCAGGACAACTTCGACGCGGGTATCGCGAGGGCGATGACGGGTCTCATGGGCCCCGACCGCCTCGACGCGGCGTTGCGCTTCATCGTCGAGTTCCAGAGCACTTACTCACTTGGATCGCTCGCCGATGTGGAACCCGAACACGTGCTTGCACAGATGAGGCGGGTGTTGCCGATCATGCACGAGCGGATCGCGCGGATCATTCCCGGAGACAACAAGGATGTCGCCGCGGCGGCCGTGGTTCGCATCGCCGTGTGTCACTACCTGCTCGGTGGCGGCAGCCCCGAGAACTTCCTTGCCGAACTGCGCCACGCCGCGGGCCTCGACGCCGCGCGCAACGGCCGTTCCACGTCGCTCAGTCAGCGCCCAGCCAGTCGGTGATCTTGGCCGCGATCAGCCCGGGCTGTTCGAGGTGCAGGAAGTGCCCGACGCCGTCGAGGACTTCGTAGGACGACCCGGCGGTCGGCAGGTACTGATCCAGGTCGTCGAGCAGTTCAGCGCCGATCGCGCCGTCCTGCAGACCGTGCAGGTAGAGCGTCGGGACCGGGGGCGGCACCGCCGTCGCCGCGGCCTCGTCGACGGCGTCCGGGTCGCCGAACTCCGGATTGAACGACGCGCGATACGGGCCGACGACGTCGACGATGTTCTCGGCTGTGACATGGCGGCGCAGTTCGGCGATGTCCTGCGCACCGTCGTATCCCGGCGACCAGTCCGCCCACAGGGACTCCCAGAACCCCGGTGCGAGCAACGCCGCCTCGGCCAACCCGACCTGCTGGATGAACCAGATGTAGAACGACCGTTTGAGCTGCCGATACGTGAACATGCCGGTCGCCAGGGCGCCGATCGGCGGTACGGCGAGCGCCACGAAACGCCCGAACAACGGTGACGGGCCCGCGACCACGCCGTAGCCGGCGTGCGCACCCCAATCGTGTCCGATCAGTACGGCGCGGTCGTCGGCTCCGCCGGCCTGGGCCACCTGGCGCACATGACGCACGTAGGTGCCCACGCTGACCGGACGGCCGACCGGTGCGTCGTATCCGGGGAGCCACGGCGCGACGACGCGGTAGCCGTGGTCGACCAGATGCGGCCCGAGGTGGCGCCACGTGAACGGGGTGTCGGGGAAGCCGTGGACCAGGACCGCCAGTGGCCGGTCGTGGTCATCGATGTCGCCGAAGGTGACAGCCTGCTGTCGGGTCACGCGGTGAGGGTATTACAGACAAACCGTGGGATGTAACGACTTGAGGCTTTACATCGCACCGGCCGCGTGTAAGCCTTTCTGCATGGCGGGCATCGCTCTGGTCAGACGCGACCTCGAGGAAACCCGCGCGAGGCTGCGGGACTGGTTCGCCCACCGGCACGCCGACGAGGTAGTGATATCCGAACTGCGGCCGGCGAACCGGGCCGCAGGGTGGTCAAGCGAAACGCTGGTGTTCGACGCCGAGTTCGGCGGACGGCGCAGCGAACACGTCATCCGGATACCGCCTGCGGGCGGCGGTATCTTTCCCGATTACGACCTCGACGCGCAGGCGGCGACGCAGAGACTCCTCCACGAACACGGTGTCGCGACCCCGTCACCGATTGTCTATGAGCCCGACGAGTCGTGGATCGGCTCGAAATTCCTTGTGATGCCGCGGATCGTCGGTCACACCCCGTCGGACACCAGCTATGCGACCCGCGGTTGGCTGCACGGAGCCGGCGTGACCGTGCAACGCCGCGTGCACGACTCGTTTCTGGAAACGTTGGCGCGGCTGCATCGGGTGCCGCCCGAGCAGGCCCCGTGGCTGGCACGACCCGAGGGCGTCGGCATTGGTGCCGAACTCGAGTGGTGGCGGGAGTACGTCCGATGGGGCACCGACGACCAGATTCCCAATGTGGTCACCGAGGCGTTCGACTGGTTGACGCATCGCATGCCCTCTGCAACAACGGAGTTGAGCATCTGCTGGGGCGATGCGCGATTGTCCAACGCCATCTTCGACGATTCCGGTCAACTCGTCGGCGCACTCGACTGGGAACAGGCCTGCGTGTGCCCCGCTGAAGCCGACGTGGCGTGGTGGCTGGCCACCCGCAAGCAGATGCTCGAGGTCAACGGATTGGACCTCGACCCCGAACTGGAAGGCTTCGACAGCCGCGACTCGGTCGTCGGACGCTACCAGGAGATGCTGGGCAGGCCCCTACGAGATCTCGACTGGTACGAGATATTCGCGATGGTCCGCATGGGCTGTTGCATCCTGCGGACGCAGGTGTTGTTGCGCGCGACCGGTCAGTCGGAGCACTTCCTCACCAGGGCGCCGATCCTGCCCGCGTGGACGGTCGCGGTGATTCGCGCCTAGCTGCCCGTGCGGCGGGCGTAGGCGCGCAGGGCGAACGGCGCGAAGACCGCCGTCAACAGCATTGACCAGATGACGGTTGCCAGCACCGGATGGTGCAGCGGCAGCTGCGCATCGGGCGGGGCGGGCCCGCCGTTGCCCCACAGTTGGCGCATCGCCTGAGCCAGCGACGACACCGGGTTCCACTCCGCGATGACGCGAAGCCAGTGAGGCATCGGCTCTGTCGGGACGAATGTGTTGGCCAGGAACGTGATCGGGAACAACACGGTGAACATCACCCCGTTGACGGCTTCGACGGTACGCAGCAGTGAGCCGATCAGGATGCCGAACCAGATCATTCCGAACCCGAAGACCAGGACCAGAGCGAACGCCAGCACCGCCTCGGCGACGCTGCCGCGGATGCGCCAGCCGATCGCCAGGCCCGTCAGCGCCATCACCACCACGCCCAGCGACGAGTGGAGCAAGCCGGCGATGCTGCGACCGATGAGCACCGACGACCGCGAGATCGGTAGCGACCGGAACCGGTCGATGATGCCCTTCTCGATGTCGGCCGTGATACCGGATGCCACGACGAACGCCGCGAACACGATGGTCTGCGCCTGGATGCCCGGCAGCAGGAACTCGCGGTAGTTGGTGCCCCCCGGATTGGGTATCGATGCGCCGAACACGAACGCGAACAACAACACGAACATGATGGGTTGGGCGGTGACGTCGCTGAGCATCTCGGGCATGCGCTTGGTGTGGATCATGTTGCGTTTGACCATGATCCAGGACTGCTGGGCGATGTTGGTGCGCCGAACCGAGACTCGTCGCCTCGCAGCATGCGCCTGCGCCACCACGGTCGTGGTGTCACCTTCGGCGGTCATGCCCCGTCCTCCTGTTCGCTGCGGTGACCGGTCAGCGAGAGGAAGACGTCGTCGAGGCTCGGACGCGACAAACCGATGTCGTCAACGGCAATGTTGCTTTCCCGCAGCCGGCCCGCGACGCGGATCATGTCGTCGAGACCATCGGCGGCTGCGGTCAATTCACGTGCGCCGGCGTTGACGAACACTTCGCCACCGTCCTCGGCGAGCAGCGCCTCGGCGGCGGGAAGGTCCTCGACGTTGGTCACGGTGACGACCAGGCTGGCGTTGCCTGCCTGCTGTTTGAGCTGAAGTGGCGAACCCTCGGCGATGATGCGGCCCTTGTCGATCACCAGGATGTTGTCCGCGAGCTGATCGGCCTCTTCGAGGTACTGGGTGGTCAGCAGCAGCGTGGTGCCTTGATCGACGAGATCCCTCAGCGTTTCCCATAATTCGCTGCGGCTGCGCGGATCCAGACCGGTGGTCGGCTCGTCGAGAAACAACACCGGCGGCGAGGCGAGCAGGCTCACCGCGAGATCGAGCCGGCGACGCATGCCGCCCGAGTAGGACTTCACCACGCGATCGGCGGCGTCGGCGATCGAAAACTGTTCCAGCAGTTGATTTCCCAACCGGGTGAGGTCTTTGCGGCGAATGCCGTAGAGCCCGCCGATCATCCGGATGTTCTCGCGACCGGTGAGTAGCTCGTCGACGGTGGCGACCTGCCCGGTCAGACCCATGTTGCGGCGCACCTGATCGGGTTCGCGGACGACGTCATAGCCGGCGACGCGAGCGGTACCGCTGGTCGGTGCGGTCAACGTCGTCATCATCCGCACCGTGGTGGTCTTGCCGGCGCCGTTGGGGCCCAGCAGGCCGAGCACGGTGCCGGGAGGAACGGTGAAGCTGACATGGTCGACGGCGGGTTCGCCGTCGCCGAAACGCTTTACCAGATCGATCGCTTCGACGGCGGGTGCAGAAGACATGGCACCGACCGTATCGACATCGAGCGACCGCTCGTTACGTGGCGAGCGACCGCAAAGTGCACGCGCTACGCGGCGTGTCATCTGCAAACACGGTCACTCGCCCCACTGGGGGTTTAGGTGACGAGCGAGACCGAGTTGCTGCGGCGCAGCTTGCCCGACGGCGTCTTGGGGATGGTGCCGGGTCCGAGCACGACGACGTTGCGCGGACGCACGTCGACCTCGCCGACCACCTCATGGGCGACCTGCTGCTCGATCCGGCGGACCTCGACCGGATCCTGCCAGGAGTTGGACTCCACGGCGACGGCGAACGTCTCCCGCGAGTGGCCTGCGTCGAGGCGCACGGCGACGGCGCATCCCGGTCGGACCCCCTCGACACGGCAGGCGGCGCGTTCGATGTCGGTCGGATAGATGTTGCGGCCGGCCATGATGATGACGTCCTTGACCCGGCCGCACACGACGATGTTGCCTTCGTCGGTGATGTAGCCGAGGTCGCCGGTGTCGTACCAGCCGTGCTCGTCCTGCGCCGGGATGAACCCACCCATGGTGATGTAACCGGGCGTCAGGCATTCGCCGCGAAGCTCGATGACGCCGACGCCGCGCGGTGGCATCACGTTGCCCTGCTCGTCGATGACCCGGGCCTCGAGGTCGCGCAGCAGCGGTCCCAGCGACGCCAGGCGTCGGGTGTTGCCCTTGGTCGCCGGCACGGCGCGGCGCAGCGCGGCCAGCAGATCGGCGTCGACCTCGTCGACGACCAGACCCGCTCCGCACGGAGAGAACGACACCGCGAGCGTGGTCTCGGCCATGCCGTAGGCGGGCAGGATCGCGTCGGGCTTCAGGCCGAACGGCTTGCCGGCATCCAGCAGGTCCTCGACGTCGGCGGGCTCGACGGGCTCGGCGCCCGACAGCGCGAACCGCAGCGTGGACAGGTCGAACTCACCCGGCTTGGCCTGACGGCGCAACCGCTTGGCGAACAGCGCATAGGCGAAGTTCGGCGCCGCGGTCATCGTGCCCTTGTACTTGTCGATGAGCTTGGCCCACAACAGGGTGTCGCGCAGGAAGTCCATCGGCGTGACCTTCACCAGTTCCGCGCCGAAGTACATCGGGATGGTCAGGAAGCCGACCATGCCCATGTCGTGGAAGCACGGCAGCCAGCTGACCATGACGTCCTTCTCGACGTCGTACTCGGCGCCGATGAACATCGCCTCGGCGTTGGAGTAGATGTTGCGGTGCGTGATCTGGACGGCCTTGGGAGATCCAGTCGAGCCGCTCGTCAATTGCATCAGCGCGAGATCGTCCTCGCCGACGTCGATCGGATCGATCGGCTCGCAGGCCAGCAGGTCCGTCACCGTGAGGACCGTGATGCCCTGCTCCTGAAGCACGGGGATGGCGACCATGAACGGTTCGGAGACGATGACGGCCTTGGCCTCGATCATCCGCACGACGTTCATCGTGTCCTCGGCCCAGACCGCGAGGTCGGTGCGCGGGGTGGGCTGGTGCAGCATGGTCAGGCTGGCGCCGCGCATCCACAGGCCCTGGGCGGTCGGGGCGATCTCCACCGGGAATCCGGCCAGCACGCCGACCGCGTCGCCGAGGCCGATGCCGACCTTCGCGAGGCCACCCGCGATGCAGCGCGCGCGCTCGTGCACCTCGCCCCAGGTGTGGCGGACGGGTTCGTACGGTTCACCGGTGACCATGCCCGTCGTCACGGTGCGGGCATTGCGGTACATCTTCTCGGTGAATCGGCTCACGACGCCCTCCTCGGTTTCTGGAGCCGCTGCGCCTGCGGCATGGGGCTCAGCGCAAACAACCTCGTCACATGCTCCGCCTGATCGCAGATGCGGTCGCGAAGGCGCGCGCACGAATCGGGAGCGGTTACGTCTCGAAATGGTGATGCACCGAAGCGGTCGCAATATCCGACGAGGCGCCCACCGAGGTGTCCGGCGGGAAAGTAAGTCGTGTCCGATGCATGACAGCTGATCTTCACCATCGGCCATCTTATGCAACTCTTAAGTAGCCGCCAAACTCTCGCGGGTATTGAGGTCTGGGTCACATCCACCTGTGACCAAACCGCAGCCGAGCGCTCTGGGTACGGAAATCCCCGCATTTTCCGTACCGGATTGCGCGCTCGCGGACGAGCGGGGTGGTGTCACGCCGACGTCGACGGCGTCGGCACCACCCGCGCGCCGTGGACCGGGCCGCTGGCCACTCGCACGGTTCGGCACACCCCCGCGCCGGCCAGCTGTGCGCCGACGTCGACCGCTTGGCCGGCCGAGGCGCACAGAAACGCGCATGTCGGCCCCGACCCCGACACGATGCCTGCCAACGCCCCGGCCTCGGTGCCCGCGCGCAGCGTGCGGCGCAACCCCGGGTCAAGGCTCAGCGCCGCGGGCTGCAGGTCGTTGCCGAGCAGCGGGGCGAGTCGGGTTGGATCGCCGGACGCCAGCGCGGCCAGCACCGGTTCGGCGTCCTCGAGCCGCGGCGGTGGCTCGCGGTCGGGCCCCGCCGAGTCGCGCAGCCGGTCGATCTCGGCGAAGACCGCGGGCGTCGACAATCCGCCGTCGGCAAAGGCCAGCACCCAGTGAAACGTCGTACGGGCCAGCACCGTCGCCAGCTCCTCACCGCGCCCGGTGCCCAACGCGGTTCCCCCGTGCAGTGCGAACGGCACGTCGCTGCCCAGCCGGGCCGCCAGCGCATGCAGATCGCGCCGCGGCACGCCCAATTCCCACAGCGTGTTCATCGCGACCAGCACCGCGGCTGCGTCGGCGCTGCCGCCGGCCATGCCGCCGGCGACCGGTATGGATTTGTCGATCGAGATCGCCACATCCGGTGCCCGCCCCACGTGTTCGGCCATCAACTCGGCCGCCTGCCATGCGAGGTTGCGCTCGTCGGCCGGTAGCGATTCGGCCCCTTCACCGGAGAGCTCCAGCGACAGCATGTCGGCATTGCTGACGGTGATCTCGTCGAGCAGCGAGACGGCGTGGAACACGGTCGTCAGCTCGTGGTAGCCGTCGTCGCGGCGGTCACCCACCTCCAGGTACAGGTTGACCTTGCCGGGCACCCGCACGGTGACCGACCCCGTCGGCACCCATTCAGACGCGGTGTTCCCGTTCCAGCCCGGCACGGCACGACACTATCGAAAGGACAAGTGGCGGGCAGCGTGTCAGAAGGCGCGCGCCGTCGCCGCACTAGTCTGAGCTCGTGCTGTCCACCGGCGACCGGTTCGACGACTACGTTGTCGACGAGGTCCTCGGCCACGGCGGATCGGCAACGGTCTACCGGGTGCATGCCGCCGACAATCCGCGGCGGGTGGTCGCTTTGAAGATCCTCGACGAACACGCTCGTGATCGAGCGCACGTGGCCCGGCTGCGGCGGGAGTTCGAGTTCGCCGACCGCCTCGACCACCCTCACATCGTCACCGTGTACGAGCGGGGCCCGGGGTGGCTGACGATGCAGTTCGTCGCGGGCGGCGCAGTGCAGTGCCTGCCGACGGTGCCCGAGCGCCTTGCAGCGCTCGGCCAGATCGCCGACGCGCTGGACTACATCCACAACCGCGCGATCGTGCACTGCGACGTCAAGCCCGCCAACATCCTGGTCGAACCCGACCGCTCGCAGGCGGTGCTGATCGACTTCGGGGTGGCGGTCGAGATCACCGACGACATCGGCCGCCGTCCGACGCACGTCGAGGCCTCGCTGCCCTACTCGGCGCCGGAGCTGATCGCGGGTCGAGCACCGACAGAGGCGACCGACGAATACGCCCTGGCCTGCACGGCGGTCGAACTGATCACCGGGTCACCGCCGTTTCGGGAGGACTCCCGCGTCGGGTTGGTCGAGGCGCACCTGCATCGCCCGCCACCACGGTTCTCACGCGAGGTCGACTGGCTGCCACGCGCTTTCGACTCGATCGTGGCCAAAGCCCTGGCGAAGGCGCCTGCGGACCGTTACCAGTCCTGCCGCGAGTTCGTCGCGCTGGTCGTGCGCGCCGTCAACGGACGCTGATCGAACCCTCGGTGTCCTGAACCGCCGGCTTGTCCACTTGTCCTGACCGCTGCAGCAGCCGGACGAAGTCGGCGATCGACAGGGTCTCGCCGCGGCGTGACGGATCGATGCTGGCGGCGAGCAGCCTGCGCGCCGACTCGTTACCCGAACCCGCCCATTCGGCGAACGCGTTGCGCGCCGTCTTGCGCCGTTGCGCGAACGCGATGTCGATCAGCTCGAAGACCTGTTCACGGAAGCTCTCGTCGGTCGGCCACGGCGACGTCTCGTAGCGCTCGATGCCGACCAGCCCCGAGTACACCCGGGGGATCGGCCAGAACACCGTCGGCGACACCATGCCGTGGCGCCGGACCTTGCCGAAGAAGCGCACCTTCGCGCTGGGCACGCCGTAATCCTTGCCGCCCGGCTCGGCCGCGAGCCGCTCGGCCACCTCGGCCTGAACCATCACCATCACGGTGCGGATCGAGGGGAACTCGGCCATCAGATGCAGCAGGGCCGGGACCGCGATGTTGTAGGGCAGGTTGGCGACCAGGGCCGTGGGCTCCTCGCCGAGTTCCTCGCGTCGCAACCCGAGGATGTCGCGGTTGAGCACGGTGAGCCGGTTGATCTCGCTGTGTGAATGCTCGGCGATGGTGATTGGCAGTTGCCGGGCCAGCACGGGGTCGATCTCGACGGCGGTCACCCGCGCGCCGCGGTCGAGCAGTGCCAGCGTCAGCGAGCCCAGTCCGGGCCCGACCTCGAGAACGTGGTCATGCTTGTGGACACCGGACGCCGAAACGATTCGCCGTACGGTGTTGGCGTCATGGACGAAGTTCTGGCCGAACGATTTGCGCGGTCGAAAGTCGATCGCCTTCGCCAGTTGTCTTATCTCGGTCCGCCCGAGTAGTCGAATGGTCAGCGCGCACCAATCCTCCCGCTACAAGTCGGCCACGCGCCCCACCCTTGTCGCGCCCGAGTGACTTCAGCAATCGCGATTTGTTCTTCTCTTGTTGCCAAGTCGGCTCTCGCAGCATAGCGCAGACCGCCGTTGCGCTCCCATGTGTTCTGGTCGAATTGAACGCCGCCGTAGTATCCGTTGCCGGTGTTGATCGCCCAGTTACCTCCGGCTTCGCACCGCGCAAGGGCATCCCAGGTCGCCCCGTTGGACACCGCCGGCACCTCGGTGCCGGGCTTGGTGCCCACCCGCACGACACCTTCGCGGGCGGGCGTTACAACGACATTGGCTACTGGCAACCTGCCGGTCTCCACACCGTTGAGCTTCGCCACCGCAAAGATCACGTCCTGCGTGCCCGGCATTCCCGGGTCCTCGACGACCTGCCGGCTCTGGTTCAGCGTCGGGTCCTCGATGCGCTTGAGGGCGGGCGGCAGCGGCACGCGCTCGGCGATCTTGTCGATCCGGTTGCGCGTCACCTGGACGTGCATGCCGTCGGTGACGGGAGCCGACGCGGCGGGAACGACGGCGTCACGCTGCTCGAGCGGTGCGCCCGCCTCAGCGAGCAGGGCCGCGATGTTCGGGGCGGCCAGCGTCACGCTGCGCATCGCTCCGCCGTCATCGATGTGCACGATCTTGGGGCTGACCACCGGCAGTGACATGCCCGCCAGCGGAACCCGGCTGGCGCGCGAGGCTGCGGCGGGCGCCTTGTCGGTCATCTCCAGTTGGGCGAGGGCCTCGTCGACCGTCGACGCGGTGGTCCACACCTGCTTGCTGTCCTCGCCGTCCAGCGAGAGCTGAAGCGGGCGGCTGCGGCGCAGCACGATGGTGTCGGCCTGGTTCACCGGTTGATCGGCGGCCGGAAAGAGGTCGTCTCGTTCGCCGACGTCGAACCCGTTCTCCTGGACCACGTCGATCACGCGCGACTTCATGGTCGCCACCGTCGTCGACGAACCGTCCACGGTCAGCGTGACGGTCTTGTGTGCAGCTACCGCGTAGCCGCCGGCGAAGGTGAGTGCGAGCAACATCGCACCGACCAGCAGACGAAGTAGCGGTGAACGCGCCTCGTGGAGCTTTGTGAAAGTGTTCAAAACGTCGTATATCCCCGACTATCGGACGGAGCGCCGCGTCCTTGCGGTGCTTCGCTTTCGGTCACAGCACGGTAACGGAGAGCCCTCGAGTCAGCAACTCGCGAGGCCGTAGGCGCGTTCGGCTGTGGTGGTGGTTTCGCGCGCGATGACCTCAGCCGGCTTACCGACGATCTCCGCCAACGCCCGCACAGTGTAGGGAAGGCAGTACGGCTCGTTGGGTGCGCCGCGGTACGGATGGGGCGTCAGGAACGGCGCGTCGGTCTCGACGAGCATTTGCCCGGGCGGGATCAGTCGCGCGGCTTCTTGCAGGGCTTTGGCGTTCTTGAAGCTGACGGTGCCCGACAGACTCAGTAGCCAGCCCGCGTCGATACACCGACGCGCCATCTGAGGCCCCGACGAGAAGCAGTGGAAGATCACCGTCTCGGGGGCGCCTTCGGCGGCCAGGACGTCGAGGACCTGATCGTCGGCCTCTCGGTTGTGGATCATCAGCGGCTTGCCGGTCCGCTTGGCGAGGTCGATGTGCCACGCGAACGCGTCCCGTTGGGTGGCCGGTTGCGCGCAGCCCTCCAACCTGCCGGGCCAGTACAGGTCGAGGCCGGTCTCGCCGATCGCGACGACGCGGGGATGGTCGGCCAGTTGCTCGATGACGGTCTTGGCTTGATCGGTCAGGGCGTCGGTCCGCGTCGGGTGCAGGGCGACCGCGGCATAGACCCGCTCGTCCGCCTCGGCGGCCTCGGTGACCCAGCGTGCGGAGTCGAGGTCGTCGGCGATGGTGACAACGGCCCCGACGCCGACCGCCGCCGCGCGGTCGACGATCGCGGTGACGCCGGCCGCGTCCGAGGCACCACATGCATCGAGATGGGTGTGCGCGTCGATCAGCGGGCTCAGCGGCGCCGGGGCGGGCGGCCGCTCCCGTCTGCCTGAGCGCTTCGCGTTCACCGCCACACCATAAGCTGAGTTGAAATGACTACTGCTGTCCGCGGGGCGCAAGCGCCGAGCCCAGGCGCGCCCTTCTACATCACCACCGCGATCGCCTATCCGAACGGCGATCCGCACGTCGGCCATGCCTACGAGTACATCGCCACCGACGCCATCGCCCGGTTCAAGCGGCTGGACGGATTCGACGTGCGGTACCTGACCGGCACCGACGTGCACGGCCTGAAGATGGCCGAGGCGGCGAAAACGCTGGGCATCCCCACCGCCGACCTGGCGCGGCAGAACTCCGATGTGTTCGAGCGCCTGCAGGAGAAGCTGAACATCTCCTTCGACCGGTTCATCCGCACCTCGGATGCCGACCATTTCGAGGCCTCAAAGGAGATCTGGCGCCGGATGAACGACGCCGGTGACATCTACCTCGACTCCTACAAGGGCTGGTACTCGGTTCGCGACGAGCGGTTCTTCACCGACGCCGAGACGACCGTCGGCGCCGACGGCGTGCGGGTCGCGGCCGAGACCGGCGCGCCCGTGACATGGACCGAGGAGCAGACCTACTTCTTCCGGCTGTCGGCTTACACGGACCGCTTGCTGGAGCACTATCGGGTGCATCCGGAGTTCATCGAGCCCGATGTGCGGCGCAACGAGGTCGTCAGCTTCGTCTCGGGCGGGCTGCGAGACTTGTCGATCTCGCGCACCACGTTCGACTGGGGCGTGCCGGTGCCCGACCATCTCGACCACGTCATGTACGTGTGGGTGGACGCGCTGACCAATTACCTGACCGGCGTCGGTTTCCCGGACACGTCGTCGGAGGCCTTCAAGCGGTACTGGCCCGCCGATCTGCACATGATCGGCAAGGACATCATCCGGTTCCACACCGTCTACTGGCCGGCGTTCCTGATGTCGGCGGGAATCGAGTTGCCGCGCAAGGTTTTCGCGCACGGCTTCGTGCTCAATCGCGGCGAGAAGATGAGCAAGTCGGTGGGCAACATCATCGACCCGGTCAACCTCGTCGAGGAGTTCGGGCTCGACCAGGTGCGCTATTTCTTCCTGCGCGAGGTGCCGTTCGGTCAGGACGGCAGCTACAGCGAGGACGCGATCATCGGCCGCATCAACGCCGACCTGACCAACGAGCTGGGCAACCTGGCGCAGCGGTCGCTGTCGATGGTGGCCAAGAACCTCGACGGAATCGTCCCTGAGCCAGGAGATTTCACCGATGACGACGCGGCGCTGCTCGAATCGGCCGACGCGCTGATCGACCGGGTGCGTGGCCACTACGACGCCGTCGCGATGCACCTGGCGCTCGAGGCGATCTGGTCCGTCCTGGGCGCGGCGAACAGGTACTTCTCCGCCCAGGAACCGTGGGTGCTGCGCAAGTCGGAGTCGGCGCAGGATCAGCGTCGTTTCGGCACGGTGCTGTACACGACGCTCGAGGTCGTGCGGATCGCCGCGCTGCTGACGCAGCCCGTGATGCCCGACTCGTCGGCTAAGCTGCTCGACTTGCTCGGACAGAACCCCGACGAACGAACCTTCGCCGCTGTCAGCATCCGGCTGAAGCCAGGCACCGCCCTACCGGCACCGACCGGTGTGTTCCCCCGCTACCAGGCTGAGTGATTCGAAAAGTGAACGGACTACACGACAAACTCCACGACCTCTACGAAGAGGTCGCCAAGCGCAACGCAGGCGAGACCGAATTCCACCAATCCGTGTACGAGGTCCTCAACAGCCTCGGACCGGTGGTGGAGAAGCACCCCGAATACGTCGACTCCGAGGTCATTCGGCGACTGTGTGAACCCGAACGTCAGATCATCTTCCGGGTGCCCTGGGTCGACGACCGCGGCACCGTGCAGATCAACCGCGGCTTCCGCGTGGAGTTCAACTCTGCGCTGGGTCCGTTCAAGGGCGGCCTGCGGTTCCATCCGTCGGTCTACCTCGGAATCGTCAAATTCCTGGGCTTCGAGCAGATCTTCAAGAACTCGCTGACCGGCATGCCGATCGGCGGAGGCAAGGGCGGCGCCGACTTCGACCCCAAGGGCCGCTCCGACGAAGAGGTGATGCGGTTCTGTCAGTCGTTCATGACCGAGTTGTACCGCCATCTCGGCGAGTACACCGACGTACCCGCCGGAGACGCCGGTGTGGGCACACGTGAGATCGGTTTCCTCTTCGGGCAGTACAAGAGGATCACCAACCGCTACGAGTCGGGCACCCTCACGGGCAAGGGACTGACCTGGGGTGGTTCCCAGGTCCGCACGGAGGCGACGGGCTACGGGACGATCTTCTTCGTCAACGAGATCCTCAAGGCCAACAACGACACGTTCGAGGGCAAGCGCGCGGTGGTGTCGGGTTCGGGCAACGTGGCGATCTACGCGATCGAGAAGATCCACGAACTGGGCGGCACGGTGGTCGCGTGTTCGGATTCGAGCGGCTATGTCGTCGACGAGAAGGGCATCGACCTCGACGTCCTCAAGGAGGTCAAGGAGGTTCGCCGGGCCCGCATCGCCGACTACGTCGAGATTCGAGGTGGCACAGCGGAGTTCGTCGCCGATCGCAATGTGTGGGACGTTCCGTGTGAGATCGCGGTGCCGTGCGCCACCCAGAACGAGATCAACGGCGACGAAGCGCTCGCGCTGATCCAGAACGGGTGCCGCGTCGTAGCCGAAGGTGCGAACATGCCGTGCTCCCCCACCGCGGTCAAGCATTTCGCCAACGCGGGTGTGACGTTCGCACCGGGTAAGGCGGCCAACGCCGGCGGCGTCGCCACCAGCGCGCTGGAGATGCAGCAGAACGCCTCGCGGGACTCGTGGACATTCGCCGAAACCGAGATGCGGCTCGAGCAGATCATGCGGCGCATCCACAACCGCTGCCTGGTCACCGCCGAGGAGTACGGCCAACCCGGCAACTACGTGGCCGGCGCGAACATCGCGGGTTTCATCCGGGTGGCCGACGCCATGCTGGCGCTGGGCGTGGTCTGACACATGATGTGACGCGCGTCACAAACTGTCACGCCCCGACGCCCGTCGGTGTCTAGAGGGCATGACTGATTTCACCGCACTCACAGACAAGGTCCCCACTACCCGAGTCGTCGTCATCGGCGGCGGTTACTCCGGAATTCTGGCGGCCAACCACCTGCGGCTACGCGACGACGTCGACGTCACGGTGGTCAACCCCAGACCGAAGTTCATCGAGCGGATCCGGCTCCACCAACTGGTCGCCGCCGGCTACGACGCCGGAGTTGACTACAGCACGCTGCTCGGCGAAGGAATCCGGCTCGTCGTCGACACCGCCACGCGCATCGACACCGCCGCGCGCGCCGTGCGCCTGGCGTCCGGGCGTGAACTCGACTACGACTACGTCATCTACGCCGTCGGCAGTACCGGCACGGTGCCGCAAACCGTCCCCGGTGCGGCCGAATTCGCCTATCCGATAGCCGAATTCGAGCAGGCGCAGCGGCTGCGCACCGTCCTGGAAGCGCTGCACCCCGCGGCTCCCGTCACCGTCGTGGGCGCAGGCCTGACGGGCATCGAGACCGCCTCGGAGCTCGCCGAGCAGGGCCGCAACGTGACGCTGGTCTGTGGCGGGCGCCTCGGGCCGTCGCTGTCCGAACCTGGCCGACGCTCCACCGCCAAGGCGCTGGCCAAACTGGGTGTGACGGTCATGGAAGCCGACGTGGTCACCGAGGTACGCGCCGACGCGGTGGTCTTCGCCGACGGTGCAGTGCGTCCGAGCGCGGTGACCGTCTGGACCGCCGGGTTCGGTGTGCCGGAGCTGGCGTCAGCGAGCGGATTGCGCACCGACGCGATAGGACGCCTCATCACCGACGAGACGCTGACGAGCGTGGACGACGAGCGTATCGTCGCGGCCGGTGACTGTGCGGCCCCGTCGGATCAACCACTGCGGATGTGCTGTGCCACGGCAACGCAACTCGCTCCGCAGGCGGCGAACACCGTGCTGAGCCGCATCGAGGGCACCACGCCCGCCGCGTTCGAGTATGCGTACACCGGGTCCTGCATCAGCCTGGGGCGCCGCACCGCGACGCTGCAAGTCACGCGCAGGGACGACACCCCGGTGAACGTCTATCTCGCCGGACGCGCCGTCGCCAAGTTCAAAGAGGCGGTCTGTAGGGGCACCCTGTGGGCGATGCGGCGCTCGGCCCGCAAGCCCGCCTGGACGTTCTGGCTCAAGGGCGGTCCGCGTCCCGCGCAGCCGGTTCCCGGGCCGAAGGTGGTCAGCAAGCCGTGACCACCACACCGGGCGAGCATGCCGAGCGGTTCACCGTCCTGCGGCCGCTGCTGTTCACGATCGCCTACGAGATCCTGGGCAGCGCAACCGAATCCGACGATGTACTGCAGGACAGCTATCTCCGCTGGGCCGAGGTCGAGCTGAGCACGGTGCGCGATACGAAGTCGTATCTGGCGCAGTTGGTGACCCGCGAGGCGCTCAACGCGCTGCGCGCCAGGTCCCGTCGGCGCGAGGACTACATCGGTCCGTGGCTACCGGAACCGCTGCTGCTCGAGTCGCGGGATGCGTCCTCCGATGTCGTGCTGGCCGAATCGGTGTCGATGGCGATGCTGGTCCTGCTCGAGACGCTGACCCCCGACGAGCGCGCCGTGTTCGTGCTGCGCGAGGTGTTCGGTTTCGACTACGACGAGATCGCGGGCGCGGTGGGCAGATCCGCGTCGACCGTGCGTCAGATGGCGCACCGCGCCCGTGAGCACGTCCACGCGCGGCGCAACCGGTTCGGTCCGGTGGACGAACGGCGCACCGAGCAGATCACCGAACAGTTCCTGGCCGCGGCGGCCACCGGCGACATGGAGGGGCTGATGTCGCTGCTGTCCCCCGGCGTCACGTGGACCGCGGACCACGGCGGCAAAGCCACCGCCATCCGCAGGCCCGTCGTCGGTGCACGCAGGGTGGCCGCGCTCATGGCACGGCTGTTCCAGGTGGCCAGACAGACACCGGAGATCCGTTTCGAGACGGCGGTCTACAACAGTGCGCCCGCGGTGGTCGTCTACACCGGCGACCACCTCGAGGGACTGTTCGTCTTCGAGGTGATCGAGGACAAGATCACGAACCTTTACGCGATGCGCAATCCGGACAAGCTGGCCGGCATCACGATTCCCCGCAGCATCAGCCGCCAGTGACCTCTGCCACATTCCGCGCCGAGGTGTCACACTGCGGACATGTCCGGTGTCTCGAGGTCAGACCGGCTCTGAGCCCAACCGCCACCCCCGGCGGCCCACGGCAGGCCGGATGACCGAGGAGATCGACATGACCGAAATGACCAACAACGTCGTTGTGATCGGTGGCGGCTACGCGGGGGTGATGGCCGCGAACCGGCTGGCCCCGCACGCCCGCGTGACACTGGTGAATCCGCGCGCCGAGTTCGTCGAGCGAATCCGCCTGCACCAGCTGGTCGCCGGCAACGACGACGCCGTCGCCGACTACTCGGCGGTGCTGTCGGGGGCTGTCCGGCTCGTGGTCGACGGGGCTTCGCGGATCGACGCGGCGGCCCGCGCGGTGACGCTGGGCTCCGGTGCGTCGTTGCCGTACGACTACCTGGTGTACGCCGTCGGCAGTACGGGCAATATCCCGGCGGCGGTGCCCGGTGCCGCCGAGTTCGCTTACCCGCTCAGTGAATTGGAACAGGCGCAACGGCTGACCGCCCGGATGGCCGACGTTCCGCAGCCAGCGCCGGTGGTCGTGGTCGGCGGCGGGTTGACCGGTATCGAGACCGCGACCGAACTCGCCGAGACCGGCCGCCCCGTCACGTTGGTGACCGACGTGCTCGGGCCCTCCCTGGCGGCCGGCGGCCGCCGATCGGTGACCAAGCGGTTGGTCAAGCTGGGGGTCGTCGTCGTCGAGGGCAGCGCGGTCGGGGAAGTCCGGGCCGACCGGGTGGTGCTGGCCGACGGTCGTGAGGTGCCGGCCGCCGTGACGGTGTGGACCGCCGGCTTCGGCGTGCCCGGTCTGGCCGCCGCCAGTGGCCTGGCCACCGACACGCTCGGACGGCTCCTCACCGACGAGACGCTGACCAGCGTCGACGACATGCGCATCGTGGGTGCTGGGGATGCGGCGTCACCGTCGGACCTGCCGTGGCGCATGAGTTGCCAGGCCGCGCTCCCGCTCGGCGCACAGGCCGCGAACACGGTGCTGGCGCGACTCGCCGGCGATGACCCGGCCGCGGTGAACCATGCGATGGCCGGGCAGTGCATCAGCCTGGGCCGCAACGCCGGCACGTTCCAGTTCGCCGACGTCGACGACACCCCGCGTCGTTGGTACATCGGTGGCCGCACGGGTGCCCTGGTCAAGGAGCAGGTGTGCCGTTTGACGCTGAAGTGGATTCGCGGCGAGGCCGACAAGCCGGGCTCCTACACCTGGAAGACGAACCCGCGCCGGGAGCAGCAGGTTGTCTCGACACAGGCGGTTCCGAGCCGATGAGCGACACGGGTGACGAACACGCCGAACGGTTCACGGTGCTGCGTCCGCTGCTGTTCACGATCGCCTACGAGATCATCGGCAGCGCAACCGAAGCCGACGATGTGTTGCAGGAGAGCTACCTGCGCTGGGCCGAGGTCGACCTTGCCGCGGTGCGCGACACCAAGGCCTACCTCGCCCAGCTCGTCACCCGTCAGTCACTCAACGCGCTGCGGGCACAGTCGCGAAGGCGCGAGGAGTACGTCGGCCCGTGGCTTCCTGAACCGTTGTTGCTCGATGCACACGATCCGGCATCGGATGTCGTTCTGGCCGAGTCGGTTTCGATGGCGATGCTCGTCGTGCTGGAGACCCTGAGCCCGGACGAGCGCGCGGTGTTCGTGCTGCGTGAGGTGTTCGGTTTCGGTCACGACGAGATCGCCGAGGCGGTCGGCAAGTCGGCGGCCGCCGTACGTCAAATGGCGCACCGGGCCCGCGAACACGTGCAGTCGCGGCGAAAGCGGTTCGAGCCGGTCGATCCCAAGGTGTCGATGGAGATCACCGAGCGGTTCTTCGCGGCCGCGTCCACCGGCGACGTCGATGCACTGCTGGAGATGTTGACCGACGACGTCGAATGGACAGCCGACTCCGCAGGCAAGGTCAGCGCGGCGCGGCGGCCGGTGGTCGGCGCCGACAAGGTCGCCAGGGTCCTCATCGGGCTGGTGCGGGTCGCGGGCGAGGCCGGCCGGGTGGAAACGGCGATGTACAACAACGCGCCCGCACTCAAGCTCTACCTGGGCGACCACTTCGAGGGGCTCGTCAGCCTCGAGATCACCGAGGGCCGGATCTCGCACTTCTACGTGATGCGCAACCCGGACAAGTTGGCCGGGGTGGACATCCCGCGGGAAGTCACGCGCAGCATCTGACAAGCTGAGTCGGTGCGCATCGACCTGCTCGGCGACCTCGGCAGCGCCCCAGCGGTTCTGCGCGCCGTCGGATACGCCGCGGCCGATCGTGGGCTGGCGCCGCCTGCCGCGCTGATCGGCGAGTGGTTCGGCTCGGGTGCGGTCATCGCGCCCTCTGTGAACGTCGCGCCGGTCGAGTGTTCGCGGGTGTTCGACGTGCCTGTGGGATCGGGGTCCGGGGACGCGGTGGGGGGCGGCTGGTTCGGCTATCTGTCGTATCCGGATGCGGCGGCCGACGGTCTCGGTCCGCGGATCCCCGAGGCTGCCGGCGGCTGGTCGGACTGCGTGTTGCGCCAGGACGGCGACGGGCGGTGGTGGTTTGAAAGCCTATCCGACGCAACGCTTCCCGATTGGGTCGCCGACGCGCTGCGAGTGCCGGCCGCCCCGCGGCCGTCGGACGTCGAGTGGGGTGAGGCCGATCGCGATGCGCACCGCCGGGGGATGCTGGACTGCCTGGAGGCGATCGCCGCAGGGGAGGTCTACCAGGCGTGTGTGTGCACGCAGTTCCGCGGCCGGCTCGAGGGGTCGTCCCTGGATTTCTTCGCCGACGCCGTGCAACGCACGTCGCCCGCGCGTGCGGCGTATCTCGCGGGAAGCTGGGGGGCGGTGGCGTCGTTGTCGCCGGAACTGTTCCTGCGCAGGCGCGGTGACCACATCGCGTCGAGCCCGATCAAGGGCACGCTGCCGCGTTCGGCCGATCCGGAAGCGCTGCGCCGCTCGGTCAAAGATGTCGCCGAGAACATCATGATTGTGGACCTGGTGCGCAATGACCTGGGACGGGTCGCCGATGTCGGCACGGTGACGGTGCCCGAATTACTGGTGGTGCAACCGGCACCCGGGGTGTGGCATCTGGTGTCGACGGTATCCGCGCGGGTGCCGGTCGATGTGCCGATGTCGACGGTGCTCGATGCGACGTTCCCACCGGCGTCGGTGACGGGGACACCGAAGACCCGGGCACGCCACCTGCTCGAAGACTGGGAACCGGCCAGGCGCGGAATCTACTGTGGCACAGCTGGTTTGGCTTCTCCAGTGGCGGGGTGCGAACTCAACGTGGCGATCCGGACGGTGGAATTCGACGCGTCGGGCAACGCGGTCCTCGGCGTCGGCGGCGGTATCACCGCCGACTCGGATCCGGATCGCGAGTGGGAAGAGTGCCTGCACAAGGCGGCACCGATCATTGGTACTGGCGACATCGTTCGACGAGTATCTCCGCCAGCCGTGCCGGCTCACTGACCATCGCCATATGACAGGTCTCCATCTCGACGATGGTCTGGACGCCACCGATCGCCTCGATGGCCTTGCGTTGGAACTCGCACGACAACGCCCGATCTCGTCGGGTCATGATCCAGGTTCGCGGTATGTCGTCCGTCATCCCCTGACGCGAAACTTTTTCGGCGAGGATGTGGGGTGACTCCGGATACAGCCGATCGGCCATGAACCGGCGTTGAGCGGCAGCGGTTCCGTTGAGGAAACCGATCCTGACCATCCAGGCGGGCGTCACCGCGATAATGGAGCGCTTCGCACGACGTCGAGCGATACGTGCGAACAAACCGGTGATGGTGTCCGCCAGGGCTTTCCCTTCGGGTGGAACGAACGCCGCCACGAAAATCATCTCGCGCACGCGGGACGATCCGAGTTTGGTGACGACGCCTGGAACGGTGAGTCCGGCCATGGAATGGCCGGCAATGACGACTTCGCTGCAACCAGCATCTTCGATGTCACGGACCACCGAATCGACGAAGTCGGCGATGGTGAGCGTGTGCAAGTCCCCCTGTTTCCCACGACGACCGGGCAGGTCGACCGCGACCACGGTCAGCTCCGGCTCTCGGCGATGAATCTCGTCGATTGTCAGGTCCCACGAGTCTGCGGCCAGTCCGCCGCCGTGAACCAGCACGAGTGCGGGCAGTGCCATGGCCGGACCCCCTCACTGCCGGGAACGCAGAACCGCATCGTAGAGCTCACGCCGAGACGGCGAGCCCGGATTCGCCGCGACCACCTCGGCGCACGCGTCCTTGACCCGCGCACCGCCGTCGACCAACCGTTGGACCGCGGCCACCAGTGTTTCGAGGTCGGCTTTCGGGACGGCGCCTGCCAGCACGACGGTGATCTCGCCGAGCACCCCGTCGGCGGCCCAGTCGGCCAGCTCGTCGAGCCGGCCGCGGACGATCTCCTCGTGCGTCTTGGTCAGCTCCCGGCATACCACCGCGCGGCGGTCGGGTCCGAGCACGTCGACCGCGTCGGCGAGCATGGCCGCCAGCCGGCGGGGCGACTCGAAGAACACACAGGTCCGCTGCTCGGTCGCCAACGTCGAGAGCCACGTCCTGCGCGCGGCCTGCTTGCGAGGCGCGAATCCCTCGAAGCAGAACCGCTCGGCCGGTAGCCCCGAGACCGCCAGAGCCGTCGTCACCGCCGACGGCCCGGGCAGGCAGGCGACTGGGAGCCCGGCATCGATACACGCCGTCACCAGGCGATAACCGGGGTCGCTGATCAACGGCATACCGGCGTCGCTCACCAGCAGCACCGTCGCGCCCGTCCGGATCCCGTCGAGCAGGCCCGCGATCCGCGACGCCTCGTTCTGGTCGTAGAGGCTGACCACCTTCGCGGTCAGCCTCACTTCGAGGGACTGGGCCAGCGTGCGGACCCGGCGGGTGTCCTCGGCGGCGATGACGTCGGCGCTACCCAGCGCGCTGACCAGCCGCGCGGAGGCATCGGAGGGCTGGCCCAGCGGCGTGGCGCCGATGAGCAGTCGTCCGGGGCTCATGCCGACAGCCTACGATCGCACTCGTGACCGCCCCCGCCACCAAAGCGCCGCGCGCGGTCCCGGTCATCAGCCCAGCGCCGCAGGTGCCCGCGGCGGACTTCGGCCCGGTCGACCGGCTGCAGGGCTGGGTGATGACCGTCGTCATCGCCGCGCTGGCCGCGGTGACGCGGTTCCTCAATCTCGGATCGCCGACCGACGCCGGCACACCGGTCTTCGACGAGAAACATTACGCACCGCAGGCCTGGCAGATGCTGCACAACCACGGCGTCGAGGACAACCCGGGCTACGGCCTGGTGGTGCACCCGCCGGTGGGCAAGCAGTTGATCGCGATCGGTGAGGCGCTGTTCGGCTACAACGGGCTGGGTTGGCGGTTCTCGGGCGCCGTGTGCGGGGTGATCGTCGTGATCCTGGTTGCGCGGATCACCCGACGCATCAGCCGTTCGACGTTGGTCGGTGGTATCGCCGGACTGTTGGTGATCGCTGACGGGGTCAGCTTCGTTGCTTCGCGGACCGCGCTGCTCGACGGATTCCTCATGACGTTCGTCGTGGCCGCGTTCGGGTGCCTGATCGTCGACCGTGACCAGGTGCGCGAGCGCATGCATATCGCCTTGTTGGAGGGCCGCATCGGCGAGACGGTGTGGGGGCCGAGACTCGGGGTCCGGTGGTGGCGCTTCGGCGCGGGCGTGTTGCTCGGATTGGCCTGCGCCACAAAGTGGTCGGGCGTGTACTTCATCGCGTTCTTCGGCGTCATGACGATGGTCTTCGACATCCTGGCGCGACGTCAGTACCGCGTCCCGCGGCCGTGGCTCGGCGCGTTCCGCCGCGACCTGGGCCCGTCGCTGTACGCGCTGGTGCTCATCCCGTTCGGTGTGTACCTCGCGTCGTACACGCCGTGGTTCGCCTCGGAGACGGCCATCAACCGGCACGAGGTCGGGCAGTCGATCGGCCCGGACAGCGTGTTGCCGATTCCCGATGCGTTGCGCTCGTTGTGGCATTACACGTATGCCGCGTACCGGTTCCATTCCGGATTGACCAACGCCGACGGAAACCACCATCCGTGGGAATCGAAGCCGTGGACCTGGCCGATGTCGCTACGCCCGGTGCTCTACGCGATCGACAACCAGGATGTGCCCGGATGCGGGGCGCAGTCGTGTGTGAAGGCCGTCATGCTGGTCGGCACGCCCGCGATGTGGTTTCTGGCGGTGCCGGTGCTGGGGTGGGCTGTGTGGCGGGCATTCATCAAGCGCGACTGGCGATATGCCGTCGCGTTGGTGGGCTACAGCGCGGGCTTTTTGCCGTGGTTCGCCGACATCGACCGCCAGATGTACTTCTTCTACGCGGCGACGATGGCGCCGTTCCTGGTGATGATGATCGCGATGATCCTCGGCGACATCCTGCACAAGCCGAACCAGAACTCCGAACGCCGAACGCTCGGGCTGATCGCGGTGAGTTGTTATGTCGCGCTGGTGTTGACGAACTTCGCGTGGATGTACCCGATCCTGACCGGCATCCCGATATCGCAGAACACCTGGAACATGCAGATCTGGCTGCCCAGCTGGCGCTAGCCGCTGGTGTTCTTTCGCGAGACGTACACCAGGGTCGTGTGAGCGAGTTATCCACAGCCTTGGTGTACGCCTCGCGAATCGGGGACAGAATTGTCAGCGCTTCCGGCCAGCATCCGTCGCATGGAAGAAGCATTCGTCGGCGGCGAACTCCTCGGCAGGGGTCTGACCCGAGGCCAGTTGCGCTCGCGTTACAAGCGCGTCAAGCCACGCGTCTACGTGCCCCGCGGTGCGTCACCGTCGGTTGAACTGGCCGCACATGCTGCCTGGCTATGGACAGATCGTCGCGGCATCGTGGCCGGGCGTGCTGCGGCTTCACTGCACGGAGCCCAATGGGTAAACCCCGACACACCGATCGACATGATCGGCCCGCGGGAGCGTCCACGCGTGGAGTGGTCATCCGAAATGAACGGATCGACTGGGACGAGGTCTGTGCGATCGGCGACCTTGCGGTGACGACGCCAGCACGCACGGCGCTGGACCTGGCTCGACACCTCAGTCGCGACGTGGCGGTCAGGCATCTCGACGCACTGGCAGCGGCGACCGGCCTGACCGTTGACGACGTAGCACCGCTTCTCGAGCGGTATCGCGGCTGGCGAGGGATGAAGCGTGCCCGCATCGCACTGGACCTGATGGACGGCGGTGCTCAGTCGCCCAAAGAGACGTGGTTGCGACTTCTTGTCGTCGACGCAGGGTATCCGCGGCCGCGTACTCAGATCGGCGTCAGCGACGGCGTCGCTGAGGCGATCCTCGACATGGGTTGGGACGAACCGATGATCGCTTTGGATTACGACGGTGAACAGCATCAGACGGAGCGGCGCCGATTCGTTCACGACATCGACCGCAACGCGCTCGTGGAGTGTCTCGGTTGGTTGGACATTCACGTGGTCAAGGAGCACAGCCGCGGGCTCATTTTGCACAGACTGCGGGAGGCCGCCGAGCGTCGCGGGTGGTTTCCGCTCGCGAAACGTACACCAGGGTCGTGATCGCGCCGATTCAGCGACCCTGGTGTACGTCTCGCGAAGTACCCGGCCCCAGCGTTGACCGCGGCGCTACAGGGGGTCGCGGCCGGCCGGGCATGACATACACCGTGGTCCGCCGCGGCCGGTGCCCAATTCAGACGCCTGGATCGGCAACACCTCGATGCCCGCATCCGCCAACCGCGCATTGGTTTCGACGTTGCGCTCGTAGGCGACCACCACACCTGGCGCGAGGGCGAGCGTGTTGTTGCCGTCGTCCCACTGTTCACGCTCGGCCGTCACCGGATCCAACCCCGTGGCGATGACCCGCAACCGGTCGATACCCATCGCCGTCGCGGCGGCGTCGACGAACGGTACCTCGTCGTCGATGCGCACTCCGCCGTTGCCGTCACGATGAATCGTGAACGCCGACAACGAGTCCACCACCGGCGGATACATTACGACCGCGTCGACGTCGACCATCGTGCACACCGTGTCGAGGTGCATCTGCGCTCGCGACTGCGCGATCGGCACAGCGAGCACGGTGTGGGCCAGATCGTCGTCGAACAAGCTGCGCGCCAACGCTTCTGCACCCGCCGGCGTGGTCCTCTCCCCCACCCCCACTGCCACGACACCCGGCGCGAGCAGCAGCACGTCACCTCCCTCGACGGGCGCCGACCGCGATTCATAGGCCCGCCGCACGCCGAGGAATCGCGGGTGATGCGCGTAAATCACGTCGGTCAGCGAGGTTTCGCGCACCCGCGCCGGCAGCGCCAGCGACGTGATCGCCACCCGCGGACCGATCCAGAACGACGAGTCGCGAGTGAACAACAGATTCGGAAGCGGATCGATGACGAAGTCGCCTCCGTGATGCATCCGCCGCACCAACGACAGCTCCGCACCCGAGAGCGGCAACTCGTTGAACGTCATACCCGCCATCAGCACGTGTGCCAGCGGCGCGGGCTCCAGCGAGCGGAGGTACGCCGAAAGTTCCTGCGCCAGAGGCAGACCCAGCCGCCGCGGATCGACGGCCGCCGCGATCCCGTGCATCCGCGCCGCGCCGCTGTGGGACAGCGCCTCGGTCAGCAGATCGGCAAGCAGCATCACCTCGACACCCCGGTCGACCAACAACGCGGCGAACGCGTCGTGTTCGGCCTCCGCCCTGGCCACCCACGGCAGTCCGTCGAACAGCAGCGCGTCGCTGTTGCGCGGCGTCAAGCGCTGCAACTCGGCGCCGGGCCGATGCAGGATGACCGCCGTCAGCCGACCCACCTCGGAGTCGCAGCCCAACGTCACATCTAGCACCGTAACCCGCAACCCCACCTCAACTATGGTTGATGTTATGGAGTTGATTTCCGAGCTGACTCCCGGCGAGATGTCCGCTCGCAGCGGTGTCGCTGTTTCGGCGCTGCACTTCTACGAACGCGAAGGCCTCATCCACAGCAGACGCACGTCAGGCAACCAGCGTCGCTATGCGCGTGAGACGTTGCGCCGCGTCGCCTTCATCCGGATGTCACAGCGGCTCGGAATCCCCTTGTCCCGCATACGAGAAGCGCTGGCCACCCTGCCCACGGACAGGGTGCCGACGAGTAAGGACTGGGCGAGGTTGTCGGCGGGCTGGCGCCAAGACCTCGACGACCGCATCCTGCACCTGCAACGGCTGCGTGACAATCTGACCGGCTGCATCGGCTGCGGCTGCCTGAGCCTGAAGACATGCGCACTGACCAACCCCGGGGACGTGCTCGCCGAACACGGACCCGGCGCAGCACGGCTCTGACGCATCGAACGTCTGTGCGATAGAATCGCGGCCATGGAGCTGGCGCTGCAGAGCTCGCTGTTCGAGCACGCCGAACGCCGCCACCTCGGCAACGGGGCCTGGATCGACTTTCGATCCGGGTGGTTGGACGATGCCGACTCGCTGTTCACAGAGCTGTCCGAGGTCATCCCCTGGCGTGCGGAGCGCCGACCGATGTACGACCGCGTCGTCGACGTCCCCCGCCTGGTCAGCTTCCACAACCTGGTCGACGACCCGCCTCCACATCCGCGCCTCAAGCAACTTCGCCGTCGCCTCAACGACGCCTACGCCGGTGAACTCGGCGAACCGTTCACCACGGCGGGGCTGTGCCTGTACCGCGACGGCAACGACAGCGTCGCCTGGCACGGGGACACCGTCGGGCGTAGCAGCACCGAAGACACCATGGTCGCGATCATCGGGCTCGGCGCGACCAGGACGTTCGCGCTGCGGCCTCGCGGGGGCGGCAAGTCGCTACGCCTGCAGCACGCGCACGGCGACCTGCTCGTGATGGGCGGGTCGTGTCAGCGCACGTGGGAGCACGCCATCCCCAAGACGGCGCGTCCTGTGGGCGTTCGGATCAGCATCCAGTTCCGTCCGCACGACGTGCGCTAAGCCCTGACCGCGTTCACCGCCGCGACCAGCAGGTCGCGGGCGCGTTGCGTGTCGACCTTCGCCACCGGCTTGTCGGGCAGCACCAACGGGTTCGCGGTGACGATCACCAGGAAAGGGCCGAAGCTGGCGAGATAGTTGTAGAGCTCGCCGGTGCGGGGCTTACCGTCCACCGTCGTCTGGACCACGCGGTGAGTTCCCAGCGTCTGCGCACCCTCGATCTGCGGTGCCTCGACGACCTCGACCAGCCCGCGCATCGCACCGCCCGCGAACCCGACCTTGCGGCAGTTTTCGGCGGGCGCGTTGACCGACGCGCTTTCCGACGTTTCGACGGCGATCGTGATGAACCGGTTGCCCTCGCCCTCGGCCGTCGTCGCCGCCATGTTGCCCTTGGCGCCCGCCGGGACCATCTGCTGATTGGCGAACGACGCACAGTCGGGTGGCTCGAACTTCACACCCGTGGGCAGTTCCTGGCGCGCGAGCAATCTCGGGTCGATACCGGTCGGGCCGACGTCGGTCACCTTGAAGTCGGGCCCGAAGCTCGCCCGCACATCCTTGACACGCCCGATGTCGGCAGCCGACAGGTCGTCGTCCGGTTGTCCGGTCGCGCACGCGGTCAATGCAGCGACGCACACCACCGCGACCAAGGCCCTGTTCGACATCGCCGCACAATGTACCGGCCAACGACGGCTCAGCCCCGTAGCGCGGACACCGTTTCGGTCATCAGATGGGCGGTGAAATCCGAACCGAGTTGGGGACCGGGCGAACCGGGGTCGGTGACGACGGCGACGAAGGCGACATGGTCACCCAGGTAGGCCGTGACGGTCTCGGCGTGCGACAGCGTTTCGGTGCCACCTTCGACGACGGTTCTGCTCGACGTCACCATCGCGATGGTCGATGCCGCGTCGATGGGCGGGGCGGGTTCGAGCGTGACGGTCCCCGTGGTGCGTCCGCCCGAAATGGTCCAGCGCCCGCACTCGTCGACCACGGTCGGGTCGAGATCCCCCGGCGTGGCTGCGACGACGGCGTACACGATGCCGCCGGGTCCCGACGCCGACCAGCCGTCGGTGCGAGTCGCATCCGCGGCGGGGTCGGCCAGCGCCGCACAGCGCTCGGGTTCGGTGGTCCACTGCGGACCGTATCCCCACGTAGTGACCGGGCCGACGGGGGCGACGAGGTCGGTCACCTCGTAGCCGGCGGGCAGGACAGCGCGCGCCCGATCGATTCTGGCCGGGTTGACCTGCGGGGGATTCTCGGATGACGACTCATCGGCCGGCGACGAGCCGGAATCGTTTCCGCATGCCCCGACGCAGACCGTCAGGACCGTGGCAGCGGCCGTGACGATGCAACGATCGACGACCCGTCGGCGATCAACAGGTAGTGACATCGACCCTCATGAATGGAGGCTGTCATGCGTGCTCTTCGAAGTGTGGCAGCAACAGCAGCGGTGGCGGGCGCCATTGTGGTGCCCGCGGGGATCGCCGCCGCACAACCGGTGCAACCGGGTGACGCGCCGCGGACGATCGCCGAGCTCGAGGACCAGGGCTACGACGTCGTCATCGACCGGGTCGGCAGCGCCCCGATCAACGAGTGCATCGTCACCAGCGTGCGCAACCCACAGGAGGTCACCCAGACGTTCGCGGTCGGCAAGGGTGAGGACCGGGAGTTCATCACGGTCGTGGTGAGCAGGTCGATCACCGTCTCGCTCAACTGCTCCCGCTGATTCCGTCAGGCGGCGGCACCCCGGCCGTCGGACTCACCGCCGGCAGGCCGGTCACCGGGATCCGAATCCGTCTGAGTTGCACCGGTTCCCGTCCGATCCGGCCGGTTCGCGGGTGACGGGCCCAGCCGCACCGGAGAGTCGAAGCCGATTGGTCCGCGCATCTTCGGCAACTTCGGGACATCCAGCTTGGGCAACTTGGGAAGCGCGGGCTTGAGGCCGACCCTTGGCGCCTTGCCGCTGAGGGCACCGTTGCCGGCCTTCTCGGCGCCCGTAGCGTCGATGCCCTCCTCGACCACCACTTCCTCGGGTTGCTTCGTGCTTGCTTCGCCGGGCGGTGTCGGGTTGGCGATGACCTGAACAGGCTGCTCTCCCAACGAATCCTGTTCGGTCCGGCCTCCGGAGGACGCTAGTTCACTTACCGGCGGCAGATCCTCGACGACGTTCCCCTTGTCCTGGTCGGCATTTCCCGAGCGTGCCCACGACATAGTCCTCGCAGCGGTGTCCTCTGGTGGATCGGGCAATTCGGGTCCACCGACGCCGAAGGGGCTGGTGGTCTCCTCGGTGCCAAGCGGACGGTCGCCGGTGATCTCCTCGATCCCGTCGTCGAGGCCGGTCGGAATGGATCTCACGAGGTTGATCGCGGTGCGGATCGGGTTCCTGAACGGAAGCAGACCCACCTTTGTCGCGACACCCGGGTTGACGTCGCGGGCATAGGCCCCCTCGATCAACACCCGCAGCGGTGCATCCAGCGCCGTCAGGATCGGCGAGGGCACGAATGCTTGGAACGGCATCAGGATCGGCAGGCGTTCGGCGGGGTAGAGGTAGTAATCGGTGTCGCCGTACGAGCCTTGGTAAACGGCTTCGCCGAAGTTCTCGTTCTGCAGATCGCCGTGCAGGTAGTAGTAGGCCGCCAGTGAGTTGGCGATGGCCAGCACGTTGGTGAGGCTGGCCGGTGCGTCGCCTCCCAGGAGGTCGTACTGTGCTGCGGCGTCGACGGTCGGCATGCACTCCCCACCAGCCTCGCATGAGTTCGTCGGGGTCGCGCCGTAGAACGTGATGCCGATGATCGGGATCGTGAGGCCTTCGGGGCCGCGCGCCAGGATGCCGCCGTTGGGGCGCATCGGATTGGCCAGCAGGAAGAACGACGTTTCGGGAGCGGGGTCTCCGACATTGTCCGGCAATCTCGGGTCAGCAATCAGTTCCCTTTTGACCAGCGAAGCCACCACGGCGCTCTGCGAGTAGCCGAAGATGACGTAGTCCTCATACGCGGACGGGGCGCCGGGTTTGGGCCCCGGCGGGTTCTCCACGTCGTAACTGGCGTCGGCGTTGTAGACGCAGTCCGAGTTCCCGCGAACGCACCCCTCGAGACTCATCACGCCTTCCCCGACCGAAGCATCGAAGGTCTTGTTGCCGAACACCGGGAAGAACGCGGCCGGATAGACGACCGCATAGACGTTGTTGTCGATGTCGTCGATGGGCCCGCCGTCGGCATCGGTGGGCGCTCCCGCAGCGGGGTTGATGAATCGGTTGACGGCGTTGCTCAAGTACTCGGAGATGTACGCGGGGTCATCCGGCGGGGAGGTCAAGGGATGTTCGGTCCCGCCCATGATCAACGCGCTCGCCGCCAGCTGGACCGCGGTTGCGGTCGTCCACGCCACGGCCACCGCGATCGCTGCGAACACCGCCAGGGCCATCGCCCCCAGCGAACGCAATGTCGTCTTCAGTCGAACACTCTGCCCCCGCATCGCGTCTCCCTCTCACCCCTTGCCGCTACCACGCGGAAACCTCGTGCCAGCTAACCATGCCGAAGCGCCGTAGCAAAGTTTTCGCACGAATTTCCAGCATGACCGAGGCGAAACGACGGATTGCGAGAAACACAGCACCTTCGTGCAGTCCCGAACCCGTAGCGGAGCTCTCATTATTCCGCCGGTGGGGAGTTGGGCGCGGGCAAGGCCTGCGGACCTGCGCCGTCAGGCATTGGCAAACCTTCCGGAGCTCCTGGGCAACTAGAGTAGTCGCGACCTCATTCAGCGGCGACATCGCCGCTGAACTGGTGCGCGAAGCGGCGATCAGACGACCTTATCCCCCGTCAAACCGGCTCGGTTTGGTTGCGTCGCGACCAGTTTGATGCGTTGAGTTGGATGTGGGCGACTGTCACGCGCGGTTAGGGGACAGAGAATCGACCGGTCCATTACTGGTTCGAGAGGCTAGGCGACTCCTCAAGCAAGACTCGCGCACGAATTCCATGGATTACCGGAGGGGCAGCATGTACTTCAGAGGCATCACCATGTTCACGACTGCTGTGCGTCCTTTTGGTCACCGCAGCGGCTCACTGCCTATGGTGACCTGATGGAGGGGAAGCCGTTCGGGCGTTATCGCCTCGAGAAATTGCTCGGCCGGGGGGGCATGGGCGAGGTATGGCGCGCGTACGACACCGCGACCAACCGCATCGTCGCCATCAAGCTACTACCGCCACACCTCGTCCACGACACGACATTTGCACAACGGTTTCGCCGAGAGGCAGAGACTGTAGCGCAGCTAAATAACCCGCATGTTATCCCAATCCACAACTACGGAGAAATAGACGGGCGGCTTTACGTCGACATGCGGTTCGTTGACGGCCGCGATCTCGAGGAGGCGCTCGCCGATGGCCCGCTTGATCCCGAACGAGCAGTGGACATCGTGGCGCAAGTGGCAGCGGCGTTACGCTCTGCGCACAACAGTGGGTTGGTACATCGCGACGTCAAGCCTTCGAACATCTTGCTCGACGAGGACGACTTCGCGTACCTCATCGACTTCGGCATCGCCCGTGGCGCCGAGCAGACAGCGATCACCAACACCGGCGGAGTGATCGGAACTTTGCACTATATGGCCCCGGAGCGGTTCAGCGGTGGCCGCATAGATGCCCGGTCCGACATTTATTCATTGGCGTGCGTGCTATATGAATGCGTCACTGGGAAGCGTCCATTTCCCGGCAACAGCCTTGAACAGCAGCTTGCTGCACACCTCTATACGCCTCCGCCTCGGCCTTCGACTACTCGCCATCTTCCGCCGTCCCTGGACGCGGTCATCGCCAAAGGCATGGCTAAAGACCCTAATGAGCGGTATGCGTCGACGTCCGAGTTGGCACGGGACGCGAAAAGTGCGATCAAAGTGCCGCTCGAAGCCCTGCGCGCGGTCCAGGCAACCCTCGCTGACCCAAACGCTACGCAAATGGCGCCGCCCGTTAGTAACTCGGCGGCGACCCAACATCGGCCAACGGCAAGACGCAAACAAGCACCCCCCGGTCGCGCGCTCACGTCGGAGTCGCATTCCCGTGCCCTGTGGCGACGTCCAGTTTTTCTCGTCTTAGCCGCCGGCATTGCGGCAGTCGCCCTCGCTGCCGTAGGAGTGGTGACGTTGAAAACGCAATCGCCGCAGGTCTCCGTCCCATCTCCTTCGGCCGAAGCCACCACATCGACAACAAGACCGCCATTTTCGGCGCCGGCATCGACCCCGTCGACTAGACGCTCCATACCTCCAACAGAAATCGGAGCGCAAGGCGCCAACTACACGATCGTCGACTACATCCGCGAGAACGACATCACGGAGACCCCAATCAAGCGCGGCGACCCCGGATCACCGACCATCGACCTGCCGTTCCCACCCGGCTGGAGCGATGCCGGGCCGCGCACACCGGAATGGGCCTACGGTGCAATCGTTTCCGATGACCCCGCGATGGCCGAGGACCCCCCGACCATCATCGCGCTGGTATCGAAGCTGACCGGCAACGTCGACCCGCCGAAGATTCTCGAATTCGCTCCCAATGAGATCAAGAACCTGCCGGGATACGATGGCGCACAGGAGGGTTCGCCGTCCACCCTCTCCGATTTCAAAGCGGTGCAGATCGGCGGCACGTACACCAAAGACGGTGTCCTACGGGCGATTGCGCAGAAGACCGTCGTGATCCCCGGACAAGACGGGCTGTATGTCCTGCAACTCAACGCCGACGGTCGCGAGGATCAGATGACGGCTTTGATGGAGGCGACGTCCGTCATCGACGAACAAACCAAGATCACGCCCTGACTCAGGCGCGCGAGACCGCCGACGCGGCCATGACCTGTTCATCCGTCGGCCGAACCCCGGTGTAGCGCTCGAACTGCTCGGCGGCCTGCAGTGCGATCACCTCAGCGCCGGTGATCACGCCGACGCCTTCCTCGCGCGAAGCCTTGATGAGCGGGGTCTCGGATGGCATCGCGACCGCATCGAAGACGGTGTGCGCGTTGGCGATGGCTTCTTTACCGAAGGCCATTCCGCGGGCCTCGTGCCCGCCGGCCATCCCCACAGGGGTGACGTTGACCAGTACGTCCGCAGTGTGCGCACCGACCTCGGAGAGGTAGTCGTAGCCGAGCCTGTCGGCCAGCGAACGTCCGGTCTCGGGATTGCGGGCCACGATGGTGCCACGCTCGAAACCGGCGTCGCAGAACGCGGCCGCGACCGCACTGGCCATCCCACCGCTGCCGTATACGAGAACGGACTGCGACGGTTGCAACCCGTGTTCGGCGATAAGAGCCTGCACCGCAAGGTAATCGGTGTTCGACGCGGTGAGCCGACCGTCGTCGTTGACGATGGTGTTAACGGCGCGAATGGAGCGGGCCGACTGCTCGATCTCATCGACCAGCGCCAGCACGTCGTGCTTGAACGGCATCGACACCGAACAACCGCGGATGCCCAGCGCCCGCACCCCTCCGATCGCCGCGGCGATATCCGTTGTGGTGAAAGCCTTGTAGATGAAGTCGAGGCCGAGCAGATCGTAGAGGTAGTTGTGGAACCGGGTGCCGATGTTGCTCGGCCGTCCCGCCAGCGAGATGCACAGCCTGGTGTCCTTGGACAGCGGTACCCGCATCAGCCGACCGCCCGCACGACCTGCGTGGCCATATCGCGGATCTGCTTGGTCAGTTCCGCCGAGAACGGCGGATCGGTCGGGCGAGGCACGTCGATGGTCGTGGTGACCACCCCGGGGTCGTCTCGCTGCCAGTGTGCGCCGTGACGGGTGAGGATGGTGCGCATCGAGTAGTTGTCGGTGAGCACTCGTGCGGTAAAGCGTTGGACCCCAAGATATTTCGCGGTGATTGCGAGCGCCCCCATGAGGAACGATCCGATGCCCTTGTTCTGGTAGGCGTCGGCGACGATGAACGCGAGCTCGGCGACGGCAGGATCCGCCTCGTCGCGAACGAGACGCGCATCCGCGACCACGGGGCCATCCGGTCCGTCGGTCATCACCCAGACGAAGTGGTGTTCGTAATCGACCTCGAACAGGTACCGCATCAACGACTTGCTCGGAACGAGCACCGATTGGAAACGCCGGTACAGCGTCTCGCTGGAGAATTCGGCGGGACCCGTGGATGTCCGTTCGCTGTCGCCCGGCAGCACCGGCCGCAAGAACAACTCCGTTCCGTCACGCATCCGGACCGGAACCGGACTGACGTACGCGGCGAGGCGCTGTCGGGCGGTGCTCAGCAGCCGGTCGAGCATGCCCGGAATCTCGAGCAGGGTCGCGAACGCCTCGCGTCCCCCGACCCAACCGCGCACCGGTGCGGAGGCGATCACCGTCGCTGTGCGGGTCGTGTCGCGCAGCAATGCGATCTCGCCGACGATCATTCCGGGCGTCAGCCTCGCGACGGTGTCGTGTCCGTCGTCTCCGATATGCGTGACCTCGGCCGCGCCGGAGCCGATCAACAGGAAGGACAGCGCGAGTTCGCCCTGATGCATGAGCACCTGCCCGGAGGCCGCGTTCAGAGGCGTCAGCTGGGCCGCGAGCGGTACGAGATCCTCGGCCCGATAGCCACCGAAAACCTCCAGCGCAGTGAGTTCGTCGGCGCGAACGCCGGTCAGGCCGGCCACCTCACGAGGCTACGGGCTGCTTGTCGCCGCGAGCAAGAAGCGCAGGAGCACCAGCTCCGGGCGATCGGGCGGCAATCACCGAATCGAGCGATCAGCAAACCGTGGATGTTGGCGCGGGTCGGCCACGGCGCTCCGCTACCCGTCGGAAGACAAGTCGCTACATGATGTGCTGCATCGATGTACTCCGCGGCCGCCCGCAACCTCAAATTAGCACAACATCTGAACACCTAGACAGGTATTGGTCTCGCGCATAGGCTGCGCGGAGGCCCTTCTGCGTGAGCCGAAGCCACTGTGAAATCCGGCCCAGCGCGGGTACACAGCGTCGACCCCCTTCAGAAAGGATGTTCATGGCCGAGTACACACTGCCTGACCTCGACTACGACTACGGCGCCCTGGAGCCGCACATCTCGGGCCAGATCAACGAGATCCACCACAGCAAGCACCACGCCACCTATGTCAAGGGCGTCAACGACGCGGTCGCCAAACTCGAAGAGGCCCGCGCCAACGGCGACCACGCCGCGATCTTCCTCAACGAGAAGAATCTTGCGTTCCACCTCGGTGGGCACGTCAATCACACGATCTGGTGGAAGAACCTCTCACCGAACGGCGGTGACAAGCCGACCGGAGAGCTGGCCGCCGCAATCGACGACCAGTTCGGGTCGTTCGACAAGTTCCAGGCGCAGTTCGCCGCCGCCGCCAACGGCTTGCAGGGTTCGGGCTGGGGTGTACTCGGCTATGACAGCCTCGGGCAGCGGCTGCTCACCTTCCAGCTCTACGACCAGCAGGCCAACGTTCCGCTGGGCATCATCCCCCTACTGCAGGTCGATATGTGGGAGCACGCGTACTACCTGCAGTACAAGAATGTGAAGGCCGATTACGTCAAGGCATTCTGGAACGTGGTCAATTGGGAGGACGTCCAGAACCGGTTCGCCGCGGCCACCAGCAAGGCATCCGGGCTCATCTTCTAGTCTCTAGCGGGGCGGCCTCGCGTGCCGCCACGGCGACGATGGAGGCACTTGCCGATGAGTGACGGTCAGTTCAGCACGCACACAGAACTTTTCGACCTCACCGGCAAGCGCGCCATCGTGACCGGTGGCACGAGCGGCATCGGGGTGATGATGAGCCGTGGGCTGCTGCAGGCCGGCGCCAGCGTGGTGATCAGCTCACGAAAGGCCGATGCATGCGAACGCGCGCAAGCCGATCTGTCCCAGTTCGGCGATGTGCGCGCCATTCCCGCCGACCTCTCGCGACACGACGAGTGCATCCGGCTGGCCGAGGAGGTGACCGGCGGCGGCGAGCCGCTGCACATCCTCGTCAACAACGCGGGCGCCACGTGGGGTGAGCCGCTACAGAGTTTTCCCGATTCCGCGTGGGACAAGATCCTCAACGTCAACGTCAAGTCGCCGTTCTGGCTCGTTCAGGCGCTGCTGCCCGCACTTCGCGCTGCCGGCACCGCAGACGATCCCGCCCGAGTCATCAACCTCGGCAGCGTCGACGGCATCCGGGTCCCCGAGATGCCGACGTACTCCTACAGCAGTAGCAAGGCAGCGGTGCATCATCTCACCCGTGTGCTCGCCCGCGAGCTGGGGCCGCAGCACATCACCGTCAATGCCGTTGCACCAGGGGCATTCCCGTCGAAGATGATGGCCGCGACGCTCGACGCGTTCGGCGACCAGATCGCGGCGTCGGCGCCGCTGCGCCGGATCGGGCGCGACGACGACATGGCCGGCATCGCGGTCTTTCTCGCCAGCCGGGCGGGTGCGTTCCTCACCGGCGCGATCATTCCCGTCGACGGTGGGCTCGCGACGACCGCGAGCAAGTAGCCGAGCCTCGTGAGGGCGACGGTGCAGCGAGGCAGAGCTGTCTGCTCAACAAAGAGGTTGACCCCGCTGACCGCCTCGCGGGCGACACCGGCGCAACCCTCACCGATCGCCGCCCACTGCCGCGATTTGTGCCCCGGTTGGCGAGATAGTAAACGGCGATTCAGGGCGCTATCGCCGTCGAATTCGCTTCTACGCCCTGGTGTCCGTCGCGCAGCCACCTTCGCGGGACGGAGAGCCAGCCGCGGGCCGGATCAAACTCTGTGGAGCTAAGGGGAATCGAACCCCTGACCTACTCGATGCGAACGAGTCGCGCTACCAACTGCGCCATAGCCCCTGATACCGGTAGCAGGCTACCAGCCATCGGATGGCCGCCGAAAATCGACGGGCTTACTGGCCCGCGGCCCGCGGCAGGTCGAAGTGCCGCGCGAACGGCGCGTAGTCCAGATGCTCGAAGATCGGATCTTCGTCGTCGATCTCCAGCACCACCGAACCCGGCCGTCGTAAGCGGGCCGGCACCACGTCGAACTCGCGGTCATCGGTGTTCTCGACGCCCAGCCGCGAGCGGGCAATGCGCTGCGCACGCCTGCGACGCAGCCGCTCCTCGATCCGGGTCTGCCGCCGCAGGTAGCCCAGGTACAGCACGGTGAAACCGCTGACCGCCCCACACAGCCACCACAACGACGGGCTCAGCGTGAACGCCGCGGCTGCCGACGCCACCAACAGCACACCCAGCGCCGTCAGCATCCGCTTGCGGAACCGATACTTGCGCTCGCTCACCGCGGCCGCGGTCTTGGACTCATGCCTGCGCCGGCGCGCCTCGGACAGCGAGTCGGCCAGCTGCAGGTCGGCATCGGAGGGCGCTTCCAGCCCGGATGAATCGTCGACGGTCTCGTACTCGTCGTCCGAGTCAAGGTCCTCCGGCTCAGCTTCCTCCTCCTCGGCGACCGCGTCGGTCTCGCCCGCCGGCTCGTCGAATTGCAGTGTGAGCTCTTCTTTTTCGGCATCTTGACGGTCTGACACCCCGACGGGCAAGGCGCCGGAGTCTTCGCCGATGACATCGACGTCGAGGTAGTCGGGCTCGGACTTCTCCTCGACGGTGACCGCGGCGGCGCGCACCACCGCTCGGCTGACGGGTTCCGGTTCGATCTCCTCGTCGAGGTCTTCTTCGGACGGGCGCCAGTCGGGATCGCTGGCATGGCCGGCTGCCGGACCGCGCCGTTTCAGCAGCCGCGCGTTTCGACCACTGTTGAGCACGCGCGTCGCCAGCGCCACGTCACTGGTACGGCGCACGGTGTCGCGCTTGCTGATCAGCATCGGCACGAGCACGAAGAGCCAGAGAACGACGAGAGATATCCACAGAAGAGATTGGGGGATGCTTGGCATGTCGCCTGCTCCTTTCCCCTAAAGGCTAGGTCTGTGACCTGCGCATCCGTGGGCGGCGCGCCGAAGCAATTACACACCTGTAATTCACACAAGACAAGCACCAACAGTCACAAGTGTCACATTGGTAACAGCTCAGAGCGTTCGGCTTTCGCGAGACGTACACCAGGGTGGTGCTTCGTCGCGGTTCGCGACCCTGTTGTACGTCTCGCGAAATCACGCGGCTACGTCCACTCGGCACGTCCCTGCCGCACCAGCGTGGCGGCCGCCGATCCGGCGACCTCTTCGATCGTGATGGCCACCAGCAGGTGATCGCGCCAGGCACCGTCGACATCGAGATACCGGCGCAGCAGCCCTTCCTCCCGAAAGCCGACCTTCGCCAAAACCGCCCGGCTGGGGGCGTTTTCCGGGCGCACGGTCGCCTCGACCCGGTGCAGTCCGACCGGTCCGAAACAGTGGTCGACCCCCAGCGCCAGGGCCGCGGTCGCGACCCCGCCCCCGTTCACCGCCTTGGCCACCCAGTACCCGATCCAGGCCGAGCGCAGGGCCCCGTGCGTGACGTTGCCGATCGTGAGCTGCCCGCAGAACTGGTCGTCCAACTCGATCACGAAGGGCACCATCCGGCCCTTGCGCGCCTCGGACCGCAACCCGGAACACACCGAGGGCCACGCCGTGATCGCGTGTCGTGTCTCCCAGTCCACACCGGCGGCCGGTTCCCACGGCTCCAGGTGGGCGCGGTCGGCCAGCCGGATGCGGCTCCACTGCGCACCGTCTCGCAGCCGCACCGGACGCAGCCGTACCACGCCGGCGGGCACACGCAGCGGCCCCGCAGACATCGGCCAACCCGGATGTACCGAACTCGAGCGCCACAGGTTCACGTCGACACCCGCGCGGTTCAGCCCCGTTGTGCCAGGAATGCGACGTCGACGATCTCGCCGGTGCGAACCGATTCGGCTTCGGTGGGCACGATGACCAGACAGTTCGCCTCGGCCAGCGTGGCCAGCAGGTGCGATGCGCCTGGCGCTCCCCCGAGTGCTTGGACGAGGTATTCACCGGTGTCCTGATCCCGCATGAGTTGACCGCGCAGATATCCCGTTCGGCCTGCGACCGATTCGATCGGCGACAACGTGCGGGCCGCCACGATGCGGCGGTGCGCATGCCGCTTGCCCAGCGACAGCCGGATCAGCGGACGCACCATGACCTCGAACACCACCAGGGCGCTGACCGGGTTGGCGGGCAACAGGAAGACCGGAACGCCCTCGCGCCCCAGTTGGCCGAACCCCTGCACCGAGCCTGGGTGCATGGCGATTCGGGTCACCTCCATCTCCCCGAGCTCGGCGAGCACCGAACGGACCCCTTCGGCTGCCGCCCCGCCGACCGCCCCGGCGATGACGACCACCTCGGCGCGGTTGAGCTGACCCTCGACGACTTCACGCAGCCGCTTGGGATCTGTGTCGACGATGCCGACCCTGTTCACCTCGGCACCGGCGTCGCGCCCCGCGGCGGCCAGCGCGTAGGAGTTCACGTCGTAGACCTGTCCGTTGCCGGGAGTGCGGGAGATGTCGACGAGTTCACCGCCCACGCACATGACCGACAACCGCGGCCGCGGATGCACCAGCACCCGCTCCCTGCCTACCGCGGCCAGCAGTCCGACCTGCGCCGGTCCGATGATCGTGCCTGATCGCACCGCGACGTCGCCGGGTTGGACGTCGTCACCCGTGCGCCGGACATAGGCGCCCGACCGCACGCCGCGCAGCACCCTCACCCGCGCATCGCCGCCGTCGGTCCAGCGCAGCGGGAGCACCGCGTCGGCGAGCGTCGGCATCGGAGCGCCGGTCTGCACGCGCGCGGCCTGCCGCGGCTGCAGTCTGCTGGGGGTGCGGGCACCGGCCTCGATCAGTCCCATCACCGGCAGGCTGACTTCGCCGTCGGACGCCTCTTCCCCGTCTGCCGCGTCGCGGGCCTCGCCGACGCCGAGCACATCGACGCTGCGGACCGCGTACCCGTCGATCGCGGCCTGATCGAATCCGGGCAGCGGACGCTCCGTGACCACTTCCTCGGCGCACATCAACCCCTGCGCCTCGGCTATCGCCACCCGCACCGGCCGCGGCGCCACCGCCGCAGCCGCGACTCGTGCCTGCTGCTCCTCGACCGAACGCAACTGCACCCCTATCTATGCGTCGGGGCCCTCAGCAGTCGACCAGCCCCAATCGCTCCACCAACCACCGCCGGAGTTCCGGCCCGTAGTCATCGCGCTTCAACGCAAAGTCAACCGCAGCCTTGAGGTAGCCTCCGGGATTTCCGAGGTCGTGTCGAGAGCCGCGGTGCACGACGACGTGCACGGGATGCCCCTCGTTGATCAGCAATGCGACGGCATCCGTCAGCTGGATCTCACCGCCCGCGCCGCGCGGAACCCGGCGCAGCGCGTCGAAGATGGCCCGGTCGAGGACGTATCGACCGGCCGCGGCGTACGGCGACGGGGCGTCCTCGGCCTTCGGCTTCTCGTACATCCCCTTCACACGCAACACGTTCGGGTTGTTCGTGTCTGAAACGGGTTCGACGTCGAAGACGCCGTAGGCGCTGATCTCCTCACTCGGCACTTCGATCGCGCACAGCACCGAACCACCGCGTTTGGCGCGCACCTTCGACATGGTCTCCAGCACGCCGGTCGGGAGCACGAGGTCGTCGGGCAGCAACACCGCGATCGCGTCCTCGTCGGGACTCAGCTTCGGTTCCACGCAGCTGACCGCGTGGCCAAGGCCCAACGGCTCTGCCTGCACCACCGACTCGACCTTGATGAGCGCCGGCGCGCGACGCACCTTCTCGAGCATCGACTTCTTGCCGCGCTCCTCCAACGTGCCCTCGAGGACGAGGTCCTCGACGAAGTGTGCGACGACCCCGTCCTTGCCCTCGGACGTGATGATGATCAGCCGTTCCGCGCCGGCTTCGGCGGCTTCCGCGGCGACGAGCTCGATGCCTGGGGTGTCGACGACCGGCAGCAGTTCCTTGGGGACGGTCTTGGTGGCAGGCAGGAATCGCGTGCCCAGGCCGGCTGCAGGCACCACCGCTGTATGGGGGATCGGGACCAAAGTCCGTGTCATCGTTCACACACTAACGTCCAGGGGCAGGTTGAAACGTGGTGAGGTCGGGCGTGTTGGGACCGAGAGGAGGCTGACGTGAGCGCGACCAAGGCGGAGCTTCGGGCCTCGATTCTGAGGGCCCGCCGGGCCGTGGCCGCGCACACCCATGACGCCAATGCGTACGCCCTGACCCGCCATGTGACGGCATTCGTCCCGGCCGAAACGACTGTCTGCGCCTACGTTCCGGTCGGCTCCGAGCCCGGCTCCTCCGAGATGATCGATTCCCTTCACCGGCGCGGTGTGCGGGTGCTGCTCCCGGTCGCCAGGCACGACGCCGCGGGTATCCCCCAGCCGCTGCAGTGGGGCGAGTACGTGCCCGGCGACTTGGTGGAGGGGCGGTTCGGTCTGCAGGAACCGAAAGGGCCGTGGCTGGCGCCGCAGATCATCGCGGTCGCCACCACACTGCTGATCCCCGCGCTCGCGGTCGATCGCGGCGGTGTGCGGCTGGGTCGCGGTGCCGGCTTCTACGACCGGTCGCTGCGCTTGGCGTCCCGGTCGGCGCGGCTCGTTGCGGTGGTCCGCGACGACGAAGTCGTCGACCGGCTGCCCGCTGAACCGCACGACGTGCCGATGACCCATGCGCTGACGCCGGGGCGTGGGCTGGTGGCCCTCCGGTCGGACGCCGGCCGGGAATGACGCACGCCACGTAGCGGTTCTAGCACTTGAGCCGGTAGAGTGCTAACAGATTTGACCACCAGGGAGGGGTCCCGTGCCTACGTATTCCTATGCGTGCACCGAGTGCGGCGACAAGTTCGACGCAATCCAGGCGTTCAGTGATGCGTCGCTGACGACGTGCAAGAAGTGCAACGGCCGCCTGCGCAAGCTGTTCGGGAACGTGGGCGTGGTGTTCAAGGGCAGCGGCTTCTACCGCACCGACAGCCGTGAATCCGGCAAGAGCTCGTCGAACGGTTCCAGCAACGGGTCGAGCTCGTCGGAGTCGAGTTCCTCGTCGGAAAAGAAGTCGTCGGACACGGCGAGCACCGGCTCGTCGAGCAGCTCCTCGAGCTCGTCCAGCTCACCTGCAGCGGCCGCCGCTTCGAGCTGACGCTGCGAGTTATCCACAGGACGGCGAGTATCTCGCCCACTGTCTTTATGCGCTGCCTAACTTGGCCGCATGGGGGACTTGCTCAACCCGTCGCCGCTGCACCGGATCACCGAGATCCTGCGGCCCGATTGGACACGCACGGTTCTGGCTCGCCGCATCGCCGCGGGCGCTCTGGTGCTGCTCGCAGCCGTTGCCGCGGTGCGTCCCGATCCCGATGACCAGCACGTCGACGTTGTCGTCGCGGCGCGCGACCTGAGCCCGGGAAGCAAACTGACCGCCGACGACGTTCGCCGTGAAAAGCTCGACGCCGCAACGGTTCCCGAGGGCGTCCAGTCGGAGGTCTCCGCGGTCGTCGGCGCCACGCTGGCCGGCCCCGTCCGCCGTGGCGAAGCGCTCACCGACGTCCGCCTGCTGACGCCCAGGCTCGCCGAATCGGCGGCCGGTCCGACAGCCCGCATCGTGCCGCTGTCGCTCGACGAGACCGCGGTCCTCGATTTGATCCGGCCGGGTGACGTGGTCGACGTGCTGGCGGCCAGCGGGGAATCCGACACCCGACCGCGCGTGGTGGCCAGCGATGCGATCGTGGTGTTGGTGTCCGAAAAGCCCTCGGGGACAAGCGCGGGGACCGACCGCGTGGTTCTGGTGGCACTACCCGCGCACGCCGCCAACGAGGTGGCGGCCGCGACACTCGTCGAGACGGTGACGCTCACCCTGCACTGACAACGAGCGTTCGACTCGGGACGTTCCGGCCCTGTCCGGTCGCAACGCAGCTAACGTGCGTAACTGTCGACCACATATCACGGCAGGGAGGATCTGAGACAAATGTTGAAGGGCTTCAAGGAATTCCTCGCCAGAGGCAACATCGTCGACCTCTCGGTCGCGGTGGTCATCGGTACCGCGTTCACCGGCCTGGTCACCAAGTTCACCGACAGCATCATCCAGCCGCTGATCAGCCGCATCGGCGCGGGCGGTGAATCCGACTACGGCATTCTGCGCATCGGCATCGGCGGCGGGCAGACGATCGACCTGAATGTTCTGCTGTCCGCGGCGATCAACTTCATCCTGGTCGCGGCCGTCGTGTATTTCCTTGTCGTGCTGCCCTACAACCGGCTGCGCAAGAAGGGCGAGGTCGAGCAGGCCCAGGACACCGAGCTGTCCCTGCTCACCGAGATCCGCAACATCCTCGCCGAGACCAACGGATCCTCGGGCGCACACAGCGCGGCACCCGGCACGGGTCCCGACCCCGACACCGCAAAGACCACGAGCGCCGACAAAACCTGATGGAAACGGAACAGCCCCCGGAGGGTTCCGGAGGCTGTTCTGTTGCTCGGGAGAGCGTTTGTCAGTTCATGTTCCACGGCTCGCCGTAGGTGGTGACACTGTCACCGGCCGACGAGATCAGCCGAGCGAACGGACGCAACAACACACCACCGGCCGCACCGGTGACCGTGCCGTGTGCATTGGACACCGCCACACCACCATTGGCGCCGGCCACATCCACCGAGAAGGTCGCGACCTCTTGGATGCCCGGGCCGTTACCGAGATCGGCGCTGATCGACACACCCGGGAACAGGTTCGGCGTGGTGATGAAGCCAGCCCCACCCGCGATCGCACCGGTACCGGGAACAGGGGCCTGGTCGAACAGGATGTTGGGCGTGGTGTAGCTGAAGTTGATCCCCACACCCAGCGACCACGGGAAGCCGATCTGATAGCCCAACTCCAACGTGCCCTCGAACTCATCGGCACCCGGGCCGGCCACGATGTACTTCGCCCGGCCACTGTGGAACCACTCACGCGTCAGCCGGTTGCGGTCAAGAGGAAACACACCATTGAGGAACGTGTCCCACTGCTGAATGGTCAACGTCCGGTCCTTGCCATCGACCAGACTCAACTCATTGTCCAAACCTGCGTGAGAGGTGCCCGCGCTCACGAACAACGACGTCAAGGCTCCAGCTACCGCCAAAACCAGCGCCATCAGCACCCGACCGAAAACCTTCATGTTCTCCCTAGCTAGTCGATGCGGACCCCCTGTGGACCCGCAACTGGTGTCAGCCGTAGCTGGCGCGAGCGCCGCACGACGCATGAGGGTGACATTTGAGCAAATGAGAGACCTCACATGCTGCTCTAATGCTTCGCTCATCCGTTGACACGAGGAACATAACGGCGCTGGCGGCAACCGGCAACGCGAGAGCGCGAGCAGTGTCGGCGAAGCCCCACCCGTTCCCATCCGGGTAGATTTCGTTCATCACGCGAATAAGGCTTGCCACGAGTGGATTCAAACCCAATTCCGCGGGTATTGCGGGGCTTCGAGCTCTTGTTTCCGCTGGGCCGACCACCGCGACGTGTGCTGCGGCACAGTGGGACTTTCCGCACGGTGCGATCACAGTTTCGTGGCTGTAACGCGCTGTGATCAAGATCACCAGCAAAGTACTTTCGTTATTTACCTACTAGCAACGTCCCCTTCCACCGGCGGTCGGAAACAGAACAGCCCCCGGAGGGTTCCGGAGGCTGTTCTGTTGCTCGGAAGAGCGTTTGTCAGTTCATGTTCCACGGCTCGCCGTAGGTGGTGACACTGTCACCGGCCGACGAGATCAGCCGAGCGAACGGACGCAACAACACACCACCGGCCGCACCGGTGACCGTGCCGTGTGCATTGGACACCGCCACACCACCATTGGCGCCGGCCACATCCACCGAGAAGGTCGCGACCTCTTGGATGCCCGGGCCGTTACCGAGATCGGCGCTGATCGACACACCCGGGAACAGGTTCGGCGTGGTGATGAAGCCAGCCCCACCCGCGATCGCACCGGTACCGGGAACAGGGGCCTGGTCGAACAGGATGTTGGGCGTGGTGTAGCTGAAGTTGATCCCCACACCCAGCGACCACGGGAAGCCGATCTGATAGCCCAACTCCAACGTGCCCTCGAACTCATCGGCACCCGGGCCGGCCACGATGTACTTCGCCCGGCCACTGTGGAACCACTCACGCGTCAGCCGGTTGCGGTCAAGAGGAAACACACCATTGAGGAACGTGTCCCACTGCTGAATGGTCAACGTCCGGTCCTTGCCATCGACCAGACTCAACTCATTGTCCAAACCTGCGTGAGAGGTGCCCGCGCTCACGAACAACGACGTCAAGGCTCCAGCTACCGCCAAAACCAGCGCCATCAGCACCCGACCGAAAACCTTCATAATCTCCCTAGCTATGTCGGCGGTCAGCCCCCGGCTCACCGTGCTCTGCAGTTGCACCTGGCACACCTCTAGCCCCAGCGGCACGAGGCCCCTGCGACTAGATGAGAGATCTCACTTGTCGCTGTTACGTGCTGTACATCGTTGTGACACGAGGAACATAACGGTCGGGCAGGAACCCGGCAACGGGAGATCGCCATACGAGTGCGGGACGTTACCGGACCTGCCGGTTCTGCCGGGGCGGCAGCCGCGGTACCCGCGGTCGGGCGGTTACTTGCGCTTGACGTGGACGGTTGGGGCGGGTGCACCACAGATCGCCGCCGCGGCGCTTCAAGAGGCGCTGCGGCCGGACGCGCGGTATCGGCGCGATGGGTCAATTGTGATGCGGCGGACGATTTTCCCGCATCCAACGCTCGCGCTCGGCCTCGGCGTCGGCCGTCGGGGCGTCGCGCTCTTCGCTCGGAATTCGTGGGATGACCTCACCGAAAACATCGTCGATTGATTCCCGGCCGGCCTTAGGTCGCTCACCCACGTTGATGTCCGACTGTGACCAAGATCACATTTCTGTACTTGCGACGCATCTGGTCAGATGTCGAGGCTGGACAGCTGGGAGATGATCTGAACCGCGAGGGGATTGAGGGTCGCCATGCCGTCGCGCACCGCCGCGCGGGAACCGGCAAGGTTGACCACGAGCGTGCTGCCCGAGATGCCGGCAAGCCCGCGGGAGACTCCGGCGTCGATCATCCCTGCGGACAGCCCTGAGGCGCGCAGGGCCTCCGAGATGCCGAGCAGTTCACGGTCGAGGATGTCTCGGGTGGCTTCGGGCGTGACGTCGCGGGGGGTGACGCCCGTGCCGCCGACGGACACCACGAGGTCCACCCCGCCGATAACGGCGGTGTTGAGGGCGTTGCGGATCTCGACCTCGTCGGACGACACGACCACGACTCCGTCGACGACGAACCCGGCCTCGCTGAGCAATTCGGTGACCAGCGGACCGCTGTGGTCTTCCTCGTCGCCGTGTGCGGTGCGGTCGTCGACCACGACGACCAGTGCTCGACCCACCAACTCCCCTGGCTGCTCCATGACTGCAACCGTATATGCGGCCCGCGACAGCGGCGCGGCCACTCTCAGGGTGGTCGTATCGGTCGGCGTCATCACTGCTGGGCCTTACCCAGGGTGACCTGGACCGTCTTCGGCTTTCCCGACGGGTCGAGGTATGACAGCGTGACCTTCTCCCCCGGCGCCCTGGACCGGATGGCGGCGACCAGCGCGTCGGCGCTGCTGATCACCCGGTCGTCGACCTTGGTGACCACCACTCCGCTGGGCAGACCCGCCGCGGCGGCAGCGCCACCGTCGGTGACCTCGACGATCCGAGCACCGTCGACCGACGCGTCGTTACCGACCTGCACACCCAGCGACGCGTGCGCCGCGGTGCCGTTCTTGACCAACTCGTCGGCGATTCTCTTGGCCTGATCCACGGGGATCGCGAAACCGAGGCCGATCGAACCGCTCTGCGCCGCAGGTCCGGCGTCGGCGCCGAGTGTGGCGATCGCGGAGTTGACGCCGATCAGCTCACCGTTCATGTTGACCAGCGCGCCGCCGGAGTTGCCGGGGTTTATGGCGGCATCGGTCTGGATCGCATCCAGCACGGTGTTCTGATTTCGGGCATCACCGCTGGCAGCGACCGGACGGTTCAGCGCGCTGATGATCCCGGTCGTGACGGTGCCCTCGAGGCCGAGCGGGGAACCGACGGCAACCACGTCCTGACCCACCTGCAGGTTGGCCGACGAACCGATGGTGATGGGCGTGAGGTCGGAGACGCCCTGAGCTTTCACCACGGCGATGTCGCTGCTCGGGTCGGTGCCGATGACGGTGAACGGGGCGGTGCGACCGTTCGAGAAGGTGACCTTGGTCTGCGCACCGGCGGGGCCCGCTGAAGAACCACCGGGGCCGCCTGGCCCGGCCGGCCCGCCTTGGGCCGCCGACACCACGTGGTTGTTGGTCAGGATCAAGCCGTCGCTGGACAGGATGATGCCCGATCCCTCTTCGGATGCGCGGCCCATATCGGTCTCGAGCTTGACAACGCTCGGAACCACCTTCGCCGCGACTTGTTCCACCGAGCCCGCCGGCAGGCTGGCCGCGGGCACACTGGGCGCCGCGCCGTCGATCGACGACGATACCGAGGGGCGGTCCGGCTGCGCCAGCAGCGCCACCCCGCCGCCGATACCGGCCGACACGACCGCCACGGCAAGCGCTCCTGCCGTCAATGCCCCTGCGCGAGAACGCCTTTGCTGCGACTGACCGGGCAACGGCTGAGCCGCGCCGCGGTAGGGATCGTAGGGCGAACGGAACTGCTGGGTCGGATGCTGGTGAGCCACATGCTGCTGCGTCGCGTAACGCCAGTCGTAGGGCTGCTGCTGGTAGGGGCCGGAGCGCTGCGCGCCACCTGGGTAGCCGGGCGTCCCGTACTCAGCGCCCATCGGCCGGCGGCCGGGCGGCGGGGGCGGCGAATACCTCGGGTGGTTCGTCATGTCGCTCGGGCTCTTCCTTTTCCTTCGTTTCTTTGCGTGGTCTGAACAAATGGACAACGTTCGACTCGCGTCAACAGTGCCCCGTCGGGCTGAGAATCCACTTAGAGGACGTTCGGTTGATACCCAATCTTCGTTCCCCCATTCCCGCCGGTGTCAATCATCGTCGACATGGGTCCCCGCGCCTGGCTACTCGACGGGGGCGTGTCGGGGAGTGACCCACTCGGCGGCGTGATCATGCGTGGGCCGCCCCGGCAGCACGACGTGCATTGACGTACCGGGGGGTTGCCCGCCCGGGACGGTGTCCTCGATTCGCAGCGAACCGCCGTGTTTGAGCACGACCTGCTTCACGATCGCCAGTCCGAGGCCCGAGCCCGACATCGACCGGGCTGTCGTGGACCGGTAGAACCGCTCGAACACGAGTGGACGCTCCTGGGGCGGAATGCCGGGACCGTAGTCGGAGACCACCAACTCAGCGTTCATCGAGTCGATCTGCATCAAGCGCACGGTCACCAGGCCGCCTGGCGGACTCCATTTCGCGGCGTTGTCGAGCAGATTCAGCACGGCGCGCGCCAAGCCGGCCGAGTCACCGTAGACCAGCCATGGTGTCGTCGTCGCCTCGAACTCAATATCGTTGCGGCGGCGCCGAACTCGTTCCAGCGACCGGTCCACGATCTCTGCGACGTCGACCATCTCGTGCACGGTGACACCCGCGTCGTCACGCGTCAGGTCGACCAGATCCCCGACCAGCGTGGACAATTCCTCGATCTGGGCGATCACGTCGGCCCGCAGTTCGGCCATCTCGTCCTCCGGCAACCGCGGCGCGCCGGGTGCCATCGACGCCATCAGCAGTTCGACATTCGTGCGCAACGACGTCAGCGGGGTGCGTAGCTCATGGCCTGCATCGGTCACCAGGCGGGCCTGGCGTTCGCGGGACTCGGCCAACGCGCGCAGCATCATGTTGAACGCCTCGGTGAGACGGGCGAGTTCGTCGCTGCCGAACACCGGTATGGGTCTCAGGTCATCGGTGCGCGCCACCCGCTCGGCGGCCTGGGTCAACCGCGCCACGGGACGCAGGCCCGCTCTAGCGACAGCACCGCCGGCGATCGCGGCGACCGCGACCCCAATGCCACCGACGACGATCAGCACCGTGCTCAACCGTCGGAGCAGCGCGGTGGTGGGCGCCATGCTCTTGGAGATCAACAGCGAACTGTCGTTGGACAGGTGCATCGCGAGCACCCGCTGATGATCGACGGTGCGCAACGACATGATCAGATCTCCACGCAGGACGGCCTTTTCGGGGTCGCCCAGCGGCAGCGTCTGGCCCTGTTGATTGGCCGTGAAGATGGCCCGGCCGGGGATCACCAGCATCGCGTTGACGTCCGAGTACGCGGTGCCCTCGATGGCCTTACTCGGATCTGCTTGCAGCGAGCCGCTTTCCATGAGTAGTCGTGCCCGGTTGCGCAGTTGGTTGTCGACGTCGTCGTACAACGCGCGCGACACCACCGCCCAGACCGCCACCGTGGTCAGAACCACGACCATCGCCACCATCGACATCGCCAGCAGCATCACGCGCCAGCGCAACGACACCGAGCTGGTTCTCGACGGCGGTCGAGGCGCTTCGGCTTGGGGCGCAGCCCCGTAATTCGGCACGGACATCAGGGAGGTGTTTCGCGAAGCACATAACCCACCCCGCGCACGGTGTGGATCAGTCGCGGCTCTCCTTCGGCTTCGGTCTTGCGGCGCAGGTAACCGACGTACACCTCGAGGGCGTTACCGGACGTCGGAAAGTCGAAGCCCCACACCTCTTCGAGGATGCGACTGCGCGTCAGCACCCGGCGCGGATTGGCGATCAGCATCTCGAGAAGCGCGAACTCGGTGCGGGTCAGGCTGATCTGGCGTTCGCCCCTGGTGACCTCGCGGGTGACGGGGTCGAGCGTCAGATCGGAGAAGGTCATCGCCGCCGAGTCCGCGCCGTCGTCGGGGCCCGTGCGGCGCAACAGCGCCCGCATCCGAGCCAACAGTTCTTCGAGCGCGAACGGCTTGGGTAGGTAGTCGTCGGCTCCGGCGTCCAGGCCGGCGACCCGCTCGGAGACCGAGTCGCGTGCCGTCAGCACCAGGATCGGCAGGTCGTCACCGGTGCTGCGGAGCTGACGGCACACCTCGAGGCCGTCCAGGCGCGGCATCATCACATCGAGCACCAGGGCATCGGGCCGATCGCTGGCGATCCGTTCCAGCGCCTCGACGCCGTCCCCGGCCAGTTCGACTGAGTAACCGTTGAACGAGAGTGAACGGCGCAGCGACTCGCGCACCGCGCGATCGTCATCGACGACAAGTATGCGCACAGCCACAGTGTCAACCCCCTGTCTGAGAGCGACCTGAGAGGCGCGCCGGAACCGGTGCGCCCGGCACCGCGCTAGCGGCGGTCGAGGTCGATCAGGCCGAGGCGGGCGGCCTTGAGCAACCGGCGCGGCACCTTGTGCTGCTGACCGGCGACGTTGACGCCCACGAGTTCCGTGCGCTTGGCCTTCCACTGCGCACGCCGGCTACGGGTGTTCGCGCGCGACATCCTGCGCTTGGGCACAGCCATGGTCGAGATCTCCTCTTGAGGGGGTAAGTCTGGCGCCGCGCGCACGGGTAGGCGCCGGCAAGTGTCCTTCAGGATAGCCAACGACCTGCGTAGCCTCCAAAACAGCGGAATTCGATGGCCCGAACCTTGACGCGGTACCGCTGGTCATCGTTAACCTACCGGTTGGTTGGCAGCGGCCGCGACGAAGGGAGCCCGCGTGACCTCTGCACGTGGTCCGGTCCGGATCGGCAACTGTTCGGGGTTCTACGGTGACCGGCTTTCGGCCATGCGCGAAATGCTCACCGGCGGTGATCTCGACTACCTGACCGGCGATTATCTCGCCGAGCTGACGATGCTGATCCTGGCCCGCGACCGCGCCAAGTCCGCCGACCGCGGCTACGCCAAGACATTCCTGAACCAGCTCGAAGAATGCCTCGGCCTGGCGCTCGACCGGGGTGTGCGCATCGTCACCAACGCCGGCGGGCTCAACCCCGCCGGGCTCGCCGATGCGGTACGAACGCTCGCGGACCGGTTGGGGTTGACGGTCGACGTGGCACACGTCGAGGGTGACGATCTGGTCGGGCGCTCGGAGGAGTTCGGGTTCGATTCGGTTCTGGCGGCCAACGCCTATCTCGGCGGGTGGGGCATCGTCGAGTGCCTCAACTCCGGCGCCAACGTGGTGGTGACCGGCCGCGTGACCGACGCATCCGTGACCGTCGGGCCGGCCGCCGCGCACCACGGCTGGAGTCGCACCGAATACGACCGGATCGCCGGTGCGGTCGCGGCCGGCCACGTCATCGAATGCGGCGCCCAGGCGACCGGCGGCAACTACGCGTTCTTCGCCCGCGACTTCCCCGATCTGAGCGCCCTGCTCCGGCCGGGGTTTCCGCTCGCCGAGATCCACTCGGACGGTTCCTCGGTCATCACCAAACACCCGGGCACCGGCGGCGCGGTCACCGTCGACACCGTCACGGCGCAACTGCTGTACGAGATAGGCGGGGCGCGCTACGCCAATCCCGATACGACGCTGCGTGTCGACAGCATCGAGCTCTCCGATGACGGGCCGGACCGTGTGCGGATCTCCGGCGTGCGCGGGGAGCCGCCGCCGCCCGCGCTGAAGGTTTCACTCAACAGCATCGGCGGATTCCGCAACGAGATGACGCTCGTCCTGACGGGCCTCGACATCGAGGCCAAGGCGGAGTTGGTGCGGCGCCAGCTCGAGGCGGACCTGACCGTCAAACCGGCCCAGTTCGAGTGGACCCTGGCGCGCACCGACCACCTCGACGCCGACACAGAAGAGACCGCGAGCGCACTGTTGCGCTGCGTGGTCCGTGACCCCGATCCCGCCAACGTGGGCCGCCAATTCTCTTCCGCCGCGGTCGAACTCGCGTTGGCGAGCTATCCCGGCTTCCACGCCACCAGCCCGCCCGGTCAAGGGCAGGTTTACGGTGTGTTCAAACCGGCCTTCGTCCCGGCCGCGGAGGTGCCCCACGTCGCCGTGCACGCCGACGGTTCTCGAGTCGAGATACCGCCCGCGGGTGACACTCTGGAACTGGCACCCGTGCCGCCGGTGACGCTCCCCGAGCCGCTTGCGTTCGGAGAGACCAAACGCGCACCGCTGGGCCTCATCGCCGGCGCCCGCAGCGGGGACAAGGGCGGCAGCGCGAACATCGGCGTATGGGTGCGGACGGACCGGCAGTGGCGTTGGCTCTCACACATGCTGACCATCGACAAGCTGCGCGAACTCCTGCCCGAGACAGCGGATCTGCCCGTCTCGCGCCACCTGCTGCCCAATCTCCGCGCGGTCAACTTCGTCATCGAAGACATCCTCGGCGAGGGCGTCGCCTACCAGGCACGGTTCGATCCGCAGGCGAAGGGGCTCGGCGAATGGCTGCGCAGCAGGCTCGTCAAAATTCCAGAGGAGTTGCTGCCGTGAGCATGTGGCACACCTCCGAGCGCGACCAACTCCGCAAGTCCGTGCGGACATTCGCCGAACGCGAGGTGCTCCCCCACGTCGACGAGTGGGAACGCGAGGGCGAGCTGCCCCGCGAGTTGCACCTCAAGGCCGGCAAGGCCGGGCTGTTGGGCGCGGGTTTCCCCGAGGCGGTCGGCGGGGGCGGCGGCGACGGGGTCGACGCGGTGGTGATCTGCGAGGAGATGCACTACGCCGGCTCGCCCGGCGGCGTGTTCGCCTCGCTGTTCACCTCGGGTATCGCGGTGCCGCACATGATCGCTTCGGGCGACGAATGGTTGATCGACACCTATGTGCGCCCCACCCTGCGCGGTGAGAAGATCGGAAGCCTCGCGATCACCGAACCGGGTGGCGGCTCGGATGTCGGGCACCTGACGACGGAGGCAGTCAGAGATGGGGACGACTACGTCATCACCGGCGCCAAGACCTACATCACGTCCGGGGTCCGCGCCGACTATGTGGTGACCGCGGTACGTACCGGTGGGCCCGGCGCGGCGGGAATCTCGTTGATCGTGGTGGACAAGGGAACACCGGGTTTTGCCGTCACCCGCAAGCTCGACAAGATGGGCTGGCGCTCATCGGACACCGCCGAACTGTCCTACACCGACGTTCGGGTCCCCGCCGCCAACCTCGTGGGCATTGAGAATTCCGGCTTCCTGCAGATCGCGGCGGCGTTCGTCTCCGAACGCGTCGGGCTCGCCGCGCAGGCCTACGCCGGCGCGCAGCGCTGCCTCGACCTGACCGTCGAATGGTGTCGCAACCGCGAAACCTTTGGCCGACCGCTGATCTCGCGACAGCAGGTACAGAACACGCTGGCCGAGATGGCGCGCCGGATCGACGTGGCACGGGTGTACACCCACCACGTGGTCGAACGGCAGATTCACGGTGAGACCAACCTGATCACCGAGGTGTGCTTCGCCAAGAACACCGCCGTCGAGGCCGGCGAATGGGTGGCCAACCAGGCCGTCCAGCTGTTCGGCGGCATGGGCTACATGACCGAGTCCGAGGTCGAACGTCAGTACCGTGATATGCGCATCCTCGGAATCGGCGGAGGCACAACCGAAATCCTCACCTCCCTGGCCGCCAAGACGTTGGGATTCCAGTCGTGACCGCTCTTCGCTCCACACTCGACGCCGCTTCGCCCACGTTCGCTGAGGCGGCAGCGGCGATGACCACCAAGATCGCCGAACTCGACGCCGAGCACGCCAAAGCGCTCGCAGGTGGCGGCGAGAAGTACGTGCAACGACACCACGACCGTGGCAAGCTGACCGCTCGCGAGCGCATCGAGCTGCTGATCGACCCGGACTCACCGTTTCTGGAGTTGAGCCCGCTCGCAGCGTGGGGCAGTGACTTCACCGTCGGCGCCAGCGTGGTCACCGGCATCGGTGCGGTCGAGGGCGTCGAATGCCTGGTCGTCGCCAACGATCCCACCGTCAAAGGGGGCACGAGCAACCCCTGGACGCTGAAGAAGATCCTGCGTGCCAACCAGATCGCGCTGCAGAACCGGCTTCCCCTGATTTCCCTGGTGGAGTCGGGTGGGGCGGACCTGCCGACGCAGAAGGAGATCTTCATCCCCGGCGGACAGATGTTCCGCGACCTGACCAGGCTGTCGGCGGCGGGAATCCCGACCGTCGCGCTGGTGTTCGGCAACTCGACCGCCGGCGGCGCCTACATCCCCGGTATGTCCGACCACGTCGTGATGATCAAGGAGCGGTCCAAGGTGTTCTTGGCCGGGCCGCCTCTGGTGAAGATGGCCACCGGCGAGGAAGCCGACGACGAGTCGCTCGGCGGAGCCGAAATGCACGCCCGCACATCGGGTCTGGCCGACTACTTCGCGCTCGACGAAGCCGACGCCATCCGCATCGGACGCCGCATCGTCGCCCGGTTGAACTGGCACAAACAAGGCCCGAAGCCCGCACCGGTCGTCGAACCGCTCTACGACGCCGACGAACTGGTCGGCATCGTGCCAGCGGATCTGCGCATCCCGTTCGACCCGCGTGACGTGGTCGCCCGCGTCGTCGACGGATCGGAGTTCGACGAGTTCAAGCCGATGTACGGCTCGTCGCTGGTCACGGGATGGGCGAGGCTCTACGGCTACCCGATCGGCATCCTGGCCAACGCGCGCGGCGTCCTGTTCAGCGAGGAGTCGCAGAAGGCCACCCAGTTCATCCAGCTGGCGAACCGCTCGAACACCCCGCTGTTGTTCCTGCACAACACGACCGGATACATGGTCGGCCGCAAGTACGAGGAAGGCGGCATGATCAAACACGGCTCGATGATGATCAACGCGGTCTCGAACTCGACCGTGCCCCACATCTCGCTGCTGATCGGAGCCTCGTACGGCGCCGGTCACTACGGGATGTGCGGCCGCGCGTACGATCCGCGGTTCCTGTTCGCCTGGCCCAGCGCGAAATCCGCGGTGATGGGCGGAACTCAGCTGGCCGGAGTGCTGTCGATAGTCAGCCGGGCCGCCGCCGAGGCCCGCAGTCAGACCGTCGACGAGGACGCCGACGCCGCGCTGCGGGCCGCCGTGGAAGCGCAGATCGACGCCGAATCGCTTCCGATGTTCCTGTCGGGCAGGCTCTACGACGACGGGGTGATCGATCCCCGCGATACCCGCACCGTCATCGGCATGTGCCTGTCCGCCATCGCCAGCGGCCCGATCGAGGGGACGTCGAACTTCGGCGTCTTCCGGATGTGAGCGTGATGATCACTCGAGTTCTGGTCGCCAACCGCGGTGAGATCGCCCGTCGCGTGTTCGACACCTGCAGAAGACTCGGCATCGGAACGGTCGCCGTCTACACCGACCCCGACGAACACTCCCCGCATGTCGGCGAGGCCGATGCGCGGGTGCGCCTGGACGGTCGCACCGGATACCTCGACGCCGATCAATTGATCGCCGCGGCTCGAGCTGCGGGCGCTGACGCCGTTCACCCGGGATACGGATTCCTCTCGGAGAACGCCGATTTCGCACGCGCGGTAGGCGAGGCGGGTCTGACGTGGATCGGGCCGCCTCCTGCGGCGGTCGCCGCGATGGGCAGCAAGATCGAGGCGAAGAAGATGATGGCCGCCGCGGGCGTCCCCGTACTCGACGAGCTGGACCCCGACGGCGTGACCGCCGACCAGCTGCCCGTGCTGATCAAGGCGTCGGCGGGCGGCGGTGGGCGCGGGATGCGCGTGGTGCGCGAGCTCTCTGAGTTGCCGGGCCAGGTCGAGGCCGCGCGCCGGGAGGCGGCGTCCGCGTTCGGCGACCCGACGGTGTTCTGCGAGCGCTACCTGGCCAGCGGGCACCATGTCGAGGTTCAGGTGCTCGCCGACGAACACGGCACGGTCTGGGCCGTCGGCGAACGGGAGTGCTCGATCCAGCGACGCCACCAGAAGATCATCGAGGAGGCGCCCTCGCCGCTCGTTGAGCGCACACCGGGTATGCGCGCCAAGCTCTTCGATGCCGCGCGGCTGGCCGCGACCGCGATCGGCTACACCGGGGCCGGGACCGTCGAGTTCATGGCGGACGCTTCCGGCGACTTCTACTTCCTCGAGATGAACACCCGGTTGCAGGTCGAACATCCCGTCACCGAGGAGACCACGGGCCTGGATCTGGTTGAGCTGCAACTGCTTGTGGCCGACGGGGGCAGGCTCGATGCCGAGCCGCCGCCCTCACGGGGCCACGCCATCGAGGCCCGTCTCTACGCCGAGGACCCGGCGAAGGGCTGGCAGCCGCAGGCAGGCACCGTGCACCGGTTCGAGGTCCCCGCCAACGTGCGGGCGGATTCCGGGGTTGTCGACGGTTCGGTGGTGTCCATCTTCTACGACCCGATGCTGGCCAAGGTGATCTCGGTGGCGCCCAACCGGCGTCAAGCGGCTGCCGTCCTCGCCGATGCGCTGTCGCGCAGCCGCATTCACGGAGTACGTACCAACCGCGACTTGCTGGTCAACGTGCTGCGGCACTCGGCGTTCCTCGACGGTGCCACCGACACCGCGTTCTTCGACACCCATGGACTGGGGGCGTTGTCCGCACCGCTCACCGACGACCGCACGGTGACGCTGTCGGCGGTGGCCGCCGCCCTGGCCGATGCGGCGCAGAACCGCGGCGGGGCCACGGCATTCGCGGCTGCCCCCAGTGGTTGGCGCAACCTGGCGTCGGGCCATCAGATCAAGCGGTACACGGACGACGCGGGGACCGAACACGATATCCGTTACCGGTTCACCCGCGCGGGGCTCGAGTTGCCTGACCACGACGACGTGTCACTCGTCTCGGCGACACCGATGCGGGTCGTACTGACCGTGGCCGGGGTGGACCGGCCGTTCGAGGTGGCACGTTACGGCCAGGACGTGTTCGTCGACTCACCCTCGGGCCCTGTCCATCTCACTGCGAGACCACGGTTCGGGGATCCTGACGACGACGTCGCACACGGTTCGCTGTTGGCGCCGATGCCCGGGTCGGTGCTGCGCGTCGGAGCCACGATCGGTGACGCCGTCACCGCCGGTCAACCGCTGGTGTGGCTGGAAGCCATGAAGATGGAGCACACCGTCACAGCACCCAGCGATGGTGTGCTCGCCGAACTCAACGTCGAACCCGGCCAACAAGTCGATGTCGGCTTCGTCATCGCCCGAGTCGTCGCCCGATCCGAAGGAGAACAGTGAGCAGTTTCGTCGAGACCGAAGAACAGCAGGCGTTACGCAAGTCGGTCGCCGCGATGGCCGCCAACTTCGGCCAGGACTACTATCTGGAAAAGGCACGCGCCGACGAGCACACCGACGAGTTGTGGTCGGAGGCAGGCAAACTCGGATTCATCGGCGTGAACCTGCCCGAGGAGTACGGTGGCGGCGGCGCAGGCATGTATGAACTGTCCATCGTGATGGAGGAGATGTCGGCGGCCGGATGCCCGCTGTTGCTGATGGTGGTTTCTCCCGCGATCAACGGCACCATCGTCGCCAAGTTCGGCACCGACGACCAGAAGAGGCGCTGGCTTCCGGGTATCGCCGACGGTTCCGTCACGATGGCGTTCGCGATCACCGAACCCGACGCCGGTTCCAACAGCCACCGCATCACCACCACCGCGCGTCGTGACGGCGGCGACTGGATCCTGTCCGGACAGAAGGTGTACATCTCCGGTGTCGATCAGGCCCAGGCCGTGCTCGTCGTCGGCCGCACCGAAGATCACAAGACCGGCAACCTCAAACCGGCGCTGTTCATCGTGCCGACCGACACAAAAGGGTTGAGCGCGACCAAGATCGAGATGGAACTGGTCAGCCCGGAGAACCAGTTCCAGCTCTTCCTCGACGAGGTCAGGCTGCCCGCTGATGCCCTCGTCGGTTCCGAGGACGCCGCGATCGCGCAGCTGTTCGCCGGTTTGAATCCCGAGCGCATCATGGGCGCCGCGAGCGCGGTCGGCATGGGCCGGTTCGCGATCAACAAGGCGGTCGACTACGTCAAGACCCGTCAGGTCTGGAAGATGCCGATCGGCGCCCACCAGGGATTGTCACATCCGTTGGCGCAGAACCACATCGAGATCGAACTGGCGAAGCTGATGATGCAGAAGGCCGCGTCGCTCTACGACGCAGGAGACGACGTCGGTGCCGCCGAGGCGGCGAACATGGCAAAGTACGCCGCGGGCGAGGCGTCGGTGCGCGCGGTCGATCAGGCGGTGCAGTCGATGGGCGGCAACGGGCTGACGAAGGAGTACGGAATCGCCGCCGCGGTGACGGCGTCGAAGCTCGCCCGCATCGCGCCCGTCAGCCGGGAGATGATCCTCAACTTCGTCGCCCAGACCTCCCTCGGGCTGCCCCGTTCCTACTGATGAGCGCACTGGTGAGATACGCCGTCGACGGGCCGGTGGCCCGGCTGACGCTCGACTCCCCCGCCAATCGCAACGCCTTGTCGACCGCGCTGGTCGAACAACTGCACCAGGGCTTCACCGACGCGGTCGCCGACCCCGGCGTGCGGGTCGTCGTGCTCGGTCACACCGGCGGAACATTCTGCGCGGGAGCCGATCTCAGTGAAGCGGCGGGGCGCGACCCGAGTGACCTTGCCGTCGACCGCGCCCGCGAGATGACCCGGCTGCTGCGGCGCATCCTCGAGCTGCCGGTCCCCGTCGTCGGCGCGATCGACGGGCACGTCCGGGCCGGGGGGCTCGGGCTGGTCGGCGCATGCGACATCGTGGTGGCCGGCCGCCAAAGCACGTTCGCGTTGACCGAGGCCCGCATCGGCGTCGCCCCGTCGATCATCTCGCTGACCCTGCTTCCCAGGATGACCAGCCGCGCGGCGAGTCGCTACTTCGTCACCGGCGAGAAGTTCCAGGCCGCGGAGGCGGCGGAGATGGGCCTGATCACGATCGCCTCCGATGACGTCGACGCCGCCGTCGCCGAGCTGACCGCCGCGATCGGCAAGGCGTCGCCGCAGGGGTTGGCGACCTCGAAGGCGTTGGTCACAGCGCCCATCGTGGAATCCTTCGATCGGCATGCCGAAGAGCTCACCGCGCAGAGCGCCGAATTGTTCGTCTCGGAGGAGGCCCGCGAAGGCATGCTCGCTTTTTTGGAGAAGCGCCAGCCGAGATGGGCCCGCTGATGTCACGTACGGTTCTGGTCACCGGGGCGACGGGCACACTGGGCCACCGCGTCGTACCGGAGGCGATCGACGCCGGCCACGATGTCCGGGCGCTGAGCCGCAAGAGCCATGTCGGGTACACCGGCGTGCACTGGGCCCAGGCCGACCTGCTGACAGGCGCCGGCCTGGACGCGGCGGTCGACGGCATCGAGGTCGTGATCAACTGCGCGACGCAACCCATCGGCGACAAGGACGTCACCGCGATGCGCAATCTCGTCGCATCGGCCCGCCGGGCCGGCGTCGCCCACATCGTGCACGTGTCGATCGTCGGCATCGACCGCATCCCGCTGCCGTACTACCGCACGAAGCTGCGCGCCGAACAGGTCCTCGAGGCGTCCGCTGTCGGTCACACGGTCCTGCGGGCGACACAGTTCCACGACCTGATCCGCACGATCTTCGCACTGCAGCGGTACTCCCCCGTGACGTGGGCGTTTCGCGGGGTCCGGTCTCAGCCGATCGACACCGCCGACGTCGCGACGCGGCTGGTGGAGCTGGTCGACACCGAACCCGCGGGGCGGGCGCCGGATGTCGGCGGGCCGGCGGTGCACACCCACGCGGAGTTGGCGCGCATGTATCTCGAAGCCACCGCAAGCCGACGCCGGGTCGTGGAAGCGCCCGTGCCGGGACGAATCGGGAAGGAGCTGCGGTCGGGCGCCAACCTGGTTCCGCAGAACCGGGTGGGCACGGTCGGGTTCGCCGAATTCCTGGCGGCCGGAAATTAAGTTTGCCCATCTAGATTCTTCGCCCCAGCGAGTCAGGGCACAGTTTGGCCTACTTGCTTGCATGTGCCACGGTTCGTCGTACGCTCGTATCCGATGAGCAATCCAGCGTCGCGGAGCGGTTCGATGCGTGCTGCTGACACCGATCGAATTCAGGTGGCACAGCTGCTCACTGATGCCGCCGCCCAGGGCCGACTTCAACTCAACGAGTATGAGGACCGTCTCACCAGGGCATATGCCGCGCAGACGTATGACGAGCTGGACCGTTTGTCGGCTGACCTGCCCGGCGCGATCACCCGGGGCCGCAGCGGCGGCCCGTGCCGGCCGGCGCCGTCGACGATGCTGCTCGCGATCATGAGCGGCTTCGAGCGCCGCGGCCGCTGGAACGTGCCCAGGCGGATGACCACGTTCGCACTCTTCGGCGGCGGAGTGGTCGACTTGCGGTACGCCGATTTCACCTCACCGGAGGTGGAGATCCACTCGTACTCGATCTTCGGCGGCCAGACGATCCTGGTGCCGCCGGAGGTCAACGTCGACCTGCGCGGCGTCGGCGTCATGGGCACCTTCGACCGGTCCGTTGAGGGTGAGGGCTCGCCCGGCGCGCCGTGCGTGTGCATCCGCGGCTTCTCGCTGTGGGGACGCGTCGCTGTCAAGCGCAAGAAGCGCAAGGCCGCCTGATCCGCACCGGTGCTCAGCGACGTCGCCGCGACCGCAGATAGTCGCCGACGACCGCGGCACCAAGCCCATCGAGGTCGGGCACCACCACGCGGCCCTCCACCCGCCGCGCCACCTGGTCGATGAACCGCGCCAGCCCCGGATCGTTGCCCAGCCGGAAGATCGTCACCTGTGCGCCGAGTGCGGCGACCTCGTCAAAGCCCTTGACCGTGTGGGCGATCGTCCGTGGATGCGGCGGGTAATCAAAAAACACTGCCGGCCCGCCCTCGTCGCGGGGGTGATGCTCGAGGTGTGCGGTCGGCTCCCCATCGGTGACGACGAGCACCACGGGCTGGGCGTTGGGGTGACGACGCAGATGCCGCCCGGCCAGGGCGAGCGCATGGTGCAGGTTGGTGCCCTGCTCGTACACGCCTTCCAGGCCGGTGAGTTCGGCGGCCGTCACGGTTCGGGCATAACGTCCGAACGCGATGATCTGCAACGCGTCCGACCGGAACCGCGTACTGACGAGGTGGTTGAGCGCCAGGGCGGTGCGCTTCATCGGCAGCCACCGGTTCTCCATCACCATGGAGAACGAGGTGTCGACCAGCAGCGCCACCGCCGCCTGGGTGCGGGTCTCGGTCTCGGAGACCTCGACGTCCTCGACCGTGATGCGAATCGGCCGCTCGGCCACGCCCGTCCCGGCCTGGCGCAGCACCGCGTTGGTCAGGGTGCGCGTCACGTTCCACGGCTCGGTGTCGCCGAACGCCCACGGCCGGGTCGCGCCGGTCAGCTCACCGGCCGCGCCCGCCCTGCGGGTGTCACGCTCACCGTGCCTACCCGAAAGCTGTTGCGCCACATCGCGCAGCGCCGCCTGCCCGAGCTGGCGCATCGCCTTGGGCGACAGCCGCCACTGGCCGTCGGACCCGCGGTCCAGGAACCCCTGGTCCATCAGCGCCCGCTCCAGCTCGGCCAGTGTGCGCGCGTCGACCGCGGCGTCCTCGCCCAGCTGGCGGGCCAGCATGTCGAGGTCGACGTCCTCCATCGTGGCGCCGGCATAACTCTGCGACAGCGCCTCGGCCAACTGCTCGAGTTCGGCGATGTCGGCCATCGCCTGAGCGCCCTCACCCATGCCGAGCGGGTTGTCCCCGGAGAAGTTCTCCGAACCGCTCCAGTCCTCGCCGGGCCGGGCAGACTGCAGGTGGGAGTCCAGGCGGTTCAACGCATTCATCAGCGACGGCGAGCCGAATGCCTGTTGCGCCAACGCATCCAGTTCGGCGCGCTGCTCGGCGCTCAGGCTGTTGCGGAAGCGTTGGGCGGCCGCGGCGCGCTGGGCCAGCGAATCCAGCAGTTCGTCGACGTTGCGCGGGTTCTCCGGGAAGAACTCGCCGTGCTTCTTCATGAAGTTGTCGAAGTCCTCTTGGGAGTCCTCGCCCCTGGCGTGCTTGTCCAGTAGGTCGTTGAGGTCGTCGAGCATCTCGTTGACCCGCTGGCGGTCTTCGTCGGTGGCGTTCTCCAGCGCCTGCTTCATGCCCGCGAATCGCTGATCGAGCATCTCGCGGCCGAGCAGATCCTTGATCTGCTCGTACTTTTCGCGTCCCTCGGGGCTTCGCCAGTCGTAGTCCGACAACTCCTGGACGGCCTTGGCCGGCGACGGCGGCAGCGACTCGATGCGCATCTCGTTGAACCGCGCGTCGTCGTCCAGGGCACGCGCCAGCTCCTTGCGCTCGGCGAGGACAGCCTCGTCGAGGAGCTTCTTGATCTCCGCCAGCGTGCCGTCGAGATTGTTGCGAGCCAACAACTCCCGGCGACGACGGTTGGCTTCGGCCGCGAGTTTGTCCGCGCCGCGCATGTTCTTGGTGCCCCGCCGCAGCATCTCCGACAGCGCCCGTCGCGGCGAACTGCCCTCCATCACGTCCTGACCGATCTGCTCGAGCGCCTCGCGCAGGTCGATCGGGGGCGCCAGCGGATCGGGCCCGCCGGTGTACCGCGAATACCGCGATGTCCGTTTAGCCATGCCTGCACACTCCAAATCGCCTCGCGTGTGAATCTGACGACGTTTTCCGGCGATTTCCGTCGTCAGATTCACATTCGGTGCCGCGCCACCTCGGCGAGACGTGTTCAGCCATAGGTCGTTTCGCCCTCGTCCGACACCTTGTCTATCCGCTTGGCCAGATACAGCGCCTCCAGGGCCAGCTCCACCGCGGCGGCCCGCTGCCCGTCGGTCTTCGCGTCGAGCCGCTTCTGGATCTCGGCGATCGCGGGCACCTCGGGCACCGCGGCCAGCACGTCGCGCGCCGAGACCCGCTCGCCGGTGGTGACCGCCGAACCGTTCTCGATCGCGACCACCAGCGGTCCTACGTCGATGCCGCCGAGCAGCCGCTGCGCGGTGTCCGCGGTGGCGCGCCGCAGCAGGTGCTCGAGCACCGCCTGCTCGCGCCCCTCCTCGCCGGACTCGAACTCCAGCTTGCCGCGCAGCACGTCGACGACCGAGCCCAGATCGACCACTCGTGCCACCGACTCCTGCTCACCGAGCACCGCCGACCGGTGCCGCGCGGCCGCGGCGACGGTTTCGGCCGCGGCGATCGCGAAGCGCGCCGAGACCCCCGAGCGTTGGTCGATCGACCGCGACTCGCGCAGGTACCGCGCGAACCGCGCCAGCACCTGGATCAGGTACTCGGGCACCTCGGCGGCCAGGTGCGCCTCCTGGGTGATGACGCCGACCTCCGCGTCGAGCTCGAGTGGGTAGTGCGTGCGGATCTCGGCGCCGAACCGGTCCTTGAGCGGGGTTATGATCCGGCCGCGGTTGGTGTAGTCCTCCGGGTTGGCGCTGGCGACCACGAGCACATCCAACGGCAGCCGCAGCGTGTACCCGCGGACCTGGATGTCGCGCTCCTCCATCACATTGAGCATCGACACCTGAATGCGCTCGGCGAGGTCGGGCAGCTCGTTGATCGCGACGATGCCCCGGTGCGCCCTGGGAATCAGCCCGTAGGCGATGGTCTCCGGGTCACCGAGGCTGCGACCCTCGGCCACCTTGATCGGGTCGATGTCGCCGACGAGGTCGGCCACGCTGGTGTCGGGGGTGGCCAGCTTCTCGGTGTAGCGCTCGCTGCGGTGCCGCCACGCGATCGGCAGGTCGTCGCCCGAGTCCGCGGCGCGGCGGATGGACTCGGGGGTGATCGGGACGTACGGGTGCTCGCCCAACTCCGAACCGGCGATCACCGGGGTCCACTCGTCGAGCAGACCCGTCAGCGCGCGCAGCAGTCGCGTCTTGCCCTGACCGCGTTCGCCGAGCAGCACCACGTCGTGGCCGGCGATCAGTGCCCGCTCGAGTTGCGGGATGACGGTGTCCTCGAAGCCGAGGATGCCGGGCCACGCGTCACGGCCCTCCGCCAGCGCGGCCAGCAGGTTGTCCCGGATTTCTTGTTTGACGCCCCGCTCGCGATGGCCCGAGGCCCTCAGCTCGCCGACGGTGCGGGGTAGATCATGGGGTTGAGTCACCACTCCAAGCTACGACTTGTCTCGCCCGCGCGCGGGTTCCCCATGCCTCGCCGCGTCCACTCAGCCCTCCGAAGGAGGCAGAAGTTGGAACCCGTCGAGGATCGCCTCGCTGTCGCGCTGATATGTCGGGTCCTCGGGGACCAGGGTCTGGACGGTCACGCTGACCGCGAAAGTCCGGCCCTCGGTACGCATCACCGCGCCGAGCGCGACGGCCGGGTGCGGCGCGACGTTCCCCATCGCCGGCATCTGGTAGTCGAACGTCCTGGCGGGCACCCCACACAGCGCGCGCTCGCTCTCACGCACGTCCGTGGCGCCGATGCCCGATTCGAGCGCGTCGCGCATGTTGGCGAATATCAGGCCGGCATCCTGCACGCCCGGCGCGCTCTCGAGCGTCACCACGACGTTCGGCGTGAACCCCTGCGCCGTCAGATCGCCGTTGCGCATGGCGAATCGGATCAGCTCCGAATCCATCATCGTGGTCCGCTCCCATCCCGGCGGCGTCGGGATCCTCATCACGGGCTCGTTGTCGTTCTTGGCCGGGATGGTCGTCAAAGGGTCGTCGACGACCTCGCACTGCGACGAGTCGAGCCCGCCGGAATCGTCCGCCGCCGACAGATCGTCACCCGCGACGGCGCGCGCGTCGTCGACGATCCGCGTACAGGAGACCAGCGCAACCGTCGCCAGCAGCAGGGCGATGGCGGCACGCGACGCAGTGACCATTCTCTGCAACATAATCACCTCCCGCCGTGCGCGGCGGAGATCAACCGGACATCAGTGCGCGAAGTGACGCGCACCGGTGAGGTAGAGCGAGATACCCGCTCTGGCAGCGGCTTCTGTCACCTGCTCGTCGCGAACGGAACCGCCCGGGTGGACGATCGCCTTCACACCGCCTTCGGTCAGGACCTCCAGTCCGTCGGGGAACGGGAAGAACGCATCGGAGGCGGCGACCGCGCCGCGCACCCGGTCGCCGGCCCGCTGCACCGCGAGCCGGGCCGCGTCGACGCGGTTCACCTGGCCCATACCGACACCGACGGTGGCGCCGTCCGCGGCGACGACGATCGCGTTCGACTTGACCGCCCGGCACACCCGCCATGCGAACTTCAGGTCCGCCAGCGTCGCCGGATCGGCGGGCTCGCCGGTGGCCAGCGTCCAATTGAGCGGGTCGTCGCCGCCGGCGGTGAACTCGTCGCGCTGCTGTACCAGCAGGCCGCCGCTGACCTGGCGGAACTCGGTACCCCCCGGCTGCGGTTCGGACGCCACCAGCACGCGGATGTTCTTCTTCCGGGTGAGCACCTCCACCGCGCCGGCCTCATAGGCGGGCGCGATGATCACCTCGGTGAAGATGTCGGCGACGGTTTCGGCCATCTCGACCGACACCGCGGTGTTGGCCGCGATCACTCCGCCGAACGCCGACAGCGGATCGCATTCGTGGGCCTTGCGGTGCGCATCGGCCACCGACCGCGACGAGATCGCGATACCGCACGGGTTGGCGTGCTTGATGATCGCCACACAGATCTCGGGGTGGTCGAAGGCGGCCCGCCAGGCCGCGTCGGCGTCTGTGTAGTTGTTGTAGGACATCTCCTTGCCGTGCAGCTGCTCGGCCTGCGCCAGGCCGGGCCACCCGGCGTCGTCGCGGTAGAGCGCGGCCTGCTGGTGGGGGTTCTCGCCGTAGCGCAAGACGGCGCTGCGCCGCCACGTGCCACCCACCCACGCGGGCAGCTTCTGAGCCGGCTCCTCCGGCGCGAGGGCGGCACCCATCCAGGAGGCAACGGCGACGTCGTATTCGGCCGTGTGCCGAAATGCCAGAGACGCCAGGATCTTTCGCTCGGCCAGGGTGAACCCGCCGGACCGCACCGCGGCGAGCACACCGTCGTAGCCCAGCGGGTCGACCACCACCGCGACGCTGGGGTGGTTCTTGGCGGCGGCCCGGACCATCGACGGACCGCCGATGTCGATCTGCTCGACGCATTCGTCGATGCTCGCGCCGGAGGCGACGGTCTCGGCGAAGGGGTACAGGTTGACCACGACGAGTTCGAAGGCCTCGACACCGAGTTCGCTCAGCGCCGAGACGTGTTCGGGCTTGCGCTGATCGGCGAGCAGTCCGGCGTGCACACGCGGGTGCAGGGTTTTGACTCGACCGTCGAGCACCTCGGGAAAGCCGGTGACCTCCTCCACGGGTGTCACCGGAACACCGGCGGCGGCAATGGTTTTCGCGGTCGATCCGGTGGAGACGATGCTGACCCCGGCCTCGTGCAGCCCGCGCGCCAGCTCGGCGAGGCCGGTCTTGTCGTAGACGCTGATCAACGCCCGCGTAATCGGCCGCTTGCCCTCGGTCATCCCAATGTCGCCTTTCGTCCCGTCCAGGTCACACCGCGGACAGCCACCGCGGCCAGTACTTCGGCCAGAAGCCGTCGTTCGACGACTTTGATCCGCTCGTGCAGCGTCGCCTCGTCGTCGTCCTCGAGGATGGGCACCGCCTCCTGGGCCAACACCGGCCCCGTGTCGGTTCCCGCATCGACCAGATGAACGCTGCACCCGGTCACCTTCACGCCGTACGCAAGCGCATCGGCGACCGCATGCGCGCCCGGAAAGGCGGGCAGCAGCGCCGGATGCGTGTTGATGATGTGGCCCATGAAACGCGAAAGAAAGTGCGGCCCAAGGATTTTCATGAAGCCAGCCGAGACGATCAGGTCGGGCTCGTAAGCGGCAGTGGCTTCGGTGATCGCGGCGTCCCACGCAGCCCGGTCCGGGTAGTCGCGCAGGCGCACGGTGAAGGACGGAACCGACGCGGCCGCGGCGATGTCGACGGCGGCGCAGTCGCGGTCCACACCGACGGCGACGATCGATGCGGGATAGTCGCCCGCGGTGGCGTCCAGCAGCGACTGCAGCAGCGACCCGGTCCCCGACGCCAGCACAACGACCCGTGCAGGAACCTTCGGCGGTACGCGGAGGGGTTGCTGCACGCCTGGCAGCCTAATGGGTGCCGGGCGGGCCGTCGTCGTCCGCCATGAAGTGCTCTTCGGGGTCCTCGACGACGTCGTTCGCGGCGTCGTTCGGCAGGTCGGCGGGGGCCTCGACCTGGTCGGCTTCGGTGCCCGCGCTATCCGTGGTTTCGGCTTCGAAGGGTTCATCGCCGACGACCTCGGTGGCGAGTTCCGGTTCGACGTCGTCGGATTCCGGCTCGGGTTCGGGTTCGGGTTCGGGTGCCCTATCTGCCTCCGCCTCGGCCTCCGCGTCAGGGACGACGTCGGAGTCGGGGTCGACGACCGCCTTGGGCGCGCGCGGCCTGCGGGCGATACCGCCGGCCATCACCACCGTCAACGCTCCGATTCCGGCGAACCACAAGAACACCGCGGGCCCGAACGTCGTCTGGTCGACGCCGACGTCGCCGAAGTTGCCCAGCCGCCCACCGCCGGCATAGCCGAGTAGCGCCATGGTGAGCGCCGCCAGCGCCGACGCGACGATCAACTTGCCCAACGCCGGGCCCAGCGGAAGCGGACGCCGTGCGCACTGCTGCCCGACCGCCACCGCCGACGCCGCCGCGACGATGAGCAACGCCACCCACACCGGGCCCAGCGGCGGCGAGGGCACCGCCGCCAGCACCGGAAGCGCCGGAATGTCGCCGCCGAACACCGTGAAGGAGCTGAAGGTGGCGAGGCCGACGTGCGCACTGGAGCCGACGGCCACCGCGGCCGTCCCGACCAGCACGTTCGGGATGTACAGCACCGACAGCACGGTCAGGCTGAACTGTCCGAACATCGAGTCGGTGATCGAGTAGAGCTCGTCCATCGTCGACCAGTGCACGATCAGCGAACCGGCCATCACCACACCCGACAGGCCGACGAGCGCGAGCACACCCGCGACCGCGGCGCGCAACGCATCCGGCAGCCAGGCGGGCAGCGAAGTCCGCAGCGAGGTCGGAGCCATCAGCCGCGTGCCGACCCGGGACCCGACGCCCGCCGCCGCACCGATCGCGTGCACGGCCAGCACCCCGCCGAAGGCGCGCAACGCGTGCGGTGTCTGCAGTTCGGTGAGCACCGAAGCGGCGTCGTGCACGACGGCCAGCGCGATCGCTGCGATCAGCAGCGGCCCGCCCAACGCCGAGGCCACCACCCAGCGCGTCACGAACCACGAGGCGTTCGGGCCGGTCGCCGCGGCGGTCGTGCGGGCCGTGCCCCACACCATCGCCAGTGCGGGCATCAGCGGCATCACACCGAGCTCGGCGCCGCCGATGGACACGGGCACCAGGTGCACGCCGAGCCACATGCTCGCGATGGCCCCGAGCGCGCCGGTCATGTCGCTGTTGGCGATCAACAGTTGCAGCAACACGATCGCCGCGATGACGACAAGCGCCACCAACGACGGCCCGAACGCGACCCGAAGCAGCTCACGCGCCTGGCGTGCGCCGACTGGCCGTTGATCCACTGGTTGAGCCGCTCCTGTGTCAGGCTGCCGTGCGGCGGTGACGCACGCGCGGCTCAGACTACTGGCTCACCTCAGGAAGGCGGCGGACCCGACTGCGAGGAAGACGACGGTTGTTGGGGAGCCTGAGTCGTCGCCTCCGACGCCTGCGAAGACGACGACGGCGGCTGACCGTACGCGGGGAACCCGGTCGGCGGTGTCGGCGGACCCTGCTGACCCTGTTGACCCTGCTGACTGTGTTGCCCCTGTGGGTGGCCCTGCTGCGGGGCTCCGGGGTAGCCGCCGGTCGACGGGCCGCCCGGATAGCCACCCGGGTACGTCGACGGATATCCCGGCCGCTGCTGCGGTCCGCCGTGCTGCGGCTGGCCCTGCTGTCCGTAGTACGGGCTCGGTGCGCCGTACTGCTGATGTCCGTAGGACTGGTCGTACTTCGGACGCGGCGCCGGCGGTGTGATGATGCCCGACTCGAACAACAGCGCCGCCACCGCGACGATCGCCTGGAACAGCGAGAACGCGATGATCAGGTACAGGCCCCAATCGATCGCGGCCCCGCTGGGCCGGTTGATCACCTCGGCGATGACGAGGAGGAACGCCGCGACCGCCAGCACCGCGTACACCGAGGTGTGGACGCCCTGCCGGGGCAGGAGCGCCGTTGCGGCGAGCAGTCCCGCGACGAGTGACGCCGCGACGGCGAGCACCAAACCGAACGAGCTTCCGCTGATGCTGCCCAGCCCCGGGAAATCCGACGCGGAGATGGTGAACAACGGCGCAAAGCTCGCCAGGTACACCGCCAGCCCCAGCAGCGCCACGGCGACGGCCAGGTACATCGGCAGCTTGCTCGCGACGTCGGACGCCGACGATGAGCTCTCCTGCGACCTGCCGAACTGCTGCGTCGGCGCGGAGAACTGGGTGGTCGGCTGCTGCGCTTGCGGGTATCCCGGGCTACCGGGTGGTCCTTGGGGGTACGACATGGCCTCTCCTGTGCTCGGGCGGGCTTTGAAAAACCACGCTAGCGCACGGCGGCTCAGGCAGAGACCAGCACCGGTTCGCCCACAGTGTCCTGTTCGGCCTGTTCGATCTCGCGGACCAGCGGCAACACCTTCGCGCCGAAGTATTCGATTTCCTCCTGGAAGTGCAAAAAGCCTCCGAGGATCAGATCGACTCCGCGTTTGCGATAGGCCGCAATGCGTTCGGCGATCTGCTCGGGTGTGCCGATCAGCTGAGTGCGGAAGCCGTCGTTGTACTGCACCAGGTCCTCGAACGTGGAATCTGCCCACATGCCACGCTTGTCCGCGGTCGAGTTGCCGGCCTGTTGGACCGCGGCGCGAAATCCCTCCACGGCGGGTTTGTTGGCCTTGGCGACGATTTCCCGCAGCGTCTCCTTCGCTTCCTTCTCGGTGTCCCGGGCGATGATGAAACCGTTGAGCCCGAACCGCACCTCGCGGCCGACCGTGCGGGCGTGCTCGCGGACGTCGACGATCTGCTCGGTCACGCCGTCGAAGTCCTTGCCGTTGGAGAAGTACCAGTCCGCAAAGAGGCCGCCGTTGCGCCTCGCGGCCGTGGAGTTACCGCCCTGGAACAGTTCCGGATTGGGCCGCTCGGGGGTGTTGAGCGGTTTGGGTTTGAGCGTGAAGTCGTGGATGCGGTAGAAGTCGCCCCGGAAATCGACGTCGTCCTCGGTCCAGATCTTGCGCAGCACCTGCAGGAACTCCGCGCTGCGCCGGTAGCGTTCGTCGTGTTCGAGCCACGGCTCACCGAGATGGGTGAACTCGTCTTTGAACCAGCCCGACACCACGTTGACCGCGAACCGGCCGTTGGACAGCTGGTCGGCGGTCGCGCCGAGCTTGGCCAGCACCGCGGGCTGCCACAGCCCCGGATGCACCGCGGCGATCACCTTCAGTTTCTGGGTGGCCAGCAGCAGCGCCAGGCTGAAGCTGGTGGATTCGTGCTGATACTCGGCGCCGTAGCTGGCCTCATAGCGCACCTGGCTCAGCGCGTACTCGAACCCGTTGTTCTCGGCGGTCCTGGCCAGCTTGGCGTTGTAGTCGTAGTTCCAGTCGGTGCGCTGCTCGATGTCGCTGGTCACCAAGCCACCACTGACGTTGGGCACCCAGTAGGCGAACTTCACATGGTCGGCGATGCGTTCGGTCGTCATGGTCTGACATGACAACAGTGACCGGCTTGCACGTCGCCGGTATCGCTCGCGGTGAGGGAAATCCCCGTGCTTGCCCCCCAGACTGAAACACGTTCTAATTCTGGGCATGGATTACGGGCTCGTACTGTTCACCAGCGATCGTGGGATCACCCCGGCAGCGGCCGCCAAGCTCGCCGACGACCACGACTTCACCACGTTCTACGTGCCCGAACACACCCACATCCCGATCAAGCGCCAAGCGGCCCATCCGACGACGGGCGACGAGTCGCTGCCCGACGACCGCTACATGCGCACGCTCGATCCCTGGGTCAGCCTCGGCACCGCGGCCGCGGTGACTTCGCGGGTTCGGTTGTCTACGGCCGTCGCGCTGCCGGTGGAACACGACCCGATCACGCTGGCGAAGTCGATTGCCACGCTCGACCACCTCTCCGGTGGGCGAGTGAGCCTCGGGGTCGGGTTCGGCTGGAACACCGACGAGCTCGCCGACCACAATGTGCCGCCCGGTCGGCGACGCACGATGCTGCGCGAATACCTCGAGGCGATGCGGGCGTTGTGGACGCAGGAGGAAGCCTCGTACGAGGGCGAGTTCGTCAACTTCGGCCCCAGCTGGGCGTGGCCCAAACCGATCCAACCGCACATCCCCGTCCTCGTCGGGGCGGCAGGAACCGAGAAGAACTTCAAGTGGATCGCCCGGTCCGCCGACGGCTGGATCACCACACCGCGCGACTTCGACATCGACGAACCGGTCAGGCTGCTGCAGGACACGTGGGCGGCCGCCGGCCGCGACGGAGCACCGCAGATCGTCGCCCTCGACTTCAAGCCCGACCCCGAAAAGCTCGCCCGCTGGGCCGATCTCGGTGTCACCGAAGTGCTTTTCGGGCTTCCCGACAAGTCCCCCGGCGATGTCGCCGCGTACGTCGAACGGCTGGCAGGCAAGCTGGCCGCCCTGGTCTGATCAGGGTTCACCGAAGCCCGCGGCGCCGAGCACCCGTTGTCCCGCGTCGCCGGTCACCGCATCGACGAAGGCTCGGGCGAGGTCCTGCTGCGACGAATCGGACAGCGTCGCAATCGGATAGACGTTGACCACGTCGGCGGCTTCAGCTAGGGGCACCGTGGTGACGCGCATCCCGGCGTCGCGGGCGTCGGTCACATAGACGATTCCGGCGTCGGCCTGACCGCTGGTCACCTTGTTCAGCACATCGGTGACCGACGACTCCTCGCTGACCGGGTTGAGAGCGACGCCCGCGGCCTGCTCCACCTTCCGTGACGCCGCCCCGCACGGGACCGCAGGGGCACACACCACGACGGTGATCCCGGGTCGGGCGAGATCGCCTATCGTCTTGACCTCCTTGGGATTTCCCGGCGATACCACGATGACCAAGGTGTTGGACGCGAAGTCCACCGGGTCACCGGCGAGCAGTCCGGCGTCTGCGACCTTGTCCATGTTCACCGTGTCGGCAGAGGCGAACACATCGGCCCGCGCCCCCTGCATCAACTGCGTGGCGAGGTCGGCAGAACCGGCGAAGGAGAACTCCACCCGAGTGCCGGGGTGGTCTTTCTCGAACTGCGTACCAATCTCGGTGAATACCCTGTTCAATGACGCCGCGGCGAACACCATGAGCGAATCGCGCTGCGGCCCTTGTCCGCATCCGGTGGCCAGGATCAGCAGCAGTGCGGCCAGAAGCGAGAGAGGCCTCACGACTGCTCCTCCCTGTGGTCAGGCCAGGCCGGCGCGGTTGATCTTCTCCGTCGGACGCACTGTGATCGCCGCGCCCAGCGGATCGCCGTCCGACATCAACGCGACGAGATCCTCCTCCTCGGAGATGGCCAGGAACCGCGAGTTGTCTGAATCGAGTCTGCCGACGATGATCCCGGTGCGGACCGGCCAGTCGTAGCGCACAGAGTAGGTCTCGATAGTCGCGCGACCTTCCGGCCGCTCGGTCACCGGGACCGTCGGCAATGCCGCGACGTCCGCGTCGAGGTTCTCGCTGTTGTTCGTCCGCCAGTCGGTAGGCAGCGTCGAATAGATGCCGACGGAGTATTTGCTCATCGTGCCGCCGTTGGCGCCCACGAAGCCGAAACATCCGGGCTGGTCGCGCATTTGGGTGACGGTCTCGGCGATGGCGTGCAGCGAGTAGCTGTTACCGGGGCCGCCGAAATACGGAAGGCCGCCGGTCACCGTCAGGCCCCGCGGGTCGTCGCCGTCGATGCCCAGCGCCTCACAGGCGACGAACACCGGGAAGGGGAAGCAGCTGTACAGGTCGAAGGTGGCGATGTCGTCGACACCGATCTGCGCCACCCGCAGGGCTTCGTTCACGGCGTGCACGGTCGCGGGGCTGGCGCCGAGGTCGACGCGGTCCAGCAGATCCTGCTCGGTGATGTCCGAATGCCCGTGCTGGTACACCCATTTCTCCTCGGGAACACCGAGTCGGCGTGCGGCCGCCACTGACATCATGATCGCGGCGGCGCCCTGGTTGACCTGATCGCGCGCCACCAGCAGGCGAGGGTAGGGGTCACAGATCATCCGGTTGTCGTCGGTGACGGTGAGGATATCCTGCACCGACCGTTCGACCGGTGATGACGAAAACGGGTTCTTTGCAGCGACTTTGGACAGCGGTGCGAACAGCTCGGCCATCTGCCTGCGATATTCGGCAACGCCGAGTCCCGACCGGCTGCGGCGCGCATTGTCCAGCAGTCCGTACTGCACTGCGGCGCCGGTCAGTCCGTGCGATGCCGTGTACTCGGTGAAGTATCTGTGGATCTGGTGTCCGCGGTCCTCGAGCTGGCCCTCGACGTGTTCGGTGAAGTCGGGCGTGGGCTGTCCCTGTTCGGCGGCACGGCGCCAGTAGCGCGCCGTCGAACCCGGTTCCGAACCGATCACCATCGCCACGTCGAACTCACCCGCCGCGATGGCGTTGCCCGCCTCGGTGACGAGCTTCTGTGGCCCCTGCCCGCCGACCGGTTCGAGCACGACCCGTGCGGGATCGCCACCGACGCGCCCCATCACCGAGCGCGGGTAGTTGTTGGACTTGCCCAGTGTCGCGGGCATCGGTCCGGAGATCTCGAACTGGCGCAGGGCGTAGACGGTCTCGATGGCCTTGGCGGCCGTAGCGGGGTCGAGCCCGGTGTCGGCAAGCGCGGCCCGCACCGCCTCGGTCGCGAGTTCGACCGCCGACATGCCCCGATAGCCGGGATCGTCGATGCGCTCGGTGAATTGTCCGACGCCGACGATGACCGGGGTCCGGGAATCGACCATTACAGACCTCCTGACGACTGTTAATTCGTCAGGCTAATCGAGGACTGGAACGCGTTCCTAATCCTGCGGCATGCTTCACACCCCGCGAGCGCCCACCCACAAGTCCCGCGTGGGCCCACCCACAAGCCGCGAGCGACCGCTTTTGCACGGCGAACAGCGGCGTGTCGGCGTGCAGACGCGGTCGCTCGCGCAACGGGGAAGGGCCCCGAGAGGCTCTCCCCTAGTGGCTCTCTAGAGGCTCTGCAGGATCTCCCGGGCCAGGTTCGCGGTCTCCGACGGGGTCTTGCCGACCTTCACGCCCGCGGCCTCCAGCGCCTCCTTTTTCGCGGCGGCGGTGCCCGAGGAACCCGACACGATGGCGCCGGCGTGGCCCATCGTCTTACCCTCCGGCGCGGTGAACCCCGCGACGTAGCCGACGACCGGCTTGCTGACGTTCTCCTTGATGTAATCGGCGGCGCGCTCCTCGGCGTCACCGCCGATCTCACCGATCATCACGATGACCTTGGTGTCGGGATCCTTCTCGAACGCCTCGATCGCGTCGATGTGCGTGGTGCCGATGACGGGGTCGCCACCGATGCCGATCGCGGTCGAGAACCCGAAATCGCGCAGTTCGAACATCATCTGATAGGTCAGCGTCCCGGACTTGGACACCAAGCCGACCGGACCCGGACCGGTGATGTTGGCCGGGGTGATGCCGGCCAGTGCCTCGCCGGGGGTGATGATGCCGGGGCAGTTGGGGCCGATGATGCGGGTCTTCTGCCCTTTCTCGACGTTGTACGCCCACGCATAGGCAGTGTCCTGCACCGGGATTCCCTCGGTGATGACGACCAGCAGCGGAATCTCGGCGTCGATGGCCTCGATGATCGCGTCCTTGGCGAACTTCGGCGGCACGAATACCACCGACACGTCGGCGCCGGTTTCCTTCATCGCCTCGGCGACAGTGCCGAACACCGGCAGCTCGACATCGTTGCCGTCAGAGTCCTTGTGCGACACCGTCGTTCCGGCCTTGCGGGAGTTGACGCCGCCGACCAGCTGCGTGCCCGCCTTGAGCATCAGCGCGGTGTGCTTGGTGCCCTCGCCGCCGGTGATGCCCTGGACGATGACCTTGGAGTTCTTGTTCAGAAAGATCGACATGGGTTGCGTCCCTTACTTGTTCGCCAGCTCGGCGGCTTTGTCGGCTCCGGCGTCCATGGTGTCGGCCTGGATCACCAGCGGGTGGTTGGCCTCGGCCAGGATGCGGCGGCCCTCTTCGACGTTGTTGCCGTCGAGACGCACCACGAGCGGCTTGTTGGCCTCGTCACCGAGGATCTTCAGCGCGTTGACGATGCCGTTGGCGACGGCGTCACACGAGGTGATCCCGCCGAACACGTTCACGAACACGCTCTTGACCTGCTCGTCATTGAGGATGACGTCCAGACCCGCGGCCATCACCTCCGCCGAGGCGCCGCCGCCGATGTCGAGGAAGTTGGCCGGCTTCACGCCGCCGTGCTTCTCGCCGGCGTAGGCGGTGACGTCCAGCGTCGACATCACCAGGCCCGCGCCATTGCCGATGATGCCCACCGAACCATCGAGCTTGACGTAGTTGAGGTCGTGCTCCTTGGCCTTGAGCTCCAGCGGATCAGTGGCGTCGCGGTCCTCGAACTCGGCGTGCTCGGGATGGCGGAAGTCGGCGTTGCCGTCGAGCGTGACCTTGCCGTCGAGCGCCAGGATCTGACCTCGGTCGTTTTCACCGAGGGAGGGCGTCCGCACCAGCGGGTTCACCTCGACCAGCGTGGCGTCCTCCTTGGTGAACACCTCCCAGAGCTTGGCGATCGTCACCGCGGCGGCGTCGAGCACCTCCTCGGGCAGGTGGCCCTTCTTGGCGATCTCGCGGGCGAACGCTTCGTCGACGCCCTTGGTCGCGTCGACGGACACCCTGGCCAGCCGGTCCGGCTTGGTGGCGGCGACCTCTTCGATCTCCATACCGCCTTCGACCGAGCACATCGCCAGGTAGGTGCGGTTCGCGCGGTCGAGCAGGAAGGAGATGTAGTACTCCTCGGCGATGTCGCTGGCCTCGGAGACCAGCAGCTTCTTGACGATGTGGCCCTTGATGTCGAGGCCGAGGATGTTCTGGGCGTGGGTGAACGCGTCGTCGGCGGTGGCTGCGTACTTCACGCCGCCCGCCTTACCGCGGCCGCCGGTCTTGACCTGCGCCTTGACCATCACCGGCTTGCCGATCTCCTCGGCGATCGCCTTGGCGTCCTCGGCGGTGTCGGTCACCCGACCCGGTGTGGTGGGCACGTTGTGCTTGGCGAAGAGCTCTTTCGCCTGGTATTCGAAGAGGTCCATTGGCTGTGGAACGTCCCTGTCTCTAGCGCGTCGAATTGCGGAGTTGTTGGGCCGAAGGCTCGGAGGAACTTTATCCACACGCCTGGAACGCGTTGGCACCGCCCACCGGTCATGTGGTAGATCTCACCGCTCCGGTCCAGTGATACAAATCACAATCTCACGCGGAATAGGCTCTCGGCTTGCAGCCGTCGTCGCGAGTTGGTTAACGTGCCTCTGGTCTCGATAACGCTTTGGTCACGACAGGCTTCTCGACAGGCATCCGAAACGTAAGGACACCCCAGGTTGGCTTCGCACCGTTCGTCCGGATCTCATCGCAGATCGTCGACGAATCGGCAAATCAGCCGCCGTGCAAGCGAATCGCCCGCCGAAGTCACCGACATCATTCCGTTCAACGAGTTCGGTGATCTCGATGACGTCGACTTCCGCGAGAACAGCGCTTTCGACCGCGAAGCCCAGGTCATCGGTGCTCCTGAACTCGACGACCTGACCGACACCGACAACCTCGTCCCGCTGCGTCTCGCCGTGCCCTCCGAGTTCCAGACCGGGCCCCAGTCCGGTGCGAGGCACGCGCGCCGTTCGCATGCCTACCGCGACAGCCACACCGACACCAGCGATGGCATGGACGCGACCGACGTCATCCGGATCGGCAGCCGCACGCCCGCGCATCGCAAGCAGGACGTTCCCGTCAAGGGCCGGCTGATGGTCGCGGCGATGGCCGTCGGCGCCACCGCCGCGGGCGCGTACTCGATGGCCAATGCGGCGCACGAGAAGTCCTCGGAGACCGTCCTGGCCGTCGACCAGTCCGCGATCGCCAACCCGCTTTCCGAGACGTCGGGCGGTATGCAGGTGGTCGCCGTGACGCCCGCGGCCAGTTCGGCGCTGCACACCGAGGAGATCCAGAAGGCGGCCGCGTTCGCCCAGGAGCGCGCAGAACGCGAAGCCCGGCTGCAGCGGCCGATGTTCGTGACGCCCACCACCGGCGTATGGACGTCGGGTTTCGGTTACCGGTGGGGCGCCCTGCACGGTGGCATCGACATCGCGAACTCCATCGGCACGCCGGTGCTGGCCGCCTCCGACGGCGTGGTCATCTCGGCCGGGCCCTACGCCGGTTACGGCAACATGGTCAAGCTCCGGCATTCCGACGGCACCGTGACGCTCTACGGTCACCTCAGCTCGTGGTCGGTGGAGGTCGGTCAGCGGGTCTGGGCCGGTGACCAGATCGCGAAGATGGGCAACACCGGCAACTCGACCGGGCCGCACCTGCACTTCGAGGTGCACCTGAACGGCACCGACCGCGTCGACCCTGTGGGTTGGCTGGCCAAACGCGGCCTGTCTTTCGGCAACTAGTCTGGCTGCGTGGCCGGCGACGACGACTCCGATCTGACGCGTCAATCACCGTCGAGCGCGGAAACGGGCATCATCCGGCGCCACCCTTCCGGCGAGATTCCGACCGGCCAGGACCCCCAGACGAATATCATCCGCCGCCACCCGACCGGCGCGATCCCGGTCGCCGGCCCGCCCACGCAGATGGCCGACGGAGGCGCGACACAGATGTCCGACCGCCCCGCGCCGGAGACGAGTTATATCCCGCGGGCCAGGCCCGTGGCCGTGTCCCCGGCCGGATCGCCGCCGGCCAACCCGAAGACCGCGATCGCCACCGCGGTGACCAGCATCCTGACCGGATGGGCCACCGCCGTCATCGCCACCGACCTGATCACCGGCTGGTGGCGCACCGATCAACTGTTCTGTGTCGCGGTCGGTTTCCTGACCGCGATCTCGGCGGCCGCTCTCATCGCCGGGCTGATCGGACTTCTGTTGCGCCGCTGGGTGAGCCGGCTCCTGGTCATGGTGGGGTCGATGGTGGCGCTGCTGATCTTCTCCAGCCTGTTCGTCGCCGGGGCCAAGCTGCCCGCCGTGGTGTACGCGATCCCGGTGCTGCCACTGGCGAGCATCGTACTCGCCGCGCTGCCGGCCACCGGACGCTGGGAACGCTCCGGTTAGAGCTTGGTGACCGGCGCGTGGTTGTGCATGAGCTTGACCCGACCGGAGCTGCCGAAGTCGATCAGCGACATCGCCGACTCGCCCACGCCGCTCACCTCTTCCACGCGGCCCAGCCCGTACTTGTCGTGCGTGACCCGGTCGCCGGGCTCGAGCACCAGCAGTGGGCGCTTGCCCGCACCCGACCGCGTCGGCGACGGTCTCGGGGTGCCGAACCGGCCCGCCCCGCTCACGGGCGCGCTGAACGACGCCGGTGTCGGGTCGGTGCGCCGCCAGTCGATCAGGTGTTGCGGAATCTCTTTGAGGAACCGGGATTCCGGGTTCAGCATCGGTTGGCCCCATGACGAGCGGACCTTGGCTCGGCTGAGGTAGAGCCGCTGCCGGGCACGGGTGATGCCGACGTAGGCCAGCCGGCGCTCCTCGGACAGCTCGGCGGGGTCGCCCAGCGCCCGCATGTGCGGGAACATGCCGTCCTCCCACCCGGTCACGAAGACGACCGGGAACTCGAGGCCCTTGGCGGTGTGCAACGTCATCATCGTGACGACACCGGCGCCGTGCTCGGGAAGCTCGTCGGCGTCGGCCACCAGTGAGACCCGTTCCAGGAACTGAGCCAGCACGCCGGTGTCGGGGATGTCCTCGTCGAGCTGCTCGTCATCGGCGAGCGCCTGCGCGTTGGCCAGGTCGGTGCTGAATTCGTGTGCGACACTGACCAACTCGTTGAGGTTGTCCAGCCGCGCGAGATCCTGCGGATCGCTCGATGACTCGAGTTCGGCGCGGTAGCCGGTGCGGTCGAGTACCGCCTCGACCAGTTCGCCGAGTTCATCGTCGAGGCGGCCGCGCAGTTCGTCGAGCATCTCCACGAACGCCGAGATGCATTTCTCCGCACGGCTGTTGAGCATCGGCACCTTGCCCTCGGCGGCCGCCTGCAGGGCGTCGTTGAAGCTGCACCCGGCGTTCTCGGCGTACACCGCGACGCAGGCTTCGGCGCGGTCGCCGATGCCGCGGCGCGGAGTGTTCAGGATCCGGCGCATGCTCACCGAGTCGCCGGGGTTGTCCAGCACCCGCAGGTACGCGACGATGTCGCGGATCTCCCGGCGCTCGTAGAATCGCACGCCGCCAACGACTTTGTAGGGGATGCCCGCGCGGATGAACACCTCTTCGAGCGCACGCGAGGAGTTGTTTGTGCGGTAGAACACCGCGACATCTGAATAGCTGCCACCGCCGTCGACGAGCGCGTCGATCTCCTGCGCGACGAATCGCGCCTCGTCGTGCTCGTTGTCGGCGACGTAGCCGACGATCAGCTCGCCCTCCCCCTCGTCGGTCCACAGGCGCTTCTCGCGGCGGCCGGCGTTGCGGGAGATCACCGCGTTCGCGGCGTTCAGTATGTTCTGCGTGGAACGGTAATTCTGTTCCAGCAGAATGGTTGTCGCGTTCGGATAATCGCGCTCGAAATCCTCGATGTTGCGGATCGTCGCGCCGCGGAACGCATAGATCGACTGGTCGGCATCGCCCACCACGCACAGTTCGGCCGGCGGCACCGCGGCTGGATCATCTTGCGAGGCCGCCGTCCCGACCAGTTCACGCACCAGCACGTATTGGGCGTGGTTGGTGTCCTGGTACTCGTCGACGAGGATGTGCCGGAACCGACGCCGGTAGTACTGCGCGATCTGCGGGAAGGCCTGCAGGACGGCGACCGTCTCGCCGATCAGGTCGTCGAAGTCGAGCGCGTTGGCCGCGCGCAGCCGGCGCTGGTACTCGGCGTAGACCTCGGCGATGATGCCGGGCAACTCCTCGCCCGCCTCTGAGGCCTCGGCGGCCGCCTGCTCCGGGCCGACCAATTCGTTCTTGTGGTTGGAGATGGCGTTGGACAACAGCCGCGGCGAGTACCGCTTGGTGTCCAGTCCCATGTCCTTGCCGATCATCAGCAGCAGGCGCCGCGAGTCGTCGGCGTCGTAGATCGAGAAGTTCGAGTTCAGCCCCGGCAGCAGCGAGGCCTGGTTACGCAGGATCCGCACGCAGGTGGAGTGGAACGTCGACACCCACATGGCGCGGGCGCGGGGCCCCACCAGGCCCACCACCCGCTCGCGCATCTCGGCGGCCGCCTTGTTGGTGAAGGTGATGGCCAGCACCTGCCCGACTCCGACGTCACGGGCGGCGAGCAGATAGGCGATCCGGCGGGTGAGCACAGCGGTCTTGCCGGAGCCGGCACCTGCGACGATGAGCAGCGGCGAGCCCTCGTGCAGGACGGCTTTACGCTGCTGCGGGTTGAGCCCTTCGAGCAGTTGGTCGGATTCGGTGGCCCCGTTCGGTGCGATCAGGTTCGGTGCGCTCATGTCGGTATCGAACTTACCGCTGTGCAGGGACACTCCCGCGGTCGAACCGCCGCACAGCTTTGCGCCGGCACAGCGTTTGGTGGCACACTTTGTCCCGTGCTCAGCAAACAACGCTTCAGCTATGGGTGCCGATCCGCGGTGCCCGTGGTCTAGCGGCTTCTGCGAGAGTCTCCTGTGTGAGGCCGAGGACCGGACGAGGACGAGACCTGAACACACGACGAGGCGGTGAAACCGATGACGACCGGAACCGAGACTGTGCCTGATATCGATGACCTGCGCCGGGAGATCGACCGGCTGGACGCCGAGATTCTGGCGGCCGTGAAGCGCCGCACCGAGGTGTCCAAGATGATCGGTCAGGCTCGGATGGCCTCCGGTGGCACCCGCCTGGTGCACAGCCGCGAGATGAAGGTCATCGAGCGCTACAGCGAACTAGGTCCCGACGGCAAAGACCTCGCGATGCTGTTGCTGCGGTTGGGCCGCGGTCGCCTCGGCCACCAGTGACCTCGGTGTCCAGACAGTCGCTGAGCGACTGCTAGAGCACCGAAACCGCCGCTTCAGCGCAGCGCGTCGGTCAGCCACGGCGTCAACCACTCGACCGCTTCGGGCGTGGGGTGCACACCGTCGCTGCGGATGCGGATGCCGTCGATCCAGTTGGTGTAGCCGCCGTTCGGGCCGAGCTTGCGGTTCAAGTCGAGCACGGTGACGTTCGAGCGGTACTTGACGGCGCTGCGCAGCAACGCGTTCCAGTCGTCGACCCGATCGGGATCGTCCTCCGGATACAGGCTGCCGTCGCGCTTCTCGGCGCGGCGGTTGTAGGGCTCGGTGGTGACGACGACGCGCGCGCCGGTCGAGGACAGGATGTCGAGCGCGCGGTTGAGTTCGGCGCGCAGATAGGCGTCGTACGTCGGCTCGCCGATGTGGGTCCACACGCCTTCGTTCATCCGGTCGACGACTTCCCACCGGCCCACGATCAGCAGCACCACGTCGGGCCGGTCATGGTTGACCCGCTCCGCCCACCTGCTCGGCCACGAATCGCACGCGGGCTTCTGGTTCAGCGTCTGACCGACGTAGCGGTACGGCCCGCCGCGCGCGATGCCGCATCCGATCGTCGTGTAGTCGGTGAATCTGAGCCCCGGTGTCTCCGGCAGGTAGCGCATCAACGTCCACGCCACCGAGTCGCCGAACACCGCCACGGTCCTGGTGTTCGGATCGCGGCTGGTGTGGCGCTGCACCTGGATCGGCACCTCCGGTGCGACCAGCGCCGCGGAGTCGATGCTCGGGTCCTCCATCGGCGGCCCTGTCGGCACGCCGACGGGCAACACGCTCATCGTGATCACCGCGGCGGTCGCCGCCGTCGCGCCGGCCAACGGCAGCATCGGCACGATCACGGGCCGCCAGCGCCGTATGGGCTGCTCGAGCAACCACCACGACAGCGCCGCGACCGCCAGCGTCGTCACACACCGCAGTGCGAACAACGACCAGCCGGACCATCCGGTGCGTTCGCCGTTGAGCGCCAGGAAGATCGGCCAGTGCCACAGGTAGACGCCGTAGGAGATCGCGCCGAGCCAGACCAGCGGCCGCCACGCCAGCACGCGCGCGACCGGCCCTTCCTGATCCATCGCCACCGCACCGATCACGCAGGCGGCGGCGAGCGCGACGACGATCAGCAGACCCTTGCGGAAATCGCCGGCGCTGCCGGTCGCCATGTGCACCGCGAATCCCAGGACGACGACACCGACGACGGACACCGCGCGGGCGACCCCGCGCAGCCACCGCGTCCTGATCACCGGCCCGGCGAGCGTCACCGTGGTCCAGTCCCGCACCAGCAGGGCCGCCGTCGCCGCGCCGACCAGCAGCGCCTGTGCGCGGGTGTCGGTGCCGAAGTAGATCCGGTTCAGCGTCCCCTCGTCGACGAAGACGATCGCCGCCGCCGCCGAGGCGATCGCCCCAGTGCCGGCGACGCCCAGAACCGCCCATCGCAGATGGGTCGGGTCGCGACGACAGAAGACGAACGCGACGGCGATCAGCATCAGCGGCCACAGCAGGTAGTACTGCTCCTCGACCCCCAGCGACCAGGTGTGCTGCAGCGCCGAGGGTGGTGCCCCCTGGGAGAAGTAGTCGGTGCGCTGGGCGACGAACGCCCAGTTGGCCACCCAGAAGAACGAGGCGACAGCGTCGTCGCGCAGGTTCGCGATCGCCTCCGTCGAGAAGAACTCCCGCGCCGCCACCACCGCGAGCACCATCACCAGCAGGGCGGGCAGGAGCCTGCGGGCGCGACGTATCCAGAAGTCGCGCAGCCGGATTCGCCCGGTGCGGGCGTGCTCGTCGAGCAGCAGCGAGGTGATCAGGAAGCCGCTGAGCACGAAGAACACGTCGACGCCGAGGAAGCCGCCGTCCACGCCGGGGATGCCGCCGTGATCGGCGAGCACGAGTGCGACGGCGACGGCGCGAATGCCGTCGAGGGCGGGGATCTCGCCACGCCGACGCGCACGCGAGGAGGGATGTACTGACAGCGGGCGGCGATCAGCGGGCGCGACGGAGCGACGCGCGTTCACTTGCGAAATCTTGCCCGTGCGAGCGGACGTGCCGCGGCAGGCGCGGCGGCGTGTCGACCTACTTCGTCAGTGCGATGTATTTCACCTCGAGGTACTCCTCGATGCCCTCGAAGCCGCCCTCGCGCCCGAAGCCGGACTCCTTGATGCCGCCGAACGGCGCCGCCGGGTCGGAGACGACGCCACGGTTGATGCCGACAATGCCGGACTCGATGCCTTCGGCGACGCGCAGCGCGCGGTCCAGCGACTGCGTGTAGATGTAAGCCGCCAGCCCGTACTCGGTGTCGTTGGCTGCGGCGAGACCCTCCTCCTCGGTGTCGAATCCGGTGATCGGCGCGACGGGCCCGAACACTTCCTCCTTGAGGATCCGGGCGTCGGCGGGCACGTCCGCCAGCACCGTGGCCGGATAGAAGTTGCCCGGCCCGCCGGGCGCCACCCCGCCGACGGCGACCTTCGCACCGCGCGAAACCGCGTCGGAGACCAGGTCCTCGACCGTGGCGACCTGTTTGGCGTTGATCAGCGGTCCCAGCGTGGCCGACTCGTCGATTCCCTTGCCGAGGGTGAACTCGCTCATCCGCTTGACCAGCTTTTCGGTGAACTCCTCGCGCACCGAGTTCGCGACGTGGAAGCGGTTGGCCGCGGTGCAGGCCTCCCCGCCGTTGCGCATCTTGGCCAGCACGGCGCCCTCGACGGCGGCGTCGACGTCGGCGTCGTCGAACACCACGAACGGGGCGTTGCCGCCCAGCTCCATCGACGTGCGCAGCAGTTTGTCGGCGGACTGTTTGACCAGCGCCTTCCCGACGCCGGTGGAACCGGTGAAGGTCAGCTTGCGCAGCCGGCCGTCGTCGATCAGCGCGGCGGTGACGTCGCCGGGGTTCTTCGTCGGCAGCACCGACAGCACGCCCTTGGGCAGGCCGGCCTCGTCCATCAGCTTGGCCAGCAGCAGCATGGTCAGCGGCGTTTCCTGCGCGGGCTTGACGATCATCGTGCACCCGGCGGCGAACGCGGGCCCGATCTTGCGGGTGCCCATCGCCAGCGGGAAGTTCCACGGCGTGATCGCATAGCACGGGCCGACCGGTTGTTTGGTGACCAGCACGCGTCCGCTGCCCGCGGGGCTGGGCGTGTATCGGCCCGCGATGCGCACCGCCTCCTCGGCGAACCAGCGAAAGAACTCGGCGCCGTAGGTGACCTCGCCCATGCTCTCGCGCAGCACCTTGCCCATCTCCAGGGTCATCAGCGTGGCGATGTCCTCGGCGCGTTCGGTGATCTTCTCGAACACCGCGCGCAGAATCTCACCGCGTTCACGCGGAGCGGTGGCGGCCCACTCGGCCTGCACTGCGCAGGCGGCGTCGAGCGCGGCAATCGCATCGTCGGCGGTGGCGTTGGCAACGGAGGTGATCACCGAGTCGTCGGATGGGTCGAGCACATCGAAGGTGGACGAGTCCTCGCGTTCCTCACCGCCGATCCACAGTCCGGTGGGCACTGACGACAGCAGCTTCGCGGTATCCATAACTCTTCTGTACACCTTTGGTCTTTTCGCCGCACTAGGGTCATGTTCATGAATGCCGACCCCGACCAGATACCCGATATCACCTCGACTCCGGCGTGGCAGGCGTTGCAGCGGCATCACGACGAGATCGGCGCGAAACACCTGCGCGAGTTGTTCGACGAGGATCCGGCCCGCGGCACCGAGTTGGCCACGACGGTCGGCGACCTCTACATCGACTACAGCAAGCACCGGGTCACGCGCGAGACGCTGGACCTGCTGGTGGATCTGGCCCGCGCCGCTCGCCTGGAACAGAAACGCGACGCGATGTTCTCCGGCGTGCACATCAACACCTCCGAGGACCGCGCCGTCCTGCATACGGCCTTGCGGTTGCCGCGCGGTGCCGACCTGGTGGTCGACGGGCAGAATGTCGTCGCCGACGTGCACGAGGTGCTCGACAAGATGGGCGACTTCACCGACCGGCTGCGCAGCGGCGAGTGGACCGGCGCGACGGGCGAGGCCATCAAGACCGTCGTCAACATCGGCATCGGCGGGTCGGACCTCGGACCGGCGATGGCCACCCTGGCGTTGCGGCACTACGCCGACGCCGGCATCTCGGCGCGGTTCGTCTCCAACGTCGACCCGGCGGACCTGGTGGCCACGCTCGATGGACTCGACCCTGCCACAACACTTTTCATCGTCGCGTCGAAGACATTTTCGACGCTCGAGACGTTGACCAACGCGACTGCGGCGCGCCGGTGGCTGACCGATGCGCTCGGCGATGCCGCGGTGTCGCGGCACTTCGTGGCGGTCTCGACGAACAAGAAACTGGTCGACGATTTCGGCATCAACACCGAGAACATGTTCGGGTTCTGGGACTGGGTCGGCGGACGGTACTCGGTCGACAGCGCAATCGGTTTGAGCGTCATGGCCGTGATCGGCCGCGAGCGGTTCGCCGAATTCCTGTCCGGCTTCCACATCGTCGACGAGCACTTCCGCACGGCGCCGCTGGAATCGAATGCGCCGGTACTGCTCGGTCTGATCGGGCTCTGGTACAACGAGTTCTTCGGCGCGGAAACCCGTGCGGTGCTGCCCTATTCGAATGACCTGGCCCGCTTCGCCGCTTATCTGCAGCAGCTGACGATGGAGTCCAACGGCAAGTCGGTGCGCGCCGACGGTACGCCGGTCACCACGAGCACCGGTGAGATCTTCTGGGGCGAGCCGGGAACGAACGGCCAGCACGCGTTCTATCAACTGCTGCATCAGGGCACGCGTCTGGTGCCGTCCGACTTCATCGCGTTCTCCCAACCGACCGACGACCTGCCGACCGCAGATGGCAAAGGCAGCATGCATGACCTGTTGATGAGCAACTTCTTCGCGCAGACGCAGGTGCTCGCATTCGGCAAGACCGCCGAGGAGATCGCCGCAGAAGGCACACCGTCTAAGGTGGTGCCGCACAAGGTGATGCCGGGGAACCGGCCCACCACGTCCATCCTCGCCACGCAACTGACCCCGTCGGTGCTCGGACAGTTGATCGCACTGTACGAGCACCAGGTGTTCACCGAGGGAGTCATCTGGGGTATCGACTCGTTCGATCAGTGGGGTGTCGAACTCGGCAAGACGCAGGCCAAGGCGCTGCTTCCGGTCATCACCGCCGACGGCTCTCCCCCCGAACAGTCGGACTCGTCGACCGACGCGTTGGTGCGCAGATACCGCAGCGAGCGCGGCCGATCCGCCTGACTCAGCGTGCGGCGCGGGCCTTCACGAACGAGCGCACACCAACGATCAGGTACACCAGCAGCAGAACGAACATGATGGTGCTGGTGATGACGGCTGCGGGTCGCTCGGCCGTGCCCGCGAACACATCGCCGAGACCGAACACGTTGCGTAGCGCACCGAGCGCTGCGAGCAGCGCGATCGCCAGAGCAGCGTGCGTCGCGTGCTGGCGTGCGCGGTCGGAGCGACGTCCGATGAGCGCGGCGATGAGCAGCAGGACGCCGACGAATGCCGGAATCAGCGCGGTGATGCTGACCGCTCCGCTGGCGATGTACGCGATCACCCCTGTCGCGACGAGCAGTCCTCCGGTCCAGGTGGTCAGGGCGAGCATCGGGATCCTTTCTACGACTGTCGCCGACGACTCTACCGACGCAGGGTTTCTCAACGCGGTTCAGGCGTCGGGCTGGTCTCTATCCACGCGGTAGTGCGGATTCATACGTGACACGCCTCGACGCCGGAGTAAACCGCACGGTCGGCGTGGAGGCCGTGCCCCCACAGAAAGCGACGCGGCGCACGCTCGGCGAGGAGCGTGCGCCGCGTGGCTGACTAGTGGTTACGGGGCGGGGATGTTGATGCAGCCGACATTCGGCAGGCAACCGCTCGCGCCGCCGGGGCCGGCAGTCCCACCGGGTCCGTTCGGAGCCAGCGACCCGCTTGCGCCGCCGGGTCCGGCCGTACCGCCGGGGCCACCGGGGATCACTCCCGAGGCGCCGCCACCGTCAGCGGTGCCTTGGGGACCACCGGGAACGTTCACGTTCGCGCCGCCGCCGGGAGAGGCGTCGATGTTGCCGGTTACGGCGCACGGAGTGCCGTCGGCATTCAGACACGGAGGGGGTGCCGGCTGCGCACCGGTCACCGGCGCGACGGCGATCGCAACTGCCGCGGCGCCCGAGAACATCAGGGGCATCATCTTCGTCAGTTTTACGTTCATGTCGTAACGGCTACCACGTCAGCGGATTACTGAAACCTTCAAACTATTCCGCCGGATGAGGCTCCGGTCACAGCCTTCCGACCTGTTTCAGCCCGGAAACGGTGTCCGCCAGCGTTTCCTGCGGATCGCGGTACGAGATGCCCAGCTCGGTCTCGCTGGGTGAATCGTCAGACGAGGGCATCTGCGTGTAGTACTGCATCGCAGCGGCGGTGACCGGCGCGTCGAAGGGCAACAACGGGCCAACTACGTCGACCACCCTCCCGATGTTGCGCAACACCGTGTCCGGCACCGGGTACACCCGCAGCGACTTGTTCGCCGCCTTCCCGATCATCGACGCCAAGTCGGCGATCGGAACGCGCTTGCCGCCGGCCATGTATCGGCGTGGCCCCTTACCGGGTTCGAGCAACGCCGCATGCAACTTGGCCAGGTCTCGGACGTCGACCACGATCCATGCGGCGCCGCGGCCCGGCACCCCACGCATCTGGACCGCTGCTTGAACACCTTCTGCCGCTTCACCGAACTGGTTACCCGCCGGCGGCCCCAGCACCATGCCCGGATACGTGATGCTCACCGGCGCACCCGCATCCTGTAGGCCCCGCGCGTACTTCTCCACCTCCGCCTTGGACTTCCCATAGCCGTCGGTTCCTCCCACGACCGGAAGATCGGCATGCAGCACACTGCAATTCGGGTTGAACAATGCCGTGAAGCTCGACACGTGGATGATCGGGTCCAGACCACGCTCGGCAGCCACACCGAGCACGTTGTGGGCACCGTCGAGGTTGGTCCGCAGCATCTTGTCGGCCTGCCGGGGGTCGACTGAAACCATTGCCGCGGAGTGGATTACGGCATCACAGCCGTCCATAGCCGCCGCCGTCGACTCAGCGTCGGCGATGTCGCCGACGGCGTAGTCGTCGGTCGCGACACCGATCTGCGCGGCGCTCGTCTGCAACCGTGCCGGATCGCGGACCAGGAACCTCACCTGATGACCCGCTTCGGCCACGGCCTTCGCCGTCCACGCCCCGACAAAACCGGTACCCCCGGTCAACAGCACCCTCATCGATAACCTCCTCCAGGAACTAGCGCTGCGGGTTCCCCCAAGCGCCGTCCTCTACACGGAGGCCTACGCGAACGGCTTGGTCAGCCGCGGCGGCAGCACCCGCAGCACCCGGACCAGCGGGGCCCACGGCCACCACGGAACAGCCGCGCGACCGCTTTCCCGTTCGATCACCGCGACCATCGCCCGGACGCCGGTTTCGTTGTCCACCATCAACGACGTCGACTCGGATTTGGCCGTCATCTCGGACTCGATGTAACCCGGTTCGAGCACCGTGACCTTGATGGGTCCGCGCGCGTACTCCGCGCGCAGGGACTCCCCGAGCGACGACACGCCGGCTTTGCTGGCGGCGTAGGCGGCCTTGACGCCGGGCACGCCCTTGTTACCGAGAACCGACGAAACCAGCACCAGGTGTCCGCCGCCGGCCTTCTTGAACATTTCGAGTGTGGTCTCGATCTGAACAAGGGCCGCAACGAGATTCGTTTCGATGGTGGCCTTGTTCGCCCACAGTTTGCCCGAGCCCAGCGGCGCACCCTTGCCGACACCGGCATTGACGATGACGCGGTCGATCCCGCCGAGTTCGTTCCAGAGCTCGGAGAAGACCTTCGGGACCTGCTCGTGATCGTTGACGTCGAGGGCGGCGACAGCGACGTTGATCCCGCGATGCCGCTCGAGCAGCTCGGCCTTGAGCTCATCGAGTCGGTCGACGCGCCGGGCGCACAACGCCAGGTCACGACCCTTCGCGGCAAACGCGCGGGCCATCCCGGCGCCCAACCCGGAGCTCGCGCCGGTGATCAGGATCTTCTGCCGAGTCACCCCGACAGACTAAGCGAGGCGATCGCCGTCAGAATGGCCCCATGGTTCTCCTGCGGACAGCGACATTCCTGCTCGCGGCGCTCTGCGTCGCGCTTCCCCAGGCGGTTGCCGCCGCCCAACCGGGTTCTGACCTGTACCGGTTGGTCGATACCGCCGCGCAGCGCCTGGCCACGGCCGACGCGGTCGCGGCCGCCAAGTGGATCAACGGCGGGCCGATCACGGACCGCCGGCGCGCCGATGCGGTTCTGGATGGGGTGGCCGCCGACGCCTCCGCGCGCGGCATCGACCAAGGGTATGTGCGCGCGATCTTCGCCGACCAGATCGATGCCACCGAGGGCGTCCAGTACACCCGGTTCGGCCAGTGGAAATTCGACCCCGCCACCGCGCCCAGCACCGCACCGGACCTCTCCGAGACACGTTCGCAGATCGACGAGTTCAACAAGGTCATGGTCGACGAGGTTGCGCGGCAGTGGAATTCGCTGCGCGCACCGAACTGCTCGGCCATGCGGGCGGATGCGACAGCTGCCGTCGCCGACGCCCGCCGGCTGGACCCGCTCTACCGGCACGCGTTGTCGGCGGCCACCCGATCGTACTGTCGGGCCGGTTGAACCGACGTAGGATGAACGCATCGACGAACCCCGGAAACGACCCCGCCAGAACCGGTCCCGAGACACCGTGGAGGTGCTGCTCGAGGCCGCGGCTCAGGTGTTCAATCGCGAAGGCCTGAAGGCAACGACGAACCGCATCGCCGATCGCGCCGGCGTGTCGATCGGCAGCCTTTACCAGTACTTTCCGAACAAGCACGCGTTGATCCGCGCGTTGGCCGAACGCCACGTCAACGAAGCGCGAGCGCGCATGGATGCGGTCTTCAAGCGGCTGCGTGACGAGGAGCCGCCGTTCGAGGAGTCGATGCGCATGATCCTCGAGGCGGTCGTCGACCTGCACCGCGACCGTCCGGGTCTGCACCGGCTCATGCACCGCCTCGAACCGCGCCTACCGTCCGACCTCGACGCACTGCGGTCGTTCGAGGACGACATCTCCGGCGAGGTGGCCTACCTCCTGGGCCGGTGTGGCCGCGGCGGCGTTGACACCGAATTGACCGCCCAGACCGTGGTTCACGCGGTCGACGCACACCTTCACCGGGTGATGACCGGCCGCGAAATGGACGTCGAGCAGCTGGTGGCGCTGGTGGACCGGCTGGCGCCGCCGTCCTAGCGCCCGCTTTCCGCCGAACCGAACAGCACGTCGTCGCGAACCGCGCGTAACGTCTCCACCAACTGGGTCAGGCCAGGTTCCTCGATCGGGTAGTGTCCGCAGTTCTCCAGCAGCACAAGCGATGTCGGCCCGGTGATGCGATCCAGGAACCGGATGCTCAGTTGCGGCGGGGTCCAGCGGTCCGCCGCCGGGTGCACCAGGGTGACGGGTGCCGCGCGGAACGCTTCGGGTGCCGCATGCCGGAAGTTCAACCAGCTACTGAGGAATCCGAGCGGGACCCGCACGCCGCCGCCTTTGGGATCGGTGGCACACAGCCGGGTCAACTCCGGGTCGAGGCTCATGTGGTTCATGTCGACCAGCCATCGGATCGGCACCCGGATGCCGCCGAACAACGGGTCGACCGCCTTCGTCAACGCCGGCGCGATGGACCCTGTTGCCGACGTGCGCGCGGCCGCCCGTCGGGCGTCGGGATCGGCGGGATCGAGCAGACAGGTCACCACGACGTGCGCGACTTCGCCTGTGCGCGAGGCCACCTCGTAGGCCATCATCCCGCCCATGCTGGCGCCCAACAGGACGAGCGGTCGCCGGTCGTCGGCGCGTTCGGCGGTGACGAGATCGGTGAGCATGTCCAGCCAGTCCGGATAGCGGACCGATCCTGGATCCGGCTCGACGGTATCGCCGTAGAGCGGCATGTCCGGGGCGAGCACTTCGACCCCCTCACGTGCGGCGGCCGCCGCGATCGGCCACAGCGCACCCGAGTAACCGCCACCGCCATGGATGACCATCAGCCGCATGGCGGCGTCCGGCGCGCTGGCACGCGCGACATGGATTCTGCGGCCACGCCAGGTCCACCAGGTCGACGTCGGGTCGATCGGCGGATCGGCGCGGTGGCGCGCCGGGATGAACGATGCGTATCTGGCGTATTCCATGGCTATTAGCGTCAGCCGACGATCATCGGCTGACAACTCGCGTTAGCGGGCCGGTCTGCCTGCACCGACGCGCGGCTGCTCACATTTACTTCAGCAGTCGCGACAGTCGCCGGTCGGCGAGCACCTTGCCGCCTGTCTGACAGGTCGGGCAGTACTGGAAAGACTTGTCGGCGAACGACACTTCGCGCACGGTGTCCCCGCACACCGGGCACGGCAGGCCGGTTCTGGCGTGCACTCGCAGCCCGGAGCGCTTCTCGCCCTTGAGCGTCGCGGCCTGCTGCCCGACCGAGCGGGTCACCGCATCGGAGAGCACACCGACCATCGCGTCGTGCAGCGCTGACAGTTGTGCGTCGGTCAACTTGGCCGCCGTCGCGAACGGCGAGATCCGCGCGACGTGCAGGATCTCGTCGCTGTAGGCATTGCCGATCCCCGCGATCACCTTCTGGTCGGTGATCACCGTCTTGATCCGGCCGCTGTTGCCCGCGAGCAGGCTTGCGAGGTCGTCGGGTCCGAGCGACAGCGCGTCGGGACCCAGCGTGGCGATGCCGGGCACCTTGGTCGGATCGTCGACGACCCACACCGCGAGCCGCTTCTGGGTGCCGGCCTCGGTGAGGTCGAAGCCTGCCCCGGCGCCCGGAGTCCCGAGGTGCACGCGCAAGGCGATCGGCCCCTTGCCCGGCTTCAGTGGCGCGGCGGCCAGCTTGTCCGACCAGCGCAGCCAGCCGGCCCGCGACAGGTGGGTGATCAGGTGCAGATCGCCGGCTTGCAGCCCTAGGTATTTGCCCCACCGATTGGCGTCTGTGACGGTTCGACCGTGCAGCGCTGAGATCGGCGGGTCGAACGTCTTGAGCACCGAGAACGCCGAAACGTCGATGCGAGCCACCGTGTGGCCGACGGCATGGCGGCGCAGGTGGTCGGCGAGTGCTTCGACTTCCGGTAGTTCGGGCATGGTTCCAGTGTGCCGGTCATTCGCGTCGCGCGGCACCGCCGGTGAGCACCGACAGCAGCCAGCTCACGACGGACAGCACGATCGCGGCCCAGATCGCCGTCCACCAGAAGTCGTCTATGTAGAGCCCCCAGTGCGTGGTGTGCTCGGTGATCCATGACGTGATCCACAACATCAACGCGTTGATGACGACGTGGATCAATCCGAGAGTGAGTATGTAGAGCGGGATCGAGATGATCTGCACGATCGGTTTGATGAACGCGTTGACCAGACCGAAGATCACCGCGACGACAAAGATGATGCCGACTTCCTGCAGTCGCGAGTCGGCCCCCACGAACCTGATTCCGGGAACAACCAGTGTCACCACCCACAGCGCCAGACCGGTCAACGCGGCCCGCAGGAGAAACGCCATCGCATCAGCCTAAACCAGCCGACGCACCGGAGGCGCAGCCGTGAATTTCATCAGGGTGGACATCTGGTCGGCGCGACGATCTTCGTTCTCGCCCGTCCCTGCCCGATGTGCCGACCACCCGCGACGACTATGCGCGCTACTACGTGAACGATCGAAAGTACTTCGAGCTCAACACGTTCTACGACGAGTTCGCCAAGAACTGGGCGCAGCGACGGCTGCCGGTTGTGGATGCAGCGCAACGATGCCGGACGCCCCTGGTTCGGCCCAGTAGCGCTCTTAAGTGGTTTCTTGCACGCACCCGATGCGTGCGATCAACCAATTAAGCACCTCCGGTCGCCGACCGCAGCAGATAGGTGTCCATGATCCAGCCGTGACGGGCCCGCGCGTCGGCGCGCACCCGGGCGATCTCGTCGCCGACGTCACCGACGGCGCCCGACACCAGCAACTCGTCGGGAGTGCCGAGATACGCCCCCCACCAGATGCGGGTGTCGGGCGGACACGTCAGGAACGAGCAGTCGGCGTCGAGCATCACGACCGCGCTTCCGGTCAGGCCGCGGTCGCGCAGTTGTCTGCCGGTGGTGATCAGCACCGGTTCGCCGACGTCGTTGAGCGGGATGCGATGTCGCGCGGTGAGCGCCTGGATCGCGGTGATGCCGGGGATGACGTCGTAGTCGATGTCGACGTGAGTCGCGACGGTGTCGAGAATGCGCAGTGTGCTGTCGTACAGCGACGGATCGCCCCACGCCAGGAAGCCGCCAACGCCGTCGGGTGCGAGTTCGGCCTCGATCGCGTCGGCCCACAGCCGCGCCCGAGCGGCGTGCCAGTCGGCCACCGCCTTCCGGTACGCCGGCCCGTCGGCAGCCTCCCTGACCCGCGGCGGGTCGCGCAGTTCGACGAACCGGTATCCGGGCTCGCGGATGAAGCGATGGCAGATGTGCCGTCGCAGCGCCACCAGGTCGTCTTTCGCGGACCCCTTGTCCATGACGAAGAACACCTGCGTGTCGTTGAGCGCGGTCACCGCTTGGGCCGTGACGTGGTCGGGGTCGCCCGCGCCGATGCCGATGACGTGAATTCGACGGGTCACGCCCGCGAGTATGCCTTCAGTATTTGCGGCCGCGCGAAAGTCGGAGCCGCCTGGCCCGCTTGGCGTCCTTCTTCTCGGCGGCCTCTTCCTTGCGGATGTTGTGGTCGTCCTTGGGCGGCAACTGCAACTCGTGCTCGGCGGGCAGACCGGCCTGCAGTTGGCGGCCTCGCTCGACCTCGGCGTCCACCTCCGCGCCGAACAGCAGGGCCAGGTTCGTGATCCACAACCACAGCAGGAACACGATGACGCCGGCCAACGCGCCGTACGTCTTGTTGTAGCTGCCGAAGTTGGCCACGTAGAGCCCGAATGCCAGCGACGCGAGCAGCCACACGACGATCGCAAGCGCCGCGCCGCCGCTGATCCATCGGAATTTCGGCTGCTGGACGTTGGGTGTGACGTAGTACAGGATCGCGACCGCAATCACGACGAAGAGCAGGATCAGCGGCCACCGAACCACGTTCCACGCCGTGACCGCCGCATCGCCCAACCCGATCGCATCGCCGAGCGCCTGGGCCACCGGTCCGCTGACCGCCAGCATGAACACCACCGCGGCCGCCATCACCAGACCGATCAGCGTCAGCACCAGCTGCACCGGACGCAGTTTCCACACCGGTCGGCCCTCGTCGATCTCGTAGATGCGGTTCATCGCGCGGCCGAATGCGCCGATGTAACCCGACGCTGTCCACAACGCACCCACGATGCCCGCCACCAGCGCGAATCCGGCTGTCGGCGCGTTGACGAGTTGTTCGATCGTCGGCCGCAGGGTGTCCAGCGCCGACGCGGGCGCCACATCCGAGGCGATGTCGAGCAGCGCATCGACCGTGCGCCTGCCCTGCCCGAACACGCCCAACAGCGACACCATGACAACCAGCGCGGGGAAGATCGACAACACCGCGTAGTAGGTCAGCGCCGCGGCCAGGTCCGTGCACTCGTCCTTCTGGAATTCGCGCACCGCCTTGCGCATCGAATACAGCAGGGACGGTCGGGTGAGATCGGTCGGCGACTCGGGTTTGCGGGGATCATCCGGGTCAGGAGCCGCAGCGGTCCTGTCGTCCTCGTCGGTTCGCATACCACCCGATACCCGGGACCGTGTCCGGCAAACGCAACCGTTACCGAGAGTATGCGGTACCGCCGGTATTGACATACCTCCGCGGCCTACTTACCTTGAAGCCATGAGGACGCCGGTCAGCAGCTCCCGTCCGACGCGCGAAAACTTCGCCGACCGCCTGCTCAAGGGCTCGGCCAAGAAGTCGTATGCACCCACCGTCGACATCGACTGGGATGCGCCGCTGGACCCCGACAAGTTCTTTCTGCCGCCGCGCACCGTGACCCTCTACGGCACGCCGATCTGGGACGCCATGACCCGCGAACAGCAGATCGAGCTGTCCCGTCAGGAATTGGTGAACATTCTGTCGGCGGGCATCTGGTTCGAGAACATCCTGAATCAGGCGCTGTTGCGCGATCTGATGCACAGGGATGTGACCGCGGCCTCGACGCACTACTCGCTGACCGAACTCGGCGACGAGACGCGCCACATGGTCATGTTCGGCAAGGTCATCGAGCGGATCGGCGCAGATCCGGTGCAGCCCCGCCGCTACCAGCGGATGATCATCAACGCGCTGCCGCTGCTGTTTCGCGGACCGATCCTGTGGGGCGCGGCGCTGGTCGGCGAGGAGATCTTCGATGCGCTGCAGCGCCAGATTCTGGAGGATCCCGACCTGCAGCCGATCGTGTTGCGTCTCATGCGCATCCATGTGACGGAGGAGGCACGCCACATCCAGTACGCGCGCGACGGATTGCGCCGGACGAGGCCACACATGGGTCGTGTCCAGCGGTTCGTGCTGAGCAACCTGCACGGGGTCGGTGGGCCCTTCTACCGCTACCTGCTGACCATTCCCGTCCCGTACCAGCGCATCGGGCTCGACCCCCGTGCGGCGCGGCGGATCGCACGGGCCAACAAGCACCATCGCGATGTCAAAGTTGCCGGTTTCGCACCGCTGGCAGCCTTCTTCGAAGAGGTCGGGCTGATGGGACCGATCGGCCGCCGGATGTGGCGGCGCAGCGGGTTCCTATCTCGATGAGCGAGGTGTACGACGGCGTCGCGGCCGTACGGATGCACGAGGAGGATCATGGCGTACGGGTGCGCCTGACCGGTCACTTCGACCCGATCGACGGCCGATACCACTGGCGCGGAATGGTTTTCGATCTGGCCTCCGATATGCGACTGCCCCAGACCGTGCACATCTCGATCGGCGACCGCACGGCCGAGGGCCAGCTGACCGAGGTGACGCCGTGGGGCACGCACTGCGTGGCGGGCGTCGGCGCCCCGCCGTACCCCCTGGAGTGCTAGCTCTCCGATTCGCGCTGCGCCTCGACGCGTTCGCGCGCCGCATCACCGTCGGGCTCACCGCCGAGCGCGGCATAAACCTTGTCCGCCTTGGCTTCCGGCATCAGCGGCGGGAGCAACGGGGTCTTCGGAGCGACGACCGCCTCGATCAGGGTCGGCCGGTCGGCTTCGAACGCCTCCTGCCAAGCCCCCGACGCCTGCCCGGACTCGACCACCCGCAACCCCTTCAGCCCGAGCAGTTCGGCGTAGTTGGCATAGGGGAACGACGGGACGTCCTGGGACGCCGAAAACCGCGCGTCCCCCTCCATTTCCCGCTGCTCCCACGAGACCTCGTTCAGATCCCGGTTGTGCAGGACCAGGATCACGAACCGCGGATCGGCCCAATCGCGCCACCGGTCGGCGATCGTGACGAGTTCGAGCAGCCCGCTCATCTGCATGGCGCCATCACCGATCAACGCGACAACCGGGTGCTCCGGTGCATCCAGCTTGGCGGCGATGCCGTACGGCAACGCGCATCCCATCGACGCCAAATAGCCGGACACGTGGGCAGGGACACCTCGCGGCAACCGGAGGTGACGGGCGTACCAGTATGTCGCCGACCCGACGTCGACGGCGACGCGGGCATCGCCCGGTAGGTGCTCGGACAGCTCCCGCACGACGAATTCCGGGTTCGCCGAATCCGATTGGACCTCGGCACGTTGCGCGGCCTCGCGATGCCACTCGCGTGTCCACTTCTCTACCTGCTGCTGCCACTGACGGTCGTTCTTGCGGCGGATCAGGGAAGCCAGTCGCGACAACGTGTCCGCCGCATCGCCGGTCAGCGCAACCTCCACGGGATATTTCGCACCCACGACCCGTGGTTCGATGTCGATCTGCACCGCACGGGCCTGACCGGGCGCCGGATAGAACTCCGTCCACGGGTCGTTGCTGCCGACGATCAGCAACGTGTCGCAATTGGCCATCAGTTCGACGCTCGCCGTCGTACCCAGATGCCCCATCACACCGGTATGCCCCGGCGCCGACTCGTCGAGAACGGGCTTGCCCAGTAGCGACGTCGTCACGCCCGCCCCGAGCACGTCGACGATCCGGTCGACCTCGGCCGCGGCGCCCATGGCGCCACGCCCCACCAGTACGGCGATCTTCTCGCCCTCGTTCAAAAGCTCTGCGGCACGGCCCAGATCGGAATCGCGCGCCACGACGTGCGCGCTGGTGTACACCGCGGCCGATAACACGACACCGTGGCTGTGTTGCGGTTCGTCGGGCATCTCGGCCTTCTGCACGTCGTGCGGCACGATCAAGCATGTCGGGGTGGATGTCGCCAACGCGGTGCGCATGGCGTTGTCCACCGCCATCGGCATCTGCTCCGGCGCGAAGACGGTTTGGACGTACTGTGCGCACACATCCTTGAACAACGCGTGCAGGTCGACCTCTTGGAGATAGCCACTGCCCAGCGCCGTCGACACCACCTGACCGACGATCGCCACCACCGGACGGCGATCCAGCTTCGCGTCGTAGAGGCCCGCGAGCAGATGAATCGCGCCGGGGCCCTGCGTGGCCAGACAGACGCCGACCCCACCGGTGTACTTGGCGTGGCCGCAGGCGGCGAAAGCGGCGAGTTCCTCGTGGCGCGTCGAAACGAACTCCGGGTCACCGGCCCGAGCGAGCGCACCGAGGATGGTGTTGACGCCGTCACCGGCGTAACCGAAGACCCGCTTCGTCCCCCACGCGCGGAGCCGCGCCACCATCGCGTCGGCGACGAGCCCGGTCACTGTCGCCTCGTGCTACTCGGGGTCTTCGTTCGTCAGCGCCTGGAAGCTCTTGGCCTGGCCACGCGCCAGCGCCGCCCGCACCACACCGATCAGCAGACCCTGAATCGCGGCGGCGATGAAGACCTCCCGCGTCGCGCGGCTGAGGTCCTCTGGATCCGGCTCCTCGTCGTCGGGGTGCATCCGCTGCCAGATCTCGGTGAAGATCTTGCCGGCGATGAGCCCGCCCACGACGCTGCTGACCATCGACAGGGGTTTGTATATAGCTTTGGCAGCACTCACGGCGTCCAGATTCCCGGTGCGCCAGTACCTAAACCCCGAACTAGAACACGTTCTAGTATTACCGGGTGCGGTTCACCTATGCCGAAGCCATGACCGACCCGACGTTCTACGTGCCCTTGGCCCAGGCCGCGGAGGCGGCCGGGTACCACGCGATGACGATCGCCGACAGCGTGGCCTACCCGTACGAGTCGGATTCCAAGTACCCCTACACCCCCGACGGCAGCCGCGAATTCCTCGACGGCAAGGCGTTCGTCGAGGCGTTCGTGCTCGCCGGCGCGCTGAGCGCGGTCACCACGACGCTGCGGTTCAACTTCTTCGTCCTCAAGCTGCCCATCCGGCCGCCCGCGCTGGTGGCCAAACAGGCCGGCTCGCTGGCGGCGCTGTTCGGCAACCGCCTCGGCCTGGGTGTCGGCACCAGCCCGTGGCCCGAGGACTACGAACTGATGGGCGTGCCGTTCGCCAGGCGTGGCAAGCGAATGGACGAGTGCATCGAGATCATCAAGGGTCTGACGACGGGGGAGTACTTCGAGTTCCACGGTGAGTTCTACGACATCCCGAAAACGAAGATGACGCCGGCGCCCACCGAGCCGATACCGATACTCATCGGTGGGCACGCGGACGCCGCGCTGAGACGAGCGGCACGCAACGACGGTTGGATGCACGGTGGCGGTGAACCCGAGGAATTGAATCGACTCCTCAAGCAGCTCAAGCAGTTCCGCGAAGAAGAGGACCGCCGCGGCCCGTTCGAGATCCACGTCATCTCCGCCGACGCCTACACACCCGACGGCATCAAACGACTGGAGGACAAGGGCGTTACCGACGTCATCGTCGGATTCCGCGTTCCCTACACCACCGGACCGGACACCGAACCGCTCGACGCAAAGATCCGTCATCTCGAGAAGTTCGCCGAGAAAGTCATCGCCAAGCTTTGAACAGGTGCCCTCGACACTGACAAGGCGTAGCGTCGACGTCAGGAGGGGTTACCAGCGGGGGCTACGGGTAACCGGTGCGCAATGGAAAGCACAGAGTCGGGGCGACACACCGCGCTTAAGGGTGTCGTGGCGGTCGGCGCGTCTGCCGGTGGGGTGGAGGCGCTCACCCATTTCGTCGGCGGCTTGACGCTCGACCTGCCCTACGGGGTGCTCATCGTCCTGCACATGCCGCCGAACGCGCCGAGCGTCCTGGCGAAGATCCTCGACCGCAGCGGGCCGCTGCCCGCCGGGACCGCCGCCGACGGCGCCGCGATCCAACCCGGGCACATCTACGTCTGTGCACCGGACCGCCATCTGCTGGCCGTCGACGGCCACGTGGTGCTGTCGCGGGGTCCAACGGAGAGCGGCCACCGGCCGGCGATCAACGCGCTGTTCCGTTCGGTCGCACTGAGTTACGGGCCACGCGCCATCGGCGTCTTGCTGTCGGGCGTCCTGGACGACGGCGTGTTGGGGGCGGCCGCCATCCGATCCCGGGGCGGCACCACTGTGGTCCAGACTCCCAGCGACGCGCTCTTCGAGGCGATGCCGCTGAACGCGATCGAAGCCGGCGTCGCCGATCATCGTGCAGCGGCCAGTGATATCGGCGCCGTCTTGACCAAGCTGATCGAACGAGAGATCGAGGTTCAAGAGATGGAACCTGACAAGACCATGGAATTGGAGAATCGGATCGCGATGGGACGCCGATACTCGACGTCGGTCGACTCCGAGGACCTCGGCCCTCATTCGGGCTATACCTGCCCGGACTGCAACGGCTCGTTGATGAGTGTGGAGCACAACAGCTATCGATGCCGAGTAGGGCACGCCTGGACCGCCGATGCGCTGTTGAAGGCCCGCGACGACGAGATCGAGGGCGCCATCTGGGTGGCGTTGCGCAGCCTGCGCGAGAAGGCCAAGATGTCGCGCAGGCTTGCCGACACCGTCGGTCCAGGCACGACCCGACAGCGCTATCTGGAGACCGCCGACGAGGCCGATCGCGCGGCGATAGTGCTCGGCGAACACTTGTCCGCATCGCCGCCCGGAGAATCCGGTGTCGGCTGACCCCACCCCGCTGACCGTCGCCGCCGAGCCGTTGGGCGATGTCACGACGGTGCGGCCGCGCGGCGTGCTGGACAGCCGAACGTATCGGCCGTTGCGCGACACCATCATCAAGACGGCCCTCGAAGAACCGCGGGCCGTCATCGTCGACGTGAGCGATCTCGAGGTGCCCGCGGAATCCGCATTGGCGGTGTTCACCAGCGCCCGGTGGCATGTCGGCCGCTGGCCGGAGGTACCCGTTCTCCTGGTCTGCCAACATCCGGCACTGCGGTCGGCGCTCGCCCGAAACGGCATCACCCGTTATGTGCCGTCCTACGCCAGCATGCAGGCCGCGATGGAGTCGGTGGCCGACGGCAACTCAGTGCAGGTGCGGCGCCGGGCCAGGGCCGAGCTGCCCAGGACGGTGGCCAGCCTGCAACGCGCCCGAGAGTTGGTCGTCGAATGGCTGACGGCATGGTCTGTCCCCGAACTGATTCCGACCACCAAGGTGGTGGCCACCACGCTCGTCGAGAACGTCCTACAGCACACGGACAGTCGGCCCGGTTTGCGGATCGAGTCGAAGGACTCGACCGTGACCGTCGCGGTCAGCGATGTCAGCCAGCACCCGGCGGGACTACGCGAAGACTCCGCGCACAGCCCGACGCCGTCGGGTCTGCGGATCGTGGCAGCGTTGTGTCGCGCCTGGGGGAACGCGCCGAACACGTTGGGCAAGACCGTTTGGGCGGTCATCGGTCCGGAGAACGCCCTCTAGTGAGTATCTTCGGACGTGCGGCTTCAGCGAGCGGACGGATACGGGTTGAGCGAACAAATAGAAGAGGCGTTCGAAGCGCTACTGCGCTATATGCGCGATTCGCGTGGATTCGACTTCACCGGTTATAAGCGCACGTCGCTGATGCGGCGGGTGCAACACCGGATGCGCCAGGCCGGCTTCGAATCCTACGAGGAATACCTCGACCACCTTCAGGCCGGCTCCGATGAGTTCAACGCGCTGTTCAACACGATCCTGATCAACGTCACCGCGTTCTTTCGGGATCCGCCGGCTTGGGATTACCTCTGTGAGGAGGTCATTCCGGCGATGTTGGCCGAACGCGGACCCAACGATCCCATCCGGGTGTGGAGCGCCGGATGCGCTTCGGGCCAGGAGGCCTACACGCTCGCGGTGGTTCTGGCCGACGCCTTGGGCCCGGACGCCTTCCGGCAGCGGGTCAAAATCTACGCAACCGACGTCGACGAGGATGCGCTCGCCGAGGCACGGATCGCGGCGTATGACGACAAGGCCGTCGAGTCCGTGCCCCCGAACGTACTGACGACCTATTTCGAGCGGGTCAACGGCCGGTATGTGTTCCGCAAAGATCTGCGCAGGGCGGTCATCTTCGGCCGCAACGACCTGGTCAAGGACGCGCCGATCTCGCGTGTGGACCTGCTGGTGTGCCGCAACACACTGATGTACCTCAACGCCGAGACACAGCGAAACGTATTGAGCCGCTTGCACTTTGCACTGGCCCCGCAAGGGACGCTGTTTCTCGGTCACGCGGAGATGCTGTTGAGCCACACCGACCGCTTCACTCCGCTCAACCTCAAGCACCGCATCTTCCGCAAGGCGGTCGGGTCGCACAATGGTGTCGAGCGGCAGGAGAACTCGGCGCCCGTCAACGACCGGCAGGGCGACCTACCGGGCCTGGACCCGATCCGTGAACTCGCCTTCCGTGCCGGCCCGGTCGCCCAGATCGTCGTCACCAGCGACGACACCGTCGCCATGATCAATCAGCAGGCGGAGTCCACCTTCGGCTTGTCGGCCCGCGATATCGGCCGGCTCCTGCGCGATCTCGAGGTGTCCTACCGCCCCGTCGAACTGCGCGCCTATCTCGAGCAGGCCAAGGTCGAGCGGCGGTCGGCCCGCATCCAGGACGTGCAATGGCATCGCCCGGGCTCGGATGTGGTGTGGTTCGAGATCCACATCAACCCGCTCGTCGACAGCGACAACGGCCTACGCGGTGTGTCGATCGTCTTCTTCGACGTGACCGCGACCCGCACGCTTCTGGACAAGGTGGTTGAGACCAACCGTCAACTGGAGACGGCATACGAGGAACTGCAGTCGACCAACGAGGAGCTCGAGACCACCAACGAGGAACTGCAGTCGACGGTCGAGGAACTCGAGACCACGAACGAGGAACTGCAGTCCACCAACGAAGAACTCGAGACGATGAACGAGGAGCTGCAGTCCACCAACGACGAGCTGCACACCATCAACGACGAACTGCGCCAGCGCAGCCTGGAGGTCAACGAGACGAAAGCCTTCCTCGATTCGTTGGTCGATTCGATCCACTTCGGCCTCCTCGTCGTGGACCGGGAGATGCGGGTGATGTTGTGGAATCGAGGTTGCGAAGAGCTTTGGGGTCTGCGGGCCGACGAAGCCCAGGGATCGGCGCTCGCGTCGTTGGACATCGGACTGCCCACCGACGACATCAAGCCGTTGATCGGCCAGGCCTTCGTCGATCCCGGCGTCACCACCGAAGCAATCTTGGACGCGGTCACCCGCCGGGGCCGACAGGCCCGCGTGCGCATCGTCTGCAGTGGCTTTCGCGCTCCCGAGGAGACCACCAGCGGGGCGTTGCTGCTGATGGAGGTCGAGGGCTAACGACGCGTGTCTTCCTCCTCCAGCACCTGCTCGTCCTGGGCGGCCTGGTGATGGCGGAGCGCCGCGTCACGGTGGCGTTCGGCGGCGTCCTGATGGAGACCGACCGCTCGGGCGTCGGCACGTAGAGCGGCCTGCTCGTGCGCGGCGGCCGCCCGCAGGTGTGCTTGTTCCGCATCGTCGTGCCGTGCGGCCGCGCAGTGATGCGCCCGGCGCGCACGCTCTAGCGCTTGTTCGGCGCGATGCTGAGCGTGCGCCGCGGACTCCGGGGTGGTGGGAAGCCCACTCCTCAATTCGCTCTGCCGCTGACGCAGCTCATCGGCCCGCGCGCGAGCCAGTTCACCCCGCGCGACGGGATCGAAGGTGTCGTCACCACTCATGGCTCGCTCCGGACGGTCAAGCTCTGCCGCCGAATTTACGCCGTCTGTCGCCCGGGGCGTCCGCGCTCGCTACTAGCCACGCAGTGTGGTGTGGGGGCTCTGCCCGTAGGTCTGGCGGTACAACACCGCGAAGCGTCCGGTGTGGGCGAATCCCCACCGCGCGGCGATCTCGGTCACCGTATCGCTGCTGCGGTCGGCGGCCAGGAGTTGCTGGTGTGCGTAGTGCAGGCGGAGCCGACGCAGGTACTGCAACGGAGTGGTGTCCAGGTGGTGCCGGAACATGTACTGCACCGCCCGCGGCGTGACGTGGATGGCCTCGGCGATGTCGGCGAGAGCGATGTCGTTGGTGGCGTTCGTGTCCATGAACTCCATCGCGCGCCGCAACAACTCCGGCTTGTGGTCGGTGCGGTCGTGCGGTCTGGGCTCGGTCGCCGCCGTGTTCGGGAAAGTCGCCAGCGTCACCGCCGCCAGCAGTCGACTCGCATGGCCGACGACCAACGGCGTAGCGAGGGCCTCGTCGGACAGCACGATGTCCTGGACGTAGCGGACCGTGTTCTTCCACGCCTGGGCCGCGCTCTCGTCGACGGGCGAAAAGGTCTTGAAACGAATCGGCAGCGGCGCCTGTCCCCTGGGAAGACCGGTAGCCACACCCGCGACGACCGCGGGATCCATGAAGACCGCTGTGACGCGCGCATCCTCTGAATGGGCCCGGTACGGGAGGTGGGGCTGGGTCAGCATCCCAACCTCGCCGGTCGTGACCTCGGATCGCGTCCCCTCGCAGGCGCTGGCCACCCGACCGCCCGTAGGCCAGATGGCGGCCACCTGATTGAGCGGATCGGGGCGGACCTCGATCTGGCCTGCGACAAAGATTTCGTCGAGCATCAGCGGACCCACCCGTACGCGGGAATGTGTGAGAAGCGGCCCTTCCCGGCGAGGTGATGGTTTGCGGGTAAGCCTCAACTTCACGCCGTAGGCGTCTTCGAGGTACTCGTCCGCGTCGGCGAGATCACTGATCTCCGCCTGTGTGCGTTCAAGCCGGTGCGCTTCGAAAGCTGCAGTGCTGATCGGGGTCACCTCATCGAGGCGAGGCGTGGCGAAGCTGTCATCTCAGCCCCAGTGCCGAGAGCATACCCAGTCGAAGGGTCCCGAACACGAAAGCTGAGCCGTTTTCGGCGCATGCGCTGCGCGGTCTTACCCAACAACTAGAAAAACCTTCCCCGAAAGCCGTGGGACCTGGCTTTCGGGCGATTACGCGTCCCGGTTTCGCCCGCGACGATGGATGCGTCCCTCTGAGCTGAAGGAAGACGATGACCGCGACGACCGGCACCGACCGACCCTACGAAACCGTCCGGCTGCGCCCCGGCGACCTGCCGGTGCGACGACGGCCCCCGACCACCCGCACCGACGCCGTGACGACGCGCCTGCGTGCGACCAGGCCGGCGACGACGCCCCTCCCGAAGGCCACCAGCGCCTTCGACGGCAAGACGGTGCGGTTGCGCCCGATCGACCTGCCGGTCGTCGGGAAGGTGGCCAACACGGTGCGGCAGCGCTACCTGGACCTGAGCTCGGTCAAGAAGCCGCCGACCAAGTGGGATGTCGCGCGTCTTCTGCTGGTGATGCTGCTGGCCTCGATGCCGATCCTGGGCATCTCGGTCGACGTGTTCGGCCTGGTGCCGCAGAACGTCACGTCGGTGGTCCTGATAACGCTGTGCGCAGTGCTGGGCGCGCTCATCGCGTTCGTCCCGCACCGAATCGACATGATCGTGGGCCGCGGGCTGATCGCAGGCATGGTGGCCTGCATCGTCTATGACGCGGCGCGGCTGTTCGCGGTGCACGTGCTGGGCCTGATGGGCGACTTCATTCCGGTGATGGGGTCGTTCGTCACCGGTGAGCCGGACACCGCGGGCAGCGCGGCGGTCGGTTACGTGTGGCGCTACATCGGCGACGGTGGCGGTCTGGGTGTGGCGTTCTTCGTCGTCGCGTTCGCGCTGGGCATCGACCGGTGGCGCAACGTCTACGCGGTGCTGGCATCGGTCGCCTTCGCGGTGTTCCCAACGTGGGCCGGGCTGATGGCGACGGTCGCACTGGCCCCCCGCGGCGAGGAGATGATGTTCCCGCTGAACATCGCGACCGTGACGATCACCCTGGTTGGACACCTGATCTTCGGGCTGGTGCTGGGGTTGGCCTTCCTCAAGGCGCCGCGTGGACGCGACCGCAGCGAATGGCCCTGGCCGCCGTTGTCCGAATCGGCCCCGGCCAAACGGGTCATCCGCGCCTACAAGAAGTTCACCAATCGGCCGTGAGCGTTCGTCGACCAGGGACCTCCTATCTGGGCCAGAATTGCTTCGATAGGAGGTCCCATGTCGTCGCACCTGGAAATCTCGAGACCGTCGGGGCGGGAGCTGGTTCCACTCAACGGTGAGCGGGTGACCCTCGGGAAGGCCTCCACCAACGCGGTGTCACTGGAGCACGACGAGACCGTCTCGCGGTTGCACGCCGTCCTGGAGAACTTGGGGTTCGCCTGGTCGATAAGGGATCTCGGCAGCCGCAACGGCACCTACCTCAATGGCGAACGGATCACCGCGGAGCGTGTCCTGCGCTCCGGCGACGAAGTGCGGCTGGGCAAATCACGGCTGATCTTCTGGGAGGTCAGGGACAGCGGGGACGGCAAGCTCGACGAGGAGACGGTCGCCGCCCAGGGCGTCGAGCCCCCGCCACGCCTGACCCGGCGCGAACTCGACGTGCTCGTCGTGCTGTGCCGGCCACTGGTCTCCGACGACCCGTTCCCCGAACCCGCATCGGTCCGCCGGATGGCCGGTGAGTTGTTCGTCACCGAGGCCGCGGTCAAACAGCATCTGCAGAACCTCTACGACAAGTTCGCCGTCCCCGCCGAGGGCGACCGCAGGGTCCGGCTGGCCAACGAGGCGCTGCGGCGCGGCGCCGTCACGCTTGCACAACTTCGCGCTATGTGAACTCGAGGACCTCCACGTTCGCGACCGGTCCTTCGTGGGTCGGCCGGTCGGCGCCACCGATGCAATACACCGCCGAACCGACCGCGGCCACCACCTGGCCGTGCACCGGAGTTCCGATGGGCGCCGCCGTCGTCCACTTTCCGTTGGCGATGTCATACATCTCGACCGTCGGCAGCACGCGCGTGGGCTCCTCGCCACCCACCGCGACGATCCGGCCGTCGATGTAGGCGGCGCCGTAGCTGCCGCGCGGAGTCGGCATGTCCGGCAACGCTTTCCATTCTCCGGACGAGGGATCGAACCGTTCGAACGCGGCGGTGTTCTCGTCGGCGCTCAATGACCGACCGCCCACGGCGTAAACGTAACTGCCATCCGAGACCGCCGCCAGATGTTCCCGCGGCGTGGGCATGTCGGCGCCCTGCGTCCAGGACTCGCCGTCGAACACCTCTGTCGGCACGACGAGCTGTTTGTCGCTTTGGCCGCCGACCACGACGAGCTTGTCGCCGACGACGGCCGCCGCCGCTCCCGCCCGGCCGTGTTGCAGAGCCGGCAGTTCGGTCCACTTGCCATCACGCAGGGCGAATACTTTGTCCGAGGGTTCTCCGATGTTGTCGGTGGCGCCACCGAGGACGACGACCTCCCCCTTGTATGTGGCAGCCGTCGCATGGTGCAGCGGGATCGGCAACGACGGCTGAGGCTGCCAATTTTGCGTCTGCGGATCGAAGCTCTCGACGGTGTCGAGGGTTTCGCCTTCGCGAATACCGCCGGCGATCCAGATCTTGTCGTCGAGCACCGTCCAGGCCATCATCAACCGAGCGGTCGGCGCATCCGGCAGGACCCGCCACTCGGCAGCGGGTTGCGGTTGGCGCGCGGGCAGTTTCAACGTTTCGGCCGACGCGGTGATCTTGTCGTCACCGGCGCCCGTCGACCCACCGATGGCGTACACGCGATTGCCCACCGCGGCCACCGCCATACCGTGGCGAGCGGTCCCCATGTCGGGCAGGCCGGACCACGTCGTCGTCGACAGATCGAACGCGAGCACGCTCTTCAACACCTGCCCTCCGGAAGTGCCGCCGACCACCACCAACCGTTCGTCGGTGGCCGCGACGCCGAAATCGCTTCTCGGTTCGGGAAGTTCGGGCAGGCTCGACCAGCTGTCGGCGGCCGGGTCGTACGCCTCGACGGTCGCCACGTCGGTGGTCCCGGTCGTGCCACCGATCGCGTACACCAGCTTGTCGTCGGATGCCGCACTCAACATCTGACGCGGGGTCCGGATCGGGGCGCCGAGCCGCCAGGAGGTGCCGTCGAAGACCTCCGTGGTGTTGAGCAGCTTGCCTGCGGCGTCCACGCCGCCGATGACAACGATCCGGTCACCGATCACCGCGGCGGTCCCGGCCGCGCGGGGCTGCAACAGTGGCGGCAGTTCGGTCCAGCGACTGTTGACCACCCGCCACACCCGATCGGTCGCGACCTTGGCGTCGTTTCCTTCGGTACGCCACCCGCCGAGTACGACCGGGTTCTCCCGCCAGGTCACCGCCATCGCATGCTGCACGGGGACGGGCAGATCCTCGCCGCTCTTCCAGCTGTCGATGGCGGGGTCGTAACCCTCGTGTCTGCCGCTGACGCGACCATCGGCGCCCAGGCCGCCGAAAACCCAGATGGTGCCGTCGGCCTGGGTGGCGGCCACCGCGTCGCGGGCGACGCGCGCGTCGGCGATCGGCCGCCAGGCCGGTTGCGCTTCAGCGGCCGGTTGCGCGGGGGCAGCGGTCTGGCCGCCATCGGAGTCCCGCGTCGAGGCGATCACGAGGACACCGCTGGCCACGAGCAGCAGCACCGCCACCACCGCACCCGAGACGAGCAGGACCCGTTTCCGATTCCGCGTCTTCGGTGGGGCGGACCCCGGCGGATCGGGTCGCACCCCCGGCGGCACTTGCCAGGGCAGGCTCGACTGGCTGATCGACGCGGTGTGCGCGAACATCCCCGGCTCGGGCGCGGGCCCCGCGGGTTCGCCCGACGTGTCGGGTTTTCGCGGTGGGGCCGACGGGACCGGCTGCGGTTGAGCGGAAACGGACGGTTCGGCGAGCTCGGAGATCGGCACCGCCTGCGTACCTTCCGGTTGCTGGGGTGGAGCGCTCGGCTCGCTGAGAGCCATCACGTCCGCCGTCAATCCGTTGTGTCGCTGCGCCAACTGCAGCTCGTGACCGAAGTCCGCCGCGGACGCGTAGCGGTCGGCGGGTTCGCGGGCCATCGCCTTCTCGACCACGGCACACACGTCCGCGGGAATGCCCTGGGGACGCAGATCCGGGATGGGAGTCGAGGTGATGCGCAGGTAGTGGGCGATCAAATCCTCGTCGGTCTTGCGCTCGTGCGGCGGCTTGCCCGCGATGAGCGCGTAGATGGAGGCGCCGAGCGAGTACACGTCGGCCTCGACGGTCGGCGGGTTTCCCTCCAGCACCTCCGGCGCGGTGTAGGACAGCGTTCCGGTGAAAAACCCGGTCACCGTCTTGTATCCACCCGCGATCCGGGCGGTTCCGAAGTCGCTCAGCTGTGGTTCGCCGTAATCGTTGAAGAGCACATTGGCGGGTTTGATGTCGCGGTGCAGGGTGCCGGTCCGATGCGCGGTTTCCAGTGCGCCACAGAGTTTCACGCCGATCCGTAGCGCCTCGGGCCACCCGATGCGGCCCTCGCGACGCAGTCGCTCCGCAAGGGACCCCTCACGGTGGTAGGGCATCACGATGAAGGGCCGGTTGCTCTCGGTGACACCGACCTGCAGGATGTTGACGATGTTCGGATGCCCGGAAAGCGCACCCATCGCGTAGCCCTCGCGCAGGAACCGTTCCCGGTCGTCGTCGTCGAGATCGGATGCGAGCACCTTGATCGCGACGCTCCGCGCCAATGACTGTTGATAGCAGCGGTAGACGACGCCCCCGCCACCCCGGCCGATCTCGACGGCGTCGGTGAAACCGGCGGCCGCTAATTCAGTCGCTATTCCCCCGGCCATGTGCCACCGCCCTCCGGTGAACTGCGGATCGTTCGCCCTCAAAGTACCGAGCAAGCACGCATTCGAAGGGTGATTCCGCAGTTCTGAAAGGAATGCCCGTACTGGGAGGTATGGCCGGCAAAGAGGCAGCGCGTTGCGACGGATGCCGCCGCCGGGTTCGGTGCCGCCGCTGACCGGCGGAAGTCATACTTCAACGGTGACATCGATCGCCGTCACCGTCGATGAAATCGTGGTCGCCGATTCGGCGGACGCCTGGACTCGAGCCGGTTTCACGGTCGATGAGGATGCCACCTGTCGAGTGGACGGCGTGCGCATCCGGTTGGTCGGCTCCGACGGGGGCAGCGGCATCGTGGGATGGTCACTACGCGGATTGCCCTCGGATAAGGTGCTTTCCGAGGTCGACGGCATCCCGACAACGGTGTCGAAAGCCGCTTCTGCGACGGGGGCCACGCACGCGAACGGGGTCACCGCAATCGACCACATCGTGGTGCTCTCCCCCGATGTGGACCGCACCGTTCAGGTCCTCGCCGCAGTGGAGGTCGCACCACGTCGCGAACGCGACGGTGAACTCGGCGGCAGGCCGATCCGCCAGATCTTCTTCCGGTTCGGCGAAGTGATCGTCGAGGTCGTCGGCTCACCCGGAACCACGAGCCAAGCACCGTCAACGCTGTGGGGGATCACCTACGTCGTCGCCGACATCGACGCGACCGCGGCGTTCTTCGGTGACCGCACCGGGCCGGTCAAGGACGCGGTGCAGCCCGGACGCCGCATCACCACGCTGCGGCATCAGGAGTTGGGGATGTCGGTCCGGACGGCGATGATGTCGGCCCCCGCGCGTCGCTGAGCCGACGTCTCGGGCTCGATGCTTATCCTCGTCGGGTGAGCCAGGACCCAGTCGTCATTCACACCGACGGCGGCTGCCGGCCCAATCCGGGTCCCGGCGGCTGGGGTGCCGTGCTGCGTCAGCGTTCGCACGTGCGGGAGATGTGCGGTGGCGAGGCGCAGACGAGCAACAACCGGATGGAGCTGACTGCGCCGATCATGGCGTTGGAGGCATTGACGCGGCCCGTTGTGGTGCACCTGTACACCGACAGCACCTATGTCCGTAACGGCATCACCAAGTGGGTGCTCGGCTGGGAGCGCAACGGCTGGCTGACGGCCGCGAAGCAGCCGGTGAAGAACGTCGACCTGTGGCAGCGGCTCCAATTGGCCTGTGCGGGACACCAAGTCGAGTGGTTCTGGGTCAAGGGACACTCGGGCGTGGCCGACAACGAGCTGGCCGACCGGTTGGCGACGCGGGGAATGCTCCAAGCGGTCGAAGCCAGGACTATGCTGGCCTGACTACTCCCACACGACCTCGCGGGGTTCCTTGTCGGGTCGTAGCCCGCGCCAACTCGGTTGGCGCAGGCGGTTATCCGAGGTGCGTTCGCTGTAGCGCACCTCGCCGACCAGTTCTGGTCGCACGAACGTCACACCTTTCGCGTCCTGGCGCGGCAGCCGTTCGTTGAACGGACTCTCTTTGGTCTCGAGCGGTTTGAGGGTCTGCTTCAGTTCGGCCAACGCCTTGTCCGTGAATCCCGTGCCGACGCGACCCACGAACTGGAGCCCGCCGTCTGCCGGAATCCCAAGCATCAGCGAGCCGATGCCGCTCGAGCGTCCGCCTTCACCCTGCCGCCAGCCGCCGATCACGACTTCCTGCGTGTTCCATACTTTGTCCTTGATCCAGGCCTTCGACCGCCGGCCGGGCTGGTAGGCCGAGTCGAGCCTCTTGGCGACCACACCCTCCCACCGCTTCTTACGGGCGTACTCCATCGCCTCGGGGCCGTCGCCGGGCAACTGGTCGGGCACGATCAATCCGCCGCCGTCGGCCAGTGCCTCGAGCAGCTTGCGCCGGTCGGAGTACTTGGCGCGCAACAATGACCGACCGTCGAGGTGCAGGATGTCGAACGCCCAGAACTCCACACGGGTGGAGCGGGCGCGGTTCTGCATCTCCGAAAAGCTGGGCACACCGGACTCGTCGAGTGCGACGGCCTCGCCGTCGAGGATGACATGGTGGTCGGCGAGATCGGCTGCCACCGCCTCGAATTGGGGAAATTCACCGGTGACGTCGCGGCCACGCCGGGAGCGGACCGTGAGCCTGCCCCGGTCCGCGTCGACGATCACGCGATAGCCGTCCCATTTGCCCTCGAACGCCCACTGGCTCGCCTTGAGCTTCGCGACCGAGCCCTCGGTCGATAGCATCGGCGCGAGATCTCCTGCCTGCGGGTGCTTCTGATCCTTCATGCGATGCGCGAGCCAGTTCTTGCCGTCGGTCTGGATCAGCGCATAGCGGCCGTCGATCTTCTTACCGCGCAGGTTGATGATGACCTCGCCGCCGTCTTTCGAACTGTCGGGTGGCACGTCGTTGAACTTCTCAGCCTCGTAGGTGCCGGTGTCCCAGATGATCATCTTGCCGCCGCCATACTCCCCTTTGGGAATCTCGCCGTGGAAAGTCAGGTACTCCAGCGGGTGATCCTCGGTGTGGACGGCGAGGTGGTTGACGGACGGGGTGTCGGGCAGGTTCTTGGGCACCGCCCAGCTCACGAGGACGCCGTCGCGTTCGAGCCTCAGGTCGTAGTGCAGTCTGCGGGCGTGGTGTTCCTGGATGACGAACTTGTCGTTGTTTCCGGTCTTCGGCGGTTTGTTCGGCACCGGCTCAGGGGTTTTCGACGCGTCGCGCATGCTGCGATAGGTGGTCAGCCGGTCCGGTACGGGCACCGCCTCGTCGAGCGGTGCCAACAGGTCCCCCATCTCCTGCACCCGGTCGAGCACCTCGTCGAAGTTCAGGTGTCGCAGCTTGGGGTCCTCGATCTCGTCCCAGGTGCGCGGTGCGGCAACCGTCGGATGTGCGCGTCCGCGAAGCGAATACGGCGCGATCGTGGTCTTGGCCCCGTTGTTCTGGCTCCAGTCGACGAAGACCTTGCCGGTGCGCACGCTCTTGGTCATCGTCGCGGTCACGCGTTTGGGCATCGTCTTCTCGAGCTGTTGTGCGACCCGTCGCGCGAGCACGGATGCGCCCTGCGAGCTGATCGGCTCCTCGAGCGGGACGTACAGGTGCAAGCCTTTGCTGCCGCTGGTGAGTGGGAACGTGGTCAACCCGATGTCGGTGATGAGACCGCGGACCTCGTGGGCGACCTCGCAGAGCTGGCGGAAAGAGACCCCCTCGCCGGGGTCGAGGTCGAAGACGATGCGGGTCGCCGGTCCGGGCGTCGGTGGGCCGTCGTCCGTGGAGACGAACCGCCACTGCGGGACGTGCACTTCGAGTGCGGCCTGCTGCGCGATCCACGCCAGGCCCTCGGCGGTGTTGATCAGCGGATAGGTCGTCGTCCCCGAGCGGTGGGTGACCGACGCGCGCTCCAGCCAGTCCGGTGCCGACGAGGCGAGTTGTTTCTCGAAGAACGACGGTTCCTCGACGCCGTTGGGCCAGCGCTTGCGGGTCACGGCGCGGCCCGCGATGTGGGGGATCATGGCCTCGGCGATGCCGACGTAGTAGTCGAACACTTGACCTTTTGTGACGGCCTTCGGCCGATCGCCCGTCGCCGGGTACAGCACCTTGTCCGGGTTCGTCAGCTTCACCCGGCCGAATCGATCCACAGTGTGAACGTATACCCGCTGCTACGTTGAACCCGTGGCGAGAATCTCCTCGGCGGTGCTGGTCGCGGCGGCAAGTCTGCAAGCGGCGCTGATCGCGGCCGCCGCCCTGCTGGCGGCACCGCAGGCCGCGGCGGATCCGCAGGATCTCGTGCCCTACTGCTCGGGCGACCAGACGCCGATGGACAACAACTGCCGCCCGCCGGCGCACCAGGAGTTCACCCACTCGCCCAGTGGACTCGACCCGAATCTGGCCGACGGCCTGGACCCGGGGAATCCACAAGTCGTGGGGTGACGGTTCATCCGCGAGGTCGAGCAGTCGCGGCGCCGCTGCATCAGGCCGCATCGGGTTCCGGCCCGTGTGTCTCGCCGCTGGCCGAAGCCGAACTCGGGTCCTCAGCGTCGACTTCCGGCACTTCGGGGTCTCCGTCCGGTGGACGGTGTAGTCGTTCCGGACGGTGGAAATCGTTGACACGGGCTTGTCCGGTGTCGAGGTGCGGGGGCGGTATCCATTCGACATCGTTGGTGTCGTTGACCCGGGTGGTCCAGCCGTCGGGGCCGACCATGCGGTTGTCGGGCCCACACGCCAAGCCGAGTTCGTCGACGTTGGTTTGCCCGTCGTTGCCCCAGTCGCAGGCGGCGTGATGAACCTGGCACCCGTACGCGGACACGGTGCACCCCGGCTTCGTACAGCCGCCGTCGCGGGCGATGAGCACGATTCGCTGGGCCGGCGACGCCACGCGGCGGGCACGGAACAAGTCCAGCGCCGATCCGGTGGCCTTGTCGAACACCGCCAGGTAGTGGTTGGCGTGGGTGCCCATGCGGATGACGTCGGCGATGGGGATGACCGTGCCGCCACCGGTGACGCCAATGCCCGCAAGGCTCTCGAGTTCTCCCAAGGTGGTGCGGACGATGACCGAAGTCGGCAACCCGTTGTGCTGACCCAATTCACCGCTTTCCAGCACGCTGCGCCCGATCGCGATCAACGCATCGTGCTGACGTTGAGCCAGACTACGGTGGTCCTTGTCGATCTGCTCTTGTGTCGGTGTACCGGAGACACAGGGATTCTCGTCGTCGGGGTTGCACATGCCCGGCGCGGCCCACTTGGCGAAGACGGCCTCGAATATCGCCCATGCTTCAGGAGTCAGCGTGGCCCTCACCGGGATCATCTTGTCGGGACCCTGCGGCCCCTTCCACAATCCGCGACGCCGTGCACGCTCCCTGTCGTCGGGTTCGGGGCCGTCCTGGTCGAGCAGGAACAGGATGCGGTCAGCGTTGTCCTTCAATACCTTTGGGCCAACGCCGACGGCGCAGCGGGCCAGGTCGACTTCGATCTGCGCGCGGGTGAGGGAATCGACCGCCGCCGGAATGCGGCCCATCGCCTCGCGCACGACCTTGACGTGTTCACGGTTGATGAACCCGTGCGCCTGGGCGACCGCCGTCGCTGGCAGTACCGGCTCGAGTGGTTCTCCGGTCAGTGTGCGCCGTGGCGCCAACAATGCCGCCTCATCGAGTCGGCGGCGCGCCTCACTGGCAGAGATACGCCACCGGATGGACAGAACGTCGCACCACGACTTGGCGCCCATCTCCTTGGCGGTCTTCTCGACCTGCAAGCGCGCCAGCAGGCGGTGGCTCTGCGCGGGCATCTGGCAGGTGAGGGTTTCGAGCTCGTCGAGCACGCCGACCAAATCCGTCGCCGAGAGCGTGTCGATGGGCAGCGCGGCCAGTTCGTCGAACGCGGCGCGCAGCGTGGCGACCGCTGCTTGCACCACTTCGGAACTCATATAATCGAACATATGAGCGAACTCTAAGGACTTGGCGACGTATCTCCGAAGAATTCTCTAAGAAGCTTCGCCGATTACTTTAAAGTGTTGTCACACAAGAGGTTCAGCCTTCCTCGAGCTTCCAACAACGGCTCTGCCGGCCCGCGTTCGGATGACGCGCGAGGCATCGATCCCGGAGGACACGCCATGAGGGCCCTGGTGATCGGCGAGGCCTTGATCGACATCGTCGAGCAAGGCGGACGCATCACGGGTGAACACGTCGGCGGGAGCCCGCTCAACGTGGCGGTCGGACTGGCCCGCCTGGGCCGCGGCGTCGACTTCCTGACCCATATCGCCGACGACGAGCGCGGACAGCGCATCGCCGACTATGTCGAAGATGCTGGGGTGCAACTGGTTACGGGAAGTACGAATGCAGCGCGAACCCCGACGGCGTTGGCCACGCTCGACGAGCAGGGCTCGGCACAGTACGAGTTCGCCATCGAGTGGCAACTGACCGGCACGCCCGAGGTCGGGCCGCCGCTGGTGGTGCACACCGGTTCGATCGCCGCGGTGCTCGAACCCGGATGCCGTGCCACCGCCGCACTGGTCGACACCTACCACCCCTCGGCCACCGTGACGTTCGATCCGAATGTGCGGCCGGCGCTGATCGAGGACGCCGACGCGGCGCGCGCCCGCATCGACCGGCTCATCGAGCGCTGCGACGTGGTGAAGGCCAGCGATGAGGACATGCGGTGGCTCGATCCCGGCCGGCCGCCCGAACAGATCGCACAGACGTGGTTGTCGCTGGGCCCGTCGATCGTCGTGGTGACGATGGGCGGGCAGGGGTCGTTCGCGCTGTGTGCGCAGGGTCTGGTGCGGGTGCCGGCGTTCGAGGTGGACGTCGTCGACACCGTGGGCGCGGGCGATGCGTACATGAGCGGTCTGATCGACGCGCTGTGGACGCTGGGGCTGCTGGGCGCCCAGCGGCGTCGTGACCTGGCGCGGATCGGCACGGCCGACCTGACGACCGCCATCCGCACCGCCGCGATGTCGTCGGCGCTGACGGTCGCCCGCGCCGGCGCCGACCTTCCCGATCGCCGTAGCCGCGATGCGGCCCTGGAATCGGCCATACTGGGTTGATGCGTTCCATATGGAAGGGTTCGATCGCGTTCGGCCTGGTGAACGTCCCGGTCAAGGTCTACAGCGCGCAGCAGGACCACGATGTGAAGTTCCACCAGGTGCACGCGAAGGACAACGGGCGCATCCGGTACAAACGCGTCTGCGAGATCGACGGTGAGGAAGTCGAGTATCGCGACATCGCCCGGGCCTACGAATCCGACGACGGCCAGACGGTGATCATCACCGACGAGGACATCGCCACGTTGCCTGAGGAACGCAGCCGCGAGATCGAGGTGCTGGAATTCGTCCCGGCCGCCGACATCGATCCGATGATGTACGACCGCAGCTACTTCCTCGAGCCGGAGGGCAAGTCGTCGAAGTCGTATGTGTTGCTGACCAAGACGCTCAAGGAGACCGACCGGGTCGCGATCGTGCACTTCGCGTTGCGTAACAAGACGCGGCTCGCAGCGTTGCGTGTTCAGGACTTCAGTAAGCGCGACGTCATGGTGATCCAGACACTGCTGTGGCCCGACGAGATCCGCGATCCCGACTTCCCGGTGCTGGACAAGGAAGTCGACATCAAACCCGCCGAGCTGAAGGTGGCCACCCAGGTCGTCGACTCGATGACCGACGACTTCAACCCCGACCGCTACCACGACGACTACCAGGAGCAGTTGCGGGAGCTGATCGCGGCGAAACTCGAAGGCGGCGAAGCGTTCACCACCGAAGAGCAGCCGCAGGAACTCGACGAGACCGAGGACGTCTCCGATCTACTGGCCAAGCTGGAAGCCAGTGTGAAGGCGCGACGCGAGGGTCGCGGCGGCTCAAAGAGTTCCGACGACGATAAGCCGGCCAAGAAGGCGCCCGCGAAGAAGAGCGCCGCCAAGAAGACCGCCGCGAAGAAGACACCCGCCAAAAAGGCCGCGAAGAAATCGACCGCCAAGAAGTCTCCCGCGAAGAAGTCCGCCGCCAAGAAATAGCCAGTCGCCGCCAGCCGCTCGGCGCCGTCGCCCTTGATTCTCGCGAGACGTACAACAGGGTCGTGCTAACCGGTCGAAGTACCACCCTGTTGTACGTCTCGCGAAAAGTAGAACGTGTTTCAGAAACCCCTCACGCGGGGCGCCTCGCCCTGTTACGGTTCGCCCGGCGAGGGAAGGATTCGAAACGTGATTCTCGACAGATTTCGGCTCGACGATCAGGTCGCTGTGGTCACCGGCGCCGGTCGCGGCCTGGGTGCCGCGATGGCGCTCGCATTCGCCGAAGCCGGTGCGGACGTGGTGATCGCGTCACGCACACAGTCCCAACTCGAAGAGGTCGCCGAGCAGATCAAGGGCGTCGGCCGCAGGGCGCACGTTGTGGTCGCCGACCTGGCCCACCCCGCCGACACCGCCACATTGGCCGGCGCCGCGATAGAAGCGTTCGGCAAACTAGACATCGTCGTCAACAACGTCGGCGGCACCATGCCCAACGCGCTACTGAACACCTCCACCAAGGACCTGCGCGATGCGTTCACCTTCAACGTGACCACCGCGCACGCGCTCACCACCGCAGCGGTTCCGCTGATGCTCGAGCACTCCGGCGGCGGCTCCATCATCAACATCACCTCGACGATGGGCCGACTGGCCGGCCGGGGTTTCGCCGCCTACGGAACGGCCAAGGCCGCGCTGGCCCACTACACCCGGCTGGCCGCACTCGACCTGTGCCCGCGTATCCGGGTCAACGCGATCGCGCCGGGGTCCATCCTCACGTCGGCGCTCGACATCGTGGCCTCCAACGACGAGCTGCGTAAGCCGATGGAGCAGGCCACCCCGATGCGCCGGCTCGGCGATCCGCAGGACATCGCCGCCGCCGCGGTCTACCTGGCCTCGCCCGCGGGCAGCTACCTGACCGGTAAGACGCTGGAGGTCGACGGCGGTCTGACGGTGCCCAATCTCGACATGCCCATCCCGGATCTGTGAGAGGACTTCCATGACGATCAAGGTGGCTGCGGTAGGCACCGGCAACGTCGGCAGGCACGCGCTGACACAACTCATCAACGATCCGCAGTACGAGCTCACCGCCGTCTGGGTGTCGTCGGAGGCCAAGGCCGGCAAGGACGCGGGTGAGCTTGCGGGCCTTGGTGTTTCGACGGGCATCACCGCCACGACGGACCTCGACGCGGTTATGGCGACCAACCCCGAGTGCGCGGTCTACACCGCGATGGCCGACAACCGACTGCCCGAGGCGCTCGAGGACTACCGACGCATCCTGGCTGCCGGCGTCAACGTCGTCGGCAGCAGCGCGGTTTTCCTGCAGTACCCGTGGGAGGTGCTGCCCTCCGAACTCGTCAAGCCGATCGAGGAAGCCACGCAGACGGGCGGATCGAGCGTCTTTGTCAATGGCATCGACCCCGGCTTCGCCAACGACCTGCTTCCGCTCGCGCTCGCCGGAACCTGTCAGAGCATCGAGCAGATCCGGTGCATGGAGATCATCAACTACGACACCTACGACAGCGCGACGGTGATGTTCGACGTGATGGGCTTCGGTAAGCCGCTCGACGAGATCCCGATGCTGTTGCAGCCCGGCGTCCTGAGCCTGGCCTGGGGGTCGGTGGTGAGGCAGCTGGCCGCGGGACTTGGCATCGAACTCGACAAGGTGTCCGAAACCTATGTGCGCGAACCGGCTCCCGAGGATTTCGACATCGCCTCCGGCCACATCGCCAAGGGCACCGCGGCGGCGCTGCGCTTCGAAGTTCAGGGCATCAAAGACGGCAGAGTCGCCGTCGTGCTCGAACACGTCACCCGGCTACGCGACGACCTGCACCCGGACTGGCCGCAACCCGCCCAGGAAGGTGGCTCGTACCGCATCGAGATCACCGGCGAACCGTCGTACACGGTCGACCTGTGCTTGAGCAGCCCCAACGGGGACCACAACCATGCCGGACTCGTGGCGACGGCCGCCCGCGTCGTCAACGCGATCCCCGCGGTCGTGGCAGCGCCGCCGGGTATCCGCACCACTCTGGACTTGCCGCTGATCACCGGAAAAGGGCTGTACGCTGTGCGTTGAAGCCGGGGGTCGATCAGAATCGAGGACGTGCCTATGCGGACCACACTTCGTTATCTCGCACCGGTGATCGCTGCCGGCGGCTTCGCCGCCGCGCTCGCGGCCGCCTCCCCCGCCGCCGCCGAACCGGCGCCGAACCCGAACCCGACCCTGCCGCAGTGCGTCGACACCGGCGGTGCGCAAGCCATCGGCGGATCCACCACCGAGTGCGTGACGCCAGGTAACGTCTCCATCAACGCGACGCCCGCCGAGCAGGAGTACGTCGGCCCTTGGGGCAGCATGTGGGAGGGCGACGGCTTCTTCTTCCCGTGATCGTTCGGGATTGACTCACAACGTTTTTCGCAGCGCTCGCTATTTGCGTGACCGCTGACCAGAAGTGCCGCTGGCCGAGGAGGCCGATCATGAAGGCCCGATTTCGTTATCTCACAGCGACTCTCGCGGCAGGCGTCATCGGTGTGCTGACACTAGTCGCACCCGTCGCCGGCGCCGCGCCGCAGTGCACCAACATCGCACCCAACACCACCCAGTGCCAGACCAACGGAAGCTCGCAGATCGTCACGTCACCGTCAGTGCAGACCAGCCCGTACTGGGGATGGCCATGGGGCGGCGGCCTCATCATCGGGCTCGGCGACGGGCACAAGTAGCCCCACCCACCACCGACGCCCAGGGTTTCGGCTACCCTAACTTTTCTATTCGAAACTCCGGATAGAGAGGGGCGGGGTGGGCCAGGGCACCGAGGTGAAGGCGCGCGGCAACTGGCTGCTGCTCGGACCGGCCTTCGTGGCGGCCATCGCCTACGTCGACCCCGGCAACGTCGCCGCCAACGTCAGCGCCGGCGCCCAGTTCGGCTTCCTGCTGATCTGGGTGATCGTGGCGGCCAACGCGATGGCCTGCATCGTGCAGTACCTCTCGGCCAAACTCGGCCTGGTGACCGGCATGTCGCTGCCGGAGGCGGTCGGTGGCCGGATGCGCCGCAGCACCCGACTGACCTACTGGGTGCAGGCCGAATTGGTCGCGATGGCAACCGATCTCGCCGAGGTCGTGGGTGGTGCGATCGCGCTTTACCTGCTGTTCGACCTCCCGCTGCTCACCGGCGGCATCATCACCGGTGTCGTCTCACTGGTGTTGCTGATGGTCAAGGACCGCCACGGCCAGAACTCGTTCGAACGTGTCATCACCGGACTGCTGGCGGTCATCGCGGTCGGTTTCCTCGCCAGCCTGTTCGTCGCTCCTCCTCCGCTCGACGAGGCGGCGACGGGGCTGGTGCCGAGATTCGCGGGCACCGAGAGCGTGCTGATCGCGGCGGCGATGCTGGGCGCGACCGTGATGCCGCACGCCGTGTATCTGCATTCGGGGCTGGCACGGGACCGGCACGGCCACCCCGAACCCGGGCCGATGCGGCGGATGCTGCTGCGGGTCACGCGCTGGGACGTCGGAATCGCGATGGTGATCGCCGGCGCGGTCAACCTGTCGATGGTGTTGGTCGCCGCGACAAACCTGCGGGGTCAGGACAACACCGATTCGATCGAGGGCGCACACGCCGCGGTCGGACAGACCCTGGGGCCGACGATCGCGCTGCTGTTCGCGATCGGCCTGTTGGCCTCGGGTTTGGCGTCGTCGTCGGTGGGCGCGTACGCCGGCGCGATGATCATGCAGGGCCTGCTGCACCGCTCCGTTCCGCTGGTGCTGCGCCGCCTCATCACGCTGTTGCCCGCGCTGGCGGTGTTGGCGATCGGCCTGGATCCCAGCCGGGCGCTGGTGTTGTCGCAGGTAGTGCTGTCGTTCGGGATACCGTTCGCGCTGATCCCGCTCGTGCGGCTGACCAGCGACCGGGCCCTGATGGGCGCCGACGTCAACCACCGGGTGACGACGGCTGTCGGGTGGGTCATCGCCGGCCTGATTACTCTCTTGAACGTGGTGTTGATCTACCTGACGCTGACGGGTTGATGCGTCGGCCCCATGTCGTTTCCGGGGCGAGGCTGCAGCACGCCTACTTCGCCTACGGCTCGAACCTCAACGTCGCGCAGATGGCGTTGCGGTGTCCCGACGCGGCCCATCCGCGGCCGGCGATGTTGACCGACCACGACTGGCTGATCAACGAGCGCGGCGTCGCCACGGTCGAACCGTTCCACGGCTCCGAAGTGCACGGCGTGCTGTGGCAGCTCAACGACCGCGATCTGGCGGTGCTCGACAGCGCCGAAGGCGTTCCGGTGCGTTACCGCCGTGACCGGCTCACCGTGCACACCGAGGACGGCCCCGCCGAGGCGTGGGTGTACATCGACCATCGCGTCGAACCCGGTCCGCCGCGACCGGGCTACCTCGAGCGCATCATCGACGGCGCCCTGCACCACGGCCTGCCACCCCGCTGGGTCGATTTCCTCAAACGGTGGGATCCGGCGCACTGGCCCGGCCGCTCTGGCCAATCGGATATCCCTGCCCCGCAGTCGCTTTCAGAGCTCCTGGCGCAGCCGGGAATCGTCGAGGACCGCATCCTGCGGTCCCGCTTCGGTTTTCTGGCCATCCACGGTGGAGGCCTCGAGCAGATGACCGATGTGATCGCCGAACGTGCCGCCGACGCGGCGGGCGCCTCGCTGTATACGGTGCGCCATCCCGACCACTGTCCGCACCATCTGCCCTCGGCGCTGTACCTGGCGCGGGAGTCCGAGCGCCTCGCGGAGTTCCTCGAGCACGTCGACGTCGCCGTGTCACTGCACGGGTACGGCCGCATCGGTCGCAGCACACAGCTGCTCGCGGGCGGGCGCAACCGCGCACTGGCCGAGCATCTCGCCAACCAAGTCGAAGTGCCCGGCTATCAGGTCATCACCGATCTCGACGCAATCCCGCGGGAACTGCGCGGGCTGCACCCCGACAATCCCGTCAACCGCGTACGCGGAGGTGGCGCGCAACTCGAGTTGACGCCGAGGGTGCGCGGCATCAGCCCGCGCAGCCAGCTACCCGGTGACGACGGCCTGACCCCGGCGACATCCGCGCTGATCCAGGGGCTCGTCGCCACCGCACATTCCTGGGAACTCCGCTCGGCCTGAGCACCCATCCGTCTCGCGTGTGGCTCCGAATACCGCTATGTGGATGGTTCGTACCTGTACCGCACCCGGACGGCGCACCTGCGTCGTGCGCCGGTGTACCACCATTTCGAGCATCACGGATACAGCTGGCTGGTCGACGTCGACCGGCTTCCCAGAGTGCCGTGGTGGCTGCGTCCCTTCGCGCGCTTCGACGCCCGCGACCACCTCGACGGTGCGCCCGGCGACTCGCTGCGGCAGCGCATCGACGCGTTCCTGTGGGACCGCGGCGTCGACCTGGGCGGCGGGCGGGTCACCGCGCTGCTGCAGGCCCGGGTGGCCGGTTACGCGTTCAACCCGGTGACGCTGTACTGGTGCCACGACTCGGCGGGCGTCGTGCGCCACATCGTCATGGAGATGCACAACCGCCGCGGTGAACGGCATGCGTACCTGCTGCCGCCGAGCCCCGACGGGACATCGATGGCACCGAAGAGGCTGCGGGTGTCGCCGTTCAACGGCACCGACGGCCACTACCTGGTGCGCGCGCCGCACCCCGACGACGAGGTGAACGTGACCGTATCCCTGCACCGCGGCAACGGCCCGGCGTTCATCGCCACCGTGCGTGGCACCCGCAGGCGCGCCGGCGTCGCCGAGGTGCTGCTGATGCAGGCGAAGGCCCCGCTCGCGCCGCTGATGACCGCGCTGGAGTACCGCCTCCAGCACCTCACGTTGTGGCTGCGGCGGGTGCCCGTGGTGCGTGATACCGAAGCGGTCGACGAAACTGTCGCTCCGACAGAGGCTTTCGCCGGCACGATGGCCAGATCGCGATATTCATGACGGTGTCCACGCGGGTGGCTAGGCTACCGCTGGTGACCACGGACCTCGACGAGCTGCTTCGCCAGGTTGCCGAGGAGGACGTCGAGGCCTTCGCCACCTTCTACGATCGCACCCGTGCGCGGGTGTACGGCCTGGTGACCCGGGTGCTGCGCGATCCCGGGTACAGCGAGGAGACGACGCAGGAGGTCTACCTGCAGGTGTGGCGCACCGCGGGAAGTTACGACCCCTCGGCGGGTTCTCCGCTGGCATGGCTGATGACACTCGCACACCGCCGCGCGGTGGACCGGGTGCGGTCCGAGCAGGCGGCCACGCAGCGGGAGGACCGCTACGGCGCGACCACCGTCGAAGCGCCCGCCGATCACGTCGTCGACTCGGTGATCACCCGCGACGAGCGCCGCCAGGTCGCCAACTGCCTGGGATCGCTCACGGACGTCCAGCGCGAGTGCATCCAGCTGGCCTACTACGACGGGCTGACCTACGCCCAGGTCTCCGAACGACTGTCGGCGAATCTCGCCACGATCAAATCGCGGATGCGCGACGGCCTCCGCGGTCTCCGTAAGTGCTTGGGGATGGCATGACCGAGCCCATGGATTCCGACCTCGGCGCCCTCGCGGCGCCCTACGCCCTGGACGCGATCTCCGACTCCGAACGCGAGGAGGTCGACCGGCGCCTCGCGGCCGCTCCGCCCGCCGTCGCGCAGGCGTTCGCCGAGGAGGTGCGCAACGTCCGCGAGGCCATGGCGGTGGTGTCGGCGGCCACCGCGGCCGAACCGCCCCCGCAGCTGCGCGAGCGCCTGCTGGCCGAGGTCGGTGGCGAGCGGGTCGAGCCGGTACACCAGTTGCGGCCGCGGCCGACGCGCTGGCAGAAGACCGCGTTGGCCGCTGCCGCCGTGGTCGTGGTCGGCGCCGGCGCCCTGGGCGTCGGTCTCGCGCTGCGGCCGGCGGACACACCCTCGACCGCCGAGCAGGTGTTCGCCGCGCCCGATGTGCGCACCGTTTCGAGGGAGATTCCGGGCGGCGGCACCGCGACCGTGGTGTTCTCCCGCGAGAAGGACGCCGGGGTGCTGGTGATGAACAACGTCAGCCCGCCGCAACCCGGCACCGTCTACCAGATGTGGCTCGTCGACGCCGACGGCCCGCATCCCGCGGGCACCATGGATGCGCAGGCCGTGGCCCCGTCGACCACCGCCGTGCTGCCCGACCTCGGCGACTCGAGCACGCTGGCCTTCACCATCGAACCGCCGGGAGGTTCGGCGGAACCGACCAGCGAACCGTTCGCCAAGCTACCTCTGGCCTAGGTTCCCGCCATCGTCGCCTCGGCCGCCTCCGCCACGACGTCGCGCACGTCGCGGCGGCGCTGCCAGGCCCGCCGTTGCCGGATGGCGCCGTTGCCCTGTTCGGTGACGCGGCGCAACTCGTCGGACACCAGGTCGTAGTCACCGACGGCTTCGAGCGCGGGCCGCACGTGCGCGACGAGCCGGTCCAGCAACTCGCGGGCGGGCACACGCTGATGGCTTTCCAGCAAGTCGACCGCATCGCCGTTGAGGCCGTCACGCGCGGACTTCCAGTAGGCGGCCTTGAGCGCATGCGCGGCGAGCGGTGGCGTCGGCTCGCCACGCCGCTCGTCCTCCAATGCCGTCATCACCGCGGCCCGGGTCAACGCGGCCAGCAGGACGGTCTCGGCCGCCGTCGCGGGCACGTCGGCGACGCGCACCTCGATGGTCGGGAAGTTCTTCGACGGGCGCACGTCCCAATAGACCATGCCGTCGTCGCGCATCGCGCCGGCCTGCTGCAGCATCGTCACGACGGCGTCGTACTCGTCGACGGAGTCGAAGTGCGGAGGTGGGCCCGCACTGGGCCACCGCGCCCACAGCACGCTGCGCCAGCTGGCGTAGCCGGTGTCGGAGTTGCGGTAGATCGCCGAGTTCGCGCTCAACGCCAGCAGGGTGGGCAGCCATGGTCGCAGGCGGTTGCTGACACGGATGGCGGCTTCGCGGCTGGGCACCGCCACGTGCACGTGGCAGCCGCAGATCCCCTGTTCGTGAGCGATCATGCCGAACTTCTCGCCGATCTCCCGGTACCGCGGGGTGTCGGTGATCGGAAACTCCCGCGGAAGCGTGGGCGGCAGCCCGACCGCCAACAGCCGTGCGCCCGCGGCGTCTGCGGCCTCGGCGGAGAGCCGGCGCAGCCGCAGCAGTTGGTCGCGCAGTTCGCGGGTCGAGCCGACCACCTCGCTGGTGGTCTCGATCTGGCACGTGGTCAGTTCGAGTTGCAGTTTCACGCCACGGCCGGCGGCCTCGCGGGCGACGGCCTCGTTGAGCGCGACCGGTTCCCCGCTCGTGGGGTCAACGAGCAGGAACTCTTCTTCGACGCCGATCGTGGGATGCGTGGCCATGGGCAGAAATATTGATCCGGCCCGTCGGATGGTTCACGACGGGCCGGATCGGGGCAACAAGTCCTTCGGCTAGTGGGACTCCGGGAGGTCGGAGTCGGCGTGAGATTTATTGCCCCGAGCGTGGGTGCGCCAAACATCCTTTGTCGACCTGCGACCCTCCTACGATCGATCCGTGACCAAACCCTTCCGGTTCGGCGTCGGTCTGCAGGCCGCGCGCCGTCAGAAGTCGGTGCAGGACTGGGCGCGCCGCGCCGAGGACATGGGCTACGACATCGTCCACGTCGCCGACCACCTCTACACCACCGCGCCGTTCCCGATGATGACGGCGATGGCGATGGCGACCGAACGGCTCCGGGTGGGCACGTTCGTGCTCAACGCCGGCTTCTACCGGCCCGCGCTGCTCGCGCGCGAGGTGACCACACTGCGTGACCTCAGCGGCGGGCGCTTCGACCTCGGGCTGGGCGCCGGCTACGTCAAGGAGGAATTCGAACAAGCCGAGCTGCCGTATCCCACGGCCGGCCAACGCGTGGACTGGCTGCGCCACGTCACCGAGCACATGACCGAGCACGCACCCGATGTGCCGATCCTCATCGCGGGCAACGGCGACAAGCTGTTGACGCTGGCCGCGCAGCGCGCCGACATCATCGGGCTGACGGGCGGCGCCCCGATCACCGCGACCTCCGATCCGCTCGCCGACCGAATCGGATTCCTGCGCCAAGCGGCCGGCGACCGGTTCGACGATCTCGAGCTCAACCTCGCCGTCACGGCCATGCCGACCGACGATTCCGGTGAGCCCGACCTGTCGATCACCCGCCGGTTCCTGCCCCACCTGTCAGAAGAGGAACTGCTGGCGACTCCCGCGGTGCTGTCGGGGTCGACGAGCGAGATCGCCGACACACTGCGCGGCTACCGCGAGTCGTACGGCATCAGTTACATCACGGTCCAGCAGCTGCACGCCGAACCGTTCGCCAAGGTTATCGCCGAGCTATAGCTGTTGTGCCGCAGCGGTATCGACAGAGCGCATCACGAAGTCCGACCACTGCGGTTCCCGCACCGCGTCGTGGTATTCGTAGAGCTTCCACGGGCTGACGGTGTGGATCTCGCCGCGGACGTTCTTGAAGTACGAATGCTTGATCGACGGGTGTGCCCAGACCGTCAGCTTGATCGCCTCCTGTGACCGGCGGCGCCAGTCGTCGGTGGCGTCGGCCTTGGGTTCGATCGAGTGCAACCCGTCGGCCAGGACGCGCAGGCACTGGCCGATGTAGCGCATCTGCAATTCGGAGTTGAAGATGAGGCTGCCGCCGTGCGCCAGATGCGTGCCGGGGCCGTAGGTGAGGAAGAAGTTCGGGAAGCCCGGAACCATGATCCCCCGGTACGCGTACGGCCGATCCCCCCAGACGTCGCGAAGGTCGATCGGGTTGCCGTCACCGTCGCGGCCGGTGATCCGCAGCGGCCACAGCACCTCGGTGGCGCGAAAACCCGTGGCGTACACGATGACATCGGCGCGCCGCTCGCGGCCGTCGGCGGTCACCACGCCCGTCGGCGTTATCCGCTCGATCGGCGTGCGGACCAACTCGACGTTGTCGCGGCGCAGGGTACGCAGCCAGGTGCCGTCGTCCTGCAGCGTGCGTTTACCCGTCGCGGGGTAGTCGGGCAGGACCTTGGCGAGCAGTTCTTCGTCGCCCTCGACCTGGGTGGTGATCCAGTCGGTGAACATCATCCTCGCGGCGGCGTTCATGTCGCTGACCGCGTAATCGCCTTGTTGATAGGCGGGATCGACGCGTGCGGCGTCCAGACCCTTGTCGGCGCCCGGCCACAACAACAGGAAGCGGTACCAGCGGCTGTAGAACGGCAGGTGTTCCATCGCCCAGCGGGTGCCGTCGCCGACTTCCTTGTGGTACATCGGATTCGGGAACATCCACTGGGCGGTGCGCTGGTAGACATCGAGATGTTCGACCCGGTCGGCGATCGCGGGCGCGATCTGGAATCCGCTTGCACCGGCGCCGATCAGCGCGACACGCCGACCGGTGACGTCGACGCCGTGGTTCCACGCCGCGGAGTGAAAGGCTGGGCCGCCGAACGTGTCCGCGCCCTCGATGTCGGGCACCTGCGGCCGGTTGAGTTGGCCGACCGCGCTGATGATCGCGCGGACGGTGACCCTCGAGACACGGCCGTTCTTCGCGCGCAGGGCGACGGTCCAGGTGCCCGATGCGTCGTCCCATTCGGCCGAGACCACCTCGGTCTCCCACCGCACGTGTTCGCCGATGCCGTGTTTGTCCATCACGTCGATGAAATACTGCCGCAGCTCGGGCTGTTCGGCGAAGTAGTGGCTCCAGTTGTTGCTGGGTTCGAAGCTGTAGCAGTAGAAGTGGTTGGCCACGTCGACGCGGGCCCCCGGATAGCTGTTCTCCCACCAGGTTCCGCCGGGACCGGCGTTCTTCTCCACCACGGTGAACGGCAGACCGGCCTGCTTGAGCCGGATGGCGGCGAGTAGTCCGGACTCGCCGCAGCCGATGACGAGCACAGGTAGCGTTGCCGCCGCGTCCGGATCGATGGGTTCGGGCTTGCGCGGATCGGCGCCGTCGAGGTCGAGTTCCTCGGTCAGAAGCGGCAGATACTCCTCGCCGACGGGTTCGCAAGCGGCCCAATCCATCATCTGTTTGACGACGGACGCGCTCAGCGGTGCGGGTTCGGGGCAGCCGCGGTCGCGGTAGGCGGTGATCACCTCCAGCGCCTCGGCCCGCGCACGGGCCTTGTCCTCTTCGGACATGAAGCCCTGGACCTCGTTGAGGAACAACCCGGCCTGGGCGTAGTCGCGGATGAAGCGGGTGTCACCGGTGATGTGCACGAGGCTGAGCAACAGCGTCGGGACGCTGACGTCCTCGAGCGCCCGCTGGATCTCTGCGATGGGCGTTGTGAACGGCGTGCCCGCGTAGCGACTGCGCACGAGACCTCCTCCTGACCGCGACGGCCGCATGCAATTACGGAACTTACAGTAGCGTAATCGACGCCGGACTCCGGCAGTGACGGTTGATTCGCGGCGGTCGGCCAGCCGGTAAGCTCCCAGCGGTCCGCCCTCGTAGCTCAGGGGATAGAGCACGGCTCTCCTAAAGCCGGTGTCGCAGGTTCGAATCCTGCCGGGGGCACTTCGTATTTTCGCAGCTCAGAGGCGGTATTCGGCCGTCAGGTCAGCGGTGCAGACCACCTCAGGATGGTTCCGCCGCCCGGGGCGCCCTCGACGATGAACCGCCCACCAACCTCCTCGGCGCGGGCGCGCAGGTTGGCCAACCCGCTGGGCGTCACGTCGGCGGCGATACCACAACCGTTGTCGACGACCTCGATACGCAGATCGTCTGCGACGGTCACGCCGATCTGCAACGCGGTGGCGTCCGCGTGACGCACGGCGTTGCTGACCGCCTCGCGCACCACCGCTTCCGCGTGCTCGGCGAGTTTGTCGTTGACGACCGACAGCGGACCCGAGAATTTCGTCGTGGTGCGCATGTTCGGGTCGGCGAACTGATCGATCGCCTCGTCGAGCCGCTGTCGGAGGGTGACGCCCGGTCGCGAGTTGTGCAGGTCGAAGATCGCGGTCCGGATCTCTTGGATGACTTCCTGAAGGTCGTCGACGCAGCCGGTGAGCCGCTCTTGCACCTCCGGGGTGCGCGCCCGCGGGATCGTCCCCTGCAACGCCAACCCGACGGCGAACAGTCGCTGGATGACATGGTCGTGTAGATCGCGGGCAATGCGGTCCCGGTCGGTCAGTATGTCGAGTTCTCGCATCTGCCGTTGCGCGCTCGCCGACTGCCATGCCAACGCCGCCTGATCGGCGAACGCGGCCATCATGTCCATGTTCTCGTCGCTGAAGGGCGGCGCCCCGACCGGCCGGAGTGCAACCAGAACGCCCGCGACGTCATCGACTGCGCGCAGCGGTAACAGGAGCGCGGGGCCCGTTCCGCCTTCACCGGCACCCAGGCCCAGACCGTCGAACCGCATCGGCGTGCGCCCAGTGAACGCCTCGCCAATGGGGCTGCCTACGACAGGAACCGACTCCACATCCAGGGCGGTCTCCCCCGCGGCTGCAGCGACGACGAGCTCGGTCGCTTCCATCGGCGGCAAATCGCTGTCCTCCGGAACGAACACCGCGGTCAGAGTGGCTCCGCTGAGCTGACGTGATTTCTCGGCGACCAACCTGAACACCCTTGCCGGATCGGCGCCCGACAGCAGTTCGGTGCCGATGTCGCGGGTGGCCTCGATCCACGACTGCCGGTCCTTGGCCTGCTGATAGAGCCGGGCGTTCTCGATGGCGATCCCGGCGGCCGCCGCGAGCGCCTGGACGAGGACCTCGTCGTCCTCGCTGAACGGCTGGCCACCCGCTTTCTCGGTCAGGTAGAGGTTGCCGAAGACCTCGTCGCGGATTCGGATCGGCACGCCGAGGAAGGTGACCATCGGGGGATGGTTCGGCGGAAATCCAACGGACACGGCATGGTGCGCGATGTTGTCGAGCCGAATCGTCTTCGGGTCGTCGAGAAGGAGCCCGAGTACGCCGCGCCCCTCCGGCAGGTGGCCGATCGCCGCCCGCGTTTCGTCATCGATGCCCTCGTAGACGAACTCGACGAGGTCGTGGCCACGCCCGCGCACACCCAGCGCCCCATAACGGGCGTCGACCAGCTCGATTGCGGTGTGAACGATCGTCTTGAGCGTCTGGTCGAGTTCCAGCCCGGACGTCACGACGAGCATGGCGTCAAGTAACCCGTCGAGGCGATCGCGTCCTTCGACGATCTCCTCGACGCGGTCCTGGACTTCCGAGAGCAACTCGCGAAGTCGCAACTGGGACAAGGTGTCCCGGAGTGGACGCTCGCCGGCGTCGCTCCCGGACCGGTCTCTGTCGGTCACCGCTCTGCCGTTCCGCTCCTGTTCGACGATCACCATCCCGCAGGGGCCGATGCTACGCGTCCGGCGTGGGTCGCACGCAAACTTGGTGGTGAAGCTTCAAGCTGCGTAGCGGTCGGCGAAGAGACGAAAGTCCCCGCCTAAACCGTCCAAACTCGGCGACGCGCTACTCCTGAAGCGGGCACCTGCCGGAGCCGGCGCATCACCTTGGCGGGTTTCACCACCGTCGCGGACTACAGCCGGCTTCGCCTCGGCTACCCCGGCGCGCGAATGTTCACTGACGCCAGGGGCATTCATCGCGCGGCGATGGGCAACACCCCGATATTCAGTCGTGAACCGCTTCGATCTCACCACTGATCTGGAGGGGGTCGGGAACCACCTCGAAGTACCGCTCGACGTCGCCGCGGGTGCATGCCGCCGTTCCGGGCATCAGCAGCTTGGCGGTCGCGGCGGCGATGCCGAACCGCACCGACTTCACGAGCGGCCAGGCACGGGTCAGCCCCACCGTCATACCGGCAACCATCGCGTCCCCCGCCCCCACGCTGCTGATCGCCTGAACGGACAGGGCTGGAAACCTGTAACTGGCATGAGGCGTCGCCAACAGCGCTCCCTCCGAGCCCAGCGAAACCACGACCGCCTGTGTGACTCCGCGCTCGATGAGGCCCTGAGCGGCCGCCAGCTGCTCGGATTCGGTCTCGAGCGGAAGGCCTACGCATTCACGGAGTTCACGCACGCTGGGCTTCATCACGAACACCCCCGACTTCACGTGACGCAGCCCCCCGCCCCACGTGTCGAGGATCAGCAAGAGACCGAGTTCTCGGCAGAGGTCTGCGACCCGCTCGAAGAAGTCGGCAGGCACACCAGGCGGGAGACTGCCGCTGGCCACGACGAATTCCGCCGAGGCCGCAGCCGATGCCAACTCCTCCAGGCACCGATCCTGCTCGGCGGTGTCGAGCCGCGGGCCGGGAAACACGAACCGGAACTGGTTTCCGGTACTGCGTTCGTTGACCGTGAAGCTCTCCCGCGTCGCATTCGTGATCGCGACACGGCGCGACGGCACACCGGCCTGGTCGACGAGGTCTGAAACCAATGCACCCGTCGGTCCTCCCGCGGGATAGACCGCCGTCACCGACTCGCCGAGCGCCCGGACAAATCGCGCCACGTTGACACCACCGCCGCCCGGGTCGTACCGGGCTCCTTCACACCGGACCTTGTCCGTGTGGCGCACGATGTCGGCATCGATGGTCACGTCCAGCGCAGGGTTCATCGCCAGGGTGACGATCATCGGCTTGGCATCAGCAGAGAATTCGGGCGCCACTCGGTGCTCCGTCGGCTCGAAATCGGGCGGTGATGCAACCGCATGGGGCTCTTCGGGGAACACCATCACCGCACCCGCAAACCGCGCACGCTGGATGAAGACGCCGTGCCCGCCGCTGACGGTTGCTCGTCGAATTCGACGGTGCCGCCGGCATGCAGGATGTGCGTCTCACCACGGCATTCCACCAGCACGGGTGCGGCGTCGCCGGGCTCGGCGCTCAGCGTGGCGCTTCGTCCGAAGACCCCCAGTCGCAGCCGGTGCCCCCGATAGCGGAAGGTGAACTCCAGGTGTCCAAGCGATTTCGGCCACGACGGCCCGAGCGTGATGCGGTCGCGCCGGATCTCCAGCCCGGTGAAGCACCGCTGGAGGAGGTCGATGCTTCCCGCCATCGCGGCCAGGTGGATGCCCTCCGCCGTTGTCCCGCGCTGGATGTCGACAATGTCGGAAGCCAGCACATGCCCGAAGAACTGCATCGCCTGATGCCGGTTCCCCCGAGCCAATACCCACGCGTGCACGACGGCGCTCAACGTCGAGCCGTGCGAGGTCCGCACCCGGTAGTACTCGATGGTTCTCGGGATCTGCTCAGGAGTGAAGCGATATCCGAGCCGGTCGAAGAGCTCGTAAAGTTCGTCGGCGGACAGCAGATAAAAGAGCATCAGGGCATCGGCCTGTTTGCATGCCCGATAGTTGTTGACGCTGTCGTTCTCGGCCTCGAGGATGCGGTCGAGCCGCTGCATGTTGTCGTACCGGTTGCGGTAACCCTCCCAGTCGAGTTCCTTGAGCTTTTCGTAGCCTTCGAATTGACTGATCACGCCGTCGTGGAAGGGCACGAACATCCGCCGGCTGACATCCTCCCAGAGCGCGAGATCCGCGTCGCTGATTCCGAGCGTTTCCAGCAATGCAAGCCGGTAATACAGCGGGATCCGTTCGAGGGCTTCCAGAGCCCTCATGATCACCCAGACCGCCATGACGTTGGTATAGGCGTTGTTGTCGATCCCATCGTATTCCCTTCCGGGGTAACCGGAATGGAATTCGTCGGGTCCGATGACCCCGCAGATCACATAGCGTTGCCTGGTCGAGTCGTATTCGGCCAGGCTGACCCAGAACCTCGCGATATCGGCGAGCATCTCGGCGCCGTAGTCGATCAGGAATCCGATGTCGCCGGTGACCTCGTAGTGCTGCCACACGTTGTAGGCGATGGCAAGCCCGATGTGGTGAGCGCGAGCGCTCGCATCCGGGTTCCACCGGCCGGATCGGGGATTGAGGTGCAGCCGTTGACTTTCCTCACGCCCGTCGCTTCCGGACTGCCACGGATACATGGCACCGGCATGACCCGCCTCGGCGGCGGCCAGGCGAGCCTCGGGCAGGCGACGGTAGCGGTACATCAACAGTGATCGGGTGACCTTGGGCAGTCGCATGTTCGTCACCGGGAAGACGAACAGCTCGTCCCAGAACACGTGTCCCCGGTACGCCTCACCGTGGAGTCCACGAGCCGGGACGCCGACGTCCAGGTCGGCGGTATGGGGAGACAGTGTCTGCATCAGGTGGAGTTGGTGCAAGCGCACGATGCGACGCAGGTCCGCATCCGCACCCATCTCGATGTTGAATCGCTCCCACAGGTGCGCCCATGCCAGTCGGTGTCCGCGTTCGAGTTCGGCGTACCCACCGATCCGGCGCAGTTCACGTTCGGCAGCCGAAACCGGACCGGAGATCCCGTGGTCACGGCTCGTGTAAAGAGTCACCACCTCTTCGAGCGTGACCGCTTGTCCCGCCCTGACATCGAGGGCGATTTCACGTCCCACCTGCATTGGATCGTCGACAAGGCGGCGGGCGGATTCGAGTCCGGCACTCTCGCCGCGCACCGTGCTGCGCTTCGCGATGGCGACTTCGATGTTCGATTCGACGGTCCGCACCGCCAACAACACTGAGTCCTCGGATATCTCGCGCGCTTGGACGACGTTGACGTGACGCGATGAGAGTTCGCGGTAGCGCTCGACTCCATGGTTCCGGATGTCGCCGTCGATCAGGGTGCGAAACTCGAGCCGTCCGGACCAGTTGTCGGCCTGCACGGTCGTCTGGATGGCGGCGGCGTGGGGGAGGTGCATCGCCACGAATCGGCTCTGCGACACCCGGGTGGTCCGCCCGGTCCGGTCGGTGAACGTGAAGTCACGCCACAGCGTTGCCCCGCGCAGGTCGATCGTGACCAGATACGAAGAGACGTCCACCTCGTCGATGTCCAACCACGGTCCGTCGTCGATGCGGAAGGTCACCGGCAGCCAGTTCGGCAGGTTCACCAGGCTCTCGTTGTCGATCACCGATCCCGCCACCTCGTCGGTCAGGCGGTTGTAGACACCCGCGACGTACAGCCCCGGGTAGTGGAACTCCCCCGCAGCGCATTCTGGTGCCGCGCCCCGTACGGCCATGTAGCCGTTGCCCATGGTGCACAGCGCTTCTCGCAGCTTCTCGTCGGCTGGTTCGTAGCCGCCGAACGTCAACTTCCACGGATCATTCGGCGTATCGCGCTCGGCGGCCAACTGGTCGGTGAGCCGGCCGAGAAACCGACACACATGCTCGGGCCCCTCCAGGGTGAATCGCGCCGCCGATCGCCTGTCCCCCGACTCGTCGCTGCGGACCACAACGCCGATACCCTTGTGGCGCACCGCGTCGAACGCATCTTCGTCGGTCAGGTCGTCGCCGATGTAGATGGGTAACAGCGGCCGCGACCCATCGACCTGATCGAGGATCCATTCCAGCGTCTTACCCTTGCCCCAGCCGACGTCGGGCCGAAGTTCGATGACCTTGCGTCCGCCGCCGATTCGGAACTTGTGGTTTTGGCCCACCGTTCGTACCGCGGCGATCACCGGATCGACCAGTTCGGGGTTGACGTTGCGGTAGTGCACGGCCACCGAAAACCGCTTGTTCTCGATCACGAGCCCATCGACCCCGGCCAACCGCTCGCGCAGATCTGCCGTCGCAGTGGCAAGGTCCTGAATCGCTTGTACCCCAGCCTCATTCTGATGATGCGAGCCGTCGGGAGCCACCAGCTCGAATCCGTGACTGCCGGCGTACCAGAGCCCGGGCACGCCGATCCGCGACCGGATGTCGTCCAGGCTTCGGCCGCTGATCACCGCAACCGGGCAGCGGGCGGCCAGGGACGCCAACATCTCGTCCGCTCCGGCGATCAGGGTCGCCGCATCGGGATCGTTGACGATTTCGGAGATGGTTCCGTCGAAGTCCAGCAGTACCGCTGGTTGGCGGGTGTCTGCCAAAGGTGCGATCTGGCTGTACGACAGCAGTGCGTCGGCCGTGGCAGATAGGCGTTGGAAGCCGTCGCGGACCGTCACCTCGACGAGATCGCCGACCACCACATCGGCACCGGCCCGAAGCAGCGCTGCACCGTCTCGGGCGGGGTCCACCCCGACGACCAGCCCGAATCCGCCGTCGCGTCCCGCCGTCACCCCCGCTACGTCGTCGTCGACGACGACGCAGCGCGCGGGAGCTACCCCGAGGCTTCGCGCCACGTGGTGTAGGACGTCAAGGTGTCGGCCCTCCGAATCCGCCATGTCGGGGACCGACGAACGATCGATGCACATCGCGAACAGGTCGGGGCCGTCTGCCGCCCGGACGACTGCGCTGCAATCGGTGTCCGATGAGACGACCGCGGTCTCGATATCGGCGGCCCTGAGTTGGCGCACCAAATTGACGGTGGACTCTGCCACGGGCACCCGGTCGGCCGATGTTTCGGCGGTATCGGCCACAACGCCGTCAAGGCCGAAGATCACCGCATCGTGATACCGCGGGTCAACGAACACCGGAAGCTTCATCGCTCCTCCTCATGAGATTCGGCTCTGATGTCATCGTTTCGGCGTTGCGCGGGGAAGGGTCCGAAGTCACATCATGGACCGGTTGGGGACTTAGGCCCTTCCGCGGTCGGGACGTTGGTCCTCAACCTCGTGGCCCTCGGACGGTACGTCGAACACGGACTCCGGAGCAGGATGAGACCTATGGACGTTCGAGACGATCTCACCTTCATCCGCGATATCTCCGAGCTGACGATCGCCGACGCCGAAGAGGCCGGAGGCAAGGGTGCCAACATGGGCGAGCTGGTCGCCGCCAACCTGCCCGTTCCACCCGGATTCGTTCTGCTGCGGGACTGTTACCGCCAGTCCATGAGGTCCGGCGGGGTCGAAACCGAGCTGAACGGGTTGCATCGAGAGGCGCTTGACACCGTCGCCGACACCGCGAGGCTCACCGAGTTGTCCGAGCGCATGCAGGGCCTGGTGCGCAAGGCCGGTGCCGACGACGAGGTGCGAGGGCTGATCCTGTCCGCGTACCACGACTTGGGTCCGGGCGCGGTGGTCGCGGTGCGATCCTCTGCCACCGGCGAGGACGGCGCGGACGCCTCGTTCGCGGGCATGAACGCGACCATCACCAACGTCGCCGGGGAGGAGGCGCTGGTCGAGGCGGTGGTGCAGTGCTGGATGTCGCTGTTCAGCCCGCGCGTCATCACCTACCGCGCCAGCCGTGGCTTCACCAGTGACCCGGCGATGGCGGTCGTCATACAGGAGATGGTTCATTCGGAAAAAGCCGGAGTCGCGTTCACCGCTGATCCCAGCAACGGCGCCCAGGACCGAGTTGTCATCGAGGGCGCGTTCGGTCTCGGCGAGGTCGTGGTTTCCGGAGAGGTCGAGCCCGACACCTACATCGTCTCCAAGGAGACGCTGCAACCCCTCGATGTCCGGCTCGGCCATAAAGCGTTCAAGATCGTGCGGGGCGACGACGGGCACGATGCCGTCGTCGACCTCGACGAATCACAGGCCGATTCGCGCGTACTGACCGACGGAGAATTGCGCTCGATAGCCGAACTGGCCATCGCGACAGAGCGACACAATGGTTGCCCCCAAGACACCGAGTGGGCGATCGCGGGGGGTAAGACATATCTGGTTCAGGCACGGCCGATCACCACGCTGGGCCACACCACTCCCGCCGCCGCGGAAAAGCACCTGGTGCTGGCCCGTGGCCTGGCCGCGGCGCCCGGGATCGCCTCGGGGAAGGTGCGGGTGCTGGAGTCACCCGAGGAGGGCGCCCAGCTGCAGGAGGGCGAGATCCTCGTCGCGCAGATGACCAACCCCGACTGGTTGCCCACCATCCGCCGAGCGGCGGCGCTGGTGACCAACACCGGCGGTATGACATGCCACGCCGCAATCGTGGCTCGCGAATTGAGTGTGCCGTGCGTCGTCGGAACCCGGACCGCGACCAGAGACCTTCACGACGGTACGACGGTCACAGTCGATGGGGCCCGCGGCGAGGTGGTGTCCGGCCGGGTGCGGCCTTCGTCGACGACATCGGCGAGCGAGCGGAGCGCCCCCAGCCGACCGCAGACCGAGGCCACCGGCACCAAGGTCTATGTCAACCTGGCCATGCCCGAGGCCGCTGAAACCGTTGCCGCACAACCGGTTGACGGCGTGGGGCTGTTGCGTGCCGAGTTCATGCTGACCGAGGCGCTGGCCGGCCGTCATCCCCGTGACCTCATCGCCCACGGGGAGCAGGCCACGCTTGTGGACAAGTTGGGGGCGTCTGTCGGGCGAATCGCCGCAGCGTTCGCCCCTAGGCCGGTCATCTATCGGGCGACTGACTTCCGCACCAACGAATTCCGCGGCTTGAAGGGCGGCGAGACCTACGAGCCGATCGAACACAACCCGATGATCGGCTATCGCGGCTGCTACCGATATGTGAACGAGCCGGACCTGTTCGCGCTGGAACTGGAGGCGCTGGCGCGGGTGCGGGAGCGGTCGCCCAATGTCGGGCTGATGATCCCGTTCGTCCGCACCAAATGGGAACTCGAGGCTTGCCTCGAGCTCGTCGACGCGAGTCCGCTCGGCCGGCAGCGGGGTTTGCACCGCTGGGTGATGGCCGAGGTGCCTTCGGTCGTGCACTGGCTTCCCGAATACATCGGGATGGGCATCGACGGAGTGTCGATCGGAAGCAACGATCTGACTCAGCTGATGCTCGGAGTCGACCGTGATTCCGATGTGTGCGCTGAGTTGTTCGACGAATCCGACCCCGCCGTGCTCGATGCCATCGGCCAGATCATCGGCACGGCAAGGAAATACGGCATCACCTCGTCACTGTGCGGTCAGGCGCCGTCCACGAACCCGGCATTCGCCGAATACCTGGTGCGGATGGGCATCACGTCGGTATCGGTCAACCCCGATGCCGCTGATGCCACCCGGCGGGTCATCGCCGCAGCCGAGCGGCGGCTGCTACTCGAAGCCGCACGGTTGAGGTGAGGCGGGCATGGATCCAGCCGACGCCAAGGCCATGAGATGAACCCAACCGAGCACGACGAGGAGACCGAGGAGAGGCGTGACACGATCGTGTGGGGTTTCTTCCGCTCGGAATTCGCCGGACCGATCTATGTCGACTGGCCGATCGACCGGCGCCTGGACGCCTACCTGTTACATCACGGGCCGGCCGAGCTTCTGATCGACGGCTCCGCCTACGACGAGTTGCTCGAGCACGTCATGGCCAACACGGGGTGGCGCAGCGAAAGGGCATCCTGCCACCGTTCAAAGCAATTCATCATGGCGAAGCCGGTCATGTCGAATGACGGCACCGGGGAATCGCGTCAAGCGCCGTCAACTGCTCCGTCATCACGACCCCCACCGACAGCCAGCTGAAATATCCGGTGCGCCTGGTTCACCGATTCCTCAAGCGGATGAGCGGTGTCGATTCGGTGGAATGGGCCCGTGCCTGCGTTCTCGCCGAGCGCGACGGCGATCTGTGGTGTCGCATCCGAACTCGACGGCCCTCTGGCCACGACCCGTTGGGCGGCCTGCGACGGTGAGAGCGCACACACGAAATGCACTAGCGCCGAAGAGGTCTCGGTAGCCAGTCGGTACGCCCTCTCCTGTTGCTGCGCATCGCGCCAGGTGCCGTCGAGCACAACTGTCTGACCGGTGGACAGCAGCGCACGGGCTCGACGCAGCACCTCGTCATAGACGGCGCGCACGTTCTCTGGTGCATACAGTCCCTCGTGCAGCTCGCCGACCTGCCCGGCGATGACGCCGGACCGTTGTAGCTCGCGGCGCACCGCGTCGGTGGAGATGACCCGGGCGTTCACTTGTTCTGCCAGGCCGTGCGCGACGGTGGTCTTGCCGGTTCCCGGACCGCCGCCGACGATGACCAACCGGACGGTGCACGATCTCAGGTGGGCGAGAGCGATGTCGAGATGGCGTATCGCGTCGGCCGCCGCTTCGCTGTGCCCTTGATCGACGCGGATGCAGTCCACCTTGGCCCGCACCACGGCGCGGTACGCGACGCTGAACTCCCTCAGGGACCGCGGTGCTGGGTCGTCGGCCCGTCGCAGGTACTCGTCGAAGAAGTGCTCGGCGAGGTCTTTGCGGCCGAGGAACTCCAGGTCCATCGCGAGGAAGGCGGCGTCGTCGACACCGTCGACGTAGCGCAGTCGATCATCGAATTCGAGGCAGTCCAGCAGCACCGGACCGTCAGGCGTGCAGAAGATGTCCTGTGTCAGCAGGTCCCCGTGACCGTCGACGACGCGGCCCGACGCGATCCGCTGCGCGAACAGTTGGTCACGGCCGGCCACGTACCGGTCGGCCAGGCGTGTGACCTCGCGAAGCGTCGCCTCGGGGATGACGCTGTCGACGTATCGCCTCAGCTCAGCGAGATTCTGGTGCCAGCGATCCGAGATCACCGCAGCCGTCGCCTGTTCGTCGATCTGTGGGCCCCGTAGCGCCTCCCGGTGGAACCGCGCCAATCGGTCCGCGATGGCGGTGAGGTATCCGTGGACGGCATCACCGTTGCGGACGAGCGCGGCGAGCCGGGCGGATTCGGGATATCGACGCATCACGATGACGGGTTCGGCGGGCTCTCCCGGCGCGGCGAAGTGGCCGACACCGAGATAGCTGTCGGGCGCCAACCTGCGATTCAGGGCCACTTCGCGTTGACACGCCTGCTCGCGAAACTCGCGGGTGCCGAAGTCGAGGAAGTCCGTGACGATCGCTTTCTTCGTTTTGTATGCGCGGTCCCCGATAAGAGCAACCAGCCCCGTGTGTGTCTCGTGAATCTCTGCGTGAAGATTCCCGTTGGCGCTGGCCGAGTCTCGACGGGTGCTGGCAGTGACCGACGCGGTCGTCATATCTAGACCTTCTCGCAGCCACGCTCTCGGTAACAGGGTCGAAAGACCTTTACCGCGAATAAAGCCCGACCGTGATCAGCTCGGTCGGCACACCATGACCGGAACGGTGGCGTGTTGCAACAGATTCAACGCGGTCGACCCCAAGATGGCGCTGGCGAGCGCGGGCTTCCCGTGACTTCCGACCACCAGCAGCTGCGCGCCGTCGGCGTGACACCGATCGATGAGTGCCGCAGCCGGCTTCGCGTGTTCGACGAAACACGGTGCGGAAACCTGTGCGTAGCGCTGGTTGAATCGGTCGACATCATTGGTCAGCTGCGCCCATTCCGCCGTTTCGAGCGCATCCCAGTCGATCAGAAGCGGCAGTCGTGTGGCGACCGCGCGCAGCGGCGACGACGTCGATCGTACGGCCGCCAACTTCGCGTTGAACCGTTCGCAGAATTCGAATGCGTTCTCCAGAGCGGCCAGAGAGGACGGTGTCCCGTCCACCCCGACGACTACCGGATCGGCGGTCGGCACCGCGTTGGACCCTCGCCAAGCGACAACGGGGCAATCGGCGCGCGTGGCGACGGCCAGTGTCGTCGAACCCAGCAAGAGTGCACCCGCAGTGGTGACTTCGTCGTTTCCGACAACGATCATCCGTGCCCTCTTGCCGAGCTCCACCAGTACCTCGGCGACCGGAACATCGGTGGACAGAGTCGTCACCTCGAGTTCGCGGTCCTGTGAGCGCACGATCTCCTCCGCGCGGCGCAGAATTTGGTCGGCACTTTCGCGTTGCTGCGCGAGGACGGCCGCTCGCATCGCGGCGACGGTGTCTGTCAGGTTGTGCCCGACGGCCGGTAGCGCGTGCACGATGTGCAACGACGTCTCGTACCTCGATGCCACCGCCGCCGCCCATCGCGCCGCGTTGAGCGCCGCATCGCTGCCGTCCACGCCTACCACTACCGCACCTGTCCGCATCCGAACTCCTGTCTTCGAGATTCGTTAGCCCGTGAAGTGATGATGACCGGTGCCGCGTGCTCCGGCGTAGAGGCGAAAGTCCCTGGACTTCAGCGCCGCGCGATGATGACCGGCATGCGTGACGCCTGCGCGACCGCCGAGCTGACCGATCCGAGCAACATCCCGGCGAACCCGCCGAGACCACGGCTGCCCACCACGAGGAGCTGGGCGCGCTCGGATTCCTCGAGCAGCCGGCGGGCTGCATTGCCGGGGCCGGCGATGCGCTGAACGACGACATCGGGGTAGCGCTCGTTCCACCCGGCAAGGTATTGCGCCAGTTTCTCTTCCGGCCGTGCGCTGCCTTCTCGTGCGCCGGAATCTGCGGTGCCCGTCCATGTGTGAACGGCGAGCAGCCCTACGCCGCGACGATCGGCCTCGCCGAAGGCGATCTCCGTTGCCAGCTCCGAGGCGGGCGAGCCGTCGATACCAACCGCCACCGGGGCCGTCGCGGGATGATCCATCAGGGGGTCCTCGTCATGGATCACCGCCACCGGACAGTGCGCATGGTGCACAAGACCGGAGCTGACCGAGCCCAGGAGCAGACCTGTCACACCCCCCAGGCCGCGGCAGCCGACGACGATCAACTCGGCGCCCCCGGACAGGTCGATCAGTTCGGGAACCGTAGAACCGGTGAGGACGCGGTGCGTGACCTCGATGCCGGGCGTGGCGCCGAGGGCATCGCTCACGAGCCCCAGAGCGTCGTCGATGACGGCCTTCCCACGGCGCTGCCGCTCGGTGGCGAACTCACCGGACGTCGGCAGGTCCACCCATGCGCCATTCGACGGCAGCACATGGACGACGGTCAAGGGCACACCACGCAACGCTGCGTCGCGCGCTGCCCAGTCGGTCGCTACCCGAGAGGACGGAGACCCGTCCACTCCCACCACAACCCCCCGCGGGGCCGGGTTCGCTGTGGTCAAGCTCATCTCCTCCTCCTGACCGACGTCGAGTAAGCCACGCCCCCGATGCTCGTCGGTGAGCGGGGCGTACCGAAGAGTCGAAGGTCACCACCTGCCGATGGATCCGACTGGTGCCTTAGCGAACGCCTCGCGGTTCAGGCGCCGCTGCGCGTGTCGATGACACGCGTTGCGACGTCCGCGAGCTTGACGTTGCTGTCCTGGGAGAGTTGTTTGAGCATCTCGAAGGCCCGCACCTCGTCGACGCCGTAGCGCTCCATGATGATGCCCTTGGCCTGCCCGATGCGATCTCTGGTGGCCATCGCCGACTTCAGCTGTTCACCTTCTCGGCTGGCCAGGATCGCCGCCGCGGCGTGTGCGGCCAGGACCGTGCCGATGATCTCGTCGTCGGCATCGAAGGCGCGCGCTTTCGAACCGAACATGTTGAGCGCTCCGGCGGTGCGCTCGGCGGTATAGAGCTTGATCGACAGACCGCTGAGGACGCCGTGCTCGACCGCGGCCGCGGCGTATAGCGGCCAACGCTCTTCCGTCCGGAAGTCATCGGTCCGCAGAATCGATTCGTTCAGCGCGGCGTCCACGCAGGGTCCCTCACCGAATTGCATCTGGATCTCGTCGAGTGTGTGGGGCAGCTCCGACGTCCCGGCCAGCGATTCGAACTTGCCTCCCCTGCCGATCAGCAGCACGCCCACCGTGTCCGCACCGGGCAACAGTTCGCGCGCGGTGGCCGTGACGTCGTTCAGGACGTCGTCGACGGTGCGCGGGGGAGCAGACGCCCGTGCCAGCTCGGCCATCCGCTCGGCCAGTTCATGCGTACGAGGCTGCGTCATGGCCTGAAGTCTTCCCTTTCGGGCGTCGGCGTACACGATTGTTTGGCGTTCTCGGTAGTGGGCATGTCGTGGTTCAAGCTCGGGTGACGGTCGACCGTTACTCGCGCTGAGGTCTCGTCGGTTCAGACAGGAGCCGGCGGGGCCGACCTCTTCGGACATGCGCGGGAGGTCACTCTCTTAGTTGTAGTACCGTCTGGGTCATCGGCTTCGGCGGTCCCACCGCCGAGACCCCCGAGTTTCATCGGCGGAAGGGCCTGACATGGGCAGCGCGAATGTGGAGATCGTCGGTAAGTACCTCTCGACGCTTTCGGACGACGACGACCACCCGTACCGCACCGGACCCTGGCGTCCCCAGAACACGGAGTGGTATGCCGACGACCTCGCGGTGGTCGCCGGCGAGATACCCTCCGACCTCGACGGTGTCTACCTGCGCAACACCGAGAATCCGCTGCATCCGGCACTGAAGTTCTACCACCCTTTCGACGGCGACGGGATGGTGCACATCGTCGGGTTCCGCGACGGAAAAGCCTTCTACCGCAATAGGTTTGTCCGCACCGACGGTCTGCTCGCCGAAAACGAGGTTGGCGGACCGCTGTGGCCCGGGCTGGCCGAGCCGATCGAGCTGGCCAAGCGCGATCACGGCTGGGGCGCGCGGACCCTGATGAAGGACGCGTCGAGCACCGACGTCATCGTGCATCGCGGCGTCGCTCTCACCAGCCATTATCAGTGCGGCGATCTCTACCGCATCGACCCGTTCTCCGGCGACACCCTCGGCAAGGAGGACTGGAACGGCCGGTTCCCCGCGGACTGGGGCGTCTCGGCGCACCCGAAAGTCGATGATCGCACCGGCGAGCTGTTGTTCTTCTCGTACAGCAAGCAGGACCCGTATATGCGCTACGGCGTCGTCGACGAGGGCGGCGACCTCGTCCACCTCACCGACATCCCACTTCCCGGCCCGCGGCTGCCGCACGATATGGCGTTCACCGAGAACTACGCGATCCTCAACGACTTTCCGATGTTCTGGGATCCCAAGCTGCTCGAAGCCGGCATCCACTTCCCGGGCTTTCACCCCGACATGCGGTCGCGGTTCGCCGTGATCCCCCGCCGCGGCGGGCCATCCGACATCCGGTGGTTCGAGGCGGATCCGACGTTCGTGCTGCACTTCACCAACGCTTTCGAGGACGGTGACGAAATCGTCCTCGACGGCTTCTTCGAAGGCGACCCGTCTCCGGTCGACACGGGGGCGGGTGACCGTTGGCAGCGAGCGTTTCGGTTCCTTGCGTTGGACCGGTTGCAGACTCGGCTGCACCGCTGGCGGTTCAACCTCGTCACTGGGCAGACCACCGAGGAGCAACTCACCGACACCATCACCGAATTCGGCATGATCAACAGCGGTTACGCCGGGCTGCCCTACCGCTACACGTACGCCGCCACCGGCAAGCCGGGCTGGTTCCTGTTCGACGGCCTGGTCAAACACGACCTGCACACCGGTGCCGAACAGCGGTTCAGCTTTCCCGACGGCGTGTACGGCAGCGAAACCGCGATGGCGGCGCGTCCGGGGGCCACCGCCGAGGACGACGGATACCTGGTCACGCTCACCACCGACATGACCGCCGACGCCTCCTATTGCCTGGTGTTCGACGCGGCGAGGGTCGATGACGGACCGGTCTGCAAACTGGCACTGCCGGAACGGATTTCCAGCGGGACGCACTCGACGTGGGCTCCGGGTTCGGAGCTGCGACGGTGGCGGGAGACCGACGCGGCCGCCACGACCGTCGGCCTGTAGATGGCCACTCCCGAGCGCGTGTCCGAGCCGAATGCCGTCGCCCGCATGCTCGAATTGCTCGGTGACGAATGGGCGCTGCTCGTCATGCAACAGTCACTACTCGCGGCGACCCGGTTCGGTGACTTCAAGTCTCGCCTGCCGATTTCCAACTCCGTGCTGACGGCGCGGCTTCGGACGCTGACGGATGCGGGACTGCTCGAGCGTCGTCAATATCAAGACCGGCCTCCGCGTTTCGAGTACCTCGGCACTCGGTGCGGCCGGTCGCTGTGGCCCGTGCTGCTGTCGATCTGGGACTGGGAGCGTCGCTGGGTGCCCGACCACGCCGAGCCGCTGCCCGCCATGCGTCATACCGCATGCGGCGCCGATTTCACCCCGATGGTGACGTGCCGTTCGTGCGGCGAGAGCGCCGACGACAAAGACGTTGTCCCGCAATGGGGTCCGAGCGGATCGTGGGAGCGGTCGGTGCCCGCCGCGGCCTCGACGCGCCGGCGCTCGGAGGCCGATCAGCACGCCGCGGCCGGCCTGTTCCCGCAAACGATGAGCGTCATGGGGAACCGCTGGGGCTTCGCACTGCTGGTAGCGGCGTTCGTCGGCGTCCGTCGGTTCACCGACTTTCAAGCCCAGCTCGGCGCGCCCCCCGGGTCGATCGCCGACCGGCTGGCCATCTTCACCGCGAACGGCGTGCTGGTCGACGTCGGCAATCGGTACGAGCTGACCGAGAAGGGCCGCGCCCTCTTCCCGGTTCTGGTCTCGGCCCTGCAGTGGGCTCAGCGCTGGTTCACCGACCTCGACGGGCCCGCGGTCGTGCTGACCCACACTGCCTGCGGAGGCCGTTTCTCCGCCGTCTTCGCGTGCGACCGGTGCGGCCGACCGCTGACCGGGGCGCATGTCTCCATGGAGAAAATTTCTTCGAAAATTTTCTAGCACTCTCTGATGTCGAGTGCTAAACTTGCAGGTGCGCACAGTAATTTGGCTGCCCGCCAGGGTGGCGGGCTCTGAGTGGCATAGGAGGTGGATTGCTGTGCTTCGCTTTGATCCGTTCACTGAACTTGATGCTCTGACCCGGGGCCTGCTGACGAACCAGACCGGATCAAATCGTTCCCCCCGGTTCATGCCGATGGACCTGTGCAAGGTCGACGACCACTACCTGCTGACCGCCGATCTGCCCGGCGTGGATCCCGGCTCGGTCGACGTCAACGTCGACAACGGCACCCTGACCATCTCCGCACACCGCACGGCCCGCTCCGACGAAGGTGTGCAGTGGCTGGCCAACGAGCGATTCTTCGGCACCTACCGTAGGCAGCTGTCCCTCGGCGAAGGCATTGATGCGACGAAGATCTCGGCGACCTACGAGAACGGCGTGCTGTCCGTGACCATCCCGATGGCCGAACGCGCCAAGCCGCGCAAGATCGACGTCGCCCACGGCGGCGATCAGAAGTCGATCGAGACAACCACCGTCGAAGCCGGGTAACCGCGCCTAGTCGAGACTGCGGTCAGATCGCGTTACCAACCCGATCCTGCGATCTGACCGCAGTTTCGGCGTGTCTACGCGTTCCTCTGCGACAGATCTACGCATCCGCGCCGATGTTTCGCCGTGCTGACGGCCGCACGCTGGTTAGCATGACTGGAATCGACGCGGCGCCGTTGAACTGGAGCGACTTGGGCGTGAGCGAGCTGGTACCGACCGGAACGGTGACGCTGCTGCTGGCGGACGTCGAGGGGTCGACCCGGCTCTGGGAGACGCAGCCCGATGAGATGACGGCGGCCTTCGCCAACCTTGATCGAACGCTGGCCGAGGTCATCGGCGCGCACAGCGGCGTCCGGCCCATCGAGCAGGGCGAAGGTGACAGCTTCGTCATCGCGTTCGGGCGTGCAAGCGACGCGGTGGCATGCGCCCTTGACCTACAGCGCGTTGCACTTTCACCGATCCGGCTGCGTATCGGCTTGCACACGGGCGAAGTGCAATTGCGTGACGAGGCCAACTACATCGGCCCCACCATCAACCGCACCGCCCGGATCCGCGATCTTGCGCACGGCGGGCAGACCGTCTTGTCCGGTACGACAAGCGATTTGGTGTCCGACCGGTTACCGGTAGATGCATGGCTCGCCGAACTCGGGACGCATCCGGTTCGCGACCTACCCAAGCCCGAACGCGTGGTGCAGCTGTGTCACCCCGCAATCCGTAACGACTTTCCGCCGCTACGCACCGCCAAAAGCTCACGCTCGCATAATCTCCCGGCTCTGCTGACCAGCTTCGTCGGTCGGGCTCTACAACTCGAGAAGGTATGCCGGCTGCTTGCCGACAACCGCATGGTCACCCTGACCGGCGCGGGCGGAGCCGGTAAGACACGACTCGCCATCGAGGCCGCGAAAGCTCTGTCCGAGGATTTCGACGACGGTCTGTGGTGGGTGGATCTGGCGGCCATCGCCGATCCGGCCGTCGTCTCGATAACGATTGCCCGCACGCTCGGACTGCCCGATCAACCGGGACGGTCCCCGTTGGAGACGGTGCAGCGCTTCATCGGCAACCGCGAAATCCTCCTGCTGCTGGACAACTGCGAACACCTCCTGGACGCGTGCGGTGACGTGATCACACGACTGCTCAACCACTGCCCGCAGTTGAGCATCCTCACCACCAGTCGCGAGCCGATCGCGGTGTCCGGAGAGATCACGTGGCGGGTGCCCTCTCTGTCATTGCAAGACGAAGCCGTCGCGCTGTTCACCGACCGGGCTCAACGGGCGCGGCCCACGTTCCACGCCTCGGGCGACGACCTTCAACTGGTGGTGGACGTGTGCCGGCGACTGGACGGTATGCCGCTCGCGATCGAGTTGGCGGCGGCCCGGATTCGCGCATTGTCACTGCGCCAGATCGCGGACAGCCTCAATGACAGGTTTAGGCTCCTCACCGGCGGTGCCCGAAACACCATGCGCCGCCAGCAGACCCTGCGGGCCTCCGTTGATTGGTCTCATGCGCTGTTGACGGAGCCGGAGCGGGTCCTGTTCCGCCGGCTGGGCGTATTCATGGACGGGTTCGACTTCGATGCCGCACAGGCTGTCGCCGCCACCAACGAGCTCGAGCAGTTCCAGATTCTCGATCAGCTGAGCCTGCTGGTCGACAAGTCCCTTGTCACCGCGGACGAGGAATCGGGCGCCATGCGTTATCGCCTGCTCGAGACGGTCCGTCAGTACGCACTGGAGAAGCTCGCCGAATCCGGCGAAGCGACGCTGATGCGCGGTCGCCATCGCGACCACTATGTCGCCGCAGCGGTCCGCCTTGAGGAAGATGAACGGCTCGTCCAATGGGCCGAACAGGAGACCGGAAACCTGCGCGCTGCCCACGCCTGGAGTATCGACTGCGAGGAGTTCGAGCCCGCGCTTCGGCTGATTTCCGCTCTGCAGAGACTGTGGGAGACACGCGGCAGGATGCGCGAAGGCATCGCCGCATTCGATCTGGCGTTCAATGACGAGGGCTATCGGGACGAGGACGTCGCTGCGGCGGTCTGGATACGCGCCGTCGCCGACAGAAGCATCCTGACGGCCTGGACCGCCGATTCGGCGAGCTTGGAGCGCGGCGAGGAGGCGTTGGCGGCTGCCCGGGGCTTGGGCGACCAGGGACTCATTGCACTATGCCTGGCCGCCTGCGGAGCGATCGCCTACTACCTCCCCGAGGTGTCTCAAGCGTATTGGGCCGACGCCATCGATCTCGCGCGCCAAGCCGGTGATCGGGCGAGGTTGTGCTACTTCCTCAGCTGCCTTGCCGTCGCAACGAATGTGGCGGGGCAGCCGCTCGCCTCGCAGCTGGCGGCGGAAGAGGGTCGTCTCGTCGCCGACGCCATCGGCGATGGCTTCGTGTCGCGTCATTGCCGGATCTGGCAAGCGACCGCGATGGGCTGGCGAGGCGGAGTACAGGGTGCGGACGAGGTGATCCGCGGCGTCAGCGAAGAGGCACGTGCGGCCGGTGAACGAATGCTCGAGTTATTCGCCCTGGTCTGTGAATGCAGCTGGTTCGCATACGAGGGGAACGCAGCCGTGGCTCGAATGAAATCCGAGGAAGCGCGCGAAACCTCGATCGCGATGGGCGGTTTCCATGAGGACACGATCCACGTTGCCTGGGCACTTTCGGCCCTGGCCGCCGGCCGCGGCGCGGAGGCAAAGGCGGAGTGCGAAGCGGCGATAGGACAAACCGTTCCCGAGCGGATGCCCTACATACGAGCCCTCACTCCGATGACCCTGGCGCTGCTCGCGTGCAGTGAGGTCGCCGCCGCACGCCTGTGGGTCGACGAAACGATCGGGCTCACGGTCGGCAATTACCAACTGAACGCGCTCGTCGCGCGAGCTCACGTAGCGCTTGCCCAGGGCGAACGCGACCAAGCCGAGCGGGACGCCCACGACGCCCTGGCGCTCGCACTGGTCACCGGCGCGTTCTTGCACGTTCCCGAGGCGCTCGAGGCTCTCGCACGCTGCGCAATTCGCGACGGAAATCACCGGCACGCGGCCCGCCTCCTCGGTGCGGCCACGGCCCGCCGAACCGTGATGGGCGTAGCGCGGTGGCCGGTATACGCGATCGGATACGACGATGCGGTTGCAGAGTGCCGAGAAGCCATGGGAGAAGGCGTGTTCAACGCTATCTGGACCGAGGGTTCGGCCATGTCGACCGAGGAGGCCATCGCTTACGCCCAACGCGGAAGGGGGGAACGGAAGCGGCCCACGAGCGGCTGGGAGTCGCTGACGCCCACCGAGCGGGACGTCGTCCGCCACGCCGTCGACGGGTTGGGCAACAAGGACATCGCCGAGCGGATGTTCATCTCGCCTCGTACGGTGCAGACGCATCTGACCCACGTCTACGCCAAGCTCGGATGCACCTCGCGGATTCAGCTCATCCGAGAAGCCGCACGTCACGCGTGACGGTTCAACCGATACAGCAGGTTGTTCCGCACAGCCGGCCACTCGACGTCGAGGATCGAATACACCACCGTGTCACGGCGCGATCCGTCGGGCAGAAGCTGGTGGCTGCGCAATATTCCGTCGAGTTTGGCGCCGAGCCGCTCGATCGCTTGGCGGCTCGCTGAATTGAAGAAATGCGTGCGGAACTCGGCTGCAACACAACCCAACTCGTTGAACGCATGCTCGAGCATCAGCAACTTGGTCTCCGAGTTGACGCCGGTGCGCCGCGCTGCGGCCACGTACCAGGTGTTGCCGATCTCGAGCCGCCGATTCGAAGCGTCGACGCTCATGTAACTCGACGACCCGACCAGGGTTCCATCGTGGCGTCGCACCACGAACGTCAGCCCGCTGTCGGGGGCCTGCACCGCCAATCGGGCGTCCACCCACCGCTCGACGGCTTCGGGTGCGGGCGCAGCGGTGAACCACAAGCGCCCGAGCTCACCGTCGGCGGCGACGGCCGCGATCTCCGAAACATGCTCGCGGCGCAGCGGTTCCAGCGTCACCCAGCGGTCGCCAGTCAAATCGACCGGCTGGACGAAACCACGTCGGCGGTCTACCGGACCGTCGCCCACGCGGTCACCATCGCCCAGACCGACAGAACCGCCGCAACCACAGCCATGGCGGCGCCGATATAGAGTCCGTAGCCGGCGGACACCGGCGAGTACACGTAGAGCCGGTGGTACCACACGGCCAGGACCACCAGCAGCACCGAAATCGCCAGCGCGGCAGTCGATGCGATGCGAGCCGAGAATCCTCGGGCCGACATCGCACCCGCGACGATCAGCAACGAGGCCAGCAGCACGATCAACTGGCCCACCCCGAACCCGGGTTTCGGCGCCGGCAGGTCGCCGAAGATACCGCCGATCGCGCTGACCCGGCCGCCGTTCGCGGTCAGCCACGGCAGCCAAGCGCTCACCGAGACGATCGCCCCGCACATGGCGACCAGCCATCCGGGGCGCACTCGCGACATGCCACGAGCCTATCGGCTGGATCGCACCGCACCGGTCTCTAGTCTGGAGTGTCCGACACCGAAAAGGCAGGTACTGGGATGACCGATCTTCCGGAATGGGCGCAGCGCCTCGACCTGTCCCCCCATCCGGAGGGCGGCTGGTACAGGGAGACGTGGCGCAGTGACCTGATGGTGCCGCAGTCCGCATTGCCGCCGGACTACACCGGCCCGCGCAGCGCCGGTACGGCAATCCTCTTCCTGCTGATGCCCGGTCAGCAGTCGGCCTGGCACACCGTGCGCAGCGCCGAGCTGTGGCTGTTCCACGCGGGCAGCCCGCTACTGCTCGAGGTCGGGCCCGAACAAGGCGGTGCCACAACGCATCTCCTAGGGATCGACATCCTCGCCGGCGAGCAGCCCCAGTTCGTCGTGCCGCCGGGCCACTGGCAGCGCGCCCGCCCCCGCGACGACGAGCCGAGCCTGGTCAGCTGTGTCGTGGTGCCGGGATTCGATTTCGCGGACTTCGCCCTCGCCGCGCCGACCGCCTGAACTCATCTGAGGCCCGCGCGCAGCCTGTCGAGCATCCGGCGATCCCGCTTGGTCGGCCGGCCCGCACCACGGTCGCGTGCCGCGAACTGCACCGTCTCGGAGACCGCGGGCTTGGGTGTCCGGTCGAGATAACACGTCGACGCGTCGGCCGCGCCCACCCGCTTCTGGATCACCCGCAGCACCTCGACGACCCGGGTGGTCTGCCCGATGCGGGCCCGCACCTCGTCGCCGGGCGATACCGGGGTGGCCGGCTTGGCGGGCCGCCCGTTGACCCGGACGTGCCCACCCCGGCATGCCTCGGCGGCGTCGGGCCTGGTCTTTGCCAACCGGACCGACCACAACCACCTGTCTATGCGGGTCGACTCCACGCCACCATCATCACCCTCGGCGGCTACCTTATTGTGACCTTAGATAGACCTTATTTTTCTTAGGAATAGGTGTACGGTTGGGGCCACGCGGGCGCGCAGCGACGGAAGGAGCCCGACATGGATCACCAACCCGAACGAATCGTCCTGGTCACCGGCGGCTCGAGAGGCCTCGGCGCGCGGGTCGCACGCCAGCTCGCCGGCGCCGACAGCCACGTCGCCGTGACCCGCGACATCTCCGACGAGGTCGAATCCGCGGAGGTGATCGACGGCATCGCATCGCGCTTCGGTCGGTTGGACACTCTGATCCTCAACTCGTCGGACGCGCTGGACACCGGCGCGGATCCCGACTGCGCGATGCGCCTCAACCGCGACGCCCAACGCCGGCTCGCCCTGGCGGCTCTACCGCTGATGCCGGTCGGCGGACGGATCGTCTTCGTCACGAGCCATCAGGCCCACTTCTTCCCCGACAAGGCGGTGCCCAAGGGCTACACGGCCGTCGCGGCCAGCATGCGGGCCGGCGAGACCGCGCTGCTGACGAGGCGGTCAGAGTTCCGCCAGGCGGGCGTACAGCTCACGGTGGTGTCCGGCGACATGAGCCACATGACCTTCGCCGACGCCGTCGTCGACGCGGCCACCACGCCGAACCCGGCGAGCATCGTCTTCGTCGGCAGGACCGACTACCTGATGACCGCCTGACGCTCGCTCACTGCAGCGAGGACAGGTTGAAGGCCGCCCCGGTGCAATCGGCTATCGCGGCCAACCGACCGTAGGGTGTGTCCTCGGCGCCGCGAATCACGGCGCCTCCGTGATCGAGAATCAACTGCACGGTCTTGTCGACGTCGTCGGCGCCCAGGAAGAAGTTCCAGTTCGAGGGCTCGGCCTCGGGCAGGAAGGCGCTGCCGTCCATCAGACCGAGCAGCGCCTCACCATCGAAGTTCGCCGTGCTGTAGCGGAATTCGTCGGTGTCGGACACCGTCTCGATGTGCCAGCCGAACAGGTCGCGGTAGAACTGCTGCGACCTGGCGTAGTCGCGGCCGGTCCACTGGAAGTACACCGGTGCCCCGTGCTCGTTGACGACCTCGAATCCGCGGTGCCCACCCGGCTGCCACAGCCCGACGAGCGCGCCGCTGGGGTCGGACAGCATGCCCATCCAGCCCTTGTCCTTGATCTCCATCACGGGTGCTCCGCACGTCGTCGCGCCCGCAGCGACCGCCGCGTCGAGGGTGGCCTTGGCGTCGGTGGTGTGGAAGTAGGTGGTCCAACCGTCCGGGCTGTTCCACTGCGGGTCGTTGAACATCAGGCCTGCGATCGGCCTGCCGTCCTTCGACGCGGTGACGTAGCCGCCGTATTCGGGGCCCGCCGACTCGAACGTCCAGCCGAACACCTCGCCGTAGAAGGCCTGCGAGCGTTCGACGTCCGAGGACGCCAGGTCGATCCAGGTCGGGGCGCCTACGGGGGCGGAATTGCGGACGGGCACGATGGTCTCCTTCTCGGTGGGTGGTCAATCACCGGTGCAGACCGCCGTCGGCGCGAAAACTCATCGAACGGCGTCTTACGACGCGACCCCCAGGACCCGCAGCGCGTTCTCCTTGTAGATCAGCGACTGCACCACCGGGTCGATGTCGAGGGTGTCGAAGTCGGCACGCCACCGGTCGATCTGGATGTACGGGAAGTCGGTGCCGAAAAGAACCTTGGTGCGCAGTTGCCGGCTCATGGCGCGGACCAGCTGCGGCGGGAAGTACTTCGGGCTCCACCCGGACAGGTCGATGTACACGTTGGCCTTGTGCGTGGCGATCGCGATCTGCGAGTCGACCCAGGGCACCGCGGGATGGGCCATCACGATCGTCAGATCCGGGAAGTCGGCGGCGACGTCGTCGAGCAGCATCGGATCGGAGTAGCGCAGTTTGATGCGGTGCCCACCCGGCAGCCCCGAGCCCATCCCCGTCTGCCCGGTGTGGAACAAGGCGGGCAGCCCGGCCTCGGTGATCGCCTCGTAGATCGGGTAGAAGCGACGGTCGTTGGGCTCGAACGCCTGCATGCTCGGATGGAACTTGAAGCCCTTGACCCCGTAGTCCCGGACGAGTTCGTGGACGCGGTGCACCGCCCGGCGCTCGTGCCACGGATCAACGCTGCCGAACGGGATCAGCACGTCGTTGTTGCGCGCGGCGCCGGCGACGAGGTCCTCGATCGAGTTCGGCACATGGCGCATCGCCGTGCGCGCGTCGATGGTGAAGACGACGGCCGCCGTGTTGTGCTGCCGGTACAGGTCGGCGACCGCGTCGACGCCGGCCGTCGCGCCGGGTGGCATCTTGAAGTACTTCTCGGTCGCCTCGACGAGTTCGTCGACGTAGGCCTTGTGGCCGTGGCAGTCGATCTCGACGTGGGTGTGGATGTCGATCGCCGCAATGCGGTCGAAATCGATGCCGTATTCGTACTTCTCGCCGCGTACCGTCACCCACGTGACGATATATGCGCTGAACCTCTTCGACGTCGCCGACCGCGACGAGTATCTGGCCTATTCGAAGCGCTCCCCCGCGGAGGTCGCCAGGCACGGCGGTCGCGTCGTGGCCCTCGGACAGTTCAGCGAGGCCGTCCTCGGCGACATCGAGCCGCGAAAAGTGCTGATCCTCGTCGAGTGGGACTCCAAGGACGCGTTCGACGGCTACCGCAACGACCCCGACCTGGTCGACTTGCACAGGCATCGGGAGGACGGGTCGTCGTCATACATCTGGCACCTGTTCGACCGGTTGGACGATTTGCGGCCTCTACTCAAGACCCAGTGACCGCGGCTTGCTGCAGCTGCTTGGTGGCGAGCTGACGCAAATCGGCGGACTTGATCTTCGCGTTGCCGGTCAGCGCGATCTCGTCATCACGGAAGAAGAGCACCCGACGAGGCACCTTGTAACTGGCCAACCGCTGAGCCAAAAACGACCGGATCTCGTCGGCGTCGAGGGTGACACCGTCGTGCGGCACCACACACGACACGACCACTTCGCCAAGTGCGTCGTGCGGTACCCCGACCGTCTGAGCCACCTTGACGCCCGAATGCTGCATGACGGCTTCGTCGACTTCCCGCGGCGACACGTTGGCGCCGCCTGTCTTGATGATGTCGGTGAGCCTGCCCTCCCAGTAGAGCCGGCCTTCGTCGTCGAGGTAGCCTCCGTCGCCGGTGCACAGGAAGCCTTCGGCGTCGAGCGTCTCGTCGAGGGGTGTCCCGATGTAACCGAGCATCAGCGTCGGGCCCTTCACACAGATCTCCCCGCGCTCTGTGCGCGGAACGATCTTGCCGGTCAGCGGGTCGACGATCTTGAGCGTCACGCCGGGAAGGGGGACGCCGCTGCTGTCCTTGTGGATCTCCGGCGCGGTGTTGGCAGGGTAATTCGTTGTGATCGTGAAGGTTTCGGTGTTGCCATAGGCGTGGCCCGGCTCGAACCATTTGGTGTTCACCGTGGGGTGGCGCGCGACCGGTGTCTTGTAGTCGACGAACCGCATGCTGCTCAGATCCACGCTTTCCCAGTTCGGCGCGCCCTCGAGCTGCGCCCACTGGTGCGGCCAGGCGAACGGAAAGTTAACGCGCTCGGCAGCCATCAGCTCGAGCGCCTCGTCGGCGACGAATGTCGGTTGCAGCACCAGTGCCCCACCCGCCGCGAGCGTCGAGCCGAGCGACATCGCGAAATTGCCTGACCAGAAGAAGCCGTTGGCCGACCAGCAACGGACGTTGTCCTCGGGGCCGAACTGATACAGCCGCCGGAAGCGCCACATCTGGATGCAGACGCCGCGGTGCGCGCTCAAGATGCCCTTCGGCCTACTGGTCGACCCCGACGAGAAGAACAGCACCGCAGGGTCGCTCGGTTGCACCGCCGCACCGGTCGCCTCGACCAGTTCGCGTGGTTCGTTCCCACCGTGGGCGAGGAATTCGTCCCAGCCTTCGATGCCTGCCGGCGGCTCCCCGACCGTGACGAGCCGTCTCAGGTAGGGGAATCTCGCCGACTGCAATGCGCCGGGTGTCGACTTCGAGATCGCTCGTTCCAGGTCGGCCAGAATGCTCGCGAAGTCCTTTCCCAGAACCGTGCGCTCGAACAACAGCACCGACACGGCCGACGACTGCAGCAGGTGGTCGAGTTCCGGGCCCGTCGAGAAAGTGCTCAAGGTGGCGGCCACTCCGCCGGCGAGGGAGATGCCGAACACCGCCGCGATCCACTCCGGCCGGTTCGTCATCATCACACCGACGCGACTTCCCTTGCCCACGCCGCATACCCGCAGCGCACCGGCCACTTCGACCGCCCTGTCCCATAATTCGGCATAGGTCCAGCGGATGACGCCGTCGGCGGTCGGGAAGGAGAGCGCCTCCCGTTCGCCGTACATCGTGGTGACTTCGCGTAGGAAACCAGGGAGCGTGAGCGCACCGAGGCCGGGCTCCTCTGCCAGTGGCGGACCGGAGACGATCGAGAGTGAATGCATTGTCACGCCAACGGGAGTTCGACCTCGGCGGTGCAGTCCACCAGCACGGTGCCGTCCTGGTTCGTCAGGCGCAGCTTGACCTGCACGAGCGGTACACCCCACGTGGATTCGGTTTGCTTGTCGACGATCTCGGCGTCGAAGTACGTGACGTCGCCCTCGAAGGCGGGCCCTCGGAAGTCGGCCTTGGTGTGACGCACCATGCCGTCGTGGCCCGCCCAGTACGCGAGGTAGTCGGTGCACCAGGCGCCCATCGTCGCACCGTAACCGTAAGCGCGCGCCATGCCGACCTCACTCGCCCGGTCGGCGTCGATGTGGCCGCGGGAAGGCCCGACGTACAACCCGTCGCGCTTGCGCGGGTCGATCATCGCGTCGTCTTCGTCGAACGCGAAGTCCTTGCCCCAGCCCGGATCCTGGTAGATCCACGGATCCTCGACACCTTCCGGCGCGACCCAGTGGAACGTGCCCCAGATGTTGAACAGGAACGCCCGATATTCGGTGGTGAAGCTCGCGATGCTGTGCGGCCCGATCACCCTGCGCGGTAGGGTGTCTCCGACCTTCACCTCGTCGAACCGCGGAGAGACGCCCATCCGGTTGGACTCCAGCCAGTCGCGGCGAAGCCTCTCGACTTCTTCCAGCTCATGTTGCGTCCAGCGCTTGATGTCCCCGAGCTGGTTTTCGAACATGCCGCGTTTCGTCGCCTCTTCGTACAGATAGCGGATCGCGGTCGAACGCTCGCGGGCCACGAGTGCACCGCGCTGGTTCTTGTGGATTGTGTCGCCGCGCGAGAACATCGTCGGCCCAGCGAATTTCGTCTCCACCACCTTGTAGTCGTGGAACCGGCGCTCCTGGAACAACTGGTCCCCCGGCCGCACCGGGCAGCCGTAGAACCACCATTCCTCACCGCCGAAGATCAAGTGGCTGTTGGGAATGTGCCCCACGCACGCCGGTGCTGCGCCGTGGCCGTAGTCCAACGCCACCGCGATGGACTGCGGAGCGATGAGGCCACCGAACTTGGACTCGCGGGCGAAGCGCTCGTCCCAGTGCAGTGGGTTGGGATAGTCCATCGCCATCACCCACCGCCGGATGTCAGAGGAGCTGCACGGATCCCACAGCTGCCCACCGCCGATCGGCTTGCCGACGCGGTGGTCGACGTCGGACAGATCAAGTTCAGCCACGTGTTTTCCGATCAGCGATTCACATCGACGACGATGCGACCGCGTACCTTGCCGTCCATCAATTGACCCGCGGCGTCGATCACGTCGGCGAGCGGAATCTCGTCGGCGATCGATTCGAGCACGGCCGGATCCAGATCTTTCGAGAGGCGTTCCCAGGCGGCCATCCGCGGTTGTTTGGGCGCCATCACGCTGTCGATCCCGAGCAATGACACACCGCGCAGGATGAACGGTGCGACGCTGGCCGGGAAGTCCATCCCCTGGGCGAGTCCGCAGGCGGCAACCGCTCCCCGGTAACGGGTTTGGGCGCACGCGTTGGCGAGGGTGTGGCTGCCGACCGCGTCGACGACACCGGCCCAGCGTTCCTTCTGCATCGGCTTACCTTTCTCGGCGAACTCGGCGCGGTCCAGAACCGTTGTGGCGCCGAGATCTTCGAGATAGTCGGACTCGGAGGTCTTGCCGGTGACAGCGGCGACCTCGAAGCCGGCCTTGGCCAGCAACGCGATCGCGACACTGCCGACACCGCCCGTCGCGCCGGTCACCAGGACCTCACCCTGATCGGGCTGGATGCCGTGGGCCAGCAGGGCGTTCACGCAGAGGCTGGCGGTATAGCCCGCCGTTCCGATTGCCATCGCCTGCTTGCTGGTGAAGCTCGACGGCAGCGGAACCAGCCAGTCGCCGTTGAGGCGGGCGCGCTGGGCGTAGCCGCCCCAATGGGTTTCCCCCACACCCCATCCGTTGAGCACGACGCGGTCGCCCTTGTTCCAGTCCGCGTGCGAGCTCTCGGTGACCACGCCCGCGAGGTCGATGCCAGGAACCATCGGGAACTTGCGTACCACCGGCGACTTGCCGGTGATCGCGAGGCCGTCCTTATAGTTCAGCGTCGAGTACTCGACGTCGATGCTGACGTCACCCTCGGGAAGTTGTGCCTCGTCGAGGGTGGTGACCTCGACCTTTTGACCTGCATCGTCCTTGTCGATCAATATTGCCGAAAACACGTGGTGTGCAATCCTTTCAGGAATTCAGTTGGCGGCCTTTTCGGGCGCATAACCCAGCGCCGCCTTGATCTCCAGGAACTCGTCGAACGCGAAGTGGCCCCACTCGCGGCCGTTGCCGCTGCGCTTGTAGCCGCCGAACGGAGCGGCCATGTCGAAGCCGTGGTTAATGGCCACCGAACCCGCCCGGATCCGCCGCGCCACCGCGCGAGCCGTCTCCAGGTCGGCGCCCGAAACATAGCCGGCCAGACCGTATTCCGTGTCGTTGGCGATCTCGAGTGCCTGATCGAGGTCGTCGTAGCCGAGGATGCACAGCACCGGCCCGAAGATCTCCTCGCGGGCGATCGTCATGTCGTTGGTGACGTTCGCGAACACCGTCGGCTTGACGTAGTAGCCCTTGTCGAGCCCGTCCGGCCGTCCGGTGCCGCCGACGGCGACGGTCGCGCCCTCGTCGATGCCCTTCTGGATCAGGCCCTGGATCTTGTCGAACTGCGCCCTGGAGGCCACCGGACCGATCGCGGTCTTGTCGTCCGGGTCGCCGACCTTGACCGCGCCCGCCACCTCACGGGCGATCGCGATCGCCTCGTCCATGCGGGAGTTGGGCACCAGCATGCGCGACGGCGCGTTACAGCTCTGGCCGCTGTTCATCATCATCACCGAGACACCCGCGGTCACGCTCTTGGCGAAGTCGTCGTCGTCGAGGACGATGTTCGGGCTCTTACCGCCGAGTTCCTGGGTGACGCGCTTGACGGTCAGCGCGGCGTTCTTGGCGACGTCGACGCCCGCGCGCGTCGACCCGGTGAACGACACCATGTCGATGTCGGGGTGCGCCGACAGTGCCGCTCCGACGCCCGGACCGTCGCCAAACACCATGTTGTACACCCCGGCGGGAACGCCTGCCGAGTCGAGGATCTCGGTGAAGATCTGGCCCGAGTACGGCGCGACCTCCGACGGTTTGAGCACCATCGTGCAGCCCGTCGCGAGCGCGGGGAACACCTTGCAGGCGATCTGATTGATCGGCCAGTTCCACGGCGTGATCAACCCGCACACCCCGATCGGTTCCTTCACGACGAGCGTGGCGCCGTGCTGCTCTTCGAACTCGAAGTTCTTCAGCACTTCGATGGCCGTGGCGAGGTGGCCGAGCCCGAGGTTGACCTGCGGGCCGGCCGCCAGCGACGCCGGCGCGCCCATCTCCTCGTTGACCGCGTCGGCGACGTCGCCTGCGCGCTTCTGGTACTCGCCCATGATCGCCTGCAGCAGGTCGAGTCGTTCGTCGCGGCTGGTCTGTGACCAGGTGTTGAAGGCCCGGCGGGCGGCCTGCACCGCGACATCGACGTCGGCCGCGGAACCGATCGCGATCTTGCCGGAGACCTGTTCGTTGGTCGGGTTGTCGACCTCGAGGCTGTTGGGCCGGATCGGGTCGACCCACTGGCCGTCGATGTAGAACTTCAGATATTCACGCATGGCTCTACTCTTCTCTGTTACGTGGTCCTACTGCGTGCCTTCTGCATACCAGGTCCGGAACCGGTCGTACTTGGGCATCTCTTCGGAGTTGGCCTTCGGGTCGATGCAGACGTGCACGACGGCGGTCTTGCCGCTGGCGAACGCCCGCTTGATCGCCGGGCCGATCTCGTCGTCCTTCTCGACGTACTCGCCGTGACATCCGAAGCCCTCGGCGACCTTGTCGAGCCGGACGTCCTTGCTCCAGTGCACGCCGGGTTGCGGCGACGGCTGTTCGAACGTGCGCTTGTAGACGCCGACCTCCAGGCCCCACTGGTGATCGACCCCGACGACGCAGACCAACGGCAGGTTCTCCCGGGCCGCCGTCTCGAGTTCGGCGATGTGGAACAGGAACGCCGAATCGCTGGTGAGCAACATGACCGGGCGGTTGCGGCCCTCGGCGACCGACGCGCCGACCGCGTACGGCAAGCCCGTGCCGAGATGACCGAAGTTCTGGTTCCAGATCACGTCGCGTGGCTTGGTCTGCGAGTAGGTCCACTGGAAGATCACGGTGGCGCCGCCGTCGCGGACCAGGATGCCGTCTTCGGTGCACTCGTCGAAGGCCTTGGTGGCCTCGACGACGTAGCGGGCCGGGTGAATCGGCGAGCGACCGCTCGGCGCTTCTTCGGCCACCCGGGCGAGTTCGGCGGCGTCCGCTTTGATCAGTGCCTCGAGGTCGGCCGACGGGGTCCGCGGATTTTCGCGCAGCGCCTCGACCAGCTGCGGCACCACGCCGCGCATATCGCCGACCAGCGGCACGTCGATCGGTCGGTTCACGCCGATCGCGGTCGGATCCTGTTCGACGAGAACCCATTTGCGGTTGGCGTCGCCCTCCGCCCAATGCTGGGTCCGGCCGTAGTGCATGGGCTCACCGAGCTCGGTTCCCAGCGCAACGCACAGATCGGACTTCTCGACGGCCTCATTGGCCGCCGGAGAGAACAGGTACGGGAACGTGCGGTCCTGCAGGCCGGGGATGAACGAGGTGCCACCCGACGTCTGGATCACCGGGCAGGCCATCAGCTCGGCCAACTGCCTGACCTGCTCCTGGGTGCGCGAGGTGTGAACTCCGTGACCCACCAGCAGGATCGGGTTCTTCGCCGCCCTGATCAGCTTGACCGCCTCGGCGACCTCGCGTTCGCCTGCGCCCTGATTGACGAGCCGATACCGGTGCGGCGGCAACGGATCCGGCACGTCGAGCTCTTCGAGGATGACGTGAGACGGGTACTCGACGTAGCTGGGGCCGGGGGTACCGGACATGGAGCGACGGATCGCCTCGCGGATGATCTCGTCGGTCTGGTCGGCGTACTCGATCGAGCTGCTGAACTTGACGGAAGCCTCGAAAAGCGGTTCCTGCTGGACGAATTGGATGCGACCGCGACGCACCCGACGCTCGGTGACGCGGGCGCGCTGTCCGCCCAGGAAGATCACCGGTGAATTCTCGACCAGTGCGCACTGGATCGCGCCCGCGATGTTGGCCATGCCCGGGCCCAGCGTTCCGATGCACAGCCCCGGCTTGCCTGTCATCCGCGATGCCGCCTCGGCCATGAACCCGGCGCTCAGCTCGTGGTGTGGTGCCACGACCGACCATCCGCGGGCTTCGGCCTCGGTGAACATGTGCACGAAGTTGGGGTCGGGGATGCCGAACAGCGTGTTGACGCCCTCGGCCTCGAAGAGGTCGAGGATGCGCTTGTATACGGGTACACCCATGTGAAGCTCCTTTACTGGTAGCGCTTGGCTAGTTCTTGGCGGTGTGCTGACGGAGAGCCGAACAGTGATCGGTTCAGGGTGGCGCGTTTGAGGTAGACGTGGATACCGCTCTCCCACGTGTATCCGATGCCGCCGTGCAATTGCATGGCCTTGCCGGCGATGTCGACCGCCGCCGCGCAGGCGTACGACTTGGCCATGGAGACGGCGACTCCGGCGTCCGGCGCGTCCTCGGCGACGGCCTGCACTGCGGCACCGACGAGTTGGCGGGACACGGCGATGCTGACGAGCATGTCGGCACAGGCGTGTTTGACGGCCTGGAACGAGCCGATCGCCCTGCCGAATTGCTGACGCACCTTCACGTATCCGACGGTGGCGGTGAGCATGGCCTCGCTCAGACCGAGGCTGTCGCAGGCGATGGCCGCGGCAGCGCGCTCGTGGAGGCGTTGAACGGCGGTGTCGTCGGCGAACGGCAACAGTTCGGCGCCTGCCGCGTCCGGTGATACGGCCGCAAGCGACCGCGTCTCGTCGACGACAGGTCGCCGCGCGGCTTGTTGTTCGGTCACGGCGATGCCACGGTCGGTGACGATCAGCACCCGGTCCGCGCCTTCGGCGTCGGGCACGAAGTCATACGGTTCCAGCGCGACGGTCATCCGGGTCGCGCCGTTGGCGAGTTCGGTGAGCAGCAAGTCGCGGGTATCGCTGGGCCGCACCGCGTTCAGCGCTGCGGCGGCGAGCACCGCGCTGCCGAGGAAGTGGGTGGCGCCGGCGGCGCGTCCGATCTCCTCACAGATCACCGCGACTTCGGCGAACGACGCACCCGCCCCGCCGAACTGTTCGGGCACCTCGAGTCCCACCCAGCCGGCATCGATCAGCGTCGACCATTCGACGTTGCGGTCCTTGGCGAGCAGATCGCCTGCCACCGAGCGCAGTTCGCCGTGGAATTCTGTGAAGTCGGCCATCAGACGGCACTCGGTTCTCGCGGCAGGCCCAGACCGCGCTCCCCGATGATCGTGCGTTGGATCTCACTCGCCCCGCCGGGGATCGTCCATTCCCACGATCCGATGAAGTCGAGCACCCACGCGCCCGACTCCCAGGCGCTCGACATGGGCTTGGTGAGTTGGGTGTGGGCGGCCAACCCGCCGATCTCCGCACCGAAGTCGGTCATGCGCTGCAGCAGTTCGCTGTAGAACAGTTTGACGATCGAGGCGTCGGCCGGGTCGGCGGTGCCACTCTCGTTGTCCTCGACCACCTTCCGGCACAGGCCACGCAGCCCCGCGATCTCGGTTTCGAACTGCGCCAACCGGTCGGCGACCACGGGGTCGTTCACCGGGGCGCTTCGCACCAGCCATCGGAATCCCGCGTTACCCAGGCGCTCGGCGAGCTCGAGCATCGTCATGCCGCGTTCGGCGCCGAGGGTGGCCTGCGCGACCCGCCAGCCGTCGTTCTCCGCGCCGATCAGGTTGGTGGCGGGGATCTTCACGTCGTTGAGGAAGATTTCGCAGAAGTGTGAGTCGCCGATCGCATTGCGGATGGGACGGACCTCGACGCCGGGTGTGGTCATGTCGAGAAGGAAGTACGAGATTCCCTTTCGCTTCGGCGCATCCGGGTCGGTGCGAGCCAACAGCAGGCACCAGTCCGCGTGCTTGCCTCCGCTCGCCCACAGCTTCTGCCCGTTGACGACGTACGAGTCACCCTCTTTGCGCGCGGTGGTGCGCAGGCTCGCCAGGTCGGAACCGGCCTCGGGTTCGGAGAAGCCCTGCACCCAGATCTCGCCGTCGAGGATCGCCGGCAGGTGCCGTCGCCTCTGTTCTTCGGTACCGGCGACCAACAGCGTCGACGCGGCGTGATGGATGCCGACGAACGCGAGCACCAGTCGCGGGGCGTCGTGCGCGGCCAGTTCCTGATACAGCACGACCTGTTCGGCCACCGACATGCCGCCGCCCCATTCGGCAGGCCAGTGCGGGACGGCGAAGCCGGCGCTGTGCAGTTCGGCGAACCACCGCTTCTGGAAGGCGACGAATTGCTCGTCGCTTGTGCCCGTCTGTGTTTCGCGCCAGTCCGGCGGGATGTGCTCGACGCACCACTGCCGCACCGTCTGCCGGAACCGGTCGAGCTCGGCGGTCATAGGCGCACCGCCCCGGCCCGCAGGTGGTCCATCACGCGCGCGACGGCCAGGCCGTCGTCGAAGGCCGGGGTGATCTGGGTCCCGCTGCGCAACGCCTCGGCGACGTGTCCGAAGAACGCCGAGAGCGCAGGCGGGGGTGAGCGCCGCGGCGGCGGTGCGAACTCAGCGGTTTCGGGGTCGGCTCCAGGCCGGCGCACCACCAGCGTCGTATCGGCGGTCAGTTCGACGGTGCCGCCGCTGCCCAGCAGCGTGACCGACGGCGGCATGGGCACTGCGGCCGCGAAACCGGTGTCGTGAGCGGCGGTGCAGCCGTTGGCCATTGCGAACCACGCCGAGTAGGCATCCTCGGCGGTGGCCTGGTCGGGCGATCCGTCGATGCGGGTGATGCCGCCGCACTCGGTGATCTCGCTGCCGAAGAGCCATCGGGTGAAGTCGATCAGATGAGAGCCGTAGGCGCCGATCCAGCCGCCGCCGAGTTCGCGGTTGTTGATCCAGCCGAGTTTGCGGCCGCGCAGCCCGCTTCCGAAGAACGTCCAGTGCAGGTGCCGGGGTGTGCCGATCGCCCCGCCGTCGGCCAGCTCCTTGAGCCGTGCCCATGATTCGTTGAACCGGAACTCGAAGTTCAGGAAGTGCAGCACCCCGGCATCGTCGGCCATGTCGCGCATCTGCGCGGCCTCATCGGCGTTGAGGCCGAATGGCTTGTCACACAACACCGCATGCCCGTGTTCGATGGCGCCGGTGACGTGCTCGAGGTGCAGGAACGGCGGGGAGTGCACGGAGATCAGGTCGACGTCCGAGGCCAGCGCGGCCTTGACCGCGGCGTCGTCGCGCGGGCTGACGACCTCGACGTCGAAGCCCGCTGCTGCGTACGCGGGGGCCGCGGCGTGCTTTCCGAAGCCGGTCCCGATCACCGCGACCCTCATGCGTACAGCCCCGTCAGACCGGCGCGGCCCGCACTGCGGGTCAGGGCGTCACGGGTCGCGGACAACCCGAGCGGAAGCCGCCGCAATGGCTGGCTGTAGCGGGACAGCCACGACAGGGTCGTCTCGTCGCAGAAGCCGACCGCGCCGTGCAACTGGTGGCATACGCGGAATACGACTTCGGCCGCTTCGAGCGCCGACAACCGCAACGCCAGTGCATCGGTGAGCGCCTCGGGCCGGGCGGTGGCAATGCTCCACAATGTGTACTTGGCGAGGATGTCGAGGCCACTGCGCTCGACCTCGGCGTCGGTCAGCTGGAACTGCACACCCTGAAACGACGACAGCGTCTGGCCGAACTGCTTGCGCAGGCTGACGTGAGCGATCGTCAACTCGATCGCCCGGTCGAGCATGCCGAGCAGCGTCCAGCACGGCAGTACCAGTCCGAGCGCGACATCGGCGGCACCCTGATCGTCGACGATGGCCGTCTTCAATTCGGAGACGAAACCCGGCCCGGCCGGCCCGATTTCGGTCACGGTGCTGCGCGCGCCGTCCAGCGTGACTGTCGTCCAACGGCTCTCGGTCCCGGCCACCGCTGCGGCGCGCCGGTTGCCGGCCACCACGATCAGGCCGTCGGTGTCGAGATCGGTCGGGGCGGCCAGCCGTTCGGCGACCGGATACGGCAGCGCCCAGTATCCCGCGCTGCGGCACAGTGCCGCAGCCGCTTCGAGGCCGTCGGCGTCGTTGCGCGCATCCAGTTCCCAGGCACCGATCCCCGCGAGGCTTGCGCCGACCAACGACTCACGCGCCTCGGGTTTTGCCTCGGCCTGCTGGACGAGCTGATCGCCGCCGGCGGCGTCGAATGCCCGAAGCGCCTCGCGCCCATACTCTTTGGCGTCGTCGGAGAGGTCGAGGATCATCTCGCTCATTTCGACGCCGCCAACATGGCCCGCGACAGCAGGATTCGCTGCATTTCGATGCTGCCGGACGACACGGTCGAGGCCTGCGAATACTTCCAGTGGTCCTCGACCTCGCCGAGGAACCAGGAGGCCCGGGGGTCGTCGTGTGACACCTCTGCCGCGATGTCCATGAGGACTTCGGCGCTGTCTTGGTCGAGCTTGGTGACCGCGATCCGGTAAGCCGCGGCGTCACCCGGCTGGATTCGTCCGCTGCTCTGCAGCGATACCACGCGGTACGCCATCAGCCGGGACCGCCGGCAATGCGTCAGCATCCGCACCCACCGCCCCCGCAGCTCTCCCGGCAGGTCGTCCCAGCGGTCGCCGAGCACTGTGGGCGCCGCGGCCAGCAGTCGTTCGCAGCGTGCATACCGGGCGATGCCGACCCGCTCGAACGCCATCACGTCCTGCACCACCGACCATCCCGCGTCGACCGTTCCGAGCACGTCTGCCTCGGTGACCCGCAGGTCGTCGAAGAACACCTCGTTGAGGTGATGCGGGCCCATCATGCAGCGGATCGGCCGGACCTGAATCGCCGGATCGTCCATCGGCACAAGGAAAATCGTGAGGCCCTGCTGCTTCTTCTCACCCCGTGAGGTCCGGGCCAGCAGAAAGCACCACTGCGCCATCGTCGCGTACGACGTCCAGATCTTCTGCCCGCTCACCAGCCAGCCGTCGGCGTCGCGACGCGCCGCGGTGCGCAGCGATGCGAGATCGGAGCCGGCTTCGGGTTCGGAGAAGCCCTGGCACCAGATGACTTCACCGCGCGCAATCGGCGGCAGGTGTTTGCGCTGCTGCTCCTCGGTGCCGTGACGCATGATGATCGGGCCGACCCAGTTGACGCCCATGTACTGGGCGCCGCGCGGTTCGTGGTGCGCCCACATCTCCTCGCGGACGACGGTCTGCTCCCACACCGAGGCCCCACCACCGCCGAACTCCTTCGGCCACGACAGGCACAGCAGTTCGCGTTCGGCCAGCATGCGGCAGAACCGTTGTGCGATCTCGAGATCGGAGGGGTCGTCGGTGAACGCGCCCAGATAGTTCTCGGGGACATGCTCTTTGACCAGCGCGCGGAGCTCACCGCGTAACTCCGCGGCCTTGGCGCCCATCTCGAAGTCCATGCTCACCCCACCTCCGACGCGCCGAAACTGCGGTTTTTGACCAGATTCGGCCCGTTTCCCTCAGAAACCGCAGTCTCGGCGGGAGGGGGCTCGGCGGGAGGGGGCTCGGCGGGCTGAGGCGTGCCAGCGGGCTCGGGCGCGGACGCCGACTCGGGCGCTGCCGCGGCCAGGCCCAGGTCACCGAGCTCTTGGAGGACACTGTCGGTGTCGGCGCCCAGCGTCGGAGCTGGGCCCGCGACCTTTCCGGGGGTGCGGGAGAACCACGTCGGCACCCCGGGGAAGCGCACCGGCCCGTCCGCGGTCTCGACGGTCTCGAAGAGTCCGACCGCGTTCAGATGTTCGTTGTCGAACAGCGCGTCGGGGGTGTTCAGCGGCGCGGCGGGAATCTCGAGTTTCCCGAACAGGTCGAGCCATTCGGCGGTGGTGCGTTCCGTCATGGTCTGGGCCAGCAGCCCGTACACGACATCGATGTTGTGGGCGCGTTGTTCCAGCGTGGCGTAGGTCTCGTTGTTCCACGCGGGCTGCACAGCGTCGATGAACGCGTTCCAGTGTTTGTCGTTGTAGATCAGCGCGGCGATGTACCCGTCGCTGGTGCGGTACGGCCTGCGGTTCGGTGCGACGGTTCGCGGGTACACGGCGGGACCGAGTGGGGGGTCGAACATGGCGCCGTTGGCATGTTCGACCAGCATGAACGACGCCATCGTCTCGAACATGGCGACCTCGACCTCCTGGCCCTCCCCGGTGCGCTCACGGTGAAACAGTGCCATCATCGTCGCGTAGAGGGCGGTCAGCCCGCCGACCTTGTCGGCCATGATCGTGCCGACGAAATCGGCCTCCCCGGTCAATTGCTTTTGCACCGCGGGCAATCCGGCCTCGGCCTGGATGGTGTCGTCGTAGGCGGGGCGGTCGCGGTCGGGCCCGCGGCGGCCGTAGCCGTAGCAGTTGGTGTAGACGATCGTGGGATTGATGGCCGCGACGTCGTCGTAGCCGAACCCCAGCTTGGCGACCGCCTTGGCACGCATGGAATGGATGAACACGTCGGACCGTTCGATGAGCGCGCGCATCGCCGCCTTTCCGTGTTCGGTCTGCAGGTCCAGCACCACGCTGCGCTTGCCGCGGTTGACGTTGACGAACACCCCACTCATCCCCGGCGAGGGGCCCACGGAGATGAAGCGGGTGTTATCGCCTTGCGGCGGTTCGACCTTGATGACGTCGGCGCCCATGTCCGCCATGATCTGGGTGCAGTACGGACCCATGACCATCGCCGTGAGGTCGACGACACGCACGCCGGTCAACGGGCCGCTAGGCATCGACATCGCCCTTCTGCGCCATCGCGAAGCTGTACTTGATGTGGTCGCCGTGCCCGTCGGGCACCACGGGGAACACCACGGGTTCGGACAGGTCGCGGATCGCGCCGATCTGAGACCCGACCTCCTCGATCGACCACGACGGTCGATAGACCCCCGGCGTCTCCGCGACCACGGCCCGCGCGATCCGGCCGGCCAGCGCGATCAGGGCTTCACCGGTGATCGAACATGATTCGTGCGCCAGCCATCCCACCGCCGGTGCGACCAGCTCCGCGCCCATCGGCGGATACGCCGACGTGTCGATGCCCTCGGCCATCCGGGTCACCGCGGCGGGCACGATCACGTTGCTCTTGACGCCGTGGGCGGCGCCCTCCATCGCGGCCACGTTGGACAGCCCGACCACACCCGCCTTGGCCACCGCGTAGTTGGCGACGCCGTGATTGCCGTACAGGCCACCGATCGAGGACGTCAGCACGATCCGGCCGTAGCCGGCGTCGCACATCGACGGAAAGGCCGGGCGCACAACGTGGAACGCGCCACGAAGGTGGACATCGAGCACCGCTTCGAAGTCGTCGTACGTCATCTCGGCGAGCGGAGCGCGGCGCACGATGCCGGCGTTGTGGATCAGGATGTCGACGCGCCCGTAGTGCTCCAGGGCCGTCTCGACGATCGCCTCACCACCGGCCGGGCTCGCCACCGAGTCGGTGTTGACCACGGCTTCGCCTCCGGCAGCGGTGATCTCGCGCACCACTTCTTCGGCGGGGCCGGGACTATCGGACGGCGGGTGGACAGGATCGTATTCCTCGCCGGCTAGGCTGCCGCCGGGATCGTTGACGACGACCTTGGCGCCCCGCTCCGCGAGCAGCATGGCGTATGAGCGGCCCAGTCCCCTGCCGCCGCCGGTCACGACGGCCACCCGACCGTCGAAGCGCAGCTCACCCATCGCTACTTGTCGAGTACCAGGCCATCGAGATCGCCCTTGTCGCGCCACTCCTTCAGCAGATCGCCGAACGCGTAGAAGCCCGGGCCGTACGGCTCGCCGAGGTGTGAGCGGATGCCCTCCCCGCCACCGCCGCCCTCGTTGTTGTAGTAGCCCGGGGTGCAGGACGCATCGAAAGCCGAGTTGTCGACGGCTGATTCGCGGATGGTCCGGCACCACTGCTCTTGGGCCTCGGGCGTGGGCTCGACGACGGTCGCGCCCCGCTTCAACGCCTCGGCGATGATGTAGGCGATGTGCTCGCCCTGCAGTTCGTAGTTGGCCGCGATGTTGGCCGAGATGCCGACCTGGGTGAATCCGGTGAAGAACTGATTCGGGAAACCGCGGCTCGTCATGCCGTGCAGCGTCTTGTAGCCGTCGTGCCAGTAGTCGTAGAGCGACATGCCATCGCGACCTTCGATCGCATCGATCGAATAGCGCCTGCTGATCTCGGTGGTGATCTCGAAGCCGCTGGCGTAGATGATGCAGTCGACCTCGTACTCCTGTCCGTTGGCGACGATGCCCTTCTCGGTGATCCGTTCGACCCCTTTGGAATCGGACACGTCGACCAGCGTCACGTTGGGCCGGTTGAAGGCAGGCAGATAGTCGTCGTTGGACAGCGGCCGCTTGCACAGGAAGCGGTAGTACGGCTTGAGAGCCTCGGCGGTGTCGGTGTCCTCGACGATCTCGGCGATCCGGCGGCGCAGCCGCTCCATGATCTTGTAGTCCTCTTCCTCGCGGATCGCCATGAACTGTTCGGGCGTCATCGTGCTCGGATCCTCGAGCGAGAGCACCCTCGCCGCGGTGTTGCGGCCGAGTTCGGTCCAGAAGTCGCACACCAGGTCCGGCTGCCCCAGCGCCATGCCCTCGAACGTCCACGAGTGGAAGTTGCGCTGCCGCTCCTTCTGCCATCCGGGCTGCAGGGTCTTGACCCATTCCGGATCGGTGGTGGCGTTGTTACGCACATCGACCGTCGACGGGGTGCGTTGGAAGACATACAGGTGCTTGGCATCTCGGGCCAGGAACGGCACCACCTGGATGCTGGTGGCGCCGGTGCCGATGATCGCGACGCGCTTGTCGGCCAGCTTGTCCATGCCGCCGGTGTAGTCGCCGCCGGTGTAGTCGTAATCCCACCGCGACGAGTGGAAGCTGTGTCCCTTGAAGTCCTTCATGCCCGGGATGCCGGGGAGTTTCGGCCGGTGAAACGGCCCCGACGCCAGCACCACGAACCGCGCGCGGATGTCGTCGCCGCGGTTGGTGGCCAGGCGCCACCGCTTGATCTCCTCGTCCCAGCGCATGTCGCGGACCTGGGTGGAGAAGATCGCCGAGTCGTAGAGGCCGAAGTGTTTGCCGATGCGCCGGCAGTGCTCGTAGATCTCGGGGCCGTCGGCGAACTTCTTGGTCGGGATGTAATCGAGCTCTTCCAGAAGCGGTATATAGCAATAGGACTCGTTGTCGCACTGGATGCCCGGATACCGGTTCCAGTACCAGACGCCGCCGAAGTCGCCGCCCAGCTCGATGATGCGGACGTCCTCCACGCCCGCCTTCTTCAGGTGCGCTGCCGACAGCAGCCCGCCGAAGCCGCCGCCGAGCACCGCGACGTCGATGTCCTCGACGATCGGGTCACGCGGTGTGACGGGCGTGTACGGGTCCACCTCGTAGTAGCCGGCGAAGTCGTCGGTCAACTCGACGTACTGCTTGGAGCCCTCGGGCCGAAGCCTTTTCGCCCGCTCCTGGGCGTACTTCTCCCGAAGCGCATCGATGTCGATGTCGTCGGGCGTCTGGGTGGGACCGCAGGTGTCGAACATTGTCATGGCTCAGAGCTCTTTCGGTTCGCCGGTGCCCATGTACTTGGACAACTGATAGTGAAGGTTCACGGTGCTGCGCTCGCGGTACGGGTTGGGTTTGGTGCCGGGGAAGCCCAGCGACTTCATGCCCTGCTGCACCGCGGCCATGTTCGAGAAGTCCTGGGGCAGCACCGACAGCCAGTTCGGGCTGTCCTTGGGCGTGTACTCCCAATGTGTCTGCGGCTCTTGGTCCTTCGGGAACAACTCCAGGGTCGCCACTTCGAAGATGCACTTGTTGGGGTCGTAGCTCGGGTGCGGCCTGGCGCTGTAACACAACGCGGTCGTCAGCCCCTGGCCGATCTGGAAGTTCGGGAAGATCTGCCACGCCGTGCCGGCCTGCCCGAGGATGTCGGACGGAATGGTCGGCCAGATGACGCCGCGGGCCTCGTCGTCACGGCGGGCCGAGGTCAGCCAGTGCTCGAGGACCTTGTCGGGAGGCGTGCCCTCGGGCAGTTCGTCGACCAGCCGCTTGGCCGCATTCACCAGCGTCTCGGTGGTGGTCGCGTTGGTCTGCTCCCAGGTGTACATCTGCATCTCCGCGGTGGAGACGCGCGGATCGTCGCCGGTGCCCAGCCGGATCTTGGACTTGGTGGCCTCCATGTCCTTGGGCGCGTCGTACCCGATGTTGCTGTGTCGGCCCTGCGCCTTGGCCCACCCCTTGAACTCGCCGAACTTGTTGAATTCCGGATGCGTGGTGAACACGTGGTAGGTCTCGTTGAAAGCCTCCAGCGCGACCTTCCAGTTGCAGTCGAAATGCAGCCATTTGCGCCACTTGTAGCGCATGTTCTCCAGCCCGAACGGGTCGAGGATCTTGGCGGCCGGGAACAGGTAGTCGGCAAGGGGTTCGCAGTCGGGATCCATGTTGATGAACAGCCAGCCGCCCCAGGTGTCGACCCGGACCGGAACGAGATGGGTGTTCTCCGGAGTGAGCGTGCCCTTCCAGTCGTCCTGTTCGCGGATGTGGGTGCAGGCGCCGTCGAGACCGTATGTCCAGCCGTGGAATCCGCAGACGAACGACTTGCGGGCGCGGCCGACGGCGTTCTTCTCCCCGTCGGGGGTGTCGACGAGGCGGCGGCCGCGGTGCATGCACACGTTGTGGTGCGCCCGAAACTCGTTTGCCCCCGTGCGCACGACGATGATCGAGTCGTCGAGGACGTCGTAGGTCAGGTAACTGCCGACCTCGGGCAGTTCCTCGACGCGACCGACCTGCTGCCACACCTTGCGCCACAGCTTGTCCCGCTCCGCGCGCGCGTACTCCTCCGAGACGTACGCCTCGACGGGGATCGTCAACGGCTCCGAAAGCTCCTCCGGCACTTCTACTTCACGGTCCTGCGTATCGGTCATCTCAAACTCCTTAGAACCGACTGATCTCTGCGCGGAAGGTTTCGTCTTTCAAGAACAGCGACGTGTTGTCGGCACCGAGGTGCGTCCACTTCAGGTTGAGCCCACCGTCGACGAGAATCGTCTGCCCGGTGATGTAGCTCGACAGGTCCGAGAGCAAGAACAAGATGGCCCCCGCCTGTTCTTCGGGCCGACCGCGCCTGCCCATCGCGATCGCGCGCCGATCCCGGTCGGGGTCGACGTCGACGTAGGTGCGCGACGCGGCGGTCTCGGTCACCCCCGGCGCCACCGCGTTGACACGGATGTCGTCGTGCGCCAACTCGGCTGCCATGGTGCGTGTCATCGCGACCACCGCCGCCTTCGCTGTGCCGTAGGCGATGTGGAACGGCGCGGTGTTCATCCCGCTGATCGACGACACCGAGACGATGGATCCGGGCTTGCCCCCGGCGCGGATCTCGGCCGCGACGGCCTGGCTCATGAAGAACGCCGTCTCGAGGTTCGCGGCGAATAACGCCCGCCAGTCCTCGCGCGTCACCCGGGTCGACGGCATCCATGTCGACGGGGCCGCGCCGCCTGCGATGTTCACCAGTCCGTAGAGATCCCCATCGGTTCGCCGGACCTGCTCCATCACGGTGGCGATGCCCTCGTCGGTGGAGGCGTCGGCGGAGACCGGAACGACCGGCAGACCCTGGTCGGCCAGCGGCCCGACGTGTTCGTCGAGGTTCTCTTTCGACCGGCTGACGGCCACCACCGTGGCGCCTGCCTCGGCCGCCATCCGGGTGATCGTGGTGCCGATTCCGCCGCCGCCCGCACCCGAGACCACGACGACGCGGCCGTCCAGCCTCAGAAGGTCGCCCATCGCTATTTGTCCGGACAACGAATAGTGCTCTCCATGTTGCAGAACACTATTCCCCAGCGCGAATCGACGAGTCAAGGGCCGAAAACCTTCTCTGAAGGCCTATTGTCTGGACTAAGCAGCCTTGCTAACGTGCCAGGTCATGACGCGATCGGCGACGGGGTCCTTGCAGCAGTCTCGCTATCCGGGTGGCAATCCGACCGGCGCCGAGGGGTGGCGCGTCGACCGGATCACCGCCCCGAGCCGGCTGTTCGGCGCGAACGGTCTGCGCACCGGCCCCGACGGCCGCGTCTACGTGGCCCAGGTGACGGGCAGCCAGATCAGCGCGCTGGATCTGGGCACCGGAAACCTCGAGACCGTCAGCGCCAAGGGCGGCGACATCGTCGCCCCCGACGACGTCGCCTTCGACGGCGACGGCAACCTGTTCGCGACCGAGGTGATGGACGGACGAGTCAGCGTGCGTGACGCCGCGGGCCGCACCCGGGTGCTGCGCGACGACCTGCCATGCGCGAACGGCATCACCGTGCATCGGGATCGCTTGTTCGTCAACGAGTGCCGCGACGGCGGGCGGCTGATGGAACTCGACCGTGGTACGGGTGCCGAGCGGATTCTGTTGCAGGACCTGCCGTCACCGAACGCCATGGAGGTGGGTCCGGACGGCTTGCTGTACTACCCGTTGATGACGGCCAATGAGATCTGGCGCATCGACCCCAATGGCGGTGAGCCGCAACGGGTGGCCGCGGACCTCGGCGTGCCCGATGCGGTGAAGTTCGACCCGCAGGGCAATCTGGTCTCCACACAGGTGGCCAGCGGCCAGGTGCTGCGCATCGATCCCCGAAGTGGCGAGAAAACGCTTCTGGCGCAGCTCAACCCGGGGTTGGACAACCTGACGTTCGTCGGGGACCGGCTGTTCGTCTCGAACTTCACCGGGGAGATCACCGAGATCGTCGGTGTCGGCGAGACCCGCACACTGCTCGGCGGCGGGTTGAACTGGCCGCTCGATCTGGCGGTGGGCGAGGACGACCGGCTCTACGTCGCCGACGGCACCTACTTCTACACCGTCGGCGATGGCGGCTCGCTGCAGACGGTCGGCATGCTGTTCTCCCCCGGCTACCCCGGCTTCCTTCGCGGGGTGGCACCTGTTGCGGGCGGGGCGTTCGTGGTGTCCACCTCGGGTGGTCAGATCGGTCGGTACCGCCCCGCCGATGGCTTGACCGATTATCTCGCGGACGGTTTCGACCAGCTCTACGGTGTGGCGGTCGGCCCGGGTGAGCGGATCGTGTTCACCGAGCTCGGCACCGGCCGGGTCCACGCGCTGGGGTCGGGCGGCACCGAGGTGCTGGCGTCGGATCTGCGGGATCCGGTCGGGGTGATCTTCGACGACGACGGCCGCTTGCTGGTCGCCGAATCGGGGGCGGGACGGGTGCTCACGGTCGGCGATACCCCAGAAACCGTGGTCGACGGTCTGCGGCGGCCGCAGGGCATCGCGGTCGCCGACGGGGTGCTCTACATCGTCGACGCCGGCGCCAAGGAGGTCGTCGCGGTGAACCTGGCCACCGACGCGCGCACCACGATCGCGTCGGATCTGCCGGTGGGTCCGCCTCCGGGTGTGCAGCCCAAGCCGCTCAAGGGCATGCCGCCGTTCTCCGGACCGCAGGGACCGTTCGCGGGTATCGCCGTCGGCCCCGACGGCACACTGTATGTGTCGGCCGACGGCGAGGGCAGCGTGCTCGCGCTGCGGCGCACATGACCGTCAGCCCCACCGACCATCGCTACCTGCAGGTGGCGCGGACCCTGCGCAAGGAGATCGTCGACGGGATCTACCCCGTCGGCTCGCAGCTGCCCACCGAACAACAGCTGTGCGAACGGTTCGCGGTCAGCCGCTACACCGTCCGCGAGGCGTTGCGCCGGCTGCGGGAGGACAACCTGATCGCGTCGCGGCCACGCGCCGGCACCCTCGTGGTTCCCCGCCCCGCCTCCAATTCCTATGCCCAGGACGTCGTTTCGATCGACGACCTGCTGGCGTTCGCGGCGGGGGCACAGCTCACGATCGAGTCCAACGCGATGGTCACCGTCGACGAGGAACTGGCCGAGCACACCGGATTGACGGCCGGTACGCAGTGGCTCGCGGTCCGCGGATGCCGGCAGGCCGAGGGCAGCGACACCCCCATGTGCACCACCGAGTACTACATCAATCGGGCGTTCGCTGCGGTCGGGCGTCTGCTGCAACGCCATTCGGGACCGATCTTCCCGTTGATCGAGGATCTGTTCGGGGTCAGCATCGTCGAGGTGCATCAGGAGATGGCGGCCATCACCGTTTCACCGGAGCTCGCCACGGCACTCAAAGTCGATGCGGGCAGCGCCGCTCTGAAGATGCGCCGCGCCTACACGACCTCCGACGGCGAGATCGCGCAGGTGACCATCAACACCCATCCGTCGTCGCGGTACCGGCACTCGATGACGATGCGCCGGATCAAGGGCTAGGCCGAACCGTGCGGGTCGACGAGAAGCGCAGCGCCGATGCCTACCGGCGCGGGCTGTGGGTGCACGACACGCTGGCCGACGCACTGCGCGACGCGGCCACCTCGACGCCCGAGCGAACCGTGTTGGTGGACGGCGACATCCGACTCACCTGCCGCGAACTGCATGACCGGGCCGTGGCACTGGCACACGCGTTGATGTCGCGGATGCCCGCCGGCAGCGTGGTGTCGTTCATGCTGCCGAACTGGTACGAGGCCGCGGTCATCTACCACGGGGCGACCTTGGCCGGCATGGTGGTCAACCCGATCCTGCCCTCGCTGCGCGATCGCGAACTGGCCTTCATTCTCCGCGACGCCGACGTCCGCGCGGTCTTCGTGCCGTCCGACTTCAACAAACACGACTACGTCGCAATGCTCGACCGCGTGACCGGCGCAATGTCCGCGCCGCCCGAAGTCGTCGTCGTACGGGGGGACGCGGGCGATCACACGCCGTTCGAATCACTCCTCGACGGCGGGGGCACGGGTGTGTTGCCGGTGTTGAACGCGGACACGGTGCGCATGATCCTCTACACCTCGGGGACGACCGGTCGGCCGAAAGGCGTGCTGCACACTCATAACTCGGTCCACGCCCTGATCCGTCAGATCGGCCGGCATTGGCGCGTCGCGGCCGGGGACACATTCCTGGTGCCCTCTCCGATCGCGCACATCGGCGGGTCGATCTACGCGTTCGAATGCCCCCTGCTGCTGGGTAGTACGGCCGTGCTGATGCAACGCTGGGATCCCGACGCCGCGGTGGCGTTGATGCTCGACGAGCGGGTCACGCACATGGCCGGGGCCACACCGTTCCTCGACGGGTTGCTCGGCGCGGCCGAGCGCGCCGGGACGCGGCTACCCGAGCTGAAGGTCTTCATCTGCGGGGGCGCATCGGTGCCATCGTCGCTGATCCGAAGCGCCACCGCCTATTTCGACAACGCCGCGGTATCGCGCGTCTACGGTTCCACCGAGGTTCCGGTGACCACGGTCGGCTCCTTGGACGACGCCGACCACGCCGCCGACACCGACGGGCGACCGGGGATCGCCGACGTCAAACTCGTCGACGGCGAGATCTGCGCCCGCGGGCCGCAGATGCTCGTCGGCTACCTGCATCCCGAAGACGAGACCACCGTATTCGACGACGAAGGCCACTTCCGCACAGGCGATCTCGGCCGGTGGGTCGACGACGGCTTTCTCGTCGTGACCGGCCGCGCCAAGGACATCATCATCCGCAACGGGGAGAACATCTCGCCCAAGGAGATCGAGGACATCCTCATCGGACATCCGGGCATCGCGGAGATCGCGATCGTCGGCGTGCCGGACGAGCGCACCGGTGAGCGGGCGTGCGCCGTCGTGGTGGCCAGTGACCAGCCTCCGCCGGATGTCACCGCCATGCGAACGATGCTCGAGGAGCACGGCGTGGCCCGGTTCAAAGCACCCGAGCAGGTGGCGGTGTGGGAGTCGTTGCCCAAGAACGACGCCGGGAAAGTGTTGAAGCATCGGATACGAGCGGCGCTGATATGACCGCGGACGCGAGGAGCAAGAATGGTTCAGGTAGCGATCGTGACCGGGGCGAGCAGCGGCATCGGGTTCGGCTGTGCGACCAAACTGGCCGAGGCGGGCATGGCGGTGCTGGGCACCGGCCGCGACGAGACGAGGCTCGCCGGGTTGGCGAAGGCCGTCGGTGACCCCGACCGCGTCGCGACGGTTGCGGTCGACCTCACCGCCGACGATGCTCCGCAGCGGATCGTGCAGACCGCGCTGGACCGGTGGGGTCGTATCGACTTCCTGGTCAACAACGCCGGCGTCGGCAGCCCCAAGCCGTTGCACGAAACCGACGACGAATCCCTGGACTACTTCCTGGGATTGATGCTGCGGGCACCGTTCCGGTTGGCCCGCGACGTGATCACGCACATGGAGGCCGGCTCGGGGATCGTCAACGTGACCTCGACGTTCGCCGTCGTCGGCGGGCTGCGCGGTGGCGCGTACTCCGCGGCCAAGGGCGGATTGACCTCGCTGACTCAGCACATCGCATGCCAGTACGGTCCGCAGGGAATCCGCTGTAACGCAGTGGCTCCCGGGGTGACGCTGACGCCGATGGTGGCGACGCGACTCGAAGATGAGCGGTTCCGCAAGATCAACACCGAGATGACCCCGTACCCGCGGTTGGGCGAGGTGAACGACATCGCCAGCACGGTGGCGTTCCTGTGTTCGGAGGGTGCGAGTTTCATCAACGGGCAGACGATCGTCGTCGACGGCGGCTGGAGTTCGACGAAGTACCTGTCGGACTTCGCGCTGAACGCCGAATGGGTGGCCCGGCAGTGAACCTGTTCGCGCTGCTCGATCAGGCCGCGAGCCGCTTCGGTGCCCGCGGTGCGGTGTATCACGGTGAGCGGCAACACCAAACGTGGGCACAGCTGCGGGAGCGATCCCTGCGGCTGGCCGCCTCGCTCGGTGCGCCCGGCACGCGGATCGCCGTCGCCAGCGAGAATTGTCCGGAGATCATCGAGCTGATGTTCGGAGTGTGGGCCGCCGAATGTGTGTACGTGCCCATCAACTACAAGCTGCACCCGCGCGAGATGGTGCAGATCCTCGAGGATTCCGGTGCCGCGCGGGTGTTCGCCTCACCGAAGATCGCATCAGCGCTCGAATCGGAGACGGGGGTCCCGATAACGGTCGTGGGCACCGACGGCTACGAAACCTGTTTCACCGCAGAGTCTTCGGAACCGCCCACCACCGATCCGGAGACCCTGGCCTGGCTGTTCTACACCAGCGGAACGACCGGCAAGTCCAAGGGCGCGATGCTGTCGCACCGCAACCTGATGGCGATGACGGTGTCACACCTGGCCGACTTCGACTCTCCCGACGAGAACTGCGCCCTGGTGCACGGCGCGCCGATGTCGCACGGCTCGGGGCTCTACATTCCGCCGTACGTGCTGCGCGCGGCGCGCCAGGTGATCCCCGAGTCGGGCGCGTTCGAGCCGAACGAGTTCCTCGACCTGTGTGAGCACCATCCCGGGTGCGGCGCATTCCTCGCGCCCACCATGGTGCAGCGCCTGGTGCAGACCGGTCGCGCTTGTCCGCCGAATCTGCGGACCATCGTCTACGGCGGCGGCCCGATGTACGTCGAGAGCCTGAAGAAGGCGATGGCCGCGTTCGGCCCGGTCTTCGTGCAGCTGTACGGCCAGGGGGAAGCGCCGATGACCATCACAGGGTTGCGCCGAGCCGATCACGTCGGCACCGACGACGCCGTTCTCGGATCGGTCGGCTATGCGCGCTCCGGGGTGGATGTGACCGTGCGCCGGGCCGACGGAACGCCCGCCGAGGTCGGCGAGATCGGCGAGATCGTCTGCCGCGGCGACGTCGTGATGTCGGGCTACTGGCAGAACCCCGAGGCGACCGCCGCGACGCTGCAGGACGGCTGGTTGCACACCGGTGACATGGGCTCGTTCGACGACCGTGGCCTGCTCACGCTGCGCGACCGGTCCAAGGATGTGGTGATCAGCGGCGGCAGCAACATCTATCCCCGCGAGGTCGAGGAGGTGCTCCTCGAACATCCGGGTGTCGTCGAGGCCGGCGTGGTCGGCGCGCCGGACGAGGAGTGGGGCGAGGTGGTGGTCGCGTTCATCGTCGGGTCGGCGTCGGCAGACGAGTTGGATGCACACCTGCTCGATCGCATTGCCCGGTTCAAGCGCCCGAAACGCTATGAGTTCATCGACGAATTGCCGAAGAACAGCTACGGCAAGGTGCTCAAGCGGGAGCTGCGCGACCGGGTGCGCTCGGTGCCGCGGTAGCAGCTGTGTCCGTCATCACAGACGATCTTGGTTTGGCGCTCATTCGGCAGGGGTATCAAGCGGGCTGCTCTAGCGAAGGATGACGATGACCGACCACATGCCGACCGCCGACGGGTCGCCCGCCTCCGACGGGTTGGCCACGCTGGCGCTGCTTCTGCATGCGATGGCGTTGTTGGCCTCGACCGCCTGCCTCGCCGCGTTCCTCATCGGGCATTCGACCGTCGCCCTGACGGCCGGAGTTCTCGCGCTGCTCCACCTCGTCGGTGCGAGGGCCACCGTCTTTCTCGACAGCAGCCTCGAGAAGCGCCGCCTCGGCCGAGAGGCAGCGGCCCGGCCGTTCGGCGAGTACGCCCTGGCCGCCGGCTCGCTCTGACGCGACGGACCGACCCGCCTACTGGGCCGGCGCGAACACCGACTTGAACCGGTTCAGCGACTCCTGGATATCGCTTCTGAGGGCTCCGGCGACCACCATGCCGATGGGGCCGAACAGCGCGGGACCGCCGAGGTGCACGTCGAACGTGACCGTCGATCCGATGGGCTCCTTCTGGGCCGGTCGCACCTTGCCGATCAGTTTGACCTTCACGCCGCCCTTACCGTCGCCGTTGAGCGTCATCGCCTCCGGCGGACGGTAGTGCACGATCGTCCACTTGATCCGGTTCGGCATGCCCTTGACTTCGACGATCGACTCCAGCGTCGTGCCCTTCTCGAGCGTTTCAGGCAGCTTGCTGCGCCACACCCGGTGGATGCTCAGCCACTCTTTGTAACGGGCGAGGTCGGATGCGCACGACCACGCCTGCTCCGGCGGCAGGGGGACGTCGACGGATACGGAGAGTTTGGCCATGGCTCAGGGCTGCTGCGGTGGCTGCTGCTGCGGCGGAGCCTGAGGCGGTTGCTGCTGTGGCGGCGGTGCCTGGGGCGGCTGCTGCGGTCCGCCCTGCGCAGACGGGTTGTCCTTGTTCACGTAGTTGCGCGCCGCGTCCTGGACCTTGTCGACGTGCTGAGCATATTTGCCCTGCGTTTTGCGGTCGACGATGTCACCGGCCTTGTCGATCGCGGTGTCCACCTTGTCGGCGTTGCGGGCCAGCAGATTCTTCACCTTGTCGAGAAATGCCATGCACTAGAGGCTACTCGGCACGCCACAGCCGACGTCGCTCTCCCAACACCGCGCCCTGCACCCACCAGATCACCTCGATCGCGGCGGCGGCGACCACGCCGATTCCCAGCGCGATCGACGTCGTCTTGACGTTGGAGATGTCGAGCATGAACAGTTCCTGCGCCAGCGGTATGGAGAAGATCACGACGTAGGCCAACCCGGAGACCGCGACCAAGGCCACCCGCCACCACTCGTAGGGCCGCGCCACGACGGCCAGCACCCAGATCGCCCCGACCAGCAGGGTGATCAAAGCCGCGGTCGAGGCCTGGGTCTGCTCGACGGCCGTGGCTTCGCGACCCTGATACGCGGCCAGATACGAGACGAACGTCGCGACACCGATGACCAGCCCCGACGGCAGGGCCGCCGTCATCACACGTTTCACGAATCCGGGGTGCGCGCGTTCCTTGTTCGGCGCCAGCGACAGGATGAACGCCGGGATGCCGATCGTGAACCACGCCGCGATCGTGACGTGGATCGGCTGGAACGGGAACAGCAGCGGGTCGGTGCCGAAGAACTTCGACGCCAGGCCGGCCAGGCCGACGAACGTCGCGAGCAGCACCGAGTACACGGTCTTGGTCAAGAACAGGTTCGAGACGCGTTCGATGTTGCCGATCACCCGCCGTCCCTCGCCGACGACATACGGCAGCGTCGCGAACTTGTTGTCCAGCAACACGATTTGAGCCACCGCGCGTGATGCCGAGCTGCCCGACCCCATCGCGACACCGATGTCGGCGTCCTTGAGGGCGAGTACGTCGTTGACGCCGTCGCCGGTCATCGCGACCGTGTGTCCCCGGGACTGCAGGGCGTGGACCATCGCGCGCTTCTGGTCGGGGCGGACCCGGCCGAAGGTGGTGTGCGACTCGAGGGCATCGGCCAGTTCGTCGGTGACCTCCGGCAAGTGCCGGGCATCCATGCACTCGCCGTGCAGGCCCAGTGATCCCGCGACCGCTCCCACCGATACCGCGTTGTCCCCGGAGATGACCTTGATCGAGACCTTCTGGGAGGCAAAGTAATCGAGGGTGTCGCGCGCGTCGGGCCGCACCCGCTGCTCGAGGACGACCAGAGCGGCGGGGGTCACGGTCCCGGGAGCGTCGGCGTGGTCGACGGGCAGGTCGGTGGCCCCGAGCAACAGCACCCGTAGCCCGGAGGAGCCGATCCGTTCGGCCTGTTCGGCGATCGGCGAGCCGGGTGCGCACAGCACGTCGGGCGCGCCGATCACCCAGTTGCCGTGCTCGCCGTAGGACGCGCCGCTCCACTTGGTGGCGGACTTGAACGGCGCGGTGGCCGTCGCCGTCCAGCCTGGGGGCATCTTGTACGCCTCGGCGATGGCCTGCATGCTCGCGTTCGGGCGGGCGTCGTCGGCGGCGAGCTGCGCCAGGATGTTTGCCACGTCAGCCGCGTCGAGCCGCTCGAGATCCGAGACGCGCATACCGTTCTCGGTCAGTGTGCCGGTCTTGTCGGCGCAGACGACGTCGACGCGGGCCAGGCCTTCGATTGCGGGCAGCTCGTTGACCAGACACTGTCTGCGGCCCAGCCGAATCACTCCGACCGCGAACGCGATCGACGTCATCAGGACCAAACCTTCGGGCACCATCGGCACCAGCGCGCCCACCATCGCCAGCACTGAGCGCTTCCAACCGGATTCCGTGGTGAACAGCTGGGTGTAGATGGTCAACAGCCCGGCGGGGATCAGCAGGTACGTGATGAACTGCAGGATCTTGTTGATACCGCTGCGCAGTTCGGAGTTCACCAGCGTGAACTTGCTGGCCTCCTCTGCGAGCTTGGCGGCGTATGCTTCCCGGCCGACCTTGGTGGCGCGGTAGGCGCCGGTGCCCGCGACGACGAAGCTGCCCGACATGACCTGGTCGCCAACGTCTTTGGCGATCGGATCGGCCTCCCCGGTGAGCAGCGACTCGTCGACCTCGAGGTTGACGTCCTCCACCACCTCACCGTCGACGACGATCTGGTCACCGGGCCCGAGCTCGATGATGTCGTCGAGGACGATGTCGCTGGGGCTGAGCTGCTGGGCGGCGGAGCCCGTGCCGATCTGCCTGCGCACCAACGGTTTCGCCTGACCGACGATCGCCAGCTTGTCCAGCGTCCGCTTGGCGCGCAGTTCCTGGATGATGCCGATGCCGCTGTTGGCGATGATCAGCAATCCGAAGGCGCCGTTGATGATCGAGCCGGTGGACAGCACGATGATCAGCAACACCCCGAGGATCGCGTTGATGCGGGTGAACACGTTGGCCCGCACGATGTCGGATACGCTGCGCGCCGCCCGCGTCGGGACGTCGTTGGTCTTGCCGTCGGCGATGCGCTGCGCGACCTCGGCTTCGGTCAGCCCGGTGGCCTGTATTTCGGGTGCGGCGGTCACTTGACGAACGTGCCCTTCTTGAATGTGTCGAAATACTCCAGCGTCAGCTTGTCGCGGTCGACGCCATCGAACACCGCGGTAGAAACCGTTCCCGGCGGCGCGTTCTCGGTGATGAAGGAGAACGTGAAAGTGTTTCCGTCCCAGTGCTCGAGCGGCACGTCGAGCTTCGAGCCCAGCGCCAACCGCAGCTCACCGTCTCGTTCGGTGACCCGGGCGGGCCCCCAGTAGTCGTTACGGTACGTGCCGACGTACGACGCAAGCGGCGCAGCCGGTACCGGGTTGGCCGGCGGCTGCTTGCCGGCCAGTGACCCGACCGGCTTCTCCATGTCGGCGAACGCCGCGCTGTAGAGGCCGTACCAGTCCTCGCGCACCTCGCCGAACTGCACCTGGTCGGCGAACTGCGCAGCCAATGCCTCGGGCACACCCGAAGGGGTGGCGTTGGTGAGCGCGACGATTGCGACGTCGGCCGACGGCAGGATCAGGAAGGTCGTACCGGTGCCCAGCTCGAAGGCGCCCGAGTGGCTCAGCTCCATACGCGCCGCCGATGTCGAGCTGACGTTGAATCCGAACCCGTAGAAGCCCGACCTGGCCGCGGGTTCGGTGGCCGGGCTCGACACGATCTGCGGGGTGAGCGCGGGCAGCAGGGCCTTCGAGGCGACGATCTGGTTGCCTTCATGGCCGCCGTTGGCGAGCACCATGGCCAGCCATCGGGTCATGTCGTTGACCGACGAACTCGCCCCGCCCGCCGGCGCTTCCGGGTCGGCGTCACGGACGAAGGCCGGTTCGTAGCGCCCGTCCATGTGGATGTGGCCGACCGCGCGGTTGGGTCGGGCCCGATAGTCGGTGAACCGGTAGCTGGTCTGCCCCATGCCGAGCGGACGGAACAGCACCTCGTCGGCCAGCACCTCCCACGGCTTGCCCGCACCGACCGCGACGGCCTCGGCGCCGGCTGTATACCCGAAGTTGGTGTAGGCGTAGGAGATCCGGAACGGGTCCAGCGGAAGCTGGCGCAACCGTTCCAGCACCTGTCTGCGGTCGTACCCGAGGTCCTCGAGCATGTCGCCGGCGTGATCGGGCAGCCCGGACCGGTGCGACATCATGTCCCCGACGGTGACCATCGAGGTGACCACCGGGTTGGACAAGGCGAACCACGGCAGTTCGGACACGATCGGGGTGTCCCAGCTGACGGCGCCCACACCGACCTGATGGGCAACCACTGTCGCCGCCAGCGACTTCGACACCGAGGCGAGTTGGAACACCGTGTCGGGGTCGACCCGGTTCTCGTCCCCGTCCGGCTTGGTGGCGTCCCTGACTCCGAACCCCTTGGCGTACACCGTCTTCCCGCCATGGACGACGGCGACCGCCATACCGGGGATCCCCGACTTCCGCATCAGATCCTCGGCCATGCCGTCGATTTCGGCCACCGCGTTGTCCACCGCGTTCTCCGGTAGCGGCATCGCGGGCACCAGCGGCGGCGGGACGTCGGGCTGCGCGCCCGGCGAGGACGGCTGTGACGGGCGATCGGGTTCGGGACGATCGGCACCGCAGCCCGCGACGAGCAGCACCCCGACGACAGCCAGCCTGGCCAGTGCTTTCATGAGCTGAACGGTAACCCGGCGAGCGCGCTGTTGTGGTTATCGAACCGCCACTGGGTTTGCAGAATGCCTGGGCAAGCGGGGCTAGAACCGCCACCACGGGTCGAGCGTCGGCGCCGCGTCCAACCGGACCCGTTGACCGGGCTTGGGCACCGCGATCTGCACCTTCTCCGCGTCGGCCGCCCGCAGCAGCCGCTCGACCGGTTCGGCCCACGGGTGTGGCGCGAGCCGGAACGTGGCCCAGTGGATCGGCACCAGCAGCCCTCGGTCGGCCTCGGCGACGTCGAGGTGCGCCTTGACCGCCTCTTCGGGGTTCATGTGGATGTCCGGCCACGCCGGGTGGTAGGCGCCGACGGGCAGCAGCGTCATGTCGAACGGCCCGTGGTCCATGCCGATCTGGGCGAAACTCTTGGTGTATCCGGTGTCGCCGCCGAAGAAGGCCCGGTGGCGCGGGCCCATGATCACCCAGGATGCCCACAGCGTGGTGTTGCGGGTGAACTGGCGACCGGAGAAGTGCCGCGCCGGGGTGCACACCAGGGTGAGCTCGCCGATCGTGTGGCTCTCGTTCCAGTCGAGTTCGACGATCCGGCTCTCCGGTATGCCCCATTTGCGCAGGTGCGCCCCGATACCGAGCGGAACGACGAACGGCGCCCGCTGAGTGCGGGCCAGCCCGGTGATCGTGTCCATGTCGAGGTGGTCGTAGTGGTCGTGGCTGACGATGATCGCGTCGACGGCGGCCAGCGCCTCGAGCGGAGCGGGCACCTCGTGCATCCGCTCGGGACCGACCGTCTGAGACGGCGAGCACCGGCGGCTCCACACCGGGTCGGCCAGCACGCGGTAGCCGTCGAGTTCCACGAGCGCCGAGGAGTGACCGAACCAGCAGGCCGACAACTGGGTCGACGCGGGGTCGGTGGGAGACGGGGCGACGACGGGAATCTTGCCGCCGGGCCGCGCAGTACCACGCGATCCGATCAACTCGCGCACGAGCAGGCGCTGCTGTTCGGCGTCGATGCTCATCATCGACGCCGGTTCGAGGTTGACGAACACGCCGTCGCGGTAATTCGGGGAGCGCTGTGCGACGCGTTCGATCTCGGCGGGCGAAGCGCCCAGCGCCGCGGGCGCACCCTGCAACGCGCGTACCAGCCATCCGCCGGCCAGCAGTGAGGCCGTGCCGAAGCCGATGCGTAGAGCCGACCGGATCATCAGGCCCCCTTGAACCTCGGGGGTCGCTTCTCGATGCGGGCAACCTGAGCCTCGATGATGTCCTGGCTCGCCCACGCCCGATCGAACAGATCCTTGTGCGCGGGCCAGGGGTCCTCGTAGGCGCCGTCGTCGTTGAGTACCCGCTTGGCGTGCTGCAGCGCCAGCGGCGCGAAGCCGGCGATCTCCTGCGCCCAGGCCTGCGCATCCTCCAGCGTGCCGATGCGGTTGGCCATCCCGGTCTGCAGTGCGGCGTCGGCGGTGAGCCGCTCGGCTGCCAGCAGCATGCCCCGGGCCTTGCCCGCCCCGACCAGCGACGTCAACCGCCGGATACTCCAGTTGTCCAGTGCGATGCCGTATTTGGCGACGGGGAACTGGAAGTACGCCTCGGGGGCGACGACGCGCAGGTCGCAGATCATCGACAGGATGACCCCGGCGCCGATCGCGGGTCCGTTGATGGCGCCGATGACCGGTACGGGTGCCGCGTCGATGGCCAGGTTGAGCGCCCGGGCCTTGTCGGGCAGCTCGTCGGCCACCCCCTGGCCGCCGGAGAGGTCGGCGCCGGAGCTGAAGACGTGGCCCTGGCCGGTCAGCACGATCGCGCGGACGTCCTCGGCGGTCGCCTTCTCAATCGCTTCGCGGAGCCCGTCGACGAGTTCGGCGTTCAGCGCGTTGCGGCGCTCGGCACGCTGCATCTCCAGGGTCATCACGTGGCCGTCGCGGGTCACACCAATCATGTCGCCAGCCTATATACGCTCGCGTGATGAGCCGGATCGGTGCCCTCCAGGTGTGCGATTCCGTGCTGGACCGCGGGTCGTTCCGCAGTTGGGACGGCCCCCCGCTCGACGTCGGGGCCGACGACGACTATCGGCGGGCGTTGACCGCCGCGGCCGCACGGACGGGGTTGGACGAGTCGGTGGTGACCGGCGAGGGGACGGTCGTCGGCCGTCGCGTCGCGCTGGTGCTCTGCGAGTTCGACTTCCTGGCCGGATCCATCGGGGTGGCGGCGGCCGAGCGGATCACCGCGGCGGTGCAACGGGCCACTGCCGAACGACTGCCGCTGCTGGCCTCACCCAGTTCGGGCGGCACCCGGATGCAGGAGGGCACCGTCGCCTTCCTGCAGATGGTCAAGATCGCAGCGGCCGTCGAACTGCACAAACGCGCACACCTGCCGTATCTGGTGTACCTGCGGCATCCCACGACCGGCGGGGTGTTCGCGTCGTGGGGATCGCTGGGGCATGTGACCGGCGCCGAGCCCGGCGCGCTGATCGGCTTCCTCGGCCCGCGAGTGTACGAACACCTCTACGGCGAGCCGTTCCCCGAAGGCATCCAGACCGCCGAGAACCTGCACCGCCACGGCGTCATCGACGGGGTGGTGCCGCTCGAGGCGCTGCGCGCGACGCTGAACCGGACGCTGACCGTGGTTGCCGATCCCGCGGATCCACCGCCTCCGCCGCCGGAGCTGGGTCCGCTGCCCGACGTGCCTGCGTGGGAGTCGGTGGAGGCGTCGCGGCGCCCGGACCGGCCCGGTGTGGGATATCTGTTGCGGCACGGGACGACCGACCGGGTGCTGTTGTCGGGAACGGGACAGGGCGAGGCGGCGACGACGCTACTCGCGCTGGCCCGATTCGGCGGTCAGCCCGCGGTGGTGCTCGGTCAGCAGCGTGTGGTCGGCGGAATGGTCGGTCCTGCGGCGCTGCGTGAGGCGCGGCGGGGTATGGCGTTGGCCGAAGGTCTGCAGCTGCCGCTGGTGCTCGTGATCGACACGGCGGGCCCGGCGTTGACCGTCGAGGCCGAGCAGGGTGGGCTGGCCGGCGAGATCGCGCGCTGTTTGGCCGAACTGGTCACCCTGGACACGCCGACGGTGTCGGTGCTGTTGGGTCAGGGCAGCGGCGGGCCGGCGTTGGCGATGGTGCCCGCCGACCGGGTGTTGGCGGCGCTGCACGGCTGGCTGGCGCCGCTTCCGCCGGAGGGAGCCAGTGCGATCGTGTTCCGCGATCTGGAGCATGCCCCGGAACTGGCTGCAGCGCAGGGCATTCGGTCCGCGGACCTGTTGAGCAACGGCATCGTCGACGTGATCGTGCCCGAAAACCCCGATGCCGCCGACGAACCGCTGCAGTTCACGCAGCGGTTGTCCGCCGTCGTCGCCAACGAACTGCACGCGCTGCGCGCCGTTCCCGGCGAGCAACGGCTGCAGGCGCGGCTGGCACGTTACCGAGGGATCGGCCTGTGAGTCAGCCGCCCAACTCGGAGACCGCGGTGTCGAGTTGTGCTGCCTGCTCTTCGATTTCGCGGTCGGACGGCGAGTCGCCGAGGCGCTGCACCAGGTCGTCGCGGGCCACCACCTCGAGGGCGCCGCGGTAGTCGGCCGACGCGAGCCGGCCCGCACCGATCACCTCGACCCGGCCCTCGATGACGACCAGTACGGCATTCTTCTCTTCGGACTTCAGCAGAGCGCGTACATCCTGCGCCGAGATCATGATTGGTTCCGTCCTGTCTGTTGTTGCAGCCGGTCGATCATCTCGGAGGCCTGGGCCTTGGTCAGGTTATCGGGGACCTGCTCCCCGGCCTCCTGGGCCAGCGTCGTCAAGTAGCTGCGCTGCGGACCGGTCATCGGCTCGTCACCGGTGACCCAGTCCGAGCGGTCCTTCTGCGGATTTTCCTGTGGCGCGCGGCCGGCGTCCTCACTCATGGCCCTAGCTATGCCCGCTGATCGCCCGTTTATATGCGACCGCTAGCGCGGCAAGCATCGCGATGCAGGTGACGAGGTCCAGCGGTAACCGAAGCCGGCTGCGCCGGACCCAGCGCAGGCCCGCGGCCTCGTCGACCTCGACCGGATCGCACTTCTCGAACGCCACGGCCTTCGGTACGAAGTCGACCAGTGACCACACGCGCATCACCGCATGGCTGCCCAGCGCCACCAGCAGCGCGGTGCGCACGTCGGGGTGAGACCAAGAACCGACGAGCGCGAGGATCAGCAGCACCTCGAAGGCGGTGTGCGCCGGGATCCAGAACCGCCGGCGCGAGAGCCCGCCGTTGTGCGCCTGGATGATGCCGGGTCGCTCGGGCCAGGCGGGGTCGACGACGATGGTCTCGTAGAGGCCGCCTCCGAACACGACACAGGCCAGCAGCGTGGTGGCGGCGATCGAACTGAGCGTCGGGGTCCACATCACCGCCGATTATTACGGGCCGCCCACCGCCCTGCCGCGGCTGTGTACGTACAGCACGGCCGCGGCGACGGTCGCCTCGGCCATGGCGAACACTGTGGCCAGTGCCATCACGGTCGTCGGAGCGGTAGTGGTCACCGCGCCGTGGTGGTGGCCGGGCGCGGGCAGGTGCAGCGCGATCATGGCCAGGTTCATCAGTGCGACGGCTAACCACGTGCGCTGGCGTCCGTCGCGCCACAGGTCGCGCGCGCAGTACAGGCATGCCGCGGCCATCGCCGCCATCAGCGTCGCCGCGACCGGGGTTTCCGCGTGACCGAGCATCGTCGCGTGTAGGCCGGCCGAGCCGGCCGCGAGCACGGCGCACGCCCGCCGTCCCACTGTTGCGATCGCCGTCATACAGATATCGACTCCCGCCGACGCCGGAATTCATCCCGTGACAAGATCCGGACATGGCAGCGATCCGCCCGTTCCGCATCGCAATTCCCGACGCAGCTCTCGAAGATTTGAAGGGGCGGCTGGCCCGCACGCGATGGCCCGAGGCCGAATGCGTCGACGACTGGAGCCAGGGCATCCCGCTGGACTACACCCGCGAACTGGCCGGGTACTGGGCCGAGGAATACGACTGGCGGGCCCGGGAAGAGGCGTTGAACCGGTTCGACCACTACACCACCGAAATCGACGGCCTGGACATCCACTTCATCCATCAGCGCTCGTCGCGGCCCGACGCGTTCCCGTTGTTGATCACCCACGGCTGGCCCGGCTCGGTCGTCGAGTTCCACAAGGTGATCGAACCGCTCACCGAACGCGGCTTCGACGTGGTCTGCCCCTCGCTGCCAGGTTATGGCTTCTCCGGGAAGCCGACGGCGACGGGCTGGGGCATCGAGAAGATCGCCTCGGCCTGGGACACCCTGATGGGCACGCTGGGCTACGAGCGGTTCGGCGCGCAGGGCGGCGACTGGGGTGCCGCGGTGACTACGCAGATCGGCCGCAACGGTGGACGGTGCGTGGGCATCCACCTGAACATGCCGCTCGGATTTCCGCCCGGCAAGCTCGAGAACCCGACCGAGGAGGAGCAGCGGGCGCTGGAACGCGGCTCCTACTACCAGAAGTGGGACTCGGGCTATTCCAAACAACAGTCCACCCGGCCGCAGACCCTCGGCTACGGGCTCGTCGACTCCCCGGTCGGCCAACTCGCGTGGATCGTGGAGAAGTTCTGGTCGTGGATGGACTGCGACGGCCATCCGGAGAACGTGCTGACCAAAGACGAGCTGCTCGACAACGTGATGCTGTACTGGCTGACCGCATCGGGCGCGTCGTCGGCCCGCCTGTACTGGGAGAGTTTCAACGCGTTCGGCGGATTCGACCGGGTGGAGCTCCCGACCGGTGTCGCGTCCTTCCCCAAGGAGATCCTGCAAGCCCCGCGCAGTTGGTGCGAGAACAGTTACAACATCACCCACTGGACGACGATGCCGCGCGGCGGTCACTTCGCGGCGTTCGAGCAGCCCGACCTGTACGTCGACGACGTCGCGAAATTTTTCGCTAGCCTGCGATAGATGGGGCGGACACTGCAGGCCGACTACCTCGTCGTGGGTGCGGGCGCGATGGGGCTCGCGTTCACCGACACGCTGGTCCAGGAATCGGATGCGACGGTCGTGGTGGTCGACCGCAACGACCAGCCCGGCGGGCACTGGACGACGGCGTACCCCTTCGTGCGGCTGCACCAGCCGTCGGCCTACTACGGGGTGAACTCACGTGGGCTGGGCAGTGACACGGTCGATCAATTCGGGCTCAACGCAGGCTATTACGAGTTGGCCAGTGGCGCCGAGGTGTGCGCGTACTTCGATGCGGTGATGTCGCAGCACCTGCTGCCGACCGGCCGGGTGACGTACCTGCCGATGAGCGAGTACCTCGGCGACGGGCGGGTACGTACGTTCGGCGGCGAGGACATCGAGGTGACCGCACGGCGGGTGGTGACCACGCGGGTGGAGGTCGTCGTCCCGTCGATGCGGCGCCCGTCCTACACCGTCGCCGACGGCGTCCACGTCGTGCCGCCCAACAGCCTGCCGCGCCTGCCCGATCCGCGTGACCGCTATGTGGTTGTGGGAGCAGGGAAGACGGCGATGGACTCATGCCTGTGGCTGCTGCGGCACGGCGTCGCGCCGGAGCGAATCACGTGGATCAAGCCCCGCGAATCATGGGTGCTGGACCGGGCGGCCATCCAGCCGGGACGGCAGTTCGCGAAGTACACCATCGGCGATTTCGCCAACCAATTGGCCGCGGTGCGCGAGGCGGAGTCGCTTCCTGACCTGTTCGAGCGGCTCGAGGACAAGGGCTGCCTGCAACGCATCGACCGGTCCGTCGAACCGACCATGTACCGGTGCGCGATCCTGTCGCAGGCCGAGCTGTCCGAGCTGCGCCGCATCACCGACGTCGTGCGGATGGGCCACGTCCAGGCGATCGAGCCGGGCCGGATCACGTTGGACGGCGGCGTCCGTGACATCGACGGATCGGTGCTCTACATCGACTGCAGCGCAGACGGTTTGGGCAAGGAGCCGGTGACGACGATCTTCGACGGCGACCACATCGCGCTGCAGACGGTGCGCACCTGTCAGCCGGCGTTCAGCGCGGCCGTCATCGCTCACGTCGAAACGGCGTACCCCGACGACGACGCCCGAAACGCGTTGTGCCGGCCGGTGCCCTACCCGCATGTACCGACCGACTGGCTGCGGATGATGTTGATCTTCAACCAGAATCAGCTGCAGTGGTTCTCCGACCCGGACATGATGGCGTGGGTCGACGCCGCGCGGCTCAACGCGCTGCACCATGTGACCGCCAACGTCAGCGAGCGCGCGCGCGACCGGATCATCTCGATGCTCACGTCGGAACTGCCGGCGGTCAACGAGAAACTCGAAGCGCTGCTGGCGCAGGCCTGATCCCGCCGAAACTGAACTTGTGCGCGAAGTTTCGCGCTTCGGTTCAGGGGGTCGATGCAACAGCACTCGTTTTGATTGAGGAGTGTTGTTGTGCCGCTTCCACCTCTTGCCTTTGTTGTGCGCGAGTTTTGGGGTCATGTCAGTGATGGCTGTACGGCCGGGGATGCCGGTTTGGCGGTCGGCGTG
>NZ_LQIX01000054.1 GCF_001500045.1 Mycobacterium sp. GA-1199
CCCCCACCACCCCCCCCCCCCCCACCGCCGCCGCCGGACCCGCCGCCCCCACTGGACGACTGTGATGCGGTGTACGCGCCGATCGACGACGACAACGCGGACTCGAAGCTGTCGAAATTCGCCCCGCCGGAGCCGCCGACCAGTCCCACACCGCCGTATGTGGTCGAGTTGTACCAATCCGGTTGTGGCGCCGCCGTTCCCATCGTCGTTTCGTACTTCTTGGCCCACAGGGCCGCAGCACCCGCGGCAACCGCGTACGGAACGTACGCCGAGTAGAGGTCTTTTCGGGCGCCGAAGTCGAAACGTGCCTCGGCCGAGTCGGTGGTCAACATGCGATGGAAACCCCCTGCGCGCGACCAGAGTTCGCGGCCGGCCTCGGTACGCCTGGTGCCCACACCCGCGGCCCACGAACCGATCGACAACAAGAAGAACGCCGCGAACGGCAGCGCCCACATCGTGGTCGGGAAGAGCCAGCGGAAGACCGCGCACAGCATGAGCACGAACGCGATCGCGTTCGCGGTGCGGAGCCAGAGTTCCTTGCGCCGCTTGACCAGAAGCTTGTTGTCGAAGGCCCAGTTCTGGACGGCTTTGGCCAGATCGGTCTTGGCTTTGTTCAGCTTCTGCCCCGACTTGACGGTCTTCTTCGCTTCGAACTCGCCGCCCGGATGCAAAACCTTCAGCACCGACCCGACCGTCACACTGACCGGATCCACGTCGACCCAGGCGCTGTGCTCGGCGATGCCGCGGATCCGCCAATGCTGCTCACTGACCTGGCGCAGTTCGATCAGGCCCCGCTCGGCGAGGTGGAACAGCGTCGCGGTCAAGGCTTGTTTGGGCACCGCCTCGGTCCGGATGTACTCCGTCTGCACCGGGCCGAGCCCCTCCGGCGGCGCGTACTGCAGCGGGAAGCCCGGCGACGGTTCGACCGTGCTGCGGTACCAGAGCAGACCGGCCAAGCCGGCCCCCACCGTCAGCGCCGCGACCCACAGCACTCCGGCCAGCGACCGCCCCAGGACCCGGTCCCACTCATGCGTCCACGGCAGCTCGGTGCGCGGCGGGGCCGGGAGGTCCACGCTCGCGCGCACCGTCACCGGTGTGCGTGGCGGAAGGTTTCGCGCGGAGAACGTCACCCGGTTCCCCGTCGTCGTCATGTCCAGGCAGGGCCCACCGACGTCGTACCCGACCGAACACTGCACGCGGGGAACGTCACCGGGAAGCCGGATCGAGATGTCGGCGCGCTGGATCCGATTGTTCCAGGCCGGCGCGATCACGTTCCAGAAGAACACCGACCCGGTTGCGGCGGGTTCACCGGACGATGTGGCGAATCTGCGGTCGGCGCCGGTGGTTCCGGGATCGAGGACACCGTCGATGGAGTAGCGGATTTCGTAGACGTGCTCGCCGTAGCTCAGATAGCTGTCGGGATCGCCGATCTTTGCCACCCGGAACCGTTCCCCGTCCTCCCACAGCATCTCGTAGGGTGCCGGGTCGCCGTCGAGAAGAATCGATTCGATCTCCGGCACTTGACGCACGTGAGGACTGTTGGGGTTGGTCACGTCCCAGTACCGGAAGATGCCATGCCTACTGGTGGGAAAATCGGCCGTGATGGTCTCCACGGCCTCGAGCCGCCCGTCATCGTCGACGACGAGGTTCACGTCGTAGTCCGTGATGACGACGGGGTCGTCGGCGGGCGCGGCCTCCGAACCACCGCCGCTGAACACCACGGGCCACAGCACCGCAAATGCCAGCACCAGCAACGTGATCGACCACGCGAACAGCCGGCGCATGCGGACCTCCTGTTGCCTGCGACGCCAAGTTTCCGGTTCACCCTATGTGCAACGGGTCGATTTGGACGCGAACCGGCTGTTGGTCGTGACGAGCGCTGAGCACGCCGGTGGCCCGGCGCAGGGCCGACGACAGAGCCAGTCCGGTGTCGCGGGGAACCCGCAGCAGCATCCGGATCACCGTCGTGTCGGGCCCCAGTCCCGGCGGGCGGCGCGCGCCGACCGGCAGATCGACCGGGCCGAGTTGTTCGGTGCCCTCGGGTGTATCGGCGGTGTCGAGCAAGGCGTGCACCGCCTCGGGCGGCCCGTCCACCGCGGCCATGTGCACAGCGGGCGGCAGGCCGACTTCGGCGCGCGCGTTCAGCTCGGCGTCGGCGTGACCGACAGGGTCCCAACGGATCAGCGCCTGCACGGTGGGTATCGCCGATTCGGCCACCACCGCGATCACGCCGCCATCGCCGCGGTTGCGGACCAGCGCGCCCGCCGCCATCCACCGACGCAAGGTGTCCTCGGCCGCCCGCAGGTCCTGGCGGCCGAGCAGCGCCCAGCTGTCGAGCAGCAGCGCCGCGCCGTAGCCGCCCGCGGCCCTTGGTTCGGCGCCGGGGGTGGCGACGACGACGGCGGGCCGCTGCGGGACCTCTGCCACCATCGCGTCGCCGCCGGAGGTGATGACCGTCGCGCCGGGGAACGCCCTGCCGAGCTCCTCGGCGGTGCGCCGGGCCCCGACGACGACCGCGCGCACCGCATCCGAACCGCACCGCACGCAGCGCAACGACGGGTGGGCGCGTCCGCACCACCGGCACACCGCGCCTGCGGCATCGCGGTCGGGCAGCGACAAGGGCCCGGTGCAGTTGCGGCACCGGGCGATGCTGCGGCAGCGCGCGCACGCGAGCGCGGGTACGTATCCGCGGCGAGGAACTTGCACCAGCACGGGCGCCCCGGACTCGAGCGCCTTGCGCGCTGCCTGCAGCGCCATCGACGGAAGCCGGGCCGACCGGGCGGCCGGGTCGCGTTCCTGTTCGAATCCGCTGTCGTCGAGGGCGACGACGCGCGGTGAGGCCGCCCGCACCACCGGCCGCAGCGCGACCAGGTCGTGCGCCCAACCGCTGCGCACCAACGCCTGAGCCTCCGCGGTTCTGGCGAACCCGCCGATCAGTGCGGCGCAGCGCAGCTGATGTGCCCGCAACATCGCCACCTCCCGCGCATGCGGATACGGCGCACGGGGTTCGGCGAGTGTGTCGTCGCCGTCGTCCCACACCATCACCAGACCGAGGTCGGCGACAGGTGCGAACACCGCGCTGCGGGTGCCGATGACGAGCCGGGCGCTGCCGCGGAGCACCGACAACCAGCGCCGATAGCGTTGCGCGGGACCGAGTCCCGCCGATAATGCCACCACCGGGGCCTCGTCGAGGAGGTCGAGCGCGGCGGCGTGCACCGCGTCGATGTCGCGTTGATCCGGCACGATGACCAGCACTCCGCGGCCCGCGTTCACCATCGCTGCCGCGGCCTCGGCCAGCCGATCGGGCCACGCTTCTCCGGGCAGTGCCTGCCAGACCGCGCGGGCGGCCCGTCCGCCCGCCACCGCCGCGAGGAACTGCTCACCTCTGCCGTAGGCGTTCCAGGGATCGGTTGCGACGGGTCGCGGGTCGCTCGGCGCCGTGGGCGGTGGCTCCTGTTTCTCGGCGCGGGCGTGCCGCGGCGGGATGGCCAGCCTCAGCACGTCGGCGCGGGTGCCGGCGTAGCGGGCCGCCACGGCGTCGGCGAGTCGGCGGATCTCGGGCGTCAGCACCGGCTCGGGTGAGACCACCCGATCGAGCCAGCCGAGCTTGCCGACGTGGTCGGTGTCGGACCGTCGCTCGAGGATGAACGCGTTGACCAGGCGGCCGTGGAACCGCACCCGGACGCGGACGCCGGGTTGCGCATCGTCGGACTGCTCGGCCGCGACCAGGTAGTCGAACTCGCGGTCGAGGTGCGGGACGGTCAGCATCGGCAGCACCCGCGCGACCGGCTCGTGCTCGGCAGGCTGTCTGGTGGCGCCCGGGCGGGCCGGGCTGTCGGACCCCGTCACGCAGGATTAATAGCAGACGGCACCGACGTCCGGCCGAAGAAGAACCCGGCGGTGATGAGCACAAGCGAGGCCGCATACACCCACCAGATCGGCACCGCCAGAGCCTCGGAACCCAGCACGAACTTGCCGATCCCGATCATCGCGTCCGACACCGCGAAACACACCGCGCCCAGCGCCGTCCACGGTGTGGGCAGCCGGGCCATGAGCGCGGCGCACACCATCGCGCCGAGCACTGCGATGTACAGCGTCACCGGTACGGCCATGCCCTCGTCGATGAGCCGCGGCCAGAACCACACCAGCAGGGCCAGGCAGGCCGCAGCCGTCACCGCGGCGGCGGCCAGCCTGGGACCGGAGCGGGCGACCAACGGCCACAGCGCGCCCAGGAAGCACAGATGGGCGACGAGGAACGCGGCCAACCCGAGCACGAACGACGGCTCCCACCACGGCAGCGCCAACAGGAAATCGCCCGCCGCCGAGAACAACAGCGCGGCCACCAACCAGCGTCGTTCCCGGGCGATGGGATGTGTCAACGCGGCCCCGGCGAGCAGCACCGCCGCGGCGGCCTTGGCCGCGGGCTGCAGCGCGAACTGACCGGTGAGCTCGGCACCGGCGGGCAGCCGCGCCGCGGTCGCGATCAGGAACACCCCGTAACAGGCGGCGACGACAGCGGCGGCCACCCACAGAAGTCGGGTTCGCCGGTGAACGTACGGTGTCCCCATGTCAGTCCCCGAGGTAGGGCCGGCCAGCCCGGAACCCATAGACGCCATTCTGCTGAAGGTACTGCAGGCAGTTCCGTTCCAGTTGACAACCGACGGCGGCGTGCAGGCCGCGCGTGAACGGTTCAACGCGCTTCCGCGGGTCGCGATCCCCTCCGAGGTGCATGCCCAGGACCGCACGGTCGACGGGCCGGGCGGCCCGATCCCGGTGCGGGTGTACCGGCCGCCGACCGAAACCGATGCCCCGCCCCCGGTGGTGGTGTTCTTCCACGGCGGCGGCTGGTCGGTCGGCGACCTCGACAGCTACGACAGCACCGCTGGTCGACACGCGGCCGAGGCCGAAGCCGTGGTGATCTCCGTCGACTACCGGTTGGCACCCGAGCACCCCTATCCCGCCGCGGTCGACGATGTGTGGGCGGTGACGCAGTGGGCCGCCGCGAGCGCGGACGAACTGGAGGTCGACGCGTCCCGGCTCGCGGTCGCCGGCGATTCGGCGGGCGGCAATCTGGCCGCGGTGGTGGCACAGTTGGCGCGCGATGCAGCCGGGCCGCAGATTCGCTTCCAGCTGTTGTGGTATCCGGCGACGACGTGGGACACTTCGTTGCCGTCCTTCGCCGAGAACGCCGACGCGCCGATCCTGAATATTGATGCGGTAGGCGGCTTTTCGCGGTGGTACGTCGGAGACATGGATCTATCCGACATGCCTTCGACGCTGGCGCCCGCGCGCGCGAAGGATCTGACCGGCCTGCCGCCGGCGTATATCGCCGTCGGGGGGCATGATCCGTTGCGCGACGACGGCGCCCGATATGCGGAGTTGCTGTCGGCTGCAGGCGTTCGCGTCGAACTGCACAACGCCGAATCCCTCGTGCACGGCTACCTCGGTTACGCCGGGGTGGTGCCCGCCGCGACCGAGGCCACCGAACGGGGATTGAGGGCGCTGCGCACCGCGTTGCATCCGGTATCGCAACGGCTGAACGACGGGGTACCGTGAGCGAGATGTGAGCGACACGGGAGGCCCTATGACAGTGCCCGATCACGACACCATCATCGTCGGTGCCGGCTTCTCCGGTATCGGCGCCGGGATCAGCCTCGACAAGGCCGGTCTCGGCGACTATCTGATCATCGAAGCCGGCGACGGCCCCGGCGGGACGTGGTACTGGAACACGTATCCCGGTATCGCCGTTGACATTCCGTCGTTCTCCTACCAGTTCTCGTTCGAGCAGAGCCCGGAGTGGACCCGCACCTACGCACCGGGACACGAACTGCGCGCGTACGCCGAGCATTGCGTCGACAAGTACCGCCTGCGCCCCAAGATCCGGTTCAACACCAAGGTGCTCGGCGCGGTCTTCGACGACGACGAGAACCTGTGGCGAATCGAACTCGACTCCGGCGACGTCGTCACGGCGCGGTTCCTGATCAATGCGTGCGGGGTGCTGATCACGCCGAAACTGCCCGACATCGACGGGGTCGACTCGTTCGCCGGCGTGACCATGCACACCGCGCGCTGGGACCACTCGCAGGACCTCGCGGGCAAGCGCGTCGCGGTCATCGGCACCGGCGCCTCAGCGGTACAGGTGATCCCCGAGATCGCGCCGATCGTCCAGCAGCTCACCGTATTTCAACGCACACCGATCTGGTGTTTCCCGAAGTTCGACGTGCCGCTGTCGCCGATGGCGCGGCGGATGATGCGGCTGCCGGGTGGACACGTCGTGCAGCGGCTGCTGAGCCAAGCGTATGTCGAGCTGACATTCACGCTGCCCGCGCAGTACTTCACCATCAACCCGATGGCCAAGAACATGTCCAAGGTCGGCGAGGCGTATCTGCGCAAGGAGGTCGAGGACCCAGAGGTCCGCGACAAGCTCACACCCGAATATGCGGTGGGCTGTAAGCGGCCCGGCTTCCACAACACGTATCTGTCGACGTACAACCGGGACAACGTCGAGTTGGTGACCGAACCGATCGACAAGATCACCGGTTCGGGCGTGGCGACCGCCGACGGGACGATCCGCGATGTGGACGTGCTGATCCTCGCCACCGGTTTCAAGGTGATGGACGCCGACGACATGCCGACCTATCCGGTCACCGGTTCGCGCGGTCGGTCGTGGAGCCAGCACTGGCAGGAGAACCGGCTGCAGGCCTACGAGGGGGTGAGCGTGCCGGGTTTCCCGAACTTCTTCACCGTGTTCGGGCCGTACGGCTACGTCGGCTCGTCGTACTTCGCGCTCATCGAGACGCAGACGCATCACATTGTCCGCTGCCTCAAGCACGCCCGGCGCAAGGCGGCCCGCCGCGTGGAGGTGACGCAGGAAGCCAACGACCGTTATTTCGACGAGATGATGCGCAAACGGCACCGCCAGATCTTCTGGCAGGAGAGCTGCCAGCGGGCCAACAGCTACTACTTCGACAAGAACGGCGATGCGCCGCTGCGCCCGACCACGACGCTGGAGGCGTACTGGCGAAGCCGCCGCTTCCCGCTGAAGGATTACGCGTTCAGCCGCTGATTGGGGTGGGCGCCGAGACTACGGTTTCTGACGGAATTTGCCCGAAATCGATCAAAAAGCGCAGTCTCGACGGCAGCGAGCGTCGTCAGACGGAAGCCCGAGCGTCTGACTCCTCAACGCGGCTCGTACCTCGCCGCTTGATCGTCGTCAGACGGAAGCCCGAGTGTCTGACTCCTCAACGCGGCTCGTACCTCGCCGCTTGATCGTCGTCAGACGGAAGCCTTGAGCTCGTCGACCTTGTTCAGCTGCTCCCAGGGCAGCTCGACGTCGGTGCGGCCGAAGTGGCCGTACGCGGCGGTCTGCGCATAGATCGGGCGCAGCAGGTCGAGGTCGCGCACGATCGCACCGGGGCGCAGGTCGAACACCGAGGTGATCGCCTTCTCGATGCGGCCCGGATCGACCGACTCGCTGCCGAAGGTCTCGACGAACAGACCGACCGGCGCGGCCTTGCCGATGGCGTAGGCCACCTGGACCTCGACGCGCTCGGCCAGACCCGCTGCGACGACGTTCTTCGCCACCCAGCGCATCGCGTAGGCCGCCGACCGGTCCACCTTGGACGGATCCTTGCCCGAGAACGCGCCGCCGCCGTGACGGGCCCAGCCGCCGTAGGTGTCGACGATGATCTTTCGACCCGTCAGCCCCGCGTCGCCCATGGGGCCGCCCAGCACGAACTTGCCCGTCGGGTTCACCAACAGGCGGAAGTCGGAGGTGTCCATCGAGTCGTGGCCCAGATCGGCCAGGACGGTGTTGACGACCTTCTCGCGGATGTCCGGCGTCAGCGTCCCCTCGAGGTCGATGCCCGCCGCGTGCTGCGTCGACAGCACGACCGTGTCGAGGCGCACCGGGGTGGTGCCGTCGTACTGCACCGTGACCTGGGTCTTGCCGTCCGGACGCAGGTAATCGAGCACACCGCTCTTACGGACCTCGGTCAGCCGGCGCGACAGCCGGTGCGCGAGCGCGATCGGCAGCGGCATCAGCTCGGGCGTGTCTTTGATCGCATAGCCGAACATCAGCCCCTGGTCGCCCGCGCCCTGCAGGTCGAGCGGGTCGCCGGCGCCCTCGACGCGGGTCTCGTGCGCGGTGTCGACGCCCTGGGCGATGTCCGGAGACTGACGGCCGATGCCGATGTTGACGCCGCAGGTCTCACCGTCGAAACCCTTCTCCGACGAGTCGTAGCCGATCTCGAGGATGCGTTCGCGCACCGTGGTCGCGATGTCGGCGAAAGCCTCCTTGGCCGCCGTCGTCACCTCACCGACGACGTGCACCTGCCCCGTCGTCACCAGTGTTTCCACGGCGACCCGCGACTTGGGATCACCCGCGAGCAAAGCGTCGAGCACCGAGTCGCTGATCGCGTCGCAGATCTTGTCGGGATGGCCCTCGGTCACCGACTCACTGGTGAACAGCCGAGCTTGACTCACGGTGTGGATCCTTCCGCTCTCATGTCGCGATAGTTAGTACATCAAGTTATAGGTGTGCCCTGTTGCACCCAAGCCTGTGCTTGCCGTGCGCGCAAGCATTTCACGCAGCCGGATGCGTGATCCGCGCTACCCGCTGCCGCTGTGCAGGAAGGCCACGATCGCGTCCACGATACGGCTGGCCATCAGCGTTTTCGAACCGTGTTCCAGTGCGGACTCCGTGCCGTCGGCCGCAAGCAGCCACCCGTCGTTGTTGTCCACTTCGAACGCCCGATTCTCGCCCACCGCATTGACCACGAGCAAATCGCATCCCTTGCGCTGGAGCTTCGCGCGAGCGTGGTGGAGCACATCGCCGTTGGCGTCGCCGGTCTCGGCAGCGAACCCCACGATGGCCCGCATATTGGGCAGCTGTCCGTCGGCACGAGCCCGCACTGCACCCGCCAGCACGTCTTCGGTGCGGGTCAGTTCGATGACCGGCGCGGCGGCATCCGGATCGGCGGACTTCTTGATCTTGCTGGCCTGCATCTGCGTGGGCCGGAAGTCGGCGACCGCGGCCGCCATCACCAGTACGTGCGCGTCCGGCGCGTGCTTGGACACTGCGTCCTTGAGCTGGGCGGCCGAGCCGATGTGGACGACGTCGACGCCGGCCGGATCGATGAGCCCGGCGGTGTTGCCGGCGATCAGCGTGACGTCGGCGCCGCGCTGGGCCATCACTCGGGCCATCGCATAGCCCTGCTTGCCCGAACTGCGGTTCCCGATGAACCGCACGGGATCGATCGGCTCGCGCGTCCCGCCCGCGGAGACCAACACCTTGACGCCGGCCAAGTCGTAGGGCAGGGCGTCCGGCCGCGTCAGCAGGAGTTGGGCCAGCGTGCTGATCTCCTCGGCCTCGGGTAGGCGGCCCGCGCCGCTATCGGCTCCGGTCAACCGGCCCGACGCGGGTTCGAGGACGACGGCACCGCGTCGACGCAGCGTGGCGACGTTCTCCACCGTGGCCGGGTGCAACCACATCTCGGTGTGCATGGCCGGGGCGAACAGCACCGGACATCGCGCGGTCAGCAGGGTCGCGGTCAGCAGGTCGTCCGCGCGGCCCGCGACGGCACGCGCCAGGAGATCCGCGGTGGCGGGCGCGACGACGACCAGGTCGGCCTCCTGGCCGAACCGAACGTGCGGCACCTCGTGGACGTCGTCCCAGACGCCGGTGTGCACTGGATGGCCCGAGAGCGCCTCGAAGGTGGCGGCTCCGACGAACCGCAGAGCAGACTCGGTGGGGACGACGCGCACGTCGTGTCCGGCCTCGGTGAGCTGTCTGACCACCGTGGCCGCCTTGTAGGCGGCGATACCACCGGCGACGCCGACGATGATCCGCTTGGACTCCATGGCGGCCGCTCCCCTACGCCTCGCGGTGTTGCTACTCGCCTTCGGTGTGCTCGAGCAGGTCCGCGTGGATCTCGCGCAGTGCGATCGACAGCGGCTTCTCCTGCAGGCCCGGCTCGACCAGCGGGCCGACGTATTCGAGGATGCCGTCGCCGAGCTGGTTGTAGTAGTCGTTGATCTGGCGGGCGCGCTTGGCGGCATAGATCACCAGCGCATACTTGCTCGACGCGCGATCCAGCAGCTCGTCGATGGGCGGGTTGGTGATGCCCAACGGCGTGTCGTAGGCACTGGCGGCGGACGCGTCGAAATCGTCCACAGCGGCCAGCTGCGTGTCGGCGTGCGGGGTGCTCACGAAAAATTCTCCTGGCGGTTTTAGCTGAATGCGAGATAGCTGTCGGGCCTGCGGCGCCGTCTCCGGCGCGTACTTATCGGTGGCCCACCAGCAAGGATACCAATTCGGCGCAGGCAGACTCCAATTGAGTGTTCACGACGACGGTGTCGAAGTCGTCCTGCGCGGCGAGTTCGGCTCGGGCGGTGGCCAGCCGGCGCTCGATCGCCTCGGGTGTCTCGGTGCCGCGTCCGGTGAGCCGGTTCTTCAGCTCGTCCCAGCTCGGTGGGGCCAGGAAGACGGTGAGGGCCTCGGGCATCGCGGTCTTGACGGCCCGGGCGCCCGCGAGATCCACCTCGATCAGTACGGGCCGGTCCGCGGCGATCGCCTCGCGGACGGGCCGGGCGGGTGTTCCGGAGCGGTGCAGCCCGCCGTGGATCTCCGCCCACTCGAGCAATGCGCCGTCGGCGATCAGTTCATCGAAATCGTCAGGGGTCACGAACGAGTAATCGACGCCGTCGACTTCCCCCGGGCGCGGGGCCCTGGTGGTGACGGACACACTGAAGTGCAGGTCGGGAACGCGTTCGCGCAGACAGCGAACGACGGTCGACTTCCCGACGGCAGAGGGGCCGGACAGCACGACTACCCGGCCGGCCCCTCGGCCGGCGCTCAACTTATGCGCCTAGGACTGGTCGAACTTTTCCAGCAGCGCCTTGCGCTGACGATCGCCGAGGCCACGCAGGCGGCGGGTCGGGGCGATCTCGAGTTCGGTCATGATCTCCTGCGCCTTGACCTTGCCGACCTTGGGCAACGCCTCCAGAAGCGCCGAAACCTTCATCTTGCCCAAGACCTCGTCGGTCTCGGCGTCCTTGAGCACCTGCTTGAGGTTGGTGCCGCCGCGCTTGAGCCGGTCCTTCAATTCGGCTCGGGCTCGACGTGCGGCGGCAGCCTTCTCCAACGCGGCCGCGCGCTGTTCGTCGGTCAACTGGGGAAGGGCCACGGGTTCCTCCGTCTCATCACCATCAATTTCCATGCCTCGGCTGATTAGGGAAAATCCTCAAACAGCCAGCGACGACGACCGTACCCACGCAGGCTGACGAATGCGAACCCCACCCCCTGGTTACGGCGTCAAAAGCCCAGCGTGTCGGGCGGTAGCGCCGGGCACGCGCCCACGGCGTTTCGCGGCCAGAAGCGGCCAAATCTCGTTTTGTCCCGCCGGAACCGCCTGCATATCAAGGCAATTCGGATGGCGCCGCAGCGCTGATCGGGCGCTCAGCGCGTGACCTGCGCCACACTTCGACGCGCCCACGCCGCGGAAAAAGAAAATTTTCGCTGGTCATCAGCTTTCGGGCGTGTCGCGACCAGCCAGTTTGTGACTTCTGTGACAACAGAGACTGGCGTTGCCCGTGTTACATCGCCTGCGAGTGCGTCAGGCCAGGTAGGCGACCGCGTCCCGCATTTTGCCCGCCGCTGAGCGCACCGCGCCCACGTCCGGCCCCGCGCGCAGCACCTCGCGGGACACCGCGGGCAGTAACTGGCCCGGCTGGGCCCCTCCGAACCCGCTCAACGCCTCCGGACGCCCACCCTGGGCGCCGACACCCGGGACCAGAACCGGTCCGGCGAGCGCGCTGACGTCGGGCGGTTCGGCCAGCGTGGCCCCGACCACGACACCCACCGGGCCGGGTCGAGCGGAGACGGTGCGGTTGACCGCCGCGGCGGCGTCGACGATCGATTGCGCGACGGTGCGGCCCCCGGCATCGGCACGCTGTACGGACGCGCCTTCGGGATTCGAGGTGGCCGCGAGGACGAACACTCCGCGGTCGTTGGCCGTCGCCGTCTCGATCAGCGGCTGCAGCGAGCCGAAGCCCAGGAAAGGCGATGCGGTCACCGCGTCGGCCGCCAGCGGCGAATCACCCACCCACGCGGCGGCGTACGCGGCCATCGTGGAGCCGATGTCGCCGCGTTTGGCGTCGGCGAGCACCAGCACTCCCGCCTCGCGCAGCGCGGCGATGGTGGTCTCCAGCACCGTGAACCCGGCGGCGCCGTACGCCTCGAAGAACGCGACCTGTGGTTTGACGACGGCGTAATCGGCGAACGCGGTCACGCACACGTCGCAGAAGCGGCGCAAACCGTCGACGTCAGCGTTGAGTCCCCACGCGCGCATCAACTCCGGGTGCGGATCGATGCCCAGACACAGCGGTCCGCGCCGGGCCACTGCATCGGCCAACCGCAGGCCGAAACCCGTCACGTCCCCAGCACGCTGTGCAGTTCCTGCAGCGACATCACGCCGATGTCGCCGCGGATCCCGGCCTCGATGCCCTGTACCGCCGCCGACGCACCCTGCACCGTCGTCACACACGGGATGCTGTTCGCCACTGCCGCCGAGCGGATCTCGTATCCGTCGACGCGAGGACCCGAGTTGCCGTACGGGGTGTTGATCACCATGTCCACCTCGCCGGCCTTGATCAGGTCGACGGCGGAGGAGGCCGGCCTGTCCGCGCTCGGCTCCTGAAAGTGCTTGCGTACCTCTTCACACGGGATCCCGTTGCGCCGCAACATCTCCGCGGTACCCTCGGTGGCCAGGACCCGGAACCCGAGATCGGCGAGCCGTTTGACGGGGAACACCAGCGAACGCTTGTCGCGGTTGGCCACCGAAACGAACACCGTGCCTTCGAGCGGCAGGGACCCGTAGGCGGCGGTCTGGCTCTTGGCGAAAGCGCTTCCGAAGTCGTGGTCGATACCCATCACCTCGCCCGTCGACTTCATCTCCGGGCCCAGCAGCGAGTCGATCTGCGTGCCATCGTGTTTGCGGAACCGGTTGAACGGCAAGACCGCTTCCTTGACCGCGACCGGAGCGTTGCGGGCGGTGCTCGCGCCGTCCCCGGTGCGCGCCAGCACGCCTTCCTCGCGCAGTTCGGCGATCGTGGCTCCGAGCATGATCCGCGCGCACGCCTTGGCCAGCGGCACCGCGGTGGCCTTGGAGACGAACGGCACCGTGCGGCTGGCGCGGGGGTTGGCCTCCAGCACGTAGAGCACGTCGTCCTTGAGCGCGTACTGCACATTGAGCAGGCCCACCACGCCGATACCGTGGGCGATCGCTTCGGTGGCACGCCGCACGGCCTCGATGTCGCTGCTGCCCAACGTCACCGGCGGCAGGGCACACGCGGAGTCGCCGGAGTGGATACCGGCTTCCTCGATGTGTTCCATGATGCCGCCGATGTAGACCTCGGAACCGTCGCACAGCGCGTCGACGTCGATCTCGATGGCGTCCTCGAGGAACCGGTCCACCAGCACGGGATGTTCGGGTGAGAGTTCGGTGGCCCTGGTGATGTAGCCCTGCAGGGTCTCGTCGTCGTAGACGATCTCCATGCCGCGACCGCCCAGCACGTAGGACGGTCGTACCAGCACGGGATAACCGATCTCGGCGGCGATTCGCCGAGCCTGTTCGAAGCTGGTGGCCAGGCCGAATCGCGGTGCGGGAAGGCCCGCGTTGGTCAGCACTTCGCCGAACGCGCCGCGGTCCTCGGCCAAATCGATTGCCTTGGGGCTGGTCCCGACGATCGGGACGCCGGCGTTCTGCAGGCGTTCGGCCAGTCCGAGCGGCGTCTGGCCGCCGAGCTGAACGATGACGCCGACGACACCGGGACCGCCTGCGCCGGAGACGGATTCGGCGTAGTACACCTCGAGCACGTCCTCGAAGGTGAGTGGCTCGAAGTAGAGCCGGTCGGCGGTGTCGTAGTCGGTGGACACCGTCTCGGGGTTGCAGTTGACCATGACCGTCTCGAAGCCGGCCTGACTCAACGTCGTTGCGGCGTGCACACAGCTGTAGTCGAACTCGATGCCCTGCCCGATGCGGTTGGGGCCCGAGCCGAGGATCAGCACCTTGGGCTTCTCGGTCTGCGGCGCGACCTCCGTCTCGGCGGCGGGGTCGAGCTCATAGCTGCTGTAGTGGTACGGGGTTTTGGCCTCGAACTCGGCGGCACACGTGTCGACGGTCTTGAACACCGGGTGGATGCCCAGCCGCTGGCGCAGCGCCCGCACGCCGACCTCACCGGCGAGTTCGGGTCGCAGCGCGGCGACCTGGCGGTCGGACAGCCCGTGGTACTTGGCGCGCCGCAGCAGGTCGGCGTCGAGCACCGGCGCATCGACGATTTCGGTGCGCAGCGCGACCAGCCCGGCGATCTGCTCGACGAACCAGGGGTCGACCCCGGAGGCCTTCGAGACCTGCTCGACGGTCGCACCCTTGCGCAGCACCAACTCCAGGTCGTAGAGGCGTCCGTCCGAGGGGGTGCCCAGCCGCGCCAACAACTCGTCGACGGTGATGGTGTCCTCGTCGGGGTCGGACTTGGTCCAGAACCCGGCGCGCCCGGACTCCAGCGAGCGCATCACCTTGCCGAGCGCTTCGATGAAGTTGCGTCCCAACGACATCGCCTCGCCGACCGATTTCATGGTGGTGGTCAGCGTGCCGTCGGCGCCGGGGAACTTCTCGAACGCGAAGCGGGGGGCCTTGACGACGACGTAGTCGAGCGTCGGCTCGAAACAGGCCGGGGTCTCCTTGGTGATGTCGTTGACGATCTCGTCGAGCGTGTAGCCGATGGCCAGCTTCGCCGCGATCTTGGCGATCGGGAAGCCGGTCGCCTTGGACGCCAACGCACTCGACCGCGACACCCGCGGGTTCATCTCGATCACGATCAAGCGACCGTCGGCCGGGTTGACGGCGAACTGGATGTTGCAGCCGCCGGTGTCGACGCCGACCTCGCGCAGGATCGCGATGCCCAGGTCGCGCATGGTCTGGTATTCGCGGTCGGTGAGCGTCATGGCCGGCGCGACGGTGACCGAGTCGCCGGTGTGCACACCCATCGGGTCGAAGTTCTCGATCGAGCACACCACGACCACGTTGTCGCGGCCGTCCCGCATCAACTCGAGTTCGTATTCCTTCCAGCCGAAGATCGACTCCTCGATCAGCACGTTGGCGCTCGGTGAGGCCGCGAGCCCGTCGCCGGCCATGCGGTCGACGTCCTCGGCGGAGTACGCCATGCCCGAGCCCAGCCCGCCCATCGTGAAGGACGGACGCACCACCACCGGCAGGCCGAGATCCTTGACCGTCTCGCGGACCTCGTCCATCGTGAAACACACGCGGGAGCGGGCGGATTCGCCGCCCACCTTGGCGACGATGTCCTTGAACCGCTGCCGGTCCTCGCCGCGCTGGATGGCCTCGAAGTCCGCGCCGATCAGCTCCACGCCGTGCCTGGCCAACGCACCCGACTCCGACAATGCGACCGCGGTGTTCAGCGCCGTCTGGCCGCCCAGCGTGGCCAGCAGGCCGTCGATCTTGTTGCCGCGCTCGGCCTGCTGCACGATCACCCGCTCGACGAACTCCGGCGTGATCGGCTCCACGTAGGTGTGGTCGGCGTATTCAGGGTCGGTCATGATGGTCGCCGGGTTCGAGTTGATCAGGCTGACCTGCAACCCCTCGGCGCGCAGCACCCGGCACGCCTGGGTGCCGGAGTAGTCGAACTCGGCGGCCTGACCGATCACGATCGGCCCGGAGCCGATCACCAGGACGTGGTTGAGGTCGCTGCGCTTAGGCATCTATCGCCCCACTTTCGCGAGCGACCGTGTCTGCACACGACACGCCGCGCCCATCCGTACAATAGCGGTCGCTCACCGCGGACGACGTCACTTGTTCTCCCCTGCCATCAGGTCGACGAACTGGTCGAACAGATAGTTCGCATCGTGCGGTCCCGCCGCGGCCTCCGGGTGGTACTGCACCGAAAAGGCGAGCCCGCTGACGAGTTTGATGCCCTCGACGACGCCGTCGTTGGCGCATGTGTGGCTGACGATCGCCTCGCCGAACGGGGTGTCGAAGCGCTCCCCCGCCTCGCCCTCGAGGGCGAAACCGTGGTTCTGCGCGGTGATCGCGACAGCACCGGTTTGATGGTCGATCACCGGCACGTTGATCCCGCGGTGGCCGAACACCATCTTGTACGTCGAGCGCCCCAGCGCACGGCCAAGGATCTGGTTGCCGAAGCAGATGCCGAACAGCGGGATACCCGCGCCGAGGACCTCTTTGGTGACGGACACGATGTGGTCGGCGGTGGCGGGGTCGCCGGGGCCGTTGGACAAGAACACGCCGTCGGGTTTCAGGTCGGCGATCTGCTCATAGGTCGCCGACGCGGGCAGCACGTGGCTGCGGATACCGCGCCTCGCGAAATTGCGGGGGGTGTTGGTCTTGATGCCGAGGTCGATGGCGGCGACCGTGAACCGTTGCAGCCCTTCGGGTTCCACGATGTACGTGGTGTCGGTGCTGACCTCTCCGGCCAGGTTGGCGCCGAGCATGCCGGGCTGACTGCGCACCCGCTCGAGCAGTTCGTCGGGGTCGGCCAGCGCCGGCCCGGAGAACAACCCGGACCTCATCGACCCCCGGCTGCGCAGGTGGCGCACCACCGCGCGGGTGTCGATACCCGCGATGCCGACGATGCCCTGACGTTCGAGTTCTTCGTCGAGCGTGCCGGTGGCCCGCCAGTTCGAGGCCCTCGGCGAGGGGTCGCGCACCGCGTAACCGGCCACCCAGATCTTGTCGCCGCGGCTCTCGGCGTCCTCGTGGTTCCATCCGGTGTTGCCGATCTGCGGTGCCGTCGCGACCACGATCTGCCCGTGGTAGCTGGGATCGGTGAGCGTCTCCTGATAACCCGACATACCGGTGGAGAACACCGCCTCCCCGAGCGCCTGCCCGACCGCGCCGAACGTCGTGCCGGTGAAGACGCGGCCGTCCTCGAGCACAAGAACGGCCTTGCCTGTTCCCCTCACGCCGCCTCCTGTTCCACCCAGTGCGAGTACTCGCGGCGGTCGTTGGCGCGGAACCCGGTATCGATCTCGGTGCCCGACGGTAACCGCCACCGGATCGCGAGAATGCCTTCGTGCGTCATCGCCTTGCCCGCGATCCCCCGCTCGGTGCGGATCTCGGTGATCGCCTCGTCGGGGATCCAGATGGGCCGGGCGCCGCTGCGCTGCAACATGATTCCTTCGGGGTAACGGGTCAGGACGGCCTTGGCGCGGAAGCCCAGGTCGCCGACCACGATTCGGTCGTTCCAATGGGGGGCCAGCGTGCTGCCGACGTACAGGCCCTTGGTGGCGGGCACGATCGCGGGCCCGACGGTGTCGGGAAGCGCAGGCAACGTGCCGATCAGTTCGGCCTGGCGCTCTGCGCGACGACGCCATCCGCGGATCATCGCCTGGATCAGCACCGCGATCAGCACGGCCACGACGGCGGCCATGACCAGCGATGCGACGAGCGTACCGGTGTTCATGCGCGATCCGCCTGCGCTACTCGCTCGAAGTTCACGCCGGACACTTCCCGTCCCGCGCAGTCACCTTCCCGCGCAACAACGTCAGCGTGACCGCCGCGGGCAGTTCGAGCGCCTCGTACGGCGTGTTGGCCGAGCGGCTGGCCAGAGCGGAACCTTCGACGGTCCACGTCGCGTTGGGGTCCACCACGGTCAGGTTGGCCGGCTCGCCGATCTCCAGTGGCCTGCCCTGATCGGGTAGCCCGCCGATCTCGGCGGGCCGCTCGCTCATCACGCGCGCGACGTCCCGCCAGGTCAGCAGCCCCGGCCGCACCATCGTCTCCACCACCACCGACAGCGCGGTCTGCAATCCGAGCATGCCCGGACGGGCGACGGAGAACTCGCAGCACTTCTCGTGCTCGGCATGCGGGGCGTGATCAGTGGCCACACAGTCGATGATCCCGTCCGCCAGCGCCTGGCGCAGCGCCCGTGCGTCCGAGGCTTCACGCAGCGGCGGGTTGACGCGGTAACGCCCGTCGTAGGTGGCCAGCCGTTCGTCGTCGAGCAGCAGGTGGTGTGGGGTCACCTCCGCCGTGATCGAGATCCCCTGTGATTTCGCCCATCGCACGATCTCGACGGTTCCGGTGGTGGAGGCGTGGCAGATGTGCACCCGCGCGCCGGCGTCGCGTGCCAGCAGTGCGTCGCGCGCGACGATCGACTCCTCGGCCGCGCGCGGCCACCCGGTCAGCCCCAGCCTCGCGGCGTTGGGACCCTCGTGGGCCACCGCGCCGACCGTGAGTCGCGGCTCCTCGGCGTGTTGGGCGATCAGCACGCCGAGCCCGGTGGCGTATTCGAGCGCGCGGCGCATGATCAGCGGATCGTGCACGCAGATGCCGTCGTCGGAGAACATCCGCACCTGTGCCGCACCGCCGGCCATCATGCCCATCTCGGTGAGCTGGGTACCCGCCAGCCCGACGGTCACCGCGCCCACGGGATGCACGTCGACCAAGCCCACCTGCTGACCTCGCTGCCAGACGTGGTCGGTCACCACCGGGCTGTCGGCCACCGGGTTGGTGTTGGCCATCGCGAACACCGCGGTGTAGCCACCCAGAGCCGCTGCGGCCGAACCGGTTTCGATGTCCTCGGCGTACTCGCGACCCGGCTCTCGCAGGTGGGTGTGCAGGTCGACGAAGCCGGGCAGCAGCACCTGGCCGGTGGCGTCGACGACGTCGGCATCGTCGGGAATCTGAAGTTCCGCACCGATATCGGCGATCTGCCCGTCGGACACCAGGACGTCGACGGGATCGCCCTCGCCGTAGAGCCGGACCCCTCGTATCAGCGTGCTCATGCGCTGATGGCCTCCTTCTCGGCGCCCACCAACAGGTGGAACAGCACCGCCATCCGGATATGCACGCCGTTCGAAACCTGTTGCAGCACAGCTGATTGCGGTGAGTCAGCGACGGAGAACGCGATCTCCATACCCCGGACCATCGGGCCGGGGTGCAACACCACCGCATTGCCCGAAAGCAACGCCTGGCGCTTCTCGGACAAGCCGTAGAGCACCGAGTACTCCCGCGCCGACGGGAAGAACCCGCCGTTCATGCGCTCGGCCTGCACCCGCAGCATCAGCACCGCGTCGGCCAGCGGCAGTTCGGCGTCGAGGTCGTGCGACACCGTGACCGGCCAGTCAGCGACCCCGACCGGCAGCAACGTCGGCGGTGCGACCAGCACCACCTCCGCGCCGAGGGTGTGCAGCAGAAGCACATTCGAGCGGGCGACCCGGCTGTGCAGCACATCGCCGACGATCACCACCCGCTTGCCCTCGATGTCGCCGAGGCGTTGACGCATGGTCAACGCGTCGAGCAGCGCCTGGGTGGGATGCTCGTGGGTACCGTCGCCGGCGTTGATCACCGCAGGACCGTGCCCGTCCTGGGTGGCCGTCCACTCGGCGAGTTGCTGCGGTGCTCCCGAGGCGGGGTGGCGCAGGATCAACGCATCGGCTCCCGCGGCGCGGAGCGTCAAGGCCGTGTCGCGCAGCGACTCGCCCTTGGACACCGACGATCCCGAGGCGCTGACGTTGATCACGTCGGCGCTCATCCACTTGCCCGCGACCTCGAAGGAGACCCGGGTGCGGGTCGAGTTCTCGTAAAACATCGTGATGATCGTGCGGCCACGCAGGGTGGGCAGCTTCTTGACCTCGCGACCGAGGAGGGCCTGGCTGAAATGGTCGGCGTTGTCGAGGATCGCCAGCGCATCGTCGCGCGACAAATCCGCCGCCGAGAGCAGATGCTTCACCTGATCGGACCTCCGTACGGCGCGATGGACACACGGTCGTGGCCATCGTCTTCGACCAACCGGACCTTGACGTTCTCGCTTCGGGAGGTGGGCACGTTCTTGCCCACGTAGTCGGCGCGCAGCGGCAGCTCCCGGTGACCGCGGTCGACCAGCACCGCCAGTTGCACCGCCTTCGGTCTGCCGATGTCGCGCAGTGCATCCAGCGCCGCGCGCACCGAGCGGCCGGTGTAGAGCACGTCGTCGACGAGGATGACCAGGGCCTGGTCGACCCCGCCCTCGGGAATCGAGGTCTCCTCCAGGGCGCGGGGCGGCTTGAAGTCGAGGTCGTCGCGGTACAGCGTGTTGTCCAGCGCGCCGTGCGCGACGACGACGCCGGAGAACTCCTTGATCTTCTCGGCGAGCCGGGTGGCCAACGTCACGCCGCGGGTCGGGATGCCGAGCAAGACGACACGGGGGGCCTTGGCATCGCCGGGGGCACCGTCGAGTGCGGTCTTCTCGATGATCTGGTGGGCGATGCGGGAGATGGTGCGGCCGACGTCCGCTGCGGACATCAGCTCCCGGTCGGTGCCCGACGAGCCTTCATGCGCGCCCAAGCGACTCTGACCTCCTTCTCCGCCTCTCTGGACGGCTCCTTAAAGGACGTCGAAACTGCGGGGAAGCTTAGCACCCGGACAGCGGCGGTCCGGTCGCGCCACGAAGGGGCCTGCCCGCACCGGCGCGTCAGTAGGCTTGCCGCGATGAAACTCGACGGCAACCACGCGTCCATCCGCGAGGCGATCGACGCCGGGCTCCTCGCCGGGGCGGTGACCCTGGTGTGGCACGCCGGTGAAGTACTCCAGGTCAACGAGTTGGGGCACCGCGACGTCGACGCCGGACTACCGATGCAGCGGGACACGATCTTCCGCATCGCCTCGATGACCAAACCGGTGACGGTCGCGGCCGCGATGAGTCTTCTCGAGGAAGGCCGCTTCGCGCTCACCGACCCGATCGCCACGTGGGTCCCCGAACTCGCCGACATGTACGTTCTTGTCGACCCGCAGGGTGACCTCGAGAAGACGACGCCCGCCCGGCGCCTCATCACATTCGACGACCTGATGACGCACCGCAGCGGCCTGGCCTATGCGTTCTCGGTGTTGGGTCCGTTGAGCCGCGCGTACGGCCGAATGTCGTTCCGCCAGGATCAGGACCGCTGGCTCGCCGAGCTTGCCGCCCTACCGCTGGTGCACCAGCCCGGCGACCGGCTCACCTACAGCCATGCCACCGACGTGCTGGGCATCGCGATGTCGCGGATCGAGGGCAAACCGCTGTCCGACATCCTTCGCGAACGGATCTTCGAGCCGCTGCAGATGCCCGACACCGGGTTCTCGGTGGGCACGTCGCGACGACACCGCGCCGCGACGATGTACAAGCTCGACAAGGACAACACCCTGCAGCACGACGTGATGGGGCCCGCGCCGATCACCGATCCGCCGTTCTGCACCGGCGGTGCCGGGTTGTGGTCGACCGTCGACGATTACCTGCGCTTCGCGCAGATGCTGCTGGGCGGCGGCACGCTGGACGGGGTCCGGGTGCTGTCCGAGGAATCCGTGCGACTGATGCGCACTGACCGGCTGACCGATGAGCAGAAGCGCCAGAACTTCCTCGGCGCGCCGTTCTGGGTGGGCCGCGGATTCGGGTTGAACCTGTCGGTGGTGACCGATCCCGTGAAATCCCGTCCGCTGTTCGGACCCGGCGGGCTGGGCACGTTCAGTTGGCCCGGCGCCTACGGCACCTGGTGGCAGGCCGACCCGTCGGCAAACCTGATCCTGATCTACCTGATCCAGAACCTGCCCGACATCAATGTCGACATGGCCGCGATCGCTGGCAACACATCGATAGCCAAACTGCAGAGCGCCCAGCCGAAATTCGTCCGCCGGACCTACCAGGCGCTCGACATCTGACCGTTTAGTCTGGCGGGGTGACCCAGCAGACCGTCCTGATCAGTGGTGCCGGGATCGCCGGGCCGTCGTTGGCGTTCTGGTTGACGCGCAACGGATATCGCGTCATCGTCGTGGAGGTCGCGCCGGGTGTCCGGCCCGGCGGCCAGACGGTCGATCTTCGGGGCGCGGGCGGCGACGTCGTCGAGCGCATGGGCTTGATCGACCAGATGCGGGCCCGCGCGCTCGAGCAACGCGGTGCGGCCTGGGTGCGTTCAGACGGCAGCAGACGTGCCGAGATGGCGGTGACGGCGTTCGGCGGCAACGGTCTGGTGTCGAAGCTGGAAATCCTGCGCGGCGATCTGGTGGACGTGCTGTACCAGGCCACCCGGGACTCGGTCGAATACCGTTTCGGACAGCGGATTTCCGAACTCCACGAAGGCGACGCGGGAATGGAAGCGACGCTGACCGACGGCACCGTGCTGCACGCGGACCTCGTCGTCGGCGCCGACGGTCCGCATTCGGCGGTGCGCCGCCTGGCTTTCGGTCCCGAAGACCAGTTCGTCAAGCCGATCGGCGGATACAACGCGTGGTTCTCCGCACCCGACAGCGTCGGACTCGACGGTTGGTATCTGCTCTACCAGGCTCCCGGCGGCCTCAACGCCTCGATGCGCCCCTCCCACGATCCCGCAATCGCCAAGGCCGGCCTGGCTTTTCGGTCCGAACCCATCCAGTACGACCGGCACGACCTCGACCAACAGCGAAAGATCCTCACCGAGCGGTTCGCAGGCGCCGGGTGGGAATGCGACGCGCTGCTGGCCGCCGCCCACGAAGCCGACGACTTCTACTTCGACTCCTTCGCCCAGATCCACATGCCGTCCTGGTCGACCGGACGCGTCACCCTGGTCGGTGATGCCGGATACTGCGCATCGCCGCTGTCGGGTATGGGCACGAGCCTTGCCCTGGTCGGCGCCTATCTTCTCGCGGGTGAACTGGGGCCGGCGAGTTCGTTCGAGGCCGACGGCCTGCCCGACGCACTGGCGCGATACGAGTCGCGAATGCGCCCATACGTCGACACCTGCCAGAAGTTGAACAACACGATCGACCGGTACGCACCGATGTCGGAGTCCGATATCGCGGTCAACGCGGCGGTGATGAAATGGATGCAGCGCTGGCCGTTTCGGCCGGTGGCCGCACGGCTGTGGTTCACGACGGCCGATTCGATCGAGCTGCCGGATTATCCGGCGATGTCCGTGTCGTAGCCCGCGCGCGCCAAGGCCTGCCGGGCGTAGGCACGTACGTCGGCGTCGCCGTCTTTGAGCGCGATCTCCAATGCGTCCCGCGCCGCCTGTTCGGAGGCCACCCAACGGCTCAGGCTGAGCACCGCGGCCTTGCGGACGTCGAGGTGTTGATCGGTCAGCGCCCCCGACAACGCCGGAACGGCGACGGCCGGTGCGGCGCCCGCAAGGGCGCGCGCCGCGCCTTCGCGTACCTGCCAGGCCGGCGCCGTGAGCGCTTCGCGCACACCCGGCTCGTCATCGCCGCCCCACCCGACCGCGCCGAGCGCTGAGAGCGCCGCCGCACGGACCAGCGGGTCGGTGTCACGCACCAACCGGCGCACGGCGTCGGCGCCCGTGCCGAGCGTCGCCAGTCCGTTGGCCGCCGCGATGCGGACCTCACGGTTGTCGTCACCGGCGGCCGCCGCCACGCCGTCGGCGTCGTCGACCGACACCAGCGCGCGCACGCCCTCGATCCGCACGCGGTGATCGGCGTCGCCGAGGGCCCGACGATACACGTCCTCGGTACCCACACGACGCGCCGACAGGAGGTAGATCGTCACCGCGCGCACCACCGGATCGGACGACTGGACGTGCGCTGCAACAGATTCCGGGGAGCTCAGCACCTCGACCAACTCGCGCACCCCGTCGGCGGCGGTCCGCCGGACGCCGGCATCGGTATCAGCCAATGCGGCGATCAGCGGCGCCTCGTATCCATCGGGCAGATGCTCCACAAGCGTGGCCACCGCGGTGCGCCGCACACCTGCATCGACGTCGGCAAGGAACTCGGCCAGCTCCGGAACCGACGGCAACTCGAGCGCGAGCACCGCGGCGATACGCGGCGACGGCGGCTGGGCAGGCGCGGCGCGCCGGATCCGGGATGCGCCGTCAGTGGGAGCCCGGCCGATAGCGATCGATGGCTGGTGGACATGCGTGACCGGATCATCGGAGGGCAGGTGCTCCAGATCGGGTACCGCCACGAAATACGGTGCCACGGGCCGTTTGACGAACACCATGGACCCGTCGGAATCCTTGCGCAAGTTCAGGTGATACCGCCAACCTTCGTCGTCACGCTGCGGCAGGTCGGCTCGGTCGTGGTAGAGGCCCCACCGAGATTCGGTGCGCGTCAACGACGAACGCGCCGCCATTTCGGCGCAGTCACGAATGAACGAGACCTCGACGGCGCGCATCAGCTCGTGCGGTGTCGTGGCGCCCATTTCGCCGATCTCGTCGCGCATGCGCTCGAAGGTCTCGATGGCGATCGACAGCTTGGTGGCCGTCTTCGGCGGTGCCACATAGTCGTTGACGAAGCGGCGCAGTTTGTACTCGACCTGCGGCTGCGGCGGTCCCTCGGGATGGCGCAGCGGGCGGTAGACGAGGTCGTGCGCCTCGCGCAGCTGACCCTGCGGAAGGACCGCCGGCAGGGCGACGTCGGCGAGCGTGGACGCCGCGTGCTCGCCTGCGAGGTCGCCGTAGACGAAGGCCCCGATCATGTAGTTGTGCGGGACGCACGCCAGATCGCCGGCCGCGTACAGTCCCGGCACCGTGGTCCGCGCATGTTCGTCGACCCATACCCCGGAGGCCGAGTGCCCGCTGCACAAGCCGATTTCGGAGATGTGCATCTCGATGTCGTGGGTGCGGTAATCGTGCCCGCGGTTGGCGTGGAAGGTGCCCCTGGTGGGCCGCTCGGTGGTGTGCAGGATGTTCTCGAGCGCGCCGAGCGTCTCGTCGGGCAGGTGCGAGACCTTCAGGTAGATCGGGCCGCGGGCCGATTCGATCTCGCGTTTGACCTCGGCCATCATCTGCCCCGACCAGTAGTCGGAGTCGACGAACCGCTCCCCGAGCGCGTTGACCTGGTAGCCGCCGAACGGGTTGGCCACATAGGCGCACGCCGGTCCGTTGTAGTCCTTGATCAGCGGATTGACTTGGAAGCACTCGATTCCGGACAGCTCGGCGCCGGCGTGGTACGCCATCGAGTAACCGTCGCCGGCGTTCGTCGGGTTCTCGTAGGTGCCGTAGAGGTAGCCCGATGCCGGCAGCCCCAGCCGCCCGCACGCACCGGTGGCCAGAATCACCGCTTTCGCCCCGACGGCGACGAATTCGCCTGTGCGCGAGTTGAGCGCGGCCGCGCCGACGGCGCGTCCGGTGTCGTCGGTGAGCACCCGCACCGGCATCAACCGGTTCTCGATGCGGATCTTCTCGCGCATCGACCGCTGTCGCAGCACCCGGTACAGCGCCTTCTTGACGTCTTTGCCCTCGGGCATGGGCAGGACGTAGGAGCCGGACCGGTGCACCCTGCGCACGGCGTACTCGCCGTGTTCGTCCTTCTCGAACTTCACGCCGTAGCGCTCGAGCCGCTGCACCATCGCGAATCCGCGGGTCGCCGTCTGGTAAATGGTGCGCTGGTTGACGATTCCATCGTTGGCGCGCGTGATCTCGGCGACGTACTCCTCCGGTGTCGCCTTGCCGGGGATCACGGCGTTGTTGACACCGTCCATCCCCATCGCGAGCGCACCGGAGTGCCGCACGTGCGCCTTCTCCAGCAGCAGTACCGCAGCGCCGTGTTCGGCGGCGGTGAGCGCGGCCATGGTGCCCGCGGTTCCGCCACCGATGACCAGCACGTCACAGTCGAGCCGAACGGTGTCGGCGAGTTCAGGAATGTTCATGAGGAATAATGCAGAGCGGCAAGGATTTCGGTGCGTGCTTCGGAACGGACGGCGTCGGTGACCCGCGGTTGGGGCACGTCCACCAGGGCGCGCAGCGGTTGGCCCACCCGGCCCAGCACCGCGACGCGGTCGCCGATGATCAACGCCTCGTCGACGTCGTGGGTGACGAACACGATCGTGGTCGGGTGCGCCTGCCACGTCTGAATCAGCAGGCGCTGCATCGCCGCCCGCGTCTGGGTGTCCAGCGCGGCGAACGGCTCGTCCATCATCACCGCCCGCGGTGCACCCGCCAGCCCACGCGCCAGTTGCACGCGTTGACGCATACCGCCCGAGAGGCTCTTGGGCAGGTAATCGGCGAATCCGGAAAGCCCCACCTCATCGATCCACCGCTCGGCGCGTTCGCGTCGCCCCGACCGCGGGACACCGCGCAGCTGCAACGCCAGTTCGATGTTGGATCGCACTGTGCGCCAGGGCAACAAAGCGCTGTCCTGGAACACCATGCCCCTGTCGCGCGACGTCGTCGCGACCTCGGCGCCGTCGGCGAGCACTCGGCCGGAGTCCGGGCGCAACAGCCCGGTGAGCGCGCGCAGCACCGTCGACTTGCCGCACCCTGATGGTCCGGTGAGTACCAGGATCTCCCCTGGGCGCACGTCGAGGCTCAGGCCGTCGACGACGGGTTCGCCGGTGTAGGACAACCGGACGTCCTCGAGCTGCAGCCGCAAGCCCTGCAGCGTCTCGGGGGCGACGGTGACGGTCATCGAATGTTCTCCTCGGCGCGCGGCAGCCAGCGCGTCGCTCGCCTGCCGATCAGTTCGACTGCGGCGGCCGTCGTGAAGCCCAGCACACCGATCGTGATGATGCCGACGAACACGTCGGAGTAGTTGAGAACCGTGTAGGCCTGCCACGTCCGGTACCCGACACCCAGTCGGCCGGAGATCATCTCGGCCGAGATCACACAGATCCACGCCACGCCCATGCCGACCGAGAGGCCGCCGAACAGACCCGGCAGGATTCCCGGTAGCACGACCCGGCGCAACACATCGGCGCGGCTGCCTCCCAGCGTGCGCACCGAGTCCTCCCAGATGGTCGGCAGCGCGCGGACCGCGTGACGCGTGCTGACCATGATCGGGAAATACGCCGCGAGGAACGTGATGAACACGATCCCCGCCTCGTCGGTGGGAAACAAAAGGATCGCGACCGGCACCATCGCGATGGCCGGGATGGGTCGGGCGAGCTCGGCGAGCGGTCCGAACACGTCGGCGAACACCGTCGATCGGCCGAGCATGATGCCGGTGACGACACCGACGAGTGCGGCAAGCCCGAACCCGGTCAGGATCCGGATCAGCGACTGCCCGAGGTCGAGCCAGTAGTTCTGGGTGCCCAGCCGGCCGGTGAGCGCGGTGGCGACCTCGGTCACCGTCGGGAGGGTGTCGAAGCGCAGCCACGCGCGAACATCGTTGGCCGTCAACACCTGCCAGAGCACCACGGCCGCGACGACGGACCCCACCCGTACCGACCGGCGGCGCCAGACCACCGACTTCCCGTCGCGCACCGGCGCGGCCTCGACACGCACCGGGGATTCGATCACGTCGGCCACGGTCGTCATGCCGCACCTGCCAACGCCTGCTCGTAGTCGACCGCGGCGCTACCGGGATGCGCGGCGATGAACCGCTGCGCACCGCCGGGGGTGGCGAACGGCCGGTAATCTTGGCCGTCCTTCACCCAGATCGCTTTGTCGGCGAACCAGCGGGTGCCGAACTCGGTGTCGGGCACGTAGGCGGCGCGGATGATCGACCCGCGGGCGGTGGCCTCGCGAACCGCCTTGAGCAGACACGCGGGCGTCGCCGCGGGTTGCGTGGCGTCGGCGCCGTCCAACCACAGTTCACCGGCCTGGGCGGGATCGGTCACCGCGGTGTTGCAGACCGGGTCGGTGCCCTTGATCAGCGACGGGTTGGCCGTGGCCGCCACCGCCTCGTCGTAGTCGAGGCCGCGCTCGTCGAATGCGGCGCGCAGCGGAGCGTCCTCGACGAAGCGGGCCACGTCCAGGTCGGCAAAGTCGTCGATCGACTTCAGATATGGCACATCACCTTCGAGCGCTTTGATCAGCGACGGCTTGAGCGTCGTGTCGAACGACGTGCCGCCGGGACCGTTGTAGAGGTACACCACCTCCTGCGGCAACCCGCTGGCCTCGGCGACGATCCGCGCGGCCTCCAACGGTCGGTCGTTGAGGAATTCGGTCGCATCCAGCTGCGCCTGCAGGAACGCATCGAGCACCTCTGGGTGCTCGGCCGCGTAGGCACGCCGCACGACCACCCCGTGCAGGGTCGGGTAGTCCAGCTCTGCGCCGTCGTAGAGCAGCTTGGCCTTGTCCTGGAAGACGAGCAGCCCGGGCCAGGCGACGAACTGCGAGAGTGCCTGTACCTGACCGGATTCCAGGGCCGAAGCGCCGACCTGCGGTTGCTGGTTGAGCACCTCGACCCCGGTGGTGGGGTCCACGCCCGCTCGCGACAGCGCCTGCACCAGCATGCCGTGGCCCGCCGACCCGACGCTGGCCGACACTTTCTGGCCCTCGAGGTCGGTCAGCGTCTGCGCCGGTGAATCCGGTTTGACGACAACCATGTTCAGTGCGCCCCTGGGGTTGTAGCCCGTCACCGAGACGATCTCGGTGCGGGCGCGCTCGTTGGCCTGCGTCTTGGATCCGTTGATCAGCATCGGATAGTCGCCCATGGATCCGATGTCGATCTTCTCGGCGACCATCTGTGCGGTGATCGGCGCTCCGGTGTCGTAGTCCTGCCACGTCACGCGGTACTCGGTGCCGGTGCGCTCGCCGATGTCGCCGAGTCGCCGCTCCAGGTATCCCTGTGCGCGCAGCAGCGTGCCGGCGGTGACGGTGTTGATGGTCTTGGACTGGTATCCGACGACGACGTTGACGACGTCGGAGGAATCGGACGCGGAGTCGAGCGCGCAGCCCGAGGCCGCGACGGTGAGCCCGGCGGCCAACGCGGCCAGGCGGATGAACGGTCTCGCCATGGTGGGGTCCTCAGCGGATCAGGTAGGGCATGTTGACGGTGACGGCGCCGGTGGGACAGCGCGCCGCGCAGGGACCGCAGTACCAGCACTCGTCGACATGCATGAAGGCCTTGCCGTTGTCGGGGTTGATCGCCAGCGAGTCGAGCGGGCAGATGTCGACGCACAGCGTGCAGCCCTGGATGCACAACGACTCGTCGATCGTCACGGGCACATCGGCGCGTTGGTTGATCAGTGTCACGGGTTGCTCCTCATCAGGCTGCCGCGCATGGTGATTCGGTCACCGCGCATGCGGATGTACTCCAGGTCGACGGGCTGGCCGTCGTCGAGACTGGTGAGTCGTTCGAGCATCAACAGGGCCGCGCCGTCGGGCACCTGCAGCGTCGCCGCGGAGTGCGCATCGGCCGAAACCGCCTCCAGCGCCAGTGTCGCCGCGCCCAGCCGGTGACCGCTGACCTGTTCGATGAGCGCGAACACGTCGTTGGTCTCCAACGGGCGCGCCACCACCTCGGCCCCGATGTCGGGGGCCAGGTACGTCAGATCGAGTGACAGCGGAAGGTCGCCGAGATAACGCAGCCGCTCGATGAAGACGACCTGCTCGCCCGGTTGCAGCCGCAGCCTGCGGGCGACCGCGGGAGGCGCGGACAGGCGCTGCACCGCGCGGACCTCGTTGCGAACCTCGCCGTAGTCCTTGAACGTCTCCTTCAACCCCACCAGCGCGTCGAGCCCGTGGTCGTACTTCCGCACCGCCACCTGGGTGCCGACCTTGGGCCCGCGATCGATCAGCCCCTCGTTCTTGAGAACGGTGAGCGCCGCGCGAATCGTGTTGCGGGACACGAAGAACTCGGCCGCCAGATCGTGCTCGGCGGGCAGGCCGCCGTCGAAGGCGCCCGCGTGGATCTGGTGGCGCAACACATCGGCGACCTGCCGGGCGCGATCGGCGCGGGGCCGGCGCAGGGGCGTCGGCTCGGGCTGCGACATGCCGAACACGCTAGGGGCGTGGGCGAGCCGTCGCGCGGTGCCCGACATCGCCTCGAAACGGCGACGTTCAATGCGCCGCCCGCACCGGGCGGCTACCAGGTGAAACTGCGCCGATGGACGCGTATGCGCCACCAGCACTGCGGCAACCGATTAACAATCGCGGTGAACGAAAGTTGGGGTTATTGCATGCTGCGCGAGAGGACCCGGCCGAACTGCAGCAGCCGTTGCATTTGAGCGAGCCCACCGTTGTCGACGGACTTGTAGTAGCGGAACGACTCGCAGTAGATGTCTGACTCGGTGGCCGACTTCTGCCGGACGCGGGTGATCAGTTGGGTGTACATCCGCAACCTCACCTCCGACAGGCGCCGAGTGCCGTCGTCGAGCACCTCGTACTCGGTCGTGAGCACGTGATCGGTGATCGTCGACAGCAGGATCGTGCGCACCGATGCGTTGAGGACGCGACGGTCGCGGTCGGTCGACGACATCTCGTCATCGGCGCGCCACATGATCAACCGGTGCCCGTCGGTGAGGACGACCTCCTGCCACAGGGCTTGGTCCTCCTCGCCCCACGGCTCGTCGATGTAGCCGCGCGACATGATGAACGACTTGATGATCGGCAGGTCCACCACCGGCCGCAGTTGGTCGAGCGCGAGTTCGGGGTCGCGGAGATACACCCTGGCCGCTTCGTCGACGCTCGTGTACGGCGCCCAATCCTGCGGTGTGGGCATCACCTATTTCCCGCTACCCTCACCCCGCACGGCCGCAGCGGCGGCTCGGATCTGCGGCGTCACGAGCATCACCTGACCGAGCACTCCGTTGACGAAACCCGGTGAGTCGTCGGTGGACAACTGCTTGGCGAGTTCGACCGCCTCATCCACTGCCACCGGTTCGGGAACGTCGTCGGCATGCAGCAGCTCCCACACCGCGACCCGCAGGATCGCGCGATCGACCGCGGGCAACCGCTCGAGCGTCCACCCCTGCAGGTGGGCGGCGATCAGATCGTCGATGTGTGCGGCATGCTCCGTCACCCCCCGGGCCACCGTCACGGTGTAGGGATTCAGTGGCGATACGTCGGACTGATTCTCGGCCAACGCATTTCGCGCATCGGCCACCTCCGCTGAGGTGAGTCCGCGCGCTTCGGCTTCGAAGAGCAGGTCGACGGCGCGCTTACGGGCCTGATGCCTTCCCCGATCGCCTTTGCGGTCACTCACCCCGTCGCTCCGCTGCGCTCCGCTCGCCCCTCAGGTCACTCATCCCGTCGCTCCGCTGCGCTCCGCTCGCCCCTCAGGTCACTCACCCCGTCGCTCCGCTGCGCTCCGCTCGCCCAGGTCAGGCATTCACCCGACCCAGATAGCTGCCGTCGCGCGAATCGATCTTGAGCTTGTCGCCGGTGTTGATGAACAGCGGCACCTGGATCTCGGCACCGGTCTCGACGGTCGCGGGTTTGGTGCCCGCGCTGGAGCGGTCGCCCTGCAGGCCCGGCTCGGTGTGGGTCACCTCGAGCTCGACGGTCACCGGCAGTTCGAGGTAGAGCGGGTTGCCGTCGTGGAAGGCGATCTGCACCGGCATGCTCTCGAGCAGGAAGCCGGCGGCACGGCCGACCAGCGACTCGGGCAGCGGGTGCTGCTCGTAGTCCTCGGAGTCCATGAACACGAAATCCGTACCGTCGCGGTACAGATAGGTCGCGTCGCGCCGGTCGACCGTCGCGGTCTCGACCTTCACCCCGGCGTTGTAGGTCTTGTCCACCGTCTTGCCGGAGACGACGTTCTTGAGCTTGGTGCGCACGAAGGCCGGCCCCTTGCCCGGCTTGACGTGCTGGAACTCGATGATCTGCCAGAGTTGGCCGTCGATCACCAGGACGAGCCCGTTCTTGAAGTCGGCGGTCGTTGCCACGTTGGTAGTACTCCTGTCAGAGGATGGCCAGTTCCTTGGGGAACCGGGTGAGCAAGTCTGGAGTGTCGTTTCCGACGACGAGCGTGTCCTCGATCCGGACACCGCCACGGTCGGGCAGGTAGACACCGGGCTCCACAGTCACCGCGGAGCCAGCAAGCAGTGTACCGACGGACGCGCCGCTGATTCCCGGCGCTTCGTGGATCTGCAGCCCCACGCCGTGGCCGAGGCCGTGGGTGAAGTTCTCGACGTAGCCGGCATCGGCGATGACCTGCCGCGACGCGGCGTCGACGTCCTTGCACGCGACTCCCGGTGCCAACGCTTCGCGACCGGCCTTCTGCGCGGCGGACACCAACGCGTAGATCTCGTGCTGCCAGTCCGCGATCGGCGCGAGCACGAAGGTCCTGGTCATGTCCGAGTGGTAGCCGCTCACCAATGCACCGAAGTCGATCTTGACGAAGTCACCGGCGGCCAGCACGGCGTCGGTGGGCCGGTGATGCGGGATCGCCGAGTTCGGCCCGGCCGCCACGATCGTCTCGAACGACGGACCGTCGGCGCCGTGCTCGAGCATCAGCCATTCCAGCTCGCGGGCGACCTCCTTCTCGCTGCGCCCGGCCCGCAGCCCGCCCCGGTCGACCAGGTCCCGCAGTGCCGCGTCGGCCGCCTCGCATGCCAGCCGCAGCAATGCGACCTCGCCGGCGTCCTTGACTTCGCGCAAGGCCTCGACGGTCCCGGCGGCGCGCACCAGTTCGGTCCGCTCGCCGGCGGCCTTCGTCAGGACCGAAAACGCATCGACGGTCACCACGTGACTCTCGAAGCCGAGCCGGCGCACTCCGTCGGCGGCGGCACGACCCGCCAGATGCGGTCCGCAGGCCCGCTCGATCACGATTTCGGCGTCGGGCGCCTGCTGCCCCGCCTGCGTGCGGTAGCGCCCGTCTGTCGCCAGCACCGGCGTTTCGTCATCCGCCTTGACCAGCAGCGCGGCATTGGAGCCGGTGAACCCGCTCAGATAGCGCACGTTGACCAGGTCCGATACCAACATGGCATCGATTCCGGATTCGGCCAGCCGCTCGCGCAGCCGGTCCCGGCGCTGTGAAATAGTCACGGTCGATGACGCTACTCGCTAAGGTGAGGCCCCATGAGTAAGTGGTTGCTGCGCGGACTGGTGTTCGCGGCCCTGATGGTGATCGTGCGATTGCTGCAGGGCGCGCTGATCAACGCGTGGGAGACCAAGGCGGGACTGATCAGTGTCGTGCTGGTCGTTCTGTACGCCGTCGCGGTGTTCCTCTGGGGGTTCGTCGACGGACGCGCCGACGCCCGCGCCAATCCGGACCCGGACCGCCGCGGAGACCTGGCGATGATCTGGCTGCTGGCCGGCCTGTTCGCCGGGATCGTCAGCGGCGCGGTGGCCTGGTTCATCTCGCTGTTCTACAAGGCGCTCTACGTGGAGGCGCTCGTCAACGAACTCACCACCTTCGCGGCCTTCACCGCGCTGCTGGTGTTCCTGTTCGCGCTCGCGGGGGTGGCGCTCGGCCGCTGGCTCGTCGACCGCAAGGCCGACCAGACCCCGCACCTGCACCGCGCCGGTGACGACGACCGCGCGGACACCGACGTGTTCGCCGCCGTCAGCCAACCGGGCACGGACGAGACCACCCAGACCGCGCCCCGCGACGACCGGGTCTAGCGCCGGGCCAAGCACTCTGTAGTTTCCCCTGTGAATCCGGACGAGTTCTGCACGTCCGACCAATGGAGTGTGCTGTCGTCCGCGGCGTCGAACTCACAGCTCGCCGGGGTGCTCGGCGGCTTCCTGATCACCGCGATCGCCCTGCTGTTCGACAAGAACAGCCGCGAGGGCGTGCACACCCTCGCGCTGTTCTCCTCGGCCGTTCTGGTCCTGATGCTCGACAGCTTCCTGTTCAGCTTGATCACCGGGACCCAGGTGCCCGACGGATCGCGCCGGGCCACCTGCGCGATCGCCTGGACTCAGGGTGCGGTGTCGACCGGGATGCTGGCCGCGGGTGCGGCGGCGTTGTTCGGCGGGCTCGGCTGGATGCTGGCCAGCCACGCCGTCAACAAGGTGAGCGACCAGGACCCCGCCGACGTGCGCGCGTACTGCTTCCTTGCCGAACTCGGAGGCTGGCTGACCTTCGCGGCCGCGATGACCGCGACGCTGATCGTGTCCGAGACCTCGATCGACTATCTGCGCTTCATGTGGGGCCACCGGCCCGCGGTGTGGGTCGAGGGCGCCATCGTCGTCGCGGCCGCGGCGTTCGTCATCGCCGATTTCGTGCTGGTGTACCTGCGCACCCGGACGTTGCGGAAGTCGTTGGCCGACACCGCCGAACCGACGCTGCTGGAGCTTCGGTCGATCAAGTTCGCGACCATCGGCACCGTGGTGCTCGCGATCGTCGGATCCTGGCTCGCCGTCAGCCTGGCCCGCATCCCCGAGGCCTGGCTCACGGCGCCGAACCCCGCAATCGTCATCTGCGTGCTGGTGCTCACCCTCGTGTTGCCGACCGTGATCTCGACGGCGATCTGCTACTCGGTGGCCAGCACCGACGAACGCGGATCCTCACCCAGGCTGGCCAGATACCGCAGGGCCAACAGGTAACCCTGCACCCCGAGCCCGACGATCACCCCGGTGGCCACCGCGCTCAGGTACGAATGATGCCGGAACTCCTCGCGCGCGTGCACATTTGAGATGTGCACCTCGATCAGCGGCGCGCGGAGTTCGCTGCACGCGTCGCGCAGGGCAACCGACGTGTGCGTCAGCGCGCCGGCGTTGATGATCACCGGATCCCCCGCGTCGGCGGCCGCATGAATCCAGCCCAGCAGGTCGGCCTCGTTATCGCTCTGGCGCACAACGGCCTTCAGACCGAGGGTCTCGGCCTCGCGGTCGATGAGCGCCGCCAGCTCGTCGTGGGTGGTGCTGCCGTAGACGTCGGGTTCGCGCCGGCCCAGCCGGCCGAGGTTGGGGCCGTTGAGCACCAGCACGGTCTGGGTCATGACGTCACCGCCCTATCTCTGCGTAGGCCGCCGCCAGGAGCGACGGGTCGGGCCCTTCCAGGCGCCCGGGCTTGCCCAGACCGTCGAGCACGACGAACCGCAGCACACCGGCGCGGGTCTTCTTGTCACCGGCCATGTTTTCCAACAGTTCGCCGAACGCGTCGGGGTCATAGCTGACGGGGAGTCCCAGCGAGGTGAGCACGGAGCGGTGTCGCTCGGCGGTTTCGTCGTCCAGCCTGCCTGCGAGCCGGCCGAGTTCGGCGGCGAACACCAACCCCACCGAGACAGCAGCGCCGTGCCGCCACTGGTAGCGCTCGCGGCGTTCGATCGCGTGGGCCAGGGTGTGGCCGTAGTTCAGGATCTCGCGCAGTTGCGACTCCTTCTCGTCGGCGGCCACCACCTCGGCCTTGACCGCGATCGCCCGGCGGATCAGTTCGGGCAGCACGGTGCCCGTCGGGTCGAGCGCCGCGTCGGGATCGGCCTCGATCAGGTCGAGGATCGTCGGATCGGCGATGAAACCGGCCTTGACGATCTCGGCCATACCCGCCACGAGTTCGTTGCGCGGCAACGTCTCCAACGTCGCGAGGTCGACGAGCACCGCCGCCGGCTGGTGAAACGCGCCGACCAGGTTCTTGCCCGCGTCGGTGTTGATGCCGGTCTTTCCCCCGACCGCGGCGTCGACCATGCCGAGCAGCGTGGTGGGCACGTGCACGATGTCGATTCCGCGCAGCCAGGTCGCCGCGGCGAACCCGGCGACATCGGTGGCCGCTCCCCCGCCCAGGCTGACGATCGCGTCCTTGCGGCCGACCCCGATGCGCCCCAACACTTCCCAGATGAACCCGACGACGGGCAGATCCTTGCCCTTCTCGGCGTCCGGGATCTCGATGCGGTGTGCGTCGATCCCCTTGTCCGCCAGGGTGCTTCGAATGACCTCGGCGGTCTGCGCAAGCGTCGGCTGGTGCAGGATCGCCACCTTGTGCCTGCCCTCGAGCACGCGTTCGAGATCGCCGAGCAGTCCGGTGCCGACGATCACCGGGTAGGCAGGGTCGACGAGGACGTCTATGGTCACGGGCTCAGTCACGGTTGGCCTTCGGATTTCGGGCGGCGACCGCCGCCGGGGACGGCGGGGCCTCGGTACTGGGTTCGGCGGTCAGCTGCGACGGCCCCCTGCGCCACGGCGAGCGGCGCTTGCGTCGCGGAGGGTGGGAGGTTTCGGGGTTCTCGAGGCGGGCCACGATGTAGCGCACCACCGCGCCCGGGTTGCGCCGGTTCGTGTTGACCCGCAGCGTCGCCACTTGGCGGTACAGCGGAACCCGTTCGGACATCAGCGCTTTGAACTTCTCGCTGCGGTCACCACCTTCGAGCAGCGGACGCACCGTGCTTCCGCCGGTCCGGCGCACCCCCTCGGCGGCGCTGATCTCCAGATAGATCACGGTGTGACCGGCCAGCGCCTCGCGCACACCGGGTGTGGTCACCGCGCCGCCGCCCAGCGACAGCACGCCGTCGTGGGTCTGCAGCGCCGAGCGGATCACCTCTTCCTCGATCCGGCGAAACTCCTGCTCGCCGTCGGTGGCGAAGATGTCGGCGATTGTGCGGCCCGTGGTCTCCTCGATCGCGGCATCGGTGTCGAGCAGCGAGAGGTCGAGCGCCTTGGCCAGCCGCCGCCCGATGGTGGACTTACCCGAACCGGGCAACCCCACCAGCACTGCTCGGGGCGCCATCAGCCCGAAGCCTGGACCCGTTGCGGAGAGGGCTCACGTTCGGCGACCGCCCGCAGGTAGTTGTCGATGTTGGTGCGCGTCTCGGTCAACGAGTCGCCGCCGAACTTCTGCAACACCGCACGCGCCAGTACCAGCGCCACCATGGTCTCGACGACCACACCCGCGGCGGGCACCGCGCACACGTCGGAGCGTTGGTGGATCGCGACGGCCTCCTCACCGGTGGACATGTCGACGGTGGCCAGGGCGCGCGGCACCGTGGAGATCGGCTTCATCGCCGCCCGGACGCGCAGCGGTTGGCCGTTGGTCATCCCGCCTTCCAGTCCGCCCGCGCGGTTCGTCGAGCGCATGATGCCGTCCGGTCCCGGATACATCTCGTCGTGGGCGACGCTGCCGCGACGGCGCGCGGTCGCAAAGCCGTCGCCGATCTCGACGCCCTTGATCGCCTGGATGCCCATCACCGCGGCCGCGAGTTGGCTGTCCAGCCGGTTGTCACCGCTGGTGAAGGAGCCCAGTCCGACCGGAAGGCCGTTCGCGACGACCTCGACGACGCCGCCCAGCGTGTCGCCGTCCTTCTTGGCCGCCTCGATCTCATCGATCATCGACTTCTCGGCGTCCTTGTCGTAGGCGCGCACGGGGCTGGCGTCGATCGCCGCGAGGTCGCCGGCTTGCGGCGGCGGGCCGTCGTAGGGGTCGGAGCCGCCGATCGAGATGACATGGGACAGCACCTCCACGCCGAGGGCCTCGGAGAGGAACGCCCGGGCGATGGTGCCGGCGGCGACGCGCGCCGCGGTCTCGCGCGCGCTGGCGCGCTCCAGCACCGGGCGGGCGTCGTCGAAACCGTATTTGAGCATGCCCGCATAGTCGGCGTGCCCGGGCCGGGGCCGGGTCAGCGGCGCGTTGCGCGCGCTTTCGGCCAGCTCCGCAGGGTCGACCGGATCCGGTGCCATCACCGTCTCCCACTTCGGCCACTCGGTGTTGCCGATCTCGATCGCGATCGGGCCGCCGAGCGTGACACCGTGCCGGACCCCCGCAAGCATCGTGACCTGGTCCTGCTCGAACTTCATCCGGGCGCCGCGGCCGTACCCGAGACGTCGGCGCGCCAGCTGACCGGCGATGTCGTCCGAGGTGACGTGCACGCCCGCGACCATGCCTTCGACCACGGCCACCAGGGCGCGGCCGTGTGATTCACCAGCAGTGGTCCATCGCAACACGCGTCCCATCTTCCCACGTCGGCCGTCTCACCCCGAATCAGCCGATGACCAGGCCGCCGAGAACGTGACCGAGCTCGGTGACGGCCTGGCGGTGCGCGGAGCGCTGATCGGTTGCCCGCGCGACGATCATGGCCGTCTCGCACAGGGCCCCGAACAGGAAGTGGGCCAGTGGTCCGGGTGGACGCTTGGCGATCACGCCCGCGTCGACCGCGCGGGCGATCGCGGCCTCCATCATGTCGAGCAGCGGGGTCTCCAGCCGGCGCATCTCCTCCCAGCCCAGCGCGGTGAACGCGTCGCGCAGCACGATCCGCTGCACCCCGGGGTCGAGGCACTCGTCGAGGAACACCCGGCAGGCCGCCCCGAACGCGTCCCACGGATCCTTCTTGCGCGCGTAGGCACGCTGATAGGCCTCGGCCAGCGGTACGGCCATCCGCTCGACCTCGCGGGTGAACACCGCCTCGAACAGGCTGCGCTTGCCCTCGAAGTGGTGGTAGACGGCGCCCTTGGTCACCCGCGCCCGGGCCGCGACCGCGTCCAGCGAGGTCGCCTCGTATCCGTTCTCGGCGAACAACGCGCGCGCCGCGTCGACGAGCGCGGAGACGGTCGCCTCGGTGCGTTCCGCCTGGGTGCGCCTGGCGTTCTTCGTCGTCACGGCCGAACGATAACCGCTACGACCCGGCCGGTTCGAGCGCGATCAGCGGCAGTCGCCGCTCGGTGAAGCGCGCGTAGTACTCGGCTTGCGGATACATGCCGACAAACGCCTGCCACGCTTGCTCGCGCTCGACGCCGGTCAACTCCCGGGGCCGCACCGACGTGCGAACCCGGCCGATCTGGACGACGCCGGTCCCGGCGTGACGCAGGTTCAGCCACCATGCGGGAGTGTGGGACGCCCCGGCGTTGGCGGCCAGCACGACCACGGCGTGACCGTGGCGCAGATAGAGCACGGGCGTGCGGCGCCGCGCACCGGTGCGACGGCCCGTGGTCTCGAGCACCATCACCGGAGCACCCGAGAACCAGCGGCGTCCGAGGCGCCCGCCGCTGACCCGGTAGATCCGGGCATGCACGCGGCCCATCGCCCGCTGCGCACGCGGCCAGCGGTTGACCACCCGGTTCGACTGCCGGGCAAGCCGTTCGTCGTTCACAGCACTCGGTAGACGCGGTAGTCGACGTGACCGGGCGACAGGATGTTGTAGCCCACCGCGACCACCTCGCTGAGCCACGCGTATCGCTCGTCGGAGGTGGCGAACCTCGGTGTCGTGCGGACGTAGGTCTCGTCGAAGCCGAGCACCTCGCCGTGCGCCAACCGGTCGAGTCCGTCGGCCGGCACCTTGATGATCCCTGCGCTCTCGAAGTGGATCAGCACACCGTCGTGGGTGCGCAGCGTCGCGCGGACATCGACCCGGCCGCAGCCGTCGTCACCGACGAGCAGCCAGTCACCGCCGCCGGCAAGCACCTCACCGCGCAGCCGCGGTCCGTCGATGTGCCCGCCGGTCGTGATGAACGTCATCCGGGTTCCGGTAGCAGTCGGGATCGGTTGTGCCGGTTGCAGGTTGACGTGCATGTCGAACAGGTGCTCCACCGGCAGGGACTCGACGAGGGGCAGCTGAGCGGCCGCTGCCGCGGTCACGCTCGATCCCCCGCCATGGTCGCCGTCAGCTGGGCGGAGTCGATGAACGAATCCTTGCGCGAAACCAGCCCGTCGGGCGAGACGGTGACCAGGTCCAGGCAGTCGAACCGCACACCACCGGAGACCAGCGTCCAGTCCAGCACCCAGTGCGCCTCACCGTAGAGAACCCGTTTGGTTTCGAAGGCGAAGTCCGGGAACTGCGCGAAGACGGCGGCGAACGCCTCGCGCGCGGCGGCGCGGCCGACGACGGGCTCGGCGCCCAGATGTGTCCAGAAGCAGGTGTTCTCGGTGTGCAGAGCGGCGATCGCGTCGGGGTCGCGGTCGGCCCAGGCGGCGAAGTAACGCTCGGATAGAGCCATCAGATCATTTTGCATACTCGCAGTATGTACTAACATACCCCGAGTATGCAATAGCTGTTCGCCGATCCCGCGTTGTCACGAATCCAACATGGCCGTCACATCGCGGAAACACATTGGCTGCACAGTTCATCCATGGATTCAAGATCGGCATTGACGGTGAGCATCGGTGTGCTCGGCGGACTCGCGGTGGCCCTGACCGCGGAAGTGATCACGGTCCCGATCTGGGTGGTCTTCCTGACATGGGCCTCGTTCTTCTTCGTCGGCGGTGGAATCGGCGGATGGGTGCGATCGCTGACGAGCAATCTGGCCGGTGTCCTGATCGCCTCGGCGAGCCTGTATGCGGGTCATCTGTTGGGCGGCAGCCTGGTGGCGGTCGCGGTCGCCGTCGGAATCGGCAGCGCGGTGATGGTGCAGGCGTCCTGGGTGCCGCTGCTGTCGACGACGCCGGCGGTGGTCGTCGGTTTCGCGAGCACGGTGTCCACGGTGGCCGGGACCGGCAACGCGATCACCGTGACGTCGATATCGCATCCGGGCCTCGTCGCCGCGACGGCGTGTGCGCTCGGCGCCTCGTTCGGGCTGCTCTCGGAGTACGTCGCGAAGGTGTTGACCCGCGAGCCCGAACCCGACCACACAAGCCCCGAAATTGCACCGACGACGGAAGGCAGCCCCGCGTAATGAAACTGCAGCACTACCTCGGCGGCCTCGAGGGGCTGCCCGAACCGCTCGCTTTCGAGAAGCGGGTCTTCGTCGAAGAGTGGGAGAAGCGGATCTTCGGTATCCACGTCGCGATGATGGGGCTGTCGAACCACCTCGGATCCGCGCTTCCGCAGTACCCGATCGACACGGTGCCGACCGCGTTCAAGGACGAGTGGACGTGGGCCGATCTGCGCACCGGCGCCGAGGCGATGAACCCGTTCGACTACTTCAAGTTCCGCTATTACGAAAAGTGGCTGGGCGGCATCACACAGTTCTTCATCGACAAGGGCTACGTGACCGAGGACGAATTGTCCGCGCGCAAGGAGGAATTGGCCGCGGATGCCGCCCCTGCCCTCACCGATCCGGCGCCGGCGATCGACGAGCAGGTCGTCGACTATCTGCGCCGCGGCGACAGCCCACGCCGCGACGTCGCGCATCCGAAGTTCGCCGTCGGTGACAGCGTGCGCATCACCAACGTGCCCGCCGCCGCCCACACCCGCCTACCCGGCTATCTGCGTGGCCGCATCGGCACCGTCGAGCGGATCTTCGAGGGCGACTACGCGTACTTCACCCACACGGGCGACGGCATCGGTGACCCGATGCCGATCTACATCGTCGCGTTCGACCCGCAGGACCTGTTCGGAGAGCGCGCCGAGGACGGTCCGCTGACCATCTACGCCGAGCTGTTCGAGGCCTACCTGGAAGGAGTGCGATGAGTGACCAGTTCCACTACCCCGAGGACCGCGAGCTGTCCAGCGCTGCCAAAGTCGCCGCACTGGAATCGCTGCTGATCGAGAAGGGCGTGATCACCAACCAGACCGTCGACAAGGTGTTGTCGTACTTCGAATCGGAGATGACACCGCTCAACGGTCGCAAGATCGTGGTGAAGGCATGGACCGACCCGGAGTTCGCGGCTCGCATCGTGGTCGACACACCTGCGGCCATCGCCGAACTCGAGCTGCCCGAGGGCATGGCCGGCGCCGAGGGTGAGCACTTGCAGGCCGTGGCCAACTCGCCCGGTGTGCACAACCTTGTCATCTGCACGCTGTGTTCGTGCTTCCCGTGGCCGGTGCTCGGTCTGCCGCCGTACTGGTATAAGGACCCCGTATTCCGTTCACGAGCGGCCCGCGAACCGCGCAAGGTGCTCGCCGAGATCGGCGTCGACCTACCCGAGGACACCGAGATCAAGGTGTGGGACAGCAGCGGTCACTCACGGTGGTTTGTCATCCCCGAACGTCCCTCCGGCACAGAAGAATTCACCGACGAGGAATTGATGGAGCTGGTCACGACCGAATCGATGATGGGTGTGGCGCTGGCGGGACCGGTCTCATGAGCCTGCACGAAACCTGCACCACCGACCAGGCCGCGCCGCAGTTCGATCACGACTGGCAGCGCCGGGCGTTCGGTCTGGCACTGGCCCTGTCGGAATTCCGCCACTTCGATTGGGTCGACTTCCAGCAGAGCCTGATCGAGATGATCGGGCGGTGGGAGGAGACGCCCGAAACCGAACGCGGCGACTGGCAGTACTACGACCATTGGGTCAGCGCCCTGGAGAAGGTGATTCACGATCACCATCTGCTGACCGCGCCGGCCCGTATGACAGGAGACAGCCATGACTGAGGCGACCGCCACCCACATCGAGGCCAGCGCGCTGACCGCCACCGCGTGGTTGACCGGCACGGCGTTCCTGGCGTTGGTGGTGCTCTACCTCGTCGGGCTCGACCAGGGTGCGACCTCGATCTTCGGCTCGGACACCCACATCCACGAGTTCGTGCACGACGCGCGCCATCTTCTCGGGTTCCCCTGCCACTAGGTCACCACGAGAGCGGTGGCGATCGTAGCGGCCAGACACATCGACAGGCCGTGTGGGACGGTGCTTTTCGAACGGCACATCACGGCGACGACGGCCCACGTGGCCGTTACCAGCGGTGCTGTGAGCGCGGCGAGGGTCCACACGTCAACACCGAATGAACCGGTCAGCGCTCCGAGACCGATCGCGAGTTTGACATCCCCCGCGCCCATCGCCGTCGGCGCGAGCAGGTGCACGGTCAGGTACACGAGGAACAGTGCCAGGGCGCCGATCAACGCCGCGACACCGCGTCCCGCCACGAACGCGACCGCCACGATCACCAGCGCGCCCGGCAGGGTCAGCCAGTTGGGCAGCCGACGCTGCATGACGTCGAACACGCTCAGCGTCACCAGCCAGACCAGCGCGACGACACCGCAGACCCCCGCCCCCACGACTGAAGGCTAACGGCGTTCCGGCGCCGCGCTCATCACTTCTTTGAGCGCGGGTGTTGCGGTGAACCGCTCGACCTAGGTGTGGTGGCCTGGTGCGCCTCAACAGGTCTCGACGGCAGTGATGGCGAGCAACCGTCGCAGCGGGATCACGAACCGCTCGCCTTCGGCGTCGAGATGGACCGCTCCGGTGCGGCCGGGCACCGGAACTCCACACACCGAGCCCTGCGAGGTCGTCACCTCTATCTTGGGCGCGATCGGCGCCTCGCTGCGCGGCTGCGGCCACCACCAGGTCAACGCCGCCACCGCGGTCAGCGCGGCCGCGGCGAACGTGAGCGTGATCCCCACGCGCAGTCGCGAAATGGTGGCCGGGCCAAGACGAGGCTGCCCGATGACTGGGTGCGCGATCGTGGCGACGAGAAAGATTCCCGCGACAGCCAGCACGAAACCGGCGAACGCGCTCACAGCGCCGATCTCCTGCAGCCAGTGCGGGCGGCTCCGACCCGAATCATCACCGGTGAGGACGCCGCACAGGCCGACGAAGCCCAACACGGCAAGTTGAAGTGTCTGCCACTCGCGCGCCGACTCTCGAACGCGGTTGTCGTACCGATACGGCATGCCCACCGTGTTGCTCCCGGTCGTGGTTACAGCGCGAACGCCAAGAATTGGGTCACTTCGAACGGCTGGAAATTGTCGTCGCTGACCAGGACGACGGATTGGCGGCCGTCGGGCAGCACAGGACCCTGAGTGATTCCTTCGACGTTGTCGAGCGGCTCGAGTTCGTCGAGGGCATTGAGGTCGAGGGCCAGCGACTTGGCCATCGGTGTGACCGAGGCTTCGTTCAACGAGGGCATCCCCAACACGTCGGTGGCGTGGCCGAGATCGGCGCGGTAGAGCGTCACCGCGACGGCTTGGGGAAGATTGGCTGCCCGTTCGATGACGAGCAGTGAACTCTCCGAGAGTGCCAGGATGTCGGGCACACCGTTCTTCCCGGTTCGCGGTGCCGCCCGTTCCACCCGATAGACGTACTGCGCGACGGCCGTCCTCGACTCGACGTCGAACTTCGTGATGCGGATCTGCCCGGATGTCTGCTCGTCTGCGGTGGGGCCGTCCTGGTACAGCGAGTGTTCCATGGCCGCGAACAGGTAGCGGCCGTCGGGCGTGAGCGACAGCCCCTCGAGCGCCCCGTTGGGACGAGGGCCGCTGGTCTCGTCGGCCGACAGGGCGATCCCGGGCGGCATGACGAATTCCCCGCGATACGTACCGTCGAGGCCGGCGATCCTGATCCAGGGCTGCAACAGTCCCACCGGGCCGGTGTCGTCACCGTCGGCGACGAATCCTTCGGAGGTCCAATACAACTGCTCGCGCGCACTGTCGAAGGCGATCGCCTCAGCATCGGGGGCCAGCACCGGTGGCTGGACGGACATGTCGTTGGGACGGAAGGGTTGTCCCGATTCGTCGAGCAGGTCGTGCTTGCTGACGAAGTGACCGCCGTCGACACCACCGTAGGAGACGTTCAGTCGAAGGCTGTAGAACCGGACCTTGCCATGGTCGGACTTGTCGTCGCTGATCGTGTAGTAGACATCGCGCTCCGCGTCGTAACTGATCCCGGAGAGCCCTCCGATCACGGTGCTGTCGTACACCGCGCCGTGGGGCGCCTGCCACTGACCCAGGTATTGCGGGGCCGAGGCATGAGCAACGGGCGGCGTCGCGGACAGGATCGCGGCCGTGGTCACCGAGAGAGCGGCCTTGCCGGCTGAGTTCATACCCTTACCAACGCCAGACCGGGCGATCAGGTTCACCACCGCCGGCAGACCGGTGATCATCGATCCCGCAGCGCGGCCCGCATCGCCTCTTTCGGCGCCGGCATCCCGGTGAAGAGTTCGACCTGTGCGAACGCCTGGTTGAGCAGCATCTGCAGGCCGCTGATCAGCCGTCCGCCCGCGTTTTTCACCGCTAGCGCCAACGGTGTCGGCCACGGGTCGTAGATCGCATCGAGCAGCAACGGAATCCGGGCGAACGTCGATGCGTACGTCGCGGCCGCGTCGGCGGGAATGGTGCTGACCATCAGGTCCGCATCGGCGACCGTCTCGCTGATTTCGGGTCCGCCGATGTCGCACCACCGGCCGTCGGCACCCAACCGCGTGGCCAGATCCACCAGGGGCGCAGCCTTATCGCGACTGCGGGCCACCACCGTGATCCGCTGCACCCCGAGTTCGGCCAACCCGACGACCACCGCGGGCGCTGTGCCTCCGGAGCCGACCACGATGCCGGAGGTGGCCGACACATCCTCGAGAGCGCCCGTCACACCGTCGATGTCAGTGTTGTCGGCCCGCCAGCCGGTATCGGTGCGCACCAGCGTGTTCGCCGAGCCGACCAGTTCCGCGCGCGCCGTGCGCTCGTCGGCGACCTGCAGCGCCGCGAACTTACCGGGCATGGTGACCGACAAGCCGACCCACTCCGGTCCCAGCCCACCGACCAAGCCCGGCAGCTGTTGTGCCGTGCACTCGATGCGCTCGTAGGTCCAGTCTGTCAGGCCCAGCGCCCGGTACGCCGCGAGATGCAACTGCGGAGAACGCGAATGCGCGATCGGCGAGCCGAGCACCGCCGCCTTCCTGCCCGGACTCACCGTGCCATTGCGCTCACCGCGCGGAATCGAGCACACCGTTGCGCCGGGCCAGCTCGATGTTCGCGAGGTGCTGCGGGTAGTCCCGGGTGAACAACGTCGTGCCCTGCATGTCGATGGTGACGAAGTACAGCCAGTCGCCCGGCGCCGGATTCTCCGCAGCGGTCAACGCCGCGGTGCTCGGCGAACAGATCGGGGTTGCCGGAAGGCCGGGCCGCACATAGGTGTTCCAGTCGTTGTGCTGCGCGCGGTCGGCGTCGGTGGTGGCCACCTCGATGCGGTCGAGCGGATAGTTCACCGTCGAGTCGAATTCGAGCGTGCGGTTCTCGGCCAGCCGGTTGTAGATGACGCGCGCCACCTTCGAGAAGTCCTCCGGTGTCGACTCCCGCTGCACCAGTGAGCCGACGATCAGGATCTCGTAGGGCGACATGTCCATGGCCGCGGCCGTCTCGAGCAGTCCACCGTTGGCGTATTGCGTTGCGCTGGTGGAGATCAGATTCGTCAGGATCTCCTGTGGCTGGGCCGACGGGTCGATGTTCCACGTGCCCGCGGCGATCAACCCCTCGATGCGGCGATGGTCGCCACCCATCGCCTGGACGGGGCCGAGGGCCCAGTCGGCCACACCGAGCGATGCCGGCGCCGCCGTCGCCGCCACGTTCTTCAGCGCGTCCGCGGACACGCAGTGCCGCTTGCCGTCGAGGTCGACGCACGTCGCTCGGGAGATCAGGGTGAGGATGCCCTCGGTGACCGCGTTGGTCTTGACATCACGCACATCGTCGAGCTGGCGCCCTTCGGGGATGGTCAGCTTGCCGACCCGGTTCTTCGGATCCGAAAGCCGCGCAACGGCATTGGCCGCCGGAATCTCCGTCCGCATCTTGTAGAAGCCCGGCTGGATCGCCGATATCGCGTCGTTGCCCTCGGCGGCGTCGACGAACACGCTGGCGGTCGCGACGATGTTGTGCTCCTGCAAAGTCTTGCCGATCGCGGTCGTCGAGTCGCCGTCATGCACCTGGATCACGACATCCGCGACGCCCTCACCGGTGAAATCGTTGCCGCCGAACAGTGAGTGCCACAGCTTGGAACCCAGGAACACCGCGCCGATGGCGACCACGATCAGCAGGCCGACGGCCAAGCCACCCGCCACGCGGCGCTTGCGCCGGTTGCGCGCGGCCCGGATCCGCTCCGCACGGGTCATCCGGCGCCGCGGCGGGCCCACCGCAACCGGTTCGGCCCGCTCACCGCCCCAATGGTTAGTCATCCCCGACCTCTCCATGCGCGGCAACGTGCTCATCCGCTCCTCGCGTGCGCGCCGCTTCACGCCGCTGGTCCAACCAGTTCTGCAGAATGCCCACCGCCGCCGCCTGGTCGATCACCGAGCGCTGGCCTCTGGCGCGCACACCGGCATCCCGCAGCGAGCGTTGAGCCACCACCGTAGTGAGTCGTTCGTCCGCGAGTCGCACCGGTGTCGGGGCGATCCGTTCGGCCAATGCGTCGGCCAACGCGACGGCGTCCTGGGCCGAGGACCCCGATCGATCGGCGAGCGTACGCGGCAACCCCACCACGACCTCCACCACATCCAGGTCCTTGACCAACCCGGTGAGCCGCCGGATGTGCCGGTTGGTGCGGTCGCGACGGACGGTCTCGACGGGGGTGGCCAGGATGCCGTCCGGATCACTGGCGGCCACGCCGATCCGCACGCTGCCGACGTCGATGCCGATCCGGCGTCCGCGACCCGGATCCGGCGGGTTCAGTGACTCCCCGGGCCGATCCGGCCGACGGTCGCCTGATGTCCCCCGCGCGTGCGGATCGTCTCCCGCCGGTGTGGAATCCACGCCGCTAGCCTCGGTCGATCTCTGCGCGGAGCGCGGCCAGCGCCGCGTCGATGCCTGCCGCGCCCTTGCCGGAACCCTGTGCCAGATCGGCCTTTCCGCCGCCGCGGCCGTCGACCGCCGCACCCAACGTCTTCACCAGATCGTTGGCCCGGAATCCGAGGTCTTGGGCGGCCGGATTGACCGCGACCACGAACGGGACGCTGTCGTTCTCGCCCTCGGCGATCAACGCGACAACGGCGGGATCGCTGCCCAGCTTGCCGCGCACATCGCCGACCAGCGTGCGAAGATCACCGGCCGACATCCCACTGGCCATGCGCTGCGCCACGAGACGGACCTTACCGACAAGTTCTGCGCCGGCGGCGGCATTGGCTGCCGCGGCACGCGCATTGGCCAGGCGCAACCGGTCCAGCTCTTTCTCGGCCGCCCGCAGCCGCTCGACCAGGTTCGCCACTCGCGCAGGCACCTCGTCGGAGGGCACCTTCAGCGTCGAGGCCAGTCCCGCCATCAACGCCCGTTCCTTGGCCAGATGGCGGAACGACTCGAGACCGACGTAGGCCTCCACCCGGCGCACGCCCGAGCCGACCGACGACTCACCGAGGATGGTGACCGGACCGATCTGCGCGGAGTTGTGCACGTGGGTGCCGCCGCACAGTTCCAGCGAGAACGGCCCACCGATCTCGACCACGCGGACGTGTTCGGGGTACTGCTCGCCGAACAGCGCTATGGCGCCCATCGCCTTGGCCTTGTCCAACTCGGTGGTGAACGTGCGCACCTCGTGATCGGCTTCGACCGCCTCGTTGGTCACCTCTTCAATCTGGCTGCGCTGGTCCTCGGAGAGCGGGCCCTGCCAGTTGAAGTCGAAGCGCAGATAACCGGGCCTGTTCAACGAGCCGGCCTGAACGGCGTTGGGCCCCAACACCTGCCGCAGCGCGGCGTGCACCATGTGGGTCCCGGAGTGCCCCTGTGTGGCACCGTGGCGCCACTTCGGGTCGACCGCGGCGACGACCGTGTCGCCCTCGACGAACTCGCCGGACTCCACGTGGACGCGATGCGACCACAATGTCTTCGCGATCTTCTGCACGTCCGTGACCGCCGCCTTGGCCGCGGTGGAGGCGCCCGATCCGCTGATCGTGCCCTCGTCGGCGATCTGGCCGCCGGACTCGGCGTAGAAGGGTGTGCGGTCGAGGATCAACTCGACGCGGTCCGGCGGCGGGCTGCCCCCGTCGTGGCTGACGACGGGCACGCGCTCACCATCGACGAAGATACCGAGAATCCTTGCTTCGGAGGATAATTCGTCGAATCCGGTGAATTCGGTCGGACCCGCGTCGACGAGGTCACGGTATGCCGACAGGTCCGAGTGCGCCTGCTTGCGCGCCGCGGCGTCGGCCTTCGCGCGTTGGCGCTGCTCGGCCATCAGGCCGCGGAAGCCTTCCTCGTCGACGGACAGACCGTGTTCGGCCGCCATCTCCAAGGTGAGCTCGATCGGGAATCCGTAGGTGTCGTGCAGTGTGAACGCATCGGAGCCGGACAGCACCGTGGCCCCCTTGGCCTTCGTCGCGCCGGCCGCCTCGTCGAACAACCGCGAGCCGGAGGCCAGCGTCCGGTTGAACGCGGTTTCCTCGGCCACGGCGATGCGTTGGATGCGGTCGAAGTCTTCGGCGAGTTCGGGATACGACGGGCTCATCGCGTCGCGCACGGTGGTCATCAGGTCGGCCATGATCGGTTGTTCGACGCCGAGCAGTTTCGCGGCGCGGATGATTCGGCGCAGCAGGCGGCGCAACACGTAGCCGCGGCCCTCGTTGCCCGGGCTCACACCGTCGCCGATGATGATCGCCGCCGTGCGGCTGTGGTCGGCGATGATGCGGTACCGCACGTCGTCGGTGTGGCTGCCCTGCCCGTAGCCGCGCGGCGCACGCGCGGCCATCAGGTCGATGGCCGGACGCAGCAGGTCGGTCTCGTAGACGTTGTCCACACCCTGCAGCAGGCACGCCACCCGCTCGACGCCCATCCCGGTGTCGATGTTCTTGCGCGGCAGCGGCCCGAGGATCTCGAAGTCCTCCTTGGAGGTGCCCTCGCCGCGCTCGTTCTGCATGAACACGAGATTCCAGATCTCGATGTAGCGGTCTTCGTTGGCGATCGGGCCGCCCTCGACGCCGTACTCGGGTCCCCTGTCGTAATAGATCTCCGATGACGGCCCGCACGGCCCGGGAATACCCATCGACCAGTAGTTGTCGGCCATCCCGCGACGCTGGATGCGCTCGGCCGGGAGCCCGGCGACCTCCTGCCACAGAGCCATCGCCTCGTCGTCGTCGAGGTAGACGGTGGCCCACAGCCGCTCGGGGTCCAGCCCGTATCCGCCTTGTTCGACCGGGTTGGTCAGCAGCGTCCACGCGAACTCGATGGCGCCCTTCTTGAAGTAGTCGCCGAACGAGAAGTTGCCCGCCATCTGGAAGAAGGTGTTGTGGCGGGTGGTGATGCCGACCTCGTCGATGTCGGGGGTGCGGATGCACTTCTGGATGCTGGTGGCCCGCTTCCACGGCGGAGCCTGCTGCCCCAGGAAGTACGGCACGAACTGGACCATGCCGGCGTTGACGAACAGCAGATTCGGGTCGTCCAGGATCACCGAGGCACTCGGCACCTCGGTGTGGCCCGCCTTCACGAAGTGATCGAGGAAACGCTTCCTGATCTCGTGTGTCTGCACGTCTGATACATCCTTGAAGTTTCGCTGATACCTGCGACTATTCGACCGCACTACAGTACCGGTCGCGGTTGTCACGCCGAAAAGACAACGAACGGGCACCGTCGGCAGTGCCCAGCTCAGACTCGGTCGGGTGTCACCGACGTCACGTCACCCGTCGATGAAGCTCAGCCGGACCCTGCGTTGCGGATTGTCACGGTTGAGGTCGACGAGCACGATGCTCTGCCAGGTGCCGAGCAACGGCTCGCCGTCCTGCACGGGAATGGTCACCGACGGCGACACCAGGGCGGGCAGCACATGGTCGGCGCCGTGTCCCGGCGAGCCGTGCGAGTGTCGGTAGCGGTCGTCGCGCGGGAGCAGGTTCTCGAGGGTCTCGACAAGATCGTCGTCGGAACCCGCACCCGTCTCGATGATCGCCACACCCGCCGTCGCGTGCGGCACGAAGACGCTGCACAAGCCGTCGCCCCGGCGACCGCAGAACGAGCGCACCTCGTCGGTGAGGTCGATGATGCGGCGCTGGCCGGTCTCGATGTCGATCACGTCGGTATCCACGTCATCGAGCGTACGAGGCTTCTCGGCCGAATCGTCCATTGAATCGACCACCCCCCAGGAGGAAGCTGGGAAGTGGTCCGGCGGCGCCGCTGGGGCGCTGCCCCGAGCAAAAGGGGGTCGGCCGTGTACGCACGTTCCACCACCGTCCACGCACGACCTTCGTCGATCGACGACGGCATCGCGTTCATCGGGACCGAGGTCCTGCCCGCACTCGAAGCGATCGACGGGTTCGTCGGCTTGTCGCTGTTGGCGGATCGAGAATCCGGCCACTGCATCACGACCAGCGCCTGGGACTCCGAGGACGCGTTGCGGACCAGCGCCGAGCGGGCGGCACCGCTGCGCGATCGCGCCGCCGAGGTCCTCGGCGGTGAGGCGACCGTTGATCAGTGGCAGATCGGCGTCATGCACCGCGATCACCGCTCGGCAGAGGGCGCCTGCGTCCGGGCCACCTGGCTGCGGGTGCCGCGCGAGCACATCGCCCGCTCGATCGAGTTCTACAAGACCGATGTGCTGCCGGCCCTGGAGGCACTGGACGGCTTCTGCAGCGCCAGCTATCTGATCAACCCCGAATCGGGGCGCGCCGTGTCGTCGGCAACGTTCGACAGTCGTGAAGCCATGGCGGAAAACCGCGAGCAGGCCAGGGAACTGCGCAACGCCCGCACCCGCGAACTGGGCGCCGACATCGTCGATGTCGGCGAGTTCGATCTGGTACTCGCCCACCTGCGCATCCCGGAAATGGTCTGATCCGGTCGCCGATCCGTTTATTGACGTCGGTGTCGGGGTATGTCAGCTGCACCCCGAGACCCTGGAGGAACCATGACCGTCACCGGCGTTATCACCGCGATTCTCATCGGCGCAGTGGTCGGCGTGCTCGCCCGCCTGATCCTGCCCGGCAGGCAGCCCATCGGCATCATCGTCACCGTTCTGGTGGGCATCGTCTCGGCTCTGATCGGCACGTGGCTTGCCCGGGCGCTGGGTCTTCCGACCGCCACAAGTGGCGTCGACTGGATCGAGTTGCTCTGCCAGGTCGTGGTCGCCGTGATCGGCGTGGCGCTGGTGTCCGCGCTCATGGGCCGCAGGCGCACCGGGGTGACGGGCGGCCGTCGCGGCGGCGTGCTGCGCTAGCCAAACCACCCAGGCGATCCCGGCTGCACCCCCCGGCAGCCGGGATCGCTTCTGCCACACGGCTTTCACAGGGTCTTCAGCAATTCGTCGAGCTTCTCGTAGCCCTCTGTCATCCCGCCCTCCATTCCGGAGGACAACAGCGCGTCGCGGGCCTCGACGGTCGGGCAGATCGACCGGCCACGCAACCGGCTGCGGCCGCCGCCGAGATCCTCGAACCACAGGTATTCGATGTTGACCTGATCGGGCGCCCCGTCGAACTCGAACGTCTGCAGGATGAACTCGTTTTCCCGCACGGTGTGGAATGTGCCGTTGAAGCCGTATGCGCCGCTCTGGTCCTTGTGCACGTAGCGATATCCGCCGTGGCTCTTGAACTCCCATTCCTCGATCGTCATTTCCAGTCCGCGCGGGCCGAGCCACCGCTTGAGCAGGTCGGGCTCGGCGTGTGCGCGGAACAAGGCGTCGACGGGTGCGTCGAACTCCCGGGTGAACTCCATGGCCAGGGTGTCCACGGGGGCGGTGAGATCCAGTGCGTTGCTCATGTGTCGGTTCCTTCCTTTGGTGTGTCGGTCATCTCAGCCAGCAAGGCATCCAGCCGGCGGTAGCTGCGTTCGAGGTCGAGTCGGTATCGGTCGATCCATGCGGTGAGCCGCTCGAGCGCGGCGGGGTCCAGGTGCACGGGCCTGCGCTGAGCCTCGCGGGTTCTGGTGACCAGGCCGGCGTGCTCGAGCACCTGAATGTGTTTGGACACCGCCTGTTTGGTGATCTCGAAGGGCTCCGCGAGCTCGTTGACCGTGGCCGGCCCCCGCGAAAGCCGCGCCACGATGGCTCGCCGGACGGGATCGGCCAGCGCCAAGAAGGCGCGGTCGAGCGCAGAGTCTGCATCGTCATCACGCTCCAATATCAACCCTTTGATTGATCAACTCAATGATTGAATACCAAGGTAGAGCGACGCTTAAGCTATGTCAATGGCCGAGGTCAGCGCTTGCGACGGATGATCGCGCGCAGCTTGTCGAGCCGGGCAGCGATCTCCCGCTCGACGCCGTGGGACGTCGGCTTGTAGTAGTCGACGCCGACCAGTTCATCGGGCGGATACTGTTGCGGCACAACGCCGTCCGGATCGTCGTGGCTGTATTTGTAGCCGACCGCGTTGCCCAGCTTCTCCGCGCCCGAGTAGTGGCCGTCGCGCAGATGCGGCGGCACCAAACCGGCCTTACCCGCCCGGATGTCGGCCATCGCCGCCCCCAGCGCGGTGGTCACGGCGTTGGACTTCGGGGCTGTCGCGAGATGAACCGTGGCGTGCGCGAGCGTGAGTTGGGCTTCGGGCATGCCGATCAACTGCACGGTCTGCGCTGCGGCCACGGCGGTCTGCAAGGCGGTCGGATCGGCCATCCCGATGTCCTCGCTGGCCAAGATCATCAGCCGGCGCGCCACGAAACGCGGATCCTCGCCCGCGACCAGCATCCGGGACAGATAGTGCAGTGCGGCGTCGACATCGGATCCGCGGACGGACTTGATGAACGCGCTGATCACGTCGTAGTGCTGATCCCCGTCGCGGTCGTAGCGGACGGCGGCCTTGTCCAGGGACTGCTCGATGGTCTCGACCGTCACGGCCTCCCCCGCTTCGGCCGCGACCTCGAGCGCGGTCAGCGCCCGGCGGGCGTCGCCGGCCGACAGCGCGACCAGAAGGTCGACAGCCTCGTCGGTGACGCTGACCTTGCCGGCTAGTCCGCGAGGGTCGTCGATGGCGCGGCGGACCAGCGTGCGCACCGCATCGGCGTCGAGGGGTTGCAGCTGCAGGATCAGCGACCGCGAGAGCAGCGGAGCCACCACCGAGAACGAGGGGTTCTCGGTGGTGGCGGCGACCAGAGCGACGACACGGTTCTCGACCGCGGACAGCAGGGCGTCCTGCTGCGTTTTGGAGAAGCGGTGCACCTCGTCGATGAACAGCACGGTCTGCTCGCCGTATGCGGCCGCGCGCCTGGCGACGTCGATCACGGCGCGCACCTCTTTGACGCCCGCCGACAGCGCCGACAGGGCCTCGAACCGGCGCCCGGTGGCTTGTGAGATCAGCGACGCCAGCGTGGTCTTACCGGTACCGGGCGGGCCGTAGAGGATGACCGAGGCGGCACCCGAGCCCTCGACCATCCGGCGCAGCGGAGAGCCGGCCTGCAGCAGGTGGTCCTGGCCGACCACCTCGTCGAGCGTGGCCGGGCGCATCCGCACCGCCAAAGGCGACGACGCGCCGACGGGCCCGGCCGCGGGCGTGGGAGCCTCGCCGGGGACGTCGAACAGACCGTCGGACACGCCTTCTGCTTACCACGCCGTCATGACGCGGGTTGCGTCACGAAGTCGATCAGCTCCTCGACCCGCCCGATCAGCGCGGGCTCGAGGTCGTTCCAGTCCCGCACCCGCCCGCGGATGCGCTGCCACGCCCGTGCGATGTCGGCCTGACCGGCGGCGGGCCACCCGAGCGCGCGGCACACGCCCGTCTTCCAATCGATGCCCTTTGGAATGAGGGGCCACGCCTCGACGCCGAGCCGCTCGGGTTTGACGGCCTGCCAGATGTCGATGAACGGGTGCCCGACGACCAGGGTGTGGGCGCCGCCGGGGCCGCGCCGGACCGCGTCCGCGATGCGTGCCTCCTTCGACCCCGAGACCAGGTGGTCGACGAGGACGCCGAGGCGGCGGCCGGGACCGGGCCGGAAGTCCTCGACGATGGCCACGAGATCGTCGATGCCACCGAGGTGTTCGACGACGACGCCCTCGATCCGCAGATCGTCACCCCAGACCTGTTCGACGAGTTCGGCGTCGTGCCGGCCCTCGACGTAGATGCGGCTGGCCAGCGCGACCTTGGCCCTCGCGCCGTGCACCGCGACGGATCCCGACGCGGTGCGGGTGGTCGTGGGTGCGGCCCCTCGGGGCGCGGTCAGGATCACCGGCCTGCCGTCGATCAGGTAGCCCGGCCCGACGGGAAACGGCTTGCGCCGTCCGTTGCGGTCCTCCAGTTCCATGCGGCCGTATTCGACACGGACGATGGCGCCGACGTATCCGGTCTGCGCGTCCTCGACGACCAGCCCGATCTCGGCCGGTTGTTCGGTGGAGCGAACCTTACGCGGGTGCGGGTTGTTGGCCAGGATGTCGGAGCCATATCGATCAGCCACCGGGCGATCGTAGGGCCGCCTCTCGCCGTCGAGGGACCCAAAGTGTTTCCGACACGCCGAGATGTCGGGCGGCCCACGTCCGCCCGCGGAAGCCGACAGCTCGTCGGCGACAATGCGGGCGTGACGGATCTTGCTCGATACGGACCTTGGGCGGTGATCGCCGGCGGCTCGGAAGGTGTCGGCGCCGAATTCGCCCACCACCTCGCCCGCGCGGGCTTCAACCTCGTGCTGATCGCGCGGAAGCCCGACCCGCTCGACCGGACGGCCGAGGCTTGTCGCCGCAGCGGCGTGGAGGTGCGCACCTTAGCCGTCGACCTGACCTCCCCCGACGCGATGGAACGCATCGTGGCGGTCACCGGTGACCTCGAGGTCGGCCTGCTGATCTACAACGCCGGGGCCAACACCTGCAGCGAGCAGTTCTTCGACGCTGGCCTCGCTGACTTTCAGAAGGTGATCGACCTGAATGTCGGCACGATGCTCGCGATGGTGCAGCACTTCGGCCGTCCGATGCGTGAGCGCCGCCGCGGCGGCATCTTGATGGTGGGGTCGATGGCCGGCTATCTCGGTTCCGAACGTCACACGGTCTACGGCGGGGTGAAGGCGTTCGGCCGGATCTTCGCCGAGAGCCTGTGGCTCGAATTGCGTGAGTACGACGTGCACGTGCTCGAACTCGTCCTGGGTGTGACCCGCACACCGGCGATGGAACGGGTGGGCTTGAACTTCGACGTGCCCGGGATGCGGGTGGCCGATCCCGCCGATGTGGCGCGAGAGGGTTTGCAGCAGTTGGCCAATGGGCCGGTACATGTCGCGGGCGGTAACGCCGACGACGTCGCGCGTCGCAACGACCCGGACCGCGCGAAGGTGGTGCTGCGCACGCACGAGTTCATGCAGAAGTTGCTGGGCGAGAGGGGAACCCGATGACCGAGTTGGTGGACCTGGAGCGGCGGCTTGCCCGCATCGAGGACGAGCGCGAGATCGAACGGCTGATCGCGTCCTACGGTCCGTTGGTGGACGCCGGCGAAGCCGATGCGGCCGCGGACCTCTGGGCCGACGACGGCAGCTACGACGTCGAGGGTTGGCACATGGCGGGCCGTGAGGAGGTCGCGGCGATGGTGCGCTCCGGCGCCCACCAGGGTTTGATCCGTCGCGGTTGCTGCCACTTCCTTGGGCCCGCGGTGGTCACGGTGGACGGCGACGACGCGGTCGCGGTCTGCGAGTCGCTGTTGGTGACGCGCCACGACGACGGTTTCACGGTATCCCGGGCGGGGGCCAACCACTTTCGGTTGCGCCGCGGCGACGGGCGGTGGGTCATCGTCGAACGGCGGACCCGCCAGCTCGACGGCGGCGCCGAGGCGCGCGAGCTGTTGGCCACAGGTGTGGCGGGGCGGTGACTCAACCGGCGCGAGCGACCATAGCTCCTATGTCAAGCGGCGGCGTGTTGCGGAATGACAACAATGCACGGCGTGTTGCGTGCAGACACGGCCGCTCGCGGAGGTGGTGGGACTAGGTCTGGGTGATCTCGTCGACCACGGTGTGGAGAAACCGCATCTTCTCGAGCACCGGGACGGGCAGCACGAACGGGTATAGATCGTCCTTGCCCATCGAGCGGTTGAGCATGTTCAGCGCCCACGACAGCGGCAGCCACATCTCGATGATGGCATCGAAGCTGCTTGGCCCCAGTACCTTTCGTTCGAATGTCGCCGCCGCGGGCGCCACCCCGAACGCGGCGGCGGTGTCGAGGGTGTCGCGGATGTGCAGATAGTGCGCGAACGTCTCCGCCCAGTCCTCGGCCGCGTGCATGGTGGCGTAGGAGGAGACGTAGCTCTCCCCCCAGTTGTCGGGCGGGCCCTCGTTGTAATGGCGGTCCAACGCCGCCTGGTAATCGGCGTCGGGGTCACCGAACAACTCACGGAATCGGGCGTCGTAGTCGGGTGACACGCTGACCAGGCGGTAGTAGTAATAGTGCCCCACCTCGTGGCGGAAGTGGCCGAGCAGCGTGCGGTACGGCTCGTCCATCGCCTTGCGCAACTGCTCACGGTGCACGTCGTCGCCCTCGGCGAGATCCAGTGTGATGACACCGTTTTGATGTCCGGTGAACACCTTCTGGTGTTCGCTGGAGAGCAGGTCGAAGGCCAGGCCGTAGTCGGGATCTTCGTCGCGGCCGACGATCGGCAGCTTGAGCTCGAACAGTTCGGCCAACAACCGCCGCTTGGCGCGCTCGGCGTCGGCGAACGCCGCGAGCGCCTTGGTGTCAGAGTCCTGGGGCCGGGTGCGGGTGAGGCTGCACGACTCACACAGCTTGTGGATCGGACCCTTCTCCACCAGCCAATTGCATTCCGCCAGATGCATGTTCGCGCACAGCTGGTACTTCTCGCCGTCGACGAAGCCGGCGTGGTTCTGCTCGTCTCCGGTGGCGATGACCAACAGCGCCATGTCGTCGAGGGAGAATCCGAGCGGTTTACCGCACGACAGGCACAGCGAGTTCTCGAACGCCAGGCGCTGTCCACAGTTGGGGCACAGGAAGTCACGCATGCAGCACTCCCCCCTCGAACGGTTCGACGTCGACGGAGACGTCGATCTCGCTGCTCTGCGAGTCGGTGTAGATGATGCCGCGCAACGGCGGGACGTCGGCGTAGTCGCGGCCGTACCCGACGGTGATGTAGCGCTCGTCGACCATCTGGTCGTTGGTGGGATCCAGGCCCAACCACTGGTTCTGCGGTGTCCACACGGCGGCCCACGCGTGGGTCGCGTCGATACCGATCATCCGTTCCTTCCCGGGCGGCGGATCGGTCGCCAGATAACCGGACACATAACTGGCGGCCAACCCGTTGGCGCGCAGGCAGGCGATGGCCAGCCGTGCGAAGTCCTGACATACCCCTTCGCGTGCCGCCAAAACCTGGCTGACCTGAGTGGACACCGTCGTCGATCCCGACCGGTAGGTGAAATCGGAGTAGATGCGGTGCGTCAGGTCCCCCAGCGCGTCGATCAGCGGCCGTTCCGGCTCGAAACTCGCTGCGGCGTAATCGCGTATAGCCGGCGTGATCTCCGGCGGTTGAAGGTCGAGGGTGAACTCGGTCGCCAACGCCGCGTCCACGCCGACGGGGCGGGCGATCTCCCACGGCGCCAACGCCGAACCTGCCCCGTACAGCGTGGGCGGCGGTGGGTCGACTTCGACCACCGAGCGGCTGGTCACCGTCAGCGCCCGGTGACGTTCGGTGACGTGGAAGTACGAGCTGATGTTGCCGTAGACGTCGCGACTGGTGGAGCTGTCCGCGGCCGGCGGATCGATCTCGAGCTCGTGCGACAGGCAGCGCTGACGCTCGGTGCCTCGCGGGGTGAGGAAGCCGCGGCCGTAGGAACTGGTGACATCGGCGGCGTAGCGATACACGGTGCGGTGCATGATGCGGTAGATGCGGCTGGCGGCCGACGAGGTCGGGCCGTCCGGGAACGCGGTCACGGCATCAACCTTCGCTCGTCCTTGCCCCACAGGTGCTGCATCCCGCCGGGCAGCGACAGATGGGTCGCGGTGATGACGTTGGCCAACTCGCGGAGGTCGGCATGCATCCCGTCGAGCAGCTCGGCCAGCTCGGCCCGCCTGCCGTTCACGATCTCCTCCAGGTCATCGGGGTCGAGTCGCCGTAGCCGGGTACCGATCTCGTCGACCATCCGCTCGGCCCGAGACGATCCCGAGGAACCGGGCAGCGCCTTGAGATTCGTGCGTAGCCGCTCCAGCTGGTAGGCCAGCGAGCGTGGGTTGTCGGCGTCGAACAGCACGAGGTCGGCGACTGCGGACACGCTGACCTTGCCGAGCATGCGGCGCCGGTAGATGATCGCCGACTCGCACACCACCAGAGTCGATTCGGTGATGGCCTGTTCGGCGCCCGGGCTACGGGCGGTGGTCAGCGTTGCACTCAGCAACGCGGTGAGGTTCAGCCCGCGTTCGATGCGCTTGCCGATGTCCATCATCGTCCAGCTGACGTCACGGATCATCGACTCCGCCGCCACGCCCGACAGTGCCAGCATGCCCGCGAGGGTCAGGCTGGCCGTCGCGGTGAGGAACGCCTCGCCCTCGGCCTGCGAATCGGGCGGCTCGTCGGCGGGACGGCCGGACGATGACGCGGGTGGATGAAGCAGCGCCCGTTCGACAGCGGCCAGCACCATCCAGGTGTCGTTGGACATCTGGTCGCGCACCGAACGGGTGAGCAGGCCCAGACGTTCGACGGACTGCGCCAACGAGCCCTGGCGGTGCCGGTCTGCGGTCAACGACCACAGGGTCGACTGGGCGGTGGCGATCAGCTCCGCGTAGTCACCGTCGGCGCCGGTGTCGGTACCGGTTTGGTGGCCCAGCGCGGTCAGCAACACCGGCACGCATTCGCTGCCGTCCATGTCTCGGCGGTAATGGAATTCGTGATAGCGCTCCCTGGTCACGGTGAGCAGCCTCGCCATGTGCTCGGCGCGTTCGGCGTAGCGTCCCACCCAGAACATGTCGGCCAGTACGCGCGGCGAGCTCACCGCCCGCGTCGGGCTCGGCGTGATCGCGGGCAGATCGACCGGCGGAACCCGCTCCACGGTGCCCCGCTCCGGTGCCCGAACCCAGACATCCTTGGCCGCAACGGTATTCAGTGTGTACGCCGCGTCTCCGGGGGCCAGCACGTACCCGAGGCCGCCGATCATGGGCGCATAGCCGCCGCGCTGAGCGACGGTGAACAGGCGCATGCCGACGTTCGATGCCGACAGGGCGCCCGAATTGACGATGCTTGGCGCAGAGGAGAACTCGGGTAGTTCCTGGCCGACCCACTGCCACGGCGTTGCTTCGATGCACGCGCTCAGCTGACGGCGCTGCTCGGCGGACAAGGCCGGGCCGACGATAGGGCGGCCACCGGTCACCGGCCTGATCAACAGCGACGACAGGTGGGCGACCAGGTGCGAGCGCTCGGCGCCATTGCCGCCCCAGTACATCGGCGTGGTGTCGAGCATCGGTGACTCGCCGAGCAACACCTCCGAGAGTTCGGGCAGAAACCGCTGCAGCCCGGGGCTTTCGAGGATGCCGCTGCCCAACGTGTTGACCACGGCAACCGTGCCGCGGCGCAGCGCCTCGACCAGACCGGCGACTCCGATCCGTGAGTCCGAACGCAGATCCAGCGGATCGACGAAGTCCGCGTCCACCCGGCGCAGCACGACGTCGACGCGCTTGAGCGTTCCCATCGAGCGCATCCACAGCTTGCCGTCGCGCACGACGAGGTCGGCGCTCTCCACCAGCGGGAAGCCCAGCACGCCGGCCAGATACGCCTGGTCGAAGGCGGTCTCGGAGTGAATGCCGGGGCTGAGCACCACCACCGTCGGCTCCTCGGCAGACTCGGGGGCGGCGTCGATGAGCGCCAGTCGCAGCGCCTGCGCCCACGGAGACGCCGGCCGCGGGCCGATCTGTTCGTAGAGATCGGGAACGGCGTGCGCGACCACACGCCGGTCCGCCAGCGCGTAGCCCGCCCCCGAGGGTGCCTGCGTCCAGTCGGCGTTGACGCGATAGCCGCCGTCGCCGACACGGCTGACGTCGCAGCCATGCAGAAACAGCTGGTGACGGCCGGGGATGTCGATGCCCCGCGCGGCCCGCACATAGCCGGGATGGGCGAAGAGAAGCGCAGCGGGCAGCACGCCGCTCGTGATCGACAGCTGAGGCCCATACAGGTCGGTCAGGACCGCATCGAGCAGTCGGGAGCGCTGCAGCAGACCGGATTCCAGCGTGTTCCACTCATCGGCTGAGACCACCAGGGGTAGCGCGTCGAGATGCCAGGGTCCCGGTTCCGCGGGCTCATTGCCGTCGGGGCAGCCCTGCCCGACCACCGAACCGCGCCCGTCGACCGAGACGTAGGTGATGCCGTCGTTGTCGACCAGGCTACGCACCACGTCACTCAGCTGAGCCAGGCCGGGGCGGCCACGTCCGGCGACGCATTCGGCCAGCTCCTGCCACCCCGGGCGGATATCGCCTGCGGCGTCGACGAACTCGTCGTAGCCGCTGCCCGCGCCCGGCCGCACGTCGAACAGCGCCTGCTGAACGCGCGCGGTGCGGTACCTACCCAGCAGGTCGTCGGGCGGGTGGTGTAGCGGTAGTGCCATCAATGCAGAACCGTAACCGGTGATCGCCGAATGTGGCTCACCTCTTCAGTCGTACCGCGAGTTCCTCGGGCGGGACGCGGTGGCCTTCGGCGCAGCGGAGCTCGACGGTGGCCTCCGCGCCACAGCCCCGGTGCGCGAGGCGCAACGACGTGCGGTTGGGCAGATTGCGTCGCCCCCACTCGAACATCGCCCAGACCACCGGCATGAACTCCCGGCCTGCCTCGGTGAGCACGTACTCGTCGCGGCTGCGCTGACCCGGCTCCTGATAGGGCTGGCGCTCCAGCAGACCGGCCTCGACCAGGTCCGAAAGCCTGGCCGCCGCGGCGGCTTTGGTGATCCCGACCCGGCGCCAGAAGTCCTCGAAGCGGGTGGTGCCGTAGTAGGCCTCGCGCATGATGAGCATCGCCGACTTGGTGCCCAGCACCGCCATCGTCTTTTCGATGGGACACTCCCCGACCGCCGACCAGGCGTCCCGGTCGGCCAGCCTCCCCTGCAGAACTGTCATGGAATTCACCGTACCCCTGAGTTGTTCTCCCTATACCTAGCTGATATAGCTGGGTATAGGCAAGTTCACTCAGCATGGAGGCCAGGAGGCAGCAATGTCGAGATTCTCAGGTCGCGACGCCGTCGTCGTCGGAGCGGTTCGCACACCGGTCGGAAAGGGCAAGCCGAACGGGGCGCTCCACGATGTGCTGCCCGTGGACCTGCTCGCGCACAGTCTCAGGGAACTGGTGGCCAGGACCGGCATCGACCCGGAACAGATCGACGACGTCATCGCCGGAGCGGTCACCCAGGTTGGCGATCAGGCCGTCAACATTGCGCGCAACGCCGTTCTGGGCGCCGGGTTCCCCGAATCGGTACCGGGCACGACGGTCGACCGCCAGTGCGGCAGCAGCCAGCAGGCCATCCACTTCGCCGCCCAGGGCGTCATCTCGGGCGCCTACGACATCGTCGTCGCCGCCGGGGTGGAATCGATGTCGCGGGTACCGATGGGCTCCAGCGTGCTACCCGGCAGCGACCCGTTCGGCGCGATGGCCCAGCGCTACCCCGAAGGCCTTGTGCCACAAGGCATCAGCGCTGAGTTGATCGCCGCGAAATGGGGTCTGTCGCGTCAGCAGCTCGACGAGTTCTCGGCGGGCAGCCACGAGAAGGCGGCGGCCGCGACCAAGGAAGGCCGCTTCGACGACGAACTGATCCCGATCGCCGGTCTCACCACCGACGAGATCATCCGGCCCGGCACGACCGTCGACACGCTGGCCGCGCTGAAGCCGGCGTTCTACAACCCCGCCTATGAGCAGCGGTTCGGCCAGATCGGCTGGAAAATCACCCCGGGCAACTCGTCGCCGCTGTCCGACGGCAGCGCGGCGGTGCTGATCACCACCAGCGAGGTGGCCACGCGTCTGGGTCTGCGTCCGCTCGCCCGCATCCACTCGATGACCGTCGTCGGCTCCGATCCGCTCTACATGCTGACCGGTGTCATCCCGGCGACGGAGAAGGTGCTGCAGCGTGCGGGACTCACCCTCGCCGACATCGACCTGTTCGAGGTCAACGAGGCGTTCGCACCCGTCGTGCTGGCCTGGGCACAGGACGTCGGAGCCGATCTCGCCAAGACGAACGTCAACGGCGGAGCAATCGCCATCGGTCATCCGCTGGGCGCCAGCGGCGCGCGCATCATGACGACGATGGTCAATGCGCTCGAACAGCGTGGCGGTCGCTACGCCCTGCAAACGATGTGTGAGGGCGGCGGCATGGCCAACGCCACCATCATCGAGCGGCTCTGAGCGAGGGACGGCCCGGTATTCCGCAGGTATTGCGCATCCGCATAATCGACAACCATGCGGGTGATCGTGACGGGCGGTAACAGCGGCGTCGGGAAGGCCACGGCGGCGGCACTGGCGGCCGACGGCCACAGCGTGCTCATCGCCTGTCGCGATGTGGACAAGGGCCGTCGGGTCGCGTCCGAGATGACCCGTGACGTCGAGGTGGCCGCCCTCGACCTCGCCGACCTGGCCAGCGTGCGCTCGTTCGCCGATTCCGTCGAATCCGTTGATGTGCTGGTGAACAACGCCGGCGTGATGGGCATGCCGCTGACGCGCACCACCGACGGTTTCGAATCGCACATCGGCATCAATCATCTCGGCCACTTCGCGTTGACGTGCCTGCTGGCCGACCGGATCACGGACCGGGTGATCTCGGTGGCGAGCGCGACGTACCTGTTCGCCACTTTGCATCTCGACGACCTGAACTGGCATCGCCGCAAGTACTCGAAGTGGAGCGCCTACGGCGAATCCAAGTTGGCCAACCTCCTGTTCGTCGCCGAGCTGGCCAATCGGGGTGTGCGCGCCTACGCCACCGACCCCGGCGCCACCGACACCGACATCACCCGATCGCTCGGAATGGGTGAGCATCAACGGATCCGGCGCCTGATGCACACCCCCGCCCAGGGGGCCCGGGCCACCTTGCAGGCGGTCACGACCGACCTGCCCAGTGGGACCTATCTGGCGCCGCTGTTCAATCAGCTCGGCAGGCCCAAGGTCACCCGGTTGCGACGCAAGGCTGTCGATCCGGCGATGGCGCACCGCCTGTGGGACGCGTCGGCCGACCTCACCGGGTGCGACTGGCCGCGCTGATCAGTCCTTCTGTCGCCACCACGCGACGACGTACAGCACCATCGCCGCCGCCAGCGCAATCAGCACCCACAGGACCACCGCCAAGTCGATCCAGGCGCCCGCCGGTGGCGCGCCGGGCAACAGGTTCCGGAGCGGGACCACCGCGAACAACATCGCCGCGAACCAGGTCGTCAACGGCGGCAAGAACTTTCGTCGTCCCAGCACCGTCTCGATCGCCACGAAGAGTGCAGCCGCCGGCAGCGCGAGCAGCACCAGCAGGACCCCGACGTCGAACGCGAGCGCTCCCCTTGTGCGCTCCATCGTGAAACGCACGGTGGACACCCCGTCGGCGGTGCCTTGTTCGGTGTGGACGTCCCATCCGTTGATCTGCCCTGCGACGACGATGCCCGCCGCGATCGGGCGTTGTTCCGGGCCGTCGCCCGAGAAAGCCTGCACGCCGATGATGTCGGTGGTGAACCTGTCGAACGGCCAGTCGTCGGGGTCGCCGACGGCGACCAGCTGGGTCGTCGTGTCATTGGCGGACAATGCGGGGTGGACGTAGATCAGCTCGCCGGAACTGGTCCACGAGCTCAGGCGGATCGTGACGTCGTCGGTTGCGCCGGTCTGCAGCCCCGGGCCGGGGTGCAGCAGAACGTCGACGACGAACCGGTTCTGCACGGCGTTCATCTCCCGCAGTCGGATGATGACGACGGTATCGCCGGTGACCGAGGGCTCGGAGAACTGGAAATGTCGGTGCTCGGGCTCCAGCAGGGCGTATCCCACCAGGGAGCCGATGTAGACGGCGATGACCGCGACCACCGTCGTCACGACGGTGACCCGTCGCCGCCTGGGCGTGCCTGATGGCGCCGACGGAACCGCACCTGTCACGCGCGGATCGTAGCCTCAGTTGTGACTGATCCGACGCGGATTGGACTCAGTCGGTCTTCGGCTTGGCGTCGATCCCGGATTCCTTGCGCTGCTGCGGCGTGATCGGCGCAGGGGCACCGGTCAACGGGTCGACACCACCGCCGGACTTCGGAAACGCGATCACTTCGCGGATCGAGTCCGCACCGGCCAGCAGCGCGGTGGTGCGGTCCCACCCGAACGCCAGGCCCCCGTGCGGCGGCGCGCCAAAGGTGAACGCCTCCAACAGGAATCCGAATTTCTCCTCGGCCTCGGTCTTGTCGATACCCATCACCGCGAACACCCGCTCCTGGATGTCGCGGCGGTGGATACGGATCGAGCCGCCGCCGATCTCGTTGCCGTTGCACACCACGTCGTAGGCGTCGGCCAGTACGCTGCCCGGATCGCTCTCGATGCGGTCCTCGAACTCGGGTTTGGGCGCGGTGAAGGCGTGGTGCACCGCGGTCCACGCCCCGGACCCGACCGCGACGTCGCCGTGCGCCGTCGCGTCATCGGCGGGCTCGAACAGCGGCGGGTCCACCACCCACGTGAACGCCCAGGCGTTCGGGTCGATCATGTCGAGCCGTTTGGCGATCTCGATGCGCACCGCGCCGAGCAGCGCCCGCGAACTCTTCGCCGGACCCGCAGAGAAGAACACGCAGTCACCCGGTGACGCGCCGACGTGGGTGGCCAGGCCCTCACGTTCGGCATCCGACAGATTCTTGGCCACCGGGCCGCTCAACGTGCCGTCCTCGCCGACGAGCACGTAAGCCAGCCCCTTGTGCCCCCGCTGTTTGGCGAAGTCCTGCCAGGCGTCCAGCGTGCGGCGGGGCTGGGAGGCGCCGCCGGGCATGACGACGGCGCCGACGTACGGCGCCTGGAACACGCGGAACGGGGTGTCTTTGAAGAACTCGGCACACTCGACGAGTTCGAGTCCGAACCTCAGATCGGGCTTGTCCGAACCGAACCGGCGCATCGCGTCGGCGTACGTGATCCGCGGCAGCGGCAGGGGTACGTCGTAGCCGACCAACCGCCACAGCGCCGCGACGATCTCCTCGGAGACCGCGATCACGTCCTCGGAGTCGACGAAGCTCATCTCGAGGTCCAGCTGGGTGAATTCGGGCTGGCGGTCGGCGCGGAAATCCTCGTCGCGGTAGCAGCGCGCGATCTGGTAGTAACGCTCCATGCCCGCGACCATCAGCAGCTGCTTGAACAGCTGCGGGCTCTGCGGCAACGCGTAGAACGATCCCGGCTGCAGCCGCGCGGGCACCAGGAAGTCGCGGGCACCCTCGGGGGTCGAGCGCGTCATCGTCGGGGTCTCGATCTCGACGAAGTCGTGCCGCTCGAGCACCTCGCGGGCGGCGGCGTTCACCTTGGAGCGCAGCCGGATCGCGTGGCCGGGTTCATCGCGCCGGAGGTCGAGGTAGCGGTACTTCACGCGCGCCTCTTCGCCGGGCTGCTCGTCGAGCTGGAACGGCAGCGGTGCGCTCTCCCCCAGCACGGTCAGCGACGTCGCGTTGACCTCGATTTCGCCGGTCTCGATGTCGGGGTTGGCGTTGCCTTCGGGGCGGATCTCCACGACGCCGTCGACGGCGATGCAGAACTCGGCGCGCAACCGGTGCGCTGACTCCAAGACAGCCGCTTCGCGGAACACGACCTGCGACACCCCCGACGCGTCGCGCAGATCGATGAAGATGACGCCGCCGTGGTCGCGCCGACGCGCCACCCAGCCGGCCAACGTCACCTTCTGACCGGCGTCGGCGGGCCGCAACGATCCGGCGGCATGACTGCGCAGCACTGAGACTCCTGAGGAAATCGCCTGACAAGACAACTGCACAAGTGTAGAGGGGTGCAGTTCGCCGGTAACTTGGCGTTCATGCCTAGTCGCGTCGCCCTCGTCGGGCCCGGGGCGATCGGATCGACCGTGGCGGCTTTGTTGTACGCGGCCGGTCACGCGGTGACGCTGTGCGGACGGACACCGCTCGACTCGATCGAGGTCAGGCCCGACGACGGCGATCCGATCGTGGTGCCCGGTCCGGTGCTGACCGACCCCGCCGACATAGACGAGTCGGTTGACGTCGTGCTGCTGGCGGTCAAGGACACCCAAAACGAGCAGTCGGCGGGGTGGCTGGCGAAGTTGTGCGACGACCGCACCGTGGTGTGTGCGCTGCAGAACGGTGTCGAACAGGTCGAGCGCGTCGGCCGCTTCTGTCCCGGGTCGACGGTTGTGCCTGCGGCCGTATGGGTTTCGGCGGAGCCGACGCCGCAGGGCTATGTCTGGTTGCGCACCGGAGCGCGGCTGGTGTTACCCGACACGGCAGGCGCGCAGACGTTGGCAGACCTGTTCGCCGGCAGCGCGGTGGCGGTCGAGATCGATCCGAACTTTCTCGATGCCGCCTGGCACAAGCTCCTGGTCAACGCGGTCGTGGGGTTCATGGTGCTCAGCGGTCGCCGCTCGGGCATGTTCCGGCGCGACGACGTCGACGGCCTTGCCCGCCGTTATCTGGCCGAGTGCCTCGCCGTCGCGCGGGCAGAGGGCGTCACGCTGGGCGACGAGGTGATCGACGACATCGTCGGCCTGCTCGCCAAATCCCCGGAGGACATCACCACGTCGATGCTGACCGACCGCGAGGCCGGCCGGACGCTGGAGTGGGACATCCGCAACGGGGTGATCGCCCGCAAGGGCGCCGAGCACGGGCTGAGCACCCCGATCAGCGATGTGCTGGTGCCGCTGCTGGCGGCGGCCAGCGACGGGCCCGGATAACGGTACGGGCGGCGCCGCACGGCGATATCGTTTTCCGGCACCGACCAAGCTACGTCCTCTTGGAGGCGGCGGATGGACGCACCGGCGCGCTGCCCCACGTGCGCTACCGAAGCGCGTGTCGGAGCCCGGTTCTGCGACGGGTGCGGAACCCCGCTGAATCAACCTCACGTCGCCGAATACAAACAAGTGGCGGTGTTATTTGCCGACGTGGTTCGGTCAATGGACATCGCCAGCGCCCTGGGTCCAGAGCGGCTCCGGGAACTGATGACGGAACTCGTGCTTCACGCGACAACCATCATCCGTCGCTACGACGGCACCGTGAACCAGTTCACCGGGGACGGGATCATGGCGCTGTTCGGTGCTCCGAGAGCGTTGGAGGATCACGCTCGTCGCGCATGTCTGGCGGCCCTTGACATCCAGGGAGAGGTGCGTGCCTTGGCCGTGGAAATCGCTCGCCGGGACAATATCTCTCTGCAGCTGCGGATCGGGCTCAACTCCGGATTGGTTGTTGCTGGCGACATAGGGCCCGAGGCTCTTGCTTATACGGCGGTCGGCGAGCACGTGGGGATGGCCCAGCGGATGGAGTCGGTTGCGCCGCCTGGTGGCGTGATGCTCAGCGAATCCACAGCCCGATTGGTGGAAGACGACGCGCGGCTCAGCGATCCGCAGCCCGTCCGTATCAAGGGATCGACCGAGCCGGTGACGGCACGTTGTCTGCTGGCCGTCGGCAAGCATCGCCGCACGGGCCAACGGACGACCCCGTTGATAGGCCGACAGGGAGAGATGCTCCTCGTAGAGACGGCGCTCAACGAAGCGCTCAGCGGCCACGGACGCATCATTGGGATCGAAGGGACTCCCGGTATCGGTAAGAGCCGGATCATTCAGGAAGCCGTAGCAACGGCCACGCGACGCGGCCTCGACGTCGTCTCGACGTATTGCGAATCACATACCAGTCAGGTCCCGTTTTCGGCCGCGGCCGAACTGCTGCGCTCGTTCTTCGGTGTTGACGGGTTGGACCCAGCCGAGGCTGCGGTCAGGATCCGAACCAGAATTCCCAAGGCGAACCGCGAGGATCTCGACCTACTGCACGATCTCCTCGGCATCGCCGACCACCGCGCAGGCAGTGGTATCGACCCAGACGCCCGGAGGCGCCGGCTCACCGGATTACTCGAGGCGGCTTTCCTGGCACGGACCGAACCCGCCATATTCGTCATCGACGATGCACAGTGGATCGACACCGTCAGTGAGTCGCTGCTCACCGAACTTTTCTCTGCTGTGCCAAAAATCCCTGTGCTGGTGCTCATAACGTACCGTCCGGAGTATCGCGGTGAGCTGAGCGGAGCAGGCGGCTCTGACTTGATTACCGACATGATCTCGCTGAGCCCTCTGGACCGCTCCCACACATCTACGCTGCTGGCCGAATTGTTGGGGCGGGACCCGTCGGTCGCGCACATCGCCGAGCGAGTTTCCGACCGCAGCGCAGGCAACCCATTCTTCGTCGAGGAGATCGTGCGTGATCTGTCTGAGCGCGGAATTCTTGATGGTGCCCGCGGCGCCTACACCTATCACGGCGAAGGGGACGTCAGCGTTCCGGCGACCGTTCAGGCCACCATCGCGGCCCGCATCGACCGTCTCGGTGCGTCGGCCAAGCGAACGCTCAACGCGGCGGCCGTAATTGGCTTTCGATTCGGTGACCGGCTGCTGAGCGCACTCGATGTTGGCGAGGTCGCCGAACTCGTGGATGCCGAACTTATCGAACCCGTCTCGTCCTCCGAGTTCACCTTCCGCCATCCACTGATCCGCGCAGTCGCTTATGAGTCACAACTCAAATCGAGCCGTTCGCGTCTGCACCGCCTGGTCGCCGCCGCACTCGAGAACCGGGACCCATCGTCGGTGGACAAGAACGCTGCTCTCATCGCCACCCACCTAGAGGCGGCGGATGATCTGCACCGGGCCTTCGGCTGGCACATGCGGGCCGGTAACTGGTCGCGGCTTCGGGACCTCGGCGCGGCCCGGATGAGTTGGGGGCTGGCACGTGAGGTTGCCGACCGCCTGCCCGTCGATGACCCCCGCCGAACGGCGATGCGGATAGCACCGAGAACGTGGCTGTGCGCAACGGTATGGCGGGTCGGCGGCGGCCTCGAGGACGTCAAATTCGATGAATTGCGCGAACTTACGGACGCCGCGGATGACAAGCGGTCGCTGGCGATGGGGATGGTCGGACAGGTGCAGATGCTGAACTTTCACGGAAAGTTCCGCGAGGCGTCCCGGCTCGCGTCCGAGTACGCGAGCGTCTTGGATTCGATAGGTGACCCGGAGTTGACTGTCGGCTTCCTCACTACTCCAACTCTCGCCAAGTGGAACGCCGGCGAGATCTCCGAGGCCATCCGTCTCGCGCAACACGCAATCGATCTCTCGAACGGCGATCCGACGATGGGAGACCTGGTGATAGGTTCGCCGCTCGCCTTCATGCTGGCGTTGCGCGGATCTGCCCGGTGCTGTCTGGGGATCGCGGGGTGGCGCGAGGATTTCGACCGCGCAATCACGATGGCCCGCAGCGTCGACCCATTTACATTCTGCGGCGTGGTGCAGTTCAAATACATCGCGGTGTTGAACTGGGCACTGCTGGCCGACGATGTCGCGCTGCGTGACACGGCAGAGGCATTAGAGATCGCGAAGCGGGGGGCCGACGATTTCACGCTGGCCAACGCCGAATTTGCACACGGCCTGGTGCTCGTACGCCGCGGCGAAGCTGACCGCGAACGCGGTTTCGATCTGCTTGAGCGGGCTGCCCGGTTGGCTCGCGAACATCGGTACACCATCATCGCGGCATGGTGCCGCGACCTTGATGTAGCGGCAGAGATGAACCGGACTAAGGACTATCAGGCCGCAATTGAGCTCGCCGAACGTGTTCTGGCGCAGGAACTGGGCAGCGGCGAGCACATCAATCTCGGTTGGAGCACCACCGTCCTCGTCGAAGCGCTGCTCGGCCGCGCAGGCCCGGGGGATTTCGACCGGGCCCAGGCAGCGGTCGACCGTTTGGCGGCTATCCCGGCCGAACCGGGCCTCGCGTACCAGGAGTTACCGCTACTGCGGCTGCGGGCGTTGTTGGCTCACGCGCACGGTGATCACTCGGCCTACCGCGCTTTTCGCGACAGCTACCGCAGGCGCGCGAAGTCCACAGGCATGGAAGGCCACATCGCGATCGCCCGCGCGATGGACTAGACACCCTCCTCTACTGTGTATGCCCATGCAGCAGTGTGAACGCGTCGACCTGGGCTTCATTGAGAGCGCGCCGTTCCGGTTCGTCAGCACCGTCGACCTCGCGATCACACCCGAACAGCTCTTCGAGGTGCTCACGGATGCGGAGTCATGGCCGCACTGGGCCACCGTGATCACCGAGGTCACATGGACCAGCCCCGAACCACGCGGTGTCGGCACCACCCGAACGGTGAAAATGCGCGGCGGCATCGTCGGCGACGAGGAGTTTCTCGCTTGGGAGCCCTACAGCCACATGGCTTTTCGGTTCAACGAGGCCTCGACCGGAAGTATCGCGGCGTTCGCCGAGGATTACCGGGTCGTGCCGACGTCGCAGGGCTGCCACCTGACGTGGGTGATGGCGATGAAACCCAACGGCGCCGCCGCCCGGATCGGAATGACGCTCGGCAAGCCCGTGATGGGCTGGCTGTTCCAGAAGTTCCTGTACAACCTGCGCGACTATTCCGCCAACCGCTTCGGGGTCTGACCTCACGGCGCCGAAATAGCATTCCAGCAGGCGTCCACTCGTACTTTCGCTGCTGGAATGCAATTTCGCGGTCAGTACAGCTCCGCCCAGGCTTCGCGTCGCGCGGCGTCGGGATCCGAGACCACCGTGTCGCGCGCGCTCATGACGATCCGGGTGCAGCGCCGTTCGGTGTCGTAGACGGGCCAGTCGTGCCCGTTGGACCAGTGAATCTCGCCCGTGTCCCACCCCTGAGAAGCGAAGTCGAGCCACGCCCGCTGCATACGCCTGCCGACCGCGGGTTGCAGCCGCCGCCCCAGCGGGTGGATCTTGCGCCCGAGATATGACGCGTAGCTGTGCTGGATGTGCACGATCTCGCTGCCATGGGTCGCGCCGAGACCGAGGATGCGCAGGCTGAAACCGAAATGGTCGAAGCGGTACATGTGGGTCGGGGCGTGGCCGCTGTACGCGTCGGCGAACGCCCACGCCGGCCCGCCGAACATCACGTCGGAAGCGAACTCGAGAAGTGCCCGTCGACGCGGATATTGCGGGTACGCGGCCAGCACGCGCTGTTTGGCGTCGGGCCCGATGCGGGCGAAGTACGCCTCCACAGACGCCTGAGTGGTCGGCAGCATCGGCGGTTTGGTCCAGGCGAACATCGACGCTTCGTGACTGTTGGTCCCGATGATCAGCGGCACCCGCCGCAGGGTTCCGGCGCGCGCGGCGTCCACCGGGTGACGGGGCAGCAGGTCGACGCCGTACGTCAACCCGTAGGCCAACGTCGGCGTGCGCGCGGCGCTTTCGAGTTGCAGCCTGCCCGCCGCGCGGCGCAGCTCCCGTTGCGGTAGCCCCTTGACCTCGGAGACCGGCACGCCGAGTCGGCGCACGAACTCGTGCGCCTGCTGGGCCCGCTGCTCCCGATCGGCGATCAGCGGCAGCGCCGGGCTCTGGGCGATCGCGCGGCTGAACAGGCCCTCGGCGGCGGGGCTGGCGATCAGCGCGAGCACCGACGTGCCGCCCGCGGACTCGCCGAACACCGTCACGCGGGACGGATCGCCGCCGAAGGCCGCGATGTGGTCGCGGACCCAACGCAATGCGGCGATCTGGTCCCGCAGGGCCAGGTTGTCGTCGAACCCGTCGCCGAGGTCGCCGAGTTCGAAGCCACCGAAGACGCCGATGCGGTAGGTGATGTTGACCACGACCACGTCGCCGTTGGCGGCCAGCCGCGAACCGTTGTAGAGCTGGAACTGACCGGCACCGAACACGAACGCGCCGCCGGGTATCCACACCATCACCGGCAGTGACGCACTGGTGTCGGGCGACCACACCGTCAACGTCAGGCACGCTTCGTCGCGGACCTTGGGGTCGTCGCGGCCACCGCCGACGAACGACTTCCCCTGCGGCGGCAGCGGCCCGTGCTCGACCCCGTCGCGCACCCCTGTCCACGGCCGCTTCGGCTCGGGCCCGAGGAACCGGCGCTCACCCACGGGTTGCTCGGCATAGGGCACCCCTCGCCAGACCCCGACGCCGCCTTCGGTTGTGCCGCGGAGATCACCGAGGTCGGTGTGCACGACGGCCGAATGTCCGACAACGGTGGCCACGACCGAATCGTAGTGTGCGAAGCTGAACGTCATGACCTTCAACGAAGGTATGCGCATCGACACCAGCACCGCCTCGTCCAGTGGCGGCGGGGGCGGCCCCGGTCGGGGCATCGCGGTCGGTGGCGGCGTCGGCGGCCTGCTCATCCTCGTGGTGGCGCTGTTCCTTGGCGTCGACCCCAGCACGGTGGTGCCCCAGCAGGGCCAGTACGACAGCCAGGGTGTAGAAGCGCCGGGCTTCGACGTCAACCAGTGCAAGACCGGCGCGGACGCCAACGCGATCCCCCAGTGCCGCGTGCTCGCCACCGGCAACTCACTCGACGCGATCTGGCCACAACTGCTGCCGGACTACACCCGACCGGGCGTTCACCTCTTCACCGACAGCGTCAACACGGCGTGCGGCCATGCCACAAGCGCGGTCGGACCGTTCTACTGCCCCGCCGACCAGACCGCCTACTTCGACGTCGGCTTCTTCAAGGTCCTGCGTGACCAATTCGGTTCCAGCGGCGGACCGTTGGCACAGGAGTACGTGGTCGCCCACGAATACGGCCATCACGTGCAGAACCTCACCGGCGCGCTTCGGAACTCGCAGGGCCCCGGCGCGGCGGGCCCCACCGGCGGCGGCGTGCGCACCGAACTGCAGGCCGACTGCTACGCGGGCGTCTGGGCGCACTATGCCGCCATCACCAAGCAGGAAGGTACCGACGTCACGTTCCTACAGCCGTTGACGGACAGGGACATCGCCGATGCGCTGTCGGCTGCGGCCGCGGTGGGCGACGACCGCATTCAGCAGAAGACCACCGGCCGGGTGAACCCGGAGGGGTGGACGCACGGATCCGCCGCGCAGAGGCAGAAGTGGTTCACCGAGGGCTACCGCACCGGTGACCCGAAAACCTGCGACACGTTCTCCACGAGCGACCTTGGGTAGGACGCCCACGGCGGTCGACGCCGTCGCCGAACGCTACCTGGACACCCTTGCCGAGCTCGACCCTTGCGCCGCAACGAAAATGGGCATAACCGGTCACGACCGCAACTATGACGAGGAGATCACCGACTACTCCCCCGACGGTGTCGCCGCGCGCGCCGACGCAGCGCGTCGCACACTGCGCGAACTGTCCGAGGTCACACCGGCGGACGCGGTCGACGAGGTCACGGTGGCGGCGATGCGCGAGCGCCTGGGAATCGTGATCGACCTCAATGACGCCGGCCTCGATCTGGGCGAACTCAACGTGATCGCCTCACCGCTGCAGTCGATGCGCAACGTGTTCGACCTCATGCCGACCCAAACCGCCGACGACTGGGCGGTGATCGCGCGCCGGCTCTCGCACCTGCCCGACCGTGTCGCCGGATACGCCGACGCCCTGCGTGCCGCGGTCGCCGACGGGCATCCTCCGGCGGTGCGCCAGGTCGTGCGCGGGATCGAACAGGCCGCGAGCATTCAGCACCTGCTGGTCGACATGGTCGCGAACGCGGTCCCGGAGAACACGGCGTTGCACGACGACCTGCAGCAGCACGCGGCGAACGCCGCCAACGCCTACCGGGAGCTGGGCAGGATCCTTGGCGACGAGATCGCCCCGCATGCGCGCGCCGAGGACGCCGTGGGCCGAGAGGTTTACCGGTTGTGTTCGCGTTCGTTCCTCGGCGCCGAGGTCGATTTCGACGAGACGTACGAGTGGGGCCTGGAGCGGCTGGAAAGCATTGTCGCCGAACAGCAGAAGCTCGCCCAGCAGTTGTATCCCGGGACGTCGATCGCAGACGCGCTGCGGCGGCTGGACGGCGAGGAGCGCTACCTCGTCCACGGCGTCGACGCGCTGCAGGCATGGATGCAGGACCTGTCCGATCGCGCTGTCGAGGCACTCGCCGACACGCACTTCGACATCGCCGAACCACTGCGCGAGCTGGAGTGCCGGATCGCGCCGACGCACACCGGCGGCATCTACTACACCGGTCCGTCGGAAGACTTCAGCCGGCCGGGCCGGATGTGGTGGTCAGTTCCGCACGGCGTGGACACCTTCCACACGTGGCAGGAGACGACGACGGTGTTCCACGAGGGCGTTCCGGGACACCATCTGCAGATCGGCCGCGCGGTCGTGCGCGCCGACCAGCTCAACCGGTGGCGGCGGCTGGGCTGCTTCGTGTCGGGTCACGGCGAGGGTTGGGCGCTGTACGCCGAACGGCTGATGGCCGAACTCGGTTGGCTCGACGATCCCGGCGACCACATCGGAATGCTGGACGCGCAACGCTTTCGGGCCGCGCGCGTCGTCATCGACATCGGGGTGCACTGCGGTATGACCGCGCCCGACGGCACCGTGTGGGATGTCGACAAGGCGTGGCAGTTCCTGGTGTCCCACAGTGCGATGAACGAGGAGCACCTGCAGTTCGAGCTAGACCGCTACCTGGGCTGGCCGGGCCAGGCGCCGTCGTACGCGATCGGGCAACGCATCTGGCAACGGCTACGCGACGAGATGCTGGGCAGCGGTGTGTCGCTCAAGGAGTTCCACGATCGCGCGCTGGACCTCGGCGGACTGCCGCTCGACGTGCTGCGGTCGGCGCTGACGAGTGATTTCGCCTCGGGCTAGCGTGAACGCATGGAGTGTGTCGCGGTCACGCCGAACCTGACGATGCTCGTCGTCAGCGGATGGCAGGTCTACGCCTGGCGCGACGGTGACTCGGTCACGATGATCGACACTGGGGCACCGGGATCCGGCGCGGCCATCGCTGACGCCGTACCCGGAGTCGATCGGATCATCCTGACGCACGGGCATGTCGACCACGTCGGCTCGGCGGCCGAACTCCACACATCGACGGGGGCCCCTGTCCTCGCCGGCGCCGGCGACGCCGCGGCCATTCGTGACGGCGTCGCGCTGCCCCCACCGGTGTTCGAAGATTGGGAGGTGCCGATCCACGCGCGCGTCGCCGCGGGGTTGCCCGATGCGGCCGACCCCGTCCCCGTCGCCCGGGAACTGCGCGACGGCGACATCCTGGATTTCGGCGGCGGCGCCGAGATCTTGTCGATACCGGGCCACACCGAGGGCAGCATCGCGATCCATCTGCCCCGCCACGGTGTGCTGTTGACCGGTGACACCATCGCCAACGTCGGTACGCTCATGCTCGGCACCTTCAACCAGGACCGGGTGCGCACGGTGGCGTCATTCCGCCGCCTCGCCGCGCTCGACATCGACACGGCGTGTTTCGGGCACGGCGAACCGATCACCTCCGGTGCGGGCGCACGGCTTCGGGAGGTCGCGGCCACGCTGAGCTGACCGGCCCCATCCGAATCGCCCAGCGAGTACCGTCACCGGGGTCGAAGGAGACACTCATGCGCATCGCAATCGCAGGAGCGACGGGAAACATCGGCGCCCGCACCGCCGCCGCGCTGGAGCGCGACGGCCACGAGGTCGTCCGCATCAGCCGCTCACTCGGGATCGACCTGTTGTCCGGTGAAGGCCTGGACTCCGCGCTCGCCGGCGTGCACGCCGTCGTCGACGCCGTCAGCGCGCCGCCCATCGACCGGGACCGCACCATCGAGTACTTCGGCACCACCACACGCAATCTGCTCGCCGCCGAGCAGCGCGCCGGTGTCGGTCACCATGTGCTGTTGTCGATCGTCGGCATTCACGCCATCGAAGGCAATGCGCATTACTCGGGCAAGCGGGAACAGGAACGGCTCGTCGCCGACGGACCGGTGCCGTGGACCATCGTGCCCGCCACCCAGTTTCACGACTTCGCGGCCATGGTCGCCGGTTGGTTCGAACAGGACGGGGTGTCGACCATCGCCCCGCTGCTCGTGCAGCCGATCGCGCCCGATGACATCGCCGAGGTCCTCGCCGAGGTGGCGGTCGGTCAACCGCAGGGCCGGTATGTGGATGTCGCGGGGCCCGAGACACAGGACCTCGTCGACATGGCACGCCGGACGCTGGCCGCCAGGGGCAGGCAGGTGAAGCTCGTCCCGACCTGGTCGGGCATGTTCGGGCTCTCGATGGCCGGAAATGTCTTGCTGCCGGGCGAGAATGCGCGCATCGCCCCGACGACGTTCGACGACTGGCTCGCCGCCGGCGCCAACTGATCAGGAGGACTGGATGACCAACCTCGACACCCCGCTGGCCGGAAGGGTGGCCTACGTGACGGGGGCCGCCCGTGGCCAGGGCCGTCAGCACTGCGTGCGGTTGGCCCGCGCCGGCGCCGATATCGTCGCGATCGACGCGTGCGGTCCGGTCGCCGCGCACAACGGTTATCCGCCCGCGGGCCCGGAGGATCTCGCCGAAACGGTGAGCCTCGTCGAAGGTGAGGGCCGCAAGATCGTCGCCGACCGGGTCGACGTCCGCGATCTCGCGGGCCAACAGCGGGTGGTCTCCGACGCGATCGAGCAGTTCGGCCGCCTCGACATCGTCGTCGTCAACGCCGGTGTGATGAATTGGGGCCGGCTGTGGGAGATTTCGGCGCAACAGTGGCAGGAAGTCCTCGACATCAACCTCACCGGTGTGTGGAACACGATCAAGGCCGCCGTACCGGCGATGATCGAGGCGGGCAACGGCGGGTCGATCATCACGATCAGTTCGGCAGCCGGCATCAAGGCCGTCCCCGGCTGCGGTCACTACTGCGCCAGCAAGTTCGGCGTCGTCGGGCTCACCAACTCGTTGGCGGTCGAACTCGGCGAGTTCGGCATACGGGTCAACTCGGTGCATCCGTACGGCACCGACACCCCGATGGGCAACGACACGTCGATGTACCAGATCTTCGCCGACCACCAGACCTACATCCACAGCTTCTCCCCCGGCGCGCTGCCGACGGAGTCGCTGGCCGACCCGGATCTGATCTCCGACATCGTGGTCTGGTTGGCCAGCGACGCCTCGTCACTGCTGACCGCGGCGCAAATCCCCGCTGACAAAGGCTATCTCAAGATCTGAGCGTGCCGCGAGTCTGAACTTGTGCGCCAAATTTCAACGAATGTTCGTGCAGAAGTTCAATTTCGGCGCCCGGCCACCGCCGGCGCCCGGGCACCGCCTCCGTCAGAGCCGGGACTGCTCCTTGATCGCCGTATCACTGGTGCGCAGCGGCCGGATCAGCGCGTCCTGGGTGAAGGATGCGATCAGCTCACCCGCCTCGGTGTGCACCGTGCCGCGCACGTACGACATGCCGGCGCCCACCTGGGTGCTCTCGTGGCTGTAGAGCAGCCACCCGTCCCAGCCGAACGGCTCGTGGAAGCTGACCGATACCGTCATCGGCGCGGTCGACACGGTGATGTGCGACTGCGCGGTGCCGATCCCCTCGTGCGCGCGCATCGTCGTCGAAATACCAAGGTGCCCGGTCAGATACACGACGAGAGCCTTGGCGAGCTCGTCGCGGTCGGGGGTCTTGTCGTAGTGCACCCAGGCGTACAGTTCCGGCGGGCCGACCTCGTCGGGGCTGTTGACGTCGACGATATCGACGAGCCGGATCTCGCGACCGGCCATGGCCATGCCGGCATCGTTGGCTTCCGCGGGTGGCTTCACGTCGGGTCGCGCCAGCGCATGCCGGATGACGTCGTCGGTCGGGACGTCCGTCAGCACGGTGACGGTGATGCAGCGTTTGCCGTTCTGCTTGGCCGCGACGACAGCGGTTGCGGTGGAACGGCCTTCGTTGACGACGTCGATCTCCAACTCGACCGGTCCAGCAGCGACCATGACCGCCCGCGAGAACACCGCATGCACCGATCGAACCGACTTACCCTCGAATCGCTTGGCCACCGCCACGATCACCTGGGCGAGCACCTGGGTGCCCTCGACAACCTGCCGGTCCTCCTCACCGGCGGGCCCGGTCTCGGCGATGAATCGGTTCTCCCCGTCCGAGCGGACGTCGAACAGGTCGAGCAGGGTGTCGACGGTCCACTGTTGCTGCGCTGAGTCTGTGGTCATGCAAGGAACAGTAACCGAGCCTCTACAAAAGCGGTAACGTCGTTACCAGTCAATCACGAGCCGGAAGGTGACGACCATGGCCAAGCCGAGCGGGCGCCCCGCCGCGAGCGGTACCCGCACGGCCGACGCTGCCGATGGCGATTCCCGGCCCAAGCGCTTCATGAAGTCGGCATTGGCGATCCTCGGCGAGACCGGGCGCACCGACTTCACCGTGCTCGAGGTGGTCGAGCGGTCGAAGACGTCGCTGCGGTCCTTTTACCAACACTTCTCGACCAAGGACGAACTGCTCCTCGCCTTGGTCGACAAGATCATGTCCGAGTCGACGCGCCGCTGGCGCGAGGACACTGACGGGCTACCGGCCGCCACGGCCCTTCGCGTCCTCATCGACCGGATCTGCACCCCGCCCGAGACCACCACACAGGACAAGGTCAACCGGGGTCTGACGAACTACAACGACCGCCTCGCAGAGACCTTGCCGCGTGAGTACTCCCGCGTGCTCTCCCCGGTCTACGAGTTGATCAGAGACATCATCAACCGCGGCATCGCCGAGGGCGTTTTCCGGTCGGACCTCAACGTCGACGCGCGGGCCGCGCTGATCATGCAGTCCGCGCTGGGCGCGATCCGGCTGCAGGTGCTCGGTGCGGAACTCAGCGGGATACCGGTCGGCGCCGACGACATCTACGACTTCTGCCTCAGCGGGCTCACCGGCCCGGACAAGCACGCTTGACCTGCACCGCACAAGCCGAGAACCAGCCTCTCCAGGGCGGCTGTTTATGCTGGTCTGAAAGTGGTAATGTCATTACCACTCACAGCCAATCAGACTTGCAGGAGGCGAACATGACACGCCAGCTTCCCTATCCCGTCTTCGACGCGGACAACCACTTCTACGAGCCCAAAGAGGCGCTGACCAAGTTCCTCCCGGACCACCGCAAGCACGTCATCGACTACATCGAGGTGCGTGGGCGGACCAAGATCATGGTGCGTAACCAGGTCAGCGACTACATCCCGAACCCCACCTTCGAGGTCGTCGCGCGCCCCGGCGCCCAGGAGGAGTACTTCAAGCACGGCAGCGGCGGCAAGAGCTTCCGCGAGGTGATGGGCAAGCCGATGAAGGCGATCCCGGCCTTCCGCGAACCCGCCGCGCGACTCGAGGTCATGGACGGCCTAGGCCTGGACTACTCGCTGATGTTCCCGACCCTGGCCAGCCTGGTCGAGGAACGGATGAAGGACGATCCGGAGCTGATCCTCGACGTCATCCATGCGCTCAACGAGTGGATGTACGAGACCTGGCAGTTCAACTACGAGGACCGGATCTTCTCCACACCGGTGATCAACCTCGGCATCGTCGACCGCGCGCTCGAGGAACTCGAGTGGTGCCTGGAGCGCGGCGCCAAGACCGTACTCGTCCGCCCCGCCCCGGTGCCCGGGCTCAAGGGCACGCGTTCGTTCGGGCTGCCCGAGTTCGATCCGTTCTGGGACGCCTGCGTCAAGGCCGGTATCCCGGTGTCGATGCACGCATCGGACTCCGGCTACGCCGAGTACCTCAACGATTGGGAACCGGCCGACGAGTACCTGCCGTTCAAGCCGACCGCGTTCCGGATGGTGTCGATGGGCAAGCGGCCGATCGAGGATTCGATGGCCGCACTGGTGTGCCACGGTGCGCTGACCCGCAACCCCGATCTGCGGATCCTGTCGATCGAGAACGGCGCCGACTGGGTGCCCTACCTGTTCAAGCAGTTCGAGGGCGTCTACAAGAAGATGCCGCAGGAGTTCCCCGAGAATCCGATCGAGGCGTTCAAGCGCGGCGTGTACGTCGCGCCGTTCTGGGAGGACGACTTCGCCAAGATGGCCGACCTCATCGGTGTCGACAGGGTGATCTTCGGATCGGACTGGCCGCACCCCGAGGGCCTGGCCGAGCCGACGCATCTGATCGACGACCTGCAGGGCCTCGACGAGGAGGGCCAGCGGAAGGTCATGGGCGGCAACATGATCGAGCTGTTCAAGGTACCCAACGAGATCGTCCACAACCCCGACGTGCCCGCGCTCGTCATCCCCGCCTGAGTTCAGGCACCGTCGCGAAACGTGCGTGTCGATCCGTCGACACGCACGTTCGCACGATTACGAAAGAGAGCCCGTGAGCGACAGCGCGAACAACGGCACGAATCCTGAGGTACTGCTCTTCGCCTCGACCACACAGTCGTTCCTCGAAAAGGAAGTCCCGCTGAGCCGTATACGGCAGATGCACGACGCCGGAACCTCGTTCGACGCCGACTGGTGGCGTCGAGCCGTCGAACTGGGCTGGACCAGCCTGCTGGTGCCCGAGGAACTCGGCGGCGGCAGCGTGTCCGGCAACGGCGTCAAGGATCTGGCACTGGTCGCCGAGATCGCCGGTAAAACCGTCGCTCCGGGGCCGCTGCACCCGGTGAGCACCGTGCTCGCCGGACTCGTCGACGCGCCCTCCGGCCACGAGGACACCATCGCGGCGCTGGTCGCCGGGGATGCGGTGGCCAGCTGGGCGGTATATGAACCCGGCCGGTCATGGTCTCCCCTGACCCCGTCGGTCACCGCCACCGCCACCGCGACCGGTTTCCGCATCGACGGCGTCAAGGACCGTGTCGAGGCCGGTGCGCACAGCGGATTGTTCTTGGTGACAGCACAATCCGACGACGGTGTCCGTCAGTTCCTCGTGCCCGCGGACACACCAGGTGTGCGTGTGGAGCCACAGCGTTCGATCGACATGGTCAAGAGTTACGCGCGCGTGCACTTCGACGGGGTCGAGGTCGACGCGGGCGCGGCGGTCGGCACGGCCGAGGTGACACCAGCGCTGATCGAGCGCCAGGCCCAGATCGCCGCCGTGCTGCAGTGCGCCGAGGTCGTCGGCATTCTGGATACCGTGTTGGCCTTCACGATTCAGTGGGGATTCGACCGACACAGCTTCGGTCGCCCCCTGGGCTCGTATCAGGCGCTCAAACACAAGTACGCCGACCTGAAGATCTGGTTCGAAGGGTGCCGGGCCACGACCAACGCCGCGGTGGCCGAGGTGGCGGCGCGGACTCCCGGCGCGGCGATGGCCGTCAGCGTCGCGAAATCCTATGTGGGCGAATACTCACCGGGCATGTTGCAGCTGTGTGTGCAGCTGCACGGCGGCATCGGGGTGACGTGGGAGCACGACCTGCACCTGTTCCTGCGTCGAACCACGGTGAACCGCTCGATGTTCGGCACCCCCGAGGACCACAACCTGCGCGTCTACGCCCTCACCGAAAACCTGGAGCAAGCGTCATGACCGACACGACGTCGGCCCCGGCCGCGCCGGCCACCGCGGAGTCCGTCGAAGAGTTCGCCGCCCGGGCTCAGGCGTGGCTGGCACAGAACATGCCCTCCATCGACCCGAACAACCCGCCCGAGCACGACCGCGGTGAAGAGGAACCGTGGCAGCGCGCGCGGGAACTCCAGAAACGGTTGTGGGACGGCGGATTCGCCGGTATCTGCTTCCCGAAGGAGTACGGCGGGCTCGGTCTGCCGATCGCCTATCAGAAGGCGTTCGACAACGTGTCGCGCTGCTACGAGATGCCGGTGATCCTGAACACGCCGACGTTCACGATCTGCGCGGCCACCATCCTCGACACCGGCAGCGAAGAACAGAAACGTCAGCACATCTCTGCGGCCCTGCGCGGCGACGAGGTGCTGGTGCAGCTGCTGTCGGAACCCAGCGGCGGCTCCGACCTCGCCGGCGTGATAACCCGCGCGGACCGCAAGGGCGACAGGTGGGTGATCAACGGCGCAAAGACGTGGAGTACAAGCGCTTTCGCCGCTGATTACGGATTGATGCTCGCGCGCACCGACTGGGATGTGCCCAAGCACGAGGGCCTGACCATGTTCCTGGTGCCGATCAACAGCCCCGGCATCACACTTCGCCGCATCAAGCAGGTCAACGGGTCGGTCGAGTTCTGCGAGGAGTTCTTCGACAACCTCGAACTCGGCGACGACGCGGTCGTCGGTGAGGTCAACGGCGGCTGGCACGTGGCGTCGCGCCAGCTCTACCACGAGCGGCGCGCGGTCGGCGGCGGCTCGGAGTTCGCCAGCGGTATCGGCGCCGAGGGCAAATCCGATGTGCCGATCAACTACGTCGAGCTGCTCGAGAAGGTCGGCCAACCGGACAATGAGCGGCTGCGCGCGATGGCCGGCCGCGCGCTGGTGCACCGGGCGGTCCGCGAACAGCTGATCGACCACGTGTATCACGGCGTCCTCGACGGATCGCTGCCTCCGGCGGCGGGGTCGATCATCCGCATCGCGCACGCCGACGTCCACCATCTGGAGTTCGACACCGCCCTGGCCATCACCGGCAGCGCGGGCGTCGTCGATGTCGACGATGACCTGATCCGTTACGGCGAACGGTATCTGGGCCGGCAGGCCGCCGCTCTCGGCGGCGGAACCACCGAGATCGCGCGCAACATCATCGGCGAGCGCGTGCTCGGCTTCCCACGCGAACCCGCCGCCGATCGCGATGTGCCGTTCAAAGAGGTCAAGCGCAACCGCGGCTGACTTTCCGTGCGACCGCAACCGTTGCGCTTAGAACAGAGTGGGCTGCAGGGTCTGGACGGGTGACGGCGCCGGCGGTGTGTCCGCGGCGCGGAACGAGCGGCGGTCGGGCGCCAGGCCGTGCTTGGCGACCAGCGGTGCCGCCCGGTCGTGCAACATCTTCCGGTAGTCCTGCGGCAGATAGGCGCCACGACGATACAACTCGCGGTATTTGGGCACCAGCTGCGGGTGTGCGCCGGCCAGCCAATTCATGAACCAGCCGCGTGTAGAGCCACGCAGGTGCAGGCCGAACACGGTGACGCCGGTGGCTCCGGCCGCCGCGATCTCGGCCAGCAGCGCATCGAGGTGCTCGGCCGAGTCCGTCAGATGCGGCAACACCGGGGCCACCATCACATGGCAGCCCAGCCCGGCGTCGCGGATCGCGGCGATCATCCCGAGGCGCGCCTGCGGCGACGGGGTACCCGGTTCGACTTCCCTGTGCAGCACGGGGTCTCCGACGGCGAGCGAAACCGCCACGCTGACGTCCACCTGGCGGGCGGCCTCGCGGATCAGCGGCAGATCGCGTTGCAGCAGGGTGCCCTTGGTGAGGATGGAAAACGGCGTACCGGAATCGGTCAGCGCCGAGAGGATCCCGGGCATCAGCGCATAGCGGCCCTCGGCCCGCTGGTACGGATCGGTGTTGGTGCCCAGGGCCACCGTCTCGCGTTGCCACGACCGTCGCGACAGTTCGCGGCGCAGCACGTCGGCCACGTTGGTCTTGACGACGACCTCGCTGTCGAAATCGCTGCCGGAGTTCAGATCCAGATACTCGTGCGTGGGCCGCGCGAAGCAATAACGGCAGGCGTGTGAGCATCCGCGGTAGGCGTTGACCGTGAACCGGAACGGCAGCATGGCCGCGTTGGGCACCTTGTTGAGCGCCGACTTGCACAGCACTTCATGGAAGGTCATGCCCTCGAACTGCGGCGTCCGCACGCTGCGCACTAAACCGATACGCTGCAGTCCGGGCAGCGCGCCGTCGTCGACGCTGACACCCTGCCCATCCCACCGCATACATTCGATTCGAACTCACGTTCGATAGGATGTCAAGGTCGACGCGCGCGAGCCGGCGGTGACCCGACAGAGAGGGGCAGTGTGCCGATCGAGGGCCACGAGGACGAGCTGGCATCCGAACAGCGCTACATCGACGGCTTGTATGCGCGACTCGACGCCGAACGCGCCCGCGTGCGCAAGCACTACGACGCTGCGCTGCGCGGTGATGGCGGCTCGCTGGTCGACCGGGACGCCGAGGTGCGCGCGGTGGCCAAGCGGATGAACCGGCTCAACGTCGCCGACCACGGTCTGTGCTTCGGTCGGCTGGACAGCGTCACGGGCGATCGTCTCTACATCGGTCGCATCGGGTTGCTGGACGAGGCCAACGAGTACGAGCTACTGCTCCTCGACTGGCGGGCTCCCGCGGCGCGCCCCTTCTACGTCGCCACCGCGGCCCACCCGGAGGGTATGCGCCGGCGGCGCCAGTTCCACTCCATCGGGCGTCGCATCACCGATTTCACCGACGAGACCCTGGGCCGACCCACCGAAGGCGCGCAGGGTGACGCCGCACTGCTCGCGGCGGTCAACGCGCCTCGCGGCGAAGGCATGCGCGACATCGTCGCGACCATCCAGTCCGAACAGGACGAGATCATCCGGCTCGAGCGCCCGGGCGTGCTGGTGATCGAGGGCGGCCCCGGCACGGGCAAGACCGTCGTCGCATTGCACCGCGTCGCCTACCTGCTCTACACGCAGCGGGAGCGGATGGAACGCCATGGCGTGCTGGTGATCGGCCCGAACACCGCGTTCTTGCGCCACATCGACCGGGTGCTGCCCTCGCTCGGCGAAACGAACGTCGTGTTCATGACGACCGGTGATCTCGTTCCCGGCCTGCGGGTCACCGCCGAGGACTCCCCCGACGCGGCGCGGGCGAAGGGTTCGCTGACGATGCTGGACGTGCTGGCAGCGGCGATCGCCGACCGGCAACGGGTTCCCGAAGAACCGGTGCCGATCAAGCTGGCCGACGTCACCGTCCGGATCGACGCCGAGACGGCCGAGTGGGCGAGCCAGGAGGCCCGTGACAGCGGCTTACCGCACAACGACGCGCGCGCGGTGTTCGTCGACGTCATCACCTGGGTCCTCACCGAGCGTGCGATCGCCCGCATCGGCAAGGGCTGGCTGACGCGCGACGACAAGGCGGCGTGGGAACACCTGCGAGCCGAGCTTCTCGACGAGCTCGGTGACCACGAAGCGTTCAACACCGCCCTCGACGATCTGTGGCCGCAGCTGACGCCGGAGGCTCTGCTGGCCGGGCTCTACGAGTCTGCCGAACGGCTCACTGCCGCAGGCGCTGACGAGTCCCTGTTGCGCGCGCACGGAGATGCGTGGACGGTGTCGGACGTGCCGCTGCTCAACGAGCTCGTCGACATGCTGGGCGGGGTCGAACCCGACGCCGCGGCCGAGACGCAACGCCGGGAGGAGGCCGCCTACGCCGCGGGCGTGCTGGATCTGATGGTGGCCCGCGAGGACCTGATGGACGACGAGGACCACCTGATCGCCGCCGACCTGCTCGACGCCGAGGATCTCGCCGAGCGGTTCGTCGAGCGCGACAACCGTGAGCTCGCCGAACGTGCTGCCGCAGACCGTGATTGGACGTATCGGCACGTCGTCGTCGACGAGGCGCAGGAACTCTCGGAGATGGACTGGCGGGTGCTGATGCGTCGGTGTCCCAGCAAGTCCTTCACCGTGGTCGGTGATCTCGCGCAGCGCCGATCGGCCGCGGGCGCCACGTCATGGGGCTCGATGCTCGATCCGTATGTGCCCGGGCGCTGGGTCTACCGGCCGCTGTCGGTGAACTACCGCACGCCCGCCGAGATCATGGACGTCGCCGCCGGCCTGCTCGCCGAGTTCGCTCCCGACGTGCGGCCACCCGAATCGGTTCGCGCATGCGGTGTTCGGCCATGGGCGCGCCTTGTCGACGACGAGGAGCTGCCCGTCGCGATCGAGCAGTTCCGCCGCGATGAGGACGGCCGCGAAGGGACCAGCGTCGTGATCGGACCTTCGGGAATGGCCGGGACGGTGTCACCGTCGGAGATCAAGGGATTGGAATTCGACGCGGTTCTCGTCGTCGAGCCGGGCCGCATCCTGGCCGACGGTCCGCGCGGAGCGGCCGACCTCTACGTGGCGCTCACGCGAGCGACACAGCGGCTCGGTGTGCTGCACACCGAGCCGCTGCCACCCACGTTGAAATTGTGCGAACTGCAGAGTGTGGCCGACTGAGCGGCCGTGATACCTACTGCGGTGCGGTCACCACTGGCTGAGCTGACACTGCACCGTGTAGGTGCCGTCCTGCTGCACCGCCACCTGACCGTCGATCGCGATCTCGCAGTGCGGGTTCGGGGAGGCTTGCATGGCGTGTACGCCGGTGCTCGCGGTGAGGATCGCCCACTGCGGGTCGGCCATCGTCGTCTCGAACACCCACGGCACGCCCGGCTGCAGGACCACTTCTTCCTTCTTCAGGTACGCATACGCGTCGGCGTTGTAGGCCTCCTTGCTCGGAGGCTGAGCCGTCAGATAGTTGAGTTGGAAGTCGGCAGGGGCCGTTGACGTCAGCGTGTACCGGACCACGTGGCCTTCCGACTGGGCATTGGCCGTCGCATGGCTGACCGCGACTGACGCCGCCGCCACCATGAGTGCCGCCCCGACCTTGGCTGTAGCTGTTCGCATGTTCGTCACATCGCCGGACGGTACCAAACCGTTACAGCCACGGCATCGCCGCTGGCGAGCGCCTTCCATCCGCCAGTGAATGGCGAACGACCTGCGGAGAAGTCACAGGTTAATTTGTTCGTCACACGCAGACATTTCCCAGAAACACCACCGCTCTAACGTCCCGATTCGACAACCACGCGATGTCGGGACCACGCGCCCGGCTCGACGCTCATCGCCGATGTGCGCTGCGGATATATAGGGAAAGGCTGTTCATGCGACTACCACGACGGTCCTCCGTGAGACGTTCAGCCCTTGTTGCCGGCGGAATCGTCGCTGCGACGAGCCTGGTGCTGGCCGGCTGCGGAAGCAAGGCGACCGAGTCGGACTCGGCGAACGCCCAATCGTGTGTGGACACCTCGGGCTCGACGATCAAAGTGGGTGCGCTGAACTCGTTGTCGGGCACCATGGCCATCTCGGAAGTGACCGTTCGCAACGCCATCGACCTCGCGGTCGAGCAGATCAACGCCTCCGGTGGTGTGATGGGCAAGCAGATTCAACTCGTCGGTGAGGACGGCGCATCCGAGCCGACGGTGTTCGCGGAGAAGGCCGAGAAACTGATCAGCAGTGACTGTGTGGCAGCGGTGTTCGGCGGGTGGACCTCCTCGTCGCGCAAGGCGATGCTGCCGGTCTTCGAGAGCGCGAACTCCCTGTTGTACTACCCCGTGCAGTACGAGGGTCTGGAGTCGTCGAAGAACATCTTCTACACCGGCGCCACCACCAACCAGCAGATCGTGCCCGCCCTGGATTACCTCAAGGAGAAGGGCGTCAAGTCGCTCTATCTGGTCGGCAGCGACTACGTGTTTCCGCAGACCGCCAACCGGATCATCAAGGCGTACGCGGGCGCCAACGGCATCGAGATCAAGGGCGAGGACTACACGCCCCTGGGCTCGACGGACTTCTCGACCATCGTCAACAAGGTCCGCACCGCGGGCGCCGACGCCGTGTTCAACACCCTCAACGGTGATTCGAACGTGGCCTTCTTCCGGGAGTACCGCAATGTCGGCCTGACCCCGGAGGCCATGCCGGTGGTATCGGTGTCGATCGCCGAGGAAGAGGTCGGCGGCATCGGTATCCAGAACATCACCGGCCAGCTCACCGCCTGGAACTACTACGAAACCGTCGACAACCCGGTCAACAAGGCGTTCGTCAAGGCCTACAAGGACAAATACGGCGCCAACAAGCCGACGTCGGATCCGATGGAGGCCGCCTACGTGTCGGTGTACCTGTGGAAGAACACGGTCGAAAAGGCAAAGTCGTTCGACGTCAAGGCGATTCAGGACAATGCCGGTGGCGTGACGTTCGACGCGCCGGAAGGTCTGGTCACCATCGACGGCGAGAACCACCACATCACCAAGACCGCACGCATCGGCGAAATCCGTCCCGACGGGCTGATCTACACAATCTGGGAGTCGCCGGGGCCGATCGAACCCGACCCCTACCTCAAGTCCTATCCGTGGGCAGCCGGCCTGTCCAGCTGAGCCACCTATGGATGTCCTGATCGGGCAGCTGGCAACGGGATTGAGCCTCGGCTCGATCCTGTTGCTGGCCGCGCTGGGGTTGTCGCTGACCTTTGGCCAGATGGGCGTCATCAACATGGCGCACGGTGAGTTCATCATGGCCGGCTGCTACACCGCCTACGTGGTGCAGCAGATCGTGTCGAGCGCCGGTGCGTCGCTGTTGATCTCGCTGGCCGTCGGATTTGTGATCGGCGGCGCGATGGGCGCTCTTCTGGAGACAACGCTGATCCGCCGGATGTATCACCGCCCGCTGGACACACTGCTGGTCACCTTCGGTGTCGGGTTGATCCTGCAGCAGGTCGCCCGCGACGTCTTCGGAGCCCCCGCAGTCAATGTGGTGGCGCCGGCGTGGCTGTCGGGCGGGGTGGAGATGTTCGGGGCGGTCGTGCCCAAGACGCGGATCTTCATCCTGGTGCTGGCCGTGGTCTGCGTCGCGGCGCTGGCCACCGCCCTCAAGGTCAGCCCGATGGGACGGCGGATACGGGCCGTCGTGCAGAACCGCGACCTCGCCGAAACCAGTGGGATCTCGTCCCGCAAGACCGACATCACAACGTTTTTCATCGGCTCGGGCTTGGCCGCGGTGGCCGGTGTCGCGTTGACGCTGATCGGTTCGACCAGCCCGACCATCGGGCAGAGCTATCTGATCGACGCCTTCCTGGTTGTCGTGGTCGGTGGACTCGGCCAGATCAAGGGCACGGTGATCGCGGCGTTCGCGTTGGGCTTTTTGAACTCGTTCATCGAATACAACACCACCGCATCACTGGCGAAGGTGATCGTGTTCGTGATCATCGTGATCTTCCTGCAGGCACGGCCGCAGGGCCTGTTCACCGTCCGGACAAGGAGTCTCGCGTGAGAACCTTCGTTGGCCGCTGGCAGACCTGGGCCGGTTTCGCGGTGGCCGCGGTGCTGCTGTTCGCCGTGGCGCCCGCGGTGCTGTCGGACTTCCGGCTCAGCCTACTGGCCAAGTTCCTGTGCTTCGCGATCGTCGCGGTCGGCATCGGGCTGGCCTGGGGCCGCGGCGGCATGCTCGTGTTGGGTCAGGGCGTGTTCTTCGGGCTCGGCGGCTACATGATGGGCATGCATCTGAAGATCGCCGACGCGCAGTTGCGCGGCGACGATGTGCCCGACTTCATGCAGATCGCCGGAGTGCGCGAACTGCCCGGTTACTGGCAGCCGTTCGCCTCCCCCGCCTTCACCGTGGCGGCGATCGTGCTGGTGCCGACGGCGATCGCGGCCGCACTTGGACTCGGTGTGTTCAAACGCCGCGTCAAGGGCGCCTACTTCGCGATCCTGTCCCAGGCGCTGGCGGCCGCGCTGGCGATCCTGCTCGTCGGGCAGACCAGCTTGGGTGGCAGTAACGGGCTCAACAGGTTTCGCACGTTCTTCGGGTTCACCCTCAACGACCCGGCCAACCGGCGAATGCTGTACTTCATCGCCGCCGGTGTGCTTTTGGCCGTCGTCGCGGTGGTCCGCCAACTCATGCAGAGCCGGTACGGCGAGCTGCTGGTGGCGGTCCGCGACGGTGAGGAGCGCGTCCGATTCCTCGGATACGACCCGGCGAACATCAAGGTGGTCGCCTACACCGTGGCGGCATTGTTCGCCAGCATCGCCGGTGCGCTGTTCGCACCGATCGTCGGGTTCATCGCGCCGTCGCAGGTGGGCATCCTGCCTTCGATCGCGTTCCTGATCGGCGTGGCGATCGGTGGGCGCACCACGCTGCTGGGGCCGGTACTCGGCGCGATCGGGGTGGCGTGGGCGCAAACCCTGTTCTCCGAACGCTTCCCGTCCGAGTGGACCTACGCGCAGGGTCTGCTGTTCATCGTCGTCGTCGGCTTCTTCCCGGCGGGACTGGCCGGGCTGGGTGTGCTGTTCAAACGGCGCCGGATCCGCCGGCGCAGCAAGCCCGTCGAACCCGAACCCGAACCGCAGACCGATCCCGACACCGAGAAGGTGGGCGCAGCCACATGACCCTTCAAGCGGAGCCGATTGCGGGCGGCAACGTCGGTATGGGCACCGAGTACCTCGAAGTACGTGGTCTCACAGTCGATTTCGACGGTTTCAAAGCGGTCAGCGATGTCGATCTGACCCTGTTCCAGGGTGACCTCAGATTCCTGATCGGCCCGAACGGTGCGGGCAAGACGACGGTCATCGACGCGATCACCGGCCTGGTCAACGCCGCCGGGTCGGTCAACAAGTCCGGCGTCGAACTGCTGGGCAAGAAGGTGCATCAGATCGCCCGACTCGGGGTGGGGCGCACGTTCCAGACGGCCACCGTTTTCGAGCAACTGACCGTGTTGCAGAACCTCGACATCGCCGCGGGTGCGGGACGGTCGGCGTGGACGCTGTTACGTCGACGCAAGGGTGTGCTGCCCGCCATCGAAGAGGCGCTCGACACCATCGGGCTGAGCGACCTGGCCGACAAGCCGGCCGGGGTGCTGGCCCACGGGCAGAAGCAGTGGCTGGAGATCGGCATGCTGCTGGTGCAGAACGCCGAGGTGCTGCTGCTCGACGAACCCGTCGCCGGCATGAGCAACGAGGAGCGTGAGGAGACTGGAAAGCTGTTGCGCCGCATCGGTGCCCAGCGCACAGTCGTCGTCGTCGAACACGATATGGACTTCATGCGCGCGTTCGCCACGTCGGTGAGCGTGCTGGCCCGCGGGCAGGTGATCGCGGAGGGCACCGTTGCCGAGGTGCAGGCCAACCCGAAGGTTCAAGAGGTCTACCTCGGCACCGCAGCGGCCGGGACCGCCGATGTGCCCGCCGAACTCATCGAGGAGCCCTGATGCTGTCACTGGTCGACGTGCGTTGCGGTTATGGTCGTTCCGAGGTCATCCACGGAGTCAGCGTGAATGTGCCCTCCGACGGGGTCGCCGCGGTGATGGGCCACAACGGCGCGGGTAAGACCACGCTGCTGCGCGCCGCCGTCGGGTTGCTGAAATGCAGTGCCGGCAAGGTGCTCTTCGACGGTGACGACATCAGCCGGCTGCGGCCGAGCGCGCGCGTCGCGCGTGGATTGGCCTACGTGCCGCAGGGGCAGCAGTCGTTCGGTCAGCTGACCACGATGGAGAATTTGCAGGTCGTCGCGGACGGACGCAAGAACGGCAAGCGGCTCATCGACGAACAACTCGACCTGTTCCCCGCATTGCGGGAGTTGTTGACCCGCCGCGCCGGTCTGCTCTCTGGCGGTCAGCGCCAGCAGTTGGCGATCGCCCGCGCGCTCATCACCACGCCGAAGTGCCTGATCCTCGACGAGCCGACCGAGGGTATTCAGCCGTCGGTGGTCGCCGAGATCGAGGCCGCGATCACGTCGCTGACCCGGCGGGGTGACCTGGGCGTGCTGCTGGTCGAACAGCACATCGGTTTCGCGCTGGAGTCCTCGCAGCACTATTACGTTCTCGAGTCCGGGCGCGTGACCTCCGACGGTGCGGGCGGTTCGGCCTCCGAGGCCGACGTCCGCGCCGCCATGGCCATCTAGTGCCCTCCCTTTGTTGCGCGAGCGTGCGAGTCTGCAGACGACACGCCGCAGATTTCCAGCAGTTTGCGCACGCTCGCGGCCGCCGAAGTGGCACAGTGCACCCGTGACCACAGCTTCGGAGCCACAGGTACTGGCCGACACCGGCGGTCTTGTCGTCACCGACGACGGCCGTCGGGTGCTCGTCGTGGATCGAGGCACAGGTGCGCTGACGGTGTTGGCGTTCGTACTCGGCGTCCTGACGCTCGTCGTGGCCGGGTTCGGGCTGGTCGCAGTGATCGGCGGTGTTCCGTCGCGGGCGCTGGGCGCCGCCTTCCTGGCCGTCGGCGTGGCGTTGGCGGTGGCCGCATTCTTGGTCGTCCGCAGAATCCGCCGGTACCGCAGCCGACCGCTGCACGAGTGCCGGCCCGCCGCGGTGCTGGATCGCAAGCTCGAACTGTTCAGCTACCGCGGCGGCGCCTTGGTGCAGTTGGATCAGGTGCGTTTCGCGCGCAAGTTCCAAATCGGTTCCAGCTCACCGAAACTGGTCGCTGTCACCCCCGGCGGCACGAAGACGCTCAAGCGGGGTAACCCGTTCGACGGCGGGGTCGGGCACATCGACGAACTCCTCAACTCGGTCGCCCGCGGCTCTGCGTGAGCACACCGCTCGAGCCGATCCCGCTGGCGGATCAGGGCGCGGTGGTGGTGGCCGAACGGGGACCCGAGGTCCTGCTCATCGACCGCGGACGGGCGCCGACGGAGATGACGGTGCTGTTGTTGACGGTGTCGGCGTTGATCTTCGGCGGCTTCGGCGCCGTGTCGATCTTCTACGCGCTCGCGTATTCGATGATGTGGCCCTCGGCGGCGATCGGCGCGGGACTCCTCATGATCGGCATTGCGGCCTTCAGGGCGATGATTCGCGGGGGCGCGGCACTTCGACACATGCGGATGACGTCGCTGAGCGCATATCCCCCGGTGGCCGTCTTCGACCGCCGACACCAGACCTACCGCGACGGCGCCGGTGAGATCGTGGCCCCGCTGAACCAGGTGCGGTTCGAGCGACGTTCGCGACTGCTGACGTCGAGTCTGGTCGCGGTCACCCCGTCGTCGACGCGAACTCTTATGCGGGGCAACGTGTTCAGCGGCGGCGTCGGGATGCTCGAACGGGTGCTCACCGCTGCCGTGCACCGCGTTTGAGCACGCTCGCCGGCCCGCGAGCGTGCGCAAAATAGCGGAATTTCGCGGCATGTCGTGCGCAAACACGCACGCTCGCGCAACAAATCAGGCGCGGTTGAGGCGGGCCAGCACTTCGGTCAACACGTCGTCCACCGGCACATCCGTCTGCTGGCCGGTGGCCAAATTTTTCACTCCGACCGTGCCCGCTTCGATGTCGCGGTCACCGGCCAGCAGCGCCAGCGCCGCACCCGAGCGGTCCGCGGCGCGCATCGCGCCTTTGATACCGCGGTCGCCGTAGGCAAGGTCGACGCGCACACCCGCCGCCCGCAGTCGCGCGCCCAGCACCGACAGCGTCACCTTGGCCTGCTCCCCCAGCGGAACACCGAACACATCGACGCGCGCCGTCCCGCCGACGGTCTTGCCCTCGGCATTCAACGCCAACAACGTGCGATCGACACCCAGCCCAAACCCGATGCCGGACAGGTCTTTTCCGCCGAGCTGCGCCATCAGGCCGTCGTAGCGTCCGCCGCCACCGATACCCGACTGGGCGCCGAGCCCGTCGTGGACGAACTCGAACGTCGTCTTGGTGTAGTAGTCCAGCCCGCGCACCATGCGCGGGTTGATGACGTACGGCACCGCCAACGCGTCCAGGTGCGCCAGCACGGTGTCGAAGTGCTGTTTGGCGACATCCGACAGGTGGTCGAGCATCACCGGCGCATCGGCGGTCATCTCACGCATCTTCGGGCGCTTGTCGTCGAGCACCCGCAGCGGGTTGATCTCGGCGCGCCTCCGCGTCTCGTCGTCGAGGTCCAGCTTGAACAGGAAGTCCTGCAACAGTTCCCGGTACTGCGGACGGCAGGTCTCGTCGCCCAGCGAAGTGATCTCGAGGCGGAAACCGTCGAGCCCCAGCGATCGGAAGCCCGCATCGGCGACCGCGATCACCTCGGCGTCCAGCGCCGGGTCGTCGACGCCGATGGCCTCCACCCCGACCTGCTGCAGCTGACGGTAGCGGCCGGCCTGAGGACGTTCGTACCGGAAGAACGGCCCCGAGTAGCACAGCTTCACCGGAAGCGGCCCGCGGTCCAGGCCGTGCTCGATGACGGCGCGCATCACCCCCGCGGTGCCCTCGGGCCGCAGCGTGACCGAGCGGTCGCCGCGGTCGGCGAACGTGTACATCTCCTTGGACACCACATCGGTCGATTCGCCGACCCCACGCGCGAAGAGCGCGGTGTCCTCGAAGATCGGCAGTTCGACGTCGCCGTAGCCGGCGCGCCGTGCGGTGTCGAGCAGACCGTCGCGCACACCGACGAACTGCGCCGAATCGGGTGGCAGGTAGTCCGGGACGCCCTTGGGCGCCTGAAATTCACTCACTGGAGCTCACTAGGTCAAGCCTTCGAGAAACGGGTTGGTGCGGCGTTCGACGCCGATCGTGGACTTCGGGCCGTGCCCCGGTAGTACCACGGTGTCGTCGTCGAGCACCAACAGTTTGTTGACGATCGAGCCGAGCAGGTCCCGGCCGCTGCCGCCCGGCAGGTCCGTGCGGCCCACCGACTGCCGGAACAGGGTATCGCCCGTGAACGCGACCGCACCCGGCCCCGATCCGAAGCCCTCCTCGACGCGGAACACCACCGACCCGCGGGTGTGTCCGGGCGTGTGGTCGATGGCGACCGTCACACCGCCCAACTCCACCTTGTCGCCGTCCTTGTCCAGTTCGATGACCTGCCTGGGCTCGCGGAACAACACGCCGAACGCCGAGCTGGCCAGCCCCCCGATGAAGCCGCCCCCGAAGTCCTTGATCGGATCGGTCAGCATGAAGCGGTCCTCGGGATGGATGTACGCCGGGCAGCCGTACATGTCGGCGACCTTCTGCGCCGACCAGATGTGGTCGATGTGTCCGTGCGTCAGCAGCACCGCCGCAGGTGTCAGGCGGTTCTCGTCCAGGATCCGGCGCAACGGCCCCATCGCCCGCTGGCCGGGGTCGACGACGATGGCGTCGGCTCCGGCCCGCGGGGCCAGCACGTAGCAGTTGCACGCCAGCATGCCGGCGGCAAACCCGGTGATGAACACGACGTCCAGTTTCCCACCACGCGATGGCGTGGGTGGCGGCGCCACACTCAGCAATGCCTGGCACACTCGTTTCCGATCGACCGACAAAGAGGAGGACATCAGCGGTGCCGACCAACGAACAGCGGCGGGCGACGGCGAAGCGCAAGCTCGAGCGGCAGTTGGAGCGCCGCGCGGAGAAGGCACGCAAGCGGCGCCTGTACACGATCATCGGCTCGGTCGCGGGCGCGATCGTCGTGATCGCCGCGGTGGTCGCGGTCGTCGTCACCAACCGTGATTCCGAGAGCCAGACCGCAGCCGCCACCGAGACCTCCCCCACCTCGGCCGCGCCGTCGGCGCCCGGCTCGCTGCCCGCGTTCGCCGCCCCGGCCGGGCTCGGCGAGAACTGCCAGTACCCGGCGTCCGCGGAGCAGGCCAGCAAGCAGGTGAATCCGCCCCGCGCCGGCAAGGTGCCCACCGAGCCCGCGGAGATCAGCGCCAGCATGTCCACCGACCAGGGCAACCTCGGCCTCCTGCTCGACAACGCCAAGGCGCCGTGCACCGTGAACAGCTTCGCCAGCCTCGCCCAGCAGGGCTACTTCGACAACACCCCCTGCCACCGGTTGACCACCGCCGAACAGCTCAAGGTGCTGCAGTGCGGCGACCCGACCGGGAAGGGCACCGGCGGGCCGGGCTACTCGTTCGCCAACGAGTACCCGACCAACCAGTTCCAGCCCGACGACCCGAAACTCCAGGAGCCGGTCACCTATCCGCGCGGCACCCTGGCCATGGCCAACGCCGGCCCAAGCACCAACGGCAGCCAGTTCTTCCTCGTGTACCAGGACTCCAAGCTGCCGCCGAACTACACGGTGTTCGGCCGCATCGACGAGACCGGGCTGGCCACGTTGGACAAGATCGCGCAGGGCGGGGTCGACGGCGGCGGTCAGGACGGCGCGCCGGCCACCCCGGTCACCGTGAAGTCCATCCTGTTGGACTGACGCCGTGACCGCGCCCCCGCCCTACGGCGGTCCCCCGCCGCCGTACGGCTATCCGGCGCAGCCGTACTCCTACGGCTACCCACCGCCCAAACGACCGTCACTCGCCGGGCCGTACCTCGTGTTGTCGCTGCTGGCCGTGCTCATCATGGCGTATGCCGCGGTAGCGATTCTGACGCGGGCGGAATGGATGGGTACCGGCCCACGGGCCGGCACGCAGGCCACATTCAGCGTGCACGCGCTGGACGGATCAGCGCCTTCCCCCGAGGCGCTGTCCCAGACGCGCGACATGGTCGTCGCGCGAGCGCACGAGATGGGATTACCGAATGCGCAGGTGACCTCCGACGGCGACGCTTTGACCGTGACCGCCCCCGGCGACGCCGACGCGGTACGTGCCGTCGGCCGGATCGGACGGATGTACATCCGTCCGGTGATCTATGCGATCCCGGCAGAGCCCAGTACTGCGACCCCCGCGGCGCCGCAGCCGCCCGACCCCGGGCTGGCGCAGCGTATCGCCGACGAGCGACAGTTGCGACAGAGCACCGACGAGCAGATCCAACTGTTGGCTTTACAGTTCCAGGCGACTCGGTGCACGGACGATGACGATCTGGCCGGCCATGACGACCCGAATCTGCCCCTCATCACCTGCTCGCAAGACAGCGAAGAGGTGTATCTGCTCGACAAGGCGATCATCAACAGTGAGCAGATCGTGGACGCCACCGCTGACCTGGACGTAAAGCGGGGCGAGTATGTCGTTGACCTTCAGTTCGACGGCGTCGGCAGCGAGGTGTGGGCCGACTTCACCGCCGCAAACACCGGTGCCCGGGCCGCGTTCGTATTGGACACGAAGGTGGTCAGCGCACCCGAGATCGGCGAACCCATCCCGGACGGGCGCACCCAGATCACCGGTCAGTTCACGGCCGGCAACGCCCGTGCGCTGGCGAGCCTCCTGAGCCATGACGCCCTGCCTGTTTCCCTGAAATTCGAGTCGTCAAAGCCGGAAACGGTTCCGGGGCAACCGGGTTCGACACCGCTACGCATCGGATTGCTTGCCGGTGGGGTCGTGTTGTCGACTGCTCTCGTCGGTGCCGTCGTGTATGTGGTGCGCCACCGCACGGCCTCGGGAGCAGTTCGATGACCGCGCCGCCGCAACCACCGCCTTACGGCGGATACTCGCTGGGCTGTCCACCGTATCCGCCGCCCAGGCAGACCAACTCGCTGGCCGTCGCGGCGCTGGTGTGCGCGTTCGTGTTCGCGCCGCTGGGCATCGTGTTCGGGCACGTGTCGCTGTCGCAGATCAAGAAGTCCGGCGAGGACGGCCGCGGGCTGGCGATCGCGGGGCTGGTCATCGGGTATCTGGTGACGATCTTGGCGGTGCTGGTCGTCGTCGTCAGCGTCGTCGTCCTCGCGGCGGTAGGGCGCGACCTCGCGAGGTTCGACGCTGTAATTCCCGACGACACCGCCACAGGGGGCTTGGCGGTCGACGAACTCCCGAAGTTCGACCCTCCCGCGACACTCGGGTCGAACTGCCAGTACCTGCGGAGCCCCGAACCGTCGAGCGAGCCGGCCACGCCGCCGCGCACGGGCCGCGTGCCGACGAACCCCGCACGCGTCAGCGCAAGCGTCACCACCAACCAGGGCAACATCGGCCTGCAGCTGGACAACGCCAAGGCCCCGTGTACGGTCAACAACTTCGCCAGCCTCGCCCAGCAGGGCTTCTTCGACGACACCCCCTGCCACCGGCTGACGACGGCCGTGCATCTCGGGGTATTGCAGTGTGGCGACCCCACTGGCACCGGCACCGGCGGACCCGGGTACCAGTTCCCGAACGAATACCCGACCAACCAGTACCGGTTAAGCGATCCTGCGCTCCGATCGCCGGTCCGCTATCCGCGCGGGACGCTGGCGATGGCCAACGCGGGGGTCGGCACCAATGGCAGCCAGTTCTTCCTCGTCTACGAGGACTCGCAGCTTCCGCCGACGTACACGGTGTTCGGCACGATCGACCAGACCGGTCTGGCGACGCTGGACAAGATCGCGGCGGAGGGAGTCGCCGACGGCAGCGAGGACGGCAAGCCCGTCGCCGACGTCGTCGTCGAGTCGATCCGACTGGACTGAGCGACTACTCGGCCGGCGCGGTCTCGATGTAGAACTCGACGTCCTCGCCCTCGACTTTGGTGACCCGCATGTTCGCGGTGTACGGCATCCCTTCGGGTCCAGTGAACGTGCATTCGAACTTCGCGCCTTCTTTGGCCTCGACGTCCTCGGGGCACTTCACGTCGGTCGGTGTGAAGCCGGTCTGCTCGGAGACGAGGTTGACGACGGACTGAGCAGCGGCTTCCGGTTTGATCGTCGACCCGCAACCAGCCACCGCGAGTCCCAGAGAGGCGAGAAGGACGAATACCGCGGGCCGCATCGTCGCAGTATCCCAGAACGAGCAAAAATTGACGCGCTTCAGCGAAATTTGCGGGCTACGCCGCTTCTGCCCGATTGCGGCTCACGCCGCTTCTGCCCGATTGCGGCTCACGCCGCTTCTGCCCGATTGCGGCTCACGCCGCGGACGTAACCCGGTAGACGTCGTACACGCCCTCCACATTGCGCACGACATTGAGCACATGGCCCAGGTGCTTGGGGTCACCCATCTCGAAGGTGAACCGACTGATGGCCACCCGGTCGTTGGACGTCGTCACCGATGCGGACAGGATGTTGACCTTCTCGTCGGCCAACACCCGCGTCACATCCGACAGCAACCGGTGCCGGTCGAGCGCCTCGACCTGGATGGCGACCAGGAACACCGACGACGGCGACGGCGCCCACTTCACGTCGATGATCCGCTCCGACTGCTGCTGCAGCGACCCGGCGTTCGTGCAGTCGGTGCGGTGCACGCTGACCCCGCCGCCGCGGGTGACGAAACCCAAGATGTTGTCGCCGGGCACCGGCGTGCAGCACTTGGCGAGCTTGGTCAGCACACCGGGAGCACCCGGCACGGCCACCCCGACGTCGTCGTTGGTGCGCTGACGCACCGGCATCGTCGCGGGCGTCGAACGTTCGGCGAGCTCGTCGGAGGCCTCCTCGTCGCCACCGACCTGGGCGACCAGCCGCTGCACAACGTGCCGTGCCGAGACATGCCCCTCGCCCACCGCGGTGTAGAGCGCCGAGACGTCGACGTACCGCAGTTCGCGCGCCAGCGCCCCCATCGACTCGGCGTTCATCAAGCGCTGCAACGGAAGTCCGCCGCGACGAACCTCGCGGGCGATGGCGTCCTTACCGGCTTCGAGCGCCTCCTCGCGGCGTTCCTTGGCGAACCACTGCCGGATCTTGGCTTTCGCGCGCGGCGAGACCACGAAGGTCTGCCAGTCGCGCGACGGTCCGGCGTTCAGCGCTTTCGACGTGAAAACCTCGACCACTTCCCCGTTTTCGAGCTTGCGCTCCAACGCGACGAGGCGGCCGTTCACCCGTGCGCCGATACAGCGGTGACCGACCTCGGTGTGCACCGCATAGGCGAAGTCCACCGGCGTCGACCCGGTCGGCAGCGTGATGACATCACCCTTGGGGGTGAAGACGAAGATCTCCTGCACCGCAAGGTCGTAGCGCAGCGATTCGAGGAACTCACCAGGGTCGGCGGCCTCTCGCTGCCAGTCCAGAAGCTGTCGCATCCACGCCATGTCGTCGATCTCTGCCGACGAGTGCTGGTTCGGAACGGCGTTGCGGCCCTTGGTTTCCTTGTAGCGCCAGTGCGCGGCGATGCCCAGTTCGGCCGTCTTGTGCATGTCGTGGGTGCGGATCTGCACTTCCAGCGGCTTGCCCTCGGGCCCGACCACGGTGGTGTGCAACGACTGATACACGCCGTAGCGCGGCTGAGCGATGTAGTCCTTGAACCGTCCCGCCATCGGCTGCCACAGCGAGTGCACGACACCCAAAGCCGCGTAGCAGTCGCGGATCTCGTCGCAGAGGATGCGCACGCCGACGAGGTCGTGAATGTCGTCGAAGTCGCGGCCCTTGACGATCATCTTCTGATAGATCGACCAGTAGTGCTTGGGGCGGCCCTCCACCACCGCAGTGATCTTCGACGCGTTGAGCGTCGCGGTGATCTCGGCGCGCACCTTGGCCAGATACGTGTCGCGCGACGGCGCACGATCGGCGACCAGCCGCACGATCTCCTCGTACTTCTTGGGGTGCAGGATCGCGAAGGCGAGGTCTTCGAGTTCCCACTTGACCGTCGCCATGCCCAGCCGATGCGCAAGTGGGGCAATGACTTCCAGCGTCTCGCGCGCCTTGCGTTGCTGCTTCTCGGGCGGCAGGAAACGCATCGTTCGCATGTTGTGCAGCCGGTCAGCGACCTTGATCACCAGCACGCGCGCATCCCGCGCCATCGCGATGATCATCTTGCGGATGGTCTCGCCCTCCGCGGCGGTGCCCAGCGCGACCTTGTCCAGCTTGGTGACGCCGTCGACCAGATGGCCGACCTCGGTGCCGAACTCCTCGGTCAACGCTTCCAGGGTGTATCCCGTGTCCTCGACCGTGTCGTGCAGCAGCGCCGCGATCAGCGTCGTGGTGTCCATGCCGAGCTCGGCCAGGATGTTGGCCACCGCCAACGGATGGGTGATGTAGGGATCACCCGAGCGGCGCAGCTGATCGGCGTGCCGCTGCTCGGCCACCTCGTAGGCCCGCTGCAGCAACTGCAGATTGGCCTTCGGGTAGATCTCCTTGTGGACGGCGACCAGCGGCTCCAGCACCGGGTTGATCGCGCTGCGCTGCGACGTCATCCGGCGCGCCAACCGGGCTCGCACGCGGCGCGACGCGCTCGCGGAGGGCTTCGGCATCTCCAGCGGCTGCGTCTCGGGGATCTGGGCGCCGGGCGGCGCTGACTGCACGGCCTGGCCCGTGCCGGGTTCCTCAGCCATGGTCACCTCCCGGTCTGATCGTTCACGCAAGCGCTCATCGGTGTCGACTGCGGCGTCGCAACGTGCGCCTTCGAGGATATCCCTCAGACCCGGTACAGCGACGTGACCGGCAACGGATCGAGCGCTTCACGGCCGCCCAGCGCGGTCAGCTCGAGCAGCACCGCGGCGCCCGGCACCGAAGCACCCGCGTTCTGCAGCAGCTTGACCGCCGCGGCGGCGGTGCCGCCGGTGGCCAGCACATCGTCGACGATGAGCACCTTGCGGCCGCCGAGGTCGATCCCGTCGGCCGGAATCTCCAGCGTGGCCGTGCCGTATTCGAGCGCGTAGGTCTCGCTGAACACCGGCGGCGGTAGCTTGCCGCCCTTGCGGATCGCCAACACACCGGTCCCCAGCCGCAACGCGACCGCCGCGCCGAGCAAAAAGCCGCGCGCGTCGATGCCCGCCACCAGGTCCGCGCCGCGGGCGATGTCGGCGAGCGCATCGGTGACCGCGGCCAGCCCACGCGCGTCGGCCAACAACGGGGTGAGGTCCTTGAACGCGACGCCCGGTTCGGGGAAGTCGGGCACTTCGCGCATCATCCTCGCGATCAGCGTCGAGATGTCTTCTCCGTCGGCGCTCACCGGTCCAACACCCAACGGTCCATGTTCCATCCCGCGCCCCACCGCGTCGGACTACTGCTCACAGCGAACATCTTCTTCGACGTCAGCACCGTGCGCTGCTGGCGGTACAGCGGCAGCGTCGGCATGTCGGCCCACAGCACCGGGCCACCCTCGCCGAGCAGCCGCGCCATCTCCTTGGGATCGTTGGTGATCGCTATCGCCGAGATGACCCGGTCGACCTGCGGATTGGAGTAGCGCGGCAGGTTGTTGCCGTTTCCGGTGTGGAACTGATAGGCGTCCATCGCCGACGAGCCGGTCGACCCGCTGCCCGCGGCGCCGCCCGTGCTGGCGATCAGTACGTCGATCTTGTTGTCGCGCAACGACAGTGGGCCCACGGCGTCGCCCGCAGCGTCTTCGACGGTGATCCCGGCCGGCGCGCACGCCTTGGCGATGGCGCCGACGGTCGCCGCCAACCGCGCGTTCGGGCTCTGATACCCCATGCGCACGGTCAGGGGGCGCGCGTTGAGCGCCGCCCGGGCGGCGTCGGGGTTGGCCGCGACGAACTGTCCGGGCTCGGGACCGGCCTCGGCCCCGCTGTAGGCATCCTCGGTCGCGGGATTGAGCCGCGAATTGGCGATCGGCTGCTCGGCGTTGCGGGCGATCACGTCGCGCGGCGTGCACAGGGCCAGCGCGCGGCGAGCCGGCGGGGCCGCCAACGGCCCCTGCGGCGCGAAGATCAGCTGTTGGATGCCGGCCGACGGAGCATCCGTGCGCACGTAGTCATCGGGCATGTTCAGCGTGCCCGATGATCCGGTGGCGATGTCGACGACGTCGTAGGCGCCCTGATTCACGCGCTCCTGGATGTCGGCGCCGCGCGGCCACACGGTGACCTTCTTGGTGACCGGCTCGGCGCCCCACCACCTGTCGTTGGCCACCAGCTCCACGGCCCCGTCCTCGGTCACCGAGTCCAGCTTGTAGGGCCCCGACGAGGGAAACCGCTTCAGGTCGAGATCAGGCTTGAGGTCCCAGCCGGTGTTCCAGACCGCGGCGATGCGCTCCACCGCGGCGCCGTCGTTCTCGAGAATGGCCCGGGTGACTCCGCCGTCGCCCAAACCCAGTTGGTCGGCGATGACGTGCGACGGCATCATCGACGTCGCGGAGAACAGCTGCCCGAAGTCGACGAAACCACGATCGGGGGCGAACGACACCCGCGCCTTCTTCTGCCCCGGCGTGCAGTCCACCGTCGCGATATCGCTGTAGCCCGCGCGGTTGGCCGCGTCGAAGTCCGGGAACCGCCCGGACTGCGACGCCCACGCCAACACGACGTCGTCGCAGGTGATTGGTTTGCCGTCGGAGTACACCGCATTCGCGTTGACCTCGTAGTCGAGCACCAGCGGTTGTCTGCCGACCACCGAGATGGTCCCGAAGTCGTGATCGCCGACGATCTGGCCGTCGGGTCCGTGGTAGTTGAAGCCGGTCAGCACCCGGGCGAACGCCTGCGGACCCGCCGAAGCGGCGCCGGCGACGGTGTTGGTGTTGTAGGTGATCAGCGTGCCGTCGACGGCGTAGTCGATGCTGTCGGCAGGGCTGCGCGTGCACGCCGACGCCAACGACGCCGCGAGCACCAGTACCGCCGCCAGGACACCGCAACGCCGGATCGGGTTCACTGCCCTCGCGGGCTGTGTGCCCGCCCGCTTGCCGGCGCTCATCCCCTACCGCCGCCGCGTGTCGCGCTTACCCGACGGACGTCCGGTCCGGCTGCTGGTCGGTCGCACAGGACGCGCCCCCGGCGCGGGTTTGTCCGGCGGCGGCGTAGTCCGCGTGGCGGCCTCGACACGCGCGGACGCGGTGGCCCCGACGGTCTCGGGCTCGTCGGAGTCTTCGTCCGCTCCCTCTGCTTGGGAGGCCCTGGCCGCCGCGTTCTTGCGACGGTTCATCACCCGGCGGGTGTGGTTGCGCACAAGGTCGGTGCGCTCGCGCAACGTCACCAGCAGCGGGGTCGCGAAGAAGATCGACGAGTAGGTACCGACGATGACGCCGACCAACTGCACCAGCGCCAGGTCCATCAGCGTGCCCACGCCCAGCAGCCACACCGCCACGACCATCAGCGCCACGATCGGTAACACGGAGATGAGGCTGGTGTTGATGGACCGCATGAAGGTCTGGTTGACGGCGAGGTTGGCGTGTTCGGCGAAGGTGCGTCTCGTGGTGTGCTCGAAGCCGTGGGTGTTCTCCTCGACCTTGTCGAACACGATGACGGTGTCATAGAGCGAGAAGCCGAGAATCGTGAGCAGGCCGATCACCGTGGCCGGGGTGACCTCGAAGCCGACGAGTGAGTAGACGCCGGCGGTGACCACGAGATCGAACACCAGCGTCGCCATCGCCGCGATCGACATGTAGCGCTCATAGCGCAGCATGATGTAGATGGTCGCCAGCACGAGGAAGACCACCAGCGCGATCAGCGCCTTCTGGGTGATCTGCCCGCCCCACGTCTCCGACACCGCGGAATCGCTGATGGCCTGCTTGCTGGGCTGCCCGTCCGCCCCCCTGGGCTTGAACGCGTCGAACAGCGCGGTGCGCAGCTCCTCGGTCTCCTCGTTGGTCAGCGTCTCGGACCGGATCTGCACGGTGGCCGATCCGCCGCTGCCGACCACGACCACCGACTCCGGGCTCTTGCCCAGCGTCTGGCTGAAGACGTCCTCGACCTGCTGGGTGGTCACGGTGCCCGATTCGGTCGCGGTCGGCATCGACACCTTGGTGCCGCCCTCGAAGTCGATGCCGAAGGTGAAGCCGCGCAGCAGCATGCTGGCCAGGCAGACCAGGACGATCGCACCGCTGACCGCGTACCACAGCTTGCGCTTGCCGATGACCTCGAAGGCCCCGGTGCCGGTGTAGAGGCGGACGAAGAAGCCGTGGCGAGGCGTGGCGGACTCGAGGTCCGGCGCCTCCACGGCGGTGCTTTGCGGTTCGTCCGATGACTGTTTGGGCGCCATATGTCAGTCCCGTCCCGTCGCGTGCGCGGCCGCTCGTCGCTCCCTGGCGATCTGTTGCACCGCACCGAGGCCGTTCAGCGAAGGCTTGGCCAGTGTCGGCGACTTCGACGCCAGATACACCAGCGGCCACGTCACCAGGAACACCACGACCACGTCGAGGATCGTGGTCAGCCCCAGGGTGAACGCGAAGCCCTTGACCTGTCCGACCGCGAGGACGTAGAGCACCGCCGCGGCGAGCAGCGTCACCGCGTTGCCGGACACGATCGTCTTGCGGGCCCTCGCCCAACCGCGGGGCACCGCCGACCGGAACGAACGCCCTTCGCGGATCTCGTCTTTGATGCGTTCGAAGAACACCACGAACGAGTCGGCCGTCATACCGATACCGATGATCAGACCGGCGATACCGGCGAGGTCCAGCGTGTAGCCGATCCACCTGCCGAGCAGCACCAGTATCGCGTAAACCATTGCACCGGAAGCGACCAGCGACAGCGCGGTCAACACGCCCAGCATCCGGTAGTAGAGCAACGAGTACGCCAACACCAACGCCAGCCCGACCGCACCGGCGATCAGGCCCGCGCGCAGTGACGACAGACCCAATGTGGCGGAGACGGTTTCAGCCTCCGACGACTCGAAGGACAACGGCAGCGAACCGTACTTGAGCACGTTGGCCAGCTCGCGGGCCGACTGCTGAGTGAACTGGCCGCTGATCTGAGTGCGTCCACCCGGGATCGGCTCCCGGATCTCGGGTGCGCTCATCACCTTCGTGTCGAGCACGAACGCGGTCTGCGTCCCGACGTTCGCGGCGGTGAAATCCGCCCAGATCTTCGCCCCGTCGCTCTTGAACTGGAGGTCGACGACGTACTCACCGCGCTGCTGGTCGAGACCGGAGGTGGCGTCCTGGATCTGCTCTCCGTTGATGATCGACTTGTCCAGCAGGTACACCTCCCTGCCGTCGGCCGAGCAGGTGATGAGCGGAAGGTTCGGGTCGTCGTTACCCGCGAGCACGTCGTCCTCGTGGCAGCGCGTGGCTTGGAACTGCAATGCCAGGATCTGAACCTGCTGTTCGGTGCTCTGCCGCAACTGCTTCTCGTCGGCGATGCGCTGCGCGAGCGGAATGTCCTCGGGGGACGTGGGCGTGGTCGTCGGTTCGGGAGCCTCCGGCGCGGGTGACGGCTCTGGGCTGCCCGGTGTCGGAGGCGGCTCCGGTGCGGGCTGCGCGGGCGGCTCCTGAGGATACGGACGCGGCTGCGGAGCCGGTGGAGCGGCGGGCTCGGCCGGCGGCTGCTGGCCGGCGGGAGGCTGCTCACCGGGCGGCGGTTCGGTGCCCGGCATACCCGGAATCACTCCGCCCGGCATCCCGGGAATCGGACCGCCCGGAGGCGCACCCGCAGGCCCCTCCGTCGGCGGCTGCTCGCCCGGCACCTCGGCGGGCATCACATGCACGACCGGGCGGATGTACAGGCGTGCCGTCTGGCCGAGGTTGCGGGCGTCGCTGCTCTCGCTGCCCGGAACGGTGATGACGAGGTTGTTGCCGTCGATGATCACCTCGGAGCCCGACACGCCGAGACCGTTGACCCGGTCGTTGATGATCTGCTGCGCCTGGCCCAACGCCTCGCGCGTGGGAGGCGACCCGTCGGGCGTGCGGGCGGTGAGGGTGACGCGCGTACCGCCCTGCAGATCAATGCCGAGTTTGGGTTCGGGCTTCTTGTCTCCGGTCAAAAAGACCAGGCAGTAGGCGCCGACGAGCAACACCAAAAAGAGCGAGAGGTAGCGGGCAGGGTGCACCGGCGTCGAAGACGATGCCACGTTTTGTCAGGTCTCCTCGGAATCGGTTCGTCAGCACCGCAGAGACTACGGGCTCGGGCTGTGAAGATGCCCGCGGACTCAGCCGTCGGTCTTGGTGTTGGGGCTTTCGGTGAGCTCGGTCGCGGTCGACTCGGGCTCGTCGACCTCGAACTCGTCGTCATCGCTGATGCGGTCGCGCACCGCCAGCTTCATCCAGGTGGTCACGACACCGGGCGCGATCTCCAGTTCGACCTCATCGTCGGTGATGCCCTTGACGGTTCCGACCAGACCGGATGTGGTGTGCACACGGTCATCGATCCGGAGCGATTCGTGCAGGTCGATGGTGGCCTGCATGGCTTTCTTCTGTCGGCGGGACGCGAAGAACATGAATGCGCCCAGCACGATGAGCAGGGGAAGGAAGACAACCAAATCCATGGCGGCAGAGTCTTTCGTTAGGTCATATGGTCACGGCGCAGCGCCGGTTCAGGCGCGCACCCATAAGTGACCAGTGTGCCATTGCGGGCTTCCGCGGCGACCAGCCCACCGCGATGAGACCGTGAATCGTCTCTGCCGCGACCGGGCCGGAGCGCTCCGAGACACCCGTGTTCAACGAATTCCGTCGTGTTCGCGCCGTGTAACCGCGGATCACCCCGCACTCGCCCGTCGTTATCAACCGTATCGGTGCCGTCTTGGTTAGGCTCTTGCTCGATGAGCACCGTCGACGAGAGCCGGTGGTTGTCTCGCGGACCTTCGGCGATGCGCTGCGCTCCCGTCCGCCCCTGACGACCAGCGACGTACCGGTCGACGACCGTCAGCGGATGCGCTCCAAACCCGGTACCGAAGAGAGGATCGAATGACCGGCGACTTCAAAGTCCAGAACTTCATCGGCGGCGAGAACGTCGACTCGGTCAGCGGTGCCACCATGCCGCTGGTCGATCCGTCGAGCGGTGAGCGGTACGGCACCGCACCGATCTCCAACGAAACCGACATCGACAACGCGTACGCCGCCGCGTCGAAGGCGTTCACCGACTGGAAGCGCACTACGCCGTCGGTGCGGCAGAAGGCGCTGCTCGACTTCGCCGACGACGTCGAGGCAAGTGCCCAGGCGCTGGTCGAGGCCGAAGGACGCAACACCGGTAAGCCCAACCACGTGACGATGGCCGAAGAGATTCCCCCAATGGTGGATCAGATCCGCTTCTTCGCGGGCGCGGCGCGAATGCTCGAAGGCAAGTCCGCCGGCGAGTACATGGAGAACCACACCTCGTGGATCCGCCGCGAACCGGTCGGGGTCATCGGGCAGGTGGCGCCGTGGAACTACCCGATGATGATGGCGATCTGGAAGTTCGTGCCCGCCGTTGCGGCGGGCAACACCGTCGTCATCAAGCCCAGCGACACCACCCCGGTGACGACGGTGATGCTGGCCCAGATCGCCGCCAGGCATTTTCCGCCCGGAGTGCTGAATGTCGTTTGCGGAGACCGGGAAACGGGCGCCGCAGTCGTGGCGCACCCGACTCCGCAGATGGTGTCGATCACCGGTTCGGTCGCCGCGGGGCGTGCGGTGGCGGTCAGCGCCGGCGGACACCTCAAGCGCACGCACCTGGAGTTGGGCGGCAAGGCGCCGGTGATCGTGTTCGACGACAGCGACATCGCATCGGCCGCTGAAGGCATCGCGACGGCGGGCTATTTCAACGCCGGACAGGACTGCACAGCGGCAACACGCGTGCTCGCAACGGCGCGGGTGGCCACGGACCTGACCGAGGCGCTGGCCGAGCAGGCGCGCGCCGCGACGACGACGTACGGCAGGCCCGCCGACGACGAGGACGCGTGGGTGCCGCCGGTGAACAACTCCGCTCAGTTGGAGCGGGTGCTCGGGTTTCTGGGAGACGTGCCGTCACATGCCTCGGTCGCGGTCGGTGGAGGACGCCAGGGCGACAGGGGTTTCTACGTCGAACCGACGGTGATCGGCGGCCTGCGGCAGGACGACAGGTTGGTTCAGCAGGAGATCTTCGGGCCGGTCATCACGGTGCAGGCGTTCTCCGACGAGGATGGGGCGATCGCGTGGGCCAACGGCACCGAATTCGGATTGGCATCGTCGGTGTGGACGCGCGATGTGTCGCGCGCGCTACGGGTTTCGGCTGCCCTCGATTTCGGCTGCGTGTGGATCAACACGCATATCCCGCTGGTGGCCGAGATGCCGCACGGCGGGTTCAAGTCGTCGGGCCACGGTAAGGACCTGTCGATGTACGGGTTCGAGGATTACACCCGCATCAAGCACGTCATGGCCTACACGGGCTGACGTTCCGCGCGATTTGTGGAGCGTCAGCGGCGCTGACCGCCGGTGCGGCTCCACGAATCGCCAATGGGTCAGAAGACCCTGACGCCGATCAGCGTGGAGACAAAGCGGTAGATGTCGTCGACGGTCAGTTCGATGCCGTCCACCTCCACGTCGATCAAGTTGGACAACAGGTCGTCGGTCGGCTTCCAGCAACGCTCGGCGATCTTGACGTCGATGTACTGGTACAGCGCCTCTTCGTCGTGTGGCGTCGTCGGGCCGCCGGCCAACCGCGCGAACAGCGGCCAGTCCTCCTGGGGGAAGCCGAACGCCTCACACACCGCGGTAGCCGAATTCTGGCGCGCGACAGTGGAATCGGTGATACCAGGCCTGTCGGACATGGGTGGCCTCCTGACAAAGACTTAAGTCACTATCGAATGACCGCCTGCAGACTTCATCCGCCGAGCGGCGCATTTCCGAAATGGTTAGATAGCCAGGCTATCTTCAGCCGGGCGCGCAGGCAGTCATGTAGCTCACAACGTCTGCGTGAATCTCGTCGCATGAGCGGCAGGTAGAGATGCGCGTCACCCGCGGTGCAGACGCCGCATGTGTCGCGGACGAACCAATATGCGCCATAAGGCGGATGTTTCACCGGTATCGACCTCCCCATGCTGGCACCATGAGCACAGCCGAATTGAGCGAGGTTGAGATGGCCGAGCTGCTTCCGACCGGAACGGTCACGCTGCTGCTCGGCGATGTCGAGGGTTCAACGCAACTGTGGGAAACCCAGTCTGCGGCGATGACCGACGCCATCGCACGTCTGAACGCGACCGTCGATGCGCTCATCCCCCACTACGCCGGGGTTCGACCTGTTGAACAGGGTGAGGGTGACAGCTTTGTGGCGGCCTTCGCATGTGCCGGCGACGCGCTGGCGTGTGCGCTCACGCTCCAGCGGACGGACCTCGGGCCGATCCGGGTACGCATCGGGCTGCATACCGGCGAAGTTCAGTTGCGCGACGAAGGCAACTATGCCGGGCGCACGATCAACAAGGCTGCCCGGTTACGCGATCTGGCCCACGGTGGGCAGACGGTGTTGTCCAGCGTCACCGAGGAATTGGTCGAAGACCGACTGCCCGAAGGAGCTTGGCTGACCGATCTCGGTGAGCATGCCTTGCGCGATTTCGCCAAGCAGGTACGCATCGCTCAGCTATGCCACGGCGATCTACGCAACGACTTCCCTCCACTGCGGACGATGTCCAACGTTGCGACACAACATCTTCCCGCACAGTTGACCACGTTTGTCGGCCGCGAAGCCCAGATGGACGAGATCGCCGAGCTCCTGGACGACAACCGCCTGGTGACGTTGACCGGTGCTGGTGGCGCCGGCAAGACCAGGCTCGCCATCGAAGTCGCGGCGCGGTTGGCCGCGCGCTACCCGGATGGGGCGTGGTACGCAGACCTCGCGCCGGTGACGCATGCGGAAGTGGTTCCGGTCTCCGTCGCTCGAGCATTCGGACTGCCGGACCAACCGGGCCGCTCGATCAGCGACACCTTGCAGGGATACCTCCGCAACCGTCATCTGTTGCTGGTGTTGGATAACTGTGAACACCTCCTACAGGCCTGCGCTGAACTTGTCGGCGACATTTTGGCCGCATGTGCGACCGTGACGGTTCTGGCGACCAGCCGTGAGCCGCTACTGGTCCCCAGCGAGGTGAACTGGAGCGTCCCCTCGTTGGCGATCGCCGACGAGGCCATCGAACTGTTCGCCGACCGGGCGCGCCGGGCGCGACCGACCTTCACGCTCGGTGACGAAGGCGATGAGACAGTCGCGACCGTCGCCGAAATCTGCCGTCGTCTCGACGGAATGCCGTTGGCCATCGAACTCGCTGCGGCGCGGGTCCGGGCGTTGTCGCTCACTGAGATCGCCGACAGTCTGCACGACCGGTTCCGGATCCTGACCGGTGGCGCCCGCACCGCGGTGCGGCGACAGCAGACGCTTCGCGCCTCGGTCGACTGGTCTCACGCGCTGTTGACCGACCCTGAACGTGTGCTGTTCCGCCGGTTGGCCGTTTTCATGGGCGGATTTGATCTCTCCGCGGCCCAAGCTGTCGCAGCGTCCACCGAAGTGGAGCGCTTTCAAGTCCTCGACCAACTGAGTCTGCTCGTCGACAAGTCTCTCGTCGTCGCGGAGTCCGATTGCGGCCCAACGCGTTACCGGCTGCTGGAAACGGTGCGTCAGTACGCCCTCGAGAAGCTCGGCGAGTCCGGCGAGGCCGACGATGTGCGTGATCGACACTGCGCGCATTACACCGCGATGGCAAGACGCTTGGACACACCCGCCCGTGACGACTACGAACGACTCGTCGAGCAAGTCGGTCTCGAGATCGACAACATGCGTTCGGCGTTCACGTGGAGTTACGAAAGCGATGACCCCGCAGGGTGTCTGGAGTTGGCCTCCTCGCTTCAGCCACTATGGCTGACGCGAGGTCGCCTTGTCGAGGGGCAGGCATGGCTCGACTCCGCGCTCACAGCCCACGGCCAGAGCCGCCGCGCGTGCCATCCCGCGGTGCGCGCCCGTGCGCTGGCCGACAAGGCCGTCTTGAGTTCATGGCTCGATATCAGCACCAGCCTCGATCATGCTCTGGAGGCGCTTCAGATCGCCCGCGAGGTCGACGACCCGGCGTTGACCACCCGAGCACTGACCGCATGCGCCTGCATCACCGCCCATGACCCCGCACGCTCACAGCCATACTTCGCGGAGGCGACCAAGCTGGCTCGCGCACTGGGCGATTCGTGGCGGCTGAGCCAGATTCTCAGCCGTCAGGCTTATGGCGCCTTCATGGCGGGCGATGTGCATGCGATCGAACCCGTCGGACTGGAGGGACGCGAGGTCGCCGAGACCATCGGGGACCGCTTCAATGCCCGTCAGTGCCGATGGGTCTTGGTGAATGCCCAGGCCATCGGGGGTGATCTGGTGGGCGCGCTCGAGCAGAACGCAGAGTTCATCGCCGAGGCCACCGCCGCGAATGACCCGGTAAACAGTGTGATCGGCCTGATGAACGGAACCACCCTGCGGGCCTGGCACGGCGACTTCGCTGGCGCATTCGCGGCCGGTAGGCGGGCACTGCACGTCAGCGAGGAGATGGCCGGTGTGTTCGACCAGGGCATCCACGTCACCATTGGCTTGGCTCATCTGGCGGCCGGCGACACTGTTGCGGCGTGGGAAGCCGCGCAGAAATCGCTGACTTTGCCGATGAATCCGCCGGCCGAGATGACCAACAGAGCGCTGCTCGGCCAGATCGGGCTCGCTTGCGGCGAGTTTGCCACCGCCCTGCGTTGGCTCGACGAGGCTGTCAGCACCGTGCAGGGTTGGTGGTTGTCAGCGGCATCGACCACGCGCGCTCAGCTACACCTTGCGACAGGCAATCTCGACCAAGCTGAGTCGGACGCTTACGAGGCGCTCCACACTGCTGCGAAGGCCGGGGCCCGCATCACGGTTCCCGACACCCTCGACTGCGTCGCTGAGCTCTCCTGCAGAGGGGATCGTCACCGCGACGCGGTGCGGTTGCTGGCCGCCGCGGACGCAGCACGTCGAGCGATGCGCGTGACCCGCTTCCCAGCGTTCGATTCGCCGCACCGCTCGCTGGCCAGCAAGCTGCAGAATGCGTTGGGCGACTCCGATTTCCACACCGCGTGGACAGAGGGACAGGCGATGACGGTCGATGAGGCGGTCGCGTATGCGCTCCGCGGACGCGGCGACCGTAAGCGGCCGTCCTGCGGCTGGGCCGCCCTCACTCCCACCGAACTTCAGGTTGCCGGCCTGGTGCGGGAAGGACTGTCCAACAAGGACATCGCCTCACGCCTGTTCGTTTCGCCTCGCACCGTCCAGTCGCACTTGCGCCACATCTACGACAAGCTCGACGTCAGGTCGAGGGTGCAGCTCGCTCAGGAGGCGGGCCGCCACTGAGAAGCGATCAGACGCAAAGCGCCCCACAAGGTTGTGGGGCGCTTTGTGGTCGCACTGATGCTTACCGGTGTGCGAGCCGGCCGCCGCGATGGCCGCGAGAGCGGAACCTGTCAAGCAAGCCGCGGCGACGCGGTTTTGCGGCCTCGGCCGTGGGCCCGATGACCTCGGTTCGCTGCTCCGCCATCGCCGGCTGCCCTGCGGTGTGGGGAGTGTGGCCGGCGACCGGAGCGGGTTCGGCCGCAGCGACCGGAGCGGCGGTGGCCGGCGCGGGTTCGTCGGCGACTGTGTGCGCGGCCACCGGGCGATCTGCCCACTCGACGTCGCGCACGCTTCGCACCGAGATGCGTCCAAGCGCCGCCGCGCCCAGGAACACGATCAGCGCTCCCAGGCCGTAGAAGAACGTCAGCTCCAGTGCGATGCGCTTGCCCTCGGTGGCGGCGACGGGCACACCCGCGTCACCCATCCCCAACGGGCCCGCCATCGCGCGGCCGATGATGAACCAGACGCCGCCTGCCACGGCGAGCCACCCGCCGAGCGATGCGGTCGCACGGTTTCGTGACATCAGCAGGAGCAGGCCGCCCAGCACGGTCACCACGCCCGGTAGTACCTCCAGCCAACCCCGGCCGGTCGTCCACGTCCACGCCTGGTCGGGGCTGTACGCGAAGTTGAACAGGGGCCCGATGAACGGAGCCAGTGCGCCCCACGCGCCCAACAAGATCAACAGGAATCCACTCGTGGCGCCGCGGCTGCGCGGCATTCGCATACGCCCACCTCGGGGGCGTACTTGCGTATCGGTCATGATGCCTCCTTGGTCGTGAAGCGTGGTTACCCGCGCTGACGCATCCGTAACCGGCGTCAGCGGGAAAGGCACTGCCGGCACTCATAGCAAGCTCCCAGCCAGGCTGGGAATAGTTTTATCGGCTATCGATGTTCTTGGTGGACGCACGGCGCCCCCGCAGGATGCGAAGAGCGGCCCTGGCAAGAACACTCCGCGCGTGACGCGCGAGGTCATCGTCAAGTACGCCACCGACCTGGAACTGTTGGGCTGCTGTGAGGCGACGCACGCGGCTACAGCGTGACCGCCACCGCCAATAGCACTATCGCGATCAGCGGGAAGATGCCCTGGGTGACAGCGGCCTTCGCCTTGTCCGGTGAGGACAGCAGAAGCACCAACGCCGCGGCCAGCATCGAGCCGACGCCGGCGAAGATCAACGCGATGCCGACCCAGTTGTAGCCGATGGCGCCGATCACGATTCCAGCAAGAGTGATGACCGCGAGAAACAGGTTGTAGAAACCCTGGTTGAAGGCCAACTCCTTGGTGGCCAGCGCTTCTTCCTCGGTCAGACCGAAGGTCGCTCTGGTGCGCGCCGACGTCCACGTCAGCGACTCCATCACCCAGATGTAGATGTGCAGCAGGGCCGCAAGACCCGCGAAGAACAGCCCGACGAAACCCATTACGCCACCACGCTTTCCACTCGCACCACCGGCGGTATGGCCAACATCACCAGGCCGGTCAACGCGATCCAGGCCACCACGCAGTACGCACCGGGCAGCCCGATCCAGGTGTGCAGCAGCGCGGGCACGCCGAGCGCGGCCAGCGCTGCCGACCACTTCGGCAGCACACCGGTACGCCACACGATGTACGCGGCGGCGAATATCATTGCCGCCGAACCGATGTGGCTGTAGTGGTACAGCCAGACCGCCAGGCCGAGGAACGGTTGGGAATACGACGTCACGGTCAAGTCGTCGAACCGCACGATCGCTGCGGGCACGGCGACCTCGGCGGCAAGACCGGCCGCGGTCAGTGCGAGAAACACCGTTCCACCGATCGCCGCGGTGTACACCGCACCGGTGGGCCCGGCCGCCGACCGCAGCATCGACACGAGCACGCCGAGGAAGAGCAGGCCGAACAGGAGATGCAGCAGTGGAAGCGTGCCGTTGAGTGTGAGAAACGTTGCTGCGCTGTCGAAATACGCGTTTATCCCGGCGGCGTCCTTCGGCGTCTCCGGCGAGCCGACCAGATACGCCGGTACGGCCGCCCCGGCGCACGCCACGCCGAACAACCCGCCCAGCCGGATCGTGCCGCTGCCCATCGCCGCCCTCCTCAGTCGAAAAGACCCACTTGCCCGAGACCCGTGACTCCGCTCGGCGGGGGCAGTCCCAGATGCGTCCAAGCCTGCGCGGTGGCCACGCGTCCCCGCGGCGTGCGCGCGATCATCCCGGCGCGCACCAGGAACGGCTCACACACCTCTTCGACGGTCGTCGCCTCCTCGCCGACCGCGACCGCCAGCGTGGAGACGCCGACCGGTCCCCCGCCGAAACTGCGTGTCAGCGCGGACAACACGGCGCGGTCGAGGCGGTCGAGCCCGAGCTCGTCGACGTCGTAGACCTCCAGCGCCGCCTTGGCGATATCGCGGGTGATCACCCCGTCGGCGCGCACCTCGGCGTAGTCGCGGACCCGGCGCAGCAGCCGGTTGGCGATGCGCGGCGTGCCCCGCGACCGGCGCGCGATCTCCGCGCCCGCGTCGGCGCCCAACTCGATACCGAGGATCCCCGCCGAACGCGCCAGAACCCGCTCCAGTTCGGCGGGCTCGTAGAAGTCCATGTGGGCGGTGAAACCGAACCGGTCACGCAGGGGCCCCGTCAGCGCGCCCGAACGGGTGGTCGCCCCCACGAGCGTGAACGGTGCGACATCGAGCGGAATCGACGTCGCACCGGGACCCTTCCCGACCACGACGTCGACGCGGAAGTCCTCCATCGCCAGGTACAACATCTCCTCGGCGGGCCGGGCGATGCGGTGAATCTCGTCGATGAACAACACGTCGTGCTCGACGAGGTTGGACAGCATGGCGGCGAGATCGCCGGCGCGCTCGAGCGCCGGCCCGGAGGTGACCCGCAGCGAGGAGCCGAGTTCGGCCGCGATGATCATCGCCAACGACGTCTTACCCAACCCGGGCGGACCCGACAGCAGGATGTGATCCGGTGTGCCGCCGCGGTTCTTGGCGCCCTCGATGACCAACTGCAGCTGCTCGCGGACGCGCGGTTGCCCGATGAACTCCTGGAGCGAGCGCGGGCGCAGGCTCGCGTCGATGTCGCCCTCGCCGACCGTCAGTGCCGGGGAGACCTCGCGCTCGTCGGCGTCGGCGTCGTCGTCGGTGAATCGGCTCATTTGTTACCCAGCATCGACAGCGCCGCCCGCAACGCGGTCGACTGATTGGCTTCGGGGTCGTTGGCCAGCACCTTGTCGGTGGCCTCCTCCGCCTGTTTGGCCGCGAACCCGAGCCCGACCAGCGCCTCCACCACCGGGCCGCGCACCACATTGCCCGTTGCCGTCGCCGCGCCCGACGGGGAGACGGCGCCCACCTTGTCGCGCAGGCTCAACGCCATCAACTCGGCGGTCTTCTTGCCCACCTTGGGAATCCGGGTCAGCGCGGTGATGTCGGCGTCACCGATGGCCTGGCGCAAGGTCGGCCCGTCGTACATCGCCAGCGCGCCGAGCGCGATGCTGGGACCGATTCCGGACACCCCGAGCAGGGTCAGGAACAGGTCGCGCGCGTCGCCGTCGGCGAAGCCGTAGAGCGTCTGGGAGTCCTCGCGCACGATCATCGCGGTGATCAGCCGGGCCTCGGTGCCGCGGCGCAGGGTGGCCAGCGTCGACGGGGTGGCCATCACCTTGTAGCCGACTCCGCCGGCCTCGATCACGACGTGGTCGAGTGCGATGTCGAGAACCTCACCGCGAACGGATGCGATCATCGTGCCGCCTTCGCTTTGGCCTTGAGCGTGGCCTTGTACTTGCGTTGTTGTTCGGCGGCCAGCGCCTCGGCCGCCGACATCCGGGCGATCATCGGGGCCCGCCAACAGTGGCAGATCGCGAGGGCCAACGCGTCGGCGGCGTCGGCCGGAGTCGGTTTGGCCTGCAGTGCAAGGATTCTGGTGACCATCGCGGTCACCTGGGCCTTGTCGGCGTTGCCGTTGCCGGTGACCGCCGCCTTGACCTCGCTGGGCGTGTGGAAGTGCACGTCGATGTCGCGGCGGGCGGCGGCGAGCGCGATCACGCCGCCGGCCTGGGCGGTGCCCATCACGGTCGAGACATTCTGCTGGGAGAAAACCCGCTCGATCGCGATCACGTCGGGTTTGTGGGTGTCCATCCAGTACTCCACGGCCTCGCTGATCGCCAGCAGCCGCCGGTGCAGCGGATCGCCCGACGGGGTGCGGACAACGTCCACGTCGAGCGCGGTGACCTGTCGGCCTGTACCGCCCTCGATGACGGACAGCCCGCAGCGCGTCAACCCGGGGTCGACTCCCATCACCCGCACGTCCGGCCCTTCTGTGAACACTTGTTCGAGAGCTTAGCCGCCCGGATGCGCGGTGCTCGGCAGGGACACGCCCGCTCACATCACGAACTGGCCGCCGCGACCGCCCACAGTGATCTCCAGCGCGATCTCGCTCATGCGGCCGTTCGACCTGTTCCACCCGGCCACCACCGCCTGCTGATCTGCCACTCGGTGCCGCGTGTGTCGCGTACCACTGCCACCCGCCAATTGTGCTTGTGAGAAGGCCGAATCCGCGTGCGGCGCCCCGAAGCAGATGTTTCTTTGCGCGGCAACACGGTTACGCGTCAGAGGACCTGATCCCGATTCGTGGAGTTGACCTCATTCCCATGCCCGACGAGACCGAACTGCAGACCGCAAGCAACCTCGCCGTCACCCTCGCGTGGGCGGCTGGAGCGATCGCCGCCGTGTACGTGTTCGGGGTGGTGCTGACGTGGCTGATGGCACGCGTCAGCCGCCGCAGTGCGCTGATCAAGGACATCGAGGTGCTCACCCGCAAGCCCGTCCGCATGCTGCTGATGGTGATCGCGGCGACGGTCGCGGTGCGACGGACGTCGGACGCCGCGGATTCGTGGCGCGGGTGGGTGGACCACTGGCTGCTGATTCTGATGATCGTCTCGATCACCTGGCTGGCCACCGGCTTTGTCCGCGTCGCCGAGAGGCGCATGATCGCTCGTTACGGCGGGGGTGGTGAGGAGATCTCGGACGCCGACCGGCTGTGGCGCCGGGTTCGGACGCAGGTGACGGTGCTGCGCAGGCTCGCGATCGCGATCGTCGTCATCCTCGGCGGTGCGGCGATCCTGATGACGTTCCCGTCGTTCTCCGACATCGGCACCACGGTCTTCGCCTCCGCCGGTGTGTTGTCGGTGGTCGCCGGCCTGGCCGCGCAGACGTCGCTGGGCGCGGTCTTCGCCGGGATGCAGATCGCGTTCTCCGGGGCGATTCGCGTGGGTGACATCGTCCAGCTCGAGAACGGGCAGTGGTGGGGCCGGATCGAGGAGATCACGCTGACCTATGTCGTCGTGCGCATCTGGGATGAGCGCCGGCTCGTGTTGCCGTCCACCTACTTCACCACCGAGCCGTTCGAGAACTGGACCCGCAGCGCCACCGAGATCATGGGCACCGTCGAGTTCGACGTCGATTTCAACGTCCCGTTCAACGACATGCGCGCCGAGCTGGACCGGCTGCTGGCCGAAAGCGACCTCTGGGACGGCCGGCGCGGCGTCCTGCAGGTGACCGACGCGGTCGGCGGTGTGGTCCGCGTGCGAGTGGTGGTCAGTGCGCACAACGCCGGTGCACTGTACGACCTGCAGTGCGCAGTCCGCGAAGGACTTGTCGACTGGGTGCAGCGCACCGGCGGCGTCGTGCCGATCCACCGCATTCAGCCCGCCGAAGCGGCTCCCGAACCTCAGACGGGTGGCGAGGTCGCCGGCGAGACCAAGCGCGTGGCGGCGGGGATGTTCTCCGGCAGCCCCGAGGCCGAGGAGCGCGCCAAGGCGTTCGATCACACCATCGACTGCGACGACGACGAGCTCGTGCGGTCCAACGGCAGGGGCTGACGCGCCTCAGGACGCCGCGGGCTGCTCGACCGGATCGAGCGGGTATGTGCCCGCCTGCACGGACGCCGCGATCTCGTGAATACGCTCGCCGGACCGGCGCCAGCCGCGCACGCGTTCGCTGCCGACCCGCAAGCCGTCACGTTCGATGACGATCTTCCACGAGAGGCCGAGCCACTTCAGTGCCAGCCAGATTGGCCACATCACCATGAACGGCAGCATGAGCAGGAAGAAGAACGTGTCCAAGGTGTCGAATCCGGTCTGCCACGGCAGGGTGCGCCACCACCAGCGCCGCACCGTCACTGTTTCGCCGTCCGGGTCGGTCACCGTCACCCTGGCCATGCAGCGGCCTCCGCTCGTTGAAGTGTCATCCCGATAATGAGCCAATGACGTTCAGCGGGCCGGCCGAAGACAGACAACTCATTCGAGAGCGCCTCGAAATCTACAGTGACGCAGTCACCCGCAAGGACCGTGACACGTATCTGGCCTGCTGGACAGAGGACGGGCGCAGGACCGGTTCGGGCGGGGAGTGCCATGGCAAGAGCGAACTGCGCGACCATTGGGACGGCATCTTCGGAGCCATCGAGCAGATGGCGTTCCTCACCCAGATGGCGTCGCTCGCGGTGCGTGGTGACCGGGCCGAGGCACGGTCGTACTGCCTGGAATTCATGAAGCTGCGCGACCAACCGGTCCGCCAGTTGGTCGGCGAGTATGTCGACGAACTGGTGCGCGTCGACGGGACCTGGCTATTCGCCCACCGCCACTACCGCGTGGCCCTGACGGTCTAGCCTTCAGTCCTCGGCGTCGAGTTCGGCGGCGACCTCGTCGGGAATGTCGATGTTGGTGTAGACGTCCTGGACGTCGTCGAGGTCTTCGAGCGCGTCGACCAACTTCATGATCTTGCGCGCGCCGTCGACGTCCAGCGGCACCGTCACCGAGGGTACGAATCCGGCCTCGGCCGACTCGTAGTCGATACCCGCATCCTGAAGCGCCGTGCGCACCGCAACGAGATCTGTTGGCTCGCAGATGATCTCGAAAGAATCACCGAGATCGTTGACATCCTCGGCGCCGGCGTCGAGCACCGCCATCAACACGTCGTCCTCGGTGAGGTCGTTCTTGTCGAGGGCGATGACACCCTTGCGCGAAAAGAGGTAGGACACCGAACCGGGGTCGGCCATGCTGCCGCCGTTGCGCGTCATCGCCACGCGCACCTCGCCCGCGGCCCGGTTGCGGTTGTCGGTGAGGCATTCGATCAGCACCGCGACGCCGTTGGGGCCGTAGCCCTCGTAGGTGATGTTCTGGTACTCGGCGCCGCCGGCTTCCTCACCGCTGCCGCGCTTGCGGGCGCGTTCGATGTTGTCGTTGGGCACCGACGACTTCTTGGCCTTCTGGATCGCGTCGTACAGCGTGGGGTTGCCCGCCGGGTCGCCGCCGCCCACACGCGCTGCGACCTCGACGTTCTTGATCAATTTGGCGAACATCTTGCCCCGGCGGGCGTCGATGACGGCTTTCTTGTGCTTGGTGGTGGCCCACTTGGAATGGCCGCTCATGCAGGTAGTACCTCTCCGTGCGCTTTCGTGCGCCAAGTTTCGTGCGCTGAGTCCGCCCGACGAGTCTACGTGGACGTTTGTGCCCTACCGAACCGCGTCTGGCGACGTCAGCGCGATGACGCGGTAGCCGACGGCGGCCGGCCAGCCGATGTGGCCGTGCACGTGCAGCTGCAGCCATGTCGGCGCGCCGGACGGGTCGTCGGTGAACGTCACGGCCGCGTCGACGATCGCGCCGGTCTCACCGGAGGCCTGCAGAACCACCGATACGGACAGCGTCGCGTCGGCCAGCGAGACCCGGTTGTACGGGAGGCTGTCGGGGAGGAAGAACGACGCCGAGAAGTTCGGCGTGCGGATGCCTTTGGGCGCGTTCGGTGCTCTGCGCAACGCCAGACCGGACACTTGCGGTTTGCCGTCGAACCAGGCGGTGCCGCTGTACTCGGTGCGCCGCGCGTCGGCGCCATTGGTCAGCGTGACCAGAGTGTCGATGCGCGGTTGCGGCTCGACTTCGACCATCGTCATCGCGGCGTTCCCGTCCTGCGGCGCTGTTAGGTCCGACACATTACTTCGCCGCTATCTTACTCCGCAGTAAGATAGCGTCATGTCCTTCTCGCTTGAACTCTCGCCGGATCTCGTCCACGTCCGGGACTGGGTGCACGAATTCGCCGCCGACGTCGTCCGCCCCGCCGCCGCGGAGTGGGACGAACGCGAGGAGACTCCGTGGCCGATCATCCAGGAGGCCGCGAAGGTCGGCTTGTACTCGATGGAGTTCTTCGCCGAGCAGGCCGGCGAGCCGTCCGGTCTGGGCATGCTCGTCGCGTTCGAGGAGATGTTCTGGGGCGACGCGGGTATCGCGCTGTCGATCCTGGGCACCGGCCTGGCGGCGGCGTCGCTGGCCGCCAACGGCACCCCCGAGCAGATGGGCGAATGGCTGCCGCAGATGTTCGGCAGCGTCAACGAACCGAAGGTCGCGTCGTTCTGCTCGTCGGAACCCGGTGCCGGTTCCGACGTCGGCGCCATCCTCACCCGCGCCCGCTACGACGAGGCCAAAGACGAGTGGGTGCTCAACGGCACCAAGACCTGGGCGACCAACGGCGGCATCGCCGAGGTGCACATCGTCGTCGCATCGGTGTACCCCGAACTCGGCACCCGCGGGCAGGCCACGTTCATCATCCCGCCGAACACCCCCGGCTTCCGGCAGGGTCAGAAGTTCCTCAAGCACGGCATCCGCGCCTCGCACACCGCCGAGGTGGTGCTCGAGGACGTGCGCATCCCCGGCAACCTGATCGTCGGCGGCAGGGACAAGTTCGAGGAGCGCATCGCCCGGGTGCGCGAGGGCAAGAGGTCCAAGAGTCAGGCGGCGTTGGCGACGTTCGAGCGCACGCGGCCCACGGTCGGCGCGATGGCGGTCGGCGTGGCGCGCGCGGCCTATGAGTACGCACTCGACTACGCCCGTCAGCGCGAGCAGTTCGGCCGCAAGATCGGCGAATTCCAGGCCATCGCGTTCAAGTTGGCCGATATGAAGGCCCGCATCGACGCCGCCCGGATGCTGGTCTGGCGGGCCGGTTGGATGGCGCGCAACGGCAAGGCGTTCGAGAACGCCGAGGGTTCGATGGCCAAGCTGGTGGCCAGTGAGACCGCGGTCTACGTCACCGATGAGGCGATCCAGATCCTCGGCGGCAACGGCTACACCCGCGAGTACCCGGTCGAGCGGATGCACCGCGACGCCAAGATCTTCACGATTTTCGAGGGCACCAGCGAAATCCAGCGCCTGGTGATCGGCCGCGCGGTCACCGGCCTCGAGATCCGCTGACCCTTCCCGGCGATTTGTGAGTGAAAACGTTCGGTCAGCGATCGAAATCACTCACAAGTCGCGCGGTGACTAGAGCATCGAGACGAACAGTTTGTGGATGCGGCGGTCGCCGGTCATCTCCGGGTGGAAGGCCGTCGCGAGTCGCTTGCCCTGTCGCACCGCGACGATGTGACCGGCGGCCTCGGCGAGCACCTCGACCTCCGGCCCGACGCGTTCGACCCACGGCGCGCGGATGAAAACCGCGTGCACCGGCCCGTCGACACCGCGGAAGGCGATGTCGTCTTCGAACGAGTCGACCTGGCGACCAAAAGCATTGCGCCGCACCGTCATATCGATGCCCTTCAGCGGCGCGGCCTCGCGGCCCGTCGACCCGGCATCCAGGATCTCCGAGGCCAGCAGGATCATCCCGGCACACGAACCGTAGGCCGGCATACCGTCGGCCAGCCGCGACCGGAGGGGTTCGAGCAGATCGAGTTCGCGCAGCAGGTGACTCATCGCGGTGGACTCCCCGCCCGGGATCACCAGCGCGTCGACGGCCTCCAGTTCGCGGACCCGCCGCACGGTCGAGGCTTCCGCCCCGGCCTCGCGCAGCGCCGCCAGGTGTTCGCGGGTGTCGCCTTGTAGCGCAAGGACCCCGACGTGCGCAGTGCTCACGGGGTGTAGTCGCGTTTGAAGCGGGTCAGCCCCTCCTGCATGACCGCCGCCACCATCTCGCCGTACCGGTTGAAGATCTTGCCCTGACACAACGACCGGCCACCGGAGGCCGACGGCGAGGACTGGTCGTAGAGCAGCCACTCGTCGGCGCGGAACGAACGCATGAACCACATCGCGTGATCGAGCGAGGCCACCTGCAGATGTTTGCGCTCCCCGGCGTGGTGGACCTGCGCCGACCCGAGCAGCGTCAGATCGCTCATATACGCCAGCGCGCAGATGTGCAGCACATAGTCGTCGGGCAGCGGATCGCGATGACGAAACCACACCTGCTGCTGAGAAGCCTTGCCGGGCAACCGGGTCAGCTTCCCCTGCGGCACGATGCGGACATCCCACTCGGCGAACTGGTTGAAGCCCGCGTCGTCGAACGCCTTGATCTCGGTCAGTCCCGGGCAGTCATCGGGCGGTGGCGCCACCGGCATCGCGTCCTGGTGCTCGATTCCGCTCTGGTCGGTCTGGAAGGAGGCCGACATCGAGAAGATGGTCTCGCCGTGCTGGATCGCATTGACCCGACGAGTGATGAACGAGCCGCCGTCACGCAACCGCTCGACGATGTAGACCGTCGGCGCCTTGGCATCCCCGGGACGAAGGAAGTAGCCGTGCAGCGAATGCACCTGAAATTGCGGGTCGACCGTGCGCACCGCCGACACCAGCGACTGACCCGCCACGTGTCCGCCGAAAGTGCGCTGCAGGAAACCGGATTCGGGGCTGAACACGCTTCCCCGGTAGATGTTGACCTCGAGCTGTTCGAGATCGAGGATCTGTTCGATCGCCATACGGTCGGTTACCAGCCGCGTTCGGCGAGCCGGTGCGGCGCTGCGACGCCCTCCACGTTGATGCCGACCATCGGCTCACCCAGCCCGCGCGACACCTTCGCCAGCACGTCGGGGTCGTCGTAGAACGTGGTGGCCTTGACGATCGCCGCTGCGCGCGCTGCGGGGTCGCCGGACTTGAAGATGCCCGAGCCGACGAACACGCCCTCGGCGCCGAGTTGCATCATCATCGCCGCGTCCGCGGGAGTCGCGATGCCGCCGGCGGTGAACAACGTCACCGGCAGTTTGCCGGCCCGAGCCACCTCGACGACGAGGTCGTAGGGGGCCTGCAGTTCCTTGGCCGCAACGTACAACTCGTCCTCCGACAGCGAGGTCAGCCGACGGATCTCGCCGCCGATCTGACGCATGTGGGTGGTCGCGTTGGACACGTCGCCGGTGCCGGCCTCACCCTTCGAGCGGATCATCGCCGCGCCCTCGGTGATGCGGCGCAGCGCCTCGCCGAGGTTGGTCGCACCGCACACGAACGGCACGGTGAACCTCCACTTGTCGACGTGGTGGGTGTAGTCGGCCGGGGTCAGCACCTCGGACTCGTCGATGTAGTCGACGCCGAGGCTCTGCAGAATCTGCGCCTCCACGAAGTGGCCGATGCGGACCTTGGCCATCACCGGGATGGTGACCGCCGAGATGATCCCTTCGATGAGGTCGGGATCGCTCATGCGCGCGACGCCACCCTGCGAGCGGATGTCGGCGGGCACCCGTTCGAGCGCCATGACCGCCACCGCACCGGCGCCTTCGGCGATCTTGGCCTGCTCGGGCGTGACGACGTCCATGATGACGCCGCCCTTGAGCATCTCGGCCATGCCGCGCTTCACCCGGGCTGTTCCGGTCTGACCCGAGCCGTTGTGACGCGAGCCGTTCGCTGCGCTTTCCACTGCTATCTCCTCCGAATTGCTACTGATCCAGTGTAGTGACGTCGGCAAATCAATTGAATCCGCAGCCTGCGGGCTGTGATCTGCGAACGATTGCCGGTACGGCTTAGCCACCGGGGATCAGTCCAGACGCCATTGTCTCATCACACCCGCGGTTGCCGACAATCCAGCAGCGCTGCGGCACGACGCGCTCGTCGCCGCGGCGTGCCGAGTGCGCACGTCACCGCTCGACGGTCCGCTTGCAACATCTCCGATGCGCCGACGCCGGCGATTCCCGGGCGATAAGCTGCGCGCGCACCACCGGCGCCGAGCCCACGCGGACGACAGGAGCTTGCAGATGACGAGAAGTGCCAGCCGTATCGCGTCCGCATCGGCCGCGGCCGTCCTGGCGTTGGGAGTCTGGAGCGCCGGCCCCATCGGCCCGGGCGTCGCATTCGCCTCAGTGGGATCCCACGGCGTCGCACAGACTCCGATGCTGCCCACGGAGATGCACGGTGATCCCGACGAAGCGAGCAACTACTGGAGCCAACAGAACTTCCAGGATTGCGGCCTGATGGCGGTCGCCACGGTCGTGGGTCTGACGACCGGGAAGGCGCCCACCGAGCAGGAGATCGTCGCGGTGGCGTCGAACCTCAAGAGTCCCGGCAGCGACCGGCCGATCTACACACCGCCCAATCCCAACGATCCGAACTCGGACAACGGAACCGACTCCGACGACCAGGTACTTCTTCTGAAGCACTACGGCGTCAACGCCACCGCCACCGACGATGACCTTGCCGCCCAGACCGGGTTGGCCACCGGCATCCCCGCGCTCATCACCTACCTCGACAGCGGACGTCGGCTGATCGCGGGCGTCAACTCCGAGACGATCTGGGCGGAGGACGGCAGCCACACCGACGACGACCACTCCGTCGTCGTCAGCGGTGTTGATCCGGAGGCGGGAATCGTCTACCTCTCCGACAGCGGCAGCGAGGACGGCGACGGCGAGCAGGTTCCCATCGACGTCTTCGAGAAGGCGTGGGCGCCCGGTGCGCACGATCTGATCGTGGCCGGCTGACCGTCCCTCAGCGGATCTGCACCGTCGGCACGGTGGGGCGGGTCGGCGCGTCGGCCAGCACGGCGGCCTGGCCGAGCAGTTCGGCGAGTTGCAGCGGGTAGACGGTTTCACCGCTGGCCACCAGCTCATGGATCGTCGCCTCGTCGCACCAGCGGTAGCCGTGAATCGTGCGCCGTTCGAGCGCCGTGTGACCGCCCATCGAAGGTTCGAACCGCGTCGTGCGGTGCACGAAAAACAGCTCTTGGCTGCGGATGACCAAACCGTCGAACTCGAACACCGCCTGCCGCCGCCACAGCGGGCCGACGAGATCGGCGGCGTCCACCTGCAGGCCCGTCTCCTCCTCGACCTCCCGCGCCGCGGCCGCCGTGAGCTCCTCCCCCGCCTCCACGGCGCCACCGACGGTGAACCACCATCGAGGCGCATCCGTCAGCGCCGGATCCGAACCGCGAAACAGCAGCACAGCGCCGGCCTCGTCGAGCAGAACCACCCTCGCCGACGTGCGCCAACTCACCTGCGACCGCCCTCCGGTACCGTCTCGGGCCGCTCGACGATCTCGAAATACGTTGGCAGCGCCGCGGTTCCGCCGAGCCGCAGCATGCGCACCGCTGGGCGTTCGCGCAGCGCGAGGGTGTCGCGCACCGCGTCATTGTGGAAGCGACGGGCGAGTACCACCCGCGCTTCGGCGTCGGCCAGTTCGGCGACCAGAGCCTGCGGCAGCGACGCTGGATCCACCTGGGCCAGCGCCGCGGACAGGTCGTTCTCGGCGCCCTCGCGGGCAGACCTGGGTGCCCGTTCGGCGGCGTCGGCCAACGCGGCCAGCCGCGTGGCTTCCGGCGCGTCGCCGTAGGCATCGACGGCGACCGCACGGGCGACGACGGCGCGGCGGGCCAATGCTCCGTCGAGCGCCTGCCAGGACAGGTCATATCGCACATGCAGCCGGTCGAGTCGGTTGGCCGTCTGCAGCGCCCACGCGCCGACCGCCAGGATGACCACCACCAGCACCGCCAGCGTGATCACCACGACCCAGGTGATCACCGGACGCCTCCGGTCGCCTTCCTGGTCCTGGCGGCACTGTCACCACCGGAAACCGTCACCGTGGCGCCCGACCCGGAGACGGTCTCGTACACCCGCATGATCTGTCGGGCTACCACCGACCAGTCGTAGTGCCGGACGGCCCGGGCCGCCGCGGCGACGTAGTGCTCGCGCACCGCGTCGTCGGCGAGCACCTCGATCAACCCGTCGGCCAGCGCCGTCGCGTCGTCGACCGGAACGAGGCGGCCGGCCTTCCCGTCGTCGAGCACCTGGCGGAACGCGTCGAGGTCGCTGGCGACCACCGCGGTGCCTGCCGCCATCGCCTCGACGAGCACGATGCCGAAGCTCTCGCCGCCCGTGTGGGGCGCGCAGTACACGTCGGCGCTGCGCATCGCCGACGCCTTGGCCGCATCGTCGACCTGACCGAGAAAGCGCAGATGCGACGCGAGATCACCGGCGTCGTCACGCAGTTCGTCTTCGTCACCGCGGCCGACGACAAGGATCTCGACATCGGGGAACCGTTCCACCAGCGTCGGCAGCGCACGCAGCAGCACCGCCATGCCCTTGCGGGGTTCGTCGAAACGGCCCAGGAACAACACCGACCTCCCCGGGCGCGGATAGCCGTCGAGCAGCGGCGCGGACGCGAACGCGGCCACGTCCACCCCGTTGGGGATCACGACGGCGTCGCTGCCCAGCGCCTCCATCTGCCAGCGGCGGGCCAGGTCCGACACCGCGATACGCCCGACGATCTTCTCGTGCATCGGTCGCAGGATGGGCTCGAACACGGTGAGCGTCAACGATTTTGTGGTCGACGTGTGGAACGTCGCGATGATCGGTCCCTCGGCGATGTTGAGTGCCAGCATCGACAGGCTGGGGGCGTTGGGCTCGTGCAGGTGCAGCACGTCGAAGTCGCCGTCGGCCAGCCAGCGCTTCACCAGGCGGTGTGTGGCGGGTCCGAACCGCAGACGCGCGACCGATCCGTTGTAGGGAATCGGCACGGCCTTGCCGCCGGAGACGACGTAGTCGGGCAGCTGCGCGCCGGGCGAGGAGGGGGCGAGGACGCTGACGTGGTGGCCCAGGCCGTGCATCACCTCCGCCAGCTGCAGCACGTGTGACTGCACGCCGCCGGGCACGTCGAACGAATAGGGGCAGACCATTCCGATCCTCACGGGCGGGCCTCCAGCCTCGCCCGTCGCTCCGCGGACAGGTCGGCCAGCCACTGCGGTTGCATCATGTGCCAGTCGGCCGGATGGGCGGCGATGTTGCGGGCGAACCGGTCGGCCAACGCCTGGGTGATGACGGTGACGTCACCGGACGACGTGTCGATCTCGGGATACACCCGCATGCCCCACCCATCGCCCTCGAACCAGCAGTGCACCGGGAACAGCGCCGCCCCGGTTTCGATCGCGAGTTTGGCCGAGCCCGCGGGCATGCGCGTGGGTTCGCCGAAGAAATCGACCTCGACCCCGCTGCGGCTGAGGTCACGCTCGGCCATCAGGCAAACCGGGCGGTTGTCGCGCAACCGCTCGGCGAGGACCTCGAACGGCGGCCGCTCACCGCCGGTCAGTGGGACGACCTCGAAACCCAGACCCTCCCGGTACGCGACGAAGCGGTTGTACAGCGACTCGGGCTTGAGCCGTTCGGCAACCGTGGTGAACGTGCCGTAATTCTGGACCAGCCAGACGCCGGCCATGTCCCAGTTGCCGCTGTGCGGCAAGGACAACACCGCGCCACGCCCGGCCTCCAACGCCGCCCACAGCAGGTCGACGTCGTCCACGACCAGTTCCCGGCCGAGTGCCTCATGATCCATCGTCGGCAGCCGGAAAGCCTCCCGCCAGTATCGGGCGTAGGAGGCAAGCGAAGCACGAATCAAGCCGTCGGGCACCTGCTCGGGCGGGACGCCGAGGACACGCGCCAGGTTCTTGCGCAGCTGTTCGGGTCCGCCTCCGCGGGCCGCGAAGTGAGCACCGGCATCGAAAGTGTTGCGGGCGAAGAACTCCGGCATCGCACGCACCAGCCGCCAGCCGGCCGCATACCCCCAGTCCGACAACCGGCCACCCAACGGGTTGGCACTGGCCGTCGGCCCAGAGGGCGTGGTCGTCACGGCTCCCCCGCCTCCGGTTCGTCCCCGCCCGCCTCGGTGGCGTCGGGTTTGACGATCCGATCCATCGCCCCCGGTGACGTCCGTACGCTGTGCACACGCTGCCCCAGCGTCACCAGACTGGTCACCGCGAGCACCCACATCGCGATGTGCAGCAGCCACACCACACCGAACAAACCGGACAACCCCGCACCGACCAGCACGATGATCAACCGTTCCGGGCGCTCGATCAGACCACCCTCGGCCGACAGTCCGCTGGCTTCGGCCCTGGCCTTGATGTAGGAGATGACCTGCGAGGTCACCAGGCAGATCATCGTCGCGACCACCAGCGAGGTGCTCTGCAGCCCGAACGCCGCCCACCACAGCAGCCCGCAGAAGATCGCGCCGTCGCTGATGCGGTCGCACGTCGCGTCCAGCACCGACCCGAAGCGGGTACCGCCGCCGCGCTGGCGGGCCATCGCGCCGTCGAGCATGTCGGCGAGCACGAAGACCCACACGGCGACCGAGCCCCACCACAGATGACCGATCGGGTACAGCGTCAGCGCTCCCAGCACGGACCCCGCAGTGCCCAGGATCGTGATGCTGTCCGGGGTGAACCCCGCACGCAGCGCACCCTTGGCGATCGGCGTGCTGATCTTCTCGTACGCCGCCCGGGTCATCAGGTAGAAGTTGCTCACTGCTGTCTCGCCCATTCGGTGGCTAGCAGTTCACGGGTCTCACGCAGCAACTGCGGCACCGCTTTCGAGCCGCCGATGATCGTGATGAAGTTCGCGTCGCCGCTCCAGCGTGGCACCACGTGCATGTGCAGGTGGTCGGCCAGCGAGCCGCCCGCCGACTGGCCCAGATTGAGCCCGACGTTGAAGCCGTGCGGATGAGACACCGACTTGATCACGCGAATCAGCTTCTGCGTGAACGAGATCAGCTCGAAGCTCTCGTCTGCAGTGAGGTCTTCCAATTCGGACACCCGCCGATAGGGCACCACCATCGAATGCCCCGGATTGTACGGGTAGAGGTTGAGCACGATGTAGACGGACTCGCCGCGCGCGACGACCAGCCCCTCCTCGTCGGGCATCGTGGGGATGTCGGTGAACGGCTGGCGCGATTTGCCCGAGCCCGCCGACCCGCCCTTCATGGGCGCTTCGGCGATGTAGCTCATTCGGTGCGGGGTCCACAGCCGCTGTAGGTGGTCGGGGTCGCCGGCCCCGCGGTCGATCACCGTGTGCTCGTTGTCGATGCCGCTGTCGGCCCGTTCTTCGGCGCTCACTTGGCTGTGTCCACCTCGAGCAACTCGGCTGTGGGAGTGGCGTTGTGACGGCTGGCGATCCAGTCGGTGATCGCGGCGACGGCCTCATCCCGTGGGACGCCGTTGATCTGGGTGCGGTCGCCGAAGCGGAAGCTGACCGCGTCGGCCTCGACGTCGCGGTCCCCCGCCACCAACATGAACGGCACCTTCTGGTTGGTGTGGTTGACGATCTTCTTGGCCATCCGGTCGTCGCTGGCGTCCACCTCGGCGCGGACACCTTGCATCTTCAGTTGCGTCGCAAGGCCGTTCAGGTAGGGCACGTGGTCGTCGGCGACGGGGATGCCGACCACCTGCACCGGCGCCAGCCACGCAGGGAACGCTCCGGCGTAATGCTCGGTGAGGATGCCGAAGAACCGCTCAATCGACCCGAAGAGCGCGCGGTGGATCATCACGGGCCGCTGCCGCGATCCGTCCGCCGCGGTGTACTCCAGCTCGAAGCGCTCCGGGAAGTTGAAGTCCAGCTGGATGGTCGACATCTGCCAGCTGCGGCCCAGCGCGTCTTTGACCTGTACCGAGATCTTCGGACCGTAGAACGCCGCACCACCAGGATCGGGCACCAGGTCGAGCCCCGACGCGGCCCCGACTTCGGCCAGCACGTTGGTGGCCTCCTCCCACAGCTCGTCGGAGCCGACGAACTTCTCGGGGTCCTTGGTCGACAGCTCGAGATAGAAGTCGGTCAGGCCGTAGTCGGCGAGGAGATCGAGGATGAAACGCAGCAGCGAGGTCAGCTCGTCGCGCATCTGTTCGCGGGTGCAGTAGATGTGCGCGTCGTCCATCGTCAGCCCGCGCACCCGCGTCAACCCGTGCACGACACCGGAGAGCTCGTAGCGGTACACGGTGCCGAATTCGAAGAGCCGCAACGGAAGTTCCCGGTACGAACGTCCACGCGAGCCGAAGATCAGGCAGTGCATGGGGCAGTTCATCGGCTTGAGGTAGTAATCCTGGCCGGGTTTGCGCACCGTGCCGTCGGGGTTGAGTTCCGCGTCGAGGTGCATGGGCGGAAACATGCCGTCGGCGTACCAGTCGAGGTGCCCGGAGATCTTGAACAGCTCGGCCTTAGTGATGTGCGGGGTGTTGACGAACTGGTAGCCGGCCTCGGTGTGCTTACGCCTCGAGTAGTCCTCGAGCTCGCGCCGGATGATCCCACCTTTGGGGTGGAAAACGGCCAGGCCCGAACCGATTTCGTCGGGAAAGCTGAATAGGTCGAGCTCGGCGCCGAGCTTGCGGTGGTCGCGGCGCTGCGCCTCCTCGATGAACTCGAGATGCTTGTCGAGCGCTTCCTGCGATTCCCAGGCCGTGCCGTAGATACGTTGCAGGCTGGCGTTGTTCTGGTTACCGCGCCAATAGGCCGCCGAGCTGCGGGTGAGCTTGAACGCCGGGATGTATTTCGTCGTCGGAATGTGCGGACCGCGGCACAGATCGCCCCATTCCCGTTCGCGGGTACGGGGATTGAGGTTGTCGTAGGCGGTCAGCTCGTCGCCACCGACCTCCATCACGTCGGGGTCGCCGGACTTGTCGTCGACCAGCTCGAGCTTGTAGGGCTCGTTGGCGAGCTCTTCGCGCGCTTGGTCTTTCGACTCATAGACGCGCCGGGAGAACAGCTGGCCCTCCTTGACGATCTGACGCATGCGCTTCTCCAGCGCGGCGAGGTCTTCGGGCGTGAACGCGCGCTCCACGTCGAAGTCGTAGTAGAACCCGTCGGTGATCGGCGGCCCGATGCCGAGCTTGGCCTGCGGGAAGAGGTCCTGTACGGCTTGGGCCAGCACGTGCGCGGTGGAGTGCCGCAGAACGCTGCGGCCGTCGTCGGTGTCGGCGGCCACGGGCGTCACCTCGACATCGGTGTCGGGCACCCACGACAGGTCGCGTAGTCGGCCCTCGGCGTCGCGGACGACGACGATCGCGTCGGGTGCGCCCCGGCTCGGCAGGCCCGCCTCGCGTACCGCCTCCCCCGCAGTCGTCCCGGCAGCGACCCGGATCAGGGCTGCTGGGGTGCGGTTGGTGACGGCGCTCATCGGTGACTCTCCGGTTTCGTTGTCAACAGACTCGAGGACGCGACCATGCTATCCGTGCCCACCTGCGGTCGGCCTCGTCAGGACCCGATGCCGAGAGGGCTCTGAAGCAGCTTGTGCTCCAGGCCGACGAGGTCGCCGAAGAAGTGGACCGCGCCCAACAGCCACAGGGTCACGAACACCACCAGCGCGGTGAACAGCCCGCCGAGGATCTGCACCACGCTGTGTTGACGGTGAAACCACTCCATCGCCTTGTCGTAGCGCTCCTTGGCGTAGGCCAACAGCCGTTGCGCCCACGCGAACTCCGTGGCCAGGATGCCCAGGCCGACGAAGACGATCGCCCAGCCCGGGCCCGGGTACGGGATGGCCAGGATGCCCAGCCCCAGGACCACGGCACCGACGACCCCGACCCCGATGCGGTAGGCGAAGTTGATCGTGCGTCGTTGCCGGACCCGGTCGCGCCACCGGCCGAGGCGCCGTTTGACCGCGGCGGCGTTCACGGCTGGCCCGGTTTGAGTTTGACGAACAAGGCGTGTGCCTCGGCCAGCACGGCGTCGCCGTCGAGCAGACGCCCGGAGACGAAGATCTTGCGTCCCTCGATCCGGTCGATCCGCGCCTCGACCTGGAACGGTTTCTCGACGTGCGCGATCTGCCGGTAGTCGATGTGCAGAAAGGCCGTGCGCTGGGCCTTGCTGCCGCTGAGCTTGAACGCGGTGAAACCCAGCAGCGCGTCGAACAGCTGCGCGATGCTGCCGCCGTGCGCCGCGCCGTTGCGGCCGAGGTGGAAGCGGCGGAACTGGGCGGTGCCTTCGATGCGCTGGTCTTCTGTGATGTGTACGTCGAGCGGGATCGCCAGGAGGTTGCCGCGGCTGGGCAGGTCCATCCGCCGACCGGATGGTGAGGACCATTCGTCGGCGTAGTAGGGGGCGAGTAGTTGTGACACCTTCTCGATCTGGTCGGCGGCTTCGCTGATCACGTCGTCGGGCGCATCGGCGGCGCGGGCGTGGTCCTGCAGCGTGCGGACGGCTTCGATGAAGCGCCCGTAGTCGGGTCCGCCGCGGTCGGTGGCGACGGGCGGGTTGAAGCCACCACCGGGCGGCCGCTCAGAGCTCACCCGTCCACCGTATTGCCTCGCTCAGTCGCCGGTGGCTCCGGCTTTGCTCAGTGTCTCGAACTCGTCGTCGGTCAACTCGATCTCGGCGGCGGCCACGTTCTCCTCCAAGTGGGCCACCTTGGAGGTGCCGGGGATCGGCAGCATCACCGGCGAACGCTTGAGCAGCCACGCCAGCGCCAGCTGCGAGGCGGTGGCGTGATGGTCGGCGGCGAGGCGCTGCAGTGGCCCGTCGGGCGCGGCCAACGGGCCGGCGGCCAGCGGGAACCACGGGATGAACCCGATGTCTTGGGCTTCGCAGGCGTCGAGCACCGGTTCGGCGGACCGGACGCTGATGTTGTACATGTTCTGCACGGTGACGATCGGAGCCACTTTCTGCGCGGCCTCGAGTTGTTCGACGGTGACCTCAGACAGTCCGATGTGGCGGATCTTGCCCTCCTGCTGCAGCTCGAGCAGCTCGCCGACCTGGTCCTCAGCGGGGAACTTCGTGTCGATGCGGTGCAGCTGGAACAGGTCGATGGTGTCGACGCCGAGGCGGCGCAGGCTCATCTCGCACTCCTGACGCAGGTACTCCGGGTAGCCGAGCACCGGCCACACGTCGGGCCCGGTGCGCAGCAAGCCGGCCTTGGTCGCGACGACAACACCGTCGTAGGGGTGCAGCGCCTCGCGGATCAGCTCCTCGGAGACGTAGGGGCCATAGGAGTTGGCGGTGTCGATGAAGTGGACCCCGAGGTCGACGGCGCGACGAAGGACCCGCAGGCATTCGTCGCGGTCCTGGGGAGGACCCCAAACTCCCTTGCCGGTCAAGCGCATTGCGCCGAAGCCGAGCCGGTTGACCGTCAGGTCGCCGATGGTGAAGGTGCCGGATGCCTGTGCGACGGGGGTGGCCATGTCACCGACCGTACGCCGAGGATGGCAGGGTAGCGCGGGTGAGGCTCAGCGATCTCGCCGCGCTACCGCTGACGTATCCCGAGGTGGGCGCCACCGCCGGCGAGCTGCCGGCCGGTTACCGACACGTGCACAAGACGGCCGTCATCGGTCATGGTCGCGACCGCTTCGAGCAAGCCGCGGCGACCGGCTTGCGGTGGGGAATGCTGCGCGGTGCGGGGGTGCGAGTCGAGGCGACGACGGAGGTCGCGGAGGTCGGCTCGGAGGTCCTCGTACACCTGGGTCCGATCGTGGCGCCGTGTCGCGTGGTCTACGTCGTCGGCGAACACCATGCGCGCGGGTTCGCCTACGGCACCCTGCCCGGTCACGCGGAGTCGGGCGAGGAGCTGTTCCTGGTCCGCCACGACCCGGCTACCGACGAGGTGTCCGCCGTGGTCACGGCGTTCTCTCGGCATGCCACCTGGTGGAGTCGCCTCGGGGCACCGGTGACATCGTTGGTTCAGCGAGTGGTCACCGACCGGTATCTACGGGCGTTATAGCCCGCGGACTTGCGGCGCAGGCGAGAATGAACTGTCGGCGATTTTTTCGTCGCCGATAATTACGATCGTCCGCAACGCCCACAGTGGGCCTGGGCGCGTAGTCTGTAACGACCTGTGAAGGACCTCGAATGGTGATGGCGAAGGAACCCGACGAACGCGAGGACACGCATCTGCGCCTCGCAGAGCTGGTCCGGGAGCTCTACAGCCGACCCGATGCCGACACCGTGATCGCGGAGTTGGCCGAACACGCGGCCGTGGAGATTCCTGGAGCCCAGTACGCCGGCATCACCGTCACCCGCAAGTCCAACAGCGTCGAGACCCCAGCGGCCACGCATATGTACCCCATGCTGCTGGACAAGATCCAGCAGCGTCACCAGGAGGGTCCATGCCTGACCGCGGCGTGGGACAAGAAGGTCGTCTACGTCGCCGATCTGCAAACCGACGACCGATTCCCGCGCTATCGCCAAGACGCGTTGGCAGAGACGCCGATTCGCTCGATCATGGCGTTTCAGTTGTTCATCGAGGACGAGACGATGGGCGCGCTCAACGTCTATTCAGAGGAACCCGACGCCTTCGGTGACCAGGCCCGGAGCCTGGGTTTGGTATTCGCCGCGCATTCGTCGGTGGCCTGGAATGCCGCTCGCCGCGACGAGCAGTTCAAGCGCGCCCTGGCCAGCCGCGACACCATCGGACAGGCCAAGGGCATGATGATGGAACGCTACGGCGTCGACGCGGTGCAGGCTTTCGACCTGCTGCGCAAGCTTTCTCAGGATTCCAACGTGCCGCTGATCAAGATCGCGAAGGAGATCGTCGACCAGCCGCGCCCCTGAGCGCGCACCGTGTCAACGAGAGATCACTCGCGGAACCTCCGGGTTCGCCGGCTCCACCCGCGGCCGTGGCACCTCGATGTTGTTCTCCTGCACCAGAACCGGATCTCCGACCTTGACGTGTTCGAAGTACCACTCGGCATCTTCGGGGCTGAGGCTGATGCACCCGTGGCTGACGTTCTCGTACCCCAGTGAGTTGATCGCCCACGGTGCCGAATGCACGAAGATGCCGCGCCTGGTGAGCCGAACCGCCCATTCCACGTCGAGCAGGTAACCGTCGTCGGCGGTCACGGGTATGCCCACGCTGCTCGAATCCATTTTGACGTCGCGGTCTTTGGCCAACACGGGGAAGGTCCCCACGGGCGTCGGGTACTCAGGCCGGCCCATGGACGCCGGGAACACCCCGGGCTCACCGAAGAAGGGCCGGTGGTGCGGCGAAGGGAGTTTGTCGGGTGGGACGCCGTCGATGGTGACTGTGAAGGTGTGATCGGCGATATTGGCGACGCCGATAACCGCGGCACCGGTCGCGATATTCGTCTTGAAGCCTCCGACAGACAACGCGATAGTGCTGTGGGCGGGCCAGAACTCGTCGGGGGACCAATAGACGGTCTTGGCGTCGAGCCAGTCGAATGTGCCCGTCATCGGTGGCGTCGAGGTGATATCGAGTAGCCGCTCGGCCGCATCCCTGTCGACGACGGAATGCTTGAACGTCACCACGACGGGGTGGGCGATCCCGACGACCTGACCCTCGGCAGGCAAGATGGAGGCAATGGAGCTTCTCACCGCCTGACTAGCGGCCGCCGAACCTTCTCCGGCCGGCCCCGCCACCACACTGGTAGCGATGACGACGGTGGCAAGAACACACCGAAGTACAGCACGCAATCTTGGTGCCTCCCTTGAAATTACAACGATGTCAATAATGGTAGGTCAGCTGGCGCGCTTTATGACCAAGAGCGCGTAGGCAATTCGATTAAGTCTCCATCACGGTTAGGCCACGACGTCTACCGTGTCGGTGCCTACCCTGAATCCCTTGCTGGTCAATAGATTTGGCCCGGCAGCGAGACTTACTCGCCGCCGGGCCAAACCGGAGGGACTATCCTCGGTGGACCGTCAGGTCACCGGCCCAGGCGGAGTGGGCTGACCCGGCACGGGCGCTCCGGGCGCCGGCGGACGGGATGGGTCTCCCTTACCCTTTCCGGCCAGCCCGCCCATCTCCGTGAGCGGAGCGCCGACCACCGCGGGAGCGCCGCCCACGATCGGAGCCCCGGCCACTGGCGGCACCAGCGGCGGGGGCACGAGCGGTGGCACCAGGGGCGGCGGCACCAGAGGCGGCACCAGTGGCGGCGGCACGACGGGTGGCACCAGAGGCGGTGCGACAGGCGGCGGGCCGGGAAGTGCCATGGGCACGCCGGCCATGTCGGTCAGTGGAGCACAAACCGGCGCCCCCGGCGCACCGGCAGGCGCAGCCCCCTTCGCCGAGTCCACGCATTCGTATCCGCCGGCTAGCGCGGCCGGACTCAGTGCGATCGCCACTCCGATGGCCGCACCGATCAATCCAGCCCCCACAGCTGCCGCGATGTTGACTCCTCTAAAGGTCGTCATCGACGTTGATCCCTCCACTCACGCTCACACTTTCGTTCAACCGAGGCAGCAGACCTTGCATGCCGTACCGAGGTCGTGTCCATACGACCGCGTTAATATCAGCAGGCAGTCGCCAGAGACACGCCACGCCGCACCGCGCCGTTTCCAAATGGTGACCGGTTCGGCATGGTAGAGCCGCGTTGTAAGTCGGCGGCGGCTTCAATCTCGTTCTCACCTGCGGTTCTGCTGCGTATCACAGGCCCGCACAGATCACGATCGCGAGATGCATTCATAGCAAGCTCAGGGTTTCGGCCCCATTGACCACGGGCATCACTGTCGCGACAGGGCAGGACAAGGCAGAGGTTGGTATGTGATGACGGTGGAATCGAAACCTACCGCCGACGCGTCGGTCGGCGAGTTGATGAGCCAGTTGTCGACGCAGACGTCGCGGTTGATCCGCGATGAAATGCGCTTGGCGCAGAAGGAATTTCAGGAATCGGCCAAGCACGCCGGAATCGGCGCGGGCTTGTTCAGCGCGGCTGGGCTGTTGGCCTTCTTCGGCGCGGCGACGTTGATCGCCGCGGGCGTGGCGGCGCTATCTCTTGTGCTGCCGGTGTGGGCCGCGGCGCTGATCGTCGCGGCAGTGCTGTTCGCGATCGCAGGTATCGCGGCACTGCTGGGACGCAAACAGGCGCAAGAGGTCACCCCAGCGGTGCCGAAGACCGTCGAGACCGTCAAAGCCGACATCCAGGAATTAAAGGACGCACGGTCATGACCGCACCGACTCCACGCCCCGAGCCAGGACCCGATGCCGGGGTCGACGACATCCAGGCCGACATCGAGCAGACCCGCCACGAACTCGGCGAGACGGTCGAGGCGCTGCAGGCCAAGTTGGATGTGAAGACGCGCGCTAAAGAAAAGGTCGAGGAGACCAAGGAGCACGCCAAAGACAGGGCGGTCGAGACCAAGGAGCGCGTCGTCGAGAAGGCGGACACGCTGCGGCATACGGCCACCGACAACCCGAAGAAAGCGGTGCCGGTCGCGGCGGTCGTCGCCATCGTCGCGGTGGTCGGGATCATCGTGTGGCGACGCAGGCGCTAGACCAGCTCTCCGCTACGAACCGAAACGGAACCGACGCCCGGTGACACGTCGCGGAAGCACGCGGACGTAGTGGTCTTTCGTGTAGGCGGTCCACGGTAAAAGTTGCGCCCGCTCGGCTTCCTCGAGGTCGTCGTCATCGCGAACCGTGCGGGCGACACCCCGGACGATCACACTCCAACCCTCGGCGACGTTGTGATCATCGGCCTCAAAGAGCACTTCGCGGTTGACCGCCGTGCTGACCAACTTGGTGCCCTGCGCCGTGCGAAACAGCAGCGTCTTGCGCTGGACGACGAAGTTCACCGGAAAAATTTCGGGAATCCCGTCAGCGCTGGTGACGAGGCGCCCCAACGACACGCTGCCCAACAGGCTCCAGCATTCGCTTTCGGCAAGGATCTCGCCGGGCGGCTTCTCTTCAGACATGACGACTCGCTCGCTTCGCGCCGATGGCTACAGGCATGGTGCGAGTCTAGGGAGGTGAGGGGCCGTAGCGCGTGCCGAGGGAGGTGCGGCGTGGTCGGTCGGGCCGCGCGCTCTGAACCCTCGAACTAGGGGTATCTCCCGATTCCTTGTCATCCGGTTCCGCATAGCGTGCGGGACATGGATGCTTCGGTGGGTTGCGCTTCGTGCTATTTCGCAGAGTGGTATCTGGCGAACTTGTCTCAGGACGCGGTGGAGCGCCTGGTTACGAGGCTGCAGGCGGCATTGGAGACCAGCGACGGCGAGATCAGTGTCGTGCGCCTCGTGGGTGCGGTGGCAGTACCCGAGGACGAGGTCTTCTACGGCGTGTTCGCGGCGGCGTCGCCGGAGATTGTCACCGAGGTGTGCGGGCGTATTGGGATGCCGCCGGGACGGCTCACGGCCAGTGTGGGAGCGTGGTTTGCGTCGGCTTGATGCAGAGGATCGGCGCGCGCACTTCGTCTGTCGACCTCGAGTCCGCGCCGGTGCTAGCTATGGGGGGCCATACGCCTGCCCAGTTCAGCGCGGGTGCGGATACCCAGCTTGCGGTAGACCCTACTCAGGTGGTGTTCCACCGTTTTCGCGCTGATGAACAAGGTCGATGCGATGTCACGGTTGGTCATTCCGGTAGCGGCCAGTTCGGCGACTCGCTGTTCGGTTGAGGTGAGTACCGATTCGCCGGCGCGGCTGCTCTTGGCGCGGGACAATTCGGCACGCGTGCGCTCGGCCCATATCGACGCGCCCGTGTCTTCGAAAGTCTCCAGCGCTTCTCGGAGGGTATCTGCCGCTGCCTCTTTCAGACGCTGGCGCCGCTGCAGCTGACCGAGCAGTAACCGAGTGCGCGCAAGTTCAAATGGCATCGAAGTCCGTTCATATTCCGCAAGCGCCTCACGAGCATGTTTTTCTGCCTCGGTCAGAGCACCCTTCGTCGCAGCGAGCATTGCTCGACAGCGCAGGGCGGCCGCAATCATCCAAGCGCGGTCCAGACGGCGTCCATTGCTCTCCAACAGATCGATTACTGCTGCAGCGTCTGTGACGTTGCCCAGGTTGATCATCGCCTCGGCGGCGTAGGGCGCCCACCAGGCCGTTATCAGTTCTGTACCCGGCGGTGTCGAGCCCAGGCACGCCAGAGCCGGTTCGAAATGACGCATGGCCTCGGCATGGTTGCCAAGCGACACCTCGAGAAACCCCAAGATCATGTGCGGCCAATTCTCAACCCCCGGCGCTCCGCATCGCCGTGCAGCGACCAGAGCGGAGTGCGCGGCATCGCGGGTTTCTTGCTCGCGACCGGTGAAGGCCGACACGGCGGCAGTGACGGTGCCCGCAATGGCCAAGGGGTGGTCCCCGCCGAGTTGTTGGGCGCGTTGCATCGAATCCTCGGCGATTCGTGTCGCCTCCGCAAAGCGGCTCTGCCAGATCTCCATCAGGGTCGCGTGGATGGCGATGAACAGGATCTCGCTATCGGAACCACGCTCTTCGCAGGAGCCCCGCAACGACTCGGCATAGGCACGGGCGGCGTCGAATTCCCCGGCCCACGACAGCACCTGGAGTGCGGCAGCTCGTGCACACAATGGCACCGGCGCGTCGCTGCTCTCATCGTCCAGCTGCAGTGCCCGCTCAAGTGCAGTGAAGTCAATTCCATTGCCGTACAAGGCGTTCACGGTCACATATGTCGCCAGTGCTTGACTGATCAGACCGGGTTCCTCGAGAGAGTCGGCGATCGCGGTTCCCTCTGCGGCGGTGCGCAGGGCAGCCTCGTAGTGAGTGGCGGTGGCCTGTGCGAAGGAAAGCATCAGCAGAGCGCGCACCCTGATAGCGGGATGGTCCGCGGCATTGTCCAGGGCTTGCTCAAGTTGTACGGCCGCTTCATCGAACGTGTTCTCGTAGACGAGAATGCCGCCATGCAGGATCAGTGCGAGGGCTCGTAGCGGTCCGTCCTCCAACTCAACCAACGCAGGCCGCAGCACCTCTGCGGCCCGTTGGGTGTTCCCGGCACGCAGGTGATGTTCGGCCGCCCGCATTCGGCGCATCGGTGTGCCGCCGCCCAGGTTGATCACAAGTTCAAGCAGTTCGGCCGCGGCCGCAGGTGCGCCGCGATGCCGAGTCGCCTCGGCTGCTGAGTCCAGAGTCGCGAAAGTCGCCTCGTCGGCAGTCGTGGCGGCAAGTGCGAGATGGCGCGCTTTGAGTTCAGGATGGACTTCCACGGCCGCCAAGGCACGATGCATGGCTCGGCGACTGGCCGCAGAAGCCTCGCTGTACACCCCGTAGGCGAGCAAGGGATGCGTGAAGCGCACCCGGCTGCCCTCTATTTCGACGACGCCATCGGATTCGACGGCTTCGAGTACCTCCACAACGTGTTCGACGGTCGAGTCGGTGACCCGGGCCAAGAGATCGACAGTGGGCGTCGCGACAGACGCCGCGGCTAGCAAGACCCGCATCAGGTCCCCGTCGAGTCGCCCGACGCGCATGCGTACCAACTCGGCCAGGGTGGCGGGTAGACCCCGGCCGGCGGGCGGCTCGCTCCCGTCCATCACACGAGCGAGTTCGAGAGCATAGAACGGATTGCCGCCCGATATTTCTGTAATTCGCACGAGCACCACGCGGCTGAAGGAATGCCCGATTCTCTGCAACAACAACTGATGTAGGGCACCAAGACTCAACGGCTGCAGTCGGATTCGTGCCATCTGCTCGGCGCTACCCAAGGTCAGCCACTCCTCCGCACGGCCCTGCCCAGGATCGCAGCGTTCGGTGAATAGCACACCGATGCGGCCGCGTAGACGGCGGATGACGAAGCCGAGCACCACGCGGCTGGATGCATCCAGCCACTGCACGTCATCGATCGCGACCAGCAGCGGTGCGGCCCCCGCGAGGTGTTCGAGAAGCGTGCCCACGGCGGCGGCTACGACGCGGTGATCGATGGGTGGACCGTCGCCGTCTGCACGCAAGAGGACCCGGTTCACGGCAAGTTGCTGGAGCCTTGGCAATTCGTCGATGGTCGCGGTGTCGATGTCGGCGAGCAGATCTGCCACAGCGGCGTAGGCCAGCACCGACTCGGTCTGATGCCCGCGTGCGGAGAAGACCCGAAAGCCCCGTCGCGATGCGGCATCCAGGACATTCAGCCAGGCGGTGGTCTTACCGATACCCGCTTCACCCTCGACGAGGAGTCCCGCTGGCTCGATCTGAGCCGCTGTGAGAAGCCGTTCAGCAGCCTGCTGCATCGCGGGACTTCCCCCAGCCGCCATAGGCCACATAATCGCAGCATCGTTGCTGTTCGCGCAGGCCAAACCTCGAACGGAGGACAGCTCGAATCGCCGCGCACGAGACCGAGCCCTTCCCAGTCAACCGACGAATCAAGACCAGCTCAGGGCGCGACCTACCGGTGATGTGCGGCAACGCCCTCGGAGGGCAGCACTGAAGGGCAACCGCCGTGTCGAGCTGTGAAACAACGAGTGCACTTTGCTCTTGGTGGTCCCGGCTGGGTTCGAACCAGCGACCTTCCGCGTGTGAGGCGGACGCTCTCCCACTGAGCTACGAGACCGGAGAGTCGACGACCGAACGGTCGAACGACGTCGAACACTAGCACGAACAGCATCGCGGCCCGAATCCACCGGCGGGAATCAGCCACGTCGGCTTGGTGATTTCGGTCGGCCCCGCAGGGTTGCCGGCCGATGGTCGCGCGATGACGGCTCGAGGGCGCAGATTCTTCGTCTCACGCGAGCCGTACCAGCTGTTTTGAGATGTGAACGGCCAGCGACGCACGGGCGAACGTCGGGATTTGTGCAGCTACACTTTGGTGGACTATCGTCGTCCTTCGCGACGGGCGACGAGTCGTTCGTGGCGCGCGGATGTAGCGCAGTTGGTAGCGCATCACCTTGCCAAGGTGAGGGTCGCGGGTTCGAATCCCGTCATCCGCTCGAAGGTGCAGTGGCATCAACCCCAGCGGTGGAGTGGCCGAGTGGTGAGGCAACGGCCTGCAAAGCCGTGCACACGGGTTCGATTCCCGTCTCCACCTCTACGAAGGTTTCGGCGCGATTAGCTCAGCGGGAGAGCGCTTCCCTGACACGGAAGAGGTCACTGGTTCAATCCCAGTATCGCGCACCAACATTTTCCGCAGTTCAAAGTCATCCTTAATTGTCAGAGCGGGCTACATGCCCAAATGTGCCCAATCGACACTCACGGGTTGCCGGAACGTCGCGGCGTCGCTGTCGCGCACACCACCCAGGTGACCTGCACGATCTGACGGCGTCGGCGAATTGGCGCAGAGCTAGAGGAAGTCAAGACCCGGACGGATAGTGCGAGCGTTCTTACTCAACCCGGCTTAGCCTCAAACTGCTCCGCTCTTCGTTCCGTCACTTGCTCTCCTGGGTAGCGGGCCGAACTATTACGGTACAAACGATGGAAGTTCCGAAGGATCAGCGCGGGCTCAAACGGCTCGCTGCCACAAACAGTGTTGACAACAGCACTACCCAGCCCCGGCGGGGCTCGGCAACGACAATGACGGCGTCACCGACATTCAGCCACCACCCGAGTGACACCCGAATTTGAATTGAGGCGGAGCCTGGCTCGCCTAGTGTGCGGATCGCGTCGCCAATGATGTGGGCCCGCCGCGTGCGAGGCGTCGCAACGCGAGGTCCGAGCCGTTCCCGGCGACGACGCGCTGTGCGGGCGCAGCGGCGGTGGCACCTGCCCCGACACGCGCAATCGCACAGCTCCTCCGGATCGATTGTTTCCGGGTGTTCGGGGATGCAGAGGACCGGCCCGCCGCATCGCTGACACGGTTTGCCGCTGGGTGACAGCCTTCTCCCAGGTCAATGACAATTATTTGCTGCGGTACGCAAGGAACGCTCAGAGATACCTGTTTATTTGCTGTGAGAGCTCTTGTCGGTGACGTAAATTCGTCTTGGTGTCGGCAGTTCAGACGGCGATGCTGCCACCGTTGGGAATTTCTTCATGTGGTCGAGGGGGATGAAATGAAGAAGACTGCACTCGGTCTGCTGGCGGTGGTTTCAATAGCTGGGGTGGGAGTGCTGCCGCTCGCGCCGACAGCTTCGGCCTTCCCGTCGATCACCATTCCCTTGGCTACTCCAGGTGACGACGGCGGCGGCACCGACCCCGGCAGCTGCGGTGGCGGCGGTGACGGTCCTGGCGGCGTTGGCGGCAACGGCAGCTGTTCCGGCGGCACCGAAGGCCCCGGCGGCAATCCCCCGGGCGGCGGTACCGACCCAGGCCCCAAGGCCGCCTTAGATACCGCCCGCGAGAACCTCAGCGACCTCCGGCAGGCCAAACCCAGAGACCGCGAGGCCATTAAGGACGCCCGTCAGACCGTCAAAGACGCCCGCAAAGCCGTCAAGGAGGACCGCAAGGCCGCCAAGGACGCTGCCAAGGAGGACCGCAAGGCCGCCAAGGACGCTGCCAAGGAGGACCGCAAGGCCGCCAAGAACGGCGGCGGCACCGACCCCGGCAGCGGCACGTAAAGGCCGCCCGCGCCCGCTTCGGCCAGTTGGCGGGTCGCTGGCCCGGCGACCGAAACCTGCCCGCCTCTAACGGCGGCACCGACCCCAGCCAGCACCAGAGTGAGAGCTAACGGGAGACGACTGGCGCTGGCTTGTCACTGTCTCAGAAGCGATTTGGCGTAGTCCGCGAGACAAGCACTCGTGAGACGAACTTCTGAGACAACCTGGCCTGGGGGAACGCCTTGCGGGATGCTTCTCGACAGAGGTCTCATATGTGCTCTGATTTGAGACATGCGCTTAGTCTGCGTCGTGCGGTTGTTTGGCCCAAATGATGACCTCATCGACGACGGCCCGGATGGATGGAAGGTCCACACCGGCCAGGTCGAGTTCGTGGACGACGCTTCGTACGCCGTCTGCGGTCGTGAGGGTTAGGCCGTAATGCTCTTCGGCATATGCTTTCCAGTCCACTGAGTCAGACGGTCCCTTACCTGTGGCCGTGCGACACTCAGCGACTAGCTCATGCCAACCGGGGAAAGGCCCCCTCACGTAGTCGCGTATAGCTGCAGCAGGAAGCGCGAACAGTAGATCCTCTTCGGGCACGCCGAATACCTTCGGCGGCGGGAGGCCCTTGTCCTCGAACCGCTTGATGAGTCGCACCAGTCTGACTTCTTCGCTAGACCGCTTGCGGTTCGAACGCTCCCAAATCGTCTGTGTGACAGTGGCGTTAGTGAGCACGCCAAGCTGGACGCCCAGTCGGAATGGGAACTCTCCGTCGATCAGTCCCTCCAGGTTCTCAACAGGGTGTAATCCTCGACCTCTACGCCGTCGACCTCGACTACAAGGTCTTCGGTGGACATTACGTCGGCTATGTCGACTAGCGTGCGGCCCCGGCAATACTGAGCTTGAAAGGTGCGCTGTTCGGCGCCGGTCTGCGTGAACGCGCTGCCATATGCTTGCTCAATCGCAGCCGCAGCGGCATGGGTGGCCCATGCCGTGTTTTCGTCGGCTTGCTCAAGGTCGGACCACTGTTCAAGGTCGTCGGTCTTGGGGTAAGCCATTTACTTCCCTTTAGATGTACGCCGCGCAACGGGTTCGGTGGGTCGACCTGCCCGGCGCGGGCGGAGATTTCCGCCCGCACCTCGGCAAGTTCAGCGATCAGCTCGGCCTGACGTTTGGCCAGCTCTGCGATGGTCCGCTTCGTCGTCATCAGGTGATGATGTTGTCCAGAAGGACGTACGCCTTGCGGTTCTGGATGATGCCGTCTGCGCGCTCCCAGGGCACAAACTCGACCTGGCCGTTATTCATTCGGGTGTAAGGGTTGACCACCACGGTCAGCGGAGCGACCTTGCGCCAGACGTACGCCTCGCGCACATCGCCGAGAAGCAGCTAGATCGTGACCCGTGGGAGACGCCATCCCGTGAGCTCTACTACGAGAGATAGAGAAGCGCATCATCCGCAAGAAACTCGAGGTTGGAGACTGAAGCGTTTCGTCAATCGCCTGTTTCGATCTTGCTTTCGAATGCAACTCCCAGTCATGAACCACGAAATCGCACGGACGCGGCCCGTAAGTTCAGGACATCCTTGCTGCTACCGATCTACAAGAGGTTTCTCCCAAAGAGCCGACGTCGAAGCTGGGCAGACAAAATTTCAAACAAATGCCGACGAGCTAGGGGCGGTCCTTCCGCCTCCTCAATCCTGATGTAGTGGTCCCACGCAGCCTTTGGATCGTCCCAGTCGGAATACGTGAACCAGTGCGCGAACTCCTTAGCGCGTGCGATCTCGGCGAAACTCCATCCGCCGATGAGCTCCCGGTGACAAATCTCGAAAGCCTCCTGGTACCTCTCAGTCAACCCGCCCCCTTGATGTGCCGTGGATGCGGCGCGGCTCCTATGTCGCGGCCCCAGGAAACTTACGAACGTTTGCTGTCTAATGCTACTTGCGCCATCTTGCCCATTCCAGCGTTCTTTTTGAAGGCAAACAAATGCGCTGGCCGGTCGACCGGCGAGATTAGTGAAGACCGTCCCATCCGCCGAATCGCCAGCGAGTGGATATGGGAATTCGCCGGGGAAAATCACACCACGGAGTAATCGTCTCTGCGCTGGGCTTTGGGGGCATCTTTGACGGTTTGGCGGGCGTCCGCACCGCCTCGCTGGTACGGGAGTACCGAAAGATGGTACGGCTGTACCTAATCTTTGGGCGTCTGAAGGGCTACACCCTTCTCCGGCGCTCGCCGTCGGCCGGCCTTGCCACACCCGGACCAGCGGCAGAGAGCGAAAATATACGTGAGCGTCGGGCTCGAGACTTGATGCCGTTGCGGCGGAAGGTCTGCCGGGCCGCGGGGGGTCGGCCCGGCGGACCTGTTAACCACTCTGCCGGTTCTGCCCTGGCTTGAGTAAGGGGGTTTTCCCCCGTCTTCTGACGCGGTGAATACACCCTGTGTCCGGCGATATCCATCTGCTCCACCGTTGCGCGTCGCATCGAGCAAACGCCAATACTGCCCGGCAGCGGCTCGCACCCTAGCGGCGGGGGTCGTCGTACACATGCTCGTGTTCCGGGGGGGTTAACCCCCAAAACTCGGGAGGCCAACCTCGTGTTGTCGCGCGGCGCCACTTCGTACTTTGAAGGCATGGCTGACATGAATACCGACCGGGAGGTAATCGAGGGCGCCCTGGCGCTCATCGAGGCTGACGGTGGGTGGACCCAAGGCGCCTACTACCGCGACGCCGATGGCACTCAGATACACCCGGCAGCCGACTCGCCGGGCAACTGGGTGCGGGTGCGCACCGAGCACGTCGGCGCGGGAACCTACCGGACACGCACCGAGCCGGTGGCCGCCCCAAGCAGCTTCTGCCTGGGAGGGGCGCTACGTATTGCGGCAGATTACTGGCACACAGGGCAGCCTTACGCGGTGCAACAGCAGGTCGATCGGCTGGAACTACTACTGTTGCGGCTGGCCAATTCCGCCGACGTAATGGACTGGCCGGACCTAGACGCCTTCAACGATGACGTGCACACCACCGCGGCCGACGCAGTGCTGTTGCTAAAGCACGCCGCCGCTCAGTTAGTCGACCTGCCGACAACCCTCCTTCGGCCATAAGCACGGCTTCGCAACAAGTTTCGCGAAGTCGCCACGGTTGCGGCGAAAACCGAGTACTAGCAAGTCGCCCAGAAGAGGCCGATGACCGTGAAACGCGGGCCGTCCTACTGGGAGACGAGTGCGAACTGCATGTCGCTAGGACGCGAAAACTCGCGGCGGCACGCTGACCGATGATTCGCCGTAACCCCGTCGTGGCCTACTACTCCCAGCAGGTGCTGTAGCGGACTTCGGCTGGCACTTGCGCCTGCCATGTTAGTAGCGCCGCCGCCTCTTCAAACTAGTTGTCCCCGACGGTGTAGCCGTTCAGAGAAGAACGCCTGCCCTGTGGCCTTCTCGCCAGCCTCTGTGGCGCCGAGCAATGCCAGGGTGTCCGCGACGACCGGATGAGTCGACACGCTTGAGTCGCGACGGTCCCACTCCCAACCGCCACATCACCGATAGCCCGCTCCCGCGCCCCACCACAGTGTCAGTCAAGGAAGCCTGCCCACGATGCGCCAAAGACCCCGCGTCTAACCGCATTTCAAACAGGCCACAGCCGTTCGCCATATCCAGCGCTGTCGACCGGACGACTTTCACCCCACGCACCTTTAGTTCGGGAATCATCTGCGCCGCCGGTGACAGATCATCGATAAGCACGTCGGTGCGGTCGGCGACCGCCGCGATCGACTCAACCGCTGCTGCGACACCGGTTCCTGACCCACACTTCGATGTGCGCCGAACCGTCCCGTATGCAGCACCCATGCACCGACAGTGCCGGCGCGTGAGACATGTCGACAGCCAACGCACACCAATCGTAGTCATTTGGGGCACTCCGTGACTGAGCGGTATTGCCATCGTCGCTAAGACTCAGGAGCCGAGCAAGCCGATGCCGCCTCGGCCGTCCTTCCTGGCCTCGCCGGCGAAAGTTCAGATCGGACGGGAGGCTTCCGCGCGAGGCATGGATCGGACTGATAGCGCCGACGTTGTTCCGCCCAGCCAGTGCAATGACCACTCGGGTCAGGCGACGGTCAGCGAAGCAACGCTAGCGTCTTAACGAAAGGGGATGAACCCCGCTGGCCGCCTTGCAGGAGAGGAAAGAGTCATCCTCTCCGCCGTCGCCCACTGCGGAATCCTGTGCCCTTCGTGGCCGGTGCAGAAACGGACCACACGAGAGCAGAACGCTAGTGCCGTACATCACACACATACCGTGAACTCGGCAAATCAGAGCCACACCCATCACTTAGCTGCTCAAAGAGGTTTCACTTCTGGGTTTTGGCAAAACAAGCCTCCGCAATGAGCACGTCAGCAAACCTGCTGACCGGTGACTAGAGCACCCTGGTCCCATTTCGCACGTGGCGGTCTCCCGGGGCCGACCACCTACTTAGGAGAGACAGATGCAGAAGCCACTTGTCATCGGAGCTACGACCTTGACGCTCCTGCTTGGCGGAGGTGGTATCGCCAGCGCGGACACGGTTGAAGCCCCGGCGACAACCACGACCACTCTCGCCCAAGAGCAGCAAGCCGACGACGACAGCGGCGACCACGGCCTTTGGGGTCTGGCCGGGCTGCTTGGTCTGCTTGGCTTGGCCGGTCTGAAGCGCCGCAAGGACGCCGATTATCCGGCCAACCGCGGTGGCGGAACCATCACGAACAATCCGCGCGCATAGCCCAGACACACGCAGAGAGGACCCCGTCAGCACCAAACTGACGGGGTCTCCTCCTTTTCAGGAATATGCGAATCACCTTGCATGAACACGACCCAGAACGCGCAGACCGCCGTGGGTTCCGCCACGACCGCAGCGTTAGTCCGTTTCGACGCCGTAGCCACCACGGAGATCCTTGTGTGCGGCTTTCAAGAGTTGCTTGCAGAGTTCCACCAACGCCTCGACGTCAAGTTCCGACTCATCGCCGAGCCTCTTGAGCCATGACCCTTCTTCTTGTTTGAGCTCATCCCACTGGCGCTCCGCATAGATCGCTTGTTCGTCGGTCGGCGCGAGGTCGCCTGCGGTCTGGATGAGGCGCCTCTTACATGCATCCAGTTGTGCCAGCGAGTAGCCGTGCTCCCGGAACTGGCGGTCCCACTCGTCGAGCATCAACTCCGTGAGGTCGCGGACCGGCTCCGCGGCATAGATCATCAGCTCAGCTATTCCGTCGTCCATGCCCAGCCGAACACGAAATTCATACAGTTGTCGGATGGCCTCGGCCCGCCGTTGGCTGACGCTTTGTTCGGCTCCAGCGAGCTGCTCGGCCCCGCGCTTGAGGTGCAGAGTCGCTGAGATCAGCCGCTTCAACGCCGCCTTCTTGTCCTCACCAGCCCGCTTCTCGTAGTCCAGGACCAGAGCGTGATCTCGTTCCTCTTTCTTGGTTCTCGCGTCGATGCGCTTGGTCCAGATCGCTACGGCCGCAGTCGATGTGACAGACGCGAACGGCACCAGTGTGCTCGTCACCGTGGTCGCCCAACTCATCGCATCGAGCGTCGTCGTCGAACCTGCACAGAGGCGCCCCAGGTGTGCACGTCGAAGTGGCGATTTCCCACGCCGGTCAGTCTGCCCGACTTCGCTTGAGCACAAGCAAGTTTTCGACCTATCGCTGCTATCCGGACAGCAGCTCAGCGGCCTGACTACACCATGGCGGCAACGAATGACAGCAGCGCGAGTAGCAGGATGATTATTCCGACCAGGACGCAGAACGCGCCGGTCGCGGTCAACTTCTCGGGCCGCTCTGCGTCATCGTTCAGGATGTCTCTGACTGACGTTTTCATCCGCGCGAACAGGTCTCTCCATGAGATACGCCCCAGGCCCTCTCGAGTGGCCGCCGGCTCGCGACCAGGCTCGTCGGGAACCGCGCCGACGCCGTTGCCGTAAAGCACCAGGCCGAACACGATGAAAACAGCCGCCGACATCAGAAGCACCACCGCGATCGCAATCAATTGCCGCGTTCCTCACTGAATCGAAAATCTCTCATCCGCGCCGACACGTGCCGTGACGCGAAGTCACCTGTGGTCGGTTATGAGTAAGGCTTCCCGGTGATCGCGAAGTTGAATCCGCGACCTCACGCCCTGCACCGCACTGTCCCGGCGGGGAACATCCGCGCCCGCCGCGATCAAGGCCAGCATGAAGCCGACGTCCGCCCGCCGCTGGGTTACGAGTCCGGGGGCGCTCTGCCGTCCGGTGACGGGAAAAGGCTCGGCGAGCTTGTCGCACCTACTACGCTTTGCGAAGACCGACCGGTCCTGACATCGAGGGTGGGACATGATTCGCCAACTACTCGCCGCCGCCGCGATCGCCGGCGCCGCCATCTGCGCGGCCCCGCTGGCTTCAGCTGATGACACCGACTACCCCGACACTCCGGGCCGCTACGCCTCCGACGTACCGGGCATGAACTACGACGCCCACCTCACCGGGCCGTGCTTCAACCTCGAGCGGTTCACCTTCGGACGCGGCCCCGGCGGCGAAGTCCTGCAGTGCCGCTGGATCGAGAACCAGTGGCCACCCATCCCGACCAATCAGGGCTTCTGGCAAGCCTCGTACGAACTGTTCGGCGTCCAGGACGTCGGCGCGCCCTGCCCCAAGCCTCAAGCCGCCGCCCAATCGCCCGACGGCCGCCCCATGCTGTGCCTCGGCGCGCGCGGATGGCAGCCCGGCTTCTTCACTCGTGAAGGCTTCTTCCCGAGATAGCCACACGCCGGAAAGATCGTCAGGCCCGCAACGTCTCACTCGGCGGGGTGCCGTAGGTGCGCTTGTACACACCGCTGAATCGGCCGGCGTGAGTGAATCCCCACCGCCCCGCGATCGCCATCACGGTGTCGCTGCGCGGGTCGGCTGTTTGCAGCTCACGGTGGGCTCGATCGAGTCGCACGCCCCGGAGATACTCCAACGGGGTGGTGCCCAGATGCCGGCGAAACGCGTACTGCACCGAGCGCGGCGTCACATTGACGGCAGTGGCAATATCTCTGAGTGTTATTTCCCTGTGGGCGTTCTCGTTGATGAACGTGATCGCGCGCCGCAGCAAGGCGGACTGAACACGAGCCGGGTCCACATGGTTGCGCATAGCAATTGGCGAATACCCCGACCGTGATGACCGAAACTGCTTCCGACACCTTTCGCACCCGGGGCATGATTTGCTGATGACTGATCGCATCGAAGTCCAGCGGACCATCGCCGCACCCGCAGCCGACATCTTCGCCGTGCTGACCGACCCCCAGGGTCATGTCGCGATCGACGCGACAGGGATGCTGCAGGACGCCGAGGGGGAACCGGTTCGCGCCGCCGGGGACAGCTTCGTCGTGCACATGGATCGCGAAGCACTCAACGACTTCCCCATGGGCAAGTACGACGTCACCGTCTCGATCCGTGACTTCGAGCAGGACGCCTTGATCTCGTGGACGATTCTGGGCCGCATCCGCCCGCAGATCGGCCACGTCTACGGCTATCGCCTCGAACCCGCCGCCGACGGCACGCTGGTGACGTCGTTCTACGACTGGTCGGACATCGACCAGCACTGGCGCGACGCGGGCATCTTCCCCGTCATTTCCGAGAGCGCGCTGCGCGCGACACTGGGCATCCTCGACCGCACCGTGAAACGTGGATATCCACGAGCGTCAACCACCAGTTGACGTCTTTGGTTTCGTCAACCTAGGGTTGACGCAGGACGCAGCCCGCCAAGATCACCAACCCGGTCCGGCTCGACGACCTCATCGACGTCATCAGGACCGTGCACTCCGAACCCCTCGACCAGCTCACCGACGCGGTGCTGGCGGCGGAGTCACTCGGCGAGATCGCCGACCACCTGATCGGCCACTTCGTCGATCAAGCCCGCCGCTCGGGGGCATCGTGGACCGACATCGGCAAGTGCATGGGCGTCACCAAGCAGGCCGCGCAGAAGCGCTTTGTCCCCAAGACTCCCACCGACGCCGACCTGCTCGACCCCAACGCGGGCTTCGGCCGGTTCACCCCCCGCGCCCGCAATGTCGTCGTCGAGGCCCAGAACCTCGCGCACGCCGCCGGCAATTCCGAGATCGGATCCGATCACCTGCTGCTGGCGCTGTTCAAGGATCCCGACGGCCTGGCCGCCAAGCTGCTCGTCGGGCAGGGCGTCGACTCGGATGCGGTGTCGAAGGTGGTGTCCCTGCCGCCGCGGGCCAACGGGGAGCTTCCCGCGCTCATCCCGTTCGACGGCGCCGCGAAGAAGGTGCTCGAGCTGACGTTTCGTCAAGCACTTCGCCTGGGGCACAACTACGTCGGGACCGAGCACATCCTGCTGGCGCTGTGGGAGGCCGAGTCCGACGACGGCCCCCTGCACCGCGCCGGTGTCGACAAGGACCGCTTCGAAACCGAACTCCTCGACGCGCTGCGGGCGTTCACCACGGACTGATCTCACACCCGTCTGCCCTCCGACGTCTTCATGATGTGAGGGTGCGACCGTTCGAAGAGGTGGTAGCCGAGCACGGTCCGACCGTGCTGCGGGTCTGCCGCGCGGTCGTCGGACCCGTCGACGCCGAGGACGCCTGGTCGGAGACCTTCCTGTCCGCACTGCGCGCCTATCCGCAGTTGCCGGCCGACGCCAATGTCGAGGCGTGGCTCGTCACGATCGCGCACCGGCGCGCCCTCGACGTCGGCCGGGCCCGCTCCCGCAGACCCACGCCCACCGACTCGATGCCGGACCGGCCGTCACCGCGGGCAGACCCCGCGTCGCGCGACTCCGACCTGTGGGACGCCCTGGCGCGACTGCCCGCCAAGCAACGCCAAGCCGTCGCCTACCACCACATCGCAGGCCTGCCGTTCACCGAGATCGCCGGGCTGCTCGGCAACTCCCCCGACGCTGCCCGCCGCGCCGCGGCCGACGGCATCAAGACCCTGCGCAAGATCTACCGTGAGGACCAAAGCCGATGATCATCAAGATGTTTGATGAACTGACCCCCGACAGCGAAACTCTGGCCCGGTTGCACCGACGACTGGAACACACCGCCGACGATCAGGGCGTGCTCGACATCGCCTACCGCAGAATCGACAGCCCCGTCGGCCCTCTTCTGCTGGCCGCTACGCCGGTCGGGCTGGTCCGCATCGCGTTCAACATCGAGGGCCACGACGCGGTGCTCACCCGCCTGGCGGAGGCCGTCAGTCCGCGCATCCTCGAAGCTCCCGCCCGACTCGACACCGTCGCACGCCAACTCGGCGAGTACTTCGCCAAGCAACGCACCGCGTTCGACGTGCCAGTCGACCTACGGCTGGCCGCGGGTTTCCGGCGCAGCGTGATCGAACACCTCCGCGACATCGGCTATGGACAGCGCGCGAGCTACGCGAGCGTCGCCGCCGCCGTCGGCAACCCCCACGCGGTGCGGGCGGTGGGAAGCGCGTGCGCTCACAATCCCCTGCCCGTGGTGATTCCCTGCCATCGCGTCGTGCGCTCGGACGGCTCGCCTGGTCAGTACGTCGGCGGCCCGCAGGCCAAGTCGACGCTGCTGAGCCTCGAGGCCGCCTGAGGGACGGCGCCGCAGGGCTCTGGGCATCTGACCTGGAAGCGTCTGTAACAGGTTTCAGTTTGTGCGATCATTCGGGGATGCGTCGCTGGTTCGTGCTCCTCGTGGTCGCCATGGCGACTGCCGCCGGGATCGTCGCTGCGCCCGCGTCGGCGGTGACCGCCCCGATCGGCAGGCTCGGCGAGACGTTGCAGGTGAAGTTCAAGGGCTTGGTCGCCGACATCACCGTGCACAGCGTCGATCCGTCACCGATCCCGCCCGGCTTCGGCTATGCCCCGCGCCCCCCGCGTCAGCAGGTCTGGCGGGCCTGGGTGACCGTGCATTCCGTCCAGGTGCCCACGCCGTACGCCCAGTCGATCACCTACAGCTTCCGCGGCGTGACGCCGACGGGCGACAGCTACGAACCGCGAAACACCGACGCTCCCGACGCGCTGCAGGCTCAGCTGACCAACGCACCCGCCGGCTCCACGGTCAGCGGTGCAGTGTTCTGGGACTGCTACCGCGACCTGGTGTCCAATGTGGTGCTGCTCGACAAGATCACCGGCGAGCACCTGGCGCAGTGGAACGTGTAGTCGCCGTTGGGCATTGAGGTCACCGCGGCTGTCGAAGCCGACCTGCCCGAACTCGCCGACGTCGCCGCCCGCACGTTTCCGCTCGCCTGTCCCCCGGCGGTGACCCCCGACAACGTCGCGGCGTTCATCGAAGAGAACCTGTCGGAATCGCGCTTCCGCGACTACCTCGTCGACCCCGAGCGCGTGGTGCTCGTCGCGCGCACCGCTGCTTCAATCACCGGCTACGCCATGCTGATTCACGGTGTGCCTGATGATCCCGACGTCCAGCGCGCGGTCGAGCCCCGTCCGGCGATCGAGGTGTCGAAGATCTATGTGCTGCCCGAGCACCACGGCAGCGGTGTGGCGGCGGCGTTGATGCACGCGGCGCTACAGGAGGCCGAGGAAGCAGGTGCGGCGGTGGTGTGGCTGGGCGTCAACCAGCAGAACCGGCGCGCGCAGCGGTTCTATGCCAAGCACGGATTCGCGGTCAGCGGCACGAAGACGTTCCGGTTGGGCGCCGCTGTCGAGAACGACTACGTAATGGTGCGGACGCCTTAGCGGGGGCCGAGTGTGGGCTCGACGCACGTGTCGGGCGCGAAATACGTGCGGGTAACCCACGTTCGCGATCAAAGGGGGTGGCGCGACAACGCGAGCAACCGGGACGTCGCGCGCAGGTACTTCTTGCGGAATCCGCCCGCCAGCATCTCGTCGCTGAAGAGCGTGTCGAGCTTGGCGCCGGACGCCACGACCGGGATCCCCGCGTCATACAGCCGGTCGGTCAGCGACACCAGCCGCAGCGCCACATTCTGGTCGTCGACCGTGTGCACCCCGGTGAGGTAGACCGCCGCGACACCTTCGATCAACGTGAGGTAGCGCGAAGGGTGCATGGTGGCCAGATGCGCGCACAGCGCGTCGAAATCGTCGAGCGTCGCGCCCGGCGATCGCGCGGCACGCTCGCGGACCTCGGTGTCCGGCAGCGGCTCGGGAGCCGGCGGAAGGTCACGGTGGCGATAGTCCGGCCCGTCGATGCGCACCGTCTCGAAAATCGCTGCCAGAGTGTGGATCTCACGCAAGAAGTCCTGCGCTGCGAACCGGCCCTCCCCCAGTTGCTCGGGCAATGTGTTCGACGTGGCGGCCACCGACACCCCGCGCTCGACAAGCTGCGAGAGCAGCCGCGAGATCAGCGTCGTGTTGCCCGGGTCGTCGAGCTCGAACTCGTCGATGCACACCACCACGTAGTCGGCCAGCAATTCGATGCACTCGACGAACCCGAAAACGCTTGCCAGCTGGGTCAATTCGCCGAAAGTGGCGAACGCCTTCGGTTCCGGCAGCCGGTAGTACGACGAGGCCAGCAAGTGTGTCTTGCCGACGCCGAAGCCCCCGTCGAGATACAGGCCGACACCGGGCAGCGCCTCGCGGCGACCGAACAACTTCTTCTTGCCCGCGCGACGCTGCTGAGCCTGATCGCAGAACCGCGAACACTTGTCGACGGCCGCGGCCTGCGAAGGTTCGGCGGGATCGGGGATGTAGGTGTCGAAGCTGACGTCGGAGAACGTGGGCGGCGGCACGAGTTGGGCGATCAGCCGGTCCGGAGTGACGTCGGGGTGGCGGTCGACCAGATGCTGCACCGTGCCGGACCCGTCCATGCACGCACCCTATCGACGTGCTGCAATCATCTTCATGTCCGATACCGCCGCTGCGGCGCACTTCACAGTGCTCGGACCCGACGGCGCACGGATCGACGGCACCGACGGGCGGCTGGCCGACTTCTACGCCTACCCCGCCGACCTGGGCAGGTGTTGGGTGCGCGGCAACATGATTGCCAGCGTCGACGGCGGTGCGACGGCCGGCGGCAAGACCGCGGCGCTCGGAGGGGCCGGCGACCGCAGCGTCTTCGAGCAGATGCGCTACGCCGCCGACGTTATTCTCGTCGGCGCCGAAACCGTGCGCACCGAGAACTACTCCGGCGCGCAGGTGCCCGTCCCGCAGCGCGGCGCCCGGCAAGCGCGCGGGCAGGCGGAGGTGCCGCCGATCGCCGTCGTCACCCGATCCGGCGACCTCGACCCCGAGGCCCGGTTCTTCACCCGCACCGACGTGCCGCCGCTGATTCTGACCTGCACCGCCGCCTGCGACGCCACCCGCAAACGCCTCGGCGGGGTGGCTGAGGTGATCGACGCGTCGGGACCTCGGCCCGACGAGGTCGATGCGGTGACCGCGCTGCACGCGCTGGCCGAACGCAAGCTGTTGCGGGTTCTCACCGAGGGCGGCCCGCTGATCCTGAGCCTCCTGATCGAGAGCGATCTACTCGACGAGCTGTGTCTGACGGTGGCTCCGTTCCTGGTCGGCGGCAAGGCGCCGCGCATCGCATCCGGTCCCGGCGAGGTGCTGACGCGCATGCGCCCGGCGCATGTGCTGACCGACGACGACGGCTATCTCTACACCCGCTACGTGCGGCTGAGCTGAGTCACACATCAGTACTGTGGTCGGCATGCATCGGCGTGGTCAGCTGGTTCGGCTTGTCAGTCTGGCGACCGTCGTGGCGTTCGTCGCGGCGTGTTCACCGGGCCTTGCCGCCAATCCCCGCTTCGCCACCGACTCCGGGGCGGGTCCTCAGGGCGAGCCCCAAACGACCAACCCCGCCGAGGGCCCGCCGGCCATCGAGGCACCGAAGAACGACCTGGCTTGGCGGGACTGCACCTCGCGGGTGTTCAGCGACGCCGCCGTGCCCGCCGTCGCGGGTGTGACGCTGGACTGCGCCACCTACGACGCCGACCTCGACCCGATCAACGGCGCATCGGGTTCGCTCAGCATCGGCGTGGTGCGCGCCCGCGGCTCACAGACTCCTCAGGACGCCGGGCCCCTGGTGATGACCACCGGTTCGGACCTGCCGTCGTCACTGCAGTTGCCGGTGTGGTTGTCGCGCGCGGGCACCGACGTGCTCAACAGTCACCCGATCGTCGCCGTCGACCGCCGCGGCATGGGCATGTCCGGCGCACTGGACTGCCGCGACCTGTTCGACCGCCAGGAGATGCTCGACCAGGCACAGTTCCAGTCCGGCGACGACCCGGTGGCGAACCTGGGGGCCATCGTGCAGACCGCGACAACCAGCTGCACAGACACCATCGCCCCCGGCGATTCGGCTTACGACAACTCTCACGCCGCGGAGGACCTCGAGCGGCTGCGCAGCACCTGGGACGTGCCCACCCTCGCACTGCTGGGCGTCGGCAACGGCGCGCAGGTGGCACTCGCGTACGCCGGGTCGCACCCCAACAAGGTCGCGCGCCTGGTGCTCGATTCCCCGCTGCCGCTGGGTATCGCCGCCGAAGCGGCGATGGAGCAACGGGTCAAGGGCGAGCAGGCCGCCTTGGACGCCTGGGCCGCGCAGTGCGCCGCGACCAACTGCGCGTTGGGCCCGGATCCGAAGGGAGCGGTCGACGCGCTGCTGTCGGCCGCACGTCAGGGTCGCGGACCCAACGGCGCTGCCGTCGCGACCGTGGCCAACGCGATCTCGACCGCGCTGGCCTACCCCCGCGGCGACCGCATCGACTCGAGTAATGCGCTGGCAGCCGCGATCGCGGCCGCGCAATCGGGGGACCCCGCGCCGTTCACCGAGCTGATCACGCGGGCCGAGAGCCTGCGTAACACCGACGGCCAGTTCGTCAACGGTTGCAGCGACTCGCTGAACCGGCCCACCCCCGACCGGGTGCGCGAACTGGTCGTCGCCTGGAACAAGCTGTATCCGCAGTTCGGCACGGTGGGCGCGCTGAACCTGGTCGACTGTCTGAACTGGCCGAGCGGTTCGACCCCCCAGCAGCCGGAGAACCTCAAGATCCCCGTGCTGCTGTTGGGCACCCAGAACGATCCGATCGTCGGCAACGAGGGCGTGGCCGCGGTCGCGGCCACGGTGATCAACGCCGGGTCGGCCAACAGGCGGGTGATGTGGCAGGGCATCGGGCACGGGGCCTCGATCTACTCACCGTGTGCGCTGCCGCCGGTCCTGGGTTACCTCGACAGCGGCGACCTGCCGGACACCGATACGTTCTGCCCTGCCTGACGCCTGACCTCGACTGCGGTCGGGTACCGTGCGGTCGTGCGCGATCTTGTGGCCAGTTCGTTGACGACGCCCTTCCGGCCCCGAACCTCCCCGCCCAGCGTTGCGTCGGTGTTGAAGGTGATCCTGTGGCCGCTGGCGATCCTGTTCATCATTCATCGCAGCTACGTGCTGGCGACCAACGGCTACATCACCGACGACTACGGACCCGTCTACCGGGCGGTCGTCAATTTCAAGATGGGCTGGGACATCTACAACGAGCACTTCAACCACGTCGACCCGCACTATCTGTATCCGCCGGGCGGGACGTTGTTGATGGCGCCGTTCGGCTACCTTCCCGTCGACGCATCGCGGTACTGGTTCATCTTCTTCAACACGGTGGCGATCGTGTTGGCCGCCTATTTTCTGGTGCGGCTCTTCGGTTACGGCTTCCGCTCGGTCGCACTGCCCGCCCTGCTGGCAGCGATGTTCTGCACCGAAAGCGTGATCAACACACTGGTTTTCGGCAACATCAACGGCTGCATCCTGCTGGCGGAGGTGCTGTTCTTCCGCTGGCTGCTTGACGGTAAGCGCAACCATCAATGGTTGGCGGGTGTCGCGATCGGGTTGACGTTGGTGGTCAAACCGCTTCTGGCGCCACTGTTGTTGCTGCCGCTGCTGAATCGCCAGTGGCGCGCGGTGGTGGCCGCGATCGCGGTGCCGGTGGTTTTCAACGCCGCCGCATGGCCGTTGATCAGCGACCCGATGAACTTCGTCACCCGGACGGTGCCCTACATCCTCACCACACGCGACTACTTCAACAGCTCGATCGCCGGTAACGGCATCTACTACGGTCTGCCGACGTGGCTGATTCTGTTGTTGCGCATCGCCTTTGCGGTGATCGCGGTGATTTCGCTGTGGCTGCTGTACAAGTACTACCGGACCCGCGACCCGCTGTTCTGGATGGCGACGTCCTCGGGCGTGCTGCTGATCACCTCGTTCCTGGTGCTGTCGCTGGGGCAGGGCTACTACTCGATGATGTTGTTCCCGTTCCTGATGACGGTGGTGCTGCCGAACTCGGTGCTGCGCAATTGGCCTGCGTGGCTGGCGATCTACGGATTCATGAGCGCCGACCGCTGGCTGCTCGGACACTGGCCGACGACGGGGCGGTTCCTCGAGTACATGAAGTTCACCTACGGGTGGGGTCTGATGCTCGTGGTCGTCTTCTCCGTGCTGTACTTCCGCTATCTGGACGCCAAGGCGGAGGGCCGACTCGATGACGGGATCGACCCGACGTGGCTGAAGAAGCCGTCGGACCCGGACGCTTCGACGGAACCGGCGCGGCCTGTCGCGCCGCCGATCAGCTGACGCGTTTACGGCTCCGACAGTATTTGCCAACGCAAGGTCCTGGCTCCGGTTTGAGGCCCTATACCAGTGCTGACGCGCCTCTGATCTCGTACGATTGATTCGCTCACGGGGGTGGTCTACAGGGGAGGCAAAAATGCCGAGAATCCCGGTAGATCCGCAGTCCATCACGGCGGAATGGTTGAGCGAGGTTCTCGACGCTGACGTGCGGGTCTGCAAGCTCGAGCAGATTGGCATCGGCTACGGGGTGCTCGGCCGGCTGTACCGTGCCCGTCTCATCGGGGGACCTGGCGTCCCGGAATCTGTAGTCGTGAAGCTCCCGACGCTGGACAGCACGACCCGGACGAACTTGTGCGAAGATCTCGATCTCTACCTGAGCGAAGTCCGGTTCTACCAGGAGATCGGCGTCGACAATCCGTTGCCGCCAGCGCACCCGTACTATGCCGCCATCAACGAGTCGACCCACGATTTCGTCCTCGTCTTGGAAGACCTGGGTCGACTCCGCAACGCAGATCAGACCGTGGGGTGTACCGCCGCGGACGCCGAGATCGTCGTCGAAGCTATCGCCCGCCATCACATGCATTGGTGGGAGAGCGCTCGACTTGGGTCGCTGCCCTGGCTGAAGACCTACACGACTCCCCCGTATCCCGCAGTTCTTGCCGACAACTACGAGGCCGCATGGCCGAAGTTTCTCGATTACTTAGGCGCGGAGGTCTCCGCAGTAATGCGTGCTTACGGTGACCGATTTCAGACGCTGATCCCCTGGTTTGCGCACGAGATCTCGCGCCCGCCGCACACCTTCTTGCACGGCGACCTGCGACTGGACCAGTTGTTCTTCGCCGTCGGTCCCGATGATCCGCCACTGAAGGCATTGGATTGGCAAGTCGCGTCGCAAGGCCGAGCCGCCTACGACGTGGCTTACTTCCTCAGTCAGAGCTTGACTCCAGACACTCGGCGCGGTTGCGAGAACCAGTTGGTCGAAAAGTATGCCACTCGACTGGCGGCACACGGAATTGACTACTCCACAGACGAATTCTGGTACGACTACCGACTCACCACCGCGTGGTGTTTCCTCTACCCCGTCATGGTCGCCGGACGGGTCAACGTTGCGAACGACCGCCAACTGGAACTGGCGCGCACCATGTTCAACCGTGCCGCCGCTGCGATCGAGGACCACGGCTGCTTGGCTCTGAGGCCCGACTGACCATGGCCGAGAGCGGCCGCACCTGCGCTTCCTGCGGGTCGGCGAACGAGGAGGACGCCCGCTTCTGCGAAGGCTGCGGCGCTTCACTGACCCGAGTTTGTGCGGCCTGTGGACTGGGGGCTAGCGCGACCGCGCGGTTCTGCCGCGGGTGCGGTACGCCGCTCGATGTCACTGTGGCGCAGGATATTCCGGTCACAGCTCCGGTGCGCAAGACGGTAACGGTGATGTTCGCCGACCTAGCCGGCTCGACCACCTTCGAGGAGCGGGTCGACGCCGAAACGGCACGCGAGGTGATCCGCCGCTATCACGGCCTCCTGCGCTCGACGGTGGAGCGCCATCGGGCGGGCGTCACCAAGTACATCGGCGACGGGTTCATGGCCGTATGGGGCGTTCCCGAGATCGGTGCCGACGACGCCGCACACGCCGTCGACACCGCGGTCGAGCTGCAGGAGCGCTTCGTCGAACTCGCCGCCGGGGTCGCCGAAGCCCACGGCGTGGAGCTTGCCCTGCGAGTCGCCGTGAACACGGGTGAGGTGGTCGTCGGGGCCGATGACGCAGACATCGTCGGCGACGCGCTCAACGTCGGTGCCCGCCTGGAATCCGAGTGCCCACGGGGACGCGTCGTGGTGGGTGAGGAAACCTGGCGGGCCACGCGCGGTCGGTACGCCTACGAATCCCGGGGGCAGGTTCAGGTCAAGGGCCGAACCGCTCCCGTGGCGGTGTACCAGTGGCTGGGTCGCGAGTCGGAATCCGCAGACTCCGCGCCGTTCGTCGGCCGGTCTGACGAGATCCGACGGCTGCAGGCAGTTCTTGACGAGGCCCAGGCGTCGCGAGCAGCAAGACTGGTGACCGTCATCGGCGACCCTGGGGTCGGCAAGAGTCGGCTGGCGACGGAATTTATGGCGAGCCAAGAGGATACCCCAGTTCTCTACGCTCGATGCACTGTCGAGGTGACCGTCGCTCTCGCACCGCTCGTTGAACTCTTGCGCGCCCGTGATCTCGAAACTGAGCTTCCCGCAGGGGTGGCGGAGCGGGACCGCCTTCTTCGTGACCTCAACGGCCTGACGGCGGGCGTCCCGGGCTCTGTAGAAGAGAACTTTTGGGCGTTGCGCCGATTCGTCGAAGTGCTGGCGTGGGACGGTCCAGTTGTCCTGGTACTCGACGACATTCAATGGGCCGACACCTTGTTGCTGGATTTCATCGAGCACATGGTGGAGTGGGCACAGGAGGCGCCGGTTGTAATCCTGGCACTCGCCCGGCCCGAGCTGCGGGAGATCAGGCCCGACCTGGTGACCGTCAGCCGGTGGGTATCTGAGGCGGTCCACCTCGATGGTCTCGACGCTGAAGCGACGGCAGAGCTCGCCGCGAAGGTGCTCGGCGCCAGCGCGCTGCCGAACGAGCTTCTGCGGCGCCTGCCCGCGTCCACTGGAGGCAATCCCCTGTTCGTGCGGGAACTGATCGGAATGCTTGCGTACGACGGAGTTCTGGTTGAGCAGCCGGGTGAGTGGCGATTGACGATCGATGTCGACGCCATCGCCATCCCGCCGACGATTCACGCGCTACTCGCCTCGAGGTTGGAACGACTGGAACCTGCCGATCGGCGTGTCCTTGAAATCGCATCGGTGATCGGTGGCGACTTTTCGCTCGGCGCTGTACAGGCACTCGCCGACGGAGATAAGGCAATCATCTTGTCTTGCAATCGACTTCGTCGACTCGAACTCGTGCAGCCGAGCGGCACGTATGTCGGCGATGAGCCGGTCTGGCGTTTCCATCACGTGCTGATTCGGGACGTCGCTTACCGTCGCCTGTTGAAGTCCGACCGTGCCGAGTTGCATGAGCGTCTCGCGGAGTGGATGCAAGCCGGCGGCTCGAGCGTGGCGTTCGACCCGGACGAGATGGTTGCCCGGCATCTGGAAGCCGCACACATGTATCGACAAGAACTAGGTCTGCTCGACGAGCGCACGGGCGACCTTGCGGTGAAGGCGGCTCGTCACTACGCAGCGTCGGCCCGCCGTGCGCTCGACCGTGATGAGCTGGTCTCCGCAGGTGCCCAGGCAGCTCGCGGCGCGGCGCTGGGGGTTGCGGATGCAGCGGTACGCGCCGAGCTACTGCTCATCGGTTGCGAAGCCTTCCTCTCCGCGGGAGACGTCGCAGCCGGTGCGCCACTTGTCGACGACCTCGACCGCATCGCCGGCGACACGCTGGCGCCGTGGGCGACCTGCTACCGGAGTCAGTTCGTGATCTACACCGACCCCGAGCGATTGCTGGAGATCGAGGCCCGGCTTCAGGACGCCATCGACGAATTTACCCGCCGCGCAGATCCCGCAGGACTGGCCAAGGCGCACCGGGTGCGTGCATCCGCGAGGTTCCGGCTCGGCCGAGTCGGCGACGGTGAAGTCGACCTGTTCGAGGCGCTCATCGCGGCACGGCATAGCGGGGACCACCGGCAGATCACCGCGGCGCTGGGCGCGGCGCCAGGTGCAGCGCTCTGGGGGCCGAGCCCCGTGCCCAAGGCCGGCGGCCGGTGCCTCGATGTGGTCCGGATGCAGCGGATGACGACAGCCGCGCCCTCACTGGAGGCGACGTCGCTTCGGCATTTGGCGGTGTTGGAACTGCTGCGAGGACGACCTGACAAAGCGCGCACGATGCTTGCCGACGCTCGCCAGATCGTAGAAGACCTCGGCTTGCGCCATGGGCTGATGGAGACTGAGCTGTTCGCTGGGTTCATCGAACTGATGGAAGGCGACCCGGTCGCTGCTGAGCCGCATTTCCGCACCGCAGTAGAGGGGTTGGACGCGCTCGGCGCCGGTGCCGACGCGGGGCAGGCAGCGGCGTTGCTCACGAGATCGGTCCTCGCGCAGGGACGGATCGATGACGCCGATCGGTACGCCAGCGAGAGTGAGCAGCTTGCCGGGCGCAATCTGAAGACGGCCGTCGCCTGGCGCGCGGTGCGGGCCGAGATCCTGTCAACCCTGGGCCGGCATCCCGAGGCTGCCGCGATGGCAAGCGACGCGGTCGCAGTTGCCGCCGAGACGGACCTCGTACTCGATCACGCCGAGGCGTGCCTTGCGTTGAGCAGGGTTCTTAATGCTTCTGGAGATATCAACGGGGCGAACGCTGCTCGGGCTGACGCCGAGTCGCTGTACGCCGCGAAAGAGGTGGCAAGAGCAACTGTCCGGGCGGGTCCGACTTCCGCGGCACCTCCGGGTCATCCCGCGTCAACCCCGGTACCATCACGGCTGGCGGTCACTAATCAGTCGTGCGAGTTCCTACCAGCATTCATCGGTGCCCTGCACGCCCAGGATGTCGACGGCGCGGTCGCGGCATTCTCGGATCGGTTCGTCTACGACGATCGTCGACGGCTCGGCGGCGACCCCATCCTCGGCCTCTACGCGATGCGTCGTGCGATCGAGCGCATTTTCGGCCAGTACAACCGATTCGAGTTTCGTGTCCTAGCGGTTCGTGGTCAGCGATTGAACCTCTTGTGGAGTCGCTGGTCTGACCACGACGGAAACGAGACGACCACTCTCTACGTGAACCAGACCGACGACGACGGACGCATCGAGTACCACGGCCGCTTCGACGAAGACGACTTCGAAAGCGCCTACCGCGAACTCGAACGCCGCTATTACACCGGAGAGGGCTCGGCATTCGCCGAACATGGTCTTGCAGCCAGCGAAGCACCGATTGCCCTGAACCAAGGCGCTTTTGACCGGTTGATCGGCGAGCTATGCGTCGCGGACATGCAGGTCGAGAACAGGTCGCGTTCTGCATTCCCTCATCGTTCGGCGGGCGACCTACGCGCCACCTTCGGTGAATTGGATTCACTGCTCGCCTCGTCCCGCACGTGGATGTCAGCGGTGTGCTGGTTGTCGCCGGCTTGGAGCATCACCCGCCTGGAACGCGAGGGGATCGGCCAAGACGGCGAGTTGTATACGTGGACACGCGTCATTGTGGCCGCACACCGCGACGGGCGAATTGCATCGATGTGCGAGTTCGACCTTGAGGACGAGGACGCGGCGTTCGCCTACGCAGACAAGCGCGTGCGGGCGGCCACCAGCCGACTCGCGGTCACCAACCAGGCCTGCGAGAGAGTTGAAATCGGCTGGCGGGCACTGCAAACACAAAATATCGACAACATCGCCAACTCCTACGCGGATCAGTTCGTCTATGACGATCGCCGGCGGCTGACCGGGGACCCGATCGAGGGCGCGGCTGCCTTACAGGCAGCTTCTGTGCGCCTACTCGAGCAGTATCCCCACGTCGTGTGGCGCACCCTGGCCGTTCGAGGTGAGCGGCTGGAGTTGCGCTGGAGTCGGGTCTCGGACGAGGCGGGGAACGAGACATCACACCTTCACGTCTTCCAAATCGATGAGCAGAAACTGATCGCGTATCACGGCCGCTTCGACGAGGACGACTTCGAGGGCGCGTACCGCGAGCTCGAAAGGCGCTACTACGCAGGCGAAGGCTCGGCATATGCTCAGGCGGGCACCACAGTTACCGAGTGGGCGCTCGCCTTGACCCGGGCCGATCTCGACACATTGTTCGACGAGATTCTCGCCCCAGACCTCCGCGTCGTGAATCGATCGCGGTCAGCCTTCCCAGATCGTTCTGCGCGTGAATATCGCACCACTCTGGAGGAACTCGCTGCCAGGGTGGAGTCGGCACGATCGTGGGTCGCGGCCGTGCAGTGGTTGTCGCCGACTTACGCCGTACTTCGCTGTGAACGGGATGCGTTGGGAAGAGACGGCGAGCACTTCGCGTGGTCCTATGTCATCGTGCTCGAGGTGCGCAACGGGCGGATTACGTCGATGTACGAGTTCGACGACGAAGAACCAGCATTCGCCTACGCCGAGGAACGGGTGCGGCCGACAAGCCGGCTTGCGGTCAGCAACCGGGCCAGCGAAGTCGGCGAAGCCGTACGGCGGGCGATGCAGGATCACGATGTCGACGCCGCCGCTGCGCTGCATTCGGATCGGTTCGTGTACGACGACCGGCGGCACCTCACCGGTGACCCGCTCTACGCAGGTGCCGGCGTCCGCGCAGCCTTCGAGCGGGTCTTTGCGCAGTACACGAAGTTCGAGACGGGCACCCTGGCGGTGCGTGGCGAAAACTTGGTGCTGGGCTGGGGCCGATGGGCCAATGATGCGGGTTTCGAGACAACGCACCTCTCGGTCATCGAGGTCAGTGACGACGGGCGGATCGAGTATCACGGCCGCTTTGACGAGGACGACTTCGAGATCGCCTACCGCGAGCTCGAAAGGCGCTACTACGCGGGAGAAGCCGCGGAGTTCGCCGAGGCGGGTTCCCTGGGAGCAGAATATGTGGCGGCGTTGAATCAGGGCAACATCGACCGGCTGTTCAGCGAGCTCACAGATCCCGGGATGCAACTCGAGAACCGATCTCGCTCCGCGTTACCTGATCGTTCGATCACGCAATTTCGCGCCAGTCTCGAGGAATTGAACGAACTGGTCGCCTCGGCTCGGACGTGGAACTCCGCGATGTGCTGGCTGGCGCCCACTCTGACCGTCTTTCGCCAGGAGCGCGAGGCGGTGGGGCGAGACGGGGAAAGCTATGCGTGGACGCGGCTCATGGTTTGCGAAATCCACGACGGCCGAATGGCGCATGTGTGTGAGTTCGATGTCGACGACGAGAACGCGGCATTCGCGTATGCCGAGGAGCGGATGCGAGCGATTACCAGCCGACTCGCGGTGACGAATCGTTCGTGTCAGACAGTGCACGCCGTCCACGCGGCGCTGCGCATACATGATGTCGACGGAATCATGCGGTGGATGTCTGATGCGCTCGTGTACGACGACCGTCGACAACTCAGCGGTGCTCTCATTAGTAGTGTTGCCGGATTCCGAACCGCATTCGAACGAATCCTCGCGCGATACAGCATATTTGAGATGCGTATTCTGGCGGTCAGAGGCGACCGCCTCAATCTCCACTGGACTCGTTGGTCCGACAACGCCGGAAATGAGACGGCCTACTTGCACGTGGTGGAGATTGACAATGACGGCCGCCAAGCCTACGAAGGCCGCTTCGATGAAGGCGATTTTGAGAACGCATACCTCGAGCTCGAAAGGCGATATTACGCCTTCGAAGGCGCTGCCTTCGCTGAGTCTGGGTCGGTCCTGACCGACTGGGTTGCCGCGGTGAACCTCAAAGAATTCGACCGCGCATTCGGCGAGCTGGTCTCTCCGCGGCTGCACATCGAAAATCGTTCTCGGGCCCCATTTCCCAACCGCTCAGCAGCGGAGGCTCGCGCGGCATTCGAGAGTTTGACCACTGAGGTCGCATCCGTGCGCCTGTTGGTCTCCGTTGTGTGCTGGCTGTCGCCGACGCTGTTGGTGCTCCGCACCGATCGCGACGCCGCAGGGCCAGACGGTGAGTACTATGCCTGGACATGGCTGAGCGTGACCGAGATCCGCGAAGGTCAAGTGTCATCGATCTGCACTTTCGACGTTGACGACGAGGACTCGGCATTCGCCTACGCGGAGGAGACGATGCGGGCCACCGCGAGCCGGCTATCTGTCGACAACAGGGCCACCCGAACGCGCTACGCGTTGGGAGAGGCATTGCGCGCAGGCGACGCCGAGTGCGCCGCACGTCTATTCACTGAGGACTACATCTACGACGATCAATGGGCGATCGGAGGCGATCCGCCCGACAGCGTCCGCACGGCATGCGAGCGAATCCTTCAGCAATACACGGCCTTTGAGGGTAATACCTTGGCGGTGCGCGGCGACTCACTGCAGCTTTCGCGCACTCGTTGGTCCAACGATGCAGGCTACGAAACTCGCTATCTGCATGTGCTCGAAGTCGACGACGACGGACGCATCGGTTACTACGGTCGCTTCGGCGAGAACGATTTCGAAGGCGCCTACCGCGAACTTGAGCGACGGTTTTACGCTGGCGAGGGCTCGGCGTTCGCCGGTGCGGGTCGCGTGACAACAGAGTTCGCGATCACAGTTAGCCAGGGCGATCTCGATCGCTTGTTCGGTGACCTCATCACGCCCGACTTCCACGTCGAGAACCGGTCGCGCTCCGCCCTCACTGATCGTTCGGCAGCAGAGTTTCGGGACGGTGTCGAGCAGCTGATGACGATGGTCGAGTCGGCGCGCACGTGGAATTCGGCGGTGTGCTGGCTGTCCCCGACCTGTGCCGTCGGCCGAAATGAGCGCGAGGCCATCGGACGAGACGGTGAGCGCTATGCATGGAGCGACCTCGAAGTCTTCGTGATCCGCGATGGGCGGATTGCGGCCGCTTGCATGTTCGAGGTCGAAGACGAGGAGGCGGCCTTCGCCTACGCAGAGGAGCTGGTTCGTGCGACAGCCAGTCGGTTGGCGGTGACGAATCGGGCAGCCAGGACCTCTGAGCGTCTCTGGCGGGCATTGCATGCGCGGGAGATCGACGCCGCTGTCGCACTTTTCGCGGATTCGTTTGTCTACGATGATCACCGGCGCCTGAGCGGAAATCCCCTCGGAGATACCCGTGCTGCGCTTGAACGACTCCTCGAGGATTACTCGTCATTCGAGTGCCGCACCCTGGCGGTGCGCGGTGAATCTTTGAATCTCGGCCTGTTGCATTGGTCGAATGAGGAGGGTTTCGAGGTTCGCTATCTAATGGTCCACGAGGTCGACCATGCTGGATGCATCATCTATCACGGCCGCTTCGATGAGGACGACTTCCAAGGCGCCTACCGCGAACTCGACCGGCGCTATTACGCGAACGAGGGTGCGGCGTTCGCAGACGCGGGTGACACTCAGACGGAGTGGCTGGTCGCCCTGAATCGCGGCGATCTCGATCGGTTGTTCGGCGAATTGACCGCACCCGATTTGCGATTTGAGATGCGCTCCAGCTCACCATTCCCGGAGCCTTCAACCGCCAGCGCTCGCGCCGCGATCGAGGATTTCACGGCATCCGTCTCTTCATCGCGTACATGGCACTCCCAGATGTGCTGGGTTTCACCGACGTGTTGTGTCTGCCGCAATGAGCGCGAGGCCGTCGGTCTCGACGGCGAACCGTATGCGTGGTCCCGCCTCAGCGTTGTGGAGTTCCGGGGCGGACGCATGACGTCGGAGTGTGAGTTCGACGTCGACGACGAGGAAGCCGCGTTCGCCTACGCGGAGGAGCGCGCTCATACCGTTCACAGCCGACTCGCGCTGACCAACAGATCTTGCGACACGGTCACCGCCCTGCAGAACGCCCTGTGCGCCCGAGATGTTGAGGGTGGTACCGGCTGCTACGCATACCCGTGTGAGTACGACGATCGGCGCCGGCTCGGCGGAGATCGCGTTCGGAGTGCCGCAGGGTTGCGGCTTGCGGGTGAACGGATCTTGGCCCAGTACAACCACTTCGAATGGCGCACTCTTGCGGTTCGGGGGAATCTGCTGAGCATGCACTCCAGCGTCTGGTCGGACGACTCCGGCAACGAAACGTCCTATCTACATGTCTACGAGGTCGACCACACTGGACATTTCACCTACGAGGGCCGCTTCGACGAAGACGACTTCGAAAGCGCCTACCGAGAACTCACGCGCCGGTACTGTGCAGGCGAGGGTGCGGCCGTCGCTGACGGGGCAGCGCACAACGCGGAGTTTTTGATCAGCATCAACCGACGTGCCTGGGACCGGGCCTTCAACGAGTTCACTGATCCGGATATGTATGCCGTGAGCCGATCACGTTCCGGTTTCCCGGACCGCTCGGTCGCTGAGTTGCGCGCCAGCTACGAGGATCTGTGTGCGATGGTCGATCGGGTTCGTTCTTGGCACTCGGCGGAGTATTGGTTGTCGCCTTCGATCGCGGTTATCCGCCACGAACGCGAGGCCACAGGGCGCGACGGCGAGCGATATACGTGGACCCGGATCATCGTGGGCGAGCAACGCGACGGTCGGACCACCCATCTGTGCGAGTTCGACGTCGACGACGAGGACGCCGCCTTCGCCTACGCAGACCAGCTGGTTCGTCGTCCAGGCACTAGTAGCGTGGAGACATGACCACACCGGCTCCCAAACTGCAGCTGACCGATGACGAGTGGCGCAAGAAGCTGACCCCGGAGGAGTTCCACGTCCTGCGCGAGGCCGGCACCGAGCGCCCCTTCACCGGCGAGTACACCGACACCAAAACCGAGGGCATCTACGAGTGCCGCGCCTGCGGCGCCGAGCTGTTCCGCAGCACCGAGAAGTTCGAGTCGCACTGCGGCTGGCCGTCGTTCTTCGATCCGGCCGACTCCGACGCCGTCATCCTGCGGTCTGACGACTCGCTGGGTATGCATCGTGTCGAGGTGCTCTGCGCCAACTGCCACAGCCACCTCGGCCACGTGTTCGAGGGCGAGGGCTACCCCACTCCGACCGATCAGCGCTACTGCATCAACTCGATCTCGCTGCGGCTCAAGCCGACCTCCTGACGCGAAATTGCATTCCAGCAGGGCTTCACTCGAAAAAGTTCTGCTGGAATGCCATTTCGGCGCGCAGGCGCAGAGAAGCTATGCCGGGTAGACGGCGAACTCGGCGCGGTCTTCGGTGTCGGCGACGCATTGGAACAGCAGCGGCGCCGTCATCGCGTTACCCGAGTAACACGTGAACGGGCCGATGACCTGGTACTTGTCGCCGTTCAGGTTGTACTGGACGGCGTAGTCAGACGCCGTGATGCAGTCGATGTCACCGGCCGTGATTTCGATGACCTGACCGAAGCGCGGTGCGCACCGCTCGCTGTCCGGGGCCTGCGCGAAGCCGGGGGGAGCCGCGACGAGAGCACCGATCCACAGAGCAGCAGCGAGCAGTACAGTCCTCATCGGTCAATGATGACCGAGCGACGCCGGTTACGGCAGGCGATCGATCAACTGCTCCGCGCTGATACGCGGGCCGGTGAAGAACGGCGTCTCCTCGCGCACATGCCGCCGCGCATCCGTGGCGCGCAGGTCCCGCATCAGGTCGACGATGCGGTGCAGTTCCGGCGCCTCGAACGCCAGGATCCACTCGTAGTCGCCCAGCGCGAACGCCGGAACGGTGTTGGCCCGCACGTCCTTGTAGCCGCGCGCCGCCATGCCGTGTTCGGAGAGCATGCGACGGCGCTCCTCGTCGGGCAGCAGATACCAGTCCAGCGACCGCACGAACGGATACACGCAGATGTAGTTCCCCGGCTCCTCGCCCGCCAGGAACGCCGGGATGTGGCTCTTGTTGAACTCCGCGGGGCGGTGCAACGCGACGTTGCTCCACACCGGATTGCTGGCGCGACCCAGCGCGGTGGTGCGACGGAAGTCGGCGTAGGTGGCCTGCAGCGCCTCGACGTTGTCGGCGTGGGTCCAGATCATGAAGTCGGCATCGGCGCGCATCCCGGCGATGTCGTACAGACCGCGCACCACGACGCCGCGCTCCTCCTGCTGCTTGAGGAACGTCGCGGTCTCGTCGACGACCGCGCCGCGCTCCTCTCCCAGTTCCCCGGGCCGCACGGCGAACACCGAGAACATCAGGTAGCGGAGGGTGGAGTTGAGCGCGTCGTAGTCGAGCTTGGCCATGGCTCTATCGTGCCACGCGCGTGGTGACCAGCGACGCGACCGCCCTGGTGGCAGCCGACACACACGCCGGAACACCGATGCCGTCGAGGAACCCACCCGCCACCGCTATCGTCGGCGGCAGCCCCGAGCGCAGTTCGGCCACTAGCGCGCCGTGACCGGGTCCGTATTGCGGCATCGCGTCGATCCACCGCTGCACGTGGTAGTCGACCGGCTCCGTCCTGACCCCGAAGAGGGTGGCGAGATCCTCGGCCGCCCAGTCGAGCAGCTGATCGTCGCCTACGCTGCGGGCCAGGTTGTCGCCGAACCTCCCGAACGAGAGCCGGACCAACTCGACGCTGCCGCGCTGACCCCACTTGCGCGACGTCAGCGTGACCGCTTTCGACCACAGGCGTTCGCCGCCGGCCACCAACACCCCGGACTGCTGCGGCAGCGGCGTACCGCCCGGCAGCGCCAACGCGACCAACGCCGTCGACGCCACCGGGATCCGCCGGGCCGCGGCGGCGCTCCGGGGAGCCACTTCCGCGACCAGCCGCGCCAACCGAGGTGCCGGCACCGCGAGCACCGCCGCGTCGGCGTGGTGGCGGACACCTTCGTCGTCGACGAGTTCCCAGCCTCGCGCGCCGCGGTGCAGCCCTTCGATCGTGACCTGCCTCCACTGCGCGCCGGCGCGCCGAACGACCTCGTCGACCAGCACCCGGTAGCCGCCGTCTACGGCGCCGAACACCGACCCGGTGACCGGCGGCGGCGCGGCGTCGCGGACGGCCTCGGTGAGGTTTCTCGCGCCGCGGTCGAGGGCGACAGCCAGCGTCGGCACCGCCGAACGGACCCCGATCGTCGCCGCGTTGCCCGCGTAGACGCCGGCCAGTAGTGGTTCGACCGAGCGGGTGACCACCTGCTCACCGAACCGGTCGCCGACCAGCTCGGCAACGGACGGGTCAGCACCCGGGCGCCACGCGAACGGGCGGTTGGGTTCGCCGTGCATCCAGGCGATCGTCGCGTCGTCCACCAGCCCGGCCAGCGCCGACGGCTGCGCCGGTATCCCCTGCAGCGTGCCCGCGGGAAGCGGATGCAGCCTGGCCTGGCTGTAGATCAGCGGGCGCGCGCCGGTCGTGCCGATCTGTCGGTTCGCCAGGCCCACCTCTGCCAGCAACGCGGGGACTTCGGGTCGTCGCGCGACGAACGCCTCGGCGCCGACGTCCATCGGTTGGCCACCGATCCGCTCGGTGCGCAGCACGCCACCGAGCCGGTCGGCGGGGTCGAACAGCGTGATCGTCGCGTCGGGACCCGCCGCGACACGCAGCCGATACGCGGCGACGAGACCCGAAATCCCTCCGCCGACAACGCAATACGATGCGCTCACAGCGAATGCACCAATGCCACCACTTCGGTGATGACCTCGGGATCGGTGGCCGGGAGCACGCCGTGCCCGAGGTTGAACACATGCCCGGCGGCACCCGCGTCTATAGCCCGCCTGCCGTCGTCGACGACCGCCCGCGCCGCGCGTTCGGCCACCGGCAGGCCGGCCAGCAACACCACCGGGTCCAGGTTGCCCTGCAACGCCGTCCCCGGGACCACCCGGGCGGCGGCGTCGGACAGCGACGTGCGCCAGTCGACCCCGACCACGGCCGGGGCGCCATGCCCGGACGCCGCCTGTGACATCGCGCCCAGCAACTCGGCGGTCCCGACGCCGAAGTGGGTCATCGGCACTCCGGCGGCGGCCAGCGTCGCGAACACCCGGGTGCTGTGCGGCAGTACGTAGCTGCGGTAATCGGCCAGCGACAGCGTCCCGGCCCACGAGTCGAACACCTGAATCGCATCAACACCGGCGTCCACCTGAACCTGCAGGAACGCGATCGTCACGTCGGTCAGCGCGGTCATCAACGCGTGCCAGGTGTTGGGCTCGCCGAGCATCATCGCCTTGGTCCGCTCGTGGTTACGGCTCGGCCCGCCCTCGACCAAGTAGGACGCCAGCGTGAACGGCGCGCCCGCGAAGCCGATCAGCGGCACGTCGCCGAGCTCGGACACCAACGACCCGACGGCCTCGGCGACCGGCGCCACCTGGCCACGCTCGAGCGGTCTCATGGCGGCGACGTCGGCGACGGTGCGAATCGGGTGTTCGATCACCGGGCCGACGTCGGGAACGATGTCAAGGGCGATGCCCGAGGCCCGCAACGGCACCACGATGTCGGAGAACAGGATCGCGGCGTCGACGCCGTGCCTGCGGATCGGCTGCAGGGTGATCTCGGTGATCAGCTCGGCGTCGAAGCAGGCCTGCATCATCGTGTTCTTCGCCCGCAACGCGCGGTACTCGGGCAGCGAACGGCCCGCCTGCCGCATGAACCACACCGGCGCGCGGCCGGGTTTGCGGCCGCTGGCGGCGGCCAAATAGGGCGAGTCGGGCAGCTCACGGCGCGTGTTCATCGCTCTCAATGCTGCCATGCGACCGCGCGACCCCCGCCTGGCCTCGACCGGACCGGCGCCCGCCAAGATCGGCGCGCCACGCGCACAGACCTGCCCGAATGGGCTAGCGTCACGTCGTGACCACCGCCGAACCGGCTCAGTTCCGCGAAGCGGTGGCGGCGATGAATGCCACCACCGTCCGACCGGAGATCGAGCTCGGCCCGATCCGCCCGCCGCAGCGGCTGGCGCCGTTCAGCTATGCGCTGGGCGCCGAGGTCCGCCATCCCGAGACGGCGATCGTGCCGGAACGCTCCGACGGTGACGCATTCGGCCGCCTGATCCTGCTGCACGACCCCGAGGGCGCCGACGCCTGGGACGGCACCATGCGGCTGGTCGCCTACATTCAGGCCGATCTGGACTCCAGCGAAGCCGTCGACCCGCTACTGCCCGAGGTCGCGTGGAGTTGGCTCGTCGACGCCCTTGGGGAACGCGACGAGCACGTCACCGCCCTGGGCGGCACCGTCACCGCCACCACCTCGGTGCGCTACGGCGACATCTCCGGCCCGCCCCGGGCCCACCAGTTGGAGCTGCGTGCCTCATGGACGGCGACGACGCTCGAGTTGGGTCCCCACGTCGAGGCGTTCTGTGAGGTGCTCGAGCACGCCGCCGGGCTGCCGCCGCAGGGCGTCACCGACCTCGGCTCCCGTACCCGCGCTTGACGATGCCCGACCCCGACGAGGCCGTCCCCGAGGCGGCCGCGCCCGAGCAGGCCGAGCCGGAGGCGACGCCGTTGCTGGCCCCCCGCGACGGCGTGCCCGCGCTGTCGACCAGTGTCAGTGAAATTCGCAGGGCCGCCGTGCTATTGGCCTCCGGCCACGGCCCCTTCGCCGTCGACGCCGAACGGGCCTCCGGGTTTCGCTACTCCAACCGTGCTTACCTCGTGCAGATTCGACGCGAAGGCGCCGGCACCGTGTTGATCGATCCGGTAAGTCACGGCGCCGACCCCGTCGAGGCGCTGGCACCAGTGGCCGAGGTGCTGGCCACCGACGAGTGGGTGCTGCACGCCGCCGACCAGGATCTGCCGTGTCTGGCCGAACTAGGCATCCGGCCGGTCAGCGTGTACGACACCGAGTTGGCGGGCCGACTCGCCGGCTACGACAAGGTCAACCTCGCCGCGATGGTGCAGCGGCTGCTCGGTCTGCAGCTGATGAAGGGGCACGGCGCAGCCGACTGGTCCAAGCGGCCGCTGCCCGACGAGTGGCTCAACTACGCCGCACTCGATGTCGAGGTGCTCGTCGACCTCCGCGATGCCATCGCTGCGGTCCTTGAGGACCAAGGTAAAACCGAGTGGGCGGCACAGGAATTCGAGCACCTCAGGAAGTACGAGGCGACACCGACCCGTCGGGACCGCTGGCGACGCACATCGGGAATCCACAAGATTCGCGACGCCCGCACCCTCGCCGCCGTGCGCGAACTGTGGACCACCCGCGACCACATCGCCCAGCGCCGCGACATCGCGCCCGGCCGGATCCTGCCGGACTCGGCCATCATCAACGCCGCCACCGCCGATCCCGACACCGTCGAGAAGTTAACGGCGCTGCCGATCTTCGGCGGTAACCGGCAGCGCCGCAGCGCCAAGGTGTGGCTCGACGCGCTCGCCCGCGCCCGCACCACGCGGGACCTGCCGTCCTCGCAGGAGCCGGCGAACGGCCCTCCGCCCGCGTCCCGGTGGGCCAGGCGCAAACCCGAAGCCGCCGCCCGACTCGATGCGGTGCGCGCCGCGCTCACCGAAGTGTCACAACGGATTTCCGTGCCGACCGAGAATCTGCTCTCCCCCGATACCGTGCGCCGGTTGTGTTGGGATTGGGAGCCCGTCGACGACAGGGCGGGCATGATCGAGGCGTTTCTGCGCGACGCGGGCGCGCGGCCATGGCAACGTGAGCTGACGGTGCCTGCGCTGGCCGAGGCGCTGACCAAGGCCGACGCTCAGCTTGCCGAGCGGCAGTCCGCCGAGAGCTAGGTGGTCACCTTCTCGACGTGAACCAGGAAGTGCCGCAGCACTTCCTCGGGCGCCTCGAGTTGCGGCCAGTGTCCGATGTCGGCGGCGAGCATCACCACGTCGGCATCGGGGATCACTTCGGCGTAGCGGCGCGCCATGTGTGCGCCGGAGTTCGGATCGACGGGTCCGTCGATCAGCCGCATGGGCACCGCGGTTCGGCGCATGGCGCGCACCCATCGGTTGCGGTGCGTGTACCGGTCGCCCAGGAATCGACCGACCTTGTGCAGCACGCGTTTACCGTCGTTGTATTCCAGAATCTCGTGGAAGCGTTCCATCAGCTCGCGTGAGGGCTTCGTGTTCGGCCCGAACATTTCGTCGAGCGTGCGCTCGAGCATCTTGCGTGACAGCGAACTGCGCCCCTGCAGAGGACTCATCAAGTCGCCCAACGGCGTTCCCGACATGAGCTTCTGCATGGTGCGCGGCGTGTAGGCCTCGTTGAACAGCCCGCCGTTCAGCCAGGTGATCGACTGATAGCGCACCGACCCGTACGACTGCTGACCGAATTCGCTGCGGGCCAACAGTTCCTGGCCGACCGAGTCACCGAGGTCGTGCGCCAGCACGTGGCACCGCTTGACGTTCAGGTGTTCCAGTAGCGCCTCGTGGACGTCAGCGTGGTCGCCCACCGAGTATTCGTAAGCCACCGGTTTCGCCGAGAAGCCCATTCCGATCATGTCCGGGGCTATGACGGTGAATCGATCGGTCAGCGTCGGCCAGATCAGCGACCAGTCCCACGAGTTGAACGGATAGCCGTGAATGGCCAGCAGCGTCGGGGCCTCCCCCAGCGGCGGGCCGTCGATCCGGTAGAAGATCTCGAATCCCAGGTAATCGAAGTAGCGGCCCGCGGCCTTCCAGCGCTCCAGCTCGGCATCCATGACCGAAGCCTAAGCGTGTCGAGCATTTTGCGTCGGTGGCGCTCGAGACGGCTTAGCGTTGGCGGATGGCGGAGCAGGAAGAGACCGAGAACGAAGAGGACCGGCAGCGTTTCGCCGACCGGGTGCTGAGCTTCGCCGAGGACGCGGTCTACTGGGCCATCGCGACCGTCCTGCTCGCCGGGTCGGTGGCGCTGTTGGTCTCCCAGGTCAATGTGCTGCTGCGCCTGCGCAATACACCCGCCAGCACGATCATGCTCGAGGTGCTCGACGGCCTGTTGCTGATTTTCATCTTCGTCGAACTGCTCTATGCGGTACGGACGTCGCTGCGCTCGCACGAGATCGTCGCCGAGCCGTTCCTGATCGTCGGCATCCTGGCGTGCATCAAGGAGATCGTCGTGCTCTCCGTCGAGGCGGCGAAGCTGCTGTCCAACGGCCCCGAGTTCGCCCGCGCGATCGTCCAGGTGGGCGTGCTCGGCGGCTTGGTGCTGGTGTTGTCGCTGGCGATCTTCGTGCTGCGGGTGCAACGCCACGGCGTCTCCGACGAAGCCGCCGAGCTGGCCGACAAGGACTAGCTATCGCCGCGGCTGTGCGGTTTCATACGTCCGACCGGCGCGTCGCGGATGAAACCGCACGATCGGCGAGGCGGGGCAGGCGGGGGCGACCGCTAGTCGAGTCGCTCGCTGACCTCGGCTTCGCTGACGGAGGCACCCTGCGCCGCGACCCAGCCGGTGATCTGGCGGGCCACCGTGCGATCGGTCAGGCCGACCTCGGCGAACACCTCGCCGCGGGAGGCGTGCGCGAAGAACTCCTGCGGCAGCCCGACATCGCGACACGGTACGTCGATCTCGGCGCGGCGCAACGCCGCCGACACCGCAGACCCGACGCCGCCGTTGACGCCGTTGTCCTCGAGCGTGACGACGAGCTTGTGTTCGCGGGCCAGGGCGGTGATCGTCTCGGGCACCGGCAGCACCCAGCGCGGGTCGACGACCGTCACACCGATGCCCTGGTTGCGCAGGAGTTCGGCGACCGCCAACGCCATCGACGCGAACGGCCCGACCGCGACCAGCAGCACGTCGCCGGTGAGCCCGTCGGCCGGCACGGCCAGCACATCGACGCCGTCACGCCGTTCGAGAGCCGGAATGTCCTCGCCGACATCGCCTTTCGGGAACCGGATCGCGGTGGGACCGTCGTTGACGTCGAGCGCTTCGCCGAGTTCCTCGCGTAGCCGGACTCCGTCCCGCGGTGCGGCCACCCGCATGCCGGGCACGATGCCCAGCATCGACAGGTCCCACATGCCGTTGTGGCTGGCGCCGTCGGGGCCGGTGATGCCCGAGCGGTCCAACACCATCGTCACCGGCAGCTTGTGCAACGCCACATCCATCATGACCTGGTCGAACGCGCGGTTCAGGAAGGTCGAGTAGACCGCGACGACGGGATGCAGGCCGCCCATCGCCAGCCCGGCCGCCGACGTCATCGCATGCTGTTCGGCGATGCCCACATCGAAGAACCGGTCCGGGAAGCGCTGGCGGAAAGCGGTCAAACCCGTCGGGCCGGGCATCGCCGCGGTGATCGCGACCACGTCGCGTCGGCGGGCTGCATAGCCGATCAGCGCCTCGGAGAACGTCGACGTCCACCCGGGACCGGGAACCGACGTCGCCAATCCGGTCTCGGGGTCGATGACGCCGCACGCATGCATCTGGTCGGCCTCGTCATTCTCCGCCGGCGCGTAGCCCATGCCCTTGCGGGTCACGACGTGCACGATCACGGGCATGTTGAAACCGCGCGCCCGACGCAGCGCGACCTCAACGGCGTGCTCGTCATGGCCGTCGATGGGCCCGACATACTTCAGCCCCAGGTCGGTGAACATCACCTGCGGCGCCAACGCGTCCTTGATCCCGGCCTTGATGGAGTGCATGCACTGGTAGCACACCTCACCGATGACCGGGACGCCGCGCACCGCCTTGCGGCCCTCCTCGAGGACACGTTCGTAGCCGGGCTGCAGCCGCAGGCCCGCCAGATGTTCGGCGAACCCGCCGATCGTCGGTGCGTAGCTGCGGCCGTTGTCGTTGACGACGATGACCACCGGCCGTCGCGCCCCGGCGATGTTGTTGAGCGCCTCCCAGCACATACCGCCGGTCAGCGCGCCATCGCCGACCACGGCCACCACGTGGCGATTGCGGTGTCCGGACAGCTCGAACGCCTTGGCCAGCCCGTCGGCGTAGGACAGCGCGGAACTGGCGTGGCTGGATTCCACCCAGTCGTGTTCGCTCTCCTCGCGCGAGGGATAGCCGGACAGGCCGCCCTTCTTGCGCAGGCTGTCGAACTCGTGGCAGCGGCCCGTCAGCATCTTGTGCACGTAGGACTGGTGTCCGGTGTCGAAGATGATCGGATCGTGTGGCGAATCGAACACCCGATGCAGCGCGAGCGTCAGCTCGACGACGCCGAGGTTCGGGCCGAGATGCCCACCGGTGGCAGCCACCTTGTGGATCAGAAATTCGCGGATCTCACGTGCTAGATCGCCCAGTTGCGACTGCGTCAGGTGCTGCAGATCTGCGGGCCCGCGGATCTGTTCAAGCATTCGCTCAGTCTACGCACGGCCGTCGTAGTCAGTCCTGTCGAGCTTGGTAGATGTCGGGCACACCGTCGTGGTCGGAATCGGCGGTCTCCTGTTCGTGAATCGCCCGATAATGCCTGTTCCGCAGCCGTAACAGCACCGCGGCCATGGCCGCCGAAGTCAGCGATCCGGTCAGCACCCCGATCTTCACGAATTCGTCACGTTCGGATTCGATGCCGTAGGCGAGATCGCCGATGAGCAGCGACACGGTGAACCCGATGCCGGCCAGCATCGCGATGCCGAGCACGTCGATCCACCGGATCGCGGAGTCGAGGTCGGCTCGGGTGACCGCCGCGAGCACCCGCGTGGTCAAAAAGATGCCGACCGGTTTGCCGACCACCAGACCCAGGACGATGCCGAGCGTGATGGGATCGGTCATCGCCTCGGCGAACCCGGCGTAGCCGCCGATGCTCACCCCCGCGGCGAAGAAGGCGAACACCGGAATCGCGACACCCGCCGACAGCGGGCGTATGCGGTGTTCGAAGTGCTCGGCCAGCCCGGGCCCGGCGTCCGGCCCGCCTGCGGCCTGGGAACGCACCACCGGCACGGCGAAACCGAGCAGGACCCCCGCCACCGTCGCGTGGACGCCCGATTCGTGCATCATCACCCAGGTGGCCACCGCGAGCGGAACCAGCACCCACCAAAACCGGATCCGGCGCTGCACGCACAGCGTGAACAGTGCCAGCGGAATCAACGTCGCCGCCAATGCGACCACGTTGATGTCCTCGGTGTAGAAGACGGCGATAACCGCCACCGCGAGCAGATCGTCGACCACGGCCAGAGTCAGCAGAAAGATCCGCAGCGCGGACGGCAGGTGCGTGGAGATGACCGCGAGCACCGCGACGGCGAACGCGATGTCCGTGGCAGTGGGGATGGCCCAGCCGCGCAGGGCGCCGTCGCCCACGGGTGCGGTCACCGCGACGAAAATCAGGGCCGGCACGACCATTCCGCCGACGGCGGCGGCGATGGGCAGCGCCGCGCGGGCGGGGTCGCGCAGGTCGCCGGCGACGAACTCGCGTTTGAGCTCCAACCCGACCACGAAGAAGAACAGCGCCAACAACCCGTCGGCCGCCCAGGTGCCGACCGTGAGGTCCAGGTGCAGGCCGAACGGCTCACCGCCGACCCTCATATCGCGCAGGGCGAAGTAGCTTTCCGACCACGGCGAGTTCGCCCACACGAGCGCGACGGCAGCCGCCACCAGCAGGATCGCACCTCCGACGGTCTCCCTGCGCAGAATCGAGGACACCCGGCTCGTCTCGGACCACGATCCGCGGGAGAACAGCGTCCGCCGTGCGAAGCGGCCGAGCGGGTTGGCGGTCACGGTGGGTCCCGATCTGTTAGGGGTCGACAAGAGAATTGCCGACCAGACTTCCCGGCACACCCTGTCGCTCAACGTATCAACGCGATGTACACACCGCACCGGCAGACGTAGCCGCTGACGTCAGATCGCGATCCGTCGCGGACGGTCAGAGGCGGGCCAGACGTACTCCAGGTCGTCGGGAACGTCGGGGAAGAATCTGCGATAGTGCTGCGGGTCTTTGCGCACCAGCACCGACTGATGGCTGCGGTGAAACGCCGGATCGCCCAGCCACGGCGGCACCTCCCCCGCCGCGGCCAACGCGTCCTGGCTGCGCGGGGTGCCGATGCCGGTCGTGCGGGTCAGGTCGGTGACCATGGTCGTCGCGCAGGTGTCGGCGTGGCCCAACCGGCACCATGCGGCGCAGACGTCGAGCCCATAGCGGACCAGGGCTTCTTCGTAACCGGCCCACATCGCCGCTGCGGGGTGATGACGCCAGCCATAACCCGGCACGGTCAGCGCGCGAACCACCTGGATGGCCTCCACCCGCTGCTTGCCGAGCCGCTTCGTGTCGAGGACGCGGGCGGTGTCGCCGAAACCCGGGCAGGGCAGGAACGTCTGCACCTCCCCGGCATACCCCGTTTAGCGACTCAGGACCGCGACACACTCCACGTGGTGCGTGAGCGGGAACGAGTCGAAGACCCGTAACTCCTCGACCGCGTATCCGTGCCCGCGGTAGAGACCGACATCCCTCGCGAACGACGCTGCCTCGCAACCGATGTGGATGACCCGCGGCACCCCGGCGGCCGCCAGAAGGTCGATCACCTCGCGACCGGCTCCGGTGCGCGGCGGATCGAGCACCGCGACATCGGCGCGCTTGCGCTGCGCAGCGAGCGCGCGGCGCACCGAGTCGGTGACCACCGACACCCACCTCATGTCGCCCAGGGCGGCCCGCGCGGCTCGCGATGCCCCTCGCGATGTGTCCACCGTGACGACCTTCCCGGTCTCCCCGACCGCTTCGGCGAGCACGGCCGCGAATACCCCTGCCCCGCCGTACAGATCCCACGCGGTCATCCCGGGGCTCAGCTGCGCCCAGCCCGCCACCAACTGGCTGTAGAGCCGCGCCGCGTCCCGGTGCGACTGCCAGAAGGCGGTCACGGGCACCCGCCACGTCCGCCCAGCGACCCGCTGAACGGCCTCGTAATCGCCCTCGATGACCTGCGTGGCGACCTTGCCTTTGGGGCCCGACCTGGGTCCGGACTGCACGACGTGACGCGCACCCTCGTCGTCGACGGCGACGTGCAGATGCGCGCCCGGCGGCCAGGTCTTATCGGCCAGCCCGTCGACCATGCCGTCGGGCAGCTGCGCGCAGTTCAAGTCGGTGATCAGTTCGGCACTGTGGAACCGGTGGAACCCGGGTTCCCCTGCGGCGGTGGTGTCCAAGCGCACCCGCGTCCGCCACCCGGTCGCACCCCCGTCACCGACCGGGTCCGCGGCGGCATCGGCTTCGTCGCGCCACTGGTAACCGCCCAACCGCGTCAACTGGTTGGCGACGACGGCGCCCTTGAGCCTGCGGACCGCCGCCGGCTCGGCGAATGCCATGTCACAACAGCCGGCACCATCCGCACCCGCGATGGGGCAGATCGATTCGACGCGGTCCGCGGACGGTTCGATGACCTCGACGGTGTCGGCGTGCAGATACTTCCCGCGATCCGCCACCACCCGGACCCTGACCCGCTCACCGGGCAGCGCATAGCGGACGAACACGACCCGGCCGTCATCGCGCGCCACACAGCTGCCGCCGTTGGCGGGCGGCCCGGCGGTCACCGTCAGTTCCGCCGGAACAGCCTCGACGCCGGTCACTCCAGGAATCCCCTGCGTGCGTCGCCGGGGGCCGACTGCGGCTGAAGCGTCTTGAGCCGCTCCGAGGAACTCAGTTGCCACGGCACCGATGTCACCATCACATTCGGCTCGAACAGCAGGCGACCTTTGAGCCGCAACGCACTCTGGTTGTGTAACAACTGTTCCCACCAGTGGCCCACGACGTACTCGGGGATGAACACGGTGACGACGGTGCGCGGTGATTCCCTGCTGATCCGCTTGACGTAGTCGAGGACCGGCCGGGTGACCTCGCGGTACGGCGAGGCGATGACCTTCAGCGGAACGCTGATGTCGCTGTCCTCCCACTTGTCCATCAGGGCACGCGTTTCACCCTCGTCGACGCTGACCGTGATGGCTTCGAGCGTGTCCGGGCGGATGGCCCTGGCATAGGCCAGCGCGCGCATCGTGGGCAGATGCAGTTTGGACACCAACACGATCGCGTGGTTGCGGCTGGGCAGCACCATGTCGCCGGCCGCAGCGGCCTGTTCCTCGAGCTCACGCGCCACCGTGTCGTAGTGCCGATGGATCAGCTTCATCATCCCGAAGATCAGCGCCATCGCCAGAATCGCGATCCAGGCTCCGGCAACGAATTTCGACACAACGACGATCACCAACACCGTGGCGGTGCAGGCGCAACCGATCGCGTTGATCACGCGAGAACGCATCATCTTGCGCCGGAACATCGGCTCGGTTTCCGTGCGTAGCAGCCGCGTCCAGTGCCGCACCATGCCGATCTGGCTGAGCGTGAACGCCACGAAGACCCCGACGATGTAGAGCTGGATCAGCGCGGTGACCTCGGCGCTGAAAGCCACGACGAACGCGATCGCGGCGAACGCCAGGAACAAGATGCCGTTGGAGAACGCGAGCCTGTCTCCGCGAGTGTGTAGTTGGCGCGGTAGGTAACGGTCCTGCGCCAGGATGTCCCCGAGTACGGGAAACCCGTTGAACGCGGTGTTGGCGGCCAGCAGCAGGATCAGCGCCGTGACACCGGCGATGAGAAAGAGCCCGATGCTGAAGTCGTGGAACACCGCGTCGGCCAACTGCGCGATCAGCGTCTTCTGGTGGTAGTCCGCTGGGGCGCCGACGAGTTGTTCGTGCGGTCGCTCGGCGATCTGCACGCCCGTTTCCTTGGCCAACATGATGATGCCCATGAACAGGGTGACTGCGAGCAGGCCGAGTAACGCCAAGGTGGTTGCGGCGTTGCGCGACTTCGGTTTACGGAACGCCGGCACCCCGTTGCTGACCGCCTCCACACCGGTCAGCGCCGCGCTTCCCGACGAGAACGCCCGCGCGACAAGGAATACCAGGGCGAAGCCGAGAATTTCCCCGTGTTCGGAATGCATTTCGAAATCCGCCGATTCGGCCTGTAACGGTTCGCCCAGCGCATAGATCTGGAAGAAGCCCCAGCCGAGCATGACGAACATCCCGACCATGAACGCGTACGTCGGGATTGCGAAAGCGGTTCCGGACTCCCGGATGCCGCGCAGGTTGATCGCCGCCACCAACAGAATCGCGATCACCGCGAACAGCACCTTGTGATGGTTGACGAAAGGTATGGCCGAACCGATGTTCGACATCGCCGAGGACATCGACACCGCGACCGTGAGCACGTAGTCGACCAGCAGCGCGCTCGCCACGGTCAGGCCGGCCGTGGGCCCGAGGTTGGTGGTGACCACCTCGTAATCCCCGCCCCCGGACGGGTAGGCATGCACGTTCTGGCGGTAGCTGGCGATGACGATCACCATGACCCCGGCCACGGCCAGGCCGATCCACGGCGCCATCGAATACGCGGCCAGGCCGGCGACCGACAGCACCAGAAAGATCTCTTCGGGCGCGTAGGCCACCGACGACAGGGCGTCGGAGGCGAAGACGGGAAGGGCTATCCGCTTCGGCAGCAGAGTGTGCGAAATCCTGTCGCTGCGAAACGGCCTGCCGAGGACCACCCGCCGCGCGAACCTGGATAGCTTGGACACGAGTGCCAAGAGTAAGCCCAGCAGCAATTGCCCGTCGGAAAGCTGTAGCGTTCGACTGCACGGGTTCGACAGGAAGGACCGCGGAGTGCGTGTAGTGGTGATGGGCTGCGGCCGGGTCGGCGCGTCGCTCTCCGACAGCCTGTCCCGGATCGGCCACGACGTCGCGGTCATCGATCGCGACGGCACGGCATTTCACCGGCTCTCACCGGAGTTCTCCGGGGAGCGGGTGCTCGGCATGGGCTTCGACCGCGACGTGCTGTTGCGGGCGGGCATCGAGGAAGCCGGAGCGTTCGCCGCGGTGTCCTCGGGTGACAACTCGAACATCATCTCGGCGCGGGTGGCCCGCGAGACCTTCGGTGTCGAGCGTGTCGTCGCCCGGATCTACGACGCCAAGCGCGCCGCGGTCTACGAACGGTTGGGCATCCCGACGGTGGCCACTGTGCCGTGGACGACCGACCGTCTGCTCAACGTCCTGACCCGCGAGACCGAGACCACCAAGTGGCGTGACCCCACAGGCAATGTCGGCGTCACCGAACTGGCACTGCACGAGGCGTGGGTGGGCCGTCGCATCACCGACCTGGAGACGGCGACCGGCGGCCGGGTGGCGTTCCTGATTCGATTCGGGGCCGGCTTGCTACCCGATGCGAAGACCGTCATCCAGGCCAGCGACCAGGTGTTCATAGCCGCGATCGCCGGCCACATCGCCGAGGCCCTGGCCATCGCTGCCCTGCCGCCCAGCGAGGACCTCGAGGGATGAAAGTCGCCATCGCCGGGGCCGGCGCAGTCGGCCGGTCCATTGCCCGTGAACTCGTCGACACCCACGAGGTGACGCTGCTGGAACGCAATCCCGACCACATCGACGTCGACGCGATCCCGTCGGCGCAGTGGCGGCTGGGCGACGCGTGCGAGTTGACCCTGCTCGAATCCGTCCAGCTCGAGCAGTTCGACGTGGTGATCGCGGCCACCGGCGACGACAAGGTCAACGTCGTCGTCAGCCTCCTGGCCAAGACCGAGTTCGCCGTGCAGCGGGTGGTCGCGCGTGTCAACGACCCGCGCAACGAGTGGTTGTTCGACGAGAGCTGGGGCGTCGACGTGGCGGTGTCCACGCCGCGGATGTTGGCCTCGCTCGTGGAGGAGGCGGTCGCGGTCGGCGACCTGGTGCGGCTGATGGAGTTCCGCAAGGGTCAGGCCAACCTCGTGGAGATCACGCTGCCCGACGACACTCCGTGGGGCGGCAAGCCGGTCAAGCGCCTCGAACTGCCCCGCGACTGCACGCTGGTGGCGATCCTGCGTGGCCCACGCGTGATCGTGCCCGAGTCGGATGAACCGCTCGAGGGTGGCGACGAATTGTTGTTCGTGGCCGTCGCCGAGGCCGAAGAACAGTTGCAGGACCTGCTGCTGCACCCGCAACAACGCTGAAGTCAGCCTCCTGTCGGGGCGCTGACGTCGTCGGAGGACTCGCTTGCCTTGATGGCCTTCTGTGCGGCCCGGATCGCCAGATAGGTCACGACCGCGGCGATCGCGGTCAACGGCCAGCCCATGGAGATCCGTGCGACACCCAACCACCCCGTCTGGTCGGCGTCGTAGAGATGGCGCTGGACGATGAAACGCGAGGCGAATACCGCCACCCAGAACAGCGTCGCCACGTCGAAAGCCGTCACCGCTCTGCGTACCCGGCGCCAGTCGCGGCCGTGCCCGTTGACCCAGCCCCAGACGTAACCGACGACGGGTCGGCGGATCACCACTGAAACGGTGAACACCGCGGCCCAGAACAACGACGTCCAAATGCCAAGCAGGAAGTAGCCTTTCGACTCCCCCATCACGTAAGCGATCAATGCGCAGATGCCGACACCGAAGAAGCCGGAGATCGCAGGCTGCGCCGACTCCCGCCGAGCGAGCCGCCACGCGAGGACGATGCCGGCCACACCGAGGGCGGCGACGATGGCCGGGATGAGCCCGAGCGTCTGCGAGATCGGAACGAACGCCACGACCGGCAACGTCGAGTAGATCAGGCCGCTGACCCCGCCCATCTGGTCGAGGACGGCGTTGGCCTTCGTCGGCTGCTGGGTTCTCGGCTGCCCCGGTTCGGTTCCGGGGTCGCTCACTTCTGAATCTCGTAGTGCGGGTTGTAAATGGCCTTGGCTCCGTTGTCGAGCTTGCCGACGCGGCCGTGCACCTTGAGGGTGCGGCCCGACTCGATGCCGGGGATGCGACGTTGGCCGAGCCAGACCAGCATCACCGAATCGGTGCCGTCGAACAGCTCGGCCTTCACGCCGCCGGCGCATGCCTTGCCGTTGCATTCGACGCTGCGCAGGGTGCCGATCATCGTCACTTCCTGGCCGCGTTCGCAGTCGATCGCTTTCTGGGCGCCGGTCGAGGCGGCTTCGTCGCTGAGCTCTTCGACGTCGAGTTGCTCGGGGTCCTCCGTCAACCGTCGCGTGAGCCGGCGCAGATACCCTTCGGCCGTTGCCATGGCCTCTCCTGACCTATCCGCAGATGCACCTTGGACCTACCCAAGTAATCGCCACGTTAACCCTGTGAGTTACGACATGCCACGCGGGGTCACCTCGCCACGCCGAGCCCATTTCAGCCAAGGCACGATCAAGTCATGACGGTCACTCTCCGCGGCGTCACGACGGTCCTGCTACCGGGCACCGGCTCCGACGACGACTTCGTCTACCGGGCGTTTTCGGCGGCGCTGCACACCCAGGGTGCGACGCTCGTCACGCCGGCGCCCCAGCCGCACCGGCTCGTCGCCGGCTACCACGACGCACTCGACGACGCGGCGCGCGGCGGTCGCATCGCCGTGGGGGGCGTGTCGATCGGCGCCGCCGTCGCCACGGCGTGGGCGCTGGCCCGTCCGGACCGGACGGTGGCGGTGCTCGCCGCACTTCCGGCGTGGACCGGCTCCCCGCAGCACGCGCCCGCGGCGGCCGCGGCGCGTCACTCCGCCGAACTGCTGCGCCGCGACGGGCTCGCGGTCACCAGCGCGGCGATGCGGGCCACGAGCCCGCAATGGCTGGGCGACGAGCTGACCCGGTCTTGGCTCGGCCAGTGGCCGTCCCTGCCGGAGGCGATGGAGGAGGCGGCGAACTACGTCGCTCCCACCCGCGCCGAGTTGGAGCGGTTGGCTGTGCCGCTGGGCGTGGCCGCCGCCGGCGACGATCCCGTGCATCCGATCGAGGTGGCCGTCGAGTGGGCGACGGCGGCACCGCGGGCGGCGTTGCGCACGGTCACGCTGGACGAACTGGGCGCCGACCCGTCGGTGTTGGGGGCCGCATGCGTGGCCGCCCTGCTGGAGGCGTGACGGTCAGCCGGCCGGTCCGGGGCCTTAACGGGTGGATCGCACGCACCCGGTGCGTGGGATCCACCGGTTAAGGCGGATTCTCGAGAGTCAGCCGCCGGTGATCGTCCGCAACTGCTGCATCGCCGATCCCTGGGCGCTGCGGCGCGCGGCGGGTTCCTGCTGGCCGGCCTGCTGAGCGTGTTGCGCCTGCTCGGTGGCGGCCTGCTGGGCCGCGGCGGCCTCACGCAGTTGGTTTGCCATCGGCTCCGGCAGCTCGACCGCCAGCGGCGTGCGCACCGGCAGCGGGGTGTCGCCGCGGCGAACCACGGTGTCGGCCAACGCTTCTCGCGCTTCAGCCGCGAGTGCGTCTATGTGTTCCTGCGGACCGTTGACGACGCAGCGGATCATCCACCGGTACCCGTCGACGCCGATGAAGCGCACCACGCCCGGTTGCCCCTGCTGCCCCGCCTGGGCCTGCTGTGCGGCGGCCACGCCGACGACCTCGCGCCCCCACGGCCCGTCCTTTATCGACACCTGGGCGCCGTCCTTGCGCAGCGAGTCGGCGAGTTCCCCGGCGATCTCGCGCCACAGCCCGCTGCTCTTGGGGGCGGCGTACGCGGCGACGGTGAACCGGCCGTGCGGAGTCACGACCCATACCGCGCTCGGCACTCCCTGCGGGGTGAGCTCGACCTGCACCTGGCCGCCTGCGGGCAAGGGGATCAGGACCGAGCCCAGATCCAGCCGGCCAGCGGCAGCCGTCTCGGCATCGTCGAAGTCGTCGATGTCGAACGGGCCTTCCAGCTCGTCGTCGGCCGCGTCGCCTGTCTCTTGCCCGGCGACATCTTCGACGTCACCGATCTCGTTGTCTTTGCGTTTTCCGAATGCCATCTCACAAACTCGCATGTCCGCCGGAGGAACCGTGGCCACCTTCGCCACGGGTACTTTCACCGAGCCCAGCCTCGTCGAAAGACGTGACCTCCACCAGCTCGGGCAGTTCGACCCGCTGGACCAGCAACTGAGCGATGCGGTCCCCGCGGTTGACGACGATCGGCACCTGCGGATCGAGGTTGATCAGCGAAACCTTGATCTCGCCGCGGTATCCGGCGTCGATGGTGCCCGGGCTGTTGACGATCGAAAGCCCCACGCGGGCAGCCAAACCCGAGCGGGGATGCACCAGTCCGACCATCCCGTACGGGATCGCCACCGCGATACCCGTCGGAACCAGCGCACGTTCACCGGGCGTCAGTTCGACGTCGATCGCGCTGAAAAGGTCGACGCCCGCATCGCCGTCATGGGCGCGGCTGGGCATCGGCAGATCAGGATCGAGGCGCACGACCGCCAGAGAAGTGGGCACGACGTCAGAGATTACTCTTGGCCGCGTGTCCGACACGCGCGCCACGACGCAAACCGTTCGCTACCGCGAGCGGCTCTGGGTGCCATGGTGGTGGTGGCCCCCGGGCCTGGGCCTCGCGGCGCTCATCGCGCTCGAGATCGATATGGGCGTTCCCGGCATACCTGGATGGTTGCCGTACGCACTGCTGCTGCCTGTCGCCGTCGTCGTCCTGCTGTGGCTGGGCCGCACGGAGGTGCGGGTCGTCGGCGGCCCCGGCGGAACCGAGCTGTGGGCGGGTCCGGCGCACCTGCCCGCCGATGTGATCACCAGGTCAGCCGAGGTGCCGCGCACCGCCAAGTCCGCGGCCCTGGGGCGCCAACTGGATCCGGCCGCCTACGTCGTTCATCGGGCATGGGTGGGCCCGATGGTTCTCGTGGTGCTCGACGATCCGGACGATCCGACGCCGTATTGGCTGGTCAGTTGCCGTCAGCCGGAGAGGGTGCTGGCGGCGCTCCGCAGTTGAACTGCGAATCGAACTGGAGCAGTTGAACTGCGAATCGAACTGGAGCAGTTGAACTGCGAATCAAGCTGGAGCAGTTGAACTGCTAGGCAGCGCAGTCCGAACAGATCATCATGCCGTTCTTCTCGCTGGCCAGACGGCTGCGGTGATGCACAAGAAAGCAGCTCGAGCAGGTGAATTCGTCGGCCTGCTTGGGGACCACCCGCACCGACAGTTCTTCACCGGACAGGTCGGCGCCGGGCAATTCGAAGGACTCCGCGGACTCCGACTCGTCGACGTCGACAACCGCGGACTGGGCCTCGTTACGCCGCGCCTTCAACTCTTCGAGCGAATCTTCCGAGACATCATCGGTCTCGGTGCGCCGTGGGGCGTCGTAATCGGTAGCCATCGTGGTCCCCTCCGAATAAACCTTGTGCAGCAGAGCTTTGTACCAGCGTCGAACGCATCCGCCAAACGATTCGTGCCCGTATGGGTACCCGTTGCACTGTGATTTATGTCACATGCGACCTCCTCCCGTTCGGGGATGGCGGGAACAGGGGCTTTAGAGTGCATGCGTGGTCGCGCAAATCACAGAGGGAACCGCGTTCGACGAACACGGTCGCCCCTTCCGGCGGCGGAACTTCCTCCCGGGCATCCTGTTGTTCGTCGCTCTCTCGGTGGTGACGTTGATGGTGTGGGTCATCGCCCTGAACCGCCCCGCCGACGTGCCGGAAGCAGCCATCTGCAATCCGCCGCCTGCGCCCAGCGACCCCAACGCGCCCGCCCCGACGCTGGGTGAACAGGTATCCAGTGCCGACATGGTCGACGTGAGCCCCGCCCGCCTCGCCGACACGAAGATCAGGGTGCTCAACGCCAGCGGTCAGGGTGGTCAGGCCGCCGAGGTCGCCAGCGCGCTGAAAGATCTCGGATTCGCCGAGCCGACCGCGGCAAACGATCCGATCTACTCGACCTCGCGGCTGGAATGCCAGGGCCAAATCCGGTTCGGCGAAGCCGGACAGGCCGCGGCCGCCGCGGTGTGGTTGGTGGCCCCGTGCACCGAACTCTTCCAGGACGAGCGCGGCGACGACAGCGTTGATCTGGCTCTCGGCACCGATTTCACCGAGTTGAGCAGCAGCGATGACATCGAGGCGGTGTTGGCCAGCCTGCGGCCCGACGCCACCCAGGCGGCCGACTCGTCGCTGCTGTCGAAGATCCACTCGGGAACCTGCTGAGCCTCGATCACCTCGTTCGGCAGCGGGTTTCGGGGTCTACGGCGCGCCTGCGCGGCGCAGCACGTCGTCCAGGGCGGCCGCGATGCCCGGTGCGGCGGCCGTGATGAACCCCGGCCCGCCGGTCGCCCCGCTTCCCTGCGGCAAGTGCAGCGTGGCACCGGCCTCCGCGGCGATCAGCGCTCCGGCGGCCCAGTCCCACAGGTGGACGCCGTCCTCGTAGTAGGCGTCGAGTTGACCCGCGGCCACCATGCACAGGTCCAGCGCGCACGATCCGATGCGACGTACGTCGCGCACCTCGGGCAGGACCCGCGTCAACACCGCGGCCTGCCGTGCCCGCTGTTCGCGGTCGTAGGAGAATCCCGTGCCCAGCAACGACATTGACAGGTCGTCGGCGGCGCTGGTGTGCAGTGGTGCGGTGGCTTCGCCGTCGCGCAGATAGGCGCCGTGGCCGAGCGCAGCCGAGTACACCGCGCCGGCAGGCACGTTCGCGACCGCACCCGCTACCGATCTCCCGCCGCGCCGCACGGCCACCGACACCGCGTAAGCCTCCAGCCCGTAGACGAAGTTGACCGTGCCGTCGATCGGATCGAGCACCCAGGTGAGGTCGTCCCCGTGCGCGGGGGTCCCGCCCTCCTCTTCACCGAGCACATGCTCACCGGGCCGCAGCTCTGCCAGCCTGTCGCGGATCAGCCGCTCGGTCTCGGTGTCGACGACCGTGACGGGGTCGGTGGGCGAGCTCTTGGTCCGCAGCCCCGAATCGTCCGTCGACGAGCCGGGGCCGCCGAAGACCTCGGCGCGGCGTTGCCGCACGAACGCGGCCGCTTCGGTGGCTAGTTGCTCGGCGACCGAGCGCAGCAGAACGGGATCGGCGTCGTTGTCGGGCATACATTCATCGCAGCACGTTCGGTCGCCGTTGTCGCCGACTGTCTGTCCGACAGGCCCGCGCAGCCACTTTCGACCCACTAAGGTGGGGGCCCACGAGGTGGCTGCGGCACGCCTGACCGAAGTAGAGGAGCGCTCATGACAGCGACCAATTCGCCCGCCGTCGCCCAGAGTGTCAACGGCAGTCAGCGGCGCGGATTCGGGATCGACGTCGGTGGCAGCGGCGTCAAGGGCGGCATCGTCGACCTGAACACCGGCCAACTGATCGGCGAGCGGTTCAAGCTGGCGACCCCGCAGCCCGCGACCCCCGAGGCGGTCAGCAAGACGGTCGCGGCCGTCGTCCGTGAGTTCGGCTGGACCGAGAAGGTGGGTGTCACCTACCCCGGCGTGGTCACCGACGGGATCGTGCGCACCGCGGCCAACGTCGACAAGCGTTGGATCGGCAGCAATGCCGCCGAGTTCTACAGCAATGCGCTCGACGGACAACCGGTCACAGTCCTGAACGACGCCGACGCCGCCGGATTGGCCGAGGAAAAGTTCGGCGCGGGCCGGGACAACACCGGGGTCATCGTGCTGTTGACCTTCGGCACCGGAATCGGTTCGGCGGTGATCCACAACGGGGCGCTCCTACCCAACACCGAGTTCGGCCACCTCGAGGTCGGCGGCAAGGAAGCCGAGCACCGCGCCGCGTCATCGGTGAAGGAACGCAAGGGCTGGAGCTACGAGCGCTGGACCGTCGAAGTCACGAAGGTGCTGGTAGCGGTGGAGAACGCGATCTGGCCGGACCTGTTCATCGCCGGCGGCGGCATCAGCCGCAAGGCCGAGAAGTGGATTCCCCTGCTCAAGAACCGTACGCCGGTGGTGGCCGCGGCTCTGCAGAACACCGCGGGCATCGTGGGCGCCGCGATGGCCGCTGAAGTGGACGTCACAGCTACCGCCAAGTAGCCACGCCCGGATTTGCCGCTGGAGGCGGCGTTATCCCACACTGTCGTTACAATGGTCGACGGCGGCCGCAGCCTGGATAGCGACGATTATCAACCGCCAATATTCGACAGCCGACGCTCATCGATGGGGCTTACCCTGCCCGTGATGAGGTAGCACAAGGAAAGGGTGTACGTGGCAGCGACAAAAGCAAGCCCGGCAACCGATGAGCCGGTGAAGCGCACCGCTACCAAGACCGCCCCCGCCAAGAAGACCGCGGCGAAGTCGGCCAACGGGACGGCACCGGCCAAGAAGGCGGCCAAGTCCCGCACCACCAAGGCCGCCGCCAAGGCGAGCACCGCAGGCAAGGCACCAGCGAAGGCGTCGAAGGCCGCCAAGACCGCCGCGCCCCGCGGTCGCGCCAAGAAGGCCACCGCGGCTGAGCCCGAAACCACCAAGGTCGACGCCGAGGCCGACGACCTCGAGAGCGACGACATCGAAGCCGAGCCCGGCGAGGATCTCGCGGTAGAGGAAGCCGACATCGACCTGGAGGATCTCGAGGTCGACGACGAAGCCACCGAGGACAGTGCGGAAGCCGCCGAAGGCGACGCGCCCGCCGCGGAAGCCGACGCCGCCACGGAGGACGACGAGATCGCCGAGCCGTCGGAGAAGGACAAGGCATCCGGCGACTTCGTCTGGGACGAAGAGGAATCCGAGGCGCTTCGACAGGCCCGCAAGGACGCCGAACTGACCGCGTCGGCCGACTCGGTGCGTGCCTACCTCAAGCAGATCGGCAAGGTAGCCCTGCTCAACGCCGAAGAAGAGGTCGAGCTCGCCAAGCGCATCGAGGCCGGGTTGTACGCGACCCAGTTGATGGCCGAGCTCGCCGAGAAGGGCGAGAAGCTGCCCGCCGCGCAACGCCGCGACATGATGTGGATCTGTCGTGACGGCGACCGTGCGAAAAACCATCTGCTGGAAGCGAACTTGCGTCTGGTGGTGTCGCTGGCCAAGCGCTACACGGGTCGCGGCATGGCGTTTTTGGACCTCATCCAGGAAGGCAACCTGGGTCTGATCCGCGCCGTCGAGAAGTTCGATTACACCAAGGGCTACAAGTTCTCCACCTATGCCACCTGGTGGATCCGCCAGGCGATCACCCGCGCGATGGCCGACCAGGCCCGCACCATCCGCATCCCCGTGCACATGGTCGAGGTGATCAACAAGCTCGGCCGTATCCAGCGTGAGCTGCTCCAGGACTTGGGTCGCGAGCCCACTCCGGAGGAGCTGGCCAAGGAGATGGACATCACGCCGGAGAAGGTGCTGGAGATCCAGCAGTACGCGCGCGAACCGATCTCGCTGGACCAGACCATCGGCGACGAGGGCGATTCGCAGCTGGGCGACTTCATCGAGGATTCCGAGGCCGTGGTGGCCGTGGACGCGGTGTCGTTCACGCTGCTGCAGGATCAGCTGCAGTCGGTACTGGAAACGCTGTCCGAGCGTGAAGCCGGCGTGGTGCGGCTGCGGTTCGGGCTCACCGATGGTCAGCCGCGCACGCTCGACGAGATCGGTCAGGTGTACGGAGTGACGCGCGAGCGCATCCGCCAGATCGAATCGAAGACCATGTCAAAGTTGCGCCACCCAAGCCGTTCTCAAGTTCTGCGCGACTACCTGGACTAGGCAACACGCCGATTGGCCTTGCGGTCATCGCGTTGGGGAACTTCGGAATCAGCAGTCGGAGCCGACTGCCCGCGGTAATCCATGCGGCCTCGGTGTCCGAGCTGAGATCAAGGAAAGGGCAGGTGTTCCCTGTGGAACACCTGCCCTCACCCAACCAACTTCCTAAACGCCAACCGTCATTCGTGAATCACCTCCTGGCAGCCCGGGCCGCAGTTGGGGTCCATATCGGGGGAAGGACCGGGGAAGGGGACGTACTCGCCCAGAGCCGGGTGGGACGTGGCGGTTTGGGACGGACTCTGCAGCAACTCCGGAACCATGTTGCCCTGGACATGGTTGTCGCCAGCGGCCGGCGGCTCGAGCTTGACACCGGGAATCAAGTGAGCGTTGACGACCTGGGAGTCATCAGCGAGCGGCGGCTCCAGCTCGACACCGGGAATGAGGTGACCGTGGACCTCGGTGTTATCAGCGGCCGGCGGTACCAACGTCACACCCGGAATCAAGTGGGCATGAACCTCGGCGTCGCCACTCGAAGGAGCCGGTACGCCGTTCTGCTCAGGGGCTGATGTCTCCGCGTGCTGCACCGGCGGCACGGTCTCGGCGTGCTGCGCCGAAGGCACGGTCTCGGCGTGCTGCGCCGACGGTGTCGACTCGGCGTGCTGCTCAGAGGCCGATGTGGAGTTCGTCGACCCAGAGTGATCGGCAGGTGCTGCGGACGCGGCACCTGCCACGCCGAGCGCGGCAAGACCCAGGGCCCCCGCGATGACGGCAGCGGTGGCGAGCTTCTTGATCGCGCCGACGGTGGTGATGGTCGTGGCGGGCTTGGTGGACAGGGTATTGGTCATTGGACTTCCTTCTCTCGGAGCCACAGCGTGTCTGTGGTCGAGATAGAGAATCGGTCGACGTACTCAACGGATTCTCAATGCGCCCGCAGATGTGTCGCGACCGCACGAAGACGGGTTCGGCCCGTCACCGGCACATGGTGACGGACCAAACACCGGGCAGGACGCGGCGGTGGCGAAACATCTTGTCAGTCAGGGAAATCAGAGCATCCGATGCTCACGGCGATGTGCGTTGACCCCACCATGGGCACAGCGCTTACCGCCCTCTGGTGCGCGGCTGTCCCGATAAGCGCCTACAGCGGTGGCGGTGGCGGCGGCGGCCCAACCCTGCTCAGCTCGAACTCGTTGGCGCCGTTGTAGACGTCACCGCATATCCCTGGTTCGTAGTAGGAGCGCACGCCCTTGCCGTTTGCGGCATCCCAGGCGTAATTCATGGGCAGATCGTGCTGCGAGCCGTCCTCGCACGTGATCGCATCGGGTGTTGGGACGTCCCGCATGATCCACCAGCCGACCTGCCAATAGGCGTTCGCGCTCCATCCTGGCGACTTTCGCTCGGCGTCACCCGCGCCGTATTCGGTGACGCGCACGCACTGAAACGCATCGCCTTCACAAGGCGTGACGACCCACGTCGTCGGGCCCCATTCGTAGGCGGCTTCGTAGGTGCCGAGCGCATTCGCCGTGATTTGATCCGTGCCTTTCGCGGGAGCCGCGAATCCCACCGCGACCATGCCTGCCGCGAGGACAGACGCCGCCGCGGTCACCCCCCTGCTTCCCATTGGCGCTCCTTCGTGTCCGGCTCGCGTCTTAGGCAGTATGCCTCGCGAGGGACCACTGCCGACTCGATTTTCAAGCAACGCCGCGCGTCGTGCTGTCCGGCGTGATTCGCGGCGAGCGTGTACAAAGACGACTGTCGGAGACACGCCGCGCCGCCGTCCAGCCGCTGGGCGGCAAACAGGCGATATCGCCTGTAATGTTCCGCGCCGTGCCGAACAAGCCCGCGAAGGTGCCGCCGATGCCCGTGGTCCGCGTTCTCGACCGACTGCGCGCGGCCCTGCAACATGTCCTTCGCTCGACGGTGCCCCCAAGCGTCGCGATTCTCGAGACGGCCACCGGCGCATGGACGACGCAGACGATGTACGTCGCCGCGAAACTCGGCGTCGCCGACGAACTCGCGAAGGGACCGGCGTGCGCCGCCGACATCGCCGACCGGGTAGGGGCCGACGCGGACGCCCTGTACCGGCTGATGCGGGCACTGACGTCCAAGGGCCTTCTCGAGCATCAGCGCGACGACACCTTCAGCCTGACGAAGGTCGGCCAAACCTTGCGCGCCGACCACCCGGAGTCGATGCGCGACATGGTGCTGTTCATCGGGCACCCGGCCCGCTGGGAGGACTGGGGCAACCTGCTGCACTCGGTGCAGACCGGTGAACCGTCGGTCATCAAGCTGCGCGGCATGCCGTACTTCGACTACCTGGAGACCGACCCCGAGCTGGCCCAGGTGTTCAACAAAGCGATGACCGCGACGAGTGGTATCACCAACGAAATCGCGCTCAGTCAATACGATTTCAGCACCTTCAAGCTGATCGTCGACGTCGGAGGCGGGCACGGCCTGCTGCTCTCGACGATTCTGAAGCGCGCGCCGGATGCCCGTGGCATCGTCTACGACCTGCCGTCGGTCATCACGGACGCCGCGTTCACGTCCACGGCCGCGGGAGTGGCAGAACGCTGCACGGCCGAAGGCGGTTCATTCCTGGACAGGGTGCCCGAAGGCGGTGACGCCTATGTGATGAAGAACATCATTCACGACTGGGACGACGCCACGTCGTTGACGATTCTGCGCAACATCCGCACCGCGATCGCACCTCACGGCAAGCTGCTCCTGTTGGAAATGGTTCTGCCGCAACGGGCTACGCAGTTCATCGGCTTCCAGCTCGACCTGGAGATGCTCGTCACGGTGGGCGGCAGGGAACGTACCCGCGCCGATTACACGAAACTGCTGCGCAACGCGGGCTTCCGCCTCGACCGCGTCATCGACACCGTCACCCCGATCTCGATCGTGGAAGCCTCGCCAATCTAGGCCGGGCAGGTCACCGCTTCTTGTCGCGCACCTTGTACGTCGAAGGCCACGATTCGCGCGTCTCGTCGCCGGTCAACGGAATGCCCTTGCTTCCGATCTTGATGTCGTAGGCCTCCTTGCCCGGGCCGACCTCTCGGTTGGCGTGCTCGGTGGCCAGGTACATCAACTGGTCGATCTCGGCTTCGGCGAATGCGACGAACGACGTCTTGCGCACGATGTCATCCGCTCCGGCTGCGATGCGGTCCGGCAGCACCCGCGTGGCGAACGCCGCGCCCGCCAACAACACGGACGGGATGACCCAGTAGCAGATGAACGACAGTGGCGACTCGGTGTCACGAATCGTCGCGTCGCGGTCGACGATCGGCGGGATCACCGACGACAGCGTCGTACCGCCGAACACCGCCACCCAGATCCACGTCAGCTGTGAGGTGACGCGCGCGAACAGATCGCTCTTGACGACGTGGGGTTGCTGGCCGGCTTCGGCGAACTCCCGCACGAACGGCTTGCCGATCATCGCGCCGGCGAGTGCAACGAGGAAGATGCCTGCGTTGCTCAGTGGCAGCATCCACCGTGCCGAGAACGTTTCGTCAAGCGCGAATGTGAGCACCGCCAAAACCAGAAACGTTGCCAGCGCGCCTATTTCGAGTATGCGCCCGGGCCCGCCGCGAACCTGCCCCAGTGCGAATGCGGCAAGCGCGACCGCAAGAGCGATCAGCGCCGCGATGGTGAACGCAACGTTGCCGACGAGCACCCAGTAGACGATCCACGGTGCGAGACCTAACAAAATGCCCACGATTTGTAAGTGTACGTAGGCCCCTCCGGCCGGTGGAAGCGATCTAGTTTGATGCGATGCGAGAGCGGCGCAACGTGGCCTCCGAGGCGAGGGTCAGGGCGCCAACGGAGCGAACCGACCCTCGGAGCCCGGCCGGTAAGACGTGACGCGGATCACAGCTTCGACTGGCAAAGGGCCGTAGAGATGTGGGAACTCCATCCCCACGGGATCAGCGGGCAGCCCGGGTTCCCAGCGAACCGGAGAGGACAGTCGTGCGGCGTCGATGTGGAGCAGTACCAGGTCGGTACGACCGGCGTACAGCCGGTTGGCCGGTAGGTGCACCTGCTCGGGTGTCGACAGATGCACGAAGCCGCTCGCGATCAACGAAGCGGGGCGATGCTCGCCGCGTGCTTGAGCAGACTTCCAATCGTCTTTGCTACACAGGTGGACCAGTACGGTGGGCGGCGGGCTCATATAGCCAGCCTGCCGCGCCGGCAACTCGAGGTAACGGTGAGACACGACACACCGGTAGAGCCTTTGGGAACAACGCCGAAACCCAAAACGTCTGAGACAGTAGATGCACGCGACAGTACGGAGGTCCGCAATGACGAACGCAACGCTCACCAGTCCCCCATTGACCCGGGCTGACCGCTGCGATCGTTGCGGCGCCGCGGCACGAGTTCGCGCGAAGCTCCCGTCGGGAGCGGAGTTGCTCTTCTGCCAGCACCACGCCAATGAGCACGAGGCCAAGCTGATCGAGCTGGCGGCCGTGCTCGAAGTGAGCCCGGTGGAGGCATAGCACCCGACACGGCGGACAGCCGCTCTGGGCACGAGCACCTTGCGTCAGTAATGCTGGACTGGTCATGAGTGACCAGCCCCGGCCGCTGCCGACGAAGCCGTCGCGCCACCACATTCGCCACATCGTGGGGCGCACGTTGTCCAAGAGCTGGGACGACTCGATCTTCTCGGAGTCCGCGCAGGCGGCGTTCTGGTCGGCGTTGTCGCTTCCGCCCCTGCTGTTGGGGATGCTCGGCAGCCTGGCCTACATCGCGCCGCTGTTCGGCCCCGACACGCTTCCGATGATCGAGAACCAGATCATCGACACCGCCGCGAGGTTCTTCTCCACGAACGTGGTGAGCGAGATCATCGAGCCGACGGTCCGCGACATCGTCAAGGGCGCCCGCGGTGAAGTCGTCTCGCTGGGGTTCGTGATCTCGCTGTGGGCCGGGTCATCGGCCATCTCGGCGTTCGTGGATTCGATCACCGAGGCGCACGGCCAGACCCCGCTGCGCCACCCGGTCCGTCAGCGGTTCTACGCGCTCGGCCTCTACGTGGTGATGTTGATCGGTGCGATCCTCGCGGCGCCGTTCATCGCGTTGGGGCCGCGAAAGATCGCGACGTACATACCGGACAGCTGGGACCACGTTCTGCGGTTCGGCTACTACCCGGTGCTGATTCTGGCGCTGATCGTGTCCGTCAACCTGCTCTACCGGGTCTCGCTGCCCAAGCCATTGCCGTCGCACCGGTTGCTGCTGGGCTCGATCCTGGCCACTCTGGTGTTCCTGTTGGCGACGTTCGGGCTGCGCTTCTACCTGACGTGGATCACCGCAACCGGCTACACCTACGGCGCGTTGGCGACGCCGATCGCCTTCTTGCTGTTCGCGTTCTTCCTCGGCTTCGCGATCATGATCGGCGCCGAACTCAACGCCGCGATTCAGGAGGAATGGCCGGCGGCCGACACACACGCCAAGCGTTTCCAGTGGTGGTTGAGGGGAAAAGCCGACTCAATCAACGGCGTCGTTGCCGAGGGAGCACCGGCAGCCGCTCCGGCGTCCCCGGCGGGAGCGGCGACCGACCGGGCTACTTCTTGAGCTTCTCGTAGATGCGCTTGCACTCCGGGCACACCGGCGATCCGGGCTTGGCCGACTTCGTCACCGGGAACACCTCGCCGCACAGCGCGACGACGTGGGTGCCCATCACCGCGCTCTCGGCAATCTTGTCCTTCTTGACATAGTGGAAGAACTTCGGGGTATCGCTGTCAGTCCCGTCGTCGACGCGTTCGTCGGTGTCGGTGCGCTCGATCGTCTGGGTTTGCATGACACCCATTTTGCCCGTAAGAAAACCGACCCGTACAGCGGAGCCACAATGTGGGACAGTGAAAGTATGAAACAAAGCCCCGAGCTGAGTTTCGACGACGACGGCCGGCCCGTCCTGATCACTCGCGCCGCCCCCGCCTACGAGGAACAGCACCGCCAACGGGTTCGCAAGTACTTGACGCTCATGTCGTTTCGTATTCCGGCCCTCGTACTGGCCGCGATCGCTTACGGCATCTGGCACAACGGCCTGATCTCATTGGCGATTCTCGTCGGCTCGATTCCGTTGCCGTGGATCGCCGTGCTCATCGCCAACGACCGCCCGCCGCGGCGTCCGGAAGAGCCGCGTCGCTACGACAACCGCCGTCACTCCTCCGAGGTCCCGACCGCCGAACGGCCGGCGCTCGAGCGCCGCACGGTGGCACCGCCGCAACCCGGAGAGCGAGGCTCGAACGGTGATGTTCCCAGCTGAGACGCTTCTATCCCTTTTCTAAGGACATTCTCAGGTCGGCTCCGAGAAACCGCTGATCAGAAGGTGTGAACCAGTCAATGGCTGGGAACTCTTTGGACCTCGTGGGCGTTGTAGCTCATGACAGTTCGACTTGATCAGGAGGCCGTCATGGCAAATGCCAGCACCATCCGCGTCGACCAGGACCTGGACGCCCAGAGTCCAGCGGCTGACCTCGTACGCGTGTATCTCAATGGTATTGGCAAGACTGCCTTGCTCAACGCCGCCGATGAGGTGGAACTCGCAAAGCGCATCGAGGCCGGGCTATACGCCAAGCACCTGCTCGAGACGCGGAAGCGCTTGGGCGAGAACCGCAAACGTGATCTTGCCGCCGTGGTCCGCGACGGTGAAGCCGCGCGGCGCCACCTTCTCGAAGCCAACCTGCGCCTGGTCGTCTCGCTGGCGAAGCGCTACACCGGCCGCGGGATGCCACTGCTCGACCTGATCCAGGAAGGCAACCTCGGCCTGATCCGGGCGATGGAAAAGTTCGACTACGCCAAGGGATTCAAGTTCTCGACGTACGCCACGTGGTGGATCCGCCAGGCGATCACCCGCGGCATGGCCGACCAGAGCCGCACGATCCGGCTTCCGGTGCACCTCGTCGAGCAGGTCAACAAGCTGGCTCGGATCAAGCGTGAGATGCACCAGAACCTCGGCCGTGAAGCCACCGATGATGAACTGGCGGCCGAGTCCGGAATCCCGGTGGAGAAGATCACCGATCTGCTCGAGCACAGCCGCGACCCGGTGAGCCTCGACATGCCGGTGGGTAGCGACGAGGAAGCGCCGCTGGGCGACTTCATCGAGGACGCCGAGGCGATGTCGGCCGAGAACGCGGTGATCTCCGAACTGCTGCACACCGACATCCGGCACGTGCTCGCCACGCTCGACGAGCGCGAACAGCAGGTGATCCGGTTGCGGTTCGGCCTCGACGACGGTCAGCCCCGCACCCTCGACCAGATCGGCAAGCTGTTCGGGCTCTCCCGCGAGCGGGTGCGCCAGATCGAGCGCGAGGTCATGGCCAAGCTCCGCAACGGCGAACGTGCCGATCGCCTCCGCTCGTACGCCAGCTGATTGCCCCGACGACGATCCCCGCCGCTTCGACCGGCGGGGATCGTGTCGTATCACGGTGTGCCGGTGTCGCAGACGTAACAACGCAGTTCAGGCCCTTCAGCCGGTAGACTCGGCCTTTGACGGAGGGTTAGCGCAATGAATGATCTGGTCGACACCACGGAGATGTACCTGCGGACGATCTACGACCTCGAGGAAGAGGGCGTGGTGCCCTTGCGTGCCCGCATCGCAGAGCGTCTCGATCAAAGCGGTCCCACCGTCAGCCAGACGGTGTCCCGGATGGAGCGCGACGGCCTGCTCCATGTCGCAGGCGATCGCCACCTCGAGCTGACCGAGAAGGGCCGCGCCCTCGCCGTCGCCGTCATGCGCAAGCACCGCCTCGCCGAAAGGCTGCTCGTCGACGTCATCGGCCTGCCCTGGGAGGAAGTGCACGCCGAGGCCTGCCGCTGGGAACACGTGATGAGCGAGGACGTCGAGCGCCGGCTTGTCCAGGTGCTGAACAACCCGACCACCTCGCCGTTCGGGAACCCGATCCCCGGCCTCTCGGAGCTGGGCCTGATCAGCACGTCGTCGGAAGGCGACCGGTTGAACCTCGTTCGGCTGACCGAACTACCCGCCGGAATGCCCGTCGCCGTGGTGGTGCGGCAGCTGACCGAGCACGTGCAGGGTGACGCCGACCTGATCAGCAGGCTCAAGGATGCTGGTGTGGTGCCCAACGCCCGTGTGACCGTGCAGATCAACGACCACGGCGGGGTGATGATCGTGATCCCCGGCCACGAACAGGTCGAACTGCCCCACCAGATGGCGCACGCCGTGAAGGTCGAGAAGGTATGACCGCCCGAGCCGGTGCGGGGCCCTCAACCGGCCCGCCGTCCGAAGGCCTGCCTGGGCGGTAGCCGGACTCCCAACTGGTCGGCCAACCGGTAGCCCGTCGCGGCCAGCTCCCGAATCTGCTCCGGCCGCAGACCCGACTGCAGCGCGGTGTCGAGCATGCGGGCCATCCGATGGGTAGCGTCGCAGCGCAGCGCTGCTTCCAGTGACACCCCGGCCAGCGGACCGTCGCCGCGGGCATAGGCCGAGAACGCCAACAACACCAGCGCTTCGGCCCGCCACGGCTCCGGGAGCCGCCGCGACAACTCCGCCCACAACGACTCGGCGTCTGCCGCGCACTCACCCACCGCGAGCGCGTACAGCGTGTCGCGCACCTGCAGATCGGTCAGTGCCGCCGCGATCCCGGTCACCGTCTCATCGGGCAGGTCCTCACCCGCAGACGCCCGCGCGGCCGCCGCGATCACGGCCTCGATCTCACTGCGCGCCTCGGCCTCCGAGCGACCTGCCTGCGCGTCCTCAATGAGGCCGGCCAACGCTTGCGCGCGGACGGGATCGGTGACCGCGATGACGTCCTGGAGTTCGGTGCGCCGGGCATAGAGCCGGCGCCCGTCCAGCACGGCGGCCATCGCGAGCGGCGACGCCGACGGGTCGTCCACGGTCCCCGAGGCGCCGCACCCATCGGCGCAATGCCACCGCCCGCCGGCCACGATCCGGTCGACGACATGGGCGGCAAGCAGTTCGATCCCCCGGTCGGCCAGGGCCGACGCCAGCATGGCGGCCAGCTCGCGGTATTCGTCGTTGCACAGACGACAGCCCGCACCGTCCTCGTCGACGACGACGGCGATCGCCGAGTCCGGTCGCGCCGCCGCGGCGACGTCGGCGACGTGCTCGACCGAGTCGGTCAGCTCGTCGGAGAGGTCCACCCGCATAACGCATCCCATCGCGCCGCGGTCCACAGTCACGAGCACGAGGGATTTCTCCGGAACGAAGCCCAGAACGGCGGGCAGGGCGGCGATCAGCACCGCCGGACGGTCGAGGCGGAAATCGGGTGAAGGTGAGGTCGTCATGGGGCCGACCCTTCCCGTCGACTCGGACGGCGGTCGCCTGTCGTCGGTCGCGACCCCCGCCGCTGTGGATGAATTCCGGCTTGGGGATGAATTCAGCTTCGGATAAGCCAGTCGGCGTGCGGAACTCGCCCAACCGGCGTACATCTTGTTGCCATGGCTTCCATGCTCGAGTACGACCTCGTGGTCATCGGTTCGGGACCAGGCGGGCAGAAAGCGGCGATCGCCGCGGCGAAGCTCGGGAAGACGGTCGCGGTCGTCGAGCGGGGACGCATGCTCGGTGGCGTTTGCGTGAACACCGGGACCATCCCCTCCAAGACGCTGCGGGAGGCGGTCGTCTACCTCACCGGCATGAGCCAGCGCGAGCTTTACGGCGCCAGCTACCGGGTCAAGGAAAAAATCACGCCCGCCGACCTGCTGGCGCGCACGAGCCACGTCATCGGCAAGGAGCAGGACGTCGTCCGCTCTCAGTTGATGCGCAACCGCATCGACCTCATCCAGGGCCACGGCAGGTTCATCGACGCGCACACCGTGCTGGTCGAGGAGCCCACCCGGGGTGAGCGCACCATGGTCAGCGGCGACTACATCGTGATCGCCACGGGCACCAAACCGGCCCGCCCCGCGGGTGTCGAGTTCGACGAGGAGCGCGTGCTCGACTCCGACGGGATCCTCGATCTCAAGTCGCTGCCCTCGTCGATGGTCGTGGTGGGCGCTGGGGTGATCGGGATCGAATATGCCTCGATGTTCGCGGCACTCGGCACGAAGGTCACCGTCGTCGAGAAGCGCGACACGATGTTGGACTTTTGCGATCCGGAGATCGTCGAGTCGTTGAAGTTCCACCTGCGCGACCTTGCCGTGACGTTCCGGTTCGGCGAGGAGGTGACCGCGGTCGACGTCGGGTCCGCAGGCACGGTGACCACACTGGCCAGCGGTAAGCAGATCCCCGCCGAGACGGTCATGTACTCCGCCGGGCGGCAGGGACAGACCGACCACCTCGATTTGGCGAACGCGGGGCTGGAGACCGACAGCCGTGGCCGCATCTTCGTTGACGACCAGTTCCAGACCAAGGTCGACCACATCTACGCCGTCGGCGACGTGATCGGATTTCCGGCACTGGCGGCCACCTCGATGGAACAGGGCCGGCTGGCGGCCTACTACGCCTTCGGGGAGCCGACCCAGGGCATCACCGAGATTCAGCCGATCGGCATCTACTCGATCCCGGAGGTGTCCTACGTCGGCGCCACGGAGGTCGAGTTGACCCGCGACGCGGTCCCCTACGAGGTCGGGGTCTCGCGCTATCGCGAGTTGGCCAGGGGCCAGATCGCCGGGGACTCGTACGGCATGCTCAAACTGCTGGTGTCGACCGACGATCTGCGCTTGCTGGGCGTGCACATCTTCGGCACCAGCGCGACCGAGATGGTGCACATCGGCCAGGCCGTGATGGGCTGCGGGGGAACGATCGACTACCTTGTCGACGCCGTGTTCAACTACCCCACCTTCTCGGAGGCCTACAAGGTCGCGGCGCTGGACGTGATGAACAAGCTGCGGGCGCTCAACCAGTTTCGCGCCTAGCCGACCGGGCCCCGGCAAGCGTTATCAAGGCGTTGCGCATGGGATGCCCGCCAGCGGGAACGCAACGTGCGCGAGACTAGTTGTCACTGTACGAAGACGTTAACGGTCTGGCACCACCGCAAGGAGGCGAGGCTCATGGCTGACAACGCCGGTAATCCGGAACAGCACTACCAGCCGGAACACTCAGGCATGTACGAGTTGGAGTTCCCCGCGCCCCAACTGTCGTCCAAGGACGGCCGGGGTCCGGTGCTGATCCACGCCCTCCAAGGCTTCTCCGACGCCGGCCACGCGATTCGGTTGGCCGCCCAGCATCTGAAGGACACGCTGGACACCGAGTTGGTGGCGTCGTTCGCGATCGACGAGCTGCTGGACTACCGGTCCCGGCGCCCGTTGATGACGTTCAAGACCGACCATTTCACCCACTACGAGGATCCAGAGCTCAGCCTGTACGCGATGCGCGACAGTGTCGGCACCCCGTTCCTGCTTCTCGCGGGCCTGGAACCAGATCTGCGCTGGGAGCGGTTCATCACCGCGGTCCGGCTTCTGGCCGAACGGCTCGACGTACGCCGCGTGGTGGGGCTGGGCACCATCCCCATGGCGGTGCCGCACACGCGGCCCATCACGATGACTGCGCACTCGAGCGACAAGGAACTCATCGCCGAACACCAACCGTGGATCGGCGAGGTTCAGGTTCCCGCAAGCGCGTCGAACCTGCTGGAGTTCCGGATGTCGCAGCACGGACACGAGGTGGTCGGCTTCACCGTCCACGTCCCGCACTATCTGGCCCAAACCGACTATCCCGCGGCGGCTGAGGCGTTGTTGGCCGAGGTGGCCCGGAACGCTTCTCTGGAGATCCCGCTCGAGGCGCTGGTCACGGCCGGTGCCGAGGTGTTGACCAAGATCAACGAGCAGGTCGAGCAGAGCCCCGAGGTGGCGCAGGTGGTCGCGGCGCTGGAACGCCAGTACGACGCCTACATGGCGGCCCAGGAGAACCGGTCCCTACTCGCCAGCGACGAGGACCTGCCCAGCGGCGAGGAACTCGGCGCCGAGTTCGAGCGGTTCCTGGCCCAGCAGGCCGAGAAGAAGTCGAAGGACCGATTCGACGACGGCGACGACGCCGGATGACGGTGAGTCGCCCGGTCAGCGGGCGACTCGAGGGGCGCGGTGCCCGACGGGCCGCTAAGTTGACGCAATGCCGCCGCGAAAGCCGAACCTTCGCCCCGTACGGGACCTGACACCCGTCCTGCAGTTCCGCACCATCCACGGTTACCGGCGCGCATACCGGGTGGCCGGCTCGGGTCCTGCGATCCTGCTGATCCACGGAATCGGCGACAACTCCACCACGTGGGAAACAGTTCAGTCGAAACTCGCGCAGCGATTCACCGTGATCGCACCGGACCTGTTGGGCCACGGCAAATCCGACAAACCCCGTGCCGACTATTCGGTCGCCGCCTATGCCAATGGCATGCGCGATCTGCTCAGCGTCCTGGACATCGACCACGTCACGGTGATCGGTCATTCGCTCGGCGGCGGGGTGGCCATGCAGTTCGCGTATCAATTCCCGCAGTTGGTCGACCGGCTCATCCTGGTCGGCGCCGGCGGGGTCACCAAGGACGTCAACATCGCGCTGCGCTTCGCCTCCCTGCCGATGGGCAGTGAGGCGCTGGTGCTGCTGCGGTTGCCGTTCGTGCTGCCGACGGTGCAGGCGGTGGGACGTGTCGCCGGCGGCGTGTTCGGCTCGACCGGCCTCGGTCGCGACCTGCCACAGGTGTTGCGCATCCTCAACGACCTGCCCGAACCGACCGCGTCGTCGGCGTTCGCCCGTACGCTGCGCGCTGTCGTCGATTGGCGCGGTCAGGTGGTCACCATGCTGGACCGCTGCTATCTGACGCAGTCGGTTCCGGTTCAGCTGATCTGGGGTAGCTGCGACGCCGTGATCCCCGCCAGCCACGCCCGGATGGCCCACGCCGCGATGCCGGGATCGCAGTTGGAAATCTTCGACGGCTCCGGTCATTTCCCGTTCCACGACGACCCGGAGCGTTTCGTCGAAGTGGTGGAGAAGTTCATCGACAGCACCGAACCGGCGGTCTACGACCAGGAATACCTGCGCGGACTGCTGCGGGCGGGGATCACCGAAGGCACGATCTCCGGATCGGCCGACACCCGGGTTGCAGTGCTCGACGCGATGGGAACCGACGAGCGCAGCGCCACCTGAGTTTAGGGCACGCGACCCGGCCAACGGCACGCGAATACGAAGTAGCATCGGGCCCATGGCCATCGATGTGACGGTGTTGCGAGTCTTCGCCGACCCTGACGGCAATCACGGAAACCCCCTCGGTGTTGTCGACGCCAGCACCGTGGACCCCGACGATCGCCAACGGATAGCCGCCCAATTGGGTTACAGCGAAACCATTTTCGTCGATCTCCCCGCCCCCGGTACGAGCACGGCGCTGGCGCGTATCCATACTCCGGTCGTCGAGCTGCCCTTCGCGGGACACCCCACCGTCGGCGCCGCGTGGTGGCTTCGCGAGCAGGGCGCTCCCGTCCACACGTTGCGGGTTCCCGCAGGCATCGTGCAGATCGGCCACGACGACGGCCTGACCTCCGTTCGGGCCCGCGCGGAGTGGGCACCCGAATTCGCCATCCACGACATCGGCTCCGTCGACGAACTCCTGGCGCTCGACCCGTCGGATTACCCCGACGACATCAATCACTACCTGTGGACGTGGATCGACCGGGACAAGGGCGAAGTGCGGTCACGGATGTTCGCCACCGATCTCGGTGTGCCCGAAGACGAGGCCACCGGCGCCGCCGCCGTGCGGATCACCGACTACCTCAGCCGGGACCTGACAATCGTGCAGGGCAAGGGCTCGCACATCTACACCGAGTGGAGCGCCGAGGGCTGGGTGCGTGTCGCCGGCCGCGTCGTCAACGACGGCATCAAGCAGATCGACTGAATGAGACCTTCAACCGGCCGGTCAGCTGGCGGTCGGTTGCGGCGAATTCCGATGCGCCCGCAGCGCCTCGATCTCCCGCTCGAAATCCTCGGCGGAGGTGAATCCGCGATACACCGAGGCGAAGCGCAGGTAGGCCACCTCGTCGAGATCGCGTAGCGGCCCCAGGATAGCGAGTCCCACTTCGTGGCTGGGGATCTCGGGCGATCCGGCGGCGCGGACGGTGTCCTCGACCTGCTGGGCCAGCAGGTTCAGCGCATCCTCGTCGACCTGGCTGCCTTGGCACGCCCGCCGCACTCCCTTGATGACCTTTTCGCGGCTGAACGGCTCGGTGACACCGCTGCGCTTGACGACGGCCAGGATGGCGGTCTCGACCGTGGTGAACCGACGCCCACACTCCGGGCATGAACGCCGTCGCCGGATCGCCTGGCCCTCGTCGGTCTCACGCGAGTCGACCACACGCGAATCCGGGTGACGGCAGAACGGACAATGCATCACCGCTCCTTTGCCGCGCCAACAGATGACCAACTCGAACCCCTCCGAGCGTACCCGCGGCGGGTTGCGAAAGCCCAGCACCGGGCTGAACGGCACATAGTCCGCAGACCTGTCGGTGAACATCTCTGCGTAGCAATCTGTTTGGTCGCTGGTGGGCGTCAGCCGACCGGCGCGATCAGCGTCTGCCCGGCGTCCAGGGCCGCCGAGTCCAGCTGGTTGAGCTCGCTGATTCGATCCATCACCTGGCCCACGGGCGCATCGGGGGCCACCCGCATGGCCACCTGTTGCAGGCTTTCGCCGGACTGAACCTGGACCACCGCGAGGCGGTCCGGCACCGCGGTGGAGGTGGTGCCCACGACGCCGCCGAACTGCGCGACCAGGCCGAGCCACATCGTGATTCCCGCCGCGACCAAGGACAGGAGCACAGTGGTGGCGGGTGTGATCGGTCGCCGCCGGTGCGATGCGCGCGACATCAGCACCCCGCTTCCGCGGTAACGCACCGCCGCCCCGCCCGGACGGGTCGCCGCGGGGTGCCGCCGGCGGGTGGCCGCAGGCCGGATATCGGTCCTGACCACGCGCGAGGCCTGGAATTCGTGGGTGTCGAGAACGGTCATCTGCCTGCCTTCCGATCCGCTGCTTTCGCTCTTGTGTTCGAAGATAGTCGATCAGGTGTTCGAAAGATAGAACGTGTGATCGAACTGTTGTGAAACGATAGGACAGGGCACCGACAGAAAATCGATGCGCGATTTCGGAGCAGCTCGCCACGACACGCCCTCGAACACATGTTTGATTAATCGTGTGCCGCGGGTTACATTCGGCGGCATGGACTCCAGCAGCGACATTCCAGACAGCACAGGCGGGGCCAGATCCGTGGACTCCGGTCTCACCGAACGTCAGCGCACCATCCTCGACGTGATCCGCGCATCGGTCACCAATCGTGGCTATCCGCCGAGCATCAGGGAGATCGGCGATGCGGTCGGTTTGACCTCCACCTCCTCGGTCGCGCACCAACTGCGCACGCTGGAGCGCAAGGGCTACCTGCGGCGTGACCCCAACCGGCCGCGCGCGGTGGACGTACGCGGCGCCGACGACCACGTGACTCCCATCGTCGCCACCGATGTAGCCGGCTCCGATGCCCTACCGGAGCCGACATTCGTGCCCGTGCTCGGGCGCATCGCCGCCGGCGGGCCGATCCTTGCCGAGGAGGCCGTCGAGGACGTCTTCCCGCTGCCGCGCGAACTGGTCGGCGAGGGCTCGCTGTTCCTGCTCAAGGTCGTCGGTGACTCGATGGTCGACGCCGCGATCTGCGATGGCGACTGGGTGGTCGTGCGTCAGCAGAACGTCGCCGACAACGGTGACATCGTGGCCGCGATGATCGATGGCGAAGCCACAGTGAAAACGTTCAAACGGACGCGCGGACAGGTGTGGTTGATGCCGCACAACCCGGCCTTCGATCCGATCCCCGGTAACGACGCCGCAGTGCTGGGCAAGGTCGTCACCGTCATACGGAAGATCTAATCGGCCCGGACGAATCCGTTCGTTCGAGCGAATTCCTCACTGGAGAACCAGATTTCGGCTTGCACCTCGTGGTAGTCGGCCGAGGTGGGAAGCCAATAGAGGCCTGACTGGGTGTCGGCCTTGATCGGGTAGCCCTCGGGTGCCTGCGCGGAGTCGCCGAACGGTAGGCGGAATGCGGGGCTGGGCACTTCCGGCTCGTCGATGACGATCTTGGCGTGCCGGCCCGTGTCGGTCAGCGGATCCCGTTGCGGGGGTTCGTGTTCCGCCGGCTCGGCGGGTACGTGGCGTTCCTCGAACGCCGCGTCAGGTTCCTCGAACGTCGCGTCGCGCTCGTCGGGCGTCCAGGGCTCGTCGGCGTCACGCTCCTCGAGCAGCGCGTCGTGCTCCTCGAGCGCGCTGTCTTGCTCGTCGGCCGTCTCACCGGCGCCGGCGGCCAGACGCCCCGCGGCGATCCCGGCCTCTGTAGAGCTCGGTATCCGTGTCGGTGCGGTGTCGACATTGTCCGGATTCTCCTCGGCCACACCGAATGCCGATGTGTCGGAGGCGTCGGCGAAGCCCGATGAAGGCGCCTCCCACGGATTGGCCGATGACGTCGACCCCGGCTCCCCCGTCGTAGACAGCGCGCCCAAACCCTCAGTGGCGTACCGGTCGCCGAACATCGCCGCTGAGGGATCGCCGCCGCTCGATGCCTGTGCACCCGAACCGAGGGTGCTGTAGGCCTGTTCGGCCTCGGCGCCGTACGAGTCGTCGTAATGGTCATCGACGGGGCCGGGACGATCGACGTCGCTCCGACGCCGGTTGCGCAGGGCCGCGAACGCCACCAGACCCACCAGGATGAGCACCGGCACGATCGCGAGCAACCACCACCAGCTGAAGGTGAACCAGCTGCCGTCACCACCCGAGTCCGAGGCGCCCGGGGTGCCGGGCGTATCGGGGCTCTGCTCGGCAGGCACCTCAAGACCGGCCAACTCGGTCGCGAGATTGGGCGGCTCGGTGCTGAACTCACCGGTTGACCGATTCCAGTTGACCACGCCGCCGGTGAATCGCTGCGTGGTGACGTCACCCTTTTCGGACTGGTCGGCCATCGGTGCGCCGAGCGTGCCCTCGGCGCCGTCGAGCTTGTCCCACGCCGCGCTCATCGCGCCGCGAACCAGCACCGCGCCGTGGTCCGGCGTCCAGAAGATCACCGGTTTGTCGTCGGCGGCAAAGCGCGACATCCGGCTCGCGGTGGGCAGCCCGCCGTCCGTCTCGCTGGCAATCGGGAACCCGAGATCGCCCTCGGGCCCGCCGAGACTTTCGTACTTGGCCAAGACCTGACCGGTGACCACCCGCGCGCCTGTGGCGGGGCTGTAGAAGATCTTGCCTCCGGCGAAGTTCTGGGCGAGGCCGTCTTTTCCTATCGGGTACGGCGGCCCTTCGGCGGCGCCGAGGGGACCCAGCGGGCCTCCGGCGGCGCGGCGCGCCCCGTTGATCGCCGAGGTCGCATCGCCAGGGATCTGCAAGTCCGCCAACTGCCCGGCCAGATCGGGCGGCACGGTGGTGAACTGCTTGTCGCGGGTGTTGTAGGTGATCTCGCCGCCGGTGAACTTCTGCGTGATCAGATCGCCGCGGTAGGTTTCGTCGTCGGAGGGCACACCGAGGGATCCGGTGGAGCCGCCCAACTTGTCCCATGCCGCGTTGATCGCTCCCCGGACCACGCGCGCGCCGGTGTCCTGCGTCCAGAAGATCACCGGCTTGTCGTTGGCGCTGAACGTGACGTTGAAGCTGCCCGGCGCCCGCCCGGGTCCGTCGTCCATGGTCGGGAATCCGAGGTCACTGTCGGCCGGGCCACCGAGCGATTCGTACTTCTCCAGGATCGCGCCCCGCATGATGTGAGCCCCGGTATCGGGCGTGAAGAAGATCTTGCCGCCGGCGAAGTTCTGCGCGAAGCCGTCCCCCACCGGGTACACATCGCCCTGCCTGGGGCCCAATGGGCCGCCGTCACCGCCGCTGCCGTCCCAGGCCGCGCTGATCGCGGCATTGGCGGCATCGGATTCCGGGGAGGCGCTGGCCACCGGCGGTAGTAGTAGGGCGACGGCGCCCACGAGCAGGCCGATCGCCATCCGGCCCAACACCGTGGTGCCCCGGCTGTTCTGCCCGATCATTCGACCTCCCGGGTCGGTACGAAATTTCGCTCGAGTTTTTCGCACCCGTCCTCTATCTGTCGTCAGACGCCAATAACCAACGAACACGCCGATCTTCGGATGAAAATACCTTCCGATACTCCATTCGCTGTGGATAACCCCGCCGTGCCGCTCGATTAATCGTGACCGCCTCCCCGCTATTTGCCATCGCGGTCCCGTTGGCAGCACAGCAATGAGTTTGCACGCGTGAGTGGGGAATGGCGGCCATACACGACGCATTTGCACAAATATTGGTAGCTACCAGGCAATGTCTTGTGTGATCAACGGCCCGTGCTCGCGAATGTGGCCGAATTGCCATTCGCTATCCGAGGGCGGCCGGGGCGGTTGGCCCGACCGGGCCGGCTGCGTCCACACCTAGACTGACGCCATGCCCGGCCCGGTCAGCCTGACGCACTGGGGGGCTTTCGCCGCCGACATGCAAGACGGTGACATCGTCGCGGTCAGCCCGTTCGAAGGCGACGCGGACCCGTCACCGCTGCTCGGCAATCTGCCGGGATCCCTTCGACACCGGTCACGGATAGCGACGCCCGTCGTACGCCGCGGCTGGTTGCGCGACGGGCCGGGGCCGACCACCCGGCGCGGTAACGACGAATTCATTGCCGTGACATGGGACCAGTTGACCGACCTGCTCGCCGACGAGCTGCGTCGTGTCGTCGACGCGCACGGTAACTCGGCCATTTTCGGCGGTTCCTACGGCTGGTCGAGCGCAGGGCGTTTCCATCACGCCCAGAGCCAGGTGCACCGCTTTCTGAATCTCCTTGGCGGCTACACCTTTTCCCGTCACTCCTACAGCCTCGGCGCAACGGGAGTGATCATGCCGCGCGTCGTCGGAACCCACGACGACCTGTTCAAGCGGTCCACCTCATGGGAGGTCATCGTCGAGCACACCGAACTTCTCGTGTGCTTCGGTGGGCTGGCGCTGAAGAACACCGCGATCAATCACGGTGGGACCACCGCGCATCCGGCCCGAGATGCGCTGCGCCGTTATCGAGCGCGCGGCGGACAGATCGTGTCGTTCTCCCCTCTGCGCGACGACGTCGACGGTGACTGCGAATGGTTCGCGCCGGTGCCCGGCACCGATGTGGCGATCATGCTCGCGCTCGCCTATGTGCTCGCCACAGAGGGACTCGCCGACCGAAACTTCCTGAGCACATACTGCACCGGCTTTGAACGCTTCGAGCGCTATCTCCTCGGAGCCGAGGACGGGGTGCCGAAAAACCCTCGGTGGGCGTCGGCGATCTCCGGCATACCCGCCGACGACCTGATCGGCTTGGCCCGGCGAATGTCGCAGCACCGCACGATCGTCACGGTCAGCTGGTCGTTGCAACGAACGCGACACGGTGAACAGGCGCCGTGGATGGGCTTGACGCTGGCCGCCATGCTCGGGCAGATCGGCGTTGCGGGCGGTGGATTCGGGCACGGCTACGGCTCGATGAACGAACCCGGCCTGGCACCGCTGAAGTGCGGATTGCCAAGGCTGCCACAGGGGATCAACCCGGTGCGGACATTCATTCCGGTGGCCGCCATCAGCGATCTGCTGTTGCGGCCCGGCGACCCGTTCGACTACAACGGCCAACGGCTTGTCTTCCCCGACATCAGATTGGTGTACTGGGCGGGCGGTAACGCGTTTCACCACCACCAGAACATCCCCCGGTTGCGGCGGGCGCTCGGTCGTGTCGACACCCTGGTCGTGCACGAACCCTATTGGACCGCAATGGCCAAACACGCCGATATCGTCGTGCCGTCGACGACGTCGTTCGAACGCGACGACTACTCAGGGTCCCGCAACGACCCGATGCTGATGGCGATGCCCAAACTCGCCGAACCGTTCGCCCAATCGCGCGACGACTACGCGACTTTCACCGCGCTGGCCGACCGGCTGGGCTTCGGCGACCAGTTCACCGAGGATCGTACGCCGCGACAGTGGCTGGCCCATCTGTACGACAAGTGGGCAGCCGAACTGGATTTCACCGTTCCCACATTCGACGAGTTCTGGCGGCGTGGGCGACTGCGATTACCTGTCGAGGACGGCCTCACCCTGCTGGCCGACTTCCGCGCCGATCCCGTGACCCACCGACTCGGCACTCCGAGTGGCTTGATCGAGATCCTTTCCACCGACATCGACGGCTTCGACTACGCCGACTGTGCCGGGCACCCGAAATGGTATGAGCCCTCCGAATGGCTGGGCGGCCCACGGGCGGTCGACTATCCGCTGCACCTGCTGGCCAACCAGCCGGCGTCTCGGCTGCACGGTCAACTGGACGGTGGAGCGGTCAGCCAGAAGTCGAAAGTCCAAGGGCGCGAGCCCATCCGGATGCATCCGCGGGACGCCGCCGACCGCGGCCTCGTCGACGGTGACGTGGTGCGGGTGTTCAACGACCGCGGGGCGTGTCTGGCCGGACTGGTGATCGACGATCGCCTGCGACCCGACGTCGTGCAATTGTCGACCGGCGCCTGGTTCGACCCCGTCGATCCAGCCGATCCGGATTCGATGTGCGCGCACGGAAATCCGAACGTGCTGACCGACGACGTGGGTACCTCCTCGCTCGCGCGCGGTTGCACCGGTGCGCACGTGCTGGTGCAGGTTCAGAAGTACACCGGCGACCTGCCCCCGGTGCGCGCACATGAGCCGCCGGTGATCGAGCGGCTGTGAGCCTCCTCACCGCCAGAAGTTGTCCGATTAGCGAAACCGCGTTTCGGGTATTGGACGGTCACACCGACCCGATCGGCAAGGAGGAAGCCGCAAGTGTCCGACAACAAGAACAGTGGGCCCGAAGAGGCCATCAAGGGTGTCGTCGAGGGCGCCAAGGGCAAGGCCAAAGAGGTGCTAGGCGCCGTCGCCGGTCGCGACGACCTGTACCGCGAGGGTAAGGCGCAGCAGGACAAGGCCGACGCTCAGCGCGACGCCGCGCAGAAGGAAGCCGAGGCCGAAAGCGCGCGTGCGGCGGCCAAGACCGCCGAGAAGCGGCAGGAGTCCGAGCAGCGGCCCTCCGACGACCGGTAGTCATTCAGCGAGAGGCGCGGAGGGATCCAACCCCCTGCGCCTCTTTGCTGTGCGCCCAGGCCTCCGGACCTGTCAGAACGTCGCGTACTCGCGTAGCGCCGCCGCCAGTGGAACCGGTACCCGGGCCTTGATCCTCGTTCCGTCTGCGGTGTGCTCGGTGGCATCGACACGCCCCTCGGCGTGCACGCGGTTGACCAGATCGCCACGCTCATAGGGGATGGTCACGTCGACCACCGCGTCGGTGGGTGTGATCAGCTCGGCCATCCGCTGCTGCAAGCGCTGCAACCCGTCACCGGTGCGCGCTGAGACGAACACCGCATCGGGCAGGGCACGACGCAGCTGCGCCAACGTCAAAGCGTCGGCGGCGTCGATTTTGTTGACCACCAACAGTTCCGGTGCCCTGGCCCCATCGTGGTCGGCAATGACCTCGTTGACCACCGTGCGCACGGCGTTGATCTGAGCGAGCGGGTTCGCATCCGATCCGTCGACGACGTGCACCAGCAGGTCGGCGTCGACGACCTCCTCCAGCGTGGAGCGGAAGGCCTCCACCAGCTGGGTGGGCAGGTGGCGAACGAACCCGACAGTGTCGGTCAGCACAAATGGCCTGCCGTCGGCGAATTCGCCTCGGCGCGTTGTCGGTTCGAGGGTCGCGAACAACGCGTTCTCCACCAGCACGCCCGCACCGGTGAGCGCGTTGAGCAGACTGGATTTTCCGGCGTTCGTGTAGCCCACGATCGCGACCGACGGCACCTCGCTGCGCCGCCTGCCGCTGCGCTGGGTGTCGCGGATCTTCTTCATGTCCTTGATGTCGCGGCGCAGCTTGGCCATCCGCTCGCGGATCCGCCGGCGGTCGGTCTCGATTTTGGTTTCACCCGGACCGCGCAGGCCCACACCGCCACCCGCGCCGCCGGCACGGCCGCCGGCCTGGCGGGACATCGACTCGCCCCAACCGCGCAACCTGGGCAGCATGTACTCCATCTGCGCCAGGGTGACCTGCGCCTTGCCCTCCCGACTGGTCGCGTGCTGGGCGAAGATGTCGAGGATGAGGGCCGTGCGGTCGATGACCTTGACCTTGACCGCCTTCTCCAGGGCTGTCAGCTGGGCGGGGCTGAGTTCGCCGTCGCAGATGACGGTGTCGGCACCCGTCGCGAGCACGATCTCGCGTAGTTCGGCGGCCTTGCCCGAGCCGATGTAGGTGGAGGCGTCCGGCTTGTCGCGGCGCTGGATGACACCCTCGAGCACTTCCGAACCCGCGGTTTCGGCGAGCGCGGCCAGTTCGGCCAGGCTGGCCTCGGCGTCGGCGGCACTGCCTTCGGTCCAGACACCGACCAGCACCACCCGTTCCAGGCGGAGCTGGCGGTACTCGACCTCGGAGACGTCGGTCAGTTCGGTGGACAGACCGGCCACGCGGCGCAGCGCCGTGCGGTCTTCGAGCGCCAGCTCGCCCGCGCTCGGGGCGCTGTGAGTAGAAGGATCGGGATACGTCATAGGCGAATAGAGATTCGCACGGAGATCACTTTTCATGCACCCCAATTAACGTTGCGCAACGTCCCACCATTCCTCGGACAGTTCCCCGTGCGCCACCAGAACCGACGGGCCGCGCAGAAAACTGCTGGCCTCGGTGACGGTGACCGAGACTTCGCCGCCCGGAATGCGGACCTCGAGGCTGCCGGTGACAGCGCCGGAGTACGCCAACGCGGCGACGGCGGCGGCGACGGTCCCGGTTCCGCACGACCGCGTCTCGCCGACACCTCGTTCGTGCACACGCATCGTCACGGCCCCATCCACAGGTGCGGTCAGCACCTCGACGTTGACGCCCTCGGGAAACAGCGCGGTGTCGAAGGACACCGGCGCCCCCACGTCGAGCGCGGACAGCTCCTCGGATGTCAGGTCGGGGTCGACGCAGGCCAGGTGGGGGTTGCCGACGTCGACGGCGAGGCCGGCGAAGGGCCTGCCCCCGACGACCGCCTCCGCGGTGCCCAACTGGTTCACCTTGCCCATCTCGACGGTGACGTCGGCGTTCGTGCCGTCCCAGTGGTGCAACACCACCGGACGCGGACCCGCCAGCGACCCCACCACGAACTCGTCGCGGGTCTCCAGGCCGCTGGCGCGCAGATAGTGCGCGAACACCCGCACCCCGTTGCCGCACATCTGCGCGATCGACCCGTCGGCGTTGCGGTAGTCCATGTACCAGTTCTCGCCGGCGACGCCCTCCGGCAACTGTTCGAACAATCCGGCGCGCTGTGCCGCGTGCGCGGTGGTCACCCGCAGCACACCGTCAGCGCCCAGCCCGCGACGACGGTCGCACAGCGCCGCCACCGCCGCCGGCGACAACGTCAGCTCGAAATCGAGGTCGGGCAGCAGCACGAAATCGTTCTGCGTGCCGTGTCCCTTGGCGAACCTCACGTGTTCAGGGTACGTCCCGCCACACCCGCAGCGTCTCCTGCGCGAGGTCCGGGCCGGCGCCGTCCAGCCAGACGATGCGGTGGTCGCGACGGAACCAGGACCGCTGCCGACGTACGTAGCGGCGGGTGCCGACGAAGGTCGGCTCACGTGCCGCCGAGCCGTCGCCGCCGGCATCGAGGTCGGTGAGGACCTGTGCGTAACCCAAGGCCCGCGACGCGGTGACACCCTCGCGCAGCCCGCACTTCAGTAGCGCGCGCACCTCGTCTATGAGTCCGTCGGCGAACATCTTGTCGGTCCGCTGAGCCAACCGATCGTCGAGAAGCGTTGTGGGCCAATCAAGTCCGATGATGACGGTATCCCAGCGCGGTGTACCTATCGCGGGGAACGACGCGGCGAACGGCCGGCCGGTCAGTTCCACCACCTCGAGCGCACGCACGATGCGCCGCCCGTCAGTGGGCTGAATGGACGCCGCGGCGTCGGCGTCGACGCCGGCCAGTTCCTGGTGCAGGGCGGCCGCCCCGATATCGGCGAGCCGCTGCTCCCAGCGTGCGCGCACCGCCGGGTCGGTGGCCGGGAACGTCCAGTTGTCGAGCAGCGACTGGATGTACATCATCGACCCGCCCACGATGACGGGCACCGCGCCGCGTTCGAGAATGGCCTCGACATCGGCGGCGGCCGACTGCTGGTAGCGGGCCACGCTCGCGGTCTGCGTCACCTCGAGCACATCGAGCTGATGGTGCGGGATCCCGCGACGCTCGTGAACCGTCAGCTTCGCGGTCCCGATGTCCATGCCGCGGTACATCTGCATCGCATCGGCATTCACAATCTCGACGTCGATCTCGCCGCTCAATCTCTCGGCCACATCCAACGCCAGCGCCGACTTACCGGTGCCCGTCGGGCCGATGATCGCGATCGGCCGCGTCATCGTGTCGGAGCGCTCATCACGGCTGCCACAATCCGGCGAAATAGCCGACGCCGTACGGGGCGCCGCGGTACAGCTCCTTGGCCGAGCGGGGTCCGGCGCCGACCAGCCCGGCCAGCACCCCGAAGGCGACCCGCCCCACCACCGCCTCGGGCGACCGGGTCAGCGGGGCGGTCTCGCCGCCGGCCAGCGCATCGTCCAACGCGGCTTGCGCGGCGATCGAGTCGGGGGCAAAACCACCCGGCGCCGAAGGCGTCAGCGTGTTGGCACCGTCGGCGACCACGAGCACGCCGATCGGGTCGCCGGCCTCGTCGATCTCGGTGCGCAACCGCTCGCCGTGAGCCAGCGCCGCGTCGACGCCGTAGCCGTGCGCGTAGACCCGCACCTCGGCGGAGGCGTCGGCGCGGGCCGCTCCGCGCAACCAGCCGGTGATCAGGGCGCACAGCGGCAGCGCGACCGGATCGCTGTCGACACCCGGGGACAACGCGACCCTGACGTCGACGCCGTAGCCGGCGAACGTGCCGGCCTGATGGTGGCCGACGACCTGATCGCATTCCCCCACCCCGACCGCGACCCAGTGCGAGGGAAGTCCGGCCACCGCGGTGAACACCGCCTCGCGCAGGTCGGCCAGCTCCGGCGCGGCACCTGCGGCGAGTTCGGGCACCATCACCGGTGCCGACGGGACGATCGCGATGGCGCTGAGCACGTCGTCCACGCTAATGCGATGCGGCTTGATCGGCGGTGGCGGCTTCGCCACGGGCCAGCGCGGCCGTCGACACCACCATCACCGTCACCGCGACGATCAGCGTCAGCCAGCCCTCCTCACCGGGCCGCAGCGTCTCCCCCAGCACGACGACGCCTAATATCGAGGCGACCACCGGTTCGGTCACAGTCATCGTCGGCAGCGACGCGGTCAGCGCCCCGGCGCGGAACGAGGCCTGCTGCCACGCCGTGCCCGCGACCGCCACGACCGCCCAGACGTACAGCTCGGGTGTGCGCAACAGGGCCTCGAGCCCGTCGCCGAGACGGTCGACCACACCCTTGGTCAACACCGCGAACAGCCCCCACAACGCCCCGGACACCAGCGCCAGAAGCACGGCGCTGACGGGTCCCTTCCAGATGTTGGCACCGATCACGCACAACACCAGCGCCGGAACCAGCACCATCAGCACCGCCGTCCAGGTCTCCCACGAGGCCCGCGAGTCGCCCTCGGTCGGGTTTCCGACCGTCACGATCACCGCGACCGACGCCGCCAACAGCGCGGCCCACGTCCACTGCCACGGCGTCACCCGCTGATGCGAGAGCCGGGCGTGGATCGGCAGGGCGAACAGCAGCGATGTCACCAGAATCGCCTGGACAAGGAGCACCGACCCGACGCCGAGCGCCGCGGCCTGCAACGCGAACCCGGCGGCGGCCACGAAGCTGCCCAGCCACCACTGCCGGTCGCGCAGCAGCCGGGTGAACAGCTCCAGATGCCCGACCGGCTCGTCGGCGACCTCGTGGGCCTGCCGCTGGTGGATCACATCGCCGATCGCCACGAACACAGCGGCGCCGAGGGCCAGGACGACGGCCAGATCCACCTGCGCGCTCATGCCCGCCATCGCCGTCCTTTCGTAGGTTGTCGCGACGAGCCTAGATAGGCCATCGGGGAAAGCCGTGCGCACGCGCCCCGACGACCTGTTTGAATAGCGTTCGGACAGCGATCAGGCGCCGCGTTGCGCGGCAGGTACGCGGTACGCCGCGGAGGGCACGAGGATTACCGACATGACGACCAGCCAGCCAGGGGGCCAGTCCTCCTCGCCGAAACCCGCTCCCCGGCCCGGACCGCGTCCCGGACCCGCGCCCCGGCCGGGCCGACCAGCACCGACGGTGGTCGCGCCCCCGACGAGCGATCCGCACCGTTTCGGCCGCGTCGACCCCGACGGCACCGTGTGGCTGATCACCGGCTCGGGCGAACGGATCATCGGCTCGTGGCAGGCCGGCGACACCGAGGCCGCCTACGCGCACTTCGGCAGGCGCTTCGATGACCTCCAGACCGAGGTCGTGCTGATGGAGAGCCGGCTCGAGTCCGGTACCGGCGACGCCCGCAAGATCAAAGCGGCCGCGCAGTCGCTGGCCGAGACCCTGCCGACCGCGCACGTGCTCGGCGACGTCGACGCGATCGCCGAGCGCCTGCAGGCGATTATCGACCACGCCGACGAGACCGCTCAGGCCGAAAAGGCCCGGCGCGAGGAGTTGCGCGCCGCGCAGACCGCCCGCAAGGAGACCCTGGCCGCCGAGGCGGAGGACATCGCCGCCAACTCCACCCAGTGGAAGGCCGCAGGCGACCGGCTGCGAGAAATCCTCGACGAGTGGCGCACGATCACCGGGCTGGACCGCAAAACCGACGACGCCCTGTGGAAGCGGTATTCGGCGGCGCGCGAACAGTTCAACCGCAGGCGCGGATCGCATTTCGCCGAACTCGACCGTGAACGCGCCGGCGCCCGGCAGGCCAAGGAGGCACTGTGCGAGCGCGCCGAGGGGTTGGCCGACTCGACGGACTGGGGTCCCACCAGCGCGGCGTTCCGCGAACTGCTGAACGAGTGGAAGGCCGCGGGCCGCGCGGCCAAGGATGTCGACGACGCGTTGTGGCAGCGATTCAAGGCGGCGCAGGACAAGTTCTTCGGGGCGCGCAATGCGGCCACCGCCGAGCGCGACGCGGAGTTTCGTGCCAACGCGGAGGCCAAGGAGGCGCTGCTGGCCGAGGCGGAGAAGATCGACACCTCCGATCTGGACGCGGCGCGCGCTGCGCTGCGGGTGATCGGCGATAAGTGGGATGCCATCGGCAAGGTGCCCCGCGAGCGTGGTGCCGATTTGGAACGGCGCCTGCGCGCGATCGAGAAGAAGGTCCGCGAGGCGCCGACGCACGGTGTCGATCCCGAGGCCCAGGCGCGGGCCGACCAATTCCGGGTCCGCGCAGAGCAATACGAGCGTCAAGCGGAGAAGGCCGCGGCCGCCGGTCGGGACAAGGACGCCGCGGAGGCGCGCGCCAGCGCCGAGCAGTGGCGGCAGTGGGCGGACGCGGCCGCCGAGGCGCTCGGCAAAACCCGCTAGCGTCCGGCTGTTATTTCGCGAGATCTACACCAGGGCTGTGAAATCACCGAGATCACGACCCTGGTGTACATCTCGCGAACTGCAGAGCAGGTGCGGACCGGCTCAGCTCGGCTTGTCCGGGTCGTCGGGGTTCTCGAGGTCGTCGGGATTCCCGAGGTTGTCGAGCAGACCCTTTTTCTGTTGTTCCGCGGCGGCCCTGCGCCGTTCCTCCTCGGCGGCCAGCTGCAGCGCGGTGCGCGCCCACACTGCCCTGGCCCAGTGGAAGGTCACCACCGCGACCGCGATCCAGGCGATGATGAGTCCGATCCCGGGGCCCGGGTAGCGGTCGGGCGCGGTCTGGCGCGACCACACCGCCAACAAACCGAGAAGCGTCGCCACGGTCGAACCCGCCAGCGCGATCCACGCCAACGCCCAGCGCCGGGTGAGCAGCGCGAGCATCGAGAAACCGACGCCGAATACCAGTACCAGCCAAGCGAATACACGTAACGGCAGGGTGATTCCCTCGCGGAGCGCGGTTTCGCCGCCGACGAGCACATCCAGACCGCGCGCGTCGCCGGTGTGCGGCAGGATGAACGACACCAGCAGTACGAACACCCCGACGGCGATCACCAGGGCTCGTGCGCCGGGGTCGATCTCGCCCGCGACGCGCCGCTCGGCGGCCTCGATGTCGCCCTTGAACTCCTCGAAACCGTTGTCGTCGGGCGTCGTCACCGTGTGCATCCCGTCGCGGTAGCGGGTGTCGTCGGTGCGCCGATGCCCGGCATACCCAGGCCCACCCCGGTGCGTGGGCGCCGGCCTTCGGCGTGGGCGTCGCCCGCCGGGGTGCGCCGATGGCTGTGCACGGCCGAATCGGCGATCAGGTGATGCGGTGCGGCGCCGGTCACGGTCGTGGTCACGACGTCGCCGGGGCGGATGTCGAGTCGGTCCGGGTTGAAGTGCACCAGGCGGCCGTCTCGGGCCCGGCCCGACATTCTGGCCGTTGAGGCGTCCTTGCGGCCTTCGCCGGCGGCCACCAGGACTTCGACGGTGCGGCCGACCAGCGCGCGGTTCTCCTCGAGCGAGATTCTCTCCTGGAGGTCGATCAAACGCTGATAGCGTTCGCTCACAACGGCTTTGGGAATCTGATCGGGCAACTCGGCGGCGGGGGTGCCGGGCCGCTTGGAGTACTGGAAGGTGAACGCGCTGGCAAACCTCGCCTGCTCGACGACGTCGAGCGTCGCCTGGAAGTCCTCCTCGGTCTCACCCGGAAAGCCGACGATGAGGTCGGTCGTGATCGCCGCATGCGGTATCGCGGCGCGGACCCGGTTGATGATGCCGAGGTAGCGCTCGGCGCGGTAGGACCGCCGCATCGCGCGCAGGATGCGGTCGGACCCCGACTGCAGCGGCATGTGCAGAGTCGGGCACACATTCGGCGTCTCGGCCATCGCGGCGATGACGTCGTCGGTGAACTCCGCAGGGTGCGGTGAGGTGAACCGCACCCGTTCCAGTCCGTCGATGCGGCCGCAGGCGCGCAAGAGTTTGGCGAACGCGCCGCGGTCCCGCGGTTCTTCGGGGTCGACGAAGGAGACGCCGTAGGCGTTGACGTTCTGGCCGAGCAGCGTGATCTCGAGCACGCCTTGTTCGACGAGCGTCTGCACCTCGGCGAGCACGTCGCCGGGCCGGCGGTCGACCTCCTTGCCGCGCAGCGCGGGCACGATGCAGAACGTGCAGGTGTTGTTGCAACCCACCGACACCGACACCCAAGCGGCATATGCGGATTCGCGGGCGGCGGGCAGCGCGGACGGGAACTCCTGCAGCGCCTCGACGATCTCGACCTGGGCCGCCTTGTTGTGCCTGGTCCGTTCGAGCAGCGTGGGCAGGGACCCGATGTTGTGTGTGCCGAACACCACGTCCACCCATGGTGCCCGGCGCAGCACGGCGGCCCGGTCCTTCTGCGCCAGGCAGCCGCCGACGGCGATCTGCATATCGGGATTGGCCTGCTTGCGCGGCGCGAGGTGGCTGATGTTGCCGTAGAGCTTGTTGTCGGCGTTCTCGCGCACGGCGCAGGTGTTGAACACGACGACGTCGGCGTCCTCGTCCTCGGCGGCGCGTTGGTACCCGGCGCCTTCGAGCAATCCCGCGAGTCGCTCGGAGTCGTGCACGTTCATCTGGCAGCCATAGGTGCGGACCTGGTACGTGCGGATCGTCGCCGGCGCATGTGAGGATTCGTCGGTCGCGTGCGGGCGAACGGCCACGTCGGCCGCTCCCTGTCGCGTCACCATCGAAGTCACGGCCCCATGGTACGGACCCGGCGGTGCGCCGACCCGGGCGGATTGACGAGTCCCGGGCACGCATGCCCTTCCCTCGGTAAGGTCTGCACCCATGAAGACCAGCGAGTCGGACGGAAAAGAGGTCGATCCGACTCAGTCAAGCGTGCCCATGATCTCGATCTCGGATGTCAACAAACACTTCGGCAGCCTGCATGTGCTCAAGGACATCAACCTCGACGTGGAGCGCGGCGAGGTGATCGTGGTGCTCGGTCCGTCAGGCTCGGGCAAGTCGACGTTGTGCCGCACCATCAATCGGCTCGAACCGATCGATTCGGGCACCATCACGATCGACGGTGAAGTGCTTCCCGAGGAGGGACGCAAGCTCGCCGAGTTGCGATCCGACGTGGGCATGGTGTTCCAGTCCTTCAACCTGTTCGCCCACAAGACGATCCTCGACAACGTCACCCTGGCTCCGATGAAGGTGCGCAAGAAATCGAAGAACGAGGCCCGCGAGAAGGCGATGCAGCTGCTCGAGCGGGTGGGCATTGCGAATCAGGCCGACAAATACCCGGCGCAGTTGTCCGGTGGCCAGCAGCAGCGGGTGGCGATCGCGCGATCTTTGGCGATGAACCCGAAGGTAATGCTTTTCGACGAACCGACCAGCGCACTGGACCCCGAAATGATCAACGAAGTGCTCAACGTCATGACGTCGCTGGCTAAAGACGGGATGACGATGTTGGTCGTGACGCACGAGATGGGCTTTGCCCGCGGCGCCGCCAACCGGGTGGTGTTCATGGCCGACGGCGCGATAGTCGAGGCGGCCGAACCCGATCAGTTCTTCACCAACCCCCAAAGCGACCGCGCCAAAGACTTTCTCGGCAAGATCCTTCACCACTAGTCGAAAGGAATCTCCAATGCCATCGATCTCCAGACGCGTTCTGGGAGCGCTCGCGCTCGCCGTCGCGCTGCCTCTGTCCGCCACCGCCTGCGGTGGTGGGAGCGACGGCGACACGATCGTCATCGGCACCAAGTTCGACCAGCCCGGACTCGGAATGAAGAATCCCAACGGCAGCATGAGCGGCTTCGACGTCGACGTGGCGAAGTATGTCGCCCATCAGCTCGGCTATCCCGAGGACAAGATCGAGTGGAAGGAAGCGCCGTCCGGTCAGCGCGAGACGCTGATCCAGAACGGGCAGGTGAAGTACATCGTCGCGACGTACTCGATCACCGAGGCGCGGGAGAAGAAGGTCGATTTCGCCGGACCGTATCTGATCACCGGCCAGAGCTTGTTGGTGCGCGCCGACAACACCGACATCACCGGCGAGGCATCGCTGGAGAACAACAAGAAGCTATGTTCGGTCTCGGGATCTACACCCGCGCAACGCATCAAGGACAAGTACCCCCGCGTACAGCTGCAGCAGTACGACACGTACTCGGCGTGCGTCGAGGCGCTGAAGAACGGCGGCATCGACGCGGTGACGACCGACGAGGTGATCCTTGCCGGCTATGCCGCGCAGAACCCCGGTGCGTTCAAGGTCGTCGGCGGCACCTTCTCCGAGGAGCGCTACGGGATCGGTCTGAAGAAGGGCGATTCCGAGCTCCTGACGAAGATCAACGACGCGCTCGCGAAGATGATTCAGGAAGGCGCGTGGAAGAAGGCCTGGGACGACAACCTCGGGGCGGCGGGGATTCCCGCGCCCGAGCCCCCGCAGATCAACCAGAGCTGACGGACCTCCCCCGCGCTAGGAGGTCATGTGGAGGTTCTCCCCGGCTACACCGTCGGCCAGATCGTCGAGGCGTTCTGGACGACGATTCAGCTGACGGTCTACTCCGGCATCGGCGCGCTGGTGCTCGGCACGGTGCTGGCCGCGATGCGGCTGGCACCGGTGCCCGTGCTTCGTTGGCTCGGAACGACATACGTCAACGTGGTGCGCAATACGCCCCTGACGCTGATCATCCTGTTCTGCTCGTTCGGGCTGGCCGGGACCATGGGGATTACGCTGGTCGACCCGAACTCGCCAACGTCCATCGAGGACAGCAACTTTCGTCTGGCCGTGCTCGGCTTGGCGCTGTACACCGCGGCGTTCGTATGTGAGACGGTGCGCTCCGGGGTGAACACCGTGCCGCTGGGCCAGGCCGAGGCGGCCCGGTCGCTGGGGTTGACGTTCGGGCAGAATCTGCGACTCATCCTGATGCCACAGGCATTTCGAGCCGTGATCATCCCGCTCGGGTCGGTGTTGATCGCCTTGACCAAGAACACCACGATCGCCTCGGCGATCGGCGTGGCCGAGGCCGCGTTGCTGATGAAGGAGATGATCGAGAACACCGCGGCGATCCTCACCATCGGCGCGATCTTCGCGGCCGGCTTCGTCGTCCTCACACTGCCGACGGGGCTGTTCTTCGGCTGGCTCGGCAAGCGATTGGCGGTCAACCGATGAGTTCGGCTTCTGTCCTCTTCGACGCGCCGGGACCGCGGGCGCGGGTCCGTAACTGGATCGTGTCGGCGATCGTCATCGTGGTCACCGCGCTCGTCCTGCTCGCGGTTTTAGTGCAGATGGCGGCCAAGGATCAGCTCACGGCCGCCAAATGGGAGCCGTTTCTGACGGCCGACCTGTGGAGGACCTACGTCCTGCCCGGCGTGCAAGGCACGTTGACCGCCGCCGCGGTGTCGATCGTGCTGGCGCTGATACTCGGTCTGCTGCTCGGTGTGGGCCGACTCTCGACACACGGCCTGCTTCGGTGGCCGTGCGCGGTGGTCGTCGAATTCTTCCGTGCCGTACCGGTTCTGATCATGATGCTGTTCGCGTTCGCGCTGTACGCCGCCTACGACATGTTCCCGTCCAGGCATCTGGCGCTCGCCGCGGTCATCACCGGGCTGACGCTCTACAACGGGGCAGTCATCGCCGAGATCGTGCGCGCCGGCGTTCACGCCCTGCCCCGCGGCCAGTCGGAGGCGGCCTACGCCCTCGGTATGACGTGGGGCCAGACGATGCGCTCAATCCTGTTGCCGCAAGCGATCACGTCGATGCTGCCGGTGCTGATCTCGCAACTCGTCGTCGTCCTCAAAGACACAGCGATCGGCTACATCATCACGTTCCTCGAACTCGTGCGCCAGGGCGTGCAGATGGGTACCGCCTACAGCAATCTGCTGCCCGCGCTGATCGTGGTCGCGTTGTTGATCATCACCGTGAACTTCACGCTGTCCTGGGTGGCGACCCGGGTGGAAGCGCGGATGCGACGTTCGCGTCGTGGTCCGACGCCGCTCGAGACCGAAGCAGTCGAACAGGAGGGCGCACCGGGCGCGAAAGCCGTGTAATCAGACCAGTTCTGCGCATCTGGCCAGTAACTCGTCGTCGGGTGGCTGATAGAAGGACAACACGACGTGCTGGCAGCCGAGTCGGCCGTACTCGGCCAGGGTGTCCAGCTGGGCGTCGACCTGATCGGGCTGTTCCGGATGCAGGAACACCTGCACGCCCCGTCGGATCGACGCTGGGTCACGGCTTTCCGCCGCGCACGCCTCGTCGAGACCGCGGCTGGCGGCCGCCCACTCCTGGGGCGAGGTGCTCGGCATGTTCCATTCGTCGGCGTGGCGTGCCGCGACGCGCAACATCTTCGGCTGCGATGCGCCCACCACGATCGGCGGATGTGGCCGCTGCAGCGGCTTGGGATCGCAGCGGGCCTGCTGCAGCGTGAAGAAGCGGCCGGCGAAGTCGACGGCCTCCTCGGTCCAGAGCCTGCGGATGACCGTGAGCGCCTCGTCGACCATCGCGACCCGCTGGCCCGGCGGCGGAAAGTCGATCCCGTAGCCACGGTGCTCGGCCTCGTGCCAGCCGGCCCCGAGACCGAAGTCCAGTCGCCCGCCGGAGATGTGGTCCACGGTGACGGCCATCTTCGCCAGCACCGCGGGGTTGCGGTAGGTGACACCGCTGACCAGGCAGCCGACCCGGGCGCGCCGCACCACCGCAGCCATCGCGGCGAGGCTGGTCCACCCCTCGTGGGTCGGCGTCGTCGGATCGACCAGGCCGTAGAAGTGGTCGTAGTTCCACACCGCCGGGAATCCGAGGTCATCGGCCGTCCGCCAGAACCGCTCGAGGACCGGGTAGTCGAAGGTGGGCGCCAACTTGACGGACAATTGCATGCAAACTGCTTACGCGGTCGGCTATTTCCTTGCAACCACGCCACGCTGTGCGCCCCGCCGACCTGGCTGCCGGATCGTCGCCGCGGCCTAGACTTGGCGGCGCTCGCGTTCGTTGGCCACGGCGACCTTGACGACGTCGAACGCCATCGTCTGGCTGTAACCACGCCGGGCGAGCATCCCGACCAGGCGACGGGCCAGCTTGGCGTCGTCACCATCGGCCAGCTTCTCGCGGCGCAACCGGTCGGCCACCAGCCGCTCGGCGCGTGCGCGTTCGGCGCCCGGCTCGTCGTCGGCCAGTGCGGCCTCGATGAGCTCGCTGTCGACGCCTTTGGTGCGTAGCTCGGCAATCAACGCGCGCCTGCCTTTTCCCGCGTTCGCCCGCCGGGATCGGACCCACTGTTCGGCGAAGTCGGCGTCATCAACGAGGCCGACTTGTTCGAGCCGGTCGAGCACCTTTTCGCTGACGTCGTCGGAGTATCCACGCTTGGTTAGCTGGCCGGCCAGTTCGGTGCGGGTGCGCGCTCGCGCGGTGAGCAGGCGCAGACACACATTCCGCGCCTGCTCCTCGCGCGAGGCCTCAGAAGTCGACGGGGGCGGGCAGGACTTCGTCATCGGTCACCACGGCGCCAATGCCGAGCTTCTCTTTGATCTTCTTCTCGATCTCGTTGGCCACCTCGACGTTCTCGAGCAGGAAGTTGCGGGCGTTTTCCTTGCCCTGGCCCAACTGCTCACCTTCGTAGGTGAACCACGAGCCGGACTTGCGGATGAAGCCCTGCTCGACACCCATGTCGATGAGTGAGCCTTCCTTGCTGATGCCCTTGCCGTACAGGATGTCGAACTCGGCCTGCTTGAACGGCGGCGAAACCTTGTTCTTGACGACCTTGACCCGGGTGCGGTTACCGACCGCGTCGGTGCCGTCCTTGAGGGTCTCGATCCGCCTCACATCCATCCGGACCGAGGCGTAGAACTTCAAAGCCTTTCCGCCCGTTGTGGTTTCGGGCGAATTGTGCACCATGACGCCGTCGGCGAAATAGTTGTGCGATCCTTCGACCTCGATGTCATAACGGCTCATAATCGGATAATCCGTCTTTGACTCGATTTCCATGACACGTGCCGGCATCAGTTGCATTGTCGGTTCAACGAACTGTGGTTCGACTTCGAATTGCCCGCGAAAGCGCGGAAGCAACTTGTATGCCATCGAGGGGTGCACGAACGGTGCGACTAGCTCCTGGAACATCGCGGTAGCCTGCGCAGAGAACACCAGCACCGCCTTTCCAGCGGCACCCGCGTTCCGCAGTCGCACGTCGAGTCCGTGAGTGTCTCGCAGATAATCACGAAGGCGCTCTTGTGACCCCTCGCTCATCGCTTCCACACAAATCTCGATTCGACCGCTACCCCCCTGCGTGCGTTGCTGTAACCCCTTAGAACGCAGGGTAAATGAGCCGTCGTCCATGTACCAGACCGCGAGAGCGAGCGGCGTAAGTGCCTTAAGATATTCCTCCGACAGGAATTTTTTACCATCGCCGAGATACACCGCTGATCGCAACTCGTGAAGCTCAGAAAGTGGTGTGAAATCGGCAAACACAGCCCCCTTCCCATTGGTCGATCGGCAATGCGGAATGTTCTCAAGTAGAGAAATCTTCCAGTCGAGATACTCCGCTTGCCTCGCACCATGTCCCATACGGAATCGTGCCGACTCAGATTCACGCCGAGCTGGCGAAGCTAAACATCCATCACCCATCAAGGAACCCAGCACGACCTCCCATTGCTGATCGCTGAGCAAGCTCGGTTGCGCCAACATCACACGGTCACCGACGCAGATGTCTTCGGCTTCGCGCCACCCACCCGGGGTGCGGATCAGATGGTTACGAGTCATAGCCAAGCTGGCGTGGCCACGTCCCGTCCCGCCGCCAGCACGGTCGACCTTGAAGTGCAGGAACTCTTCGGTCTTCCCGTTGTTGAACCAATTGGTCACCTTGCGAGGCACGATCTGCCCGGATTCGAAGTCGTAGGACAAAACCTCGACATCCATCTTTTGGTTGACGATCTTGCCGAGCTTCTCCGTCGAGCCGTCGGCCAGCGTGACGTTGGTGTACCAGGATCCACACCCGAACATCACTCCGATTTTTTCGCGAAGCTGGTTGATGAAGATCGCGGTGGTGCCCGAGTTGCTCAGCGCCCCGGTCATCTTGCGCAGCGCCTGGCTCATCAGCCGGGCCTGCAGGCCGACGTGGCTGTCACCCATCTCGCCCTCGATCTCCGCGCGCGGTACGAGCGCCGCCACCGAGTCGATGACCAGGATGTCCAGCGCGCCCGAGCGGATCAGCATGTCGGCGATCTCCAGCGCCTGCTCACCGGTGTCGGGCTGGCTGACCAGCAACGCGTCGGTGTCCACCCCGAGCTTCTTGGCGTACTCGGGATCCAGCGCGTGCTCGGCGTCGATGAACGCGGCGATCCCGCCGGCGGCCTGCGCGTTGGCGACGGCGTGCAGGGCGACGGTGGTCTTACCCGACGACTCCGGGCCGTAGATCTCGATGACCCTGCCCCGCGGCAGGCCGCCGATGCCGAGCGCCACGTCCAGGGCGATCGAACCGGTCGGGATGACCGAGATGGGCTGGCGGACCTCTTCGCCGAGCCGCATCACCGACCCCTTGCCAAAGTTCTTGTCGATCTGCGCGAGTGCCAGCTCGAGGGCCTTCTCGCGGTCGGGTGCCTGCGCCATGGTGGTCTCCGTCCTTCGGATGTCTCGCTGTTCGGTGATCGGTTTCGATCAGTTGGCCGTGACGCTAGAGGCAGCCACCGACAAGTTCCGGGACAAGTCGGCCTGACCAGCAGCATCTAGCCGTCGAACACCACCCACAGTAGGCGAACACCTGTTCGACTCAAGGGAGACACGCCGTGCGGTGGGCAGCGTGTCGAATAGTCCGCTCCCTGCGGGGGGCGCGGGGCCTATCGTGAAAGTCATCCCGGCCGAAACGGGGTCCGCGTGCACGAGATGGCGATAACGCAGAGTGTGGTCGATGCGGTGTGCGAGCACGCCGCGGGACGCCGGGTGCACTGCGTCAAGCTGGAGGTCGGCGCGCTGTGCGCCGTCGTACCGGACTCGATGCGGTTCTGCTTCGAACTCGCCACCGCGGGCACCGTCGCCGACGGCGCGCGCCTGGACCTCGATGTGCAACCCGGCGCGGCGCGCTGTCACACCTGCGGCCAAAGCTTCGAACTACCCGATCTGATTCTGTTGTGTCCCTGCGGCAGTGCCGATGTCGAGGTGACCGCCGGTCGGGATCTGAGGATTCTCTCGATGGAGGTGAGTTGAGCATGTGCGCGACCTGCGGCTGCGGCGACGACGGTGCGACCATCACCACGCCGGGACACACCCACCTCCACCCTCACGAGCATGACCATCTCCACGAAGGCGAACACGTCCACACCGAGACCATCACGCTCGAGCAGAAGGTGCTCGCCAAGAACGACGAGCTCGCCGAACGGAACCGCGCATGGCTGGCCGCCCGCAACATCCTGACGCTCAACCTCACCAGCTCGCCGGGCGCCGGTAAGACCACCCTTCTGGAACGCGCCATCCGCGATCTGCACCCGGATCGCCCGGTCGCGGTCATCGAAGGCGATCAGGAGACGCTGCTGGACGCCGAACGCATCAGGGCCGCGGGAGCGCGGGCCGTACAGGTCAACACCGGCGCGGGCTGCCATCTCGACGCCACCATGGTGCAACGGGCACTGGAGACCCTCGACCCCGAGCCGGGGTCGCTTCTGTTCATCGAGAACGTCGGCAACCTCGTCTGCCCCGCTCTGTTCGATCTGGGTGAGCGCAGCAAAGTCGTCGTGATCTCGGTGACGGAGGGCGACGACAAGCCGCTGAAGTATCCACACATGTTCGCCGCGGCGGGACTGGTGATCGTGAACAAGACCGACCTGCTGCCGTATGTCGCTTTCGATCTTGAGAAATGCCGCGACCACGTACGCTCGCTTAACCCAGGCGCGCAGATACTGACCATGTCGGCCGCCACCGGCGACGGTGTCGCGCGGTGGTACGACTGGATCGACGATTGCGCAAACTCGGCTTCTGCGCTGGCACCCGTTGACAAGACATAACCCCCGGAGTAAACCCAGACTCAGCGCCGGAATTCGGCGCCGCGGCACAACGTGAGGTTGGGAGCCCCAGCCCGGCTCCCGGTCGTGAGGGCCCCAGCCCGGCCCCCAGGAAGCTGTGACCTATGCCAACGGAGGCAGCAGTCAAAGCGGAAGAGGCCTTGATCCACGTCCTGTGGATCAACGCCGGATTGAGTTGTGACGGAGATTCGGTGGCGTTGACTGCCGCCACCCAGCCCAGCATCGAGGAGATCGCCCTCGGCGCTCTTCCCGGGCTGCCCAGAATCGCCGTCCATTGGCCCCTGATCGATTTCGAGTGCGGGCCGAACGGTGGCGCCGACGATTTTCTCGAATGGTTCTTCAAGGCCGACCGGGGTGAACTGGAACCATTCGTTCTGGTCGTCGAGGGGTCCATCCCGAACGAGAAGATCAAGGCCGAAGGCTACTGGTGCGGATTCGGCAACGATCCGGCCACCGGCCAACCGATGACCACCAGCGAGTGGCTGGATCGGCTGGCGCCCAAGGCCACTGCCGTCGTCGCGGTCGGAACGTGCGCCACCTACGGCGGCATCCACGCGATGGCGGGCAATCCCACCGGCGCCATGGGTGTCCCGGACTACCTCGGCTGGGACTGGAAGACCAAGGCCGGCATTCCGATCGTCTGCGTACCGGGATGTCCGATCCAACCCGACAACCTCGCCGAGACGCTGACCTACCTGCTGTACATGGCCACGGATCAGGCTCCGATGATTCCCCTCGACGATGCGCTACGGCCCCAGTGGCTGTTCGGCGCAACCGTGCACGAGGGTTGTGACCGAGCCGGGTACTACGAACAGGGCGATTTCGCGACCGAGTACGGATCGCCGAAATGCATTGTCAAACTGGGTTGCTGGGGTCCGGTCGTCAAGTGCAACGTACCCAAGCGCGGCTGGATCAACGGAATCGGCGGCTGCCCGAACGTGGGTGGCATATGCATCGGCTGCACCATGCCCGGATTCCCCGACAAATTCATGCCGTTCATGGACGAACCCCCCGGTGGCAAGGTGTCCACCGCGGCGTCGGGCCTGTACGGGTCGGTGATCCGCAGCCTGCGCCATATCACCGGCCGCACCGTCGACAAAGAGCCGAAGTGGCGCCATCGCGGCACGCAACTCACGACCGGAGCGACCCGCACCTGGTAGGTGTGGCTCGTCGGAGGGCGCGCAGGCGTGCTTTCGGTCTCCGAAATGTCCTGTGACGCTCCTCATCTGAAGAAAGAGAAGAGTTCGATGACAACCATCATCCCCGAGCCGTCACACGTGAAGCGCGACCCCGGCCAACTGGTGGAGATGGCGTGGGATCCCATCACCCGGATCGTCGGTAGCCTCGGCATCTACACCAAGATCGACTTCGACAATCGCGAGGTCGTCGAGTGTCACAGCACCTCGTCGATCTTCCGCGGTTACTCGATCTTCATGAAGGGCAAGGATCCTCGCGACGCGCACTTCATCACGAGCCGCATCTGCGGCATCTGCGGTGACAACCATGCGACGTGCTCGTGCTACTGCCAGAACATGGCCTACGGTGTCAAGCCGCCACACCTCGGCGAGTGGCTGATCAACCTCGGTGAAGCCGCCGAGTACATGTTCGACCACAACATCTTCCAGGAGAACCTGGTCGGCGTCGACTACTGCGAGAAGATGGTCTCCGAGACCAATCCCAGTGTGCTGGCCAAGGCGGAGAACACCCAGGCCCCGCATGCGGACATGCACGGCTACCGCACGATCGCCGAGATCATGCGTGCGCTCAATCCTTTCACCGGCGAGTTCTACCGCGAGGCCCTGCAGGTCAGTCGGTGGACGCGAGAGATGTTCTGCCTCATGGAGGGTCGACACGTCCATCCGTCGACGCTGTATCCCGGCGGTATCGGTACCACCGCGACGGTCCAGTTGATGACCGACTACATGACGCGGCTGATGCGCTACGTCGAGTTCATGAAGAAGGTCGTGCCCATGCACGACGACCTCTTCGACTTCTTCTACGAAGCGCTTCCCGGCTACGACCAGGTCGGCTTGCGCCGCACGCTGCTGGGCTGCTGGGGCTCGTTCCAGGACCCCGAGGTGTGCAACTTCGAGTACAAGGACATGGAGCGTTGGGGCGACGCGATGTTCGTCACGCCCGGTGTGGTGATCGACGGGAAGCTGCACACCCACTCCCTGGTCGACATCAACCTCGGCATCCGAATCCTGTTGGGCCACTCGTACTACGACGACTGGACCGACCAGGAGATGTTCGTCAAGACCGATCCCCTCGGCAATCCGATCGACCGGCGCCATCCCTGGAACCAGCACACCAATCCCCGGCCGCAGAAACGCGACTTCGACGGCAACTACAGCTGGGTGATGGCGCCGCGCTGGTTCGACGGCACGGATCACCTGGCGCTCGACACCGGCGGCGGTCCGTTGGCGCGGCTGTGGTCCACCGCACTCGCCGGACTGGTCGACATCGGCTATGTGAAGGCGACCGGCCAGAGCGTGCAGATCAACCTGCCCAAGACGGCCCTGAAGGGTCCGGTCGAACTCGAGTGGAGGATCCCGCAGTACGGCAGCAACACCCTCGAACGCAACCGCGCCAGGACATATTTCCAGGCCTACGCGGCCGCCTGCGCCCTGCACTTCGCGGAGAAGGCGTTGACCGAGATTCGAGCCGGCCGGACCAAGACCTGGGAGAAGTTCGAGGTGCCCGACGAAGGCATCGGCTGTGGGTTCACCGAGGCGGTCCGCGGAGTCCTCAGCCACCACATGGTGATTCGCGACGGCAAGATCGCGAACTATCACCCCTATCCGCCGACGCCGTGGAACGCCAACCCCCGGGACAGCTACGGCACACCGGGACCCTACGAGGACGCGGTCCAAGGCCAGCCCATCTTCGAGGAGAACGACAGGGAGCATTTCAAGGGCATCGACGTCATGCGCACGGTGCGCAGTTTCGACCCGTGTCTGCCGTGCGGCGTGCACATGTACCTGGGTAAGGGGAAGTCACTCGACCTGCTGCACTCCCCCACCCAGTCCGTCACCGGGGAATAGGGAATGGCCCCGCCGATCCGAGACGACGCGCAGTGGCGTACGGCGGGCCACCGAATACAGGCCCTGCTTGACGCGTCCGCCGCGGGCGGCCCCGCCGCGCACGAGCGCGCGGTCCAACTCGTCGGTGAGGTGACCGACCTCTACGGCGCCGCACTCGAACGGATCCTGCGGATCGCGGTGAGCGCCGACGCCACGCTGGCCGAACGACTGGCCGGCGATGACCTCGTCGCCAGCCTGCTGCTCGTCCACGGGTTGCACCCGCACGACATCCATCGGCGCGTCGAGGATGCCCTCGACAGGGTCCGGCCGTATCTCGGCTCGCACGGCGGCGACGTGGCACTCCTCGAAACAGTCCACGTCCCAGACGGATTCACCGTTCGCCTGCAATTCTCTGGCAGCTGCAAGAGCTGCCCCTCGTCGGCGGTCACCCTGGAGTTGACCGTCGAGGACGCCGTCCGGGCGGCGGCTCCGGAAGTCACCGCGATCGAGGTGGTCGCGCCGCCGTCGAGCCCGACGGTGATTCCGCCGGCGACGCTCTTCAGCCGCGTCCAGCAGCGCGCGCCCAGGCATGCGTCGTGGCACCCCGTGCCCGAATTCGCGGACCTGACGCCCGGCGAGGTCGGCGGATTCTCGGTGGCGGGAACCACCGTGCTGGCGTGCCGCATCGGCGACGAAATGTTCGCCTATCGCGACCGCTGCGGTGTCTGCCGCGAGTCGCTGGCCGGGGCCGCGCTACACCGCCGCATGGGGTCTCCCGCCGGCGATGCGGTGCTGCGCTGCCCGCGCTGCCACGCCCATTTCGACGTCGTGCACGCCGGGGCCTGCGTCGACGAGGGAGCCGACCCGCTCGCTCACCTGGAGCCGATCCCGCTGCTGGCGCGCGACGGCGTGTTGTCGATCGCGATGGCCGCGCAGCCCACCGAGGCGGGTGTGGCATGACCAGCGCGTACGACGTGCTCGCGATGATCCGGGCCAACCGCGGGGTCCCCGCGCCCGCCGGTGAACGCTGTGAGATGTGCACCGAAACGATCGCCGATGAGCACCAGCACGTCGTGAATGTCGAAGCGCGGGCGCTGATGTGCGTGTGCCGCGGCTGTTATCTGCTGTTCACCGACACCAGGGCCGCGCTCCGCTATCGCGCGGTCCCCGACCGCTGGTTGTCCTTCCCGGGATTCGGGATGGACCGCCGGGATTGGCAGCGTCTTCAGATCCCGGTCGCGCTGGCGTTCTTTTTCCGCAACTCGAGCCTGGATCGCATGGCCGCCTTCTATCCCGGGCCGGCGGGCGCGACCGAGTCCGAACTGGACCTCTCCGCGTGGGACAATGTGCGTGCGGCGGACCCGCGGGTGGACCTGCTCGCCGACGACACCGAGGCCCTGCTCGTGCTGGTGCCCGACGACGAACGACGGGCCCCGGAATGCTTTCTGGTGCCCATCGACGCCTGCTACGAGTTCGTCGGCAGGCTGCGCCGGCTGTGGCGCGGATTCGACGGCGGCCAGCAGGTGCGCGAATACGTTCAGGACTTCTTCGAGCACGTGCGTAACCGGGCGAAGGTGGTGGCGCCGTGCCAGAGCTGACCTTCGCCGTGCTCGACATCCGCGCCGAACCGTACGCGGTCACACCGGTGCTCACCGCCCGGATCGGTATCGCTTCCGACGGTGACGACCCCGTGCACGCCATCGCGCTGCGCTGCCAGGTTCGCATCGAACCGTTGCGTCGCCGATACTCCGATGACGAGGCGCTCGGACTGCTCGACCTGTTCGGCCCCCGCGAACGCTGGGACACCACACAACACAACTTCCTCTGGCAACATGCCAGCACCATGGTGCCGGGATTCACCGGAACCACGCAGGTCGACCTGCCGCTCGAGTGCACCTACGACCTCGAGGTGACGGCGGCGAAATACTTCCATGCACTGCATGACGGCACGATTCCGCTCCAATTCCTGTTCAGTGGAACAATTTTCACCCGCGGTGAGAAGAACCTGCGCGTGCAGCAGGTTCCCTGGGATCGCGAGGACCGCTACGACATGCCCGTGTCGACGTGGCGTGACCTAATGCGCGTGCACTACCCCAACACGGGTTGGCTGCGGCTGGGTCACGACACCATCGCTGCGCTGTCGGAGTTCAAATCAGCCCGCGGCCTTCTGGGTTACGACGACGCGATCACCTCGCTACTGGCCGTTCACACCGCTGAGGAGATTCGATGACCGCAGACTGGGATCACGCCCGAGCCGTCGCGGACGCGGTGCTCTATGAGGGATACCTGTTGTATCCCTACCGCGCCAGCTCGAGCAAGAACCAGTCCCGTTGGCAATTCGGCGTTCTCGGACCGAGCGGCGCCGCGGAGGCCGCCATCGGCGAAGACGCCTCGATGTCCACCCAGGTTCTGTTGACCCCGCACGGCATCCCGATGGTGACCGGTGTGATCCGCTTTCTGCAGCTTCAGCACCGCAGTGTCGAACGCGACGCCGGCGGTGGACGGTTCGAACCGGTCGACGAACTGAGTTCGGGAACCGACGCATGGGTCAGCTGGGACGAGGCGGTCGAGTGCGAGATCCCGATCCACCCGTTCCCGGTGATGAGCCTGCCTGCCACACTGGACATCTCGGTTCCGTCGGCCAGTGAGATCCAGCCCGTCGCGGGCGGCAGGCTGGTGCGGACGCGCCGCGAGCTGAGCGGCCGACTCGACGTCTCCGCCGAGCAGGACGGTGACTTGCTGCGACTCACGTTCGATGTATGCAACACCGCTGCACCGGCCGGCGACGAGGACGAGGCGATCGCCGTATCACTGATCGGGACCCACCTGTTGCTGGAGGTGGCCGACGGTGAGTTCGTCTCCCTGCTCGAACCGCCGGAGGGGGCCTCCGACGCCGTGGCGCGGTGCCGCCAGCACCGCTGCTTCCCGGTGCTGGCAGGCCCGGCGCCGCATCGGGATCTCGTGCTCGCGTCACCGATCATCCTTTACGACCACCCCGAGATCGCCGAGCAGAGCAAGGGTGCGCTCTACGACTCGACCGAGATCGACGAGATCCTGACGCTGCGCATCATGACGATGACCGACGACGAGAAAGCACAGGCCCGCGCCACCGATCAACGCGCCGCGGCGATCATCGATCGCTGCGACTCGATGTCACCCGAGGCGATGCTCGATCTGCACGGCGTGCTGCGGGACCCGCATGCGGCCGGCGGGGAACCGGACCTGATCCCGCAGATCCCGACCGGCATTGAGTGGTGGGACCCGATGGCCGATACGGCGGTGCGGCCGGACTCGGATGCCGTTCTGGTCAACGACACTCGCGTCGCCCGTGGCAGCCGTGTGCGGTTGCACCCGTCCCGGCGGGCCGACGCGCAGGACGTGTTCTACGCCGACAAGATCGCGCGCGTCACCTCGGTGCACGAGGACGTCGACGGCGAGCACCATATCGGCGTCGTCATCGAGGACGATCCCGGTGCCGAACTGCACGACTGGTACGGCCGCTACCTGTACTTTGCACCCGACGAGGTCGAACCTCTGGTTGAAGGGAGTCCGCAATGGAAGTGATCGGCTGGATCGCGGTAGGTGTCGTCGCGGTGGTGGCTGTGGCGGCGGCGGCGGTGGGCATCCGCTCCGTGCCGGATGCGCGGCGCTACATGAGAATGCGCCGGATGTGACGGCGAACGAGGTGTACCGATCTCCCGAATTCTGGTAGCCGGGCTCGGCAACATCTTCCTCGGTGACGACGGCTTCGGCCCCGAGGTGATGCGCCGCGTGCCGGCCGACCTCGCCGGACCACACGTTGCGGTCACCGATTACGGGATCGGCGGCATGCACCTCGCCTACGACCTGCTCGACGGCTGCGACGCCCTGGTCCTGGTCGACGCCATCCCGAATCGCGGCACGCCGGGCAGTCTCCACGTGTTCGAGGCCGACCTCGACAACGCCCGGTCCGCAACCGGTTTGGATGCGCACGCGATGGACCCCGCGGCGGTGTTCGCCAGCCTCAACGCGCTCGGCGGCACCCCGCCCTTCACCGTGGTGATCGGCTGCGAAGTCGACCGCGTCGACGAGGGTATCGGGCTGTCGGATGCCGTTGCGGCGGCCGTGCCGGAGGCGGTCCGGGTGATCGGCGAGGTGGTCGACGGACTGTTGGCCCGCGTCTCGGTGGCGGAGGGCTGACCGATGTGTCTGGGCATTCCGGGTCAGGTGGTGAGGATGCTGGAGGGCTACGGTGATCAGCTGGCGCTCGTTGATGTCGCCGGTCAGCACCGCAAGGTCAACGTCGGCATGCTGCCCGAGGAGACGTTCACACCGGGCGACTGGGTCATCATCCACATGGGCTTCGTCGTGGAGAAGACCGACAAGGCAGGGGCCGACGCGGCACTCGCGGGTCTGCAGTTGATGGGAAGCGGCGAACCTGTCCCTGGCGCAGAGGATTCGCCGTGACCACGCGGCGCCGCCTGCGTGTCCGGGTCCGCGGAGTGGTCCAGGGAGTCGGCTTCCGCCCCTTCGTGTACACGACGGCGGCCGCGCTGGGGCTGACCGGAAGCGTGCGCAACGACAGCACGGGCGCGGTCATCGACGTCGAGGGCAACAGCGCCGACGTCGAGACGTTTCTGACCCGGTTGCGCGATCGGCCACCGCCGCTGGCGGTGATCGAAGGCATTGACACCGAGTCGCTTTCGGTCGCGGGCGGTACCGGTTTCGTCATCGCCGACACCTCGCGAACCGACGGTGGCCGCACGCTCACCTCACCCGACGTCGCCATGTGCCCCGACTGCGCCGCCGAACAACGCGACCCGCGAAACCGACGCTTCCGACACGCATTCATCAACTGCACAAATTGCGGACCGCGGTTCACCATCATCGCCTCGCTGCCCTACGACCGGCACGCCACGACCATGGCGGGCTTCGACATGTGCGAGGCCTGCGCGCACGAATACCACGATCCCGCCGACCGCAGGTTCCACGCCCAGCCCGTCTGCTGCGCCGACTGCGGCCCGACCCTGACCTACCGCGACCGCGCGGGCGCCACCACGACCGACGAATCCGCGCTGCGCCGCGCACGCCGACTGCTCACCGACGGAGGGATCCTTGCGGTCAAGGGCATCGGCGGCTACCACCTGGCTTGCGACGCCGCCGACGAACGCGCGGTCGCCGAGTTGCGCGCCAGGAAGCGCCGTGGGGACAAACCGTTCGCAGTGATGACACCCGACCTCGCGACCGCTCGCGACCTGGCCGAGATCGATGCGCCGTCGGCGCGGCTGCTGACCGGACCGCAACGCCCCATCGTGTTGACGCCGCGGCGCGACGGCGCCCCGGTCGCCGGCGCCGTCGCACCGCACAACCCCGACCTGGGCATCCTGCTGGCCTACACCCCGCTGCACGTTCTGCTGTTCGGGCTTCCGGGCGACGAACCCGGACCGACTGCATTGGTGATGACCTCGGCCAACCTCGCCGGCGACCCGATCTGCTTCACCGATGCGACTGCGCTGGAGCGGCTTTCACGCATCGTCGACGGCTGGCTCATGCACGACCGCGAAATCCTGGTGCCGTGCGACGACTCCGTCATGCGGACCGTCACCCTCGACGGAGACGAGCCGGTGGAGTTGCCGATCCGGCGCTCGCGCGGCTATGCGCCGCTGCCCGTGGCGTTGCCGGTGCCGGTACCGCCCTCGCTCGCGGTCGGTGCCGATCTGAAGAACACCATGGCGGTCGCGGACGGCCGCTACGCGTGGCTGAGCCAGCACATCGGCGACATGGACGATCTGGCGACGCTGTCGGCGTTCGATTCCGCGCAACACCATCTGCGGGAGCTGACGTCCGTCGCGCCGCAGGTGTTGGTCGCCGACGCGCATCCGCTGTACCGGTCGACCGAGTGGGCCCGACGCAACGCGGCGGCCCGGCCCGTCAGGCTGGTCCAGCACCATCACGCGCACATCGCTGCGGTGATGGCCGAGCACGGCCTCGACGGGTCCACACAGGTGCTCGGATTCGCCTTCGACGGAACGGGTTACGGGCCCGATGGCGCGGTGTGGGGCGGCGAGGTGCTGCTGGCCAATTACAAGGGCTACCAACGTCTCGCGCACCTGAGGTACGTACCGCTCGCCGGTGGTGACGTCAGCGTCCTGCGCCCGTACCGGATGGCCCTGGCACACCTGCGGTCCGCGGGGATCGCGTGGGATCCCGACCTGCCCCCGGTCTCGGCCTGTCCGCCCGACGAGCGTCACGCGCTCGACCGACAACTCGAGACCGGCTTCGGCTGCGCGCCGACCTCCAGCATGGGCCGGCTGTTCGACGCGGTGTCCTCGCTGACCGGGATGCGGCACGTCGTCGACTACGAGGCGCAGGCCGCGATCGAGCTGGAGGGTATCTCACGCGGCACCGACTGCGGCACAACCGCTTACACATTCGCCGTCGGCGCATCCGATTCGACGTCGGTGATCGATCCCGCGCCCGTACTGCACGCCATCGTCGCCGACCTCCGTGCCGGCGTGTCCCCGTCGGTCATCGGTGCCCGGTTCCACCGCGCGGTCGCCGACCTGGTCGTCGAACTCGCATGCACACACGCCGACTCGTCGCGGCCCGTGGTCCTGTCCGGCGGTGTGTTCCAGAACGCCCTGCTCCTCGAGTCGACTCTGACCGGGTTACGCGACAGGGGCATCGACGCGATGACCCATCGCACGGTGCCACCCAACGACGGCGGTATTGCCCTGGGCCAGCTGCTGGTGGGGAACGCATCATGACCGGCCCGGACGGTCGTACGGTGTTCGGCCGCTATGCCTACCCGCCGAACGAGCTCGGCTACTGCGGTCCGGCCGACGGCGGCGGCGGAACCTCCGCGCTCGCCTCACACGCACGCGAATTCGACGGGGCCTGGCCGTATCTGACCACCATCGCCGAAGCCGTCGGGGCGTCCGACGCACTCGATGACGAAGTCGTCCGCAGTTACTGGATCGGCGGTCCGGCGCTGTCCAAGGTGGACCCCGACTATCTGCTGGCACGACTGCGCGCGTCTTTCACCGGTCAGGTCACCGGGATGCTCGACGCGGTGCCCTCCACCTCCGATGTACTGGCGCACCACAGCTTTCACGTCTTCGTCGTCTACCCCTGGGTGAAGTTCCTGGGGCGCGACGCCGACACCGCCGTGGGCGTCATGCAGGCCTGCCGCATCCGGTGGGGCACCGTCACATCGGTCACCGGCGACCGGGCGGAAATCGCGTCGCGTCCGCTGCGATATGAGGACGGTCGGCTGACGCTTGGCGATCCGCGCGGCGATCGAATCTCATGGAGGCGGGGCGAGCTGTCCCTGGCGCCCGCTCCGCAACCCGGAGCGGTCGTCTCCGCCCACTGGGACTGGATTTGCGGGACACTGACCGGCGAGGAGGCCGCCGACCTCGAAACGGCCACGCTGGCCACACTCGACCTTGTGAACTACGTTCTCGGACAGGGAGTATCGCCATGACGACCGCGCAACGCCCGTATGTCGGCGAGGAACTGTCCGCCGACCTCGCCGCCGCCGCGCTGGATCTTGCCCGCAGGTTCAACGACGGCGCGACCCTGTGGGTGATCTCGCCGCAGTGGGAACCACACGCTCATCACATCGCCGTCGAGTTCGTGCATCCGGTGATCATGGGCAAGAGGGCGCTTCCGTCGGTCGCCCTCGTCGAACCGGACCCCGTCGCGCAAGCGCGGGTGGCCAGCCGGCCCGGCGATCTGCTGATCGCGGTGGCATCGGCAAACGAACCGTCGGTCGTCGACGCGATGCGGCGCGCCCGCGCGTGGGGCGTCCTGACACTCTGGATCGGGTCCGGACCGCGTCCACCGGCGGGAGCGGCGAACCACATCCTCTGGATCGACACCGAGGACCCGATGGTGCCGGCCACCGGAGCGTTCGTGTTGCTGTATCACCTGCTGTGGGAGCTCACGCACGTCTGCTTCGAGCATCCGGGGCTGCTCAAACCCGTCGAGCCCGCCGCCGTCTGCGTGACGTGCAGCGACGAGGGGCGGCTCGGTGAGGTGCTGGTGCCACCGGTCGATGCGACGAGCTCGGCGCTGGTACACACCGCCAACGGTGAGGAGTGGGTGGACGTCACGCTGATCGGTGACGTCGCGGTCGACGACCTCGTTCTGCTGCACGCCGGCGCGGCCATCTCGCGCGTCGAGCCCGAGGAGGTGAACCGATGACCGACTCCGATGCCACCGGCTTCCTGTACCCCTTCATCGAGTCCGAGGAGACCGACGCCGCGAGCCTGCTCGACGATCTCGCGGCCTCGGCCCGCGGTAAGGCGGCCGAAAGCGCTCGGCTGCAAAGGGAATCACTCAACGAGTACGGCGATGCGTTGACCGCGGCCGGAACGCAGATGGCCGAGCGGTTCCGCCACAGCGGGCGGCTGTACACGTTCGGCAACGGCGGAAGTTCCACCGACGCCGCGACGTTGGCCTCGCTGTTCAGCCGACCGGCGCGCGGAAGGCCGGTCGCCGCATGGTCTCTGGCCGCCGACAACGCCGTGGTGACCGCGCTCGGCAACGACGTCGGGTTCGAGTTGATCTTCAAACGGCAGATCATCGCCCACGCCCGCGACCGCGACGTCGCGATCGCGCTGTCCACCTCCGGCAACTCCGACGACCTGATGACCGCGATCACCGAGGCCAAGGGTCGCGGACTGCTGACCGTGGGCTTCTCCGGCCACGACGGCGGACGGATGGCGGCCGCCGACGACCTCGACTTCTGTTTCACCGTCCACTCGCAGAGCATCCACCGCATCCAGGAGAGCCACGCGATGCTTGGCTACCAACTCTGGTCGGTGGTCCAGGAGCAGCTGTACACCGATTCGGCCCGCGCACTGAACGGAGCACATTCCCCATGACACGAGCTGCGAGCGCGTCCGAACGCGAAGACCGGGTGCTGGAACGGATCGACAAGTTCCGTCAGCGACGACCGCGACTGCTCGACGACGTGGTGACGCTCGCGCACGGGGCGGGCGGCAAGTCGTCGGCCGCGCTCGTAGACGCGGTGTTCCTCGAGGCCTTCCGCAACGACGAGCTCGAACAACTCGGTGACGCGGCCGCGGTGCGGACGCCCTTGGGCGAACGGCTGGCCTTCTCCACCGACTCCTACGTGGTGTCGCCGCGGCGCTTCCCCGGCGGCTCCATCGGCCATGTCGCGGTGCACGGCACGATCAACGACCTGGCCGTCTCCGGCGCCCGCCCACAGTGGCTCTCTGCGGCGTTCGTGATCGAGGAGGGCTTCCCGATCGCCGAACTGCGCGAGATCGTCGCGGACATGGGCGAAGCCGCGCTGAACGCGGGCGTGCAGATCGTCACCGGCGACACGAAGGTCGTCGGCCGGGGCGCCGCCGACGGCGTCTACATCTGCACCGCAGGCATGGGATTGATTCCCGAGGGCCGGCGACTGTCCCGGGACAGCGTGCGGCCCGGCGACAAGGTCGTGCTGTCCGGCACAATCGGTGAGCACGGGATGGCCGTCATGCTGGCGCGCGGCGACCTGGCCATCGACGCCGACATCGCCTCGGACACCGCGCCGGTGCACGAACTCGTCGAGCTGCTGCTGACCGCGGCGCCGTCGACCAGATGGATGCGCGACGCGACCCGCGGCGGTGTGGGCACGGTGGCCAACGAACTCGTCAAGGACGCGCCGTTCGCGATGATCTTGGACGAGGAGAGACTGCCCGTCCTGCCGCAGGTGCTCGGGGCGTGCGACATGCTCGGCATCGACCCGCTTTATGTGGCGAACGAAGGCAAGTTCGTCGCCGTGGTGCCCGCCGACGAAGCCGATGCGGCGGTGTCCGCGTTGCGCGCCCATCCGCAGGGCACGCGGGCCGCGGTGGTCGGCGAGATCGTCCCCGAACCCCACGGAATCGTCGCGCTACGAACGTCGTTCGGCGGCAGCCGAATCGTCGACATGCTCGTCGGCGACCCCCTGCCGCGGATCTGTTGAGAGGAGAGCACATGTGCCTCGGTATCCCCGGTCAGGTGGTCGACATCGTCGACGCCGAACAGTCGCTGGCCAAGGTCGACGTCAACGGCGTACGCAGAATCATCAGCGTTCGACTGCTGGCCGACGACAACCTGCAGGTCGGTGACTGGGTCCTGGTGCACGTCGGGTTCGCGATGGCCAAGATCGACGAACGCGAGGCGAAGCTCACCCTCGACCAGGTGCAGAAGATGGGCGCCGACTACGCCGCCGAGATCGAAGCGTTCAACTCGTCCGAAATCGCTTGAGAGGCAAGTCATGAGATTCGTCGACGAATTCCGCGACCCGGCCGCCGCACGCGCGCTGGTCAGATCCATCACCGACCTCGCCGGTGACGACGAGTTCAAGTTCATGGAGGTGTGCGGCGGCCACACCCACACCATCTACCGCCACGGCATCGAGCATCTGCTGCCGGAGACGGTCGAGCTGGTGCACGGGCCCGGGTGCCCGGTGTGCGTCATCCCGATGGGACGCGTCGACGACGCGATGTGGCTGGCCGAACAAACGGACGTCATCTTCACGACGTTCGGTGACATGATGCGAGTGCCGGGATCGCGGGGCAACCTCCTCGAGGCGAAGGCCCGCGGCGCCGATGTGCGCTTCGTGTACTCACCGCTGGATGCGCTCAAGATCGCGCTCGACAATCCCGACAAGCGGGTCGTGTTCCTCGCAGTGGGCTTCGAGACCACCGCGCCGTCCACCGCCGTGACGCTTGTGCGCGCGAAAGCGTTGGGCGTGGGTAACTTCAGCGTCTTCTGTAACCACGTCACGATCGTTCCACCGATCAAGGCGATCCTGGAGTCTCCCGACCTGCGTCTGTCCGGATTCCTCGGACCCGGACACGTCTCGACGGTGGTCGGGTTGCGCCCGTACCGGTTCGTCCCCGACGTGTACGGAAAACCGATGGTGGTGGCTGGGTTCGAACCGCTCGACATCCTCGCGTCGGTGCATATGCTGCTGCAGCAGATCCGCGACGGCCGCTGCGAGGTCGAGAACCAGTACACGCGGGTGGTGCGTCCCGAAGGCAACACCCAGGCGCTCAAGTTGATGGCCCAAACGTTCGAGCTGCGACCGCATTTCGAGTGGCGGGGGCTGGGTTTCATCTCGCAGAGCGCGCTGCGGCTCCACCCCGACTACGCCGACTTCGACGCCGAACGCACCTTCGCCATGCCGGGTGTGCGCGTGGCCGACCCGAAAGCGTGTCAGTGCGGCGAGGTGCTCAAAGGAGTCATCAAACCGTGGGAGTGCAAAGTTTTCGGAACCGCGTGCACGCCGGAGACACCGATCGGGACCTGCATGGTATCCCCCGAGGGCGCCTGCGCGGCCTACTACAACTTCGGTCGGTTGCACCGTGAAACGGCGCTGGTCCTGGGCCAGCGCGCATAGCGGCCGTCTAGTCATCGCCGCAGATTCCGCGGCGACAAGTGAGGAGTGATTGTCATGTCAGAGCCGGAGGAACGAGGCAAGCGCGGAACCGGATCCGATCAACCCTCGGGCGGGCCGGCGGACCGTCCGTCGGACACCTATCGCGGTGACGAGTCCGTCCCCGCACACGAGGACGGCGGTAAGCCGGACTTCCGGCCGGGATTCACCAACGAACCCCCCAAGGATGTCGAACCCGAGATCCCACCGTACGAGGGGCGGCAGACGTCGGCCAAGCCGGAAGGCTCCGGCGACGACGGCGGCGAACGCACCGCGGGTGCGGTGAAGCCGGCCACCGATGCCGCGAGCAAGGCGCCGCCGCCGAGCGAGACCGTGGACGGTGCGACCGCCTCCCCCGCCGACGAACAGCCGGCGTCACAGATGCCGGAGTCCGACCGCGACGACGACCGGGTGGGCCCGTCACACACCACAGGCGCCGGTCGCGCCGAGGACAAACGCTAGCCGGTCACCACTGATCGCGCGGGACGTCGAAGTCCGAGCACAGCGCGCGCCACACGTCGCGCGGTTCGACGCCGTCCTCGATGGCCTGCTCTGCGGTGCGCCCATCCAACCCGCTCAGGACGTGGTCGACGAGCAGGGACGAGCCGCGCACGGGGCCGAACTGTTCCTCGACGAGCTGATGAAATTCCGTCAAGCGCACGAGCCCAAACTACGCTGTGGCCCTCAGTGCTTCATGGCACACCTGTACCGGATCATCGACGTCGGCGACCGTCGCCCCGGCCCGCCGCGCGGCCTCACGGTAGCCAGGAGTGCTCAACACCTCGCGCACCGCCTGCGCCAACCCATCCGGAGTGAGAGGACGCACCAACTGCGCACTCCCCTGGCGCACAACACGATTGGCGATCTCCCATTGGTCCCCGCCGCCCGGCACGATCACCATCGGCACACCGGCCAGCAGCGCCTTGGCAACCGTCCCGTGTCCACCGCCGCAGATCAGCACGTCCGCCTCGGCCAGCAGCTCGTCCTGGCGGCCGAGCCCGACCACGGCCCACGGCGGCACCTCGCGATCAGGCCCGTCGAGCCGCGACACCACCACCCGCGCACCGGCGGGCAGGACGTCGCCGGGCACCAACACGTCCAGCGCCAGGTCGGTGAGTCCGCCCGCACCCGTGGTCGCCGTCGACGGGGCCACCGCCACGACCGGGCCGTCACCGGCGGGCAGCGTCAGCACCGCAGTCGTCGGCTCGTAGTGCAAAGGGCCGACGACGACGGCCTCGGCCGGCCAGTCCGGTCGCGGCACCTCCAGGGCGGGCAGGGTCGCGATGAGACGTCGCAGCGGTCCCGGATCCTCGGCGGGCAGGCCGATCCCGACGCGGGCCGCGGATCGCTGCCGGAGCCCGGCGCGCCACGACCGCGCACTGAGTGCGCGCAGCGCCGCGTCGCGCAGCCGCCCCCGCACACCCGTTCCGGCCGCCAGCCCGCTGCCGATCGGGGGCAGGCCCTTCGACGGCCGGTACAGCGGGTGGGTGTTCAGCTCGACCCAGGGCACGCCCAGCAGGTCGGCGGCCAGCCCGCCGCACGCGGTGATCGAATCGGAGACCACCAGATCAGGTTCGAGTGCGGCGATCCGATCCCTGTTGAGCACCGCCATCCGGGCCGCCCGTTGGTGGATCTTGGCGCCCGCGTCGGCGTCGTCGTCGGCGGCCGTGGGATCCAGACCGTCCAGTTCGCAGGCCTTGATGCCCTCTCCACGTGCCGTGTCCAGCCATCGGGTCCCGGTCAACAGCGTCGGTGAATCCCCGTTGGCCAGAAAACGAAGACAAAGTGCGATCGCCGGAAAAGCATGCCCCGGATCAGGGCCGGCAACAACTGCGACGCGCATTGGGCTACCGTGCCACAGCGCTGCGGCACTACGCTTGCGCCATGACCGACCAGGCTTCCGAAGCGAGAACCGACGTCGACAACATCCGGGCGGTGGAGACGTTCCTGTACGCCCTGCAGGACGAGGATTTCGACACCGCCGACGGCCTGCTCGCCGATCACGCCGAATGGCACAACGTCGGCTATCCCACGATCCGCGGGCGTCAGCGCATCATCGGCCTGATGCGCCGGGGTCAGGGTCGGCTCGGCTTCGAGGTGAAGATCCACCGCATCGCCGCCGACGGCAACTCCGTGCTCACCGAACGCACCGATGCGCTGGTGTTCGGACCGGTGCGCCTTCAGTTCTGGGTGTGCGGAACCTTCGAGGTGCACGCCGGTCGAATCACATTGTGGCGCGACTACTTCGACACCTGGGACTTCCTCAAGGCCACGGTGCGCGGGCTGGTCGCGACCGTGTTCCCAGCGCTGCGGCCGACGATGTAGTCAAGCGCCGCGAACGTGGCCGAGTTCGTTGAACGCCTCGGCCCAGCCGACGAGCCGGTCGGTGGCGTTGGACAACTCGTCGCGGTAGCGCTGTTGCCACATCGGTGAGGTGGACGTCGGTCCGGCGTTCGCCGCCGACACCAGTTGCGCTGCGGCGTTGACCATTTCGCTGTACTGCCGCGCCCCGTGATCGAGTTGCGCCGTGAACGCCGCAATGGTGGGCGCCAGGTGGGCGCGCGACTGCGGGGTCGCGCGGATCGCGCGCTCCATCGACATCACTTCGTTCGCGGTGGCGCCCATGGTCGTCGCGGTCTGGTTGGCCGCGGCGCTCAGTTCGCGGAGTTCATCCGGCGGCAGCATCCGCCCCCGCTCCAGGACTCCGAGCAGCGAGAAGAATCCGCGCTCGGAGGCGGCCAGCGCCGCCATCGGTTGGCGTGCGGCCGAACCCCACGGAGGGAGCCTGCGGGTGGCACGGGACCGCGGAGGGGGCAGCGGCGCGCGTCGCAGCCACCGGTACCGCAGGAACGTCAGCGTGGCCAGGAAAGCGGCGCCGACCGCGATCGGCGACGGGATGAGCAGCGCCCATGCGGGAACATCCCAGGCCGCCACCACGCCGGTCACGCCGATCCAGAACACGCAGGAGATCGTGAAGAACACGGTGAGCCGCAGCGCCCAGCGCCGCTTACGGAGCAGCTTTGCGCGGGGGTCGGCGGCGGCATTCAGCTTGTCGGCCAGTACATCGGACCATTCGGCGGCCGTGTCGATGCCGTTTTGGACACCCCGCTGCACCATCGAACGCCACGGCTCGGGTCGACGGTTTTGCGAACGCACTGGTGTCCTCACGAACTATTGAGACAGCGGGTTTTCCGGTGTCGCCTGCTGCGGATTGGTCGCCGGAGTCGCGGGCTGCGGGGCGGCGTTACCGCCCGCGGGCAACTGCTCGCCGCGCATCGAGGCGCGGATCTGCTCCAGCCGGGAGTGCCCGGCCATCTGCACGCTCGCCTGCTGGACCTCCAGCATCCGGCCCTGGACCGAGTTCTGCGCCAGCTCGGCCTCGCCCATGGCGTTGGCGTACCGGCGCTCGATCTTCTGACGCACCTCGTCGAGGCTGGGCGTGGTGCCGGGGGCGGCCAACTCGCTCATTGAGCGCAGCGACGAGCTGACCTGCTCCTGCATCTTGGCCTGTTCGAGCTGTGACAACAGCTTGGTGCGCTCGGCGATCTTCTGCTGCAGCATCATCGCGTTCTGCTCGACGGCCTTCTTGGCCTGGCCGGCCGCGTTGAGCGCCTGATCGTGCAGGGTCTTGAGATCCTCGACGCTCTGCTCTGCGGTCACCAGCTGCGCTGCGAACGCTTCGGCGGCGTTGTTGTACTCGGTGGCCTTGGCGGCGTCACCGTTGGCGACGGCCTGGTCGGCCAGCGTCAATGCCTGCCGCACGTTGACCTGCAGCTTCTCGATGTCGGCGAGCTGGCGGTTCAGACGCATCTCCAGCTGACGCTGGTTGCCGATCACCTGGGCGGCCTGCTGGGTCAGGGCCTGATGCTGGCGCTGGGCTTCCTCGATGGCCTGCTGAATCTGCACTTTCGGGTCGGCGTATTCGTCCACCTTGGAGCTGAACAGCGCCATGAGGTACTTCCACGCCTTGACGAACGGATTGGCCATGTCAGTTCACTCCGCCTTCGTGTCGTTGTGTCGGACTCGCCGGCCCGGCTTTCCGTGCTGCCCAATCTATCGGGTCGGCGCGCATCGCCACAGTCTGCTCGGCGCGTCAGGCGACCGCCATCGACACGACCTGAGGAATGACCACCTTGGTGGTGGCGTCGATATTGGCGGCACCGGCGAAGGCGGCGCTCTCCTCACGCTCCATCTCCTGACCGGCGTCGAAGAGCACCCGGGAGAGCGGGACGTCCAGGGCTCCGCAGATGGCGCTGAGCAATTCGCTCGAGGCTTCCTTGCGGCCGCGTTCGACCTCCGAGAGGTAGCCCAAACTGACCCGGGCGGTGTCCGACACTTCGCGCAGGGTGCGTCCCTGATCGACGCGGGCACGACGCAGGACGTCGCCGATCACCTCGCGCAGCAATGCCGTCATCGTGCTTCTCCCTTCGGAGTGAGTGGCTGGGATCTAAAGGGGCAACGCTGAAGGCGGGCCGGTTGGTTCCCGAATAACGCAGATCACTGTCGAACGAGGACCGACCGCAGGCGGACGACGGCCTCCCGGACCGCCGCGAGGCGGATCTCCCACCGCGATCCGTCCAGGCGCAACTCGACGACGTCGGTCTCGACCGGTCCGGCGATACCGAGAAATACCGTTCCGACGGGGTGTCCACCGTGCGGTTCGGGACCGGCGACACCGGTCAGACCCACGCCCCACGTCGCCTCGCAGCGCTGTCGGGGGGCGCCCGCGACGGCCCCCCCCCCCCCCCCCCCCCCCGCCCCGCCCCCCGCCGGGCCCCCGCCGCGGGCCCCGCCCC
>NZ_LQIX01000055.1 GCF_001500045.1 Mycobacterium sp. GA-1199
GCGTGTCGTATGCAAACACGCACGCTCGCGCGGTCAGGGCGAGTAGCGCGAAGGAGGGTCACCACTCGATGCCCTTCTGGCCCTTGCGGCCGACGTCCATCGGGTGCTTGACCTTGGTCATCTCGGTGACCAGATCCGCGGCATCGAGCAACTGCTGCGGGGCGTCGCGCCCGGTGATGACGACGTGCTGCCTCCCGGGTCGCGAACGGATCGTCTCGACCACCTCGTCCACGTCGATCCAGCCCCACTTCAGCGGGTAGGTGAACTCGTCGAGCACATAGAAGTCGTGGCGTTCGTCGGCGAGCCTCCGCGCGATCTCGGCCCAGCCGTCGGCGGCCGCGGCGGCGTGGTCCACCTCGTCGCCGTGTTTGCGCGACCAGGACCACCCCGACCCCATCTTGTGCCACTGCACCGGCCCCCCGACGCCGTGCTCGTCGTGCAGCTTGCCGAGCTCGCGAAAGGCCGCTTCTTCACCCACCTTCCACTTGGCGCTCTTGACGAACTGGAACACCGCGATGTCGAAACCCTGATTCCATGCGCGCAGCGCCATGCCGAACGCCGCGGTCGACTTGCCCTTACCCGCACCGGTGTGCACGGCGAAGAGCGGAGCGTTGCGGCGCGCGCGGGTGGTCAACCCGTCGTCGGGAACCGTCAGCGGCTGACCCTGAGGCATACGAAAACCCCTTTCAGGCGGCGGTGCGGACGACGTCGGTGAGGCTGTCCGCCCGGAGTTGGGCCAGCCGCACCGCCGGGGCGCCCAGTTGTTCGGCGAGCGCTTCGGCCAAGCCCAGCCGCACATACGACGTTTCGCAGTCCACCACGACGGCGGCGGCGCCTTCGGCCACCAACCGCGCGGCGGCCGATCGCGTACGCCCCAACGGGTCGGCACCGCCGGTGGCGCGCCCGTCGGTCAGCACCACCACCAGACTGCGCCGCGCGCGGTCGCGGGCCTTCTCCCGGATGACCAGGTCGCGGGCCGCCAACAGACCTTCCGCCAGAGGCGTCTTACCGCCGGTGTCGAAGCGGGCCAGCCGCCGGCTCGCGATATGCACCGACGACGTCGGGGGCAGCAAGACTTTCGCGGCGCGCCGGCGGAATGTGATGACGGCGACCTTGTCGCGCCGCTGATAGGCGTCGCGCAGCAGCGACAGCGCCGCGCCGCCGACCGCGGACATCCGGTCGCGCGCGGCCATCGAACCCGACGCGTCGACCACGAAGATCACCAAATTCCCTTCGCGGCCCTCCCGGATCGCGCGCCGCACATCACCGGGCTGCGGCCGGGGCGCTCCTGGCCTCCCTTGCCGCTCCACGGCCGCCAGCAGGGTGCCGAACACGTGCACACCGTGACCGGTCCGACCGTCGGACGTGGCCGAAATCGTCTTGCCGGTGCGATTACGCGCCCGCGACCGGCGACCGGGCGCCCCCTCGCCCACCCCGGGCACCACCAGTGAGCGGGTGCGGAACACCGCCGAGGGTGCGGCGCTCGGTCGTGAAACACCACCCGAATCCCGTTGCGACGGTTGCCCGTCGCGGCCGTCACCCTCCGGCGATGACGCGCCACCGCCTGGCGGCTCGGGGTCGGGGTTCTCGTCGGTGGCCTCGTCGGCCTGGGCCATCGCGTCGTCGAGTTGGCCTGGGTCGAGGCCGGGATCGTCGAACGGGTCGCGGCGTCGGCGGTGCGGCAGCGCAAGTTCGGCGGCCACCCGGATGTCCTCCTCGGACACCACGTCGGCCCCGCGCCACGCGGCGTGCGCGACGGCGGTCCTGGCGACCACCAGGTCGGCGCGCATCCCGTCGACGTCGAACGCCGCGCACAGCGCCGCTATGCGACGTAATTCGCTGTCCGGCAACGAAACCGAATTGACCGACCTGCGGGCCGTCGCGACACGCCGTGCCAGCTCGGCGTCGGCTTCGGCGTAGCGCTGCGCGAACCCGGCGCGATCGGCCTCGTACGCCATACGCTGCCGGATCACCTCGACGCGCACGTCGACGTCGCGCGATGCCCGCACGTCGACGGTGAGGCCGAACCGGTCGAGCAGCTGCGGACGCAGTTCGCCCTCTTCGGGATTCATCGTGCCGATCAGAACGAAGCGTGCCTCGTGACTGTGCGACACCCCGTCGCGCTCGACGTGCACCCGGCCCATCGCCGCGGCGTCGAGCAGCACGTCGACCAGATGGTCGTGCAGCAGGTTCACCTCGTCGACGTAGAGCACGCCGCCGTGCGCGCGGGCGAGGAGCCCCGGCGAGAACGCGTGCTCACCGTCGCGCAACACCTTCTGCAGGTCCAGCGAGCCGACCACCCGGTCCTCGGTGGCACCTATCGGCAGTTCGACCAGCTGACCCGTAACGCCCGACGCCCCGTCTGCCGCGGCGGCCGTTTCCAGCACCTTGGCCAGCCCCCGCACCGCCGTCGACTTCGCGGTGCCCTTCTCCCCGCGGATCAGCACCCCGCCGATGTCGGGTCGGATCGCGCACAGCAGCAGCGCCAGCCGCAGACGGTCATGTCCGACGATCGCGCTGAAGGGATAGGTCACGGCTTCAGCATAGGGACGTGCGGAATGCCGTCCTGCATGAACTCCTCTCCGTCGCGGACGAAGCCGAGGCGGGCATACATATCGGCCAGGTACGTCTGCGAGTCGATGCGGCAGGGATAGTCGCCCACCTCGGCCAGCGCGGCCTGCAGCAGCCGGGTGGTGTGCCCACGCCCGCGCGCCTCGCGTTTGGTGCACACCCGCCCGATGCGGAAACCCTTCTGCCCACCGGGATGCTCCTCCATCAGACGCAGCGTCGAAATGACCTCACCGGTGGCGGTTTCCAGCCAGAAATGCCGCGTCTCGGCGAGCAGATCGCGGCCGTCCAGTTCGGGATACGGAATGGCCTGCTCCACGACGAAGACCTCGACCCGCAGCTTGAGCAGTTCGTAGAGCGTTGCGGCGTCGAGGTCGCGAGACCAACTGCGGCGCAGCGCAACCGTCATCCCGTGGCCACCGCCGAGGACTCGTCAAGACGCAGCACCCGCGTTCCGTGCGACCACACCTCGTCGAACAGCGCCGGCTCGGACGACAACTCGTGTCCCAGCGAAGGCACCATGTCCTTGATCTTGGACTCCCACGCCGAATAGCGCTTGGCGAAACAGCGTTGCAGCACCTCGATCATCGCGGGCACCGCGGTGGAGGCGCCCGGGGATGCGCCGAGCAGCCCGGCGATGGTGCCGTCACCGGAGGTGAGCACGGTGGTGCCGAAGTCCAGCACACCCTTGCCGCTCTTACCGCAGATGACCTGCACCCGTTGCCCCGCCACGTTGAGCTCCCAGTCCGATTCCGTTGCACTGGGCGCGAATTCGCGTAACGCTTCGATTCGCTCGGCATCCGACAGCATCAGCTGGCCCACCAGGTACCTGAGCAGTCCGAACTGGGTGAGTGCGACGTTGACCATCGACGCGACGTTGTTGAGCGTGATGGATTCGGGCAGGTCGAACACATCGCCCTGCTTGAGGAATTTCGGTGACCAGCCCGCGAACGGCCCGAACAGCAACCAGGACCGGCCGTTGATGACGCGCGCGTCCAGGTGTGGAACCGACATCGGCGGCGCGCCCACCGGAGGCTGCCCGTACACCTTGGCCCGATGCGCATTGGTCAGGCGCGAGACGTCCGTGCGCAGGAACTTGCCGCTGACCGGGAAGCCGCCGAAGTTCTTGGCCTCCTTCATGCCTGCCTTCTGCAACAGGTTCAACGCCCCGCCGCCCGCGCCGACGAACACGAAGCCGGCCCTGAGCTTGCTGGTGCGCCCGGTGCGTAGATTGGCCAGTTTGAGGGTCCACGAACCGTCGGACTCCTGGCGCAGATCGCGTGCCTCGTGCCCGAAGTATGTGGTCATACCGCGCTGGGCGACGTAGCCCAGCAACTGGCGGGACAGGGCACCGAAGTCGACGTCGGTGCCCTGGTCGGTCCAGTTGAGCGCGACCGGTTCGGAGAAGTCGCGCTTTTCGGCCATCAGCGGCAGCCGCCGCGCGAACTCGTCCTCGTCCTCGATGTACTCCATGCGTGCGAACAGCGGGTTCGTCACCAACGTGTCGTAGCGGCGCCGCAGATACTTCACGTTGTCCTCGCCGTGCACGAAGCTCACGTGCGGGATCGGGTTGAGGAAACTGCGCGGATCGCTGATCAACCCGTTCTCCACCGCGTACGCCCAGAACTGGCGCGTCATCTGGAACTGTTCGTTGACGCGCACCGCCTTCGAGATGTCGATCGACCCGTCGGGCTGTTGCGGGGTGTAGTTCAACTCGCACAGCGCCGAGTGGCCGGTGCCCGCGTTGTTCCACGCATCGCTGCTTTCGGCGGCCGCCGCGTCAAGGCGCTCGATCAGTGTGATCGACCAGTCCGGCTCCAGCAGCCGCAGCAAGGCGGCCAATGTTCCGCTCATGATGCCGGCCCCGATGAGCACGACGTCGGTCTTCCTCGGTTCGTCAGACACTCTCAGTTCCCCCGACTGGACTCGGTCTCTCGCGGCGGCCAGTGAAATCCGGCCCCGGTCATGGTCGATCATCAGGTTAGCCCGCAAACGGCGTTCTCAATCCCCGCGCGATCCCCGCCCGCACAACCCGTCGGCCCCGCTTCACCCGGCGGCACGGGCAGTCGCGACTATCGTTGCTGTCGTGCTCGACTGGAAGCCAGACGTGCTGCCGGGCTACTGGCAGCACACGATGGCCCTCGGCGCGGACCCGGACGGGGAGGGCGAGCTCGTCGCCACCCTGGTGCGCCGCGGCGAACCGGATCGGTCGGCCACGCGCGCGGTGCTGTTGGTACACGGCTTCACCGACTACTTCTTCAACACCGAGCTCGCCGACCACTTCGCCGGTCGCGGATTCGCCTTCTACGCGATCGACCTGCACAAATGCGGACGGTCGTGGCGTGAGGGCCAGACGCCTCACTTCACCACCGACCTGGCCCGCTACGACGTCGAACTCGAGCGTGCACTCGACGTCATCGGCGCGGTGTCCCCGGCCGAGGTCCTGGTGTACGGGCACTCGGCCGGTGGACTCATCGTGTCGCTGTGGTTGGACCGGTTGCGTCGCGGCGGGCTGACCGGAGGCAAACGCATCGGTGGCCTCGTGCTGAACAGCCCGTGGCTCGACCTGCAGGGACCGTCGATCCTGCGGGCCGCGCCGACGCGTGCCGCGCTGGGCGCCGTCTCGCGGGTGAGAAAGCGGCTGGTGGTGCGTCCGCCGAGCGAGGGTGGATACGGTTCGTCGCTGCACCGCGATTACCACGGCGACTTCGACTACGACCTGAAGTGGAAGCCCGTGGGCGGCTTTCCCGTCACCACGGGCTGGATCGCCGCGATCCGCCGCGGCCACGCGACACTTCACCGCGGTCTCGACGTCGGTGTGCCCAACCTCATCCTGCGCTCGGACCGCAGCGTGCGCGAGGTCAGGAACCCTGACGCGATTCAGCGTGGCGATGCGGTGCTCGACGTCAGACAGATCGCCCGATGGGCGGGGTGCATCGGAAACCGGACCACGATCGTGCCCATCGTCGATGCCAAGCACGACGTGTTCCTGTCGGTACCCGACGCGCGGCAGGCCGCCTACGACGAACTGGACCGGTGGCTGGATTGGTACCTCGACCCGGCCGCCCGCGGCTCCGCTGTCACCCGTTCCCCAGGAGGCTGGTCGTCATGACGCACTTCGACATCGCGATCATCGGAACCGGCTCGGGCAACTCCATTCTCGACGAGCGCTACATCGACAAGAAGATCGCGATCTGCGAGCAGAGTGTGTTCGGCGGCACCTGCCTCAATGTCGGCTGCATCCCGACGAAGATGTTCGTCTACGCGGCCGGTATCGCCGACAACGTCAGGGACGCGGCGCGATACGGCGTCGACGCGCACATCGACGCGGTGCGCTGGCCCGACATCGTCTCGCGGGTGTTCGGTCGGATCGACCCGCTGGCCGTCGCGGGAGAGAACTACCGCCGCTCCTCACCGAACGTGCAGGTGTTCTCCAGCCACACCAGGTTTGCGCCCACCCGGCCCGACGGCCGGTACGCGCTGCGCACCGACGACGGCGACGAGTTCACCGCCGACCAGGTGGTGATCGCGGCCGGATCCCGGGTGGTGGTGCCAGACGCGGTCACCGAATGCGGTGCGCCGTACCACACCAGCGACACGATCATGCGGATCACCGATCTACCCGAGCATCTCATCATCGTCGGCGGCGGTTATGTCGCTTGCGAGTTCGCCCACATCTTCTCGTCACTCGGCAGCCGCATCACGCTGCTGATCCGCGGCAGCAGCCTGCTGCGCGGCCACGACGACGAGATCGCGATGCGCTTCACCGACATCGCCGCCAAGAAGTGGGAAGTGCGCAACCATCACGAGCTCGTCGACGCGCACGAGGTCGACGGCGGCGTCGAAGTCACCTGCCAGGACGGCTCGACGCTGCGCGGTGACGCGCTGTTGGTGGCCACCGGCCGCGTCCCCAACGGTGACACGCTCGACGCCGAGAACGCCGGAGTGAAGGTGACCGCGAGCGGACAGGTCGTCGTCGACGAATATCAACGCACAACGGCGCGCGGCGTTTTCGCGCTCGGCGACGTTTCCTCGGACTATCAGCTCAAGCATGTGGCCAACCACGAGGCGCGCGTGGTCAAGCACAATCTCCTGCAGGACTGGGATGACACGGACGCGCTGATGCCGGCCAACCACCGTCATGTGCCGTCGGCAGTCTTCACCGACCCGCAGATCGCCAGCGTCGGATTGACCGAAAACGAGGCGCGCGCACGGGGTTTCCGGATGAGGGTCAAGATCCAGGACTACGCAGACGTCGCCTACGGATGGGCGATGGAGGACACCGTGGGTATCGCCAAGCTCATCGTCGACGACGACACCGGACTGCTCCTGGGCGCCCACATCATGGGCCATCAGGCGTCATCGCTGATCCAGCCGGTCATCCAGGGCATGGCGTTCGACCTGCCCGCGCAGGAGATGGCGCGCGGGCAGTACTGGATTCACCCCGCGCTGCCGGAGGTCATCGAGAACGCCTTGCTGGCGCTGTGCGGTGAGCCCCCCTGGCCGCCCTCGCGACGGCACTAGTCGCTAGCGGGCCGGCACCTCGAAGCCCCACGGCAGCTCCAGCCGGTGCGCGGCAAGCAGTTCGGCGTCGGCCAGGACATCGCGGATGGGGCCGTCGGCCACGATTACGCCGCGGTCCATCACGACCGCCCGCTCGCACAGCAGGGCGGCGTAGGGCAGGTCGTGGGTGACGATCAGCATCGTGGAGTCCAGTGCGGACAATGTCTCGGCCAATTCCCGGCGGGCGACGGGATCGAGGTTCGCCGACGGTTCGTCGAGCACCAGGATGTCGGGCCGGCATGCCAGCACGGTCGCCAACGCCGCGCGGCGACGCTGGCCCGCCGACAGGTGGGTGGGGCTGCGGTCGGCCTCTTCGGTGAGCGACACCGTCTCCAGCGCTTCTCGCACCCGGTCGGCCAGCTCGTCGCCGCGCAACCCGAAGTTCGCGGGACCGAACGCCACGTCCTGTGCGACGGTCGGCATGAACAATTGGTCGTCGGGGTCTTGGAATACGAGGCCCACGCGCCTGCGCACATCGTGAAGTGTTTTGCGGGACAGCGCGACATCGCCGATCCGCACCGTGCCCGATGTCGCGGCGAGTACACCGTTGAGGTGCAGCATGAGAGTGGTCTTGCCCGCGCCGTTGGGCCCCAGCACGGCGATGCGTTCCCCGCGGGACACGGTCAGGTCGACACCGTCGAGGGCCACGTGACCGTCCGGGTACACGTGGCGCAGGCCCTCGATCGTGATCGCGTTCATCACAGCACCCACGCGGCCGTCGCAACCGCGACCGCGGCTACGGCCGGTGCCATCACGATCACCCACTGCGACGCGACCGCCCGTGGTGGCGCGCCGATCACGGCCAGATCCGGTGCGTTGCCGTCGAACCCGCGCGACAGCATCGCGACGTAGACCCGCTCACCTCGTTCATAGGACCGCAGGAACAGTGCGCCGATGCCCTTGGCGATCGCGCCCGCCTGGTGCAGGGCGCGCGGCGAATCGCCACGCGAAATGCGCGCCATACGCATCCGGCTCGTCTCGGCGGCCAGCAGGTCGACGTACCGAATCATCAGCACCAGAACCGACGTCGCGACCGCGGGCACTCCGAGCCGGCCTAGCGCGGTGGGCAATTCGGTCGTCGAGGTGGTGGCGGCCAGAGTCAAGGCCGCCGCGACCCCGAGGGTGCCCTTGATGACGATGCCCCATGCCGCCCACAACCCGGCGACCGAGAGCTGCATCCCCGCAACGTCGATGCGCTCGCCCCCTTCGGCGAACGGCAGCAGCACGGCCAGGATGAGGAACGGCGCTTCGATCAGCATCCGCGGCAGAACCCACCGCAGCGGAATTCGTGCCAGACGCCAGACGCCGACGACTATCGCGGCGTAGACGGCGAAGGGCCAGAACATCTCCCGCGGCGTCGCGACGACCGCGAGCACGAACACCAGAAGGCAGACGACCTTCACCTCGGCGGGGGCGCGGTGCACGACCGACTCGTCGTGCCTGTAGAGGGGATGAGCGCCCGCGCCCATGGTCAGCTAGATCCGTTGCGGTCGGTCACTTTGCGGCTGCGCGCAATCAGCCAGAACACCGATCCGGCGACGACAACCGTCGCGAGCACGCCGATGATCCCGGCGATCCCACCGGTGCCGTCGCGTCCACCGATCGCGTAGTCGGCGAGCGGGGACGACGCCAGGCTGTGTTCCTCGGCGTGCTGCGCGATGCACTGTCCGGTGAGTTCCTCGCCGCCGGCGGTCTCGACGACCTCGCACCCGCGCAGCGTCGTCGAGTCGAGCCCGTCAGGACTGGAACTGGCGAAGTACGACACCGCGCCGGCGATCAGCAGCGTGACGACCGCGAACACCGCCCAGAACTGCCAGCGCGACCTCATACCGCGACCCCCTGCCGGCTCCGGCGCAACAGGTAGACCAGGTCGGGACGCGAACGGGCGACCGCCATCACGGTGACCGCAGTGATCACGCCCTCCCCGATGCCGATCAGCGCATGGGTGCCGAGCATGTAGCCGGTGACCGCGCCCAGCGACGTGGTGGCCGCTCCACCGATCGCGTATTCGACAACGAATCCCATTGCTGCACAGATGGTTCCGATCAGTGCGGCGACGAACGCGATGGCGCCCAGCCCGGCCACCGGGACGTCCCGGCGCCTGCGCGCAACGGAGTACAGGAGCACTGCGGTCCCGTAACCCGCGACCAAACCGATCACTGCCATGTTGACGATGTTGGTGCCCAGCGCCGTCACACCCCCGTCGGCGAACAGCAACGCCTGCACGACCAGCACGATCGCGATGCACAGCGCCCCGGTGAACGGGCCGACGAGGATCGCGGCGAGCGCGCCGCCGAGCAGGTGGCCGCTGACGCCGGGGAGGATCGGGAAGTTGATCATCTGCACAGCGAAGATGAACGCCGCAACGAGCCCCGCCAGCGGCACCGTGCGCTCATCGAGTTCGTTTCGGGCTTTGGCCGCGCAGAACGCGACGGCGGCGACAGCGATGACGCCGAAGACGACCGAGGTCGGGGCGTTGACGATGCCGTCGCTCATGTGCATCGCGACGTACGAAGAGGTCACCCCGCGAGCCTAGAGCTCCCACCGAACACCTGTCTAGCTGAACAGGTGTTCATGCGAGCTTTGGCCTCCGGCGATACCGGGCGGGCACCAATGGCCCGCCCGGTCATCGCCTCAGCTGAGGCAAAGCCGGTGGTAGGTGTCCAGGGTGCGATTGGCAATATGAGTCCAATCCTTTTCCGCCTGCTTATCACCCTGTTGACGTGCCACGTTGGCTACATGAATGGCGCTATCGGCCGACGCAGCGATCGCTGCGCAATTGGCTTGCCTCGGCTTGGCTGCGGCAGTACCTGTGGTGAGACCGGCGACTGCCGGCGTCGCGAGGGCCGCGGACAGCAACGCGGCGGCGATCGCCCGGTTGAGCACTGTGGCCATGATGTTTTCTCCTTCGCTTGTCGTCCGCGGGCCGTTCCCGCGAAACTGTGACGGCATCACCGTCTCGCGCGCGGCTTCGGTCTTCGTTGACGAAATGTGAAACGCGCAGTTCAGCGGGAGTTATCGCAATAGCGCAGCAGGGTTACCCGGGCGAGCGCCACCGCCTCGGCGCCCGTCGGACCGACGTGCTCAGGATCTGCTTCGGCGTCGTTGAGCGGCGAATCCTTTCCGGCGGTAACCAACGACCGGTGAAGGGCGAGCGCATCGTCGTCAGCCCCGACTCGCACGAAGAACCGCGTCACGTAACGCAGGTTGAGCCACTGTTGACTCCAGTCCCCCACCCGATCCCAGTGATCCAGCACGTCGATGAAAGCGGTTGCCGCTTCGGCGGGTTCACCGTGCACGGCCCGGGTCGACGCGGCCTCCATCAGCGCGATGCCGTACCACCACAGGTTGCGCACCGATGCGGCCAGCGCGGCAGCCTCGTCGAACAGTTGCAGCGCGCGATCGGGCTCGGATTTCTTGAGCACCAGACCGAGCGCGTAGCGAGCCATCGATTGTGCGGTGGCATTACGCGTTTCCTCCGCGACATGCACCGCCTCTTCCGCCGCGGCTACCCCTTCGGCCGGGACGTGCAGCGCAGCATGGCATATCGCGACGTAGAAGAGCGTCCACACCAGACGAATCGGGTCGGAATCAGTCCTGGCCCGCTGCGCCTCGGCCTCGTAGTGCAGCAGAGCCGTTTGGGCATCACCCTCGTACAGCGCGACGTCGGCGAGCACATCACCGGGATAGGCGACCCGGGCGGCGCCACGCGCGGGCGCACGCCCCTGCGCGAGGTTCGCGAGTGTCCGGGCCTTGTCGAACTCGCCTCTGTTCCACGCTCCTCGCGCGGCGAAGCCGACGGCCGCGGCGTAGAGCGGATGAGTGGATTCGGCCACCTCGACGGCGCGCTCGGCCCAGGCGGCCGACTCGTAGCTGTGACGCAGGTGGACGACTTCGGGTAGCGAGGTCACCAGCCGAAGCGCGGTGTCGACGTCATGGACCGACAGCGCGTGCTCGAACGCGACGCGCAGGTTGTCGTAATCGGGCAGCAATCTGTCCACCCACGTCCGCTCGTCGGGGCCGTGCATGCCGGCAGCCGCACATTGGGCCAGCGCGGTGAAATACTCGGCATGCCGCGATGCCACTGACTTGTCGATACCGTTGACCTGCAGTCGATTGCGGCCGTAGGCGCGCAGCATCTCCAGAACGGTGTACCGCGTCCGCTCGGTCGCCGCCTGCATGCCCACCATCGACTTGTCAACGAGTCCGGTGATCTCATCGAGCGTGTCGTCCTCCTCGCCCCCACCGCACACCGCGTGCGCCGCTTCCAGGTCGCAGCCGCCGGCAAAGACGGACAACCGTGAGAACAGTTGCCGCTCTGCCTCGGTGAGTAGCTCATAGGACCAGTCGATCGTCGCGACGAGGCTCTGCTGACGAGGGATCCCCCGGGCGCCTCCGCTGAGCAGCCGCAGACCGTCCAGCCGGCGTGCGACGTCGAGACTGCTCATGGCGCGCATCCGGGCGGCGGCCAGTTCGATCGCCAGCGGCAGACCGTCGACGCGTCGGCAGATCTCGGCGACGGCGCCCACGGGTTCGTGCTCCAGCGCGAAATCGGGCCGGCTGGCCTTGGCCCGGTCGGCGAACAGCCGGGTGGCCTCGCCGATCGGCAACGGTGATACGGGCCAGATATGTTCCCCGTCAACGCCGATCGCTTCCCGGCTGGTGGCCAGGATCACGACGTCGGGGCAGCTGCCGACGATCGAGTCGATGAGCCGCGCGACCGCATCGAGCAGGTGCTCGCAATTGTCCAGAACCAGCAGTAGGTTTTTCGTTCGCAGGTAGTCGATCACTGTTTCTTCGATGCCGAGCCCGTGGCGTTGTTGCAGATGAAGTGCGGTCGCCACGGTATGGCCAACGGCGGCAACGTCATCCAGTGGTGCGAGCTCGACCAGCGTGACGCCGTCGGCGAAGCACGCCTCGGCTCTGGCCGCGGCCTCGAGGGCTAGGCGGGTCTTGCCTACGCCGCCGACTCCGGTCAACGTCACCAGCGAACGGTCACGCAAGACGTCCGATACGTGCGCGACGTCGTCGTCGCGGCCGATGAAACTGGTGCTCCGTCGTGGAAGGTTCGTCCGCGGTCGCGCGCTGACGGCCGCGGGTGCTCCGACCGGCAGAGCCGCACGCTCCGGATCACCCTCCAGGAGCTGCACATGCACCTGCTGCAGCGCCGGACTCGGATCCGCACCCAGTTCCTCGACGAGACGTTCACGTACCGTACGGAACGTCTCGAGGGCGTCGGCCTGACGACCGCACCGGTACTGCGCCAACATCAGCTGCGCCGTCAGGCGCTCGTCCAGCGGGTGCTCCGCCAGCATGGTGGTCAGGTCGGGGAGCAACTCGGCATGTCGGCCGGCCCGCAACCCGGCATCGTTGCGATCCAGCGCGACGGCCAGTCGTTCGGTGTGCAGGGCGCTTCTGACCTCGTTCAGCCAGGGGGTGTCGAGGGTGACGAACGGATCGCCACGCCACAGCCGCAGCGCCCGGCCGAACAGGTCGTGCGCTTCGATGGGATCCACGGCGGCGCGCGCCTGGTTGGCCAGGTGCCGGAAGCGGTACAGGTCAACGGTCATCGGGTCGGCCACCAGCACGTAACCGCCGGACTCCCGCTTGATTTCGGCGTCTCCGCTACGCCCGATGACTGCTCGTAACCGAGATACATACGCGGCCAGCGCATTACGTGCGCGATAGGGCGGTTCGTCGGCCCACACCCGATCGATCAGCTGATCGGAGGGAACCGGGCGGTTGAGGTCGATCAGCAAAGCGACGAGAACCGCACGCTGTCGCGCATGCCCGACATCGACGCGTTCACCGTCGACGTCGGCCCCGATGTCGCCGAGCAACCGGAACACCACCGTCACGCTCACAGCTTTCACCAGGCCGCAGCGGGTGTCCGCAGTATTCGGCAAGTATGGGCAATCAGCGCGCCGGGGCCGGCTTCGTGGCGGTGACCAGGAGATACTCGGCGTCATAGGAGGTGCCCGTCGGCCCCGGGACGGTGTTCCAGTCGTCGAGAAACTGCAGGAAGTCGCGGTCGAGGTCGGCGATCCGCGCTGGCTGACCGGCGTTGAACGCATAGGTGGCGATCGTCGGCCCGTAGTTGCGCTTCCAATACTCCCTGAAGTCGAGCGGACTCGGACAATGGTCCATCCGAACGGTTCGCCGCTGCGTCCGCAAGTCCGTCACCCGGCGGCCGAGCAGCGACCGCACATGAGCTTCGTCTCCCCACAGGGGCGCGGGACTCGCGCCGGGCGGTGGCGGCGGCGCGTAGGGCTTCATCGTCTTGAACAGGTTGCCGATGAAGCCTTCCGGAGTCCAGTTGATCATTCCGATGGTTCCGCCCGGCCGGCACACTCGCACGAGCTCATCGGCGGCGGCCTGGTGGTGCGGCGCGAACATCACACCGACACATGACATGACGACATCAAAGCTGTTGTCGGCGAAGGGCATCGCCTCGGCATCGGCTTCGACCCATTCGATCTGGACTCCGTGCCGCTCGGCGATCGCGCGCCCCGCGGTGAATAATTCGGGCGTGAGATCGCTTGCCGTGACGATCGCTCCCGCGGCGGCCGCCGGGATGGCCGCGTTGCCGGAGCCCGCGGCGACGTCGAGCACGCGGTCGCCCGCGCGGACTGCGCAGGCGCGCACCAGTTCAGGGCCCAGCTCGGGAATCAGCTCGGCCGCGACGGCCGGGTAGTCACCCGAAGCCCACAGTGCCCGGTGTTTGACCTTCAGCTGGCGGTCGGCATCGTGTTCGGTCGCGTTCTCGAGGATGTTGTTCATGGTGTCCGCCTCGGTGTCGGTGCCCGCCCGCCGGCGGGCATGTTCGTCTGACGTCGTCGACGATCGGTCGAGGATGTGAAGCAACGATTCGGAAATCGTGAAATGCCCTGGTCAGAGTCAGCCGTGCCGGGCGCCGATCCAATGCAGCAGGTCGTGGACGATGTCGTCGTCGAGGCGGTAGCTGACGGCCCGTCCCACCCGCGTGGCGCTGACCCAGCCCTGCTGGCGCAACACGCGAAGCGCCTGCGAGACGGCGTTTTCCGACCGGCCCAATGCCGAGGCGAGGTCTCCGACGCGGATCCCGGGAACCCGATGCAGGGTGAGCAGGATCTCGAGGCGATGCGGGTCCGACAACAGATCGAACCGCTGCGTCCAGCTGGCGGTATCGACGTCGGCCAGCGCGGACGATGCGCGTTCGACGTCCACCTGGCCGACGGGCTCGTTCACGAGACTCAATGTAGCGCCGTTGTGCACGCTCGCGGGCACATGAGCGTTCGCGAATGTCGAGAAATCGGCGGTGTGTCGTGTGCAAACGCGCGCGCTCGCGACAAAAGGGGCCTAGTCGAGGAAGCCGTGCAGCAGCGCCGCGGACCCCTCGACGTGGGCCCGCATCGCCGACGCCGCGCCGTCGGCGTCGCCGGCGAGGATCGCGAGCACGATCGCCTCGTGCTGCTCGTCGGAGTGGGCGATGTTTCGTGGCAACAGCGGAATCTGGTCGAGCAGGGCGTTGAGCCGCATCCTGTTCTCGGCCAGCAGTGGGACCAGCGACGGTGATCCGGCGGCTTCGGCGATCGCCAGGTGTAGACGAGAGTCGAGACGGCGGTAATCGTCGGGGGCGGCGGCGCGGACGTCGATCATCCGGGCCCACAGCACCTCGCGTTCGGCAGCCGCGAGGGTCCGGGTGGCCGCCATCCGCGCGGCGCCGACCTCCAGGATCTCGCGGAGCCGCAACGCGTCGTCGATCTCGGCGCATGAGACCGCATCGGCCTCACCGGTTGGTCGCGGCAGCTCGTCGGCGAGGAACGTCCCGCCGTACCGTCCACGCCGCGACACCAGGTAGCCCGCGTCGGACAGCGACTTGATCGCCTCGCGCACGGTGTCACGGCTGACCCCGAGCCGTGAGGCGAGTTCACGCTCGGGCGGTAGGCACTCACCGGGCGCCAGCACGCCGAGCCGGATGGTCTGCAGGAGCCGGGCGACGGTGTCTTCAAAGGCGTTACCCCCACGCACCGGGCGCAGCAGCGCTTCGGCCGCCGCCTCCGCGGTGAAGCCGACGTGCGCCACCGGCACCTCCGAGTCAGCCGACATCGCTACAGCGGGGTGACGTAGTGACCGTTGATGCCGCCGTCGACGAGGAACGACGAGGCGGTGACGAACGACGCGTCGTCGCTGGCCAGGAACGCAACCGCCGCACCGATTTCCTCGGGTTCGGCGAACCGCCCGACCGGGACGTGCACCAGCCGTCGCGCGGCGCGTTCGGGATCCTTGGCGAACAGCTCCCGCAGCAGCGGGGTGTTCACCGGTCCCGGGCACAGCGCGTTGACCCTGATCCCCTGGCGCGCGTACTGCACGCCCAGTTCACGCGACATTGTGAGCACACCGCCCTTGGAGGCGGTGTAGGAGATCTGCGATGTCGCCGAACCCACCACGGCCACAAAGGAAGCCGTGTTGATGATCGAGCCCTTCTGCTGGGGCACCATGTGGCGCAGCGCCGCCTTGCAGCACAAGAACACCGACTTGAGGTTGACGTCCTGCACCCGCTGCCACGCGTCGATGCCGGTGTTCTCGATCAGTTCGTCCTCGGGCGGGCTGATACCCGCGTTGTTGAACGCGATGTCGATGGATCCGTGCGTCTCGGCGGCCGTGTCGAAAAGCTCGTCCACCGCGACCGGGTCGGAGACGTCGACCTGGACGAAGGTGCCGTTCAGGTCGTCGGCGACGGTTCTTCCGGCCGCCGGGTCGATGTCGCCGATGACGACGGTCGCGCCCTCGGCCGTCATCCGCTTGGCGCTGGCCAGGCCGATTCCGCTGGCGCCGCCGGTGATGACGGCGACCTTGCCCGCCAAGCGTTGCGTCAGATCCATCAGGCCTCCTGCACGGCAATGAAGACGTTTTTGGTTTCGGTGAACGACAGCGGTGCATCCGGGCCCAGTTCGCGTCCGAGACCGGATTGTTTGAACCCGCCGAACGGCGTGTTGTACCGCACCGAGGAATGCGAATTGACCGAGAGGTTGCCCGCTTCCACAGCGCGCGACACCCGTACCGCCCGCGACAGGTTCTCGGTCCAGATCGATCCGGACAACCCGTAGGGGGTGTCGTTGGCGAGCGCGATCGCATCGGCCTCGTCGTCGAACGGCAGCACGGTGACCACCGGGCCGAAGATCTCCTCGCGCACCGTGCGGTCGGTGCGCTGCGGCGTCAACACCGTCGGCGGGAACCAGTACCCGGGCCCCGAGGGAGCCGACCCGCGGAACGCGACGGGCGCGTCGTCGGGCACGAACGAGGCCACGGTGTTCCAGTGCCCCTGTGACACCAGCGGGCCCATCTCGGTGTCCTTGGCGCGCGGGTCGCCGACCACGACACCCTTGACCGCGGGCTCGAACAGCTCCATGAAGCGGTCGTAGACGTTGCGCTGCACCAGAATTCGGCTACGCGCACAACAGTCCTGACCGGCGTTGTCGAACACCCCGTACGGCGCGGTGGCCGCCGCCTGTTCCAGGTCGCAGTCGTCGAAGACGATGTTGGCGCTCTTACCGCCGAGTTCGAGGGTGACCCGCTTGACCTGTTTGGCCGCACCCGCCATGACCCGGGTGCCGACCTCGGTGGAGCCGGTGAACACGACCTTGCGCACGTCGGGGTGCGAGACGAAGCGTTCCCCGACCACCGAGCCCTTGCCGGGCAGCACACGGAACAGGTCGGCGGGGATCCCCGCCTCGACGGCCAACTCCCCCAGCCGGATCGTGGTGAGCGGCGTCCACTCGGCGGGTTTGATCAGCACCGCGTTGCCCGCGGCGAGCGCGGGCGCGAAACCCCAGGAGGCGATGGTCATCGGGAAATTCCACGGCGTGATGACGCCGACCACTCCGAGCGGCTCGTTGAAGGTCACGTCGATGCCGCCCGCGACGGGAATCTGCTTGCCCGACAGGCGCTCCGGTGCGGCGGCGTAGAACTGCAGCACATCGCGGACGTGGCCGGCCTCCCACTCGGCGTTACCGATGGGGTGCCCGGAGTTCGCGACCTCGAGCGCCGCCAGCTCGTCGATGTGAGCGTCGACCGTCGCGGCGAACGCACGCAGTGCGGCCGCCCGCTCGGCCGGCGCCTGCCGCGCCCAATCCCGTTGTGCGGCTTTCGCCCTGGCCACCGCATCGTCGACCGCGGCCTCGTCGGTCTGCTCGACGGTAACCAGCAGCTCCTCGGTCGCCGGGTTGATCACATTGGATGTGCTCAAGCATTCGCCCTTTCTCTTGCGTATGCGTCCGCCGCTTCGACGACGGCGGCGAACAGCCGCAGGTCGTCGAGGCGCTCTTCGGGATGCCACTGCACGGCCAGCACGAAATGCTCACCCGGTAGTTCGACCGCCTCGATGACCCCGTCGTCGTCCTGTGCGCTGATCACCAGCCCGTCGCCGAGTCGGTCGATCGCCTGGTGGTGGTAGCACTGCGCGTCCGACGACTCGCCGATGAGCTCGGCCAGCCGCGTGCCCGGCAGGTTGCGGACCGTCGACGTGGTGAACACCGCGTTGCCCTGCTGGTGGCGGGTGTGGCCGATGACGTCGGGCAGGTGCTGGTGCAGTGTGCCGCCCAGCGCGACGTTGAGGACCTGGGCGCCGCGGCAGATACCAAGCACCGGCATGCCGCGCCGCATCGCGCCGCGCACCAGCGCGAACTCGAACTGGTCACGACGCCGGTTGTCCTCGATGTCGGCGTCGGTGGCCGGGTGCGGGTTCTGGCCGTAGTGAGCAGGAACGACGTCGCGCCCACCGGTGATGACGACGCCGTCGAGCCCATCGAGCAACCGGTCGGCGATGTGGTCGTCAACAGGCTGCGGCGGAAGCAGAACCGGGATGCCGCCGGCCAGTTCGACGCCCTCGAAGTAGATCGCGGGCAAGAAGCTGGCCCGCACATCCCACACCCCGGTCTGCGCCTGCTGCAGGTAGGTGGTCAACCCGAGAACCGGTCTCGCCGGGATGTCAGAGCCGCTCAAAACCGCGGACCCTCTCCCAGTCCGTGACGGCGGAGTTGAACGCGGCCAACTCGACGCGGGCGTTGTTGAGATAGTGCTCGACGACCTCGTCGCCGAACGCGGCCCGCGCGACCTCGGACTTCTCGAACAGCGCCGCGGCCTCGGCGAGGGTGGTCGGAAGCCGTTCGACGCCACTGGTGTACGCATTGCCCTCGATGGGATCGGGCAACTCGAGTTCGCGTTCGATGCCGTACAGGCCGCCGGCAATCAACGCCGCGACCGCCAGGTACTGGTTGACGTCACCGCCCGGGGCCCGGTTCTCCATCCGCATGCCGTGGCCGTGGCCGACGACGCGCAGCGCACAGGTCCGGTTGTCCAGACCCCACGCGATCGCGGTCGGGGCGAAACTGGCGTCGACAAAACGCTTGTAGGAGTTGATGTTCGGCGCGTAGAACAGCGTCAGCTCCCGCAGGGTGGCCAGTTGTCCGGCCACGAAGCTGCGGAACATCGGCGACATCCCGAGCGGATCGGTTTCGTCGGCGAACACCGCTGAGCCATCTGAACTGCCGTCGTCGCGCCGCAGAGAGATGTGCACGTGGCAGCTGTTGCCTTCGCGCTCATCGAATTTCGCCATGAACGTCAGGCTCTTGCCGTGCTGGTCGGCGATCTCCTTGGCGCCGTTCTTGTAGATCGTGTGGTTGTCACAGGTGACACGGGCATGGTCGAAGCGGAACGCGATCTCCTGCTGGCCGAGATTGCACTCCCCCTTGACTCCCTCGCAGTACATGCCCGCACCGGTCATGCCGAGCCGGATGTCGCGCAGCAGCGGCTCCATCCGCGTCGAGCCGAGCATCGCGTAGTCGACGTTGTAGTCCGAGGCCGCCGTCAACCCTCGGTACCCCTTGGCCCACGCCTCGCGGAATCCGTCGTCGAACACCATGAACTCGAGCTCGGTGCCGACATAGGGCACCAGGCCGAGGTCTGCGAGCCGGTCGATCTGGCGGTTGAGGATGCTTCGCGGGGCCTGCTCCACCGGCTGGCCATCGTGCCAATTCAGGTCGGCCATCACCATCGCGGTGCCCGGCAGCCACGGAATGCGCCGCAGCGTCGAGAAGTCCGGCGTCATCACCATGTCGCCGTAGCCGGTCTCCCAACTCGACATCGAGTACCCGTCAACGGTGTTCATGTCGACGTCGACGGCCATCAGATAGTTGCAGCATTCTGCGCCGTGCTCGGCGACCACCTCGAGGAACAGCCGGGACGACACCCGCTTGCCGGTGAGCCTGCCCTGCATATCGCAGAACGCGACGATCACCGTGTCGATCTCGCCGTCGGCGACCATGCGTTCGAGATCGGCCTGCGACAACATGCCCGATGTGACGCTCATCCGTGGTGGGGCCTTTCCTTCGACAGCGCGAGATTGCGGGTAGTCAACCATTGGCTGTGACTCGGTCCGGCGTGCGCGCAAGTCTTTTACCGAAATGTCACTTCCAAAGGTAGGACACCAGACCTTTGCAAGTTTATTCCTCCTATGCCTCGTAACCGCGAGAAGGAGACCGGTCTTCTACGTACTGGGACTGCTGGTGTTCGGCTTCTACGGCAGGCACCGCCTGGTGCTGTCGCCCGAGGAGGAGTACGCCGTCACCGGGGGCCTGCACGGTTATGACCCCGGCGCCGAAGGTCTCGGCGGCACCATCGAGGACGAGATTCTCAAGGGCCACACGGACTGAGCCACCGGGCGCCGCACATTGCCCGGACGGCGAACGGCGATCGCATTTTTGCCGTCCGACCAGCGCTAACTAGACCCACGTCACACCCGTAACAGGTTTCGCTGCCGTCAACAAGGGTAATGTCGAGGGCGTGTGTGGAGCCACCGGCGAGGTGCGTCTCGACGGCCGGGTACCTGATGTGGCAGCTGTCTCGGCGATGGCCGAGGCGATGACACCCAGGGGTCCCGACTCGGCGGGCGCGTGGTCACAGGGCAGGGTCGCGCTAGGTCACCGTCGCCTGAAAATCATCGATCTGTCCGAAGCGGGCGGCCAACCCATGCTCGACTCCGAGCTGGGGTTGGCGATCGCGTGGAACGGCTGCATCTACAACTACAAGCAGCTGCGCCGCGAACTCAGCGAACACGGCTACCGGTTCTTCTCGCACAGCGACACCGAGGTGCTGCTCAAGGCGTATCACCACTGGGGCGACCGGTTCGTCGACCATCTCTTCGGCATGTTCGCGTTCGCGATCGTCGAGCGCGACAGCGGCCGGGTGCTGCTCGGCCGCGACCGGCTCGGTATCAAACCGCTCTATATCAGCGAGGATTCCGCCCGCATCCGGTTCGCGTCGTCGCTGCCCGCGCTGCTGGCCGGTGGCGAGATCGACACCCGCATCGATCCGATCGCGCTGCACCACTACATGACGTTCCACTCGGTAGTGCCCGCACCGCGCACGATTCTGCGTGGTGTCACCAAAGTGCCGCCGGCGTCGCTGATCGCGATCGAGCCGGACGGCCGCCGCACGACGAGGACGTACTGGGAGCCCGACTTCACCCGCAACCCCGACCGGTCCGACTGGTCCGAAAAGGACTGGGAGGACGCCGTTCTCGACGCTCTGCGCGTCGCCGTCGACCGACGCCTGGTCGCCGACGTTCCGGTGGGCTGCCTGCTCTCCGGCGGCGTCGACTCCAGCCTGATCGTCGGGCTGCTCGCCGAGGCGGGTCAGCACGGGCTCGCGACGTTCTCGATCGGCTTCGAATCAGTCGGCGGTGTGGCCGGCGACGAATTCAAATACTCCGACATCATCGCCGAGCGGTTCGGCACCGACCATCACCAGATCCGCATCGGCACCGACCGCATGCTGCCCGCACTCGACGGCGCGATCGGCGCCATGAGCGAACCGATGGTCAGCCACGACTGCGTCGCGTTCTATCTACTCAGCCAGGAGGTGGCCAAGCACGTCAAGGTCGTGCAATCGGGTCAGGGTGCCGACGAGGTGTTCGCCGGATATCACTGGTATCCCCCGTTGGGCGGACCGGACGCTGCCACGGTCGACGGAGCGGTGGCCAGCTACCGCAAGGCGTTCTTCGACCGCGATCGCGCAGGTTACGACGCGCTGGTGACACCGGCGTTCGCCGTCGACGGCGACCCGAGCCTGGACTTCGTCACCGAGCACTTCGCGCGGGCGGGCGCCGAGACCGGCATCGACCGCGGTCTGCGCCTGGACACCACCGTCATGCTCGTCGACGATCCGGTCAAGCGCGTCGACAACATGACCATGGCGTGGGGTCTCGAGGGTCGCGTGCCGTTCCTCGACCACGAACTCGTCGAGCTCGCGGCGACCTGCCCACCCGAGCTGAAGATCGCGCATGAAGGCAAGGGCGTGTTGAAGCAGGCAGCGCGCCAGGTGATTCCGGCCGACGTCATCGACCGACCGAAGGGCTACTTCCCGGTGCCTGCGCTCACCCATCTCGAGGGCCCGTACCTGGACATGGTGCGTGACGCGCTGTACGCGCCCGCCGCAAAGGAACGCGACCTGTTCCGACCCGCCGCGATCGACCGGTTGCTCGCCGACCCGAATGGACGGCTGACTCCGCTGCGCGGAAACGAACTGTGGCAACTGGCGCTGCTCGAACTGTGGTTGCAGCGACACGGCATCACGGGGCCCGCGGCATGACGGCGCTCGGACCCGACGCAGAGCAGACCGAAGCGATCACCCTCGGCTTGCACGACGCGTCACCGCAGCATCTCGTCGACGCGATGGCCGACGACGTCGTCATCGAGATGGGTTGGGGGCGGCTGATTTTCGGCCAGACGTTCGCCGACCCCGCCAAGCTGGCCGAGGTGCTGAGGCATGAGGGACACGGCAGACGTGACATCTGCATCTACGCCCGCGAACCCCACGTCCTGGTGTCGATGGCGCCCGCCGAACTGTTCATCGACCCCAGCCACACCTACCGGCTCCGGTTCACCGAGGACCCCGACCCCGGCAAGTCGCCGACCGGCTTCTCGGTGCGCTCCCTGCAGAGCGCCGACGACGCCGACGAGATGAACCGCGTGTACGTGCGCTGCGGCATGGTGCCCGCGCCCGTCGACGTGCTGTGGAACAACCACCAGACCCAGGACGCCCTCGACTACCTGGTCGCGGTGCGTGACGACGGCTCCGTGCTGGGCACCGTGACCGGTGTCGACCACAAACGGCTGTTCTCCGATCCGGAGAACGGTTCGAGCCTGTGGACGCTGGCCGTCGACCCGACGACGAGCCTGCCCGGTGTCGGCGCCGCGCTCACCCGGGCGCTGGCCGCGATCTACCGGGAACGTGGCCGCGCCTACATGGACCTGTCGGTCAGCCACGACAACGCCGCGGCCATCTCGCTTTACGAGAAGCTCGGTTTCGAGCGGGTGCCGGTGATGGCGGTCAAGCGCAAGAACGCGATCAACGAACCGCTGTTCACCCATCCGCCCGAAACCGTGGAAGACCTCAACCCGTACGCGCGGATCATCGCCGACGAGGCGATGCGCCGCGGCATCTGGGTCGAAGTGCTTGACGCCGAAGCCGGCGAAATGCGCCTGTCGCACGGCGGCCGCACCGTCATCACCCGGGAATCCTTGTCGGAGTTCACCTCCGCAGTGGCGATGGCGCGCTGCGACGACAAGCGACTCACCCGGCGGCTGGTGGCCGAGGCCGGCATCGCGGTGCCCAAGGGCAGGTTGGCGACCTTCGACAAGAACGATCACGAGTTTCTCGAGGAGGTCGGTGACGTCGTGGTCAAACCGACCCGGGGTGAGCAGGGCAAGGGCATCACGGTCGGCATCAGCAGCGCCGAGGACTTGGACGCAGCGCTGGCTCGCGCCCGCGAGGAACACCCGCACGTGCTGATCGAGCAGCGGGCGCCGGGCGACGACCTGCGACTGGTGGTCATCGACGGCAAGGTGGTGGCCGCCGCACTACGCAGGCCCGCCGAGGTCGTCGGTACCGGACACCACACGGTGCGCGAGCTGATCGAGGCGCAGAGCCGGCGCCGGGCGGCGGCCACGGGCGGTGAGTCCCGCATCCCGATCGACGCGGTCACCGAGTCAACGGTCACCGAAGCGGGTTGGTCGTTCGACGATGTACTCCCCGAGGGGGAGCGGCTGCGGGTGCGGCGCACCGCGAACCTGCACCAGGGCGGCACCATTCACGACGTGACCGCGAAGGTTCACCCTCACCTGTGTGACGTCGCGGTGCGGGCCGCGCACGCGATCGGCATTCCCGTCACCGGTATCGATCTGCTGGTGCCCGACGTCACCGAGCCGGAGTACGTCTTCATCGAGGCCAATGAGCGCCCCGGGTTGGCCAATCACGAACCACAGCCCACCGCAAAGGCTTTCGTCGACTTCCTGTTCCCGGGGAGCCCCGCGTTGCCGCAGGCGTGGACGCCCGAGGAGTCGCCCGCCTGACTCACCAGGTGCTGGTGCGCATCACGATCTCGGCGGCCAGCTGCGCCGTGGACTCCGCGGCGTTGCGCCTGCCCAGCAGGTCGACCATCCGGTAGTCGCCGTACACGTAGCGCTGACTGGCCTTGGCGACCGCGCGCGCCGCGGGGGTGCTGACCAGTGCCGTGGTGTTCATCTCCACCGGCGGGCAGTGCTCGTCGCGGATGACGCCCGCGGCGTCGGCGACGCGCGGATGACCGCGGTCGATGACGACCAACCCGATGAACCGGTCGAGTCGGGTGGCGGCCAGTTCCCACGCCAGCTCGCCGCCGACGCGGTCCCCCACCAACAGCGCCCATTTCACGCCGAGAGCGTCGAGGATGGCGACGACCGACTTGGCGGTCAGCCGCGGATCGGGCGGGACGACGACGGTCCGCAACGACGCGGTGTGCAGCCGCTGACACACGGCGTCATAGGCCGCGGCCGGTTGATGACCCGCCCCGAGCACCACCACCACCGAGCCCTTGTCGGGACCGGAGACGTCGACGGGCACGCTGAATCCCTCGACGGCGACCGTGGTGGATGGCATTGGGCCACGCTACAGCGGTCCACGGGCCGACGCGGTCGTTTCGCCGGGAGTGAACGGGCGATTCAGAGGGCGGCTACGCGCTTGGCCTGCTCGGTCGCGATGTCCAGAAAGGTCTGGGGCAGCGTGGCTTTGACCGGAATCGTCGGATTCGGAGTCGGAAACGCGACGCCGTACACCGCCATGGTCCCGATGTTCTCGAAGGTGAAGTAGACGCTGCTGTCGACCCCGCCGAGTTGCATGGTCTGTTCGTAGACGAGCGCGTCGGCGCGAGATGGATCCATCCTGGTCGTCGTCATCGGGATGCCCGGCGAGGACTCGTCGAAGAACGTCTCGAAGCGCGAGCACCGCTCGGCCGTCGCCGCCAGTTTGTCCAGATCCAGACGCCATGTCAGCACGGTCATCACGATGCGGGCGCCGTCGTAGCCGACGACGTACTCTTTCGCGCTGCCCGGACCGCGCTCCCCGGACTGGGCGATCACCCGGGTGAGTCCCTCAGAGCACCCCGCCGGTCGGGACAGCATGGCCGGTGGGGCGCCCGCCCCGTCACCACCCCGGCCGGGTTCGCGGACGACATGGTCGAACTGCACCCCCTGCGGGAAGTCGGCCGCGGTGAGCAGCGCTCGGTCCAGGCGGGCGCCGGGCCAGGTCGGCGAGCCCTCGATCGAGTGCGCGCAACCGGTCGATGTCACCGCGGTGAGCACCACCGCCACGGCGAGTCGCCGGATCATCGGCGCAGTCCCGTCACGATGTCGGGCCGCGCCGGGGCGCCGTCCTCGAGCAGGGTCAGCACCGCGTCCACGTCGAGGTGGCTGGTCAGCAGGTCGGCCATCAGATCCAGTTGCGCATCGCGGCGAGCACCGACGTCGACTTCGTCGGCCACGACGAACCCGCCGCGGCTGGCGGCCGCTGCGACCTCGACCAGCCAGGAGCGCCGCACCTCGTCGTTGTCGAGCACACCGTGCCAGTGGGTGCCGTACACCGCCTCGCGCCGCAGGCCGACCCCGAGCCACTGTTCCTCCGTCGAGCGGACGATCTGGCCGTGGTGAATCTCATAGCCGGACAACGGTTCTTCGTGGCGCCGCAGGGTTTTCTCGGGTGCGAAGGCGACGTCGGCGTCGAGCAGGTCCAGGCCCGCCACGACGCCTGCACCGGACTCCACCGGATCGTCGATGTGCGCGCACAGCATCTGGAAGCCGCCACACACCCCCAGCACCGGCAGGCCGCGGACGGCGTGTGCGCTCACCGCGTCGGCGAGCCCGCTGCGGCGCAACCAATCCAGGTCGGCGACGGTGGCCTTGCTGCCAGGGATGACGACCACGTCGACGTCGACGAGATCGGCGGGTTCACTGACCCAGCGAACCAGCACACCCGGTTCGCACGCGAGGGCTTCGACATCGGTCGAGTTGGAGATGCGGGGCAACCGGATCGCGGCCACCCGCAACCACTGCTCACCCCGCGGGGGTTGCGGTTCACCGACCACGCGACGGGCCACCACCGAGACAGAGTCCTCGGTGTCCAGCCACAAGCCCTCGGCATACGGGATGACGCCGTAGGTCGGCCGCCCCGACAACTCCTGCAGTTGCGCCAGGCCGGGCGCCAACAGCGACGGGTCACCGCGAAACTTGTTGACCACGAACCCGGCGATCAACCGCTGGTCCTCGGGTTCCAGCACCGCGACGGTGCCGTAGAGGTGTGCGAGCACACCGCCGCGGTCGATGTCGCCGACCACGATCACCGGAAGCCCGGCGGCGCGCGCCAACCCCATGTTCGCCAGATCGGTTGTCCGCAAGTTGATCTCGGCGGGCGAGCCGGCACCCTCGCAGATGACGGCGTCGAATTCGGCGCGCAGCTGCTCCAGTTCGCCTGCGACGACGGTGCCCAGGCGGTCACGGTGGTGGATGTAGTCGCGCGCGCTGACGGTGTCGACCACCCGACCGCGCACGACCAGCTGCGAGGTGCGGTCGCTGCCGGGTTTGAGCAGGATCGGGTTGAACCGGGTGTGCGGCGCCAGACCGGCGGCGCGGGCCTGCATCGCCTGGGCCCGGCCGATCTCGCCGCCGTCGACGGTGACCGCAGAGTTGTTCGACATGTTCTGCGCCTTGAACGGTGCGACACGAATACCCTTGCGCGCCAACAGCCGGCACAGCCCGGCCACCACCATCGACTTGCCGGCGTCCGAGCTGGTGCCGGCCACCAGCAGGGCGCCGCCCGCCGGTTGTGAATCAGGCGACGCGACTGCGTGTCTGGGCGTCGTCGGATTCACAGTCGAGCGCTCTAGTCGGCGACTGTCAGGATCTCGGCGCCGTCGTGGGTGACCACCAGCGTGTGCTCGAACTGCGCGGTCCACCTCTTGTCGGTGGTGGCGACGGTCCAACCGTCGTCCCAGATCTCGTAGTCCAGGCCACCGAGGTTGATCATCGGCTCGATGGTGAACGTCATGCCCGGCTCCAGGACCGTATTCACCGCGGGCTGGTCGTAGTGCAGGACGACCAGGCCGTTGTGGAATGTGGTGCCGATGCCGTGGCCGGTGAAGTCGCGAACCACGTTGTAGCCGAATCGGTTCGCGTAGGACTCGATGACCCGCCCGACGACCGACAGCTGCCGTCCGGGTTTGACGGCCTTGATCGCGCGCATTGTCGCTTCCCGCGTGCGCTCGACCAGCAGGCGGTGTTCCTCGGAGACGTCGCCCGCCAGGAATGTCGCATTGGTGTCTCCGTGCACACCGTCGATGTAGGCGGTCACGTCGATGTTGACGATGTCGCCGTCCTCGATGACCGTCGAGTCCGGGATGCCGTGGCAGATGATCTCGTTGAGCGAAGTGCAGCAGGACTTCGGGAAACCCTTGTAGCCCAGGGTCGACGGGTAGGCGCCGTGATCGATCATGTACTCGTGGGCGATGCGGTCCAGCTCGTCGGTCGTGACGCCGGGTGCGACGGCTTTACCCGCCTCGGCCAGCGCACGCGCCGCGATGCGGCCCGCGGCGCGCATCTTCTCGATCACCTCGGGCGTCTGCACCCACGGCTCGCTGCCCTCGTCGACGGTTTGCTTCCAGGCGTACTCCGGCCGTGGAATCGACGCGGGCACCGGCAGCGTCGGCGAGACCACGCCGGGGCGGAGGGCGGTACGAACGGGCATGTCAACAGGGTAGACGAGGTCAGCGCCGGTCGAACGGGGTGAGCCGCCAGGACCGGCGCGGCCCGCGGACGTCCACCGAGCCGCAGACCACCTTGCCGGTCAGGATCACGTGCGGGTTGCCTTCGGCCGGCGCGTCCCTGCGGTGATCGCGGGCGCTGCCCACGTTGACCTCGACGTCGTCGATGGAGGCGCTGGCTCCGTCGGGCAGCCGCAGTTCGAGCCCCCCGAACTTGAGGTCGAGCTCGATGACGACCATCGGCCCGGCAAAGCGCGCCCGCGTCAGGTCCAGGTCCACCGAACCCATCCGCCTGCGCAGGGCCAGCCGGCTCGGCACGGTCCACTCGCCGTGCCGCTTGAGGGAGCCGAGCACACCGCGCAGCTCGACGCGATCAGCGGCCGAGGTGACGATCGCGCCCGGGCCGGGCAGGTCGCCCACCAGCGCGTCCAGGTCCGAGTGCAGGCGCGCCCGCGCCACCGCCGCCGAGCGCTCCTCGAACTCCTCGATGTCGATCAGGCCCAGCGCGACGGCGTTGTGCAGTCGCCGCAGCGTGCCGTTGCGGTCGGCGTCGGAGACGCGCATGGCGTCGTGGTTGGTCTCGGTCATCGCACGTTCCACGGTACGGCGACGACGCCCGATCAGGCCAGGTAGTCCGGCGGCAGCCCGTCGAGCATGCCCTTGAGCATCCGCACGGCGTATTCCGAGGAACCGCCGCCGACGATCATCGCCGCGAATGCCATGTCGCCACGGTATCCGGCGAACCAGGAGTGCGAACCGCCCGCGAACTCCGCTTCACCGGTCTTGCCGCGCACGTCGCCCGCACCCTGCAGATCCTCGGCGGTGCCGTTGGTCACCACCAGCCGCATCATCGGCCGCAGCCCCTCGACGATCTTCGGGTCCATCGGCGCCGGGCTCTCGGCGATCTCGGTCTCTTTACCCTGAATCAGTTGCGGGACAGGGGTTTTGCCGGCCGCGACGGTTGCCGCGGCCAACGCCATACCGAACGGGCTGGCCAGCACCTTGCCCTGACCGAAGCCGTCCTCGGTGCGCTCGGCGAGGTCGACGGTGGGGGGCACGGAACCGGTCACGGTCCTCAGCCCCGGGATGTCGTAGTCGGCGCCCAGGCCGTACTTGGCCGCGGCCATCGTCAACCCGCGCGGCGGCATCCGGCTGGCCAACTCGGCGAAGGTGGTGTTGCAGGAGCTGGCGAACGCCCGCGACATCGGCACGGTGCCGAGGTCGAAGCCACCGTAGTTGGGCACCGTGCGGTGGCCGATGTCCATCGTGCCGGGGCACGGAAGCATCGTGTTGGGAGTGGCCATATCGCGCTCGATGGCCGCCCCCGCGGTCACCATCTTGAACGTCGAACCGGGCGGATACAGGCCCATGGTGGCGATGAGGCCCTCGGTGTCGGCGGCCGCGTTCTGCGCGACGGCCAGAATCTCACCGGTCGACGGTTTGATCACGACGATCATCGCCTTCTTGCCGGTGAAGTTGACCGCGTTCTGCGCGGCATTCTGGACCGAACGGTCGAGGCTGATCCGGATCGAGGGCGCGGGATCACCCGCCACCTCGTTGAGCACGTCGACGTCGACGCCGTTCTGGTTGACGGTGACCACCCGCCACCCCGCGTCCCCGCCGAGTTCACCCGCGACCGCCCTCTTGACCTCTCCGACGATCGCCGGCGCGAAAGTTTCGTCGGTGGGCAGCATTTCGGCAAGCGGCGTGATGACCACACCGGGCTGCGCACCGATCGCGGCGGCCACCGGGTCGTGGTCGGACTTGCGCAGCGTGATCAGGTTCAGCGGCTGCTTGGATGAGCTGGCCTGCTCGGCGAGCCGCTGCGGGTCGAGCGTGTTGTCGAACGGCCGCAAGGCATCCACGACGGCCCGGGCGGTCTGCATCAGCGACCCGCCCGCCGCCCGGGCGTCCAGCGAGTAGCTGTACAGGTATCCGGGCACCAGCACCTCGGTACCGCCGCGTTCGATCACGGACGCCCGCGGTGGCGCGTCGGCGCGCAGCGCGAAGGTCTGGTTCTCGCCGAGGCGCGGGTGCAGGCCGGTGGCGCTCCACCGCACAATCCAGCGGCCTTCGTCGCGGACCATGTTGAGCTGTCCGTCGTAGGTCCAGGTCCGGTCCTTGGGCAGATGCCACGTGTAGCGGTAGGTGACGCTGCCGGTGTCCATCGCGTACTTGGAGCCCAGGATCTGCGTGTCCACGTGGGTGGCCTGGAGCCCGGCCCACGCCTCGTTGAGGTCTTCGCGCGCATCGGCGGGCCGGTCGCTGAGTTCGGCCGCGCCCGCGGTGTCCCCGGTCGCGAGCGCCGCGAAGAACTTCTCGGCGGCGGTCTCGGGCCCGGCGGGCTTGGGCGTACAGGCGCTGTTGAGGCCGACGACCACGATTCCGACCGCGGCCAAGCTCATGATGCGTGTTACTGAAGATGCCATTGGGGCAGATGTTACGAAGTCGAGACCTGCAATCCCGGTAGGCGCACCGAAATTCCGGTCGGTTCTCCGACTGGGCGGCTTAACCGGTTGATTGCACGCACCTGGTGCATGGGATCAACCGGTTAAGGGCGAATCGGCACCTGGGCCGCGGGCCCCGGGCCGTCTGCCGGTCGGCGCGCCTGGCGCCCGCGGCCGGCCGCCGGTCGGCGCCGAACGTCTGGTGCCCGGCGCCGAACGTCAGCCCGCGGCCGGTGCCCGCACCACCAGCGGCACTCCCGGAAAGTAGGCGGCCATCTCCGAGCGCGACTTGCGCAGCGCCGCGGTGCCGTAACCCTGCTTGCGATGGTCGGGGTGGATCCAGATCCGCACGTTGACCTCACCGGAGACCAGGTCGCCGAAGACCATCCCGATCTTCTCGGAGCCGTGCACCGCGACGAGCCAGGCGGCCTCTTCGGCGTCGACGCGCCCAAGGCCGGCGCGGATCTCGTCGTCGAGATCACCCGCGGGGGCGCGCGACCCGTCGCCCGCCTCACGCACGTCCTGGGTGCGCGCGGCGAAGATGTCGCGATCGGCGTCGGCGAGGAACGGGCGCAGCGCCATGCTGTCCGCGCTGCGGGCCGGCTCACCCATGGTGAAGCTGAGCTGGTTGTTGAGGTCCTCGAGTTCGGCGGCGATCCGGCGCCGCGACACCTTGGTCAGCCGATCGAACGACAGCCGCAGCACCGCCTCGGCGGCCGTGTGGGATGCGCCGAGCATGCTCGCGATCGCCTCGATCGCGGCGTCGTAGTCCTCGGAATCGACGACGACGTCGAGCAGTTCGTGCCGCCGTTCCAGCGCGCGAACCATCGTGTCGGCGATCTCCCTGCGCGCGATTGTGCGGTCGTCGTCAGCCATGCCGTGAGCGTAAATGAGTCGGGCGCCCGGAACGGTCAGTCGAGCAGAACGGTCGCGAACGTTCCCACCTGTTGGAAGCCGACGCGGTCATAGGTGGCCCGCGCGACGGTGTTGAAATCGTTGACGTACAGGCTCGCCGTGCGCCCGGACCGGACCACCGCCTCGGCCAGCGTGGCGGTGCCCGTGGTGCCCAGACCGTGCCCGCGCCAGTCGGGGTGCACCCACACGCCCTGGATCTGTCCGACCGTCGGCGACTGCGAACCGACCTCGGCCTTGAACACCACCTCGCCGCGCTCGAAGCGGGCCCACGCCCGGCCCGCGGCGATCAGACCAGCGACCCGCCTGCGGTATCCCCGGCCTCCGTCGCCGAGCCGCGGGTCGATGCCGACCTCACCGATGAACATGTCGATCGAGGCGACGAGGTAGGCGTCGAGCTCGTCGGCACGCACCTGCCGCACGGCGGGGTCGGTCGCACACGACGGCGGCGTGCTCAACGCCAGAAGCGGCTGATGCTCGCGCACATCGCGGGCGGCGCCCCAGGCGTTCTCGAGGCGACGCCACATCGGCAGCACCAACTCGGCCCGCCCGACCAGCGAGGAGCAGCGGCGCGCGGTGCTCATCGCCTTCTCGGCGAACGCATGAAGGTCAATCATGTCCCCGCGCAACGGAATCAGGTTCGCACCGGCGTAGCACAGTGATTCGGTGGGCCTGCGCCGCGTCCACAGTTCCCCGCCGATCGCCGAAGGCTCCACGCCGTACTCGGCCACCCGGCAGGCGACCATGCATGAGCCGATCGGATCCTCGTCGAGCACCCGCATCACGGCGCCGACGTCGCGCACCACCGAGACCCGTCGTTCGTCAACGTGACGAAACAGCGGCGGTGCCGACATGGGATCTCTTTCTCGCCGACACCGGGCGGTCTACCCGGTGTTTGGGATCACATTCAGCTTACGGTCACGACCGGCGAACCGCTGGCATCTGTTCCGCGCTCTTCTGCGATTCGCATCGCCTCTTCGATCAGCGTCTCGACGATCTGGGCCTCGGGGACGGTCTTGATGACCTCGCCCTTGACGAAGATCTGACCCTTGCCGTTACCGGACGCCACCCCGAGGTCGGCCTCGCGCGCCTCGCCGGGACCGTTCACCACACAACCCATCACGGCGACGCGTAGCGGAACGTCCATCCCCTCCAGTCCGGCGGTGACCTCGTTGGCCAACGAGTAGACGTCGACCTGGGCGCGCCCACACGACGGGCACGACACGATCTCCAGCGACCGCGGGCGCAGGTTCAGCGATTCGAGGATCTGGTTGCCCACCTTGACCTCTTCGGCGGGCGGCGCCGACAGCGAGACGCGGATGGTGTCCCCGATGCCCTTGGACAGCAGTGCGCCGAACGCGACCGCCGACTTGATCGTGCCCTGGAACGCCGGGCCCGCCTCGGTGACGCCCAGATGCAGCGGGTAGTCGCACTGCGCGGCCAGTTGTTCGTAGGCCGCCACCATCACGACGGGGTCGTTGTGCTTGACGCTGATCTTGATGTCGCCGAAGCCGTGCTCCTCAAACAGCGACGCCTCCCACAGCGCGGACTCGACCAGCGCCTCGGGTGTGGCCTTGCCGTACTTCTCCATGAAGCGCTTGTCCAGCGATCCGGCGTTCACGCCGATGCGAATCGGGATGCCCGCCGCGCCCGCGGCCTTGGCGACCTCGCCGACGCGGCCGTCGAACTCCTTGATGTTGCCGGGGTTGACGCGCACGGCCGCGCAGCCGGCGTCGATGGCGGCGAAGATGTACTTCGGTTGGAAATGGATGTCGGCGATCACCGGAATCTGGCTGTGCCGGGCGATCTCGGCGAGCGCGTCGGCGTCCTCCTGACGCGGGCACGCCACCCGCACGATGTCGCAGCCCGACGCGGTCAGTTCGGCGATCTGCTGCAACGTGGAGTTGACGTCGTGGGTCTTGGTGGTGCACATGGACTGCACCGCGATCGGGTGGTCACTACCGATGCCGACATCGCCGACCATCAACTGACGGGTTTTGCGTCGGGGCGCCAGAACCGGCGCCGGGGGCGCCGGCATACCCAGTCCGATTTGTTGGCCGGAGGCCATTTACTCTCCTACTGCTTACTGGAAGATTCTGATGGGATTGACGAAGTCGGCGGTCACGGTCAACAGCATGTAGCCGGCCACCACGACGAGGATCACGTACGTGGCGGGCATCAGCCGCAGATAGTTGACCGGAGCCGCGGCCACTTTGCCGCGCGCCGACCGGATCGTGTTGCGGATCTTCTCGTAGAACGCGATCGCGATGTGGCCACCGTCGAACGGCAGCAGCGGTACCAGGTTGATCGCGCCCAGCACGAAGTTCAACTGCGCCAAGAAGAACCAGAACGCGACCCACAGCCCCTGGTCCACGGCGTCGCCGCCGATGATGCTGGCGCCGACGACGCTGATCGGTGTTTCGGGGTCACGCTCCTCACCGCCGATGGAGCGCACCAGCGCGCCCATCTTGGTCGGCAGCTTGGCCAGCGACTTACCGATCTCCACGGCCAGGTCGCCGGTGAACGCGATCGTCGCGGGTGCCGCCGACAGCGCGTTGTACTGCGTGGGCCCGAACTGCGCCGCGGTGATACCGACCGTGCCGACCGGAACCGGTTCGGCCACCTCACCCTTGGCGACCCACCGCTGGGCGGGGACCACGTCGACGAGGGTCGTGAACTCGTCGCCGTCGCGCTGCACGGTGAACTCGGTCGGACCGTCGAGCGCACGGACGGCGGTGACCAACTCGTCGAAGTTCGCCACGGGCGTATCGCCGATCTTGACCACCGTGTCCCCGGCTTGGATGCCCGCGGCCGCGGCCGGCGAGGGCGCCAGGCAGTCACCGAGCTGACCCCTGCTGACCTCGGCCTTCACGCACGACGTCTCACCGACGATCGCCGTGGTCGGCGCGTGCAGGTTGGGCAGGCCCCACACCACGGCGATGCCGTAGATCAGCACCAGGCCGATGACGAAGTTCATCCCCGGCCCGGCGGCCAACACCGCGACGCGCTTCCACGTCTTCTGCTTGTACATCGCGCGGTCCTGCTCGTCGGGCGCGAGTTCCTCCACCGAGGTCATGCCCGCGATGTCGCAGAATCCGCCCAGCGGGACCGCCTTGACGCCGTACTCGGTCCGGTCCCCGAGCTTGTTCGCCCGCCACGTCGCCCACAGCGTCGGACCGAAGCCCACGAAGTAACGGCGCACCTTCATTCCGGTGGCGCGCGCCACCCACATGTGGCCGCATTCATGCAGCGCCACCGAAACCAAGATGGCCAGTGCGAACAGCACGACACCGGTGAGCCACATCATCTGGTGGTGATTACCTTCCGCTCGACCGCGCGCGCGGCACGGTCACGCGCCCACTGCTGGGCGTCAAGTACGTCATCCACGGTAGCTGGTTCGGCGGCCCACTGGTCGGCAGCGCGCAGCACGTCGTCGATGGTGCGCACGATCTCCGGGAAGCGGATACGCCCGTCGAGGAACGCCGCGGCCGCCTCCTCGTTGGCGGCGTTGTAGACCGCCGGCAGGCAGCCACCCCCTTCCCCGGCGTGGCGGGCCAGCGCCACGGCGGGGAACACCTCATCGTCGAGCGGCTCGAAATCCCAGGTCGAGGCGGTGCTGAAGTCGCAGGCCAACGCCGCCGCGGGAACCCGCTGCGGCCACCCGAGGGCCAGCGCGATCGGCAGCTTCATATCCGGCGGGCTGGCCTGCGCCACCGTCGAACCGTCGGTGAACGTGACCATCGAGTGCACGATCGACTGCGGGTGCACCACCACCTCGATGCGGTCGTAGGGCACGCCGAACAGCAGGTGCGTCTCGATCAGCTCCAGCCCCTTGTTGACCAACGACGCCGAGTTGAGCGTGTTCATCGGCCCCATCGACCAGGTCGGGTGGGCGCCGGCCTGCTCGGGGGTGGCCGACTCCAGCCGCTCGGCGCTCCAGCCGCGGAACGGGCCGCCCGATGCGGTCAGCACGATCTTGGCCACTTCGTCGGGACCACCTGCGCGCAGGCACTGCGCCATCGCCGAGTGTTCGGAGTCCACGGGCACGATCTGACCAGGTCGGGCGGCCTTGAGCACCAAGGGGCCACCGGCGACGAGCGACTCCTTGTTCGCCAGCGCCAGACGTGCACCGGTCCCCAGCGCGGCCAGCGTCGGCCGCAGCCCCAACGCACCGACGAGCGCGTTGAGCACGACGTCGGCATCGGTGTTCTCGACGAGCGCGGTGACGGCGCCGGGTCCTGCGTACGTGACGTCTCCGACGCGGGCGGCGGCCACCTGGTCGGCGACCGCGATATTGGTCACACCGGTCGTTGCACGCTGCCGCGCCAGCAGGTCCGGGTTGGCGCCGCCGGCGGCCAGGCCGACCACCTCGAAGCGGTCGGGGTTGGCGGCGATGACGTCGAGCGCCTGCGTCCCGATCGATCCGGTGCTGCCGAGGATCAGAACGCGTCGCCGGCCTGACGCCCCGTCGCCGCGCTCGGCTCCGCCGGAAATACTCACCGAACCATTGTGCCGCTTGCCGGCGCCCACTCGTCAGCCCCGCCGAGGGAGGGCGTCATCCGCCGTCGAATTGTGACGCGAATCTGACGGGACCCATCCGCTCACCGCCGCGGTCCGAATTCCCGGTGTCACAGCAGAGGACGGCACCAACCCGTCCACGACAAGGGAGCAGCGCATGAAGATCAACTTCGGCAAGTCCGTATCCGCGGCGGGGGTGGCCGCGGCCGCGATCCTGACCCTCTCGGCGTGTTCGAACGACGCCACCTCCGCGGCGCCCTCGGCCGCGGCGGAGTCGACGCCGACCAGCGTCGCGCCCGCACCGATGGAGCAGTCCATGGACCCGGCCGCCGATTTGGTGGGCGCCGGTTGTGCGACGTACGCCGAACAGGTGCCCTCGGGTCCGGGCTCGGTGGCCGGAATGGCGCAGGACCCGGTGACCGTCGCCGCGTCGAACAACCCGATGCTCACGACGCTGACGCAGGCGCTGTCCGGACAGCTCAACCCGAACGTCAACCTCGTCGACACGCTCAACGGCGGGGAGTTCACCGTCTTCGCCCCGACCGATGAGGCGTTCGGAAAGATCGATCCGGCCACCATCGAGACCCTCAAGACCGACAGTGAGCTGCTGACCAGCATCCTCACCTACCACGTGGTGCCCGGGCAGGCCAGCCCGGCGCAGGTCCCCGGCGACCACAAGACCGTCCAGGGCGCCAACGTCTCGGTCACCGGCGAGGGCGCCGGTCTCAAGGTCAACGACGCAGGCCTGGTGTGCGGCGGGGTGTCGACCGCCAACGCGACGGTGTACATGATCGACACCGTCCTGATGCCCCCGGCCGCCTAATAGGCCAAACCGACCGCGAGCGGGCGCGGAATCGCTTGAACTCCACATGCGCGATTCCGCGTCCGCTCGCCTCTTGAAGGACCGCGAATGTTCACCCTCGTTCTCATCGGCTTCCTCGGCGGGCTGATCACCGGCATCTCGCCGTGCATCCTGCCCGTGCTGCCGGTGATCTTCTTCTCCGGCACGCAGACCGCTCGCCTCGACGCGGGTGCAACCGCGGCGCCCGGCGCAGCCATCGCCACCGAGACACGGCCTTCCCTCGTCGAGCGGCTGCGGCCCTACCTGGTGATCGCCGGGCTGGTGGTCAGCTTCTCGACCGTGACGCTGCTCGGTTCGACCGTGCTGTCGCTGCTTTCCCTGCCACAGGACGCGATCCGCTGGGTCGCGCTGGTCGCGCTCATCGCCATCGGGGCCGGCCTGATCTTCCCCAAGTTCGAGGCGCTGCTGGAAAAGCCGTTCACGCGACTACCGCAGAAGCAGTTCGGTTCCGGCCGCGGCGGATTCGGTCTCGGTTTGGCGCTCGGCGTCCTGTACGTGCCGTGCGCGGGACCGGTGCTGGCCGCCATCATCATCGCGGGGGCCACCGGCAGCATCGGCATCGCCACCGTGGCATTGACCCTGTCCTTCGCCCTCGGTGCCGCGCTGCCTCTGCTGTTCTTCGCACTCGCGGGCCGTCGCGTCGCGGAACGGGTCGCTGCCTTCCGAAACCGCCAGCGCCAGATCCGCGTCGCCGCCGGGGTGGTCACGATTCTGTTGGCACTCGCGTTGGCGCTCAACCTGCCGGCCGCGCTTCAGCGTGCCATCCCGGACTACACGAGCACCCTGCAGGAGCGGGTCGGCGGCGACGAAAAGATCCGGGAACAACTCAACCTCGGCGGGCTGGTCAACGACCAGAACCGACTGCTGTCCAACTGCAGCAACGGCGCTGCCGAACTCGAGAGTTGTGGGCCGGCGCCGGACCTGACGGGCATCACCGCCTGGCAGAACACGCCCGGGGCCGGCCCGGTCGATCTGAAAGCGTTGCGCGGCAAGGTGGTTCTGGTCGACTTCTGGGCGTACTCGTGCATCAACTGTCAGCGGGCGATCCCGCACGTCGTCGACTGGTATACCGCGTACCGGAAGGCCGGGCTGGAGGTGATCGGCGTGCACACCCCGGAGTACGCCTTCGAACGGGTACCGGACAACGTCGCAAGCGGTGCCCGAGACCTGGGCATCACCTATCCCGTCGCGCTCGACACCAACTACTCCACCTGGACGAACTACCGCAACCGGTACTGGCCGGCCAAGTACCTGATCGACGCCGAGGGCACGGTGCGCCACATCAAATTCGGCGAAGGTGACTACGCCAGGACGGAACAGTTGATCCGCCAACTGCTTTCGCAGGCCAATCCGGAGGCCGCTTTGCCGCCCCCGACCGAACAAATCGACTCCACTCCCCCGCGCGGGCTCACTCCCGAGACGTATCTCGGTGTCGGCAAGATGGTCAACTACGGCGGTAGCGGTACCTACGACCAGGGCACCTTCACCTTCGCCGATTCAAAACCTCTGTCCGAGGACACATTCGGGCTTCGAGGGCGCTGGAAGCTCGACTACCAGGGCGCCACCGCCGAGGGTCCGGACTCGACGATCCGGCTGGACTACCACGCCCGCAACGTGTATCTCGTGGTCGGCGGGACCGGCACGCTGACGGTGACGCGCGACGGTGAATCGCGTCGGATCCCGATCGACGGCCCGCCGAGGTTGCGACAACTCGTCGGTGACGACGCCGTCCGCGGCGGGACGTTGGAGGTTCAGCTGAGCCGAGGCCTGCAGGCGTTCTCCTTCACCTACGGCTGAAAATCCGACCCATCTGAAATCCGGTCGGCTCCGAATAGCCATTGCAAGCAAGTTCCGGCGGCACATGCCGTCCCGTCCAGAAGTGGAGTGCGAGTGATGAATACCAGGAAGAAGATCGTCAGCGCGGGCGTGGCCGCACTGGGGGCCACCGGCCTGATGCTGGGCACAGCGGCCGTCGGGCATGCCGAGATGGTGGGCCCCGGTTGCACGGCCTACGCGCAGCAGGTGCCGGCGGGCCCGGGCTCGGTGATGGGCATGGCCCAGGACCCGGTCGCGGTCGCCGCCTCGAACAACCCGCTGCTGACCACGTTGACGAAAGCCGTTTCGGGGCAACTGAATCCGCAGGTCAACCTCGTCGACACGCTAAACGGGGGCCAGTTCACGGTTTTCGCGCCGACCGATGACGCGTTCGCCAAGCTGGATCCGGCCACCATCGAGACGCTCAAGACCGATGCCCCGTTGTTGACGAGCATCCTGACCTATCACGTGGTGCCCGGTCAGGCCGGCCCGGCCCAGGTGGTCGGCACGCACAAGACCGTTCAGGGCGCCGACGTCACCGTGACCGGACACGGCAGCGATCTGAAGGTCAACGACGCCTCGGTGGTCTGCGGCGGTGTACAGACAGCCAACGCGACCGTCTACCTCATCGACTCGGTGCTGCTGCCGCCCAACTGACCAACCCCGCCACCGGAATCGGAGGGCAGCCCGCGCCACCCCCAGCCGGGCTGCCCTCCCCGGCTAGAGGCTGCCGAGTTGTTGCAGCAGCCCGTGCAGGTCGAGTTGACCGCGGTGCGCGACGAGCGTGTCGCCCTGAAACCGGTCGATGTGGATTCCGGCGACCGCGACCTTGGTGCCCGTCGCCGGTATGCCGCGGAACTCGCCGTCGTGGGTGCCGGTGAACGTGAAACGCGTGATGCCGTGGGAACCGTCGACCAGAATCTCTTCGATCGCATGCCGGCCGTCGGAGAACCCCCGGGTGAACTCTTCGAGGTGCGCCCGCCACTCCTGCCACCCCAGGGCGGGTGGGCCGGCGACCTCGGCGACCAGCCGGGGCGAGACCAGGGTCTGCACCGTCGCCCAGTCCCGGCGGTCGATCGACGTGTAGAGGCACTCGACCAGATCGCGAATCTCGTCCTCGGAGAAGGTCATGGCCGCACCTTGGCGATGATGGTCTCGGCGAACCGCTCGATCGGCTCCCGGTACCGCTCCACCCCGCCGGGTTCGAGGTCCATCCCCATCCAGGGACTGCACATCACCGCGGTGATGCCGGCGTCTTCGGCCCGCTTGTACAGATCCGGCGTCGGAGGCTCGAGCAGCGCCAGCATGATATCGAAGCGTTCGTTCTCGCGGCCGTACTCGCGCAGCAGCGCGCGCAACTTCTGGCAGTAGCCCACGGCGTCGTCCCACCGGTAGGCGTAGCCGACCCAGCCGTCACACAGTCGTGCCGCGCGGCGCAGCGCGGCGTCGGACTCCCCTCCGCACAGGATCGGCACCGGGGCCACCGGATGGGGTTCGATCATCATCTCCGGCACCTGGTAGTACTCGCCGCTCCACGACACCCAACCGCCGCGCCACAGTTCGCGTAGGGCGGGAATCATCTCGTCGAGCCGCTTGCCCCGGGTTGCGAAATCCTGCCCCATCAACTCGTATTCCTCACGCATCCAGCCCACGCCCGCGGCCAGCGACACCCGGCCGTCGGACAGCACCGACGCGGTCGCGACCTGCTTGGCCACCTCCAACAGCGGGCGTGCCGGCGCGATGTAGACGGCGTTGGAGAACCGCAGCCGGGTCGTCACCGCGGCCATCGCACCGATCTGCACCCAGCAGTCCGGCCAGGCGGTCTCCGGTGCCCACATCGGCTTTCCGGTCGGCGAATCCGGATACGGCGAACTGAGTTCGCGGGGATAGATCATGTGGTCCGAGCACACCATCCCGTCGTAGCCGGCCTCATCGAAGGCGCGTGCCAGCCCGAGAATCTCTGACGTTTTCATGAACGCGGTGCCCGACCAGAACTCCATCCTGTTTCTCTATCGCGAATTCCGGGCAGCATCAATGCCATGCCCACATTGTTGTGGTTTCGTCGCGATCTGCGGCTGAGCGATCTGCCCTCCCTGCTGGCCGCGGCCGCCGGTGACGGCGAGGTGCTCGCCTGCTACGTCCTCGACCCCCGGCTCGAAGCCTCAGCCGGTGCCCGTCGGCTGCAGTACCTCCACGACGCGCTGCGCGATCTGCGCGACGGCCTCGGCGGCAAGCTGTACGTCACGCGAGGCCGGCCCGAGAAGCGAATACCCGCTGTCGCCAAGGCGATTGGCGCGTCGGCGGTGCACATCTCGGCGGACTACTCGCCGTTCGGCCGGCGGCGCGACGACGCCGTGGAGGCCGCACTGGGTGATATCCCCCTCGAGGCGTCGGGCTCGCCGTACCTCGTCTCCCCCGGCCGGGTGACCAAACCCGACGGAAGCCCGTACAAGGTGTTCACCCCGTTTCATCGGGCCTGGCGTGAACACGGCTGGCGTGCGCCCGCCACGTCCGGCCCGAAATCGGCGCGCTGGCTCGATCCGGCCGATGTCGGGGGCACGGTGGACATCCCCGATGCGGGGGTGGACCTCGACCTGCCCGCCGGTGAGGCCGCGGCCCACGAGCAATGGAAGTCGTTCGTCGCCAACGGCCTCGACACGTATGCCGATGACCGCAACCGCCCCGATCTGGACGGCACCAGCCGCATGTCGGCGCATCTGAAGTTCGGCACCATCCATCCGCGCACCATGGCCGCCGACCTCGGTCGAGGTGAGGGCGCGCAGGCGTACCTGCGGGAGTTGGCGTTTCGCGACTTCTATGCCGCGGTGCTCAACGAATGGCCACGCAGCGTCTGGTGGAACTTCAATCGGTCGTTCGACGGGATGAGCCTCGACGACGGCCCCGAGGCGCAGAAGCGGTTCGACGCCTGGAAAGAGGGCAGGACGGGTTATCCGATCGTCGACGCCGGTATGCGCCAACTCGCCGAGATCGGCTGGATGCACAACCGGGTCCGGATGATCGTCGCCTCCTTCCTGGTCAAAGACCTGCATCTACCGTGGCAGTGGGGTGCGCGCTGGTTCCTCGAGCAGCTGGTCGACGGCGACATGGCCAACAACCAGCACGGCTGGCAGTGGGTTGCCGGCACCGGCACGGACGCCGCGCCGTTCTTCCGCGTCTTCAACCCGACCACGCAGGGTCAAAAGTTCGATCCCGACGGCAGTTACGTGCGGCGCTGGGTGCCCGACGTCGACGACGACAGCTATCCGGCGCCCATCCTCGACCACGGCGCCGAACGCAAGGAGGCGCTGCGACGGTACGCCGAGATCACTTGATGATCTGGCCCCCGTCGACCGGCAGCGCCACCCCGGTCAGGTATCTGCCGGATGCGCCGCACAGGTACACCATCGCGTCGCTGATCGCCTCCGGCTCGACCGGCGGGACGTTGAGCAGCGGTTGCTGGCTGACGCTGAACGCCGGATGCTCTCCCGACCATTCGGCTAGCGCTTCGTTGTAGATCATCGGCGTGGCCACCCCGCCGGGGTGAACCGAGTTGACGCGAATGTTCTTCTCCGCCAACGCCCGTGCGAAGTGGCGCATCACGCCGATGACACCGTGCTTGGCGACGGTGTATCCGGCCGCGCCGTGGTTCATGGTGCCGAAGTCGACGGTGACGGGCTTGAACGCGGCCGCCGAACTGGTGATCACGATCGCGCCGCCGTCGCCGTGGGCGAGCAGCGCGGGCAGCGTCGCGGTGATCGTGTAGTAGACGCCGTTGAGCATGACGTTCACCGCGTCGACGAACGCGGAGATCTCGCGGCCCTGCTGCCCCGCGGCGGGCAGGATCCCCGCATTGGCGAGCACGAAGTCGATGCGGCCGAGGTCTTGCGCTCCCTTGGCCGCGATTTCCTGCATCCGCTCCAGGTCGCGGACGTCCCCGCGTTCGGCGATGATCCTGCGGCCGGTCTTCTCCACCAGGTTGACGGTCTCGTCGAGGTCCTCCGGCGTCGCCATGGGGTATGCGACGCTGTCGATCTGCTCGCACAGGTCGACGGCGATGATGTCGGCGCCCTCCTCGGCGAACCGGACGGCGTGCGCCCGGCCCTGGCCTCGCGCGGCGCCGGTGATGAGTGCGACCTTGCCTTCGAACTGCATGTGCCGTTCTGCTCCTCGCCTCGGCGGTGTCCTGCCGCATCACCCTACGGCCGGCGTAGTAGGCGCCCTGTTTTGGGCATATGCCAGAATGTCGGGCAGTACCGAGCCCGACCATGAGGAGCAGCCGTGGCCAACACCGAGGTGCAGCGACACAGCGGGGTCGACGTCGAAGACGTGCCGTCCGCCGAGTGGGGCTGGTCCAAGGAGAACCCCAAGTTCTTCCACATCGGCGGCATCATCGCGGCGCTCTTCCTGCTTTCCCTCATCCACGGCAACCACACCGGGCGCGTCGAGGACCTCTTCCTGGTCGGATTCGCGGTGCTGATTCTGGCCGCGGTCGCGCGCGACTGGTGGCTGCGCAAACGCGGCTGGATCCGCTAGACCGGATTCAACGGCCGGAAGGAATCGATCCCGAGGTCGAACAGCGTCTCCGTGGCGCCGACGGAATGCGTCAATCCGGCCGCGGCCACGGCGTGGACCTTGAACGCACGGGCCGCGACGCTGAGCTGGTGCTCGACCGTGTCGACGGGATCACCGAGCGCACCCGGCCGGTCGTCACCCCAGGCCATCACCTCGGCGCCGCGCTTGGCCAGCTCCAAGACGCGGGTACGAACCCCCGGATCGTCGCGCAGCAGCGCCGCACTGACCGCCAGCACGCCGTTGCGTGGCACGGCGCGCAGCACGGCCTCTGAGGTGTCGCCGACGGCGTTGGCTCCCAAGATCGTCAGCGGCCGCTCGTCGGCGCAGTGTGCGACCCAGACGTCGACATCCCACCCGGCCCGGGCCCGATCGAACAGCCAGCCGCCCGCGGCCCCGATGACATCGGCCAGGTCCGTCGCCAGGACCGTCAGGTGATGGTGGTTGCCCGGGCCGTCGGCAGCCGGAGCACCGTCGACCGACACGACGTCGTCGGGAAAGGGTCGAGTTGCCATAGTTCCTATCCGATCGGGTCAGCGACGCCGGTCGAGGAGCTGTCACGGCGCCCCTAGAGCGTGACACTCTTGTCGCGATCTGTAAAGGTCCGAGGCTGTGTCGATCAGTGGGCGGCCAGCGGCAGGGTTGCTGCCACCGTGGCCAACTCACCGGGCAGTCCGGCCGCGCGGCGGATATCGGCGAAGGATGCGAGCAGAGCGTCGGTGGCCTCATGCGGGTCGTCGAGCGTGCGGTCGTCGGTCAGCACCGAGATGGCGAGTTGGTCGACGTAGCTCCACACGGTGATGTTCATCCCGCTGCCGGTGACGACCGGGCCCACCGAGTAGATCTCGCTGAGCACACCGCCCGCGATGTGTCCGCGGTCGCGGGGTCCCGCCACGTTGGAGATCGTCAGGTTCATCACCGCGCCGGACTCCATGCGGCGTGCCTGCAACCGAAAGAACCTGGGCGCCAACGCCGGCGGAAGGTATGACATCCACGCCGGAAGCACCGTCGGCCCGAGCAGCTGGTGGCTCTCCTTGGCGATCTTCGTCGCCACGGCGGTGAGCCGGACCCGTTCGAGCGGATCGGCGATGTGCACCGGAAGCGACGGCATCATGTAGGTGAATTCGTTGCCCGTCAACCGATCTGGCGAGGGGTTGGTGCTGACCGGGACGCCGGCGATCAGCGGTGCGTCGGCGCGCCCGTCGTAGCGCAGCAGCAGCGTGCGCAGTGCCCCGGCCGCGGTGGCCAGCACGATGTCGTTGAGCGTCACACCCAGATGCCTGCCGGTCTCCTTGACCTCCGCCAACGACAGCGGCGCCGTCGCAAAGCGCCGCCCGGGGGACACGACGTGGTTGATGAAGGTCTTCGGCGGCGCGAAGTTGCGGGCCAGGTCGGGATGGCGGCCGCGCTCCTTGGCGCGCTTGCGCACCCGCGCGACACCGGACGCCGTCTCGTTGACGAGCCTGGGCAGCCGGCGGATGAGATGGCCGTGATCGCGGCCGGCGGCCTTGAGTAACTGCGCGGTGGACCGCATCGCGGGATCGGCGACGGCGCGAACCGGAGACGGCGTCTCGTCTTCCAGAGCCTTGGCCAATTGGTTGGCCGAGGCGACGCCGTCGGCCAGGACGTGATGGACCTTGTGGATGATCGCGACGCGGCCGTCGGCCAGGCCCTCGGCGACGTACATCTCCCACAACGGCCGACTGCGGTCCAGCGGCGTACTGGCGATCTGGCCGATCAGGTCGTCGAGCTCGCGCCGTCCACCCGGCGGCGCGACGTGGGTGCGGCGCAGGTGGTAGTCGAGGTCGATGTCGTGGTTCTCCCACCACATCGGATGGTGGAGTCGCAGCGGGATGTCGACGAGTTGGTAGCGCAGCGCCGACAGCGCCAGCAGGCGCGGATAGGCGACCTCCCGGAACATGTCGAAGCTGTAGTTCTCGACCCCCGACACGTCGAGGATGCCGATCTTGAGGGTGTGCATGTGGACCTCGGGCGTCTCGCTGTACAGCATCAACGCATCCACGCCGTTGAGTCGCTTCATTCCCTCCCCGCATCCCTCACCCGGCCGACGCGTACCGGTTTCCCAATCGTGCTCTTTCTCAAGCGCGTTCGCTCAAGAGGTGACGATGTGCGTGAAATTTGTAAGGCTGACGGCATGAGTCTCGTCGCCGCCCGCGGACCGCTGAGCAACGATCCGGCCGGCTGGTTCACGCCGCCACTGCCCGCCGACGTGGTGTTCATCGAGCCGCATCCGCGCCGCGTGCAGGCCTTGCGCGGCGGGCACACGGTGCTCGACACCGAGCGCGCGTTGATGGTGCACCGACGCGACCATCCGCTCAGCTACGCCTTTCCCGTCGACGAGGTCGGGGAGCTTCCGTGCGAGCCGGTGGTCGAGGCGCCCGGATACGTCCGCGTGCCGTGGGATGCCGTCGACACCTGGCTGGAGGAAGGCCGCACGCTCGTGCACTATCCGCCCAACCCCTACCATCGCGTGGACTGTCGCCCGACACACCGCGCGCTGCGGGTGACGGTGGGGGGCGAAGCACTGGTCGACACGACCGAGACGGTGATCGTCTTCGAGACGTCGCTTCAGGCTCGCCTCTACGTCGACCCGTCGCACGTGCGGACCGACTTGCTGCGGCCGTCACCGACCACCAGCTACTGCAACTACAAGGGCTACGCGTCGTACTGGTCGGCCGCCGTCGGTGACACGGTGGTCGAGGACATCGCGTGGAGCTATCCGGACCCGCCGCCCGAGACCTTGCCGATCGCGGGCTTCTTCAGCTTCGACCCCGCACGCGCCGACGTGCTGGCCGAGTTGCCGTTGCCCGACCCCCGCAGCTGAGCGTGCACGAAATCCAGCCACGATCGCGCGCACAGGCTCGGTTCGGCGTCAGGCTTTGGCGATCACCGACTCCCCGAACCGCTCGATGGTCTCGAGCACATGTGCCAAGCTGTCGCCCGGAAGGCCGACCTGAACCCACGTCACCCCGATCTTGGCCAGCTTTTCCAGGCCGGACAGGTACGCGTCGGCGTTGAAGTCGTCGCCGCCGGGGCTGCCGCCGTCGGGGTTGGTGAACGTGATGTCGATGCGCGACCAGTCACGTCCGACCTCATCGAAGCGGCGGCGAAGATCCTCGACACCGGATTGGAGTGCGTCGACGTCCATCGGCGCCGTGCGCGCGGTCTGGGCCAGTACGGCCGGTGCCGGGAACGGGCACCACCCGTCACCGTGGGTGACGACGCGCTTGCGGGCGGCGGCGGTGTTGCCGCCGATCCAGATGGGGGGATGGGGGTCACTGACGGGTCGGGGGTGTGCGGTGATCCCGCTGGCGGTGAAATGGCGCCCCTCATACGAGTAGTCGTCGGTGGTCCAGATGCCGCGAATGACCTCCAGTGCCTCCTCGAACAAGGCGGCTCGCTCCTCGAAATCGACTCCCAGCGCGGTGAATTCGCGTTTCAGGTAGCCGACGCCCACGCCGAGCGTGAACCGCCCCTGCGACAACAGGTCCAACGTGGCACCCGCTTTGGCGACGACGAACGGGTTGCGGTACGGCAGCACGACGATGTTGGGGATGAGCCGCAGGCTGGTTGTCACCGCGGCCGCGTAACCCATCGCGACGAACGGGTCCACCGCGTCGTGCCCGCCGGCCTTCAACCAGCGCTCCGTCGGCGCCGGGTGGTCGGTGAAGCCGAAGCCGTGAAAGCCCGCGGCCTCGGCGGCGGCCGCGACGGTCGCGATCCCCCTGCCGGTGACCAACTCCGGGTTGTACGGATGGGTGTGCATCGGGTGGGTGAAGGTGAACCGCATGTCTGGTTTCCCGTCTAGAACATTCTTCTCGTTTTCCGAGAATGTCGTTACCATGCGAACCGCGGAAAGTACAGCTTCGACAGCGATGGGAACTGCGATATGGGGAAGCCCGAGATCGGCGTCTACCTGCCTCAGATGGGCTTCACCTACGAGCAGATGCTGGATCGCACCCGGCGCTGCGAGGAACTCGGCATCGACTCGCTGTGGCTCTACGACCATCTCTACGGCCCGGGCGTGCCGGACTATCCGTCGCTGGAGGCGTGGACATTGGCCACCGCGTTGCTGAGTAACACCGAACGCATCCGCGTCGGACATATGGTGCTGTGCAACCAGTTTCGTCACCCCGCCGTCCTGGCCAAGATGGCCACCACTCTCGACCAGATCTGCCCGGGCCGGCTGCAACTCGGGCTCGGCAGTGGCTCGATCGAGGACGAGCACAACAGGGTGGGGCTGCCCTGGGGGTCGTTTCGCGAACGTTCCGAACGCCTCGGCGAGACGCTGGAGATCCTGACCCAGGCCTTCGCCGACGAGCGAATCGACTTCAGCGGCAAGCATTTCACCGTCACCGACTTCCCCGTCAAACCCGGCGCCGTGCAGAGGCCGCCCATCGTGGTCGGCGGTGTCGGCGAGAAGTACACGCTGCCGCTGGTGGCGCGGTACGCCGATGTGTGGAATGTGCCGACGTACGCACTGGGGGAACTGCACCACAAGGTGTCGGTGTTGCGCGGGATCTGTGAGGATGTCGGCCGGGATCCGTCGAGCATCGTACTGTCGGTCGAGGCGGTGATGGCGCTGGCGCCCGACGACGCAACGCTGCCGGACGTCCGACGGCTCGCCGAGAAGCGTTTCGGCGCACCGGCATTCGGGCTGCGCGAGGGCGGTCTCATTGGGACGCCGTCGGTCGTCGTCGACCGGCTGCACGCACTGCAGGAGCTCGGTTTCGGCCAGATCGTGCTGTTCACGCACGATCGCGGATCCGACCAGACGTTGGACTTGTTGGCCTCCGAGGTGATCGCGCGACTCTAGACGGGACGCTTCGCCGGCGGTGAGTAGTTCGGCCGGCCCAGTCCGAGCGCGTGCTGGGCGATCATGTTGCGGAACACCTCCAGCGTGCCGCCATAGATGCCGGCGGGCCCGGCCAGGCGGAAGGCGTACTCGACTCCCCCGTCGCCGGCCGCGCCTTCGGCGCCGTTCGGCAGGCCGCCTGCGGCGCCCAAGAGGTCCATCAGATCCGGTGCGACATCCCGCATCGTCTGCGCGTTCGCCACCCGGCCGTACATCTCCGGCGTGCTCATCGCCGCCTCGATCCTGGCGATCGCGCGGCCGAGCCGATACCGGGCCGAATCCTCCTCGCTGACAACGGCGGCGACGTGATCGACCGCCTCGGCGAGCAGCAACAGGTGCTCGGTCATCGTCGCCAGCTTCTGCAGACCCTGATCGTCGCGTTCGATGGTGCCGTGCTCGGCGTTGAGCGCCTCCCGCAACACCGACCAGCCGCCGTTGACGGCGCCGACGCGGTACCTGTCGTCGACGCGGACGTCGCTGTAGTAGGTGATGTTGGTGCGGTCGCCGTCGACGGTGCGGATCGGCTGGATCTCGATGCCCGGCGAGGACAGCGGCACCAAAAACATCGTCAGGCTCTGGTGTTTCAGCGCATCGGGATCGGTGTTGGTGATCAGGAAGACGTAATGCGCGTTGTGCGCGTTGGACGTGAACATCTTGGAGCCGTTGATCACCCAGGCGTCGCCGTCGCGCACCGCCCGGGTTTTGCAGGTCGCGACGTCCGAGCCGCCCTCGGGCTCGGTGTAGCCCAGGCACAGTCGGTAATGCCCCGAGAGAACCTTCGGGAGTATCTCCTGCAGCAGTTCGGCCGAGCCGAACTGCTGCAGGCTGCGCGCCACCATCATCGTCGTGGGCCAGTGGAACCACGGTGCGTGCGAACGGCCGATCTCCAGCTCCCAGATCCGTCGGCGAACGGCGTTGAATCCGCCCTCGGCCTCGGACTGGAAGTCCGCCGCGAGGTATCCCCGCGCGGCGAGCGCCAGATGGACACCCTCGTCGAAGTTCTCGCCCGTTTCGCGGTCCCGCCGGATGACCTCGTCGGTGACCACGGAACGCAGAAACTCCCGGAGCTCGACCTGAAACGCCCGGTCGTCCTCGCTCAGCGCTACACGGGAGAAGTCCACCCGGACACCGTGACACTATTGCGGTTGGTTGTAAAGTCTCAAGCGGTTCATCCACGGAAGGCAGCACATTGGGCATCGTCACCACCAGTTCGGAGACCGCGTTTCGACAACCCGCCGAGGCGATCTACGACTTCGTGACCAACCCGGCGAACTGGCCCAAGACGTACCCCACCAGCGCCCACATCGGCGGATTACCCGACCACCTGCCGTTGCGCGTCGGCGACACCTGGACCGAGACCGGTCCCGACGGCGATCGCATCTTCACGTGGCATCTCGCCGTCGCCGCGCGTCCGACGATCTGGGTCTTCACCTCGGTCGGCCGGCTCGGTCACGACCGCGACGGCAACGGCGGCATGGAGGGCCGCATCACCGTCGAATACCGCTTCACCCGCCCCGGCGAGGACATCACGCTGTTCACCCGGACGATGACGGTCGAGGCGCCCAAGCACGCTCCGATGCCCGACGGTTTCTTCCGGGCGGTCAACCCGGCGCACATCGACGCCTACCACTCCGCGATCGCCCGAGAACTCGACAACTCCTAACCCCTCAACCCCGCGAGCGACCGTGTCTGCCACTCGACACGCCGCGACGGCACGACAGTTCGCGGTCACTCGCCGGCATCGAGCGCGCCCTCGGGACGCGCTATCAGCCTCCGTGCAACGCACGCCGCAAGGCCGCGCCCTGGAGTTCGAACAGCCGGACGCTGGTGTCCCACTCCGGAAGCAGCGAGTCGAACCCGTGGCAGGTGCCCGGAAACACATGTAGTTCGGTCGCGACACCGGCGCGCATCAGCCGCAGCGCATACTCCACCGCTTCGTCACGCAACGGGTCGAGCTCCGAGCAACTGATGAATGCGTCTGCCACACCGGACAAGTCGGCGCGGCGACCCGGAACCGCGGACGCGTCGGCGGCGCGATCACCGAGGTAGTGCCGCCACATCATCTCGGTGGCGGGCCCGTCGAAACCCGGCGTCGCGATGAACTCGTTCTTCGATTCGGTGGGCCGGTCGTCGAGCACCGGTTGGTGCAGCAGTTGAAACACCACCGGCGGTGCCGACGAGTCCGCCGAACGCTGCGCGAGTCCCGCCGCCAGCGCGCCGCCTGCGCTGCTTCCCGCGACCGCCAGCCTGGCGGCGTCGAGCCCGAGTTCGGTCGCACACTCGTTCGCCCAGTTCAACACGGTCAGCGCATCGTCGAGCGCCGCCGGGAACGGGTGTTCGGGCGCAAGCCGGTAGTCGACCGAGAGCACGGTACAGCCGCCGCGCCTGGCCAGCTCGACGCACTGCAGGTGGTCGGTGTCGAGGTTGCCCAACACGAACGCCCCCGCGTGGCAATAGATCACCGCCGGTGACGGTGCGGCCGCGCCGCGATAGATCCGCACCGGAACCGAGTGCGCCACCCGCTCTTCGATCTCGACGACGATGTCGTTGATCGCCCTGGCTGTTTCGGCGCGGCGCTGGTTGAGCGAATCACGCACGACGCCAAGCAATCCCGGCGACAGGTCGGTGCGGGCCTCCGCCAGGTGGCGCAGCGCGGGGTCGAGCCGCTCGACGATGGCCACGACCTCAGCGCCTCGCAGCGGTCGGGGTCTCTGTGGTGGCCGCCGAGTCCCGCCGTGACGGGCCGAAGGTGTAGTCGGAGGCCTTGAACCGACGCGTCATGCCCCAGAACGCGCGGGCACTGCGCGGCCACTGCGTGACGACCCGGCCGTTGGCGGCGCGAAAGTAGTTGCTGCAGCGCGTCAACCAGACGGTGCCTTCCATCCAGCGGTCGATCTTGGCCAGGAACGCCGCCATGGTTTGCGGTTTGACCTCGATGTACGACTTGCCCCGGCGCCGAAGGTGTTTCAGCGCCCGCACGATGTAATGCGCCTGCGCCTCGAGCATGAAGATCACGCTGTTGGATCCGACGTTGGTGTTGGGGCCGTAGAGCATGAAGAAGTTGGGAAAGCGCGGGACCGCCATGCCCAGGTGGGCGTAGGCCCCGTCGCTCCAGGTCTCGCGCAGCGTGACCCCGCCCTCGCCGACGACGTCGATCTGGCCCAGGTAGTCGGCGGCGGCATAGCCCGTCGCGCAGAGCACCACGTCGACGTCGAGTTCGGTGCCGTCCTCGGTCACCAATGACCGCGCCCGCAACGCCCGCGCCGGGCTCGCGACGACCTCGACATGCGGCTGTGTCAGCGCCTGCAGATAATCGGTGGCGAACACCAACCGCTTACAGCCCAGCGGATGGTCGGGGGTCAGCTTGTCGCGTAACTCGTCGTCGGGAATCGTCGCCTCGAGCATCTTGAGCGCGATGCCCTTGAACTCCTGCGTCTTGTCACTGCCGTTCTCGATGACCGAGATGTTCGACTCGCTGCGCAACCACAGCCGGGTCCGGTAGATCTTCTTGGCCAACGGGATGTGGCGGAACATCCACTTCTCCCGCTCGGTGTAGGCACGATCGGGTTTCGGCAGAATCCACGTCGGGGAGCGTTGTACCGAATAGACCCGCTCGGCCACCTTGGCGACCTCCGGAACCAATTGCGCGGCAGTCGATCCCGTGCCGAGCACCGCCACTCGCTTACCGGAGAGGTCGACCCTGTGGTCCCACCGCCCAGTGTGCATCACCGTGCCGGTGAACGGTTCCTCCTCCACCAGTTCGGGCATGACGGGCCGGGTGAACAGGCCGACCGCGGAGACCACCACGTCGAAGTGGAACCGTTCGCCGCTCGCCGACGTCAGCTCCCACCCGTCACCCGACCACCGCGCCGAGGTGATCTCGGTGCTGAGCCGCAGATGCGGGGCGAGTTCGTGACGTCGCGCACAGCGTTCGAAGTACTCGAGGATCTCTTCCTGTCCGGACCACAGCCGCGACCAGTCCGGGTTCAGATCGAACGAGTAGGAGTACAGGTGCGACTTCACATCGCAGGCCAGGCCGGGATAGGTGTTGATCCGCCACGTGCCGCCGACGCCGTCCTCCCGGTCGAAGATCGTGAACTCGCGAAACCCGGACTTGCGCAGGAAGATACCCAGCGCCAGGCCGCCGGGGCCGGCACCGATGATCCCGACCGAGACGCCGGCCTTCGGGCCTGTCACATTCGCACGCATTGGCCACCGTCCACGACGAGTTCGGCGCCGGTGATGAACGACGCGTGATCCGATAACAGGTAGGCGACCGCGTCGGCCACCTCCATCGGCCGGCCGAGACGGCCGAACCGCGCGGTCAACCGGTCCTGCGTCGCGTCGTCGAGCATCGGCGTGGCGATCGGCCCCGGGAACACCGCGTTGACGCGGATTCCCTCGGGCGCGAGTTCGGCGGCACAGACCTGGGTGAGTCCGCGTAGCCCCCATTTCGAGGACCCGTAGGCGGCATGCGCGGGAAACGCCCGCACGGCGCTGGTGCTGCAGGTGTTGACGATCGCTGCCCCGGCTGCCTGCCGCAAGTGCTCCAGCGTGGCCTGGATACCCAGAAAGGGTCCCAGACAGTTGACGCGCCAACTGGATTCGAACCCTTCGGGGGTCTCGTCGGCCAGCGCCGCACGGTGCAGCACCCCGGCGTTGTTCACCAGCGCCGTCACCGGGCCGAACTTGTCGCCGACGGCCTGTACCGCGGCGGCCCACTGCGCGGGCGACGTAACGTCGAGTCGGATAGCGATCACGCCGTCGTCGCCGAGCTCGCCCACCGATTGCTTCAACTCATCGGAGAGCACGTCGCATGCAGCGACGCGGAAGCCGTCTCCGCGCAGCCGCGCCACGATGGCCGCGCCCTGCCCCCGGGCGGCGCCCGTCACCAGCGCGACACGATCCGTCATCGGGCCTCCCGCAGGATTGCCGATGCACCGAAACGCAGCGCCTGCGATTCCGATGCGAGCGTCAGCATGCGAAACCCCAACTCGGCCATCTTCTTTGCGTTCTCGGCCCCACCTGCGTGGATGCCCGCGTCGAGCCCGGCGGACGTGGCGGTGGCCGCAACGCGGGCGATCGCGTCCTGCACGGCCGAGGCGCTCCACGCCTCTGCGGGGGTGTGCCCGAGAGAGATCGCCAGATCCGCCGGCCCGACATAGACGCCGGCCAGGCCCGCTACGGCGCAGATCTCCTCGGCGGCAGCCAATCCGGGCGCACTTTCGATCATCACGAAGACACTCACCCGCGCTTCGTGTTCGGCCGGGTCGTGGCCGAGGCCGGCGCGCAGCGGCCCGTAGCTGCGCACGCCCGCGGGCGCGTAGCGGGTGGCCGCGACCGCTGCCGCGGCCTGTTCGGCCGATTCGACCATCGCCACGATCACGGCGTCCGCGCCCGCGTCGAGCACCCTGCCGATGGGCGCGGGGTCGGTGGACGGAACGCGCACCGCGGTCGCGATCGGCACGTGCTCCAACCTGCGCAGCAGCAGTGCGACGTCGGCGTCGTCGAGGTAGCCGTGCTGGATGTCGAATCCGACGTAGTCGTAGCCGGCCTGGGCGAATTCCTCCGGACCGATGATGGTGGGGCCGACGACCCAGCCGCCCCACACCCTTTCTTTCGCGGCGAGCGCGTCCTGCAGCCTGCTGGTGCTCATTCGACGATCGCGATCTTGATACGGTCGGGCGCCGGGCGGCACGCCAGTTCGAAGGCCGCCTGGGTGTCGTCGACGTCGAATGTGTGCGTCACATAGGCCGGTAGCAGGTCGCGATGGTGCCGGACGAACTCGTTGGCCGCGGCCAACATCCGTCGCCGGTCAAGGGTCACACCGGACTTGAGCGTCAGATTGTTGCGCAGCATGGTGCGCATGCTGATCGGATAGCTGTCGTCATCCGGCACACCGAAATAGAACACGGTCCCACCGGGGGCGGCCGCCTCGATCGCGTGGCCGAGCGTGGCGACCTGGTGTCCGACGGCTTCGATCACCACATCGGGCCGGTCGCCGGGCTCCAGGTGGCTCGCCCACCGGTCGCTGGTGGCGCGCACGATCGTGTCGACACCGAACTCCTTGGCCACCGCGTCGCGGTCGACCGGGTCGACGCCGGTGACGCGGCGCGCGCCGAAAGCCTTTGCCGCGTAGGAGAACAGCAGGCCGATCGACCCCTGCCCGATCACCGCGACATGCAAACCCTTGAGTTTGGGCAGCTGTTCGATCGCATACAGCACGCACGCCAGGGGCTGCAGGGCGACGGCGTGTTGTGGCCTCAGATTGTGGTCGTAGTAGGCCAACCCGTCGCCGTCGGCGACGACATGTTGCATCAGCCCGTCGAAGCCGGAGGCCCAGCCGACCACCCAGTCCCCGATACCGTGGCTGCGGTGCCTGCTGGCGATCACCTCGCCGACGACCTCGTGAATCGGGAAGCCCGGCATCTCGGCCGCGCTCAGGCCGCGATCGCCGGGAATCTTGCCGCGAACGCCCCGGAACGGTGGCAGGTCGCTACCGCAGACGCCCGCCGCACGGAAGCGCAGCAGCACCTGCCGATCCGTCAGTGACTCGGGCGTCTTCTCCGGAATGTCTTGGCGCTCGAAGGTGTACGGCGCGATCAGTCGATAAGACCACATCTCACACGCCCTCCACGTGGACCTCGACAGGAAGACTGCTGAAGCCCCATTGGAAACTCGAAGGCGGCCGGTGCGCGGCCTCGCCGTCAATGCGCCACTCAGCGACCCGGTTGAGCCATTCGGTCACCATGATGCCGATCTCCAACCGCGCCAGGTGTACCCCGAGGCAGAAGTGTTGTCCCCGACCGAAGGCCAGAAGGCGCTCGATGGGACGGTCCCAGATGAACGCCTCGGGTTCGGGGTACTCGCGTTCGTCGCGGTTGGCCGACGCCAGAAGCGTGATGATCCGTTGACCGGGCCGCAGCGTCGTGTCGTGGAGGGTGAACGGCTTACGGACCGTGCGCGCGAACCATTGCGCCGGCGCGCAGTAGCGGATCATCTCCTCACGCGCGACGGGCACGTGGGCGTCGAGGTCGCTTCGGACGGCCGACAGCTGGTCGGGTCGCCGGCCCAGTTCCCACAGGCCGTGTGCGACGATCTTCGGCACCGTTTCGGTTCCGCCGATGAAGATCCCGAGCAACTGGGTGGCGGCCTCGACGTCGTTGAACGCCGATCCGTCGGGCAGTCGGTACTCGATCAGGCTGTCGGCGATCGGGTTCTCGCCTGGCACGGTCCTGCTGCGCTGGATGATCGGAACCAGGTACTCCAGGTAGCCCGGCCGCGCGTTGGCCACCTCGACCCCGCTGCCCGGCTGCGCGACGCTGCCTGCGTTGACCGTCGCCAGCACATCGGCAGCGAGATCAACGGGCAGGCCGAGTAATTCGCACACCATGGATGCGGCGACGATGCCGCCGTAGTCCTGCGTGAGGTCGAAGGTACCGCGGGGCAGCAGTTCGTCGAGGCGCTCGTTGGCCAGGGCGCGGATGCGGTCGGCCAACTTCCCGACCGATCTCGGCCGGAACGGGGCCGACGTGCAGCGCCGGACGGTGTCGTAGATCGGGGCGTCGAAGTTCGCGTGAAAAGGCATCGGATGCAGTGCCGGATCGGGTACGGGACCGTCGTTGCGGGTCGCGAGAACCGTTGCCGCGGGCAGTGTTCCCTCGGAGGCGACGAAAGTGCCGTCGTTGACCTCCAGCACCCGCCAGATGTCCTCGAAGCGGGAAACCGCGTAGGTGTCCCACTTCTCGACGTAATAGACCGGATACTGGTCGCGCAGCGTTCGGTAGAACGGCAGAGGGTCGGCCATCACCGCCGGATCGAACGGATCGTAGGAGAAGTCCTGCAACACTTCCGACTTCTGGGCGTTCATTGCAGCGGTGAGGGCGGTAGGGCCTGCAGGATCGAGTCCTCCCAGCCGTCGCGAAGCGCGGGAGCGACGCTCATCCACGTGACGATCTCGGCGGGCGGGCTGTCTTTCCAGGACGGGTAATGGTTGGCGAAACAGTCCCAGTCACCGTCGAGCGCCCAGTAATGGATGACCTCGTTGAACCGGAAGGTCGTGATGAACGAACCGAGCCAACGCTTTCCGGTGCGCTCCGACCACGGCACATAGAGCCGTTCGAGTTCGCGGATGTAGTCGTCCTGGCGGCCGGGCTTGGTCTGCATGATCTCCTGAATCACCAGCCCTGCACCGAAGTTCGCCTCCTGCAGCTGTGCAAGCGTCCGATTGTACTTGCCCGCATACATGATCCGGCCCTCCCCCGAGGCGCCGATCTCGCCGAGGAACGTCGACCACTTCGCCGCCGCTTCCTCATGGGTGCCGCCCTTGGCCTGGGCCTTGCCGATGCGCGCATAGTCGGGGAATCTGTCGATCTCCCAGATTATCGTGACCTGCGGCCAGTGACCGTTGTACGGCGTCGTCTCCCATATCGCGAACAGCCGCGCACCGAGGTCGGTCATCATCGGCTGATAGACGTCGCTGAACACCTCTGTAAACCGGTCAGCACGACCTGAACCGAGGGCGATCGTCTCGTGGAGATAGAGCAGCGTGTGACCGTAGTACTTCTTCATGACCTGCACCTGGTTGACAGTGACACCCTGCGAGCGTGACACTTATCGCGTGTTTTGTAAAGGTGCGTCGCGGTGAGCCTGACGCCGCTGGCGAAGGGGTTCTGCTTCGGCGAGGGTCCACGCTGGTTCGAAGGTCTGCTCTGGTTCTCCGACATGCTCGGCGAAGCGGTGCACACCGTCGACCTCAACGGTGACCTGACGACGCTGCCGCTGCCGGGCCACGCGCCGGCCGGCCTCGGGTTCCGTCCCGACGGGTCCCTGCTGATCTCCTCCACCGAGTCGCGCCAGGTGTTGCGCTACGACGGCGAGAACGTCACGGCGATCGCCGATCTGTCCGCGATCGTCCCGGCCGCCCTCGGTGACATGGTCGTCGACGGCGACGGCCGCGCCTACGTCGGCTCGCAGGCCCGCGAAGGCGGAGTGATCGTGCGGCTCGACCCCGACGACACGTTCACCGTCGTCGCCGACGGCCTCGACTTCCCCAACGGGATGGTCGTCACGCCCGACCGCGCGACGCTGATCGTCGCGGAGTCGACCGGACGGCGGCTGACCGCGTACTCCATTGGCGACGACGGGGCGCTGTCCGATCGGCGGACCTTCGCCGACGGGCTCGACGGACCACCGGACGGCATCTGCCTCGACGCCGAAAAGGGCGTGTGGACCGCGATGACGCTCGCCCGTCAGTTCGAGCGGATCACCGAAGGCGGCGGTGTCACCGATCGCATCGACATCGGTGAGCGCATCGCGATCGCCTGCGCGCTCGGCGGTCCCGAGCGTCGCACCCTTTTTCTGTTGTCCAGCACCGACGCCTACCCGCAGCGACTCAAGGGCACCAAGCTGTCGCGTGTCGATGCGACCACCGTCGAGATACCGGGAGCCGGGATACCGTGAGCGATTCCTATTACGAACTCATCGACGACGATGATCCACTCGGCGAGAAATTCCGCGCAACCGATCTGGTCCGCAGTACCTGGTCGGCCGCGATCCAGCACGGAGCACCGGTGTCCGCCATCCTGGTTCGCGCACTCGAACGCTGCCAGGCCCGCGACGACACCCGCTTGAGCCGGGTACTGATCGACCTGCTCGGCGGTGTTCCCGCCGAGGGCGATCTGTGGGTACGGTCGCGAATCGAACGCTCGGGCAAGCAGATCGAGCTCGTCAGTACCGAACTGCTCGCTGCGCGCTCGGACGGTGACCCGCGGCCCGTCGCACGCGCCAGTGGGTGGCGGTTGAAGACCGTCGACACGCACGCCGTGCAACACGCGCCGGCACCGCCCCTGCGGCCGCTGTCCGAGGCGAAAAGCCGCGACATGAAGAAGGACTGGGACCGCAACTACGTGCACAGCCTCGACTGGCGGTGGCTGACCCAACCGCTGTGCGAGGGGCCCGGCGAGTCGTGGATCCGCCCGGAGGTCGACCTCGTAAAGGGTGAGACCATGACGCCCCTTCAGCGGTTGTTCGCAGTCGCCGACGACGCCAACGGCATCGGCACCAAGCTCGACATCCGCCGCTGGACGTTCATGAACACCGATCTCGTCGTGCACGTGCACCGGATCCCGCAGGGCGAGTGGATCGGTATCCGCGCGGAGACCAACTACGGACCCGACGGCATCGGCACGACGCTCGGCACATTGTTCGACGAGGCCGGTGCGGTCGGCGCGATACAGCAGTCGGTGCTCGTAAGGCCGATGCCCCGGAGCTGATCAGGGCGTGCAGGCGCCGGTCGCGACCGGCCTGTGGGCGCGCACCCCGTCCGTCACCATCGCGGAGACCTGCTTGGCGGTGAGCACGAAACCGGTCTCGGGGTCGTCGATGGCCGCCCCGAAGCTGATGCCGAGCACGTGCCCGTTCAGGTCGATCAGTGGCCCGCCGGAACCGCCGTGCCGGATCGGGCCCCTGATGACGTAGACCTCGCGATTCACCGTCGTGGTGCGGTAGATGTCCGGCACGAGAACCTCCGTGACCCTGCGGATTCGCGCGGGGGTGGCCACGAGCGGCCCTCCGCCCGGGTATCCGAGCACCAAAGCATCGGTGCCGGTGACCGCGGTGTGCTGGTCCATCGACAGCGTGGGGGCCTGCAGGTCGGGCACGTCGAGCACGGCGACATCCATCGCGGGGTCGAAAACCACGACGGTGGCCCGGATCTCCCGGTCACCCGCCCAGACGCTGACGATGTCGGCGCCCGCGACGGTGTGTGCGGCCGACATCACCCTGTTCGGTGCGACGACGACCCCGCTGCCGTCAACCGTCCTCGCGCACTGTAGGGCCTCCGTGTGGATCTTCACGACGCTGCGGGCTGCCTCGGCGACGACGGCGCTCTCGGCAAGCGTGGCATCGGGTGCGGCGACCGTGGTGATCGCGATCGGAGTCGGTTCCGGCCGGATGAGGTCGAACGATCCGTTGATCGCGCAGCCGGTCACGCCGATCGCGACCAGGCACACCGCAAGCAACCTCGACCTCATTGCGGAAACCATAACTCCGCCGAGCTGGATTGGCGGCCAAGCCGCGTGATGCTAGTCGACCAAGCGCAGCGCCGCGGCCGGGCACTGCGTCACGGCCTGCTGCATCCGGTCCCTGTCGGACTCGGGCCGCTCGGGCTCATGGATTTCCACGATGCCGTCGTCGCGCACCTCGAACACCTCCTCGGCGATCGACTCGCAGATTCCGTGTCCGGTGCACTTGTCCAGGTCCACTTCGACGCGCATGCTCACTCCTAGCGAACGACGGCGGGCAGCCGTTTGACGCCGTGCACGAAGCTGCTGTACAGCAGGTCGGGCTCGCCGAACTCGATCGTCGTCAACCGGGTCAGCAACTCTCGGAACAGGTTTCGCAACTCCGCCTTGGCCAGCTGGCTTCCCAGGCAGAAGTGCGGGCCTCCGCCGCCGAACCCAAGGTGCGGATTGGGCGACCGGGACAGATCGAACGTGCCGGGGCCGGTGAACGCCGTCTCGTCCCGGTTCGCCGAGCAGTAAAACAGCGCGACCTTGTCGCCCTCGTTGACCGGCTGACCGTTGATCTCGGTGTCCTCGGTGACAAAGCGCGCGAACTGCAGGACCGGCGAGGCCCACCGCACGAATTCTTCGATGGCCGAACCGATCCGGCCGTCGAAGTCCTCCATCAGCCAGTCACGCTGTTCGGGGTTGTCGACGAGCGCCATCATCGCGTGCGTCGTCGCCTGCTTGGTGGTGTCGTTACCGGCCGAGGTGAGCAGGATCAGAAATGCCCCGATCTCCTCGTCGGTCAGTCGGTGGCCGTCGACCTCGGCGTTGACGATGCTGGTCATCAGGTCGTCGCCGGGGTGGGTGCGCCGGAACTTGGCCAGCTCGACACCGGTGTTCGACAGCAGCGCGATCTGCGCGACGGGGTCGGCGACGCGCTCGTCCTCGGTGGCGTACTCGTCGTCGGTCATGCCGAACAATTTCTCCGCGGCATAGGCGACGGCGGGCTGGTCGGCGCTGGGCACGCCGAGCATGTCCATGATCGTCAGCATCGGCAGCTGGGCCGAGCACGCCTTCACGAAGTCGATTTCGCCTGCGCCGACCAGGTTTTCGACGATGGTGACCGCGTTCTTGTGGATCTGCTCCTCGATCAGCCGCACGTTGCGGGGCGTGAACGCCGAGCTGATCAACCGGCGATACACGGTGTGCTGTGGCGGGTCCATGGTCAGGAAGAACGAGGCGAACCGCTGGATCTCGGCGGGCATCGGGTTCAGCGCCACACCCTGGGCCGAGGTGAACAGTTCGGGATGCTGGCTGACGTAGGCGATGTCCGCGCGCCGCGTCAATGCCCAGAAGCCGGGCTCCTCCAGCCCGAACATGGAGGGCAGCGGCGGGTGCCAGGTCAACCCGTCACCGGCCCGCAGCCGTGCGAACGTCTCGTCGCGCTCGGCGAACGGCCGGCTCCAGAACTCTTCCGACGTGATGTCGACGGCACTGTATTCGCGGGCTGATGTCACGGATTCAGCGTGACACTTCGTCAAATGTTTGTAAAGCTAGGACGGTGCCGGTAACTGATGCGGATTCCTCGACGCGCGAACGCATCCTCGCGGCGACCGCGGAGGTGCTCGGCCGCCACGGCATGACCAAGCTCAGCCTCTCCGAGGTCGCAATGCAGGCGCAGGTCTCCCGGCCCACTCTCTACCGCTGGTTCGCCTCCAAGCGTGACCTGCTCGACGCGTTCGTGGTGTGGGAGCGCCAGTACTACGAACGCGCGGTAGCCGAGGCGACGGCGGGCCTGCCACCGGGAGAACGCCTCGACGCCGCGCTGCGGGTGATCGTCGACTATCAGCAGTCCTACCCGGGCCTGCGGATGATCGACATCGAACCGGAGCAGGTCATCAAGCGGCTCTCCCGGGTGATCCCGTTGATGCGCCAGCGTCTGGAACGGCTGGCCACCGGACCCGATCCCGGTCTTGCCGTGGCGACGGCGGTACGGGTCGCGGTGTCGCACTACCTGGTGCGCAGCGACGACGACGCCGACTTCCTCGCACAGCTTCGCCACGCCGTGCGGGTCAAGCACCCGACGTCTTGAGTTCGGCCAGGATCTCGTCGGTGTGCTGCCCCAACGTCGGCGCGACCGAACGGGGCTCCCACGGCGTGCCCGAGAAGTCGGCCGGTGAGGCGACCATCGGCGCGGCACCGTCGCCGTCGGGCACGTAGACGATGCCGCCCGCGGCGTGGAACTGCTCGTCGGCCACGATGTCCTCCAGCGAGTTGATCGGCGACCAGAAGAAGTCCGGTTCTGCCGCGAAGACCTCCGCCCATTCGGCCAGGGTTTTCGAGGCGAAGATCTCGTCGAGTTCGGCGACGAGTTCGGCCGCGTTGACGGCGCGCGCCCGCGGCGTGTCGAAGCGCGGATCCGTCAGCCACAGCGGACGCCCGATGGCGCGACACAACGGCGGCCAGTGCCGGCCGGCCTCCAGACCGACGATCCAAAAGCGGCGCCCGTCGCGCGCGGTGTAGTTGTTCATGCACGGGTTGCCCATCGTCTCGCGCTGACCGATCGCGATCGAATTCCCGGTCAGCAGAAAGGTATTGAGGTCGAAGCTCACCGTGTAGGCCCCCTGCCGGTACAGCGACGTGCTGACCAGCTGCCCCTCCCCCGTGCGGCCCCGCGCCACCAACGCCGCACAGATCGCGGCGGCCAGCGTCATGCCCGCGGCGTGGTCGCCCATTCCGCCGCGCTGAAACGGCGGACTATGGCCGGGTCGGGTCAGCAGGTGCGCCAGACCCGCCCGCGCCCAGAACGCGGCGACGTCGTAGGCCGCCCGGTCGGCGTCCGGCCCGCTCTCGCCGTAGCCGGTGATCAACCCGTACACCAGCCGCGGGTTGTGCGCGGTGACCTCGGCGAAGTCCAGTCCCAAGCGCGCCAATGCGCCCGGCCGGACGTTGGTGACGAAAACGTCTGCGCCCCCGATCAATTCACGGGCCGTCGCGCGGCCGTCGGCCGTCGTCATGTCGAGCACGATGCTTCGCTTACCGCGGTTGTCCATCTCGAACGGCGGGCTGACGTCGCCGTCGACCCCGAGCATCTTGCCGAACAACCGGCCCGGATCGCCGGTCGGTGGTTCGATCTTGACGACGTCGGCACCCCAGTCGGCCAGTATCCCTGCGGCCGCCGGCCCGGCCACCCACACGCCGAGTTCGACCACGCGCACACCCTCGAGCGGACCCGCCATCGACACCTTCTTTACATTAGTTCGCGAATTTGTAAACTGGCGTGGTGAAGCACGCTACGCCGGTGGTCGGCCTGGCCGCACATCTGGGCCGCGGTGTACAACGTATCGCCACCGACGCCGCGATCGGCCGTCTCCGGTCACTTCCCCGATCCGTGTCCGACCTGGACGCGCGGGCCCTGTCGCGGATCATCGGCCGCCGCGTGACCGCGGTGTCGGTGCGGGGCGGCGACTCGGGCACCTCGGCGCGTGCCCGGCTCGCTCTCACCGGCGAGGACGTCCCGCCGACGGTGTTCGTCAAGCTGGCCGCCGAGACCGTCGCCACCCGCCTGATGGGCGAGATGGGGCGGCTTGGCGCCACCGAAACCCGCTTCTACCGCGAGCTTTCCCCGCGACTGATCGGTGTCCCGGCCTGTCACGGCTCGGCGTTCGACTCCGTGACGGGTCGCTACGTTTTGGTTCTGGAGGATCTACCCGCCGACGAATGCGAGTTTCCCGACACCTTGCACCCGATCAGCGCCGACCGGGCCGCGAAGATCGTCGAGCTGCTGGCGAGGCTGCACGCGACTTTCTGGGACCGGGTGCCCGATTGGCTGTACACCGCATCGGGCGACACCGCGTCGTTGCTCACCGGGCCATTGTTGAAGACGTCGGCGCGCCGCATCGCCGAGCGCACCGATATCGCGGTCGACGCCGGACGCTTCATCGACGAGCACTACCGCGCGGTGGCCCGGCTCATCGACGAGCCGCCGCATACCGTGATGCACGGCGACGCGCATCCAGGCAACGTGTACTTCCGCAGCGGCGATGCCGGGTTGCTGGACTGGCAGGCCGTCCGGCGCGGGCATCCCAACCGCGAGCTGGCCTACACGCTGGTCACCAGCATGACGCCGGCCGACCGCCGGGAGCACCAACGCGACCTACTCGACGTCTACCGTCAAGCGCTCGCGGCATGCGGCGGCCCCGAGCTGGACAGCGGCGAGCTATGGGACCGGTACCGCCAGGGCGCGCTCTACGCCTACGTCGCCGCGCTGATCACCGCGGGGATGGGCGGTATGCAGGACGAGGGCATCGCGCTCGAGGGCCTCCGCCGAGCGGTCGCGGCGCTGCAAGATCTCGACACTGTCGCAGTACTCCAGAAGTCGATGTGAATAACGATCTACGCTTGCCCCGTGAACGAAGCGCTGCGCGACGCACTCGGACCCGAGGACACCTCGACGCGGCACCGGATTCTCGTGGCGACCTCGGAGGTACTGGCTCGAAGCGGACAGACCAAGCTCAGTCTGTCGGAGGTCGCGCTGCAGGCAGGCGTGTCCCGCCCGACGCTCTACCGCTGGTTCGCCTCCAAAGGTGAACTGCTCGACGCGTTCGGCGTCTACGAGCGCGACCTGTTCGACAACGGCATCAGCAAGGCGACGGCAGGCTTGCGGGGCACCGAGAAGCTGGACGCCGCGCTGCGGTTCATCGTCGAATACCAGCATTCGTACTCGGGTGTGCGGCTGGTCGACATCGAACCCGAGGTCGTCATCTCCCAGCTCACGAAAATCATTCCGATCATGCGGGCGCGGCTGCAGAAGCTGCTGAGCGGGCCGAATGCAGCGGTCAAGGCGGCCACCGCAATTCGGGTGGCCATCTCGCACTACATCGTCCGCAGCGATGATGACGACCAGTTCCTGGCGCAATTGCGGCACGCCACGGGGATCAAGCCACAGGGATAGTCGCTCGGCTCCGCCGAAGTGCTGACACTTGCGCAAAAATTTGTAAAGTAGTCGGCATGACCCAGGTTGAGACTGACACCGGTGTGCTCGCCGGTGACGAGCGGATGTTGATCGACGGCGAAATGCTGACCACGGCCAGTGGTGCGACGTTCGATGTCATTCATCCGGCCAGTGAGCAGGTGGCCGGGGTGGCCACCGACGGCACGGTCGAGGACATGGCGCGCGCGGTCGGAGCGGCACGGCGGGCCTTCGACGAGACCGATTGGTCGCGCGATCTGGAGTTTCGGTATCACTGCCTGACCCAGTTGCACGAGGCGTTCGAGCGCAACAAGGAGCGGCTGCGCCGGATCCTGATCACCGAGGTCGGCTGCCCCGTCTCGGTGTCGGGCAGTCAGATCGAGAGCCCCATCGAGGAGGTCAAGCACTGGGCCGAACACGGTAAGGCGTTCGACTACCTGGTCGACAACGGGGTGCACGAAACACCGCTGGGGCCGGCGCGGCGGAAGATCCACTACGAGCCAGTCGGTGTGGTCGGGGCGATCACCCCGTGGAACGTGCCGTTCTACCTCAACGTCGCCGAGACGGTGCCCGCATTGATGGCCGGTAACACCGTGGTGCTCAAACCCGCTCAGCTGACGCCGTGGTCGGGTAGCGAGTACGGCCGCATCGTGGCCGAGGAGACCGACATCCCGGCCGGTGTGTTCAACGTGGTGGTGTCCAATGCCAACGAGGTGGGTGCGGCGCTGTCGGCCGATCCGCGCGTCGACATGATCACGTTCACCGGGTCCACGGCGACCGGGCGGGCGATCCTGGCCGCGGGCGCGGCGACGGTGAAGAAGACGCTGTTGGAGTTGGGCGGTAAGTCGGCCCACATTGTGCTCGACGACGCCGATTTCAACTCGGCGTTGTCGATGGCGGCGATGATGGCGTGCGTGATGAGCGGGCAGTCCTGCATTCTGCCCAGCCGGATCCTGTTGCCGCGCAGCCGCTACGACGAGGGCATCGAGATCCTCAAGACGATGATGGAGGGCTTCCCGGTCGGTGACCCGTGGACGCCGGGCAACATGCAGGGCCCGCAGATCAGCGAGACCCAGCGCCAGAAGGTGCTGGGCTTGATCAAGAGCGGCATCGACTCGGGTGCGCGGCTGGTCACCGGCGGCGGCATCCCCGAGAACCTGCCGACCGGCTACTACACCCAGCCGACCCTGCTGGCCGATGTGGACCCCAATTCCCAAGTGGCTCAAGAGGAGATCTTCGGCCCGGTGCTCACGGTCACGCCGTACGACAGCGATGACGAGGCGATCGCGATCGCCAACAACACGATCTACGGCCTGTCCGGTGAGGTGTCCAGCGGCGATGTCGAGCGTGCGTTCGCGGTGGCCTGCCGGATGCGCACCGGCAACGTGACGATCAACGGCAAGAGCCACTTCGGCATCAACAGCCCCTTCGGCGGCACCAAGCAGAGCGGGCTGGGCTATCGCAACGGCGAAGAGGGCTACAAGGAATACCTGGAGGCCAAGACGATCGGCATGCCCGACTAATGGATGATCGGCGGGTCCGCGACGAACTCGAAATCGCCGCGCTGCTGCACCGCTACGCCCGCGCGGTCGACACCAAGAACTGGGAACTGTACCGCTCGGTGTTCACCGACGACGCCCACATCGACTACTCGTCGGCCGGCGCCGTCGTCGGAAGCCGCGACGAGGTCGTGGACTGGTTCGCCGCGAACTTCGGCGTGATCGCGTGGAGCATGCACCACATCACCAACATCGAGGCCGACATCGACGGTGACGCCGCGCGGGTCCGGGCGATGTTCTACAACCCGATGCAGCTGCCGGGCATGACCGAGCCCAGCTTCTGCGGCGGGTACTACCACCACGAACTCGCCCGCACACCCGACGGGTGGCGCAGCCGCCGCCTGGTCGAGGAGAACGTCTGGTTCACCAATCCGCCGGGACAGTGACGGCCAAGACCGACGCTTTGGCGGACACGCGCGCACGAAACCCGCCAATACGTCGGCCTGGACGCCGCAGGGTCAGCCCTGAGCCGCCAACTGCCCACAGGCGGCGGCGATTTCGCGGCCTCGCGTATCGCGGACAGTGCAGGACACACCGCGCTCGCGCACGCGTCGGACGAACTCGCGTTCGGCCGGCTTGGGGCTGGCATCCCACTCGCTGCCGGGCGTCGGATTCAGCGGGATCACGTTGACATGCGCGAGGGGGCCGAGCGCACCGTGCAGTCGCTTACCCAGAAGGTCCGCCCGCCAGGGCTGATCGTTGACATCGCGGATCAACGCGTACTCGATCGAGACTCGCCTGCCGGTCACGTCGGCGTAGTAGCGCGCGGCGTCGAGCGCCTCGGACACCTTCCACCGGTTGTTCACCGGAACCAGCGTGTCGCGCAGTTCGTCATCCGGGGCGTGCAGTGACAACGCCAGCGTGACCCCGAGCCGTTCGTCGGCGAGCCTGCGGATCGCGGGCGCCAGCCCGACCGTCGACACCGTGACCGACCGGGCGGAGATTCCGAAACCGTTGGGAGCGGGGGCGATGATCCGTCGCACCGCGGCAAGCACGCGGTTGTAGTTGGCGAGCGGCTCGCCCATACCCATGAACACGATGTTGGACAGCCGCCCGCCTCGTGCCGCGGGCGCGATGCCGTCGCCGTCGCGGTCACGCAACTCCACCGCGGCCGCTCGTACCTGTTCGAGGATCTCGGCCGTCGACAGGTTGCGCTTGAGCCCGCCCTGGCCCGTCGCGCAGAACGGGCAGGCCATCCCGCACCCGGCCTGCGACGAGATGCAGACCGTGTTGCGTTGCGGATAGCGCATCAGCACCGACTCGAACGTGGTGCCGTCGACCGCGCGCCACAGCATTTTGCGGGTCTCACCCCCGTCGGTCTCGATCTCGCGAACCGCATCGAGCAGCGCGGGGAACAGCGCACCGGCCACCTGGTCGCGTACGCCCGCGGGCAGGTCGGTCATCTGGTGAGGATCGGCAATCAGCCTGCCGTAGTACTGGTTGGCCAGCTGTTTGGCCCGGAACGCCGGCAGTCCGAGTTCACCGACGGCCGCAGCACGACCCGCGTCGTCGAGGTCGGCGAAATGCCGCGGCGGCATGGCGCGGCGTGGGGCGTCGAAGACGAGCGGCAACGAGGTGGGCATGAGCTCAGGCCAGTATCCCAGCTCGGCGGGACGTCACGCCAACAGCGTCAAGACGATCCAACCCGCCACGGCCGACGGCAGCATCGCGTCGATGCGGTCCATGATGCCGCCGTGGCCGGGCAGCAACGTGCCCATGTCCTTGATTTTGAGGTCGCGTTTGACCTGCGACTCGACCAGATCGCCCAGCACACCGGTGATCACCAGCATGAGCCCCAGGGGCAGGCCGACCCAGGCGGGCTTGTCCATCAAAAACGTCACCGACACCACGGCCGCGGCGGTGCCGAACACCAGCGAGCCGCCAAGGCCCTCCCACGACTTCTTCGGGCTGATCGCCGGCGCCATCAGATGCTTGCCGAACAGCACACCCGCCACATAGCCGCCGATGTCGGCGAACACGACGGTCGCGATCACCGTGAACACCCTGCCGCCGCCGTGGTCCTGGAAGATCAGCAGCGCGCTGAAGCTGGCGAACAACGGCACCCACGTCGACAGCAGCACCGCGGCGGCGATGTCGCGCAGGTAGTTGACCGGTTGGTGGCGCAACCCGTGCCCGACGAGCCGCCACACCATGCAGACGACGATCGTCCCGCCGTATGCGCCGAGCACCCCGGACGGGCCGAACGGCCAGCTCAACCAGATCATCGCCTGGCCGCCCACCAGCAACGGAAGCGCCGGGAGGTCGTATCCGGCCTCGCGCAGCCGGCGGATCACCTCGTGGGTGGCGATCGGGATGAACACCGCCAGCACGGGCAGCCATCCGATCGGCCAGAAGAGCAGTATGCCGATCGCCATAGCGCCGAGCAGGACGCCGACCCCGATCGCGGCGGGCAGGTCGCGACCCGCCCGCGACTTCTTCTTGGGCGGTTCGTCGACCGGCGTCTCTGCCACGGGTCCCTCGTGCTGATCGGTCACTAGACCTCCAGCAGCTCGCCTTCTTTGTGCTTGACCAGCTCGTCGATCTGGTGGGTGTAGGTGGCGGTGGACTTGTCGAGGTCCTTCTCCGCGCGCGACACCTCGTCCTCGCCCGCTTCGCCGTCCTTCTTGATGCGGTGCAGTTCCTCCATGGCCTTGCGGCGGATGTTGCGCACCGCCACCTTGGCGTCCTCGCCCTTGGCCTTGGCCTGCTTGACCAGGTCGCGGCGGCGCTCCTCGGTCAGCTGCGGAATCGCCACGCGGATGACGTTGCCGTCATTGGTGGGGTTCACGCCGAGGTCGGAGTTGCGGATCGCGTCCTCGATGTTGCGCAGTCGGCCCGCCTCGTAGGGCTTGATCACCACCAGCCGCGCCTCGGGCACGTTGATGCTCGACAGCTGGGTGATGGGTGTCGGCGATCCGTAATAGTCGACGTTGACGCGGGAGAACATGCCGGGGTTGGCGCGGCCGGTGCGGATCGACGACAGGTCATCGCGCGCGACCGACACCGCCTTCTCCATCTTCTCCTCGGCATCGAAGAGGGTTTCGTCGATCACGGTCCTTCTCCTTCGTCTGTGCGCGTCGTCACCGGTCTCGCGTGCGCACCGTCGCTCCCGGGCGCGGGAGTGTCAGGTGGTGACCAGTGTTCCGATCTTCTCACCCGCGACCGCCCGGGCGATATTGCCGTCCGTGAGCAGGTTGAACACCAGGATCGGCATGCCGTTGTCCATACACAGGCTGAACGCGGTGGCGTCGGCCACCTTCAGACCGCGGTCGATGACTTCCCGGTGGCTGATCGCGGTGAGCAGTTCGGCGTCGGGGTTGTGGCGCGGGTCGGCGGTGAAGACGCCGTCGACGGCCTTGGCCATCAGCACCACCTCGGCGCCGATCTCCAGCGCGCGCTGGGCGGCGGTGGTGTCGGTGGAGAAGTACGGCAGGCCCATGCCTGCCCCGAAGATGACGACGCGGCCCTTCTCGAGGTGCCGCACGGCCCGCAGCGGGATGTACGGTTCGGCGACCTGACCCATCGTGATGGCGGTCTGCACCCGGGTCGCGATGCCTTCCTTCTCCAGGAAGTCCTGCAGCGCCAGGCTGTTCATGACGGTGCCGAGCATCCCCATGTAGTCACTGCGGGTGCGCTCCATGCCGCGCTGCTGCAGTTGCGCACCACGGAAGAAATTGCCGCCGCCGATGACGACGGCCACCTGCACGCCGCTGCGGACCACTTCGGCGATCTGACGCGCCACCAGGTGCACGACGTCGGGATCGAGGCCCACTTCCCCACCGCCGAACATCTCGCCGCCCAGCTTGAGCAGTACGCGGCTGTACATCGGACGGATGGAACCTGCGGCGGCTCCGTTGGGTTTGCTCGTGTCCGGAGCCGCCCCGGTGGCGACTTCGGAGTTCGGAGCCGCCTGACCGGCGACGCTGGGATCCGCCATCCGACTCCTTACGGGTCCTCGCTGAGATCTCCCTCATCCTGCCTCATGGCGGGTGTCAGGGCGGCGAGTGGGTCGCGACTCGCCGGGTCAGTCGGGTAGGTGCGCGCTCAGCAGCCAGGCAGGCACGGATTTGCGGCCTTTGGGCTCGTCGCGGATGTCGAGCGCCGGGAAGAACTCCTCGAATCCGTCCGGGAAGACACCGTGGATGCGCGCCGGCCGGATCTCGTCGATCGTCCAGTACTTGGAGACGACATCGCGCAGTTCGTCTTCGGTGACGGGGTTGGCCGGTCCGTTGGGCATTCCCGCCCGGTCGAACACCAACACGAAGTACAACGCGCCGGGGGCGGCGGCCCGCACGATCGAACGCTGGTAGCCGTCGCGCAGGTCCACGGGCATCGAGTGGAACAGCGTCGAGTCGACGATCGTGCCGAACCGGCCGTCGTAGCCCGAGAAGTCGCTGATGTCGGCGACGTCGAAGGTGGCGTTCGTCAGCCCGCGCCTGGCGGCCTCCTGCCTGGCCAGCTCGATCGCGGTGGGCGACTGGTCCAGACCGACCGTGGTGTAACCCCGTTCGGCGAGGTGGATGGCCAGCGCGGCCTCACCGCATCCCGCGTCGAGCACATCGCCGTGGAATCTGCCCTCGTCTATGAGGGGCGCAAGCTCCGGCTGCGGCTCTCCGATGCTCCACGGCGGCTTTCCGCCGCTCATTTCCGGCATCTCGCCCTTGTACGCGTTGTCGAACATTTCGCCCGTCGGTTCGGTCATGAATCGTTGATATCAATGTGGTTGATATATGTCAATATGGTTGACATGAACGGAGCGCTGGAGGATCAACCGCTGGGCTTCCTCTTGTCCCGGGTCGCCAAGGCGCTGCGCAGCGAGGTGACGACCGACGTCCTCGAACCCCTGGGCGTGGCGTTCCCCCAGTACCTGTGCATGCGGATCCTGTCGCAGCACGAAGGCCGATCCAACGCCGAACTCGCCCGCGACTTCAACGTCTCGCCGCAGGCGATGAACATGGTGCTGCGCGGCCTGGAGGACCGCGGGCTCGTGTCCCGACCCGCGAGCGTGTCGTCGGGACGGTCGCTGCCCGCCCAGCTCACGCGCGAGGGCCGGGAGTTGTTGAAACGCACCGATTCCGGCGTACGCGAAGCGGAGCGCAAGCTGATGGCGAATCTGACGCGGCGCCAGCAGCGGGAATTCAAGCAGATCCTGGCGGCGCTCGGAACGGACTGAGTTCTGCGAGACTACGTCCATGAAGATCGTCCTGGCGCCGGACTCGTTCAAGGAGTCGATGACGGCGTCCGAAGCGGTCGCCGCGATGACGGCCGGCGTCGCAGCGGTGATGCCGGACGCCGAAGTCGTCGGCGTGCCGATGGCCGACGGTGGCGAAGGCACCGTCGACGCCGTCGTCGACGCGTTGCACGGTGAGCGCGTCGAGGTGCCGGTATCGGATGCGCTGGGCCGCACCGTCACCGCACGATTCGGCTACGTGCCGCTGCGCCAGTTGGCGGTCATCGAGATGGCGGCCGCGGCAGGACTGGAGCTCATCTCGCCCCACGAGCGAAACATCCTGCGCGCCAGCACGTTCGGCGTAGGAGAACTGATCACCTCCGCCCTCGACCGCGGCGCCGAGGATGTGCTGATCGGTCTGGGCGGGTCGGCCACGAACGACGGCGGAACGGGCATGCTCGCGGCCTTGGGCGTGAAGTTCCTCGACGTCGAGGGACAGCCGCTGGCACCCGGCGGCGCCGATCTGGAACGCCTCGACCGCATCGATATGACCGGGATGGATCCGCGCCTGCGCGATGCCCGGATCCGGGTCGCCTCCGACGTCACCGCGCCCCTACTGGGCCCGAGCGGCGCCACCGCGGTGTTCGGTCCGCAGAAGGGCGCCGCTCCAGACGACATGTTGCGACTCGAGGCGGGGCTGTCCCGGCTGGCCGCCGTCGCGTCGGCGACGCTCGGCGGCACTCAACCACAGCGTCCGGGCGCGGGCGCGGCCGGCGGCGTGGGTTTCGCCCTCGTCGAATTCCTCGGTGCGATAAGCAGATCGGGCGTCGAAGAGGTGGCCGAAACGGTCGGCCTGCAGCGGGCGCTGCGGGGCGCGGACTGGGTGTTCACCGGCGAGGGCAGCGTCGATGCGCAGACCGTCATGGGTAAGACGCCGTTCGGCGTGACCCAAGCGGCCGTGCGCGCCGGAGCACGGGTGATCGTCTTCGCCGGCCGGGTCGCCCCCGATGCCGCCGTGCTGCTCGACCACGGCGTCGAGCGACTCGTCGCGATCACCGCCGAAGGCACGCCGATCGAGCGGGCGCTGCGCGACGGCGCCGCGTCGCTCACCCGCGCCACCGCCGAGGTGTGCCGCTCCCTCTAGCGCGGATCCTGAATGCGCTTGAACGGACGGGCTTCTTCGAGTTCGTAGGCCAACTCGAGCAACCGTCGCTCCTGACCCACCGGCGCGGCGAACATCATGCCGACCGGAAGACCGGACGCGGATTCGGCCAGGGGCAGCGAGATCGCCGGCTCCCCCGTGGCGTTCTGCAGCGGTGTGAAGGCCACCCACTCGACGAGCCGGTCGATGATCGTCTGGTAGTCCAGCGTCGGGTCGAGGTGCCCGATCCGCGGCGTGACGTCGGCGAGCGTCGGGGTGAGCACGACGTCGTGGTCCCGGGCGACGCGCTCGGTGACCTGGCGAATCCGCGACAACCGCGCGAGTGCCCTGGGCACCCGGTGCAGGTTCCGCGAAGCGTGGCGGTCGAGCCCGCGCGTCAAATTGTCGAGGCGGCCACGGTCGAAGTTCGCGCCCAACGTGCGCCCACTACGCACGATCGCGAACGCCAGAAACGACCAGTAGAGCAGGAAGTCATTCATGAAGTGCGACGGCACGGGATTGTCGATGAGAGTGACCCGGTGCCCGAGTTCCTCGAGCAGAGCGGCGTTCTTCAGCGTGAGCTCACGAACCTCCGGGCTCGCCTCGCGCGCTATCGACTGTGTGCACACCGCGATGCGCAGCCGCTGTGCTCCAGGCCCCGTGATGGTGCCGATCGCAGGCAGCGCCGGGTTACGGTACACCCGCTCGATCTCGCGGTAGAACGCCGCAGAGTCGCGCACGGAGCGCGTGACGACACCGTTGGCGACGATGCGAAGCGGCATCTGCCGCAGCTTCTTGTCCAGGGGCAGCCGACCCCGTGACGGCTTGAGCCCCACCAAGCCGTTGCAGGACGCGGGAATTCGGATCGATCCGCCGCCGTCGTTGGCGTGCGCGATCGGCACCACCCCGGCGGCCACGAACGCTGCGGAACCCGACGACGACGCGCCCGCGGTGTGCTCGGGGTTCCACGGGTTGCGCACCGGTCCCAGCCGCGGATGCTCGGCCGACGCGCTGAAACCGAATTCCGACATCTGCGTCTTGCCGAGTGGAGCCAGACCCGTCGCCAGAAACGAACGCGCGAAGTCGCCGTGCGACCGCTCGGGGCGCGGATCCCAGGCGTCGGTGCCGTTCATCGTCGGCATCGCGGCGACCGCGACGTTGTCCTTGAGGAAGGACGGAACGCCGTTGAAGTAGCCGCCGTAGGGCCGTGCGGCGGCTCGGGTGCGGGCCTGCTCGAATGCCTCGTGCGCCAGTCCGTTGACCGCCGGATTGACGGCCTCGGTGCGGACGATCGCGGCGTCGACCAGTTCGGCTCGCGACACCGCGCCCGACTGCAGCGCCTCCACCAGACCGACCGCATCGAGATCGCCGAGGGCGTCGTCGCCGAAGGCGCTTATCCGAGTCATGCCGACGACGGTACCAACTCGTACCGTCGCGACCGCAGAAATGGGCGAGCGCCAGAAAAGAGTTAGGCCTGGCCGACCTCGAAACGCACGAAGCGGGTCACGGTCACACCCGCCTCGTCGAGCAGGGCCTTGACGGTCTTCTTGTTGTCGGACACCGACGGCTGGTCGAGCAGCACGACGTCCTTGTAGAAGCCGGTCACGCGGCCCTCGACGATCTTCGGCAGCGCCTGCTCGGGCTTGCCCTCGTTACGGGCGGTCTCCTCGGCGATGCGTCGCTCGTTGGCGACGACGTCCTCGGGCACGTCCTCGCGGGTGAGGTACTTAGCCTTGAGCGCGGCGATCTGCAGGGCGACCGCGTGAGCGGCGTCCTTGTCAGAGCCGGTGTACTCCACCAATACGCCGACGGCAGGCGGCAGGTCCGCGGCCCGCTTGTGCAGGTACGTCTCGACGGTGCCGTCGAAGTAGGCGACGCGGCGCAACTCGAGCTTCTCGCCGATCTTGGCCGACAGGTCGGCGATGACCTGCTCGACGGTAGGGGCCGCCGAATCGGCGGAAATGCGAGCGGCCTTGAGCGCATCGACGTCGGTCGCCTTGGCGGCCGCCGCGGCGCCGACGATCTGGTCGGCCACCGACTGGAATTCGGCGTTCTTGGCGACGAAGTCGGTTTCGGAGTTCAGCTCGATCAGCGCGCCGTCCTTGGCGGCCACCAGGCCCTCGGCGGTGGCGCGCTCGGCGCGCTTGCCGACGTCCTTGGCGCCCTTGATGCGCAGCAACTCGACGGCCTTGTCGAAATCGCCGCCGGCCTCGACGAGCGCGTTCTTGCTGTCGAGCATGCCGGCGCCGGTCAGCTCCCGAAGTCGCTTGACGTCGGCAGCGGTGTAGTTAGCCATATGAGCCTTCCCTTACGGGTTCTGTGCGGGTTTGGGTTCGGTCTGGATGTCCGCCTCGGGCGTGCCCGGCTCGGCGCCCGCGGCGGTCGGGGATGCGGTGGCGGTCGCGCCCGCGAGCAGCTCCTGCTCCCACTCGGCGAGCGGCTCGGCGGCGTCAGCGTCCGGCTTGTCACCGTCCCGGCCCACGCCCGCCCGGGCTTGCAGACCCTCGGCCACCGCGGCGGCGATCACCTTGGTCAGCAGCGCGGCCGAACGGATCGCGTCGTCGTTGCCCGGGATCGGGTAGTCGACGAGATCGGGGTCGCAGTTGGTGTCGAGGATCGCGATGACCGGGATGCCCAGCTTGCGCGCCTCGCCGACGGCGATGTGCTCCTTGTTGGTGTCGACGACCCACACGGCCGAGGGCACCTTGGACATGTCGCGAATACCGCCCAGCGACCGCTCGAGCTTGTTCTTTTCGCGGGTCAGCATCAGGATTTCCTTCTTGGTGCGACCCTCGAACCCGCCGGTCTGCTCCATCGTCTCGAGTTCCTTGAGACGCTGCAGCCGCTTGTGCACGGTCGAGAAGTTGGTGAGCATTCCGCCCAGCCAGCGCTGGTTCACATACGGCATGCCGACGCGGGTCGCCTCTTCGGCGATCGACTCCTGCGCCTGCTTCTTGGTGCCGACGAACATGATCGTGCCACCGTGCGCGACCGTCTCCTTGACGAACTCGTACGCCTTGTCGATGTAGGTCAGCGTCTGCTGCAGGTCGATGATGTAGATGCCGTTGCGGTCGGTGAAGATGAACCGCTTCATCTTGGGATTCCAGCGACGGGTCTGATGCCCGAAGTGGGTGCCGCTGTCGAGCAGCTGCTTCATGGTTACAACAGCCATGAGTCCATGGTCCTTTTCGTCGGTTGATGCCGGCGTCGGGTGACGCCGAGCCCTGGTGACTGCTCGGAGTGCCGAACCCTTTCCGAGAATTCGGGCCGGGACCGACGGCATCCGGGGAACGACCTAGTGGAACGGGCCGCGGTGCAGACACGCGAAGTCAGCCCGCGCAAGCGAGCTGCGGTTAGCAGTTTACACCCTGCACAGGCGTGCTTTTTCCACGCCGATTCCATGCGAGCAGGCTGTCCACAAATCCTCGTCACCCTCTGGCGCGGACCTGGCATGACGCGTTGAGCTGGGGTAATGCGGTGCGTAGCGGCGGTCGCCGCGCTGGTTTGCGCTCTGGTCTGGGCGGCGCCGGTCGCGGCCGAGGACGGTCGGCTGGCCTGGCCGCTGCAGCCGCGGCCCGCGGTGACCAGGGCCTTCGACGTGGCGGAGCCGAACTGGACGCCGGGACATCGCGGCGTCGACCTGGCGGGCACACCCGGCCAGCGTGTGCTGGCCGCGGCCGAGGGCACCGTGGTCTTCGCCGGTGAGCTGGCAGGGCGGCCGGTCGTGTCACTCGCCCACCCCGGCGGCCTGCGGACCAGCTACGAACCGGTCCGGGCGACGGTCGTGCGAGGACAGCGCGTCGGCCCCGAGGCGGTGATCGGCGTGCTGGAGGCCGGACATCCCGGCTGCCCGCGCTCGGCGTGCCTGCACTGGGGCGCGATGTGGGGTCCGGCGTCGCGCGCCGACTACGTCGACCCGCTCGGTCTGGTGGTCACCACCCCGATCCGCCTCAAACCGATCACGGGCTGACTTGCTCCCCATGGGCCGAGCGTGCATGTCTGTACACGCCACGCCGCTCTTTCTCCGCCGTCTACGCACGCTCGAGACGCGACGAGCGTGCGCCTAACGTCGAACCGTGACCATCGACGCTCATCGCTGCCGACCGCTGCGTTTCGGGCTGACGGCCGGCCTGCCGCGCACCGGCGAGCAGATACGGACCTTCGCCCGCGCGGTCGAGAGTTCCGGTTTCGACGTCTTGTCGTTCGCCGACCACCTGGTCCCGATGGCGCCGCCGTTCACCAGTGCCGCCGCGGCCGCGATGGTCACCAAGCGGCTAATTGTCGGAACGCTGGTGCTCAACAACGACTTCCGCCACCCCGTCGAAACCGCCCGCGAGGCGGCGGGCCTCGCGCTGGTCTCCGACGGCCGGTTCGAACTGGGCATCGGCGCCGGGCACATGAAGTCCGAGTACGACGCCGCGGGCATCCCGTTCGATGGCGGTGGGGTGCGCGTGTCACGGTTGGCCGAGGCGGTCGGGGTGATCCGCGCGCTGCTCGACGGCCAATCCGTCGACGCCGACCTCGAGCACTACCGGATTCACGCCGAAGCGGGTCAACTCCTTCCGGTTCCGCCCTCGCGCGTGCCACTGTTGATCGGCGGCAACGGAACTCGCGTCCTGAGACTCGCGGGACGGATCGCCGACATCGTCGGGCTCGCGGGCATCACCCACAACCGCGACGCCACCGCGGTCCGGCTGACACACTTCGACGCCGAAGGACTCGCGAACCGCATCGCCGTGGTGCGCGAAGCCGCGAGCGACCGGTTCGAGCACATCGAACTCAACGCGTTGATCCAGGCCGTCGTCGTGACCGACGACCGGCCCCGAGCCGCCGAACAACTGGCCGCCACGCTCGGCGGCGTCTCCCCCGAGCGCCTGCTGACGTCACCGTTCGTGCTGATCGGCACATGCGAGCAGATGGCCGAACAACTCACCGAGCGCAGGCAGCGGTTCGGGGTCAGTTACTGGACCGTCTTCGACGAACTGCCGGGCAGACCGTCGGCGATGTCGGATATCGCCGAGGTGATCAAGCTGCTGCGCTGAGCGTGTCGAGAAACTCCAGCATCGCCGATACCACGACGTCGGGCTGGTCCCGCTGAACCCAATGTGCCGCGCCCGCAACCACTTCGATGCGAGCCTGCGGAATCAGTTCGGCCGCGGCCTGCGCCGCCGCCAGCGGCACGCTGGTGTCCTTGTCTCCGTGAACAATCAGCGCCGGACGCGGAAACGTCGCGAGCCGGTCGCGGTAGTCGGTGGTGAGGCGATTCCACCGGACCTGGTCGCGTTGCCACTGTCCGAACGCGTCGAAAGCGTGCTCCGCCCTCGCGGCCGACTGAATCTCGTCGACCAGTTCCGGTGTTCGCGCCGCGGGGTCGCCGATCAACGCCGGCATGACCCATTCCATGGCACGACTGCTTCGCCCCGACCACCGGCTCACCGCGCTCAGCAGTCCGGTGCGCACCATGGCCCAGGTCAGCACCTGCCGGACTCCCGACAGCGGCCCTTCAGACAGTCGGGACATGAACCCGTAGCTGGCCAACAGCATTGCCCCCGTGACGTTTTGCGGCCGATCCAACACATGCCCGATCGTCATCCCACCACCGAGCGACAAACCGCCGATCGCGTAGCGGTCCAACCCAAGCGCGTCGACGAACTCGCCGACGTAACCGACCAACCGATCCTGGGTCGACGGCCAGGGCGCCGGCGGGCTCTCGCCGTAGCCCGGATGATCCGGAGCGAGCACGCGGTAGCCGCCGGCCGCGAGCCGCGGCCCGATGCCGCCCCAAGACAGCGAGGCGCTGTCCACTCCGGCGCCGTGCAGCAGCACTACCGTCGGCGCGCCGTCCACGCGCTCGGGTATCCATTCGAGGTAACTGACCGGCCCCCACGACAGCCGAACTGTTGCCCTTCGCACGAGTCCTCCTCTGCAATTGAGGTGCCCGCGCAGTCGCTGAGCGATCGCTAGAGCACCGAAACCACCGTAGTCACGCGCGGGGGTGGGCCTGGTCGTGGACGGCTCGCAGTCGTGCGACCGTGACATGCGTGTAGAGCTGCGTGGTGGCGAGGGTGGAATGGCCGAGCAACTCCTGCACGATACGCAAGTCGGCGCCGCCCTCGAGCAGATGCGTTGCGGCGCTGTGCCGCAACCCGTGCGGCCCGATGTCAGGTGCGCCGTCGACCGCCGCCACGGTCTGGTGCACGACGGTGCGCGCCTGGCGAGGGTCGAGCCGACGGCCACGGGCTCCCAGCAGCAGCGCCGGGCCCGAGTCGGCGGTGGCCAACGCCGGCCTGCCGCGATCGAGCCACGCCGTCATCGCATCCTGCGCGGGCACACCGAACGGCACCGTCCGTTGTTTGTTGCCCTTGCCGAGGACCCGCAGCAGCCGCCGCGGCATGTCGACGTCATCGATGTCGAGTCCGCACAGCTCGCTGACACGAATACCGGTGGCGTACAACAACTCCACGATCAGCAGGTCGCGCAGCGCCATCGGGTCCCCCTGTTCGGCCCCGGATTTCGCGGCCGCCATGGCGTCGAGCGCCTGGTCTTCACGCAACACCGCGGGCAGCTCACGCCGAGCCTTCGGCACCTGCAACCGGACCGCGGGATCACCCGCGATTAACCCGCGCCGCACCGCCCACGAAGTGAACATCTTGACCGCCGACGTGCGCCGGGCCAGCGTCGTGCGGGCGGCGCCGGCGGCGGCCTGGGCAGCCAGCCATGCCCGCAGCACCGGCAGACTCAGCGCGTCGAGACCGACTTCGTGTCCGCGCTCGGACATGAACCCGAACAGCGACCGCAGATCACCGAGATAGGCGCGGCGGGTGTGCTCGGAGCGGCCCCGCTCCAGCGCGAGGTACTCGTCGAACTCCTCGAGGACGCCTTCCACGACACCAACCGTCGCAGAATCTCCCCGCAACGTTCAGGTGACGCGCCGCAGCGTGTCCGGAGTGAGATCGGCGAGGGTGGGATAGCCGTCGACAGCCATCGTCAGGTCGGCCTCGGCAAGCAGTGAACGCAGCACGTGAACGACGCCGTCCACCCCGCCGAGTGCCAGTCCGTAGGCATAAGGCCGTCCGATTCCGACGGCGGTGGCGCCCAGCGCGAGCGCTTTGACGATGTCGGCGCCGCTGCGGATGCCCGAGTCGAACAGCACCGGCAACCCGTCGGCCGCCTCCACGACCCCGGGCAGGCAATCGATGGCCGCCAGCCCGCCGTTGGCCTGTCGTCCGCCGTGGTTGGAGCAGTAGATCGCGTCGACGCCGCCGTCCTTGGCGCGCCGCGCGTCGTCGGGATGACAGATGCCCTTGACGATGAGCGGTAGATCGGTCAGCGAACGCAGCCACGGCAGGTCGTCCCACGTCAGCGGGTTGCCGAAGAGCCCCACCCAGTGCATGACGGTGGCCTGCGGGTTTTCCTCGGGCGGCTGTGGCAGTGCGGCCCGGAACACCGGGTCGCTGGTGTAGTTGGCCAGGCAGCGGCCGCGCAACTGCGGGAAGTTCGACGTCGACAGGTCACGCGGCCGCCAACCGGGCACCCAGGTGTCCAGGGTGACGATGATCCCCTTGTAACCGGCGGCCTCGGCGCGGTGGACGAGGCTGGCGGCCAACTCTCGGTCAGTCGGCGTGTACAGCTGGAAAAAACCTGGTGTCTCACCGAATTCGCCCGCGATGTCCTCGAGCGGGTCCTCGGTGAGGGTCGACACCACCATCGGCACACCGGTGCGTGCCGCGGCGCGGGCCGTGACGAGGTCCCCGTGCCCGTCCTGTGCGCAGATTCCGATGACCCCGATCGGCGCCATGAACACCGGCGACGGCAGCGTCATGCCGAACACGTTGACCGAGAGGTCGCGTTCCCGGGTGGCGCGGAACATTCGCGGCATCAGACCCCAGTTGTCGAACGCGGTGCGGTTGAGCCGCTGGGTTCGTTCGTCCCCGGCTCCTCCCGCGACGTAGGAGTACACCGACGGCGGCATGGCCGCTTCGGCCTTGGCCTCCCACTCCGCGAACGTCATCGGCAGCTTCGGCACGATGCCGGAGAGGCCCTGCAGGTAGATCTCGAACTGGTAGTTACCGAACGTCATGCGGCAAGCGTGCCAGGCTTGCGGTCAGGCGCCGGCTTCGGCCTTGGCAAGCTCGGCCTTCCATTGGCGGAAGGTCTCCTCGGTGCGTCCGCGTCGCCAGTAGCCGGAGATCGACGACGCCCATTTGGCCTCGATACCGCGCTCCTTGCGGATGTAGGGCCGCAGGTTGTGCATGACGGCCTGGGCCTCGCCGTGGATGAACACCTGCACCTGTCCGGGTAGCCACGGGGTCTCCTTGACCGCGGCGATCAGCGGAGCGTGATCACCGGCCTGATCCTCGGGCACCAGGTCGGCACGCCCGCCCCTATAGATCCACCGCACCTCGACACCGTCGGGCTTCTTCAGCGGAATCTCGTCCTCGGGTCCGGCGACCTCGATGAATACTCGTCCGATTGCGTTGTCCGGCAAGGCTTCCAGCGCGGCACTGATCGCGGGCACCGCCGCTTCGTCACCCGCCATCAAATGCCAGTCCGCCGCCGGGTCGGGTGCATAGGCGCCGCTGGGCCCCATCAGATAGGCGGGCTGGCCGGGGGTCGCGGCGGCCGCCCAGGGCCCGGCGACGCCGTGGTCACCGTGCACCACGAAGTCGATGTAGATCTCTCGGCGTTCGGGGTCGACGCTGCGCACGGTGTAGGTCCGCACCGTGGGGCGTCGCTCCTGCGGGAGCGACGAGAACGAGTCGAGTGTCAGCGGTTGCGGCAACTGCGCGACATCGATGCCGCGATCGACGATCACGAGCTTGACGTAGGAATCGGTGAACTCGTTCGGGGTGAACGTGTCGAACCCCGATCCTCCGAGAACCAGCCGGATCATATGGGGTGTCAATTGCTCGGTACGCACCACGTCGAAGGTGTGTATCGGTCGCCCTGCCACGAAAGATCCCTCCCAAAACTCAGCCGGCCTGGTTCACCAAACTGGTTCCGAGCCGGCCTCCCCGACTATACGAGCGGACGCCGACGGTCGGGGGTCTACCTCCTACGACCAACGGCTCTGCCGACACGCGGGTCATTGTGGCGCCAGCTTCCATCGCCCGTCCCGCGCGACCACCAGGCCGCAGAGTTCGAGGTTCACCAGCGGACCCAGCACCAGACGCGCCGGAAGCCCGGAAGCCACCGCGATCTCCTCGGCGGTCCGCCCGCCGCGGCGAGGAAGCGCGTCGTACACGCGTTTGTCGGTGTCACTGAGCTCGTCGAGCGGTGAGACCGGGCGGTCTTCGTCGGGCGCCAGCTCCCCCATCCGGCCGACCAGTTCGACGACGTCTGCCGCGCGCGTGACGAGGTGCGCTTCGCCCCGCAGCAGCGCATGACACCCGACCGACGCCGACGACGTCACCGGCCCGGGCACCGCACACACCGGACGACCGAGCGCCCGTGCCCACGCCGCGGTGTTGGCGGCACCGCTTCGCGCACCGGCCTCGACCACGACGGTCGCCCCGGCCAGCGCCGCCACCAACCGGTTCCTGGTCAAGAACCGGTGGCGCGCGGGTCGCACGCCGGGCGGATACTCGCTGAGAAGCAAGCCGTGTTGGGCGATGCGCCGCAGCAGCGCGGAATGCCCTGCCGGATAGGGGACGTCGACGCCACCGGCGAGCACCGCGACGGTGACCCCCTCCACGGCCAGCGTCGCACGGTGCGCGGCGCCGTCGATGCCGAACGCGCCACCGGATACCACCGCGACGTCGCGCTCTGCCAGCCCGGCTGCCATGTCGCCGGCGACGAATTCGCCGTATGCCGTCGCGGCCCGGGTCCCGACGACCGCGGCGGACCGGAAGGCGACCTCGTCGAGAGCCGCGGGCCCGATCGCCCACAGCACCATCGGCGCGTACGCCTGCGGCCGCAACCGGTCCGGAGCGCCCCCGAACCCGGCGAACGACAGCAGGGGCCACTCATCGTCCTCACTGGTGATCAGGCGGCCGCCGTACCGCGCCAACACCGCGAGATCACCGGCTGCGCAGTCGATGTCACGGCGGGCCTCGGCGTGGGAGTTGACTTCTTCGCCGGCCTCACCGCGCCCAACCCGCTCCGCGGCTTCCACCGCGCCCACCCGCTGTACCAGTGCCGCGAGTGCGGGACACGGCGGTTCGACGACCCGCGAGAGATACGCCCAAGCTTCGGTGGTTTTGTCGGTCACGGCACACCTCCGGCCGGTCGGAAACTCAACGCGGTGGTGACGTCGTCCAGAGTCGGCGAAGTCCGGCCCGCAAGATCACTCAGCGTCCATGCGACCCGCAACGTGCGATCCATACCCCGGACGCTGAGCGTGCCGCGATTGAGCGCGGCCTCGAACGGTTTCATCACCGCCGTGGGCAGCCGAAACTTGCGCCGCAGCAACGACCCGCTGACCTCGACGTTGGTGCGGATGCCGTGTGGCCGCCACCGCTCGGCGGCCGCGGCACGTGCCGCGGCCACCCGCTCACGCACCACATCGGTGGACTCGCCGTCCTTGGCGACGATCGCGCCGGCCCGTAGCGAGTGCATCCGCACGTGAAGATCAACCCGGTCGAGCAGCGGACCGGAAAGCTTGCCGAGATAGCGGCGCTTCTCGTGGCCGGTGCACACACAGTCCCGTGGGTCGGGGCGGGCGCACGGACACGGGTTCGCGGCCAGGACCAACTGGAACCGTGCCGGATACCGGGCGATGCCGTCACGGCGGGCGAGGCGGATTGCACCGTCCTCCAACGGAGTACGCAACGCCTCGAGCACACTGCTGCCGATCTCGGCGCACTCGTCGAGGAAGAGCACGCCGCGGTGCGCCCGGCTGACCGCGCCAGGGCGCGCCATCCCCGACCCGCCGCCGACCATCGCCGCCACGCTCGACGTGTGATGCGGCGCGACGAATGGTGGTCGCGTGATCAGCGGGGCGTCCTCCGAGAGCAGACCTGCCACCGAGTAGATCGCCGTGACTTCCAGCGCCTCGCTCTCCGACAGCGACGGCAGCAAGCCCGGAAGACGTTGAGCCAGCATTGTTTTACCGACACCCGGCGGGCCGGTCAGCATGACGTGATGTCCGCCCGCCGCCGCCACTTCGACGGCATACCGCGCCTCGGTTTGGCCGACCACGTCGGCGAGGTCAGCCATCGGCACGGGTCTCGACGAAGGCGAGGTGATGCGGCCTTCGAGTCGTGCCCTGCCCTGCAGCCACGACTTCAACTGACTCAGCGTGCGCACGCCCCACACCTCGATACCCTCGACCAGGCTCGCTTCGGCGAGGTTGCCGGCGGGGACGACGGCCGCCGGCCAACCCTCGCGCTTGGCGGCCAGCACAGCGGGGAGGATGCCCCTGACGGAGCGGACCCGCCCGTCGAGGGCCAATTCCCCGAGTAGCACGGTCTTTTCGAGACGCGGCCATCGTTCTTTCGCGCCGGCCGACAACACCGACAACGCCAACGCGAGGTCGTAAACCGACCCGACCTTGGGAAGAGTCGCGGGTGACAGCGCCATCGTCAGCCGGGTCATCGGCCAGTCACACTTGGAGTTCGTGATGGCAGCCCGGATCCGAGCGCGCGACTCCTGCAGCGCCGCATCCGGCAGGCCGACCAGATCAACGCTCGGTAGACCAGACCCGACAAAGGCCTCGACCTCTACGATCTGGCCCTCGAGCGCGGTCACCGCGACCGAGTACGCCCGCCCCAACGCCATCTACCCCACCCCCTGTAGATGCGTGATCTCCGGTGTGCGGCTTCGGCCGAACCGCACCCTGACCACGTCGATGCGCACCTGCGACCATCCGGTGTCCTGGGCGGCCAGCCACAGCCCGGCGAGCCGCCGCAGCCGACGCACCTTCTGCGGGGTCACGGCCTCCTCGACCCCGCCGAACCGGTCGCTCGTCCGGGTCTTCACCTCCACGAACACCGCGGTGTGGGCCAAGTCGTCGACCGCGATCACGTCCAGCTCGCCGTACCGGCACCGCCAGTTGCGCTCGAGCACCCGAAGCCCCAGCGCCCGCAGGTGGTCGACCGCGAGTTGCTCTCCCAGCGCGCCGATCTCGGCGCGAGTCCATGAGTTCATGGCTCCACGGTCGAGCACGTGACCGACACGCAGGCGGCATCCGGGAGCCCTCAGGCCCCGTGATCCCCAATCCCGACTTTGTCCACAGCTCGAGCCCACGCTGTTTCGTCGACGTCAAAAAGCGGGTACACGCCGGCATGACCGACAACTCGTTACACGGAGTCGCCGACCGGGCGACCGACAGCGATGCGTTCGAGTACACCGCGCGCGCCGGCTTCGCGATCAGTGGCGTACTGCATCTGCTCGTCGGCTATCTGATTCTGCGCATCGCGTTGGGATCCGGCGGTAACGCCGACCAGTCGGGGGCGCTGGCCACCTTGGCGCAACAGACGGGCGGCGCAGTGCTCCTGTGGGTTGTCGCCGCCGGACTGCTGGCACTCGGGCTGTGGCGCGTCGCCGAGGCGATCGTCGGCCCGCGCCCGGGTGAGGGCTCGGGCCGCTTCCGCGACGACACACCGGCGTGGAAGCGCGCGAAGTCGCTCGGTCTGGCCGCCGTCAACTTCGCGATCGCATTCTCGGCGGCCCGCTTCGCCATGGGCAGCGGACAGCAGAGTTCTCAACAGAACGCGGGCCTGTCCGCGCAGATGATGCAATCCGGTTGGGGCAAGGCCGTGTTGATCGCGGTCGGGCTGGGCCTCCTCGTCGTCGGCGGCTACCACGTGTACAAGGGCGTGACGAAGAAGTTCTTCAAAGACCTGCGCGCGTCCGGCGGCACCGGCGTCACCGCCGTGGGCATCGCGGGCTACACCGCCAAAGGATTGGTCCTCGGGGGCGCGGGTGTGCTGGTCATGGTGGCCACGCTGCAGGCCGACCCCGCCAAGGCGAGCGGACTCGACGCGGCGGTGAAGACGCTCGGGCAGGCGCCGTTCGGCAGATTCCTCCTCATCCTCGCCGCGATCGGCATCGCCGCGTTCGGCGTCTACAACTTCGTTCGCGCCCGGTCCGGGCGGATGTGACTATTCGCCCATCGCCTCGAACAGCATCGCCAGCTGTCCGGGGCTGACGGCGATACCGCACTGCGCGCGCATATCGGTCAGCGGTGCCGCGATCCCTCGCAGGTCGAGGTATTCGTTGGGATGCGCGGTGAAGTACGCCCGCACGTTGGCACGGGCAGCGTCCGGCGGCTGCGTCGCCGCGGCCGTCAGCACCTCGTTGGCGCCGGGGTGCGACTCCAGGTAGCCACCGGCCTGGCTGAGCACGCCGCTCGCCGTCGTCGCCAACCCGCTGGCCGTGCACGGCGCGGCACTCGCCACGGGGACGGCGCCCAAGACGCCGGCCGCCACCAGTGCCGCTCCGCAAACCAGTCCCGAACGCTTGGATCTGTTCATTCGTCCGTCCTCGGTGTCGGTATGCGGGGCCGGCGCCCCCGGTCGAGGCAAACGTACCCCCGCGTGCGCAACGCGGCACCGCTGTACCGAAGAGACCGAAAAGGAGGTGGGACGGCAGGCCCCCGAATCCCCCCGGTCAGGTGCCACCGGAGCCCGAACGTGCGGCGCCCGCCGAGCCGGACACCGACAGGGTATGTTCGTTAGGTAAACCTCAGCTAAAGATTGCGTCCTGACCTGCACGTACCGCGAAAGGATCCCCTGTATGCGATCACGGTGGAGGCGGATCGCCGCCGTCCTGTCGACCCTCGCCCTGGCAGCCGGCGCCAGCGCGTGCTCGGATGGGGGCCAGAGCGACGAATTGCTGATCTACAACGCCCAGCACGAGTCGCTGACCAAGGAATGGATCGACGCCTTCACCGAGGAAACCAGGATCAAGGTGACCTACCGTCAAGGTGGTGACACCGAACTCGGCAACCAGCTCGTGGCCGAAGGGAAAGCATCACCGGCCGATGTCTTCCTGACGGAGAACTCACCGGCGATGGCCGCGGTCGAGCGCGCCGGCCTGTTCGCCGAACTCGCGCCCGAGACCCTCGATCAGGTGCCGCCGCAGTACCGTCCGCCGACCGGCAACTGGACCGGGGTGGCCGCGCGCAGCACCGTATTCGTCTACAACACCTCGAGGCTGCAGCCCGACCAGTTGCCGAAGTCACTGCTCGACCTGCAGCAGCCGGAATGGAAGGGCCGCTGGGGAGCGCCGCCGACCAAGGCCGACTTCCAGGCGATCGTCTCGGCGCTGCTCGAACTGAAGGGCGAGCCCGCGACCGCACAGTGGCTGGCAGCCATGAAAGCCAACGCCAAGCTCTACAGCGACAACATCGCCACCCTCAAGGCCGTCAACGCCGGTGAAGTCGACGGCGGAGTGATCTACCACTACTACTGGTTCCGCGATCAGGCGAAAACCAAAGAGATGAGCGGCAATACCGCGCTGCACTACTTCAAGAACGAGGATCCCGGCGCCTTCGTCAGCCTCTCCGGCGGTGGGGTACTCGCCTCGACCGACCGGATGGACCAGGCCCAGCAGTTCGTCCGGTTCGTCACCGGCAAGGCCGGTCAGGAGGTGCTCGAGAAGGGCACCTCATTCGAATACCCGGTCGCCAGTGGCGTGCCCGCGAATCCCGCCCTGCCCCCGCTGGACACCCTGCAGGCACCCAACGTCGACCCGTCGAACCTCGACGCTCAGAAGGTCACCGACCTGATGACGAAAGCCGGCTTGCTGTAGGTGGTCTCCGCCGCTCCCCCCGTCCCCCCGCCCGCGGCACCGGTGTCGCGGTCGGACAAGGCGTCCCGGCCCGGCCCGCTGGTCTCGGTCACGGTCGCGATCCTCGTGGCGGCCACCTGCATTCCGCTGGGATATGTGGCGTGGGCGACGGTCTCGGTGGGGTGGACGCGGGCGTACGAACTCGTGGTGCGCCCACGCGTCGGTGAACTGCTCGTCAACACCGTCGCCCTGGTACTCATCACCGTTCCGCTGTGCGTGGTGGTCGGTGTCGGCGCGGCGTGGCTGGTGGAGCGGACGGACCTTCCGGGCCGGACGCTCTGGCGGCCACTTTTCGTTGCACCGCTGGCTGTTCCGGCGTTCGTCAACAGCTACGCCTGGGTCGGGGTGATCCCGTCGCTGCACGGCCTGCCGGCCGGCGTGCTGGTCACCACTCTGTCCTACTTCCCGTTCATGTACCTGCCGGTCGCCGCGACGCTGCGGCGGCTCGATCCCGCCGTCGAGGAATCGGCTCGGGCGCTGGGATCCGGCTCGGCGGGGGTGTTTCTGCGCGTCACGCTTCCGCAGCTGCGCCTTGCCATTCTGGGGGGTTCGCTGTTGGTCGGATTGCATCTTCTCGCGGAGTTCGGCGCGTTCGCGATGTTGCGGTTCGACACCTTCACCGTCGCGATCTTCCAGCAGTTCCAGGCCACCTTCGACGGAGCGGCAGGCAGCATGTTGGCGGGGGTGCTCGTGCTGCTGTGCCTGACGCTGCTGGTCGGTGAGGCCGCCGCGCGGGGTAACGCCCGGTTCGCCAGAATCGGCTCGGGTGCGCCAGGCGTGAGCACTCCGATCCACCTGCGCCACAGCGTGATTCCCGCGACGCTCGGGCTGGCCGCATTGGCCGTGCTGGCCATCGGAGTGCCGGTCGGCACGATCGTGCGGTGGCTGTGGCTGGGGGGCGCCGACGTCTGGGTCATCGACGACATCCTTTCAGCCCTGGGCCAGACCATCGGATTGGCTTCAGCCGCAGCGATTGTGACGACCGTGCTCGCATTCCCCGTCGCCTGGGTGGCGGTGCGCTCGACCGGCGTACTGGCTCGCGTCGTCGAAGGTGCGAACTACGTGACCAGTTCGCTACCCGGTATCGTCACGGCGCTGGCGTTGGTGACCTTCACGATTCACTTCGTGCGCCCCCTGTATCAGAGCCTGACATTGATCGTGTTCGCCTATGTCCTGCTGTTCATGCCCCGCGCGTTGGTCAACGTCCGGGCCGGCCTGGCTCAGGTTCCGCCGAGCCTGGAGGAGGCGGCCCGGTCGCTGGGCAGTTCGCCGACTGCCACGTTCTTCCGGGTTACGCTGCGGCTGACCGCTCCCGCCGCCGCGGCAGGGGCCTCGCTGGTGTTCGTGGCGGTGGCGACCGAGCTGACCGCGACGCTGCTGCTCGCGCCCACCGGGACCCGGACGCTGGCGATGATGTTCTGGTCGTTCTCCAGCGAGCTCGACTACGCGGCGGCGGCGCCCTACGCACTGGTGCTCGTGGTCCTCGCCATACCGGTGACATTGCTGCTGTATCGGCAGTCGACAAAGGCGGCGGCACTGTGAGCGTTGTCGAAACACACGGCCTGGCCAAGGCTTTCAACGGTCACACGGTGCTGGATCACATCAATCTGGAAATGCAGGCGGGCACCATCACCGCGGTCGTCGGGGCGTCGGGGTGCGGTAAGACCACGCTGCTCCGGCTGATCGCCGGGTTCGAGACACCCGACGCCGGGACCATCGTCATCAGCGGTCGCCAGGTCGCCGGCCCGGGCAGTTCGGTGGCACCGCACCGGCGCGCGGTCGGTTACGTCGCCCAAGACGGCGCACTGTTCCCACATCTGAGCGTGGGGCAGAACATCGCATACGGCTTGAACGGATCCCTGCGACGCGCCGAGATCCGGACCAGGGTCGACGAATTGCTCGAGACGGTCTCGCTGGATCCCGCCTTCGCATCACGGCGGCCACACGAACTGTCGGGCGGCCAGCAGCAGCGGGTGGCCCTAGCGCGAGCGCTCGCCCGCAAACCGGTAGTGATGCTGCTCGATGAACCTTTCAGCGCCCTCGACACCGGGCTACGCGCATCCACCCGTAAAGCCGTCGCCCGCCTGCTGGTCGACACGGGCGTCACCACGCTGCTGGTCACTCACGACCAGGAGGAGGCGCTGTCGATCGCCGACCAGATCGCGGTCATGCGTGCCGGTCGGTTCACTCAGGTGGGACCGCCGCAGCACGTGTACCGGCATCCGGCCGACCATTTCACCGCCGCATTCCTCGGGGACTGCGTATCCCTGCCCTGCACGGTCACCGATGGCGTCGCCGAGTGCGCGTTCGGACGAATCCCCCTGCACAGCACGGAATCCCGACCGGCAGGTCCTGCGACGCTGCTATTGCGGCCCGAACAGCTCGTCGCGACCGTGGTGTCTGATACCGAGCGCCTCGAAGGTGTCGGTACCGTGCTGGCCGTCGAATTTCTCGGCCACGACGTGCTGTTGACGGTCGACCCCGGCGGCGAGGCGGACCCGATAATCGTCCGCCAGCACAGCCTCGATCCGCCGCAGGTCGACGCGAAGGTGCGCATCCAGGTGCTGGGAAGCGGAGTCGCGCTGTGACGAACCCCTTGATCGAGCACCTGCGCGGCTACGGAGACAACGTCGCGGCGCACACCGATACGCAGCACGTGACCTATGCCGCGCTGGCCGACCGGGTCGCTGATGCGATACCCGACCTCGGCGAGAGCAGACGGCTCGTGCTGCTCGAAACGCGCAACGACATCGACACGCTCGTGCATTATCTGGCCGCGCTCGCGGCTGACCATGTGGTGCTTCCCGTCCCACCCGGGCGGGAGCACTCGACGATCCTGCGTACCTACGAACCCGACACCGTGGTCGGCGACGGAGTGATCCGCCATCGCCGTCGTGCCGGCGGGCGCCGCCTCCACGACGACCTGGCGATGCTGATGTCCACGTCCGGCACCACCGGATCACCGAAGCTGGTCCGGCTCTCCCGCGACAACCTGCTGTCCAATGCCTGCGCGATCTCCCGCTACCTCGAGATCCGTGAAACCGATCGCGCGGCCACCACACTGCCGATGTCGTACTGCTATGGGCTCTCGGTCGTCAACAGTCACCTGCTCCGCGGCGCCGGCCTCGTCCTCACGGATCTCTCGGTGACCGATGACCGGTTCTGGGACCAGTTCCGTCGCCACCGCGGCACCTCGTTCGCGGGGGTGCCATACACGTTCGAACTTCTCGAGCAGATGAAGTTCGACGCGACGGGCCTACCGGATCTGCGCTACGTGACGCAGGCGGGCGGGCGCATGCCTGCCGAGCGCGTCCGACGGTTTGCAGAACAGGCTCGAAACGAGGGCTGGCAACTGTTCGTCATGTACGGGGCGACCGAGGCGACTGCCCGAATGGCCTATCTGCCACCGGAATTGGCGCTCTCACGGCCCGAGACCATCGGCCGGCCCATTGCGGGCGGTTCGTTCACCATCGAATCCACCGACGAATCGCCGGACGAAGCGGTCGGCGAACTCGTCTACCGCGGACCCAACGTGATGATGGGCTACGCCCACGGCCCCGACGACCTCGCCCTCGACAAGACCGTCGAATCGCTGCACACCGGCGACCTGGCCCGCCGCACTCCCGACGGACTTTACGAAATCGTCGGTCGTACCAGTCGATTCGTCAAAATGTACGGTTTGCGCGTCGATCTCCAACACATCGAGTCCGCCTTGAGCGCCGACGGAATCACCGCCTTCTGCACCAACGACGACGATCGCCTCGTCGTCGCGGCGGCCGGCGCGCACAGCGAACGCGATGTCCAGCGCATAGCGGCCGAGACCGCCGGTGTTCCGTCGTCGGCCGTGCGTGCGGTCGTTGTGGACGAACTGCCGCTGCTGGAGTCCGGGAAACCCGACTACCGAACCGTCCGCGACCTCGCACGGGGCGGAGACGCGGCGTCGACCACCAACCTGCGCGAAGTGTTCGCCGACGTGCTGCAGCTGGACCCGGCGGCCATCGACCCGGACGCGAGCTTCGTCGACCTCGGCGGGAACTCGCTTTCCTACGTGGCGATGTCGGTGCGGTTGGAACGAGCGCTCGGGCAGTTGCCCGCCGGATGGCAACAGCTGCCACTTCGAGAGCTCGAGAGGCTGGTGAAGCGGCCGCGGACCCGCCGGCGGCTGTGGGACGCCACGCTGGAGACCAGCGTGGCGATGCGGGCCGTCGCGATCATCCTGATCGTCGGTTCGCATGCCGAGTTGTTCGAGTTGTGGGGCGGCGCCCATCTGCTGCTCGGCATCGCCGGATACAACTTCGGCCGGTTCTGTCTGACACCGGTGTCGCGCGCCAAGCGGGTGCGCCACCTGCGAAACACCATCGGCTGGATTGCGGTGCCGTCGGTGCTGTGGGTGGCCCTCGTAATGCCGTGGACGTCGGACTACACCTGGACGAACCTGTTGCTGGCCAACAAGATTCTCGGTCCGCACGACAGCATGACCGCGGGCCGCCTGTGGTTCGTCGAGATTCTGGTGTGGACGCTCGTCGCCCTGGCGCTGCTGTTGTGCATACCGGCGATGGACCGGGCCGAGCGCCGGCGTCCATTCGCGGTCGCCGTTGCCTTTCTGGTCGCCGGGTTGGCGTTGCGCTACGACGTGTTCGGGTTGGACCTGGGCCGGAATGCCTGGTTCACGATGCTCGCGTTCTGGTTCTTCGCCATCGGCTGGGCGGCTTCGAAGGCCGGCACGACCCTGCAGCGTGCGCTGCTGACTCTGGTTCTGGCGGTGGCGCTGTACGGCTACTTCGACAACACGCTGCGAGAGCTTCTCGTGTTCGGCGGTCTCGCCCTGGTGATCTGGCTGCCGACCATCCGCTGTCCGGCGGCGCTGACCGTGGCGGCAGGCGTGCTGGCCGAGGCGTCGCTGTACACCTACCTCGTCCACTACCAGGTGTATGCGATGTTCCCCGGCCACCCCGCCCTCGGCGTGATCGCCTCGCTCGCCGTCGGCATCCTGCTCACCTATTTGGTGACCATGGCGCGTCGGCGGCTGCGGGCACGCCGCGGGTCGGCAACGCTCAGTCCCGCTCGGCGATAAGGCCTTCCTGCGCGAGCGTGGCGACCACGGCGCCGTCGGCGCGGATCAGGTTTGCGGTGACGACGCCCCTACCCCGTGCGGCGGCGGGCGACGTCGACTCCAGCAGGTTCCACTGGTCGGCGAATACCGGTTGGTGAAACCAGATCGACGAATCCGTGGTGCCGCTGCGGTGTGTTCGCGCCCGCATCGAGTGGCCGTGGACCTGTAGCGCGGGATCGATCATGTACACGTCGCACACATAGACCGCGATCAGGGTGTGCAGGATCGGATCATCCGGAACCGGCACCGTCGCGCGCCACCAGAGACGGCGGACGAACTCGCCTGACGAGCTGTCGTCGAAGATCCTGATATCGAGTTCCTCGAGCGGCATCGACGGCGCGGGCCCGGCAGGACCGGTGTGGGGCAACGACTCCGGATCGTAGAGCGCGGGCAGCCGGTGCCCGTGCTCGGGACCACGCATCGGCACCGCGAACGACACCGTCGCCGTCGTCAAAAGCCGTTCGCCTTGCCGGGATTCGACGCGCCGAGCCGATGACGTTCGGCCGTCGAAGACGCGCGCGACGGTGTAGCCGACGTCGTCGCCCGCCTCTCCGCCGCGCAGGAACTGCAGGTGCAGGTTCGTCGGCAGCCGGTCCCCCGCGACGGTGCGGCAGGCAGCGGCCAGGCTCTGCGCGACGAACTGTCCGCCGTAGGCCCGCTTGCCCGCGGGGCCGCTCGCCGGTCCGATCCAGCTGTCGGTTTCGGTTCCGGAGCGCAACTCGAGCAGGTTGAGCAGTCGGCTCATTCAGCGCGTCCTGTCGCCACAGCGCCCGAGGCGACCAGGCCGTCGACCTGCTCGGCGGTCAACCCCAGCCACTCGCCCAACACCGCGACAGTGTCGTCCCCCAGCGCCGGCGACGTGACCGCGGGCGGGTACTGCCCACCGATCGAAATCGGAAGTCCCGGCGCCAGATAGGTGCCGATCCGCGGCTGCTCGAGCGAGGTGAACAACGGGTTGTCGGTGACTTTGTCCTCGGTGACCGCTTCGGCGAAGGTGCGGTAGCGCTCCCACAGCACCGAGGTGGCCGACAACGCTGTGCTGATCTCATGGGCGGTGTGCGCGGTGAACCATTCGGCGAACAATCCGCTCAACGCGTCGCGGTGCACGAACCGCTGTCCCTCGTCGGAGAAGTCGGCACCGAGCGTTTCCGCGAGCGCGGCAACCGCTTTCGTCGTGCCGGTGAGCTCGGTGAGGTCGCGGAAGTGCCGACCGGTCAACGCGACGACCATGAACGACACACCGTCGCTGCTGACGAAGTCCTGGCCGTACTGGCCGTACACGGAGTTGCCGATGCGTTCGCGCGCCGTGCCGTTGACCATGACCTCGGTGAAGAACCCGAGGTTGCCCGCCGTCGCCAACGCGACGTTCTCGAGCGGGATGCCGATTCGTTGGCCTTCCCCGGTCGCGTCACGGTGCCGCAGCGCGGTCACGACGGCCAGCGCGGTGTACAGCCCGCATGCGACGTCCCACGCCGGCAGCACATGGTTCACGGGTGTGGCGAGTTCGGATGGACCGGTGACCAGCGGGAAACCGATGCCCGCGTTGACCGTGTAGTCGACGCCGGTGCCCCCGTCGGCGCGTCCGGACACCTCGACGTGGATCAGGTCGGGGCGGAGCGCTTTGAGCGTCTCGTATGAATGCCATTGGCGCCCAGCCACATTGGTGATCAGAATCCCGCTGCTGGCGATGAGCCGCTTGATCACGTCCTGACCCTCGTCGGAGCGCACGTCGGCGGCGACCGATCGCTTGCCCTTGTTCAGGCCCGCCCAGTAGATGCTGTCACCGTCGTCGGTGACGGGCCATCGGCGGTAGTCGGCGGCACCACCGATGGGATCGACCCGCGTCACCTCCGCCCCGAGTTGGGACAGCGTCATTCCGGCGAGCGGGACGGCGACGAAGCTGGAGATCTCGACAATGCGCACGCCGGCCAGTGGCCGCGTCGCCTCCGATGTGCTGGTCATCGGGGTCAGTGTAGGCAGCGGTCGCGCCGCGGCTCACACCAGTTCGATGGCCTCGGCGATGGACGGCAACACGCGGCTGGGCCGGAACGGGTACCGCTCAACCTCGTCGACCGTCGTCGACCCGGTCAGCACCAGGATGGTCTCCAGGCCCGCTTCGATGCCCGCGACGACGTCGGTGTCCATCCGGTCCCCCACCATGACCGTGCTCTCCGAATGCGCCTCGATGCGGTTCAGCGCACTGCGGAACATCATCGGGTTGGGCTTGCCGACGAAGTACGGTTCGCGGCCGGTGGCCTTGGTGATCATCGCGGAGACGGACCCGGTGGCCGGTAGCGGCCCTTCCGCGGACGGCCCGGTCACGTCGGGGTTGGTGGCGATGAACCGAGCCCCGCCGAGGATCAACCGGATCGCCTTGGTGATGGCTTCGAATGAGTAGGTCCGGGTCTCGCCGAGGACCACGAAGTCCGGTTCGACGTCGGTGAGCGTGTAGCCCGCCTCGTGCAGTGCGGTGGTCAGCCCCGCCTCGCCGATGACGTAGGCCGATCCACCCGGCAGCTGGTCAGTGAGAAACGATGCGGTCGCCAGCGCGGAGGTCCAGATGGAGTCTTCCGGTACGACGAGTCCGGACCGCTTGAGCCGGGCGGACAGATCGCGGGGTGTGAAGATCGAATTGTTGGTCAGGACCAGGAAGGGCCGTTGCAGGTCAACGAGCCGCTGCAGAAATTCGGCGGCACCGGGCAGCGCGTGTTCCTCGCGGACGAGCACACCGTCCATGTCGGTGAGCCAGCACTTGGGTGTGTCGCGCACACCCCCAGTGTGTCAGTCCCGCACGCAACCGTTAGCCCATCGGCAGGTCTGGCATCGCGACATCGCAGCGTGCACGGAAGTCGGCCGCAGGCTGCCGGACCACCCGCAGCTCGTCGCGGACCCGCGGATTGGCGTCCAGATATGCCTTGATCTCGTCGGTCATCTGGTCCCTGGGCTTGCCTTTGAGCCCCGTGAAGAAGGCGTTCACATCCGGATGCGTGAACAGATAGGACGACGTGCCCGCCGAGACGCCGGCCATGACGCCGGCCAGATCGGCGGCGGTGCAGTTGGGCGGATCGGCGGCGGCGGGTGCGGCACCGAGCAGCAGCCCACCGGAGATCAGCCCGGCACCAAAAGCGTTGCGTAAGAACATTCCAAGCTCCTTGCTCGAATCAACGGAGGACGTCTGCACAAGAATCAGCGCGGTCCGACACCCGGCCGTCCCGGGCGATCGAATATGGGCGGCCTCGGAGGCTCGGGATCGACGACGATGTCGAGTCCCCAATCGTCATTGCAATACCAGGGGTCAGCGCAGTAGCCGGGATATACGGGCCCGGCCTGCGGAGCGTCGGGCCCACCTCCGCGGACGGTCCCCTGCGCGCAGACCGTGGCGGCGCCGGCATTCGTGCAGTCCGCGGACGCGTCGGGGGCGAGGGCGATCGGCGCCACCGAGATCGACAGCGCAGCCAGTAGGCAGCGATGGGCGGATCTCATGGCCGTCTCCTCTCTCGTGCCCCCAGTGGCGTGCGTCCGTCCGACGCGGCCGCTTCTGCAACGACATGCGCAGCCTAAATCGGTGCGCGCCGCTCGTCCCGGAATTTTGCGATAACTTGCCAGATCACTTTCGCTCTGCGGATAGTTGATCTAGTTAGTCAGGCATCAAGTTCCTCAGGGAAAGACGACTATTACGGAACGTTTCTGCGCTGCCGAACCATGTGTCGTACCCGTTCAGCGGTGCTAGTGTCCGCTCACGTAACAACGGTAGGGGGACGCCATGGCCGCCGATCACCACGACTGGACGACACCCGCGGCAATGGCGATTCCCGAGGCCGGATATTTCGAACTAGAACGCGGGCGGTACGGACCGGTCTTTCCCCGAACACCGGCCTGTTACGGCTTTTCCATAATCGCGAAGGTCAAAGAAGGCCGGGAGGCCGCCGTCCGAGCCTACGGCAAGCAGATCGAGGAAGCGATCGCGGCCAGTCCCGATGTGCTCGCGCCGTTGAGGTTGCACTATCTGCGGTGGGTGCTGTTCGACGTCGGCTCGGGCCTGCACTTTCAGTACCAGGGCATCTTCGACACCGATTTCGACAAGTACACCGAGGACGCGGTTCAACTGTTCAGTCAGACCGGTATCACCACGGTGTTCACCAACCTCGAGGGCTTTCCCGAGGACTGGCGCGAAAACCCTGAGGGATTCGTCAAATTCGTTCGCGACCACCATGTCCCGAGCTTTCTCGAATACGGCGAGTATCCGTACGTGACGGCCGATGAGATAAAGAAGGCACTACGTCTGAAAGCCGCGTTCTCCACGATGCTCGACCAGATGCAGTGACGGTCATGAGCACGGCGGATCCACTGGCCGCGGTGCACCGGTACATCGCAGCCTTCAACAACGGCGACGTGGCGGAGATGGCGTCCGTCTTCGACTCCGCGGGAACGATCCTCGATGGAATGGCACCCCACGTCTGGCAGGGGGCATCCGCGACGCAGGATTGGTACCGCGACGTGATTGCCGAGGCAGCTCACCACGGTGCCTCAGACTATGTCGTCGCCGTCGGGTCGCCCTTGCACAACAGTGTCAGCGATGACCGCGCCTACCTCGTCCTGCCCGCGACGATGACGTTCAGCCTGCGCGGCGCGCGGGTGAGGCAGGACGGCGCATTCTTCACGGTGGCCCTTCGCCGAGGATCGCAGGACTGGCGAATCACTGCCTGGGCGTGGACGAAAGGGACTCAGCGGCAATGATGTCCACCACAGACGAGCTCGAGCTCGACGACATACAACACATCCTGCTGACCCGAACGCCCGCCATCACGGGACGGTACGAGTTCCTGACCTTCGACTCCCCCGAGGGGGGCCGCGCGTGGCTCACCGCACTGCTCGACAAGGTCCAGTCTGCGGCTGATGTCCGCGCCACGATGGACACTTCGGCGCGCTGGGTCACCCTGGCCTTCACGTGGCACGGCCTCCGCGCGCTCGGAGTCGCCGGGGAGTCGCTGGCTACCTTCCCCGACGCGTTCCGCGAGGGGATGGCCGCGCGCGCAAGCATCCTCGGCGACACCGGAGCGGCCGCACCCGAACACTGGCTCGGCGGCCTCGACGGTGACGATCTGCACGCGATCGCGATCTTGTTCTCCCGGACCGATGAACAATGCCGCAGATCCATCGACGAACACGACAAACTGCTGGCCCGCACGGAGGGAGTTCGTAGCCTCTCCCACCTCGACCTGAACGCGACCCCCCCGTTCAACTACGCCCACGACCACTTCGGCTTTCGCGATCGCCTGTCGCAGCCGGTGATGAAGGGCTCCGGCGAAGATCCGACACCGGGTTCGGGAGACCCCCTGGAGGCGGGCGAATTCATCCTCGGTTATCCCGACGAGAACGGGCCCGTGCTGGATCAACCCCAGCCAGAGGCCCTGTCGCGCAACGGTAGTTATATGGCCTATCGTCGACTGCAGGAACACGTGGGACTGTTTCGCGACTATCTGCGAGAGAACTCCGCGGACCCCGCCGGGCAGGAACTGCTGGCCGCGAAGTTCATGGGCCGCTGGCGGAGCGGCGCCCCACTCGTACTCGCACCGGCCAAAGACGACCCAGAGTTGGGCGCTGACCCCATGCGCAACAACGACTTCAACTACAAGGAAATGGACCCTCTCGGTTACGCGTGCCCGTTGGGCTCACATGCCCGACGGCTCAACCCCCGTGACACCGCGCACTACATGAATCGGCGGCGGATGATCCGTCGCGGCGCCACCTATGGTCCCGCACTACCGGAAGGAGCGCCCGACGACGGAGTCGAGCGGGGCATCGCCGCATTCATCATCTGCGCCGACCTCGTGCGCCAATTCGAGTTCGCGCAGAACGTCTGGATCAATGACAAAACTTTCCACGAGCTCGACAACGAGCACGACCCGATCTGCGGTACTCAGGACGGCACGCTGGACTTCACGGTGCCCAAGCGGCCCATTCGTAAGGTGCACAAGGGCATTCCAGCGTTCACCACGCTCAAGGGTGGCGCGTACTTCTTCCTGCCCGGTCTGAGTGGCCTCCGTTACCTCGCTGGATTGGGGGAGCACCGATGACGGTTCCGTCCGCGGCACGTACATACAACCAGAACCACATCCCACGTTCCCGCGACGGGCGCAGACGCATCAGCATCTACTGGACGTGGAGCTATCCCTGGGAGGCACAGCGCGATCCGGGCGAGATGTACAACCGATTCTCGACGATGACGGAAGTGCGAAACGCTCTGTGGCCCAACTACGAGACGCCAGAGTACGACGCCGCCCACTTCCTTCAGGGCATCGCGGGAACGCTAGAACTCTTCCATCGCTCGACGCTGGCTTTTCAGGAGCTGGCCGCAGAGGCGACCGGACATCCGGTCGCGGTTTTCCAACGAATCGACCAAGCCGGCTACCAGCTGCCGATCGACGAGCGAATCCTCGCCGACACCGACACCCTGATGGTCTTCGGGCTCGACCACACTCTGTCCGAGCAGGAGGCCGCAGCCGAGGAGATCGCCGCTATCGAGCAATGGCTCCGACGCGAGGGCACATGTCTACTGCTTGCCCCGCATCACGATGTCGGCTTCACCGATGACTTCGCGCAGCGCCAGATGGAGTTCCAGCACCACGGTGATCCGTTGGTCCCGCGCCAGCAGCGGTTCGGCCAGTACACGCGTTCACTGATGAACGCGCTCGACGTCCCCGTCCTCAACAAGTGGGGTCTACGACCCGCAGTCGTGCCGAGTACGCGCGAAATCGCGCCCCTGACCGGGATTCGCGATCTCGATTCGCTCGGCTTGCTCGAAAAGGTCACCACGTTCAACTTCCACCCGCACCTACCGCACTACGAGCTGACCGCACCCGAAAGCGACGGCGTTCGGGTACTCGGGCGCCAGCGCGTAGATCCGCACCGTCCGCACCCGTTTACCGCCGACGGCACCAGCGAGTTCAACGCGCTGATCTGGATGCTGCCGGCGGGTCAACGCGCCGGCGACATCGTGCTGATCGACTCGACACACTTCACAACGCTGTTCGGAGGAACCGACAGCCTGCGCAACCTGTGGCACAACTTGGCGACCATGCGGTGACGGCAGGACCGGCCGAAGGGTTCAGCGTGGCTGGTTCGGCACCCCGGGGAACAACTGCTCCGTGGGACCGGACGTCACGTGACCGCTGAGCTTCGTCACCAGGTGCGGTGCGAAAACAGCGCCGTACATGAGGTGGCCCACCACGACGGCGGCGGCGATCGACAGCAGTGAGGAACCTACGCGGCTCGACGATCGTTTGTCTGCCCACACCTCGATCACGTTGCGCCCCTTGGCGTCAACACGCCCGAGGAGATAGGTGAACACCATCATCTGCAAGCCCATCGCGATCGCATCGTAGATCGGATACTGAAACTTGCTCCCCTCGAAGATCGCCAGTCCCGGGATCACGTAGCCGTAGTAGAAGACCCCGAGGCGGGGGCCGAAGAATCCGTTGAACAGCAGCGCCCAGCAGAACCCGACGAGCAGACCCACGATCAGCAGGGTTTGTGGTCTGCGCCAACCGAATCGCCGAATCAGCCTCCGCCCGAGCGCGGCGCCGATCACTGCAGGCAGCACGAAGTAGGGGATGTATCCGATCGGCACCGATGACGGAAGCCCGCCGCCCCAGGTCATGTTCATCGGCCACCACGACGGCATGCGCGGAAGTGCGGGAGGGAACTGGGCGTACACCGCCCAGTCGTAAGGTGCCTCGATCCACGAGAACGAGATCGCCGAGATCGAGACCAGGAGCAGCGGATGAAGGCGGCCGCGCCGGATGCTCAGATACACGCCGTAGGCCAAAAACAGCACTCCGCCGACGTAGGCGAAGGACAAGCCGACGATCAACGCCGGCGTCAGCTCGGTGCTCATCGCTCGTCCTCCGCAACCGGTCTCTCACCGCGCGCTTCGGGATCGAAGTACAGCACCAAGCCGACGATCAAGACGAGCAGCCCGAACAGCGTTCCGAGCATGATGAGTTGGCCCATGACCACGTTCCTTCCGCACCCACGTCAGCTGTAATAGTGCACACTATTACACGCGTCCCGGTCAAGGGCCGACTATCGTCATTTGCCGTGCCCCAGCGACGTTCGTCGAAGAAGGGATCGGCCGGCGTGACGCAGACCTCACGCAGGGCCCCCGGCGAGGCCCGGCGGCTCCTGCTCGACGCCGCCCGTGACCTATTCGCGCGCCGGGACTACCGCAGCACCACGACACGGGAGATCGCCGAGGCGGCCGGCGTGTCCGAGTACCTGCTGTTTCGTCACTTCGGCTCGAAGGCCGGCCTGTTCCGCGAGGCCCTCGTCCTGCCGTTCACCGATTTCGTCGACGACTTCGGTCAGACTTGGCAGGCCGTCATACCCGACAAAATCACCGAGGAGGAACTGACTCGGCACTTCGTCGGGCGTCTCTACGACGTTCTCATCGAGCATCGAGGCCTGCTGCTCACCCTCGTGGCCTCGGACGGACTCACCGACGAGGAGATCGACGGCGCGGGCATCGCCGACATCCGGCGCGCGCTCACGTTGCTGGGTCAGATCAGCGCCGAAGGTATCCGATTGCGAGGGCTGCGTTCAGATCAGCCCGACCTTCCCGCGCACTCGACGGTCGCCATGATCGTCGGAATGGTGGCGCTGCGGTCCACCTTCTTCGGCAGCAGACCGCCGTCGCGTGAGGCGATCGTCGACGAACTCGTGCAGGCGATCCTGCACGGATTTCTGCACCGACCTTAACCCCCGGGCCCGTTGGGCCATTTGAGCAGCGAACCGGCGTCGACGCGGATGTGCTGGCCAGTGATGTAGCGGCTGTCGTCGCTAGCCAGAAAAACGCCGAGGTTGGCCATGTCCTCCGGCTCGATGTACGGGATCGGCATGGCCTGAAAGAGTGAGAAAAGCGGTTCGGCGTCTTCGCGGGTCGGTGTCTTACCTTCGGCTTTCAGGTCCGGCCGGAACACGCCGTACATTCCCTCGTTCTGCAACAGATGGGTGTTGCAGTTCGTCGGGTGAATGGCATTGATGCGAATCATGCGCGGCGCCAAATGAAGACACATCTCGTCGACGTACTCGATCACGACGCGTTTGCTCCAGCCGTATCCGGCGCCGCCCGGCCCCATGTCCGGGCTCGTCGTGGTGCCGCGGATCATGCCTGCCGTGGAACCGGTCACGATGATCGACGCCCCGTCGGGCAGGTGCGGGAGTGCCACCGCGACGGTGTTCATCACCCCGACCAGGTCGACATCCGACGCGTCGACGAAGCCCATCGGATCGGGGTTTCCCATCGCCATCGGCAGGATGCCGGCGTTGGCGACCACGATGTCGATCTTGCCGAGATCGGCGACTCCACCCTCCACCGCCTCCCGTAGTTCGTGGCGCTCACGGACGTCGGCGACCCGCGCGACGACGCGTCGTCCGATCTCCTTGACCGCGCGCTCGGTTTCGGCGAGGTCTTCGGGTGTGGCGAGCGGATACGGGTTGGACGGGATGTCACGGCAGATGTCGACCGCGATGATGTCGGCACCCTCTCTGGCCATCGCGATGGCATGCGCGCGGCCCTGCCCCCGGGCGGCCCCCGTGATGAAAGCGACCTTGCCGTCGAGCTTTCCGGTCATGTCATTACTCCTCTGCTCGCAGGGCTAGGTGATCGGACTGAAGGTGATGTGCAGTTCGGACAGCCCGCGCATGATGAATGTCGGCTCGTAGGTGAAGCGGCGGTCCTCGGGTGGGCCGTGATGTTCGGTGGAGATCGTGATGTCGGCCATCCGGTCCAAAATCCGGTTCAGCGAAATTCGTCCTTCTGCACGGGCCAGCGGCGCACCCGGGCAGGAATGGACCCCGCGGATGAACGCGATCTGCTCGCGCACATTCGGCCGGTCTGCGCGGAAGGTGTTGGGGTCGGCGAACTTGCGGTCGTCGCGGTTGCAGGCCCCGGGGAGCAGCATGACGGTCGTGCCTGCGGGCACCTCGACTTCGCCGATCTTCGTTGTGGTGCGCGCCATCCGGAAGTGGGATTTGACGGGGCTCTCCATCCGCAGGGTCTCCTCGAGGAATGCGGGGATCTTGCTGCGGTCATCGCGGAGTTCCTTCTCGTAACCCGCTTTGTCGGCGATGAATCGGACCGCCGAGCTGACGAGTTTGGTGGTCGTCTCGGTGCCGGCGGCGAACAGGAAGGTCGACAGGTTCATCACGTCTTCGATGTCGGGGGTTGACCCGTCCTCGTGTTTGGCCTGCGCCAGCTCGGTCAGCACGTCCTGGCGCGGGGCGCGTCGGCGGTCCTCGATGTAGGAGTAGAACTTCTCGTTGAGCCACTCCAGCGGGTTGTGCGAGGTCGGTGCCTCCTTGCCGAGCTCGCCGACGGTTTCGAGCGCGAAGACCTCCTTGAACTCCTCGTGGTCTTCGGCGGGCACACCGAGTAGGTCGGCGATGACCAGCAGTGAGAACGGTTTGGCGTAGGCGGTGAGGAACTCGCAGCTGCCCTTGTCGAGGAAGGTGTCGAGCTGCTGATCGGCCAACCGCCACATGAAGTCCTCGTTCTCCTTGAGGCGCTTGGGTGTGATCAGTTTGTTCAGCAGCCCCCGTGTACGGGTGTGCAGCGGCGGGTCCTGCGATGTGATGTGTTCGGCCATCGGAACAGCGGCGCGGTGCTGTTCGATGAGCTCGCTGACGTCATCGGATTCACCGGGACCGAACGGCATGCCGGAGAACGGACCGGCGACCGACACGCAGGACGAGAACGCGGGGTCCTTGTAGACGGCGAGCGCCTCGTCGTAGCCGGTGACTGCGAGCACGTTGAACGGGGTCGCCTGCACCACCGGGCATTTGGACCGGAGGAAGTCGAAATACGGGTACGGGTCGGGAACGAGCTTCTCGTCGGTGAAGAAGTCGACGGTCTCGAAATCGGTCACAGAACACTCCTGGTTGCTTCGGTCACATAGGCATCGTCGACGTTCATGATCTGGTCGAGGTTCTCCGCGATGTCTTCGGCGGTCAGGGGCTGCTTCCAGACGCCTTGGCTGCGAACCACGGCGAGGCGGGAGACACCACCCATCCCCGTCAGCAGGACCTCACCGTTGAGCGGGCACGATCGGTGCGCAAGGAAAGCCGCTGCGGGAGAGCATAGTTCGGGAGGCATACTGGCGTTGATCTCGGCCATCGTCTCCTCTGACATGCCGTACAGCTGCGCGAGTTGCGGTCCCTGCGATGCGGACATGCGTGTGTAGGCGCGCGGCGCGAGCGCATTGACTGCGATGCTGTGGGGAGCACCTTCGGTGGCGAGGTTTCGAGTCAGCCCCCAAACCGCGCCCTTGGCGGCTCCGTAGCTGGTGAGTTCCGGGATGCCGCCGAGCATGGCCTCGGACACGGTGTTGACGATGCGGCCGCCTCCGGCGCTGATCAGATGTGGCCACGCAGCCCGCGAGACGAAAAGCGTTCCGAAATAGTGCACGTCGAGCATTCGTCGGATCCGGTCCGTCGACAGTTCCTCGAAGAGACCCGGGTCGTGCACTCCAGCATTGTTGATCACCGCGTCGATGTGTCCGAACGCATCAACCGCGGTGTCGATGATCGACTGTGCCCCCGCCTCGTCGGCGACCGAGGCGCTGCACGCCACGGCTTGGCCCCCGGCCCGCAGGATTTCCTCGACCACTGAGTCCGCCGGTCGCGATGCGCATGCGCGGCCGTCGATCTCGGCCCCGTTGTCGGCGACGACGACTCGTGCACCCTTCGCGGCAAGCAGCGTCGCATGGCCGCGGCCGATCCCGCGCCCACCGCCGGTGACCACCACCACCCCCTCGTCGAAGCGAAGGTCGGTCATGGGCTCGCTGGTGTGTCGAAGACGATGGGCAGCGCCGTCGGTGACCGGAACACCTGGCCGCGGATGTAGGCCTCCTCGGCGCCCGGATCGAGCCGCAAATTGGGCAGGCGGTCCAGCAGGAGGTTGAGCGCCACCCGCATCTCCAGCCGCGCCAGGTGCATGCCGAGGCAGACGTGCACCCCGTGGCCCCACCCGATGTTGGCCTTGGATTCTCGGAAGATGTTGAACTGATCGGGATCGGGGAACCGTTCGTCCTGCCGGTTGGCCGCGCCCAACACCGGCATCACCGAGGAACCCTCGGGGATGTGAACGCCGCCGAGTTCGGTGTCGCAGGTGGCCACCCGGGTGATCATGCTCAGCGGCGGCTCCCAGCGCACCGCCTCCTCAATCGCCTGCGGTATCAGCGACCGGTCAGCCCGAAGTGCCTCCAGCTGTTCGGGATTGGACAGCAACCCGAACAGCAGGTTGCCCAGCGACCTGTATGTGGTTTCCACACCAGCGGGCAACAGCAAGCGCAGGAAGGAGAAGATCTCCTCGTCCGAGAGCTTCTCGCCATCGATCTCAGCCCCGGCCAGCCGGCTGATCAGATCGTCGCGGGGTTCCTCTCGCCGGGCGGCCAGGATCGGCCTGAAGTAGTCCGCCAGCGCCAGCGACGCTTCCCGGCCGCGTTCGGGGTTGACGGTGAACGACAGCAGCGAGATGGACCACTTCTGAAACTGCGCGTAATCGTCCTGCGGCAGCCCCAACAGCCCGGCGATGATCAGCGTGGGGTACGGGAAGTTGAATTCCTTGACCAGGTCGGCGCTCCCCCGGTCGGCGAAGCGGTCGATCAGGGCGTTGCCGATAGGGGTGACCAGCGTGTCTTCCCAACGGGCCAAAGCTTTTTGCGAGAACGCCTTGGCCACCAGGCTCCGGTGCCTGCCGTGTTCGGGTTCGTCCATGCCGAGCATCACATGCTTGCCGAACACATCGCCGAACGCCTGGATGATGATCGACGACGAGAACGTCTCGTTGTCCCGCAGCATCTGCTGCGCTTCGTCATAGCGGTAGACCATGACGATCGGCTTACCCTCTTGCCCTGGAATGCCGGGGATCTCGATCTTCTGGACCGGCTCCTCGCGACGCAGCCTCGCCAGTTCGGTGTGGGGGTCACGCACATCGCCCGACACGAAGTCGTCGAATTCGCCGAAGTCCTCGAGGTCGTCAAACAACAGTTGCATGTCTTCTTCCTAGGAACCGGCCGGATAGGCGACGGACTTGATCTCGGTGTACTGGTCGAATCCCGCGACGCCGTTCTGGCGCCCGATGCCGCTGGCCTTGTATCCGCCGAACGGCGTGTCGGCGCCGTAGCCTGCGGTGCCGTTCAACCCGATGAACCCGGCACGAAGTCGCCTGGCCACCGACAGGGCGCGCTCCAGCGTTCCGGCCATCACGTTGCCCGCCAGTCCGTACGGGCTGTCGTTGGCGATGCGCACCGCGTCGTCCTCGTCGTCGAACGGGATCACCGAGAGCACCGGGCCGAAGATCTCCTCCTGGGCGATGGTCATCGAGTTGTCGACGTTGACGAAAAGCGTTGGCTTGACGAAGAACCCCTTGTCCATGCCGTCGGGGGCCTCGGATCCGCCGACGAGCAGGGTCGCGCCCTCCTCCACGCCCTTGTCGATGTATCCGCGGATCCGGCTGCGCTGTTTATCGGAGATGACCGGGCCGCACAGGGTCGCGGGATCCTGCGGATCGCCGGGTGCGACACCTTCGTAGATGCCCCTGAGGATCTCGACGCCTTCGTCGTAACGGGAACGCGGCAGCAGCAGCCGGGTGGGGTTGGCGCACCCCTGACCCGCGTGCATGCAGGGCGCGATGCCCATCATGCATCCCACCGCGAAGTCCGCGTCCTCGAGCACGATGGTCGCCGACTTGCCGCCCAGTTCGAGGAACAGCCGCTTCATCGTCGCGGCGCCCTTCTCCATGATGCGTCGGCCGACGACGGTGGAACCGGTGAACGAGATCAGGTCCACCTTCGGCGACAGGGTGAGTTCTTCGCCGACGAAGTGATCCGATGCGGTGACGACATTGACGACACCCGGTGGGATGTCGGTGTTCTCGGCGATGAGCCGGCCCAACCGGGTGGCGTTGTACGGGGTGTTCGGCGCCGGCTTGAGCACGACGGTGTTACCGGTACCGAGGGCCTGGCCGAGCTTCTGGATGGTGACCTCGAACGGGAAGTTCCACGGCACGATCGCACCGACCACGCCGACGGGTTCGCGCCAGACTTTGCGGGTGGTGTTGACCCCGGTAACCGATACCAGCGCGTCGCCCAGCGACGTCTCCCAGGGGTATTCGTCGATCAGCCGCGCCGGAAATTCCAGGGCGTCGGACAGCGGCGCATCGAGCTGCGGGCCGTGCGTGATCGCGCGCGGACAGCCCACCTCGAGGATGAGTTCCTCACGCAGCTCTTCCTGCTCGGACTCGATCGCCTCCTGCAACTGCAGCAGACACCGCTGCCGAAACGCATGATCCGTCGACCACTTCGTCTCGTCGAATGCTCGTCGCGCCGCGTCGATCGCGCGGTGCATATCGGCCTTCGAGGCATCGGCGACCTCGCCGAGCACCTCCTCGGTCGCGGGATTGATGTTGGTGAAAGTGCCCGCCTCACCGTCGACGAGCTTGCCGTCGATCATCATCTTCGATTCGAAGCGAACGTCAGCCATGGTCTCTGCTTCCTCGTAGCGTGCCGAATCGCGGGATGCCCATCATCAGCCGGATCATCTGGTGCAGTCCGGCAGAGGGGAACACCCGGTTGGCGATCAACAACATTCGTGCGTCGGGCCCTACCGACCGCTTCACGAACGGCTTGGAGCTGTCCAACGCCTTGGCCAGTCCGACCGCGAACTTCTCGGGCGATCGCGCGGCCATCCGCATGGCGGCCCGGCCACGCTTGTCCATCGTGCTGTGATGCGGCGCGTAGGGACCGTCCAGATCGCGGCAGTCGGTGGTCCCCGCATCGGTGATGATCTCGGTGTCGTAAGTGCCGGTGACCAGGATCGTGACACCGATGCCGAACGGCGCGACCTCTGCGGCCATCGACTCGCCCCAGCGCTCCAGCGCCCCCTTGACGGCCGAATACGGTGCCGTGGCGGGCATTCCGCGAACGCCGCCCTGACTCGACACCAACACGATGCGGCCGCGCCCCGCCTCACGCATGGACGGCAGCAACGCCTTGGTCAACGCGACGGGACCGAAGATGTTGGTTGCGAACATCTGCTCCCACAGGCTCAACGGCGTCTCCTCGACCATGCCGGCCGCAGAGATCCCCGCGTTGTGCACCACGGCGTAAGGCGCACCGACGGCGTCTTCGATGGACTTCGCGGCCGCCTCTATCGACGCGGTGTCGGTCAGGTCGAGCGGAACGCCGATCAGGTTGGGGTCCTCCGGCGCGGCGCCGGTCGTCTCACGCAGGCGTTGCAGGCCGGCATCGACGGACCGCATCGCGGCAATAACCCGCCAGCCCTGCCGGTACAGGTGAGACGCCGATGCCAGCCCCAGCCCTCGGGAGGCGCCCGTGATGACGACGCTGCGCTCGTTACTCATCGTCTGCTCTGCGCGCAAGCGCTCATCACCCATTGGCGTTTTCCGGTGCACACCGGTCGCTCTTCTCACCCAGTTCCACCTCCGGACGCCCGTCGGGCTGTCCGCTCATCCAGGTCGACATGATCCCGACCGAGTACGGACCCGGTTGGCCGTTCGCTTCGTAAAATCCCTGTGGGTCATAGACCTTCACTTCCGGATACGGCCAGGGGCACGCCACCGAGGTGGAGATCTTGGTTGCCTTCACGATCGCGAACAGCCCGCCGTAGCAGAAATAGGCGATGTTGATGATCACGAACATCACGATGAACGTGCCCAGCCTGGGCCTCGAGGAGAAGATGCGGGCCCGCTGAGCGAGCTTCTCCGCAACTGACTTACCGGTGTCGTCGCGGTAGAGCAGCACACCTGCGGGGATCATCACGAACGTCACCGCCACCACTTCCCAGATCAACGGGAACTGATAGGTATCTCCGGTGAACACCGATGCCCACGGCGGCACCTGCGAATAGATGTACATGCCGGTGCGCACCAGGGTGATCTCCAGCGCCGCGTCCACGACCACGCCGATCGGGAAGATGATGGCTGCCAGGCTGATCAGCGGGTGACGCCAGACGAACGAGTCAACGGGCCTGCGGGCCTGCAGTTTCCGCAGGATCCAGATGGCCGGGAAGTACGGCCCGAGGTAGAACATCACGTAGCCGAGAACCACGAAAGGTTCGACAGTCGGTGACAGTGACACCAGCGGCCAGTCCTCGGGCAGGTGCGCCAGTTCGGGGTTGTAGACGGCGAACGGTGACCAGTTCATGATCGGGTCTTGCCACACGATCAACGAGGTGACCAACGCCATCAGCAGCGTCGGGTTGTGTGGGTTACGCCGCCAGTGCACCACCCACAGCGTGATGATGACGGCCATCGTGACGACGGTGAAGGTCTCCAGGATCACCACCCAGGTGGACGTGCTCCACCCGAACAGCACCTCGACGGGTCGCGGTGTCCCCTCGACATCGGGATTGGCGATCCGCGGTGAACCCGGCCCCTTGCGGGTGTTGACGGCGAAGAAGACCGCGATGGCGAGGAGCACGGCCACCGAGATCGTCGGCCCGAGCCAGTTGCGCTTCGGTGCTTCGGCGGTCGTAGCCGTGCGATCGGCCTTCGGTGTTTCAGTGGTCACGGGTTACTCCTCACCAAAGCGGTCGACGAGATGCGAGTTGACGCCGTCGGAGTCGAGCCTTCGGGCGACGAGGTATCCGGCGCCCATCCAGGCTCGCCGCGTCCAGTTGCCGAACGAGACACGGGTGCCCGGCGCACCCGCGGCCGCGGGCATCATCTTGACGCGTTCCAGCGCCTCCTTGACACCCCGCGGACTAAGCGGATGAGCGTCTGCGCACGCACGTAGCAGAGCCGAGGCGACATCACAATTCACAACGGGCACGCAGTATTCCGGTCGGCGGCCGAACTTGTCCTGGTACTTGTCGAGGAACCGCTGACCGACGGGGTTGCCCTCGTCGTACTGGTCGACGCCCGTCCAGCCCATGAACGCGTTCCACATGATGGGGTTGATCCACGCGTTCTGGAACGCCGTACTGGTGAACCGCGGTGGATCCCAACCGAGTTCTTCCAGTGCCGGGTTGACGAACACGATGCCGAATCCGAAACCGGCGTGCACCACGGCGTGTGCCTTGGCTTCATACAGGGTGCGCACGGCTTCCGAGACGTCCTGGGCCGTCTGCGCGATCGCGGCTTCGGCGACGATCCGGATCCCCTTGCGCCGGCACGCCGTCCGAAAGTTCTTCACGTACGTCTCGCCGACCAGTGACTGCTCCATGAGGACGCCGACCTCGTGGTGCCCGCCCTTGGCCAGAAGATCTGCCCAGAAGATCGGCTCGTCGGTCAAAGACCCCTGCGGAAACGCGAATGTCCACTCCCCCAGCCAGGCGTCACTGCCCGTGACGCTGAGTGCGGGCACGCGGAAACGCTCCTCGATGGCCTCGCGGGTCGGCACGCAGTTGTCGGTGATGTGCGGGCCGAACACCGCGAGACACCCCTCGTCGACGAGCTCGCCGTATGCGTCGATCACTGCCTTGACCGAACCCTTCGGCAGCCCCTCGACCTCTTTGTAGATGATCTCGATGGGGCGGTCGATCACGCCGTTCTCCACCGCCTCGGCGAAGATCAGCTCGAAGGGATTGGACAGGTCTTCCTTCATCTCCTGCGGGTACAGGTCGGGCAGTTTGAAGTCCATGAGGTACCCGAACTTGATTGGTTCCGCGGTGCTCTCGTAGGACATGCCACCTCCGTCGATATGAAACCTAAGATTTGTTCAGACACTAATCACGGTCGTGATAGGCGTCAATCGTCTGGCCGCGAGTCGCCCAAGTACGCGTCGATCATCTCGAGCAGGCCGCGGGTGACGGTCGCGTCGTCGGTGAGCGGACCCGCGATCGCGGCGCGTGCGGCGTCACGCGGCGTCAATCCCTCGGCGATCAGCCGGCCCGCCGCGATCAGGACCCGCGTCGACGCGACCTCACGGAGCCCACCCGTCTCCAACCGCCGGATCGCATGGCCGAGGCGGACGAGTCCCGCCGCGCGCTCGTGGTCGATGGCCGCTTCGCTGGCAACGATCTTCTCCTCGACATCGGCTGTGGGGAAGCCGAAGTCGATCGCGACCATCCGCTGGCGCGTGGAGTCCTTGAGATCCTTCAGCACGCTCTGGTAGCCGGGGTTGTAGGAGACCACCAGGCAGAACCCCGGTGCCGCGTCCAGCGTTATGCCCAACCGTTCGATCGGCAGTTGCCTGCGGTGGTCGGCCAGCGGATGCAGCACGACGGTGGTGTCCTGGCGGGCCTCCACGACCTCGTCGAGATAGCAGATCGCACCCTCCCGGACCGCATGAGTCAGAGGTCCGTCGACCCACTCGGTGTCACCACCGCGCAGAAGAAAGCGGCCGACGAGGTCGGCGGTGGTCAAGTCGTCATGACAGGCGACGGTGACCAGCGGTCGGTCCAGGTCGTATGCCATCGCCTCGACGAACCGCGTCTTGCCGCACCCCGTCGGACCCTTCAGCGCGATCGACAGGCCCTGCTGGTATGCGGCCTTGAAGACCTGCTCCTCGTTCGCGACGGGCACGTAGTAAGGGCGCGGCGGCTTCACCTGCATGGCTTCCCTTCGGTCTGCCTGATCTCAAGGACACTAGCGCGGAACAGATGTTTGGTTCAAGCTTTGGTCGGTGTTGACATCCGCCGACGCAGGTCCGCGGTTCGCAGCGCCGAGCGGAACAACGGACCGATCACGTCGGCCAACTGCGCGGGCTTCGGAATGGACGCATGCGCGGCACTGCCGAACACCCTGGCCAGCTCGCCTGAGTCGGTGGCCGCCCCAATGGTCAAACACAAGCAGCCGATACCCTCGCGGCGCGCCTCGCCCAGTGCCTTTCGTACGTCGGCCGCACCGTACAGCCGTTCGTAGCCGTGGTCGTAGGCCAGGCCGTCGGACAGCACGACCAGCAGGCGACGCGACGTGCCGGCCTTCTCCCTCATCACCGCGCTACCGTGACGGATCGCGGCCCCCAGCCGTGAATAGGCGCCCGCGGTCAGGCTGCCCAGACGCCGCATGACCATCGCGTCGAGGTGGTCGCCGAAGCGCTTGACCGGCATCAGATTGACCGATGAGCGGCCTTGGGACTGAAATGCGTACAGCGCCACGCGGTCTCCGAGTTCGTGCAGCGCGATCGTCAGCGCCGCAGCGGCCGCCCGCTGCTGCTCGTGCACGGTCTGACCGAACGTTCCCGCCTCCCCGGCCGATCCGGAGATATCGAGGAGGATGAGCACCGCCAGGTCCCGTCGCCTACGCAGGTTGTCGAGGTAGACGGCCTCGTCCGGGGTGGAACCCGCCAGCGTTTCCACGCGCGCCTCGACCGCGGCGTCGACGTCGATGTCGTCACCCTGGGTCTGCCGGTGGCATCGGTCGAGCCCGATGCCCAGACGGGTCAGCGGCCGCCGCAACGCGTGAACATCCGGACGTGCCAGCGTTCGTCCCTCCTCGATGGGGGCCTCGATCTCGAGCACCGTGCACCAGTCCGCTCGGTAGCAGCGCCGTTGGAAGTCCCACTCGGGATATGTGCGTCCCTCGGTGTCGGAAGCATCCCAGCCGTCGGCGTCCGCCGCCCCGGCCGCGCCCGACGTCACTGCGCCCGCTCCGCGAAGTCCTTTGCGGGAGCGATGGGTTGGCGTGTCGGCGCCGGGCGTGCCGCCGCCGGCGAGTTTCCGCACGCTCTTGGTCATACGTTTCAGGAGCTTGCCGAGTGCACCGCCTCCGCCGACGGGGCTCGAGAAGGGGTCGATCGCATCCTCGCCGTCGGCATCATCATCGTCGTCGAGCTGGGCCAACTCTCTGTTCGATTCGCGGCGCGGGAGATGCCCGCCGGCCGGTTCCACATGCGCGGCGAGGGCGCGCGCCGCCAACAGCTTCTGCGCTTTGATCACGCCGAAGCCCGCGGGCGGATCGGAGATGTCACGGTGCTCCCCCGCCAGCTTCAGCGAGCCGACAGCGGAATCCGCGCGGGCCGCCAGTTCGCAGTCGAGGAGCGAACGGACGCGCGACGGCAGGAGGTCGTCGTTCACCGACAGCGCACGCTGGCCCTCGACCGCGAGATACCGGCGCGCCAGCGCTGGACGCCGGACGAGTTTGCGCACCACGTCCGGGTCCAACCCGCCACTGGCCAGAAGCGACGCCTGCACCGTGACCGACTCGAGTTGGCGGTGCGCACCGGCTGATGCGTCGACGAACACCGTGACGCCGTCGGTCCACGCCGGTTCGCCCGCAGCGGCCGGCGCAACCGCTATCGTGCGGCCGGCCAGGGCCGAGGCCAGCAGCGCCAAGCGCTTGGGATCGTCGGCGTCATCGCTCGTCATCGAGCGCGACCTTTCTCGTTGACCAAATATCTGTTCCAACGTAGAGTCCGGCCGGACCGCCGTCAATCACCGGAGGGATGATGATCGATTTCACCGGCCAGGTCGCCGTGGTCACCGGGGCGGGTCGCGGGCTCGGCCGTGTCTATGCGCTCGAGTTGGCAAGGCGCGGTTCGTCGGTCGTCGTCAACGATCTCGGCGGAACCATGCACGGTGACGGGGAGGACACGGCGGTCGCCGATCAGGTGGTCGACGAGATCACCGCATCCGGCGGCACGGCCATCGCGTCCTACGACTCGGTGGACAGCCCGGCGGGCGGTGAGGCGATCGTGCGGAGCGCAGTCGACGCGTTCGGCCGGCTCGACGCGGTGATCAGCAACGCGGGCATTTTCAACTCCATCGCGTTCGACGAATTGACACCCGACGACTGGCGACGGATGCTCTCCGTCCATCTCGACGGCGCGTTCTACCTGTCACAGCCCGCCTACCGAGCGATGAAGGCGCAGGGCTACGGCCGATTCGTGTTCATCGCGTCGTCCGCGGGAATGTTCGGCCAGCATCTGGAGGCGCATTACGCCGCGGCCAAAGCCGGCATCATCGGCCTGACCAATGTCATCGCGCTCGAAGGTGAACCGCACGGAATCCGCGCCAACACCGTGCTGCCCTTCGGAATCTCCCGGATGGTCACCGAAACGCTGGCCGACCCGAAAGCCCTCGAGGACAACGGTTTCTTCGCCGCCATCCGTCCCGAGCTCGTCACTCCGCTTGTGGTGTACCTGGCCAGTCGGGCGTGCGACGTCAGCCATCAGAACTTCTCCGCCTGTGCGGGCCGGTTCGCCAGGGTCTTCATCGGGCTGGGCGAGGGCTGGCTGGCACCACGGGACGGTGATCCGACGGCCGAGGACATCGCCGGTCACCTCGACACGGTCGCCGCCACCGAGCCGTTCACCATTCCGGGATCGATTTACGACGAAGTGTTCGCGGTGACCCGGCGCCTCGGCGTCACCGGCTGACATTCTTTCCGACCGACCCTCGGCATCATTGACCAAAAATCTGTTCCACATTATCTTCGGCACGAAGCCCCAGCACAAGGAGCCCCCAATCGATATCGAGCAACTCCTCACGACGACCAGGTCGGCGCGAAAGTCACTCGACCTCGACGCCCCCGTGGATCGCGATGTGGTCGGAGAGTGTCTTCGGATCGGGATGCACGCCCCCAACGGCTCGAATCAACAGAGTTGGCGATGGGTGGCCGTTTTCGACGAGAGGCTCCGTGCCCGGCTGGCCGAACTCTATCGGAATGCCTATCTGCAGAAAGTCGGCGGCCAGTTGATCGCCGACCTGCTGCCTCCCGACACACCCGGCAAGAAGATCATGTCCTCGACCGAGTGGCTTGTCGAGAACATGGCGAAGGTCCCGCTTCTCGTAATCCCCTGCTACGAACCGTATCTGCCACGCGCCGACGGCGACGAGTCCTTCTACCAGGCCACGCTGTACGGTTCGATTTTCCCCGCTGTCTGGAACTTCGCGCTCGCACTTCACACGCGCGGCTACGGAACGTGCGTGACGACGTTGCATCTGACTTACGAAGAAGCGGTGCGCGAGCTGCTCGACATTCCGGAAAGTTACGTACAGGGCTGCCTGCTTCCGGTCGGCCGGCTGCGACCCGGCGTCAGGTTCCGCCCGGCGGAACGACGACCGCTCTCCGAGGTGGTCGCCGTGGACACCTGGGAGGGGACAGCGCTGTGAACGAGAGACTGCAGGAACTGTGCGACCGCGCGGACATCTTCGACTGTATGCAGCGGTACGCGCGCGGGATGGATCGACGCGACCGCGAATTGGTGCGTTCGGCCTACCACGACGGCGCCATCGACGAGCACATCGGGTTCGTCGGCCCCGTCGACCAATTCATCGATTGGGCATTCGCGTACCACGAGACGCAGACCCGCTACCAGCACTACCTGGTGAACCACACCGCGGACATCGCGGGCGATCAGGCCCACGCCGAAACCTACTATCTGTTCGTCGGCACCGACCGCGCCCCGGCGAACCATCTGACCGTCAACGGAGGCCGCTACATCGACCGGCTCGAGCGCCGCGACGGCCGGTGGGCCATCGCCGCACGGGTGTGCGTCGTGGAATGGCACACCGAAGGGACGACGCTGATCACCGACGAGACCATGGGATTTCTCGCCGATATCCTCAGCGTCGCACACGACCGCACCGACATCTCCTACGAGCGCCCGCTGAACCCCGTTCGCTCCCCGTCCAGCTCGTGACCGAGCGATACCGCAATCCCCGCTTTCACCTCGAGCGACACTGTGCACTGGCGCGGTTCTGGTAGCGTTAACCAAACTTTGGGTCGGTTCGACCAAACAGGTGGACGGGAGCCTGGCGTTGGAGGTGCTGTGGGGCGTCGTGTGACGCCGAAGGCCGACCTCGCGAAGCACGCAGGCCACTCCTATGACGACGGCACCCGGCGGACCGAGATCCTGCAGACAGCGGCGTCGTTGATCGCCACGTCTGGGCTGCGGACGTCTCTTCAGGAGATCGCCGACGCCGCAGGCATCCTGCCGGGCAGCCTCTATCACCATTTCGAATCCAAGGAAGCGATCCTCGTCGAGTTGCTTCGGCGCTACCACGAGGATCTCGATCGCATCGCCGACCAAGCCCTCAATCGGCTCGACGATCCCGCACCGCTGTCCGCGTTCGACCGGATCGTGGAGCTGGGCGCCGCGATCGCCCAGTGCGCGGTGACCCACAGCGCCGCACTGCAGATGACGTTCTACGAAACACCGACCTCGAACCCCGAACTGGCCGCGCTGGCCCAGCAGCGCCCGGCCAAGATCCTCGAAGCGATGGTGCAGACGCTGCGTGCCGCGCGGTGGAGTGGTTATCTGCGACCCGACGTCGACTTGCCCATCCTGGCCGACCGGATCGTGCAGTCGATGCGCCAGGTCGGACTCGACGTCATTCGGCACAGCGCCGGCGCCGACAAGGTCGCGGCCACGCTGTGCCGGATCCTGCTGGAAGGGCTCGCCACCGTCCCGCTCAGCGACGCCGAACTCGATCGCTCCCCCGCGTTCATCGCCGCCGACGACGCCGTGAAGTCGTGGATCGAGGAGGAGGAGAACGCGACCAACGACAAAGCCGCACACGTGCGCGCGGTCGCACGAGCCGAGTTCGGGCGAAAAGGGTACGAGGTCACCACGATCCGAGACATCGCATCGGCTGCGGGCCTCGGCACCGGAACGGTGTACCGCCTGATCGGGTCGAAAGAGGAACTACTGGCCTCGATCATGCAGTCGTTCGGCGAGAAGGTCGCCGAGGTGGGATGGACCAGCGTGCTGCGGTCCGACTCGTCGGCCGTCGAGAAGCTCGATGCGCTGAGCTGGATCCACACCAACGCCCTCGCCCACTTCGGCGACGAGTTCCGGATCCAGCTGGCATGGATGCGGCAGTCCCCTCCGGACACTCCGAACATCGCATGGCTGTTCACCAAACGCGTTCGCCAGATGAAATCCCTACTCACCGCCGGGATTCGGTCCGGTGAGATCGCGGTCGACGCACCGTCGAACGAGACGCTGGCACGCGTCGTCATCGGGGTGTCGTGGATCCCGGAGAACCTCCTCCACGATCTGGGCCCCCGGGCGTCGCAAATCCATGTGCGCGACACCCTGCTGCGCGGAGTCACTACCCGCTCGGTCTGACGGGCGCAACTCTGCGCGAGCGCTCACCCTGGTACGCCTTGGGGCTCCGAACCGTACAACGATGCGCGCTCGCAACCCCAGTGGCCGCGTCAGCCGACGGTGATCGGCAGCTTGCCCCACCCTCGCACGCTGGAGGTGTGAGCCATGGCGGCGTCGGCGTAGTCGACCTCCCACTCGGGCCACCGGCGCAGCATCTCCTCGAGCGCGACCCTGGCCTGCATCCTGGCCAGCGACGAGCCGAGGCAGAAGTGCAACCCCTGTCCGAACGACAGGTGTGACCCGCCGCGATGGATGTCGAAACTCTCGCCATCGGGATAACGCCGCTCGTCCCGGTTGGCAGAACCGTTGAGCAACAACATCACCGAACCCTCGGCAATCGTCTGCCCGTAAGCCTCGGTGTCCCGAGCGACATATCGGGCCTGTACCGGCGACGGCGCCTGATAGCGCAACACCTCCTCGATCGCCTTCGGGATCAACGAGAAATCGTCGACGAGTTCGCGTCGCTGATCGGGGTGCTCGGCGAGCATCTGGGCGATGAAACCGATCAGCCTGGTCGTCGTCTCGTTACCGGCGCCGGCGATCATGGATGTGTAGGTCAGCACCTCGATGCGCGACAACGGCCGCAGCCGGCCATCGTCCTCGACCTCGGCGTTGAGCAACTGCGTCATCAGATCGTCCGACGGATGCTCGGCCCGCCATTCGATGTAGTCGGCGAACAGCTGATAGGCGTTCTCGAACGTCGCAGCCGAAACCGCCTGAAAACTACCCTCTTTCAGGCCAATCGACGCGTCGGTGTTGTCGCGGATCTGCTGCTGGCCCTGCTCGGGTATGCCCAGCAGGTAGCCGATCGTCCGCATCGGGATCAGTGCCCCGAACTCACCGATCACGTCGAAACGGGAGGCGCCCGCGAGGGAGTCGAGCGCGCGCACGCAGAACTGGCGCACCAGGTCTTCGATGGCCTCCATCCGGCGCGGTGTGAAGACCTTCGACAGCACCCGTCGGTGAATATCGTGAAGCGGCGGATCCTCGAACAGAATCACCCCGGGCGGGACGTCGACACCGCTCATGATGACGTCCATCGTGGTGCCCTTGCCAGAACGGTATGTCTCCCAGTCGTGCAGGCCCTTGGCGACATCGTCGTAGCGGCTCAGCGCGTAGAAGTTGTACTTCTCGTTGTAGTACAGCGGCGCCTCGTCGCGCATCCGCTTCCAGATCGGGTACGGATCGTCGTCGATGTCGAAATCGAACGGGTCGTAGTACAGGTCGACGGTGTTCGTGTCGGTCATTGGTTGCTCCCTTTTGTCATGGTCAGGTTCGCGATCACGTCGCCGGCACGCCTCAGGTATGGCCAAGCGATCTCAGATGGAATACCGCCGCACAGCGGTGAGAGGTTGAGGAGCCCACCACCTGACACGATTTCGATCGCCTCGGTGGTGCCGATGATCCGGTGCGAGGTGTAGGCGTTACGCAGCTCTTCCACATCGTGCGCGGCCGAGATCCCCGCGGAGGCGCGGTTGCCTGGGTTCCACTGCGCATACATCCGGGCATCGTGTAGCAGGTACGCGCCGATTTCGTCCCACGCGGCGTCGACGTCGTCGGCAACGAAGGTCACCGTCGGGGTGTCGGGTGGCGGCAACAACACGCCGCCGGGCTCGTGCCCGTGCTCTCGCGACGCGGTCTCATACGCCTCCCGCATGCCGGGCACGCTGCCATTGGCCAGAAGTCCCAGACCATAACGGCCGGCCCGCCGCGCCGCCGCAAGGCTCGCACCGCCCCACATCATCGTGGGCCCGCCGGGTGTGGACGGCGGCGGTGACACCATGATTCGACGGTTGTCGTGAACGGTGGGTCGGCCGCTCAGCAGCGACCTCAGCAGCGCGAGGTTCTCGTCAGCCAACGCGCCCCGGCGCGACCGCTCGAGTCCGAAGTGTTCGAACTCCTCGGGCCGGTAACCCAGCCCGAACACGTACGATGCCCGGCCGTTGCACAGAATGTCGAGCACCGCAATGTCTTCGGCCAACCGGACAGGATCGTAGAACGGCAGGATCAGCACCACGTTGAGCAACAACCGCTCGGTGCGGGCCGCGATCGCCGATGCCAAGATCAGGGGCGCAGGCAGATACCCGTCTTCGGAGCCGTGGTGCTCGCACAGGATCGCCGCCACACAACCGTGTTGCTCGGCCCACGCCGACATGTCGATCGCCGCCGCGTACAGGTCCGTCGTCGGCGCACCGAAGCTCGGCGCGCGCATGTCGAAGCGTATCGAGAACACCGATGATCACCCGAAAGCGTGCCGGGGCAACGTGTTCGGCAGGTCAAGCGAGCTCAACAGACCGGCGGGTGCCGCCACGACATAGGGAATCGCGTTGACCACACGCATCGCCGTGGCGGCCATCGCGGCGTGCCCCGCACCGTGGCCCTCGGCGGCGCCGACGTTCATCGCGCAGTGAATGTCGGGATCACCGTCGATGTCGACGCGGTAGGTGGCGTCGAACTCCGAGGACAGCCAGTCCGGCGCCACATCACGCGCCATCCGGATGATGTGCTGGACGACGATGGCTTCCCTGCCGTTGACCACGCCCGCGGCACGGGTGCTCACCGCTCCGCACGTCCCGGCCTTGATCGTGCCGAACGCCACCTCGATGTCGCGTTCCGTCACGCGACGGTCGAGGGTCCCGCGGACTTCCTCGACCTCGACGCCTAGACCCGCCGCGATCAGGTGGATCGGTGCCCGCCAGGCCATTTCGATGAATCCCGGTGTCTTCAGAAGAGGTTCGAAATCGAGCGGATGGCCGAAGCCCATGCCGTTCATCATCACGTCGGCGACCGGGTAGTGGTCGTTGAGCGCGACCTCGGTGACGGTCAGGCACCGAATCCGCTTCGACTGCGTGGCAAGGACCAATGCGAGTTGATCGGAGCCGAAGCCGGGAAAGATCCCCGAGGCGTAGAACGATGCGCCGCCTTTCTTCGCCGCCTGTTCCATCTGGTCGCGCCACTCGGGTGAGTAGTAGGCGGGCGGATAGACCAGCGTCGTCGACGACGTCGACACGACGTTGATCCCGGCTTCGAGGAGTTTCAGGTAATCGGGCACCGCTCCCGCATCGCGTTCGGGCCCGCTCGCGGCATACACGACGCAGTCTGGCTGCAGCGCGACCAACGCGTCGGCGTCGCTGGTTGCGCTCACCCCGATCGGCTCGCCACCGGCCAGCTCCCCGGCGTCCTTGCCGATCTTGTCCTCGGAGTGCACCCACACCCCCACCAGCTCGAGGTCCGGTCGGCTGCGGATCGCGTCGATGGCGATTGACCCGACTCCGCCCGTCGCCCAGACCACGGTTCTCAGCGGCGTTGTCACGAATCCTCCTGTCTCAGGTTGACGCGCTCACCTGTGCGGCGCGCTCGAGATAGGGCCAAGCCAGATCTGGCGGTAGGCCGCCGCACAGGGGAAGCAGCGGTAGCGGTCTGCCGCTCTGGGCGTACTCGGCGGCCTCCTCGGATGTGAAGATGCGGTAGGGCCCACCGGCCTCCCGTAGCTCGGACACGGTCTGCGCCGTCGAGATACTCGCCACCGAATCGTCGCCGTGCCGGTAGGAGGCGGCCATCACCGCGTCGTGCAGCAGGTGCGGTCCCAGCTCGCGCCATGCGCGATCCACATCGTCGGCGACGAAGACGGTCGTCGGTGCCCCCTCGGCGGGGAATTGCATGAGGCCGGGTTCGAATCCGTTGTTGCGACACTCGGTTTCGTAGAACTGTTTCAACTCGTCCGAGGCGATCTGGGAGATGAAGCCCAGCCCGTGCCGCGCGGCGCGCCGGGCGGCGGCCTTGCTGCCTCCGGCGATCAACATGTATGGCCCGCCGGGAGAAGCAGGAGGCGGCGTCACCTGAACGCGGCGCCCGTCGATATCGACCGACTCCCCGGTCAGCAGTCGCCGCAGCAGCCCCAGTGACTCATCGGCTACGGCGCCCCGCCTGCGTGTGTCCACACCGAAATGCTCGTACTCTTCGGCGCGGTGGCCGATGCCGAACGCATAGGAGACGCGGCCGCGACTGATGATGTCGAGGACGGCGATGTTCTCGGCCAGGCGCACGGGGTCCCAGAAGGTGATGGGCACGGCGGCCAACAAAATGGCCAGGCGGGTGGTTCGCGCGGCAATCGCGGACGCCAATAGGTGCGGCGACGGCAGGGGGCCGTCCTCGGTTCCGTGATGTTCGGAGAGTACGACGACCACCGCGCCGCGCGTCTCGGCCCACTCGCACATCTGCAGAGCGGCCGCATACAGCTCGGTGGTGGGCGCGCCGGCCGCGGGCGCGCGCATGTCGAAACGGAGCGTGAACATCAGCGCCGCAGCAAGGCCGAAGGATTCACGACGTCTGACTCTAACCTAATTTTTGTTCTGGTTTCCATTAATAGTGGATGCTATTGTCAGCGCTGGCTCTGTCGCCATGTCGCGCTCTCCGAGGAGGATCGATGTCCGGAGACAAGCACCGCGTCGTGGTCTGGTCGACCGGCGGGATCGGGTCCATCGCGATCCGCGCGATCTCCCAGCGGCCCGACCTGGATCTCGTCGGGGTCTGGGTGCACTCCCCCGACAAGGACGGTAAGGACGCCGGTGAACTCGCCAACGGACAACCGATCGGGTTGGCCACCACCACCGATGCGGACGCGCTGATCGCGCTGAAACCCGACTGCGTCGTCTACGCGGCCAGCGGGCCCGAACGCGATGCGCTCGCCATCCCGGACTACGTGAAGCTGCTCAGCTCCGGCATCAACGTGGTGACCACCAGCACCACCCACCTGGTCAACCCGCACGCCTACGAACCGGCCGAGTGGCGCGACCAACTGGCCGCGGCGGCCAAGGAGGGCCGGGTCTCCTTGTACGCCTCGGGTATCGAACCGGGATTCGTCGCCGACTACCTACCGCTGGTGTTGAGCACACAGTCCTCGCAGATTGAGAAGATCCACGCCTACGAGATCGGTCTCTATGACGACTACGGCGTTCCCGACATCATGAGCGACGCTTTGGGATTCGGGCGGCCGCTCGACTACCAGCCGTGGATTTCGTTTCCCGGCGCCATCGCCGGCGAATGGCAGGGGCAGATCCGCATGGTCGCCGAGGCCCTGGGCGTCGAGGTGCAGGAGGTCCGCGAGACGTTCGACCGCGCGGTGACGGAGCGGACGCTCGAGGTGGCGATGGGCACCGTCGAGGCGGGCACGTGCGGCGCCCTGCGCATGCAGGCAATCGGCATCGTCGACGGGCGGGAGGCGATCGTGATCGAACATGTCACCCGCTTGGCCCCCGACGTGGCCCCCGAGTGGCCGAGACTGCCGGACGCGCTCGGCTACCGCATCGTCATCACCGGCCAGCCCGACATCGAATGCACGATGGCGGCGACCGTCCGCGACCGCAAGGATGCGGCGATCGAAAGCATGACCTCAGGCGCCGGAGCGATGGTCGCGACGGCGATGCGTGTCATCAACGCGATCCCGTACGTCGTTGCGGCACAACCGGGTCTGCTCAGTTCGGTCGACCTGCCGCTGACGATCCCTCGGCACGCATTCAACCCACGCGGGTCAGCGTGAACGGCATCTCGATATCAAGCACCTTGTTGAATCCGCAGGCGCCGCTGGGCCCTTCGGTCTTGTCCCACCCGACGTACTTGTTGGGGTCCGGCGGGTAGCCGAGCCAGAACACCCACGCCTGCTTGCCCGGGTAGGCGGTACCGTCGATGCAGGGTTCCCAGTCCGGGACGGTCCTGCTGACCTTCCACCGGCCGCTCATGTACACCGCTTCCGCACTCCAGCCCTGGTCGCTGTCGACCCGCCCGGTGCAGTCCTGATACGTCGTACACGTCGAGGTGATGGTCCAGGTCTGCGTGACGCTGGCCTCGTCGTGCCGCGAGTCGTTGGTCGTCGCCCATCGGCCGTCGGAGAACGCGGTGAAGACGCCGTTGATCGCGACCTCGTTCTGCGCCTGTGCGTGCGGCGCGAAGTGGATCGCGGCAATGATCGTCGCCGCGATCGTCAACGCCCGGATCATTGCGCCCCTCCCTCGTAGACCAACTCCTGCCATGACTTCGGGCTCTGCACGAGATCGGTTTGGCGACCGACGTTTCCGTCCGGCGTCGCATACCGACCCGTCTGGGGGTCGTAGTGCGCGATGGCGACGGACGGTCCCTCCGTAGGACCGGTGGTAACCGAACTCGGCGTCGCGGGCGCCGCCCCCGACGGCGGCGGGCCCTGCGGCGGCGCGCTGTGTGGAGTCACCGCCGGCGGGTCAGGCGCCACCCCCTGCTGGTCCACCTGCTGCGACACCAGGGGCGGTATCGCGTTCGGCGGCAAGGACGGCATCTGTGCGCCGGACGCCGGCGGCGGAGGCGGGATCGGCGGCAGTGGACCCCGCGGCATCGCGCCGGGCGGAAGCGGCGTGCCTTCGAGCGGGGCGAAAAGGTTCTCGTCAGCCGTGACCCGGTCGTCGGGCGGCACACCCTGTGAGATGAGGTTCGGGTCGATCGGATACGCCCCCACAGTGTGCTGACGCATCGCCAGCGGTTCGTAGGGTTTGTCGCTGTAGCACTGCTCGACGGTGGGCGCCCGCTTCCCGGGAACCCCCATGCACGGCGCGTTGCGTGCGCCCCGCACGACGATCGGCGAGTCCTGCGGCAGCTTGCAGTAGATCCCGTCCGGCGTGTCGATCGTGGTCTGATCGTCCGGGCTCCGCCATTGCGAGGGCGGAAGGAAGCCGACGGTGCACGGGTTGGGGTCCGCCATCTGAATACGGAAGTCACCCAGGGCGATACCTGTGGGATTGTTCTGGGGAGCCGACGACTGCACGTTGGCCACGAACGGCGGTAACAGCACAAGCACCTGCTCCAGCGACGGCCGATAGGTCACTGCCACCTGACCGATGGTGATCATGTTGGCCAACAGCACCGGCAGGGTCGGCTTGACCCGCGCGAGCAGCCCGGAGACCTCGTTCGCCGCTGCGGGGGCCTCCTCCAACAGTGTGCGGATCTGCGGGTCGTCGGCGACGACCTGTCCGGTGATGCCCGCAAGGCTCCGTGCCCACAGGCGCAGCGCGTCGGTCGAGCGGGCCTGCGAATCCAGAAGCGGCACCGAATCTTCGGCCAACCTCGCGGAGCGGGACGCGTCCTCGTTCAGGGCTTCCGAGAGCGTGGCCGATGAATCCACCAGCGAACCCATGTCGAAACCGGCCCCACTGAACGCTTTGTACGATTCGTCGATCAACTCGGTCAGCCGGCCTGTGGGGATGCTCGCGATCAGGGTGTTCACCTGCTCCAGCATCGGGCTCACCGGTTGCGGGATCGTGGTGTCGGCCATCGAGATCACCGAGCCGTCTTCCAGGTACGGTGCGGAGTCGGTGCGCGGGAGTAGTTCGACGTACTGTTCGCCGACGGCGGAGACGCTGCGCACTTCGGCCTGTAGATCGGCCGGAATCTTCGGTGACGTGTCGAGGCGGAGCGTCGCGGTGGCCCGCGTGCGGGTTACGTCCATCTCGGTGACCTTGCCTACCTGCACGCCGCGATAGGTGACGTTGGCGAATCGGTAGAGCCCGCCGGACGAGGGCAACTCCAGTGTGACGGTGATCTTCCCGATGCCCAGCAGGGTGGGCACCTGCATGTAGGCGAACACCATCGCGACCACACCGATGATCGACGCGATCGAGAAGATCACGAGCTGGATGCGCACCATCCGCGGCAACATCAGCCACCACCGCCCGGCTCCCATGGGGCGGGTGCAGTATTCGGGATCGGGCCGAAGGGCGGCGAGGTGCCCACGCCCAGAGGGAATTTGGTGTAGTACGAGTCGTACCCGGGATCACCCGGCGCGGGAATCAACGATGCGCGATTCTGCCCGAGCGCGGTACCGAGCAGCAATCCACGCTTGAGCCGCGCGTTCGTCCAGTCCACCGTGACGAACAGATTCACGTAATCACCGCGCACCCCGCGGTCGATCAGGTTCTGGCTCAACGGGAACGTCGGCAGAGAGGCCAGCGCCGTGCCGATCTCTGCGCCCACGTCGGCGAGTGCGCGCAACGTCGGCTCCAGGTTCTGCAGATTCGTGACGAGGTCGGCTTGAGTGTCGTTGATCAGCCCGGAGACCGTATCGCTGAACTGCCCCAACCGGTTCAGTGCGGTGGTGAAGTTGGGCCGTTCGCGGATCAGGACGTCGAGCGCGGGCGGGATCTTGTCGAGCGCGCGGGTGAGCACCCGCTGTTCATCACCCAGCCGTTGCGAGAACCTGTTCAGCTCGTCGATGGTCGCGATGATGTTGTCGCGCTGTTGGTACAGGGTCCCGACGAAGGTGTCCAGTCGGGCGATCAGGTCGCGCACGGTTCCCTGTCGCCCCGACAGCGCGGTGTTGAAATTGGCGATGATGTCACCGATCTGGCCGAGTCCCCCACCGTTGACCACCGCCGCCAGTGACGACAGCGTCTGTTCCGTCGACGGGTAGGTCGACGTCTTGTCGAGACCGATCGTGGCGCCCGGACGAAGCCTGCCGGTCGGCTTCTGACCCGGCGGCGGGTCCAGCGCCACGTGCATGGAGCCCAGGAGACTGGTCTGGCCGACCGTGGCAACGGCGTTGGCGGGCACCGCGACGTCGGGTTTGACGGAGATCTCGAGGTCGATGTGCCAGCCGTGCAACGTCATCCTGCCCACACTGCCGACCACCACATCGTCGACCATCACCGGCGAATTCGATTCCAGCGTCCCGACGTTCGCGAGCTCGACGTGGTAGACGCTGGCGTCCGGCCCCCGGCCCACCGCCCCCGGCAGCGGCAACGAATTCACCCCTTGGAACGAGCACCCGGTGAGCGTCAGCAGCAGGGTCAGCCCTGTGGCCACGGTACGACGGCCGATCATGACGGTTCTCCGACGTGCGGAACCGGATGCGCCCCCGCCGGCAATGCCGGCGGTGCCTGCGGGTCGGGCTGCTCGGCGGGCAGCAGCATGTCCTGCAGGCTCGCCGGACCGGGTGATGCGGGTGCAGCGACTGGTGCGGGCGGGATGCCAGGCGGTGGCGGTGGTGCTCCCCATCCCGGAGGCGGCGGTATGTCGCCGATTCCCGTGTAGGCCGACACCGCGGGTGGGGGCTCAGGCTGATCGTCGGGGGGCCCACCCGCACCGGGCATCAACTCCGGTTCCGAATACCGCAGCATGTACGGCGGCGGGTTCGACGTCAGGAACAGGCTGAACGGGAACGGCACATTGTTGATGCTCGCTGTGCGCAGGCCGGGCCCGAGGTACTGCGAGCACAGCTTGCCGGTGGTCGGCGAGGTGACGTTCTGCAGCGCTCCGATCATGCCGCAGAACGCCCACACCGGATTCGACAGGTTGTTGAGCACGAACACGCCGCTGGCGGCCCCGGTGCGCGGATCGAACATGTTGACCGCGTTGGCGATCGAGTGCGGCGCGATGTGCAGGACATTTTCCAGCGCCATGCGGTTGTCGACGAGGTTCTGCGTGACGTTTGCCAGTCGCTGGATCTGTTCGGCGGTCTGGTCGCGCGTACCCCGGATGAACCGGGTCGTCTCGCCGACGACGTCGGACAGATTCCTCAATGCGGCGTCGAGATCGGATCGGCTGTCGTCGACCACGCTTGTCAACGTCGCGAACCTGTCCTGGAACTGCACGATCTGCTCGTTACTGTCGCGCAACGCGGAGACGAACGCCTGCAGGTGGTTGATGGTGTCGACGATGTTGCCGCTTCCGTCGGCGAGTATGCGACCGACTCCGGAGAGCTGCGCAAGCGTTTGACGCAGTTTGTCGCCGTTGCCGTCGAGCGCGTTGGCCGCGCTGTCGATGAACCTGCCGACTGAACCGGTCGACATGCCCTCGGCGGGGCCGAGGTCCGTCGCCAGGCGCATCAGCTGCTCTTTGACCTCGTTCCATTCGACCGGAACCGCTGTGCGGTCCAACGGGATCACGGCGCCGTCGGCCATCGCGGGTCCGGATTCGTAGGCGGGCGTCAGCTGAACGTATCGCGCCGAGACCAGGTTCTGGGCGACGATCACCGCCTTCGCGTCAGCGGGCACCTTGATGCCATGGTCGAGGGCCAGCCTCATCTCCGCCTGGGTGCCGAGCGGTTTGATCGACTCGATCGAACCCACCTTGACCCCGGCGATTCTCACCTCGTCACCGGGGTAGATGGCGGTGGCCGTGGTGAACTGGGCGGTGATGGTCGTGGGCCGGAACACGGTCTGCCGGATCACGACCACGACCCCGCCAACGAGCACCACCGCGAGTGCGACCGCGAGTGCACGCTTCACCCAGGCGCTGTTCATCGGCCCGGCCCCCACTGCTCGTGGGGCATCGGAATTCCGTTGTAGGGGAACGGAAGCTCGGCGCGCGGTCCGGCGTTGTCGGGCGGCTGGCCGGCGTTGACCCCGCGCCGGAACCCGAACGCGTAATCGAAGAACGGCTGGAAGATCTCGGCGAAGAAGATGTTGGGGATGTAGGCCTGGTAGTACGGGCCGTTACCGATCGTCTCACCCAACGTGATCTGGAACTTCGCCAGCCCGGGAAGCGCCTTGGCGATGTTGTCGCGGTTGCGCTCCAGGATCTCGGTGACGCCGTTGAGCTTCTCCAACGTGGGGGCGAGCTCCTTCTCGTTGTCGGCGATGAGGCCGGACAGCTGCTGGGACAGCGCCGAGGTGTGCGCGAGCAGTTCGACGATGGCGTAGCGCCGCGCCGACAGCACCGACACAAGGTCGTTGGCGTTGAGGATCAGCGTGTTCACCTGCTGGCTGCGGTCCGACAGGATCTCGGTGACGTCGGCGCCGTTCTCGAGCAGGTCCCCCAGCGTTTCGTCACGGTCGTTGATCGCCTTGGACACCCGGGTCAACCCGTCGAATGCCGGGCCCAGCTGCGGTGCAACCTGGTCCAGGGTCGCGGACAAGGTGTCCAACGACTGGTTCAACGATGCGGTGTCGATGCCCGCGGTATTGCTCGTCAGCTCGCTGACCGCCTCGGTCAACGAATACGGGGATGCGGTGCGCGACACGGGGATTACATCCATCGGGTGCAGCGACCCCTCGCCCTTGGATTCCAGGGTGACGACCCGCTCACCGAGCAGGGTTCCGGTCCGGATGTGTGCGGTGGTGTCCGATCCCAGCGCTACCGAGCCGTCGACCACCATCGTCACCAATGCGTTGCGTCCTTGGAGCGCAACTCTGGAGACGGTACCCACCTTGATGCCCGAGATCGTCACGTCGTTGCCCGCTGCCAGCCCCCCGGCGTCGGTGAACTGCGCCTGATACCGCACCGCGGTCGCCCATGACACCAGTCGTTCCGGAGCGAGCCCGACGGCGATGACGAGGATGATCAGCACCACGCCGAGGATCCCGGCGCGGATGAGTTGCCTGCCACGGTATTTCAGCATCAGGGTTCGGTGCACCTCCCGTTTTCCTGCTTGATCCATGGGAAGACGGCGGTGCGGCCTTGCAGGTCGGTCACGCGCCACTTCAGCTCGCAGATGTAGTAATTGAAGAAGCTGCCGTACGACCCGGTCCGGATCAGTTTGCGATAGTTCTCCGGCGCCTTCTGCAGGCTCGTGTCGATCCGGTCCTTCTGGAAGTCGAGATTGGTGGCCAGCCGGGCGAGTTCGTCGACGGTGCCCGCCAGCGGTGCGCGCGCATCGCTGAGGAGATCGGCCACCGACGCCGATCCATTGTTCAGCGACTCGATCGCGGTGCCGATCGGGTCACGTTCCGCTGCCAGCTCCGTGACGAGCTTCTCCAAGCGGTCGATCGTCCCCGAAAACTTGTCGCCCTCCCGATTCAGGGTGACAAGCAGCGTGCGGAGATTGTCGATCAGCGCCTGAATCGTCTGGTTGTGCTCGGCAAGCGCCGTGGTGAACCCGGAGGTGTTGTTCAGCAGAGACTGCAAGGTGCCGCCCTGCCCCTGGAAGATCTGGATGAGGGACGCCGACAGCGCGTTCACATCTTCTGGATTCAGCCCCCGGATAACGGGTTTGAGCCCGCCGAGCAGGAGGTCGAGGTCGAGTGCGCCCTGCGTCCGCTCCGAGGGGATCTCAGAACCGGGCGCAAGCGGCGTTCCGTCCGGTCCCTCGATCAGTTCCAGGTATCGGTCGCCGACCAGGTTCAGGTACCGGACCGCCGCCCGTGTACCGGTGGTCATGCGCACATTTGGGTCGGCGTCGAAGCTGACCAACACCGTCTTGTCCGGACGGAGTTTGACACCGTTGACCGTTCCGACCCGCATCCCGGCGACCCGCACGGACTGTCCGGTCTTCAGCCGGGAGGCGTCGGCGAACACCGCCGTGTAATCCTTGGTGCTGCCGGTCTGGTACTGACCGAAGATGAAGAACAGCGACGCGGTCAGCAACGTCATCACGAGGGCGAAGAGCCCGAACTTGATCAGGGTCGGCCGCAGCGAGCGCCTCATCCGGGCATCCCGATCTGTGCTGTATTGCGGGGCGGCCCAGCGGTTTCGGTGTCGGGAAACATGATCTGCTTGATGATGTCGGCGTTGAGGATGATGCCCGGGTAGGTGCGTCGCCACGGATTGGTTCCGGTATCGGCCACGACATACGGGGCGACGGTCTCAAACGGCAGCTTCGGCAGTCCGGTGCACTGCGGACCGCCCTCGGCACCGGCCTTGGGCAGATCCAGGGGGTAGCGGTACCGCTCCTGGGCCCACAGGAAGCCGGCCAGCACCTCGACGCCCGGCGCTTTCAACGGTGGGAGGTGCGACGCCTCGACAATGCCGGCCAGCGCACACCACAGCGCCTGGTTGTACTCGTTGGTCAATGCCGTGGTCGGGACCAATAGCCGCGCGACGTCCGTCAGCGATTGACGGTTGTGACCGATCACCTCGTTGCCGACGTCGGCCAGCCCGATCACGCTGACGAGCGCCGCGTCGAGGTCGTCCTGTTTGTCGACGATGGATTCGCTGATGCTTGCCGCGTTGTCAGCGATCGACACGAAATCCCCTGTCGCGTCGGCATATGCGCGCAGCACGCCCGGAGCCAGTTCCAGGTCGCGGTTCAGCGCGGGCAGGCTGGGTTCCAGCGTCGCGAGGTACGAATCGAGGTCCGAGAGCATCTGGCCGAACTTCTGCCCCCGGCCGGAAACGGCCTGCGCGATCGCACCGAGGGTGGCATTCAGCTTCGCCGGCTCGATCGTGGACAGCACCGAGGTCAGCTGCTCGAACACGGTGTTCACCTCGACCATGACATGCTGAGCCTCGATCACCTGACCCGCGCGCAGCGATTGCGGTGACGGATCGTCGGGGAAGACGAATTGCACTTGCTTGGCGCCGAAGACCGTCGGTGACGCGATGTCGACCAGTGCGTTGGCCGGAACGGCGTCGAGGCGTGAGGGATCCATAGCCAGATGCAGCGCCGCCTCACCGCTGGGAAGTGATTCGATCGATGCGACGCGGCCCACCTGGACGCCGCGGACTTGGACCTTGGCATCCGGATTCATGACCAGGCCGGCGCGCTGCGAGATCACCGTCACCGGAACGGTATCGGCGAAGTCACCCCGAAACAGGCTCGCCGCCAACGCGAACACCGCCACGACCCCGACGATCGAGGCCAATCCGACGAGTGGGCGCAGCAGATAGCGCATCACCGATCGCTCCCGCGCTCATACCCGAGGTGTCCCGCACCGCACCCCGTCGGTCGGTATGACAAGCCCGCTTCCCCCCCAGTGTGCGATCCAGGACGGTGCAGGACTTTACGCCGGAACATATCTTTGGGTCAATCGCTCCCGTTATCAAGCGGAAATTCTTGGTCGCAGATCCTCCTTCAATCAGCCAGAAGGCTGATAAATGTTTGCTGCACAAGAATGTCACACAGTTCAGCGCAGTTCAACCGGTAAAGATGGGACAATTCGGTGTTATCTGTCTCGTGGCCGTGACGCGAGCGAACACCTTGTCATCCATATCGACGACAGGGGAGCTCGGAACAAGGATTAGGCCCATCACAGGCACTGTTGAACGGCAACCGTTAGTCGACGGATACAACAGCGTCGTCGTCGGCGCCACCCAATCCTGCCGTGCGACGCTCCCCCGCGAAGCCAATTGGCAATCTTTATGAGAATAGAGACGGTCGGTCTTGGAAACGCCTGCGGCAAGTTCCGACATGCCCAATGGCGTTGGCGTTCCGGGTGACTACTGACTGGCGCAAGCGTCAGTGCCTTGGGCCATCGGCACTCTCCGACTATTCCGGCAGCCGCAATTCAGGCTTTTCGACCTCTTCGATATTGACGTCTTTGAAAGTGATCACCCGCACCTGCTTGACGAAGCGGGCGGGCCGGTACATGTCCCACACCCAGGCATCGGACAGCCGCAGCTCGAAGTAGACCTCTCCGTCGGCATTGCGCGGTACCAATTCGACGCTGTTGGCGAGGTAGAACCTCCGCTCGGTTTCCACCACGTAACTGAACTGGCCGACGATGTCCTTGTATTCGCGGTAGAGCGAGAGCTCCATCTCGGTTTCATATTTCTCGAGATCTTCGGCACTCATCGGCTCAGCTGTCCTTCATCTTGGTCGCTGCCCCCTTGTTGGCTCCCATTGTCCCCTACCCCGCTTCGTCGCATTGATCCGGTGGACCCACTTGGCAGGAGTCAACCAGTTCGGTCACCACCCTGATTCCTCCGGCCGTGGCCACCCGACGGACGTTGATGAACGAGTGCCGGTGTTGACTACAGGGCCCGAGCTCGGCCAGCGCTGCGCTGTGCGCGGGTGTGCTGTAGCCCTTGTGGAGGGCAAAACCGTAACCAGGGTGTTCGGCCTCCATCTTCACCATCAAGCGGTCACGGCTGACCTTGGCCAGCACGCTGGCCGCCGCGATGCACGCCGCGGCCGCATCACCGCCGACCACCGGAAGTGAGGGCGCCGGCAGCCCAGGTACGCGGAAACCGTCCGACAGCACATAGCCGGGTCGCACGGACAGGCCCGCGACCGCACGGCGCATACCCTCGATGTTGGCCACATGCACGCCACGGCGATCGACCTCATGCGAGGGGATGAACACCACGTGGTAGGCCAGGGCGTAGCGCCGGATCAAAGGGAAAAGGCGCTCGCGCTCCTTTTCGTTCAGCTTCTTCGAGTCGTCGAGGGCCGAGAGGCTCTCCAACCGATTGGGACCCAGGACGCAGGCGGCGACGACAAGGGGCCCCGCACACGCACCGCGGCCGACCTCATCGACGCCGGCCACCGGTCCGAGGCCACTGCGATAGAGCGCAGATTCCAAGGTGCGCAGTCCCGAGGATTTCCGGATCACAGTGCGCGGAGGCCATGTCGCCCGCAAGAACAGCTCTCCTAGTTGCGTCTGGCGTTACGTCTGCGGGTTCACGCTGCCCACGCCACCCCAGCGGGAAGGGGGCCACGCGATGAACCGCGCCTTTCCGATCACATTGTCCACCGGGACGGTTCCAGCCGTCGGATCACCCGTGCACAACAGACCCTTCTGGGCGTCGGCCGGGGTGTTGGTGCAGTGCGCGCGGGAATCCGCCGAGTGGGTGCGGTTGTCCCCCATCACCCACAACCGGCCCTCGGGCACCTCGACGGGTCCGAACTCATTTCCCAGACACGGGTAGATCGCGGGGTCGGCCCGCATGGTGTCGGGGTCCAGATACGGCTCCTCGAGCCGCTTACCGTCGACGGTCAAGCCGGTCGCCGCTCGGCATTCGACGGTCTGGCCGCCCACCGCGATGATCCGCTTGACGAGGTCGTTCTCGTCCGGCGGAACGAAACCGACGACCGAAAGCGCGTTCTGCATCCATCGGATCGCGGTGTTGTCCGAGCGGATCGACCGGTAGTTGATGTTCCAGTTCGGGGGGCCCTTGAAGACGACGACGTCGCCGGGCTCGGGAGACGAGAAACGGTAGGTCAGCTTGTCGACCATGATCCGGTCGCCGGTGCAGCCCGGGCAGCCGTGCAGGGTCGGTTCCATCGACTCCGACGGAATCAGATACGGCCGGGCGACGAACGTCAGCGTGACGTAGTAGATGACGAGCGCGATCGAGATGAGGATCGCGAATTCCCGGAACGCGCCGCCCTTTTTCTTGGGCTTTTCCGTCTCGCTGTCCGGCGCGGCGGTCTCGGGTTGGTGCTCGGCTGATGATTCGTCGGACTCTGGGGAACCGGTCACCGCATCAGGGTAGCCAGCGCCGTGCTCAGCCCCGCGCTGCTCGCGCTCCAAGGATCAGGCTCCGGCGCCGACGGCCGACCGGGAGGTCAGCGCTTTTCCTTGATCTTGGCTTTCTTGCCGCGCAGCTCGCGCAGGTAGTACAGCTTGGCGCGGCGTACGTCACCGCGGGTCACGACGTCGATGTGGTCGATGTTGGGCGAGTGCACCGGGAAGGTCCGCTCGACGCCGACGCCGTAGCTCTCCTTGCGCACGGTGAACGTCTCGCGGACGCCGCCGCCCTGGCGCCGCAGCACCACACCCTTGAAGACCTGGATGCGCTCCTTGGAGCCCTCGATGACCTTGACGTGCACGTTGACGGTGTCGCCGGGACCGAAGTCCGGGATGTCGTCGCGCAGTGATGTCTGATCGACGAAGTCCAGCGTGTTCATCGGTGACACTTCCTTGCGGTTGGCGGCTGCGGGCGCTGCTGTCACGTGGATGCCGTGACATGGCCTGCCGAGCCGATCTGATCGGGTGAATCGGGGTGTATCTCGCAGCGGGCGGAACTGGCCGTTCCCGGGTCCTGCACAGACAACTGCTCAATTGTGCCAGATGGGACCTGCTCGGACGAAATCGCGCCGAGTCCTCTGGTCCGCGCTTGCCGAGGTTACCTAAGCAGGCGCCCGGGGTAGCCAGTGATTAGGCTTGACGCTCAGGGCCGAAGCAACGCGGCGGGGCCCGGAAAATCCCATCGGGGCCAATCGAGGAGGGTCATGCAACGGCGGCCGTCTCCGCTGGTCAAGACGATCGCATTCTTCGCCGCTGCGATCGTGGTCGCCGCTGGCTGCGAAGCCAAAGTCCACGGCAAGCCGCCGCATCCGGCCGGCCCGCATCTGACGGTCGTCGCGCCGCAGGGAGGCTTAGCGCCGCTGCCCGAAGCCGCGCCCGACGAACCCGCCGCCTCCTTCGGAGGCATCGACGCTCGCACGCGCCAGGCCACCGAACAGGCCGCCGAGGCCGGCGCCGACCTAGCGATCGCCGTGCTCGACCGCAATACCGGGACTTTCGTGTCCAACGGCAACAACGAGGCGATGCCGATCGCCTCGGTGGTCAAGCTGTTCATCGCCGACGACCTGCTGCTGCAGGAAGCGCAGGGACGGGCCAAGCTCACGCCGCAGGACCGCAAGGCGTTGGAGGCGATGCTGCGGTCATCCGATGACAGCGCGGCCGAGATCTTCTGGAATCGCGGCGGCGGCAGCGAAATCGTTTCGCGGGTCACCGCGCGATATGGCCTGGGCGCGACGAGCACGCCGTACAACGGCCGCTGGTTCAACACCTTGAGCACCCCCGCAGACCTGGTGCGGTACTACTCAGAACTACTGTCGGGCGGCGGCGGCCTACCCCCCGACAAGACCGACGTCATCGTGTCGAACCTGGCGAGGTCGACTCCGACCGCACCCGACGGCACGGTGCCCGGCGGTGTCTATCCGCAGCGATTCGGCATACCCGACGGGCTCTACGAGGAGCGGGTGGCGGTCAAGCAGGGCTGGTTCTGCTGCTGGAACGGCGGCAACTGGGTGCACTGGTCCACCGGGGCGATCGGCGCGGACCGTCGATTCGTCATGGCGATCGCATCGATGCAGGCCGCCGACGACGTCACTGCCCGCAACACGATCACGCAGGCGGTCAAGACGATGTTCCCCGGCGGCCGCATCTAGCTTGCGCGTAGCAAGACGTCGGAAGTCGGTCCGGAACCGGTCGACGTCGTCAGCTGACGCGCTCAGTCGAGCAGGTCGGGTCGACGCTCGCGGGTGCGTTTCAAACCTTGCTCGCGACGCCAGGCGGCGACCTTGGCATGGTCGCCGGAGAGCAGGATCTCGGGCACATCGAGGCCTCGCCAGCTGGGTGGCCGAGTGTAACTGGGGCCCTCGAGTAGCCCTTCGGAATGTGAATCCTGTTGATGTGACGCCGGATTGCCGAGAACCTCCGGCAGCAACCGCACGAGGGCCTCGATCATCACCAGTGCCGCCGACTCGCCGCCGGGTAGCACGTAGTCACCGATCGACACCTCCTCGACGCGCATGCGGCGGGCCGCGTCATCAACGACGCGCTGATCGATTCCTTCGTAACGTCCACACGCGAACACCAGGTGTCGCTCGGCCGCCCAGGCCTGCGCGTCTGCCTGCCGGAACCGCCTTCCCGCGGGTGTCGGCACCACCAGAAGCGTTTCGGTCGAACAGATCTCGTCGAGCGCCTCACCCCACACCGGCGCCTTCATCAGCATGCCCGGTCCCCCGCCGTAGGGTGCGTCGTCAACCGACCGGTGAACATCGTGCGTCCAGCGCCGCAGGTCGTGTACCTCGAGCTGTACGATTCCGGACTCAATAGCCTTGCCGGGCAACGACTGTCGCAGTGGTTCGAGGTAGGCCGGAAAGATCGTGACGACGTCTATTCGCATGTCAGATCTCCAGCAGGCCTTCCGGCGGATCGATTTCGATGACCTCATCGGCCAACGACACCGACGTCACGATCGCGCTGACGAACGGCACCAGAACTTCGCGTTCGTCACCGTGGACCGCGAGCAACTCACCGGCGGCCGTATGCAACACCTCGGTGACGGTGCCCACGTTGACGCCGGCCGTCGTGCGCACCCGCAGGCCTTCGAGTTGATGGTCGTAGTACTCGTCGGGGTCCTCGATCGGCGGCAGTTGTCGCGAATCGACGAGGAACAGGGTGCCGCGCAGCGCGTCGGCGGCATTGCGGTCATCGACGCCCTCGAACCGGACCAGCAGACGGCCACCGTGTTGACGGACCGACTCGATCGTGTACTCACGCTCCGTGCCGCCCTTGGCGGGGCGCCCGCGCAGCGACGTCCCTGCTGCGAACCGCGCGTCGGGATCGTCGGTGCGGACGTCCACCACCACTTCACCGGTGATGCCGTGCGCTTTGGCGACGCGCCCGACCACGAGGTCCATGCTGACCGGTTACTGGTCGGTGTCCACCACGTCGACGCGGATACCGCGACCACCGATTCCGGCGACCAGCGTGCGCAGCGCGGTCGCGGTGCGCCCACCGCGTCCGATCACCTTGCCCAGGTCATCCGGGTGCACGTGAACCTCGACGGTGCGTCCGCGCCGGCTGGTCACCATGTCGACGCGGACGTCGTCCGGGTTGTCGACGATTCCGCGCACCAGGTGTTCGACCGCGTCGACGACGACAGAACTCACGGCCTGACTCAGCTTTCAGTGGCGCCGGCGACGGTGGCGTCCTCGCCCTCAGCCGGAGGCTCGGACTGGTCCTTGGCGGGCGCCGGATCGGCCTGGGCCTCGGCCTCGACGGCCTTCTGATCCGACTCGTCAGACGCCTTGTCGGGGTCTTTATCGGAGGCCTGCGCGGCCTTTTTGGCTGCGGGCGCCTTCTTCTTCTTGGGCTGGGTGGCCTCGGTACTCGGACCGCCCTCGGCCTCCGCGAGCGCCGCGTTGAACAGGTCCAGCTTGCTGGGCTTGGGCTCCTTGACCTTCAACGTGCCTTCCGCACCGGGCAGACCCTTGAACTTCTGCCAGTCACCGGTGATCTTCAGCAGTGCAAGAACCGGTTCGGTCGGCTGGGCGCCGACGCTGAGCCAGTACTGGGCCCGCTCCGAGTCAATCTCGATGAGGCTGGGGTCTTCCTTCGGGTGATAGCGGCCGATCACCTCGATGGCGCGGCCCTGACGGCGGGTCCGCGCGTCGGCGACGGAGATGCGGTACTGGGGATTGCGGATCTTGCCAAGCCGCGCGAGCTTGATCTTTACAGCCATGTGCTACGTCTTCTCCTGTGATTGCCACGCTGGCAATTCAGCGATCGAAGCAGGTTGCCTCGGCCCGGTTTTGCCCTGCGCGTGTGACCGCCGCAGGGCCGAAATCCTGCGGTAGACAGCCGCCCATTGTGCCAGAACAGCCGCGACCGGCAAAAATCGTCCGGTCGACCGCCCCGGCGGGCTTAGCGGGTTGATCGCACGCACCACGTGAGGGCGATCCACCAGTCAAGGCCCGATGAGGGCATGCTCGACGCATGACATCGATACGCGAGCCGCTGATGGCCGTCGTCGCCGGTCAGCTCGAGATCGCCGATGACATGCTGCGCCGGGCCAAGCTGCGCTTCGCTCGTCACTTCCGGTCGGGTCGGCTGAGGTTGCACCGGGGGTCGCTGACGGAACTTCCGCTCGACGACACCACGTGCGACGCAGTGATCACCGTCAACACCGTCAACACCGTCTACTTTGTGGCCGATATACGCGCCGCCTGCGCCGAACTCGCGCGGGTCCTCCGGCCGGGCGGTCGCGTCGTCGTGGGGATCGGCAATCCCGACGTCATGCGCCAGGCACCGTTCACGCGGTACGGATTCATGTTGCGACCGGTCGACGAGATCGCCGTGGCGCTGTCCGACTCCGGGCTGGCGGTCGAGCACCGATCCGTGCCCGACAAGCCGATACCGCGTCGTGATCGTCGGGAAGCGCCCGGACTGAGCGCTCAGAGGAGTTTGTCGAAGCATTTCTCCTCCACGCGCTTGCTCATGCGCCAGCCGTCGGCGGTGCGCACGAATTCGTCGACGTACCAGATCCCGACGAAGTAGATCTGACCCTCCCCACCCATCACCATCGGGTTGAAGCAGATCGCGCGCGAGGAGCCGGTGTCGCCGGTGATGCGGATGTCGACGTTGCCCAGCATGTGGTAGTACGCCGGGAAGTTGGGCAGTACGTCCTTGAGCCATGCCTTGACCTCCGGGAAGCGGCCGTCGATGCCGCCGGTCACGCGGTAGTCGATATAGGCGTCCGGCGTGAAAACCCGGTCGAGGTCGTCGAATCGCTTCTGGTCGATGGCGCTCGAGTAATCGATCAACAGCTGCTGAATTTCGAAGCGGTCGGAAATCTCCTCGAGGCTCAACATGCGTCGATTGAACACGACTAGGCTGCCTGCCCATGCGCAAGCTCTTGATCTGCTTGACCACTGTGTTGTGCCTGGTGGCCTTCGGCACCCCCATCGCCACCGCCGCGCCCGTCGGCGTCAGCCAACCGTCGGGTTCGGTACCGATCCCCGAGGGCCCGGCCCGCGCCTGGGTGCTCGCCGACATGGACACCGGTGAAGTGCTGGCCGGGCGCGACGAGTACGGCCAATACGCGCCGGCCAGCACGATCAAGGTGCTGCTGGCGCTGACGGTGCTCGACGAGCTGCCGCTCGACGCCACCGTGGTCGCCAACGAGGCCGACACCCAAGTGGAGTGCAATTGTGCGGGCGTCACCCCCGGCATGGTCTACACGACGCGGCAGCTGCTCGAGGCGATTCTGCTGGTGTCGGGCAACGACGCCGCCAACACGTTGGCCACCATGCTCGGTGGTTACGACGTCGCCGTGACGAAGATGAACGCCAAGGCCGCCCTGCTCGGTGCCCACGGCACCAACGCGGCGTCACCGTCCGGCCTCGACGGTCCCGGCATCGACATGTGGTCGACCCCGCATGATCTGGCGGTCATCTTCCGCGCCGCGATGGCAAACCCCGTGTTCGCCTCGATCACCGCTGCGCCGACGGCCGTCTTCCCCACCAAGAACGGCGACGAAGTCCTGGTCAACCAGGACGAGCTGCTCAAGCGCTACCCGGGCACGCTCGGCGGGAAGACCGGGTTCACCGACCGCGCGCAGAAGACGTTCGTCGGCGCCGCCCAGCGCGACGGGCGCCGGTTGGTCGTCGCGCTGATGTACGGCATGGACAAGCCCGGTCAGCCGACCTACTGGGATCAGGCGTCCAGCTTGTTCGACTGGGGTTTCGCGCTGAGTCCCGGCACCAGCATCGGCTCGCTGTGATCACCGGTTAAGTTGCTCAATCGCAACGCATCCGAGACCGGGACACCGAACCCCGCCGATACGCTCGGCGACCATGCGAAGCATGTCGGCTGCGTTGGCCATCGCGCTGACTTGCGCAACGACTCTGGCCATCGGCCTGGCCACACCTGCCCCGGCCCAGCCGCGAGGCGAACCGTCGGGCGCTGTCGCGCTGCCCGACGGGCCGGCGCAAGCCTGGGTGCTCGCTGACCTCGATTCGGGTCGAATCCTGGCTTCGCGCAATCCCTATGAACCCCACGCACCCGCGAGCACCATCAAGGCGCTGCTCGCGATGGTGGTACTCGACCAGTTGCCGCTGAACGCGGTGATCGCGGCAAGGCCGGCGGCCGCTGACGTCGAATGCTCTTGTGCCGGAGTCAAAGCCGGGCGCGCCTACACGGTGCGCCAACTGCTCGACGGGCTGATGTTGGTCTCGGGTAACGATGCCGCCAACGTTCTGGCCGACGGTCTCGGCGGTTACCGCGTCGCGGTGGCGAAGATGAACGCCAAGGCGCAGTCCCTGGGCGCACGCAGCACACGTGCCTCGTCGCCGTCGGGGCTCGACGGCCCCGGCATGGAGTCGTTCACCACCGCCAGCGACCTCGCGCAGATCTATCGCCATGCGCTGCGGTATCCGGCGTTCGCCGCGATCGTGCGCCAGCCGTCGTCGTTGATTCCGACCGACAACGGGCCCAAAACGATCACCAACCAGAACCAGTTGCTCAAGCGGTATCCGGGCACGCTCGTCGGCAAAACCGGCTACACCAACCTGGCTCGCGACACCTTCGCCGCCGCCGCCCAACGCGGTAACCGCCGATTGGTGGTCGCGCAGCTGTACGGCAACGGGGACCTTTACGGTCAGGCGATCAAGCTGTTCGACTGGGGCTTCGCCCAGCCCTAAGTTCCGCGAGCGACCGCGTTTGCGCACGACACGCCGTCGGTTCACGGCATTTTGCGGTCGCTCGCGAGCTCAGGAAAAGATGCGGCCGCGCAGGATGACCAGATCCGGGCGGGTGAGGACGGCGGCGCCGTTGCGCGGATCCTCGGCGTAACACACCAGGTCGGCGGGTGCGCCGTGTTCCATGCCCGGCCGGCCGAGCCACTCGCGGGCGCTCCAGCACGCCGCGCCCAGGGCTTGCGTCGGCGTCATCCCGATACCCGTGAGCGCCTCGATCTCGTCGGCGATGCGGCCGTGCGCGACCATGCTGCCCGCGTCGGTGCCCGCATAGATCGGCACCCCGGCCTCCCTGGCCGCGGCGATGCGCGGATAGCACTTCTCGTGCAGGTCCCGCATGTGCTTGGCGTATTTCGGGTACTTCGCGGCGCCGTCGGCGATGCCCGGGAAGTTGGCGATGTTAATCAGCGTTGGCACCAGCGCGGTGCCGTACTCGACCATCAGGTCGATGGTGTCGTCGGTCAGGCCGGTTCCGTGTTCGATGCAGTCGATCCCCGCCTTGATCAGCCCCGGCAGCGCGTCCTCGCTGAACACGTGCGCGGTCACGCGGGCACCGTTGTCGTGTGCGGCGCCGATCGCGGACTTGAGCACGTCGTCGGACCACAACGGTGCCAGATCGCCGACCTCGCGGTCGATCCAGTCACCGACGAGCTTGACCCACCCGTCGCCGAACCGCGCCTGCTCGGCCAACGCCTCGGGCAGCGCGGATTCGTCGTCCAATTCGATCGCGAACCCGCGCTGGTAGCGCTTGGGTCTGGCGAGGTGGCGGCCCGCGCGGATGATCTCCGGGAGATCGTCGTGATCGGCGAGACTGCGGGTGTCGATCGGTGAACCGGCATCACGCAGCAGCAGCGCGCCGACATCGCGTTCGATCTCGGCCTGCGCGATGCAGTCGTCGAGGTTGTCGAGCGGGCCGTGATCACCGAGACCCACGTGGCAGTGCGCGTCGACGAGCCCCGGCAGGATCCAGCCGCCATACCCATCAGCACCGAAGACCGTCTCTGCGCCGCTGACCGGTTCGGCGCTGAGTACGCCGCCGTCAATCCACCACTCCACCGGTTGCTCGTCGGGCAGTCCGATGCCGCGGACATGAAGAACGGGCAGCGTCACGCTACTTCTGGCCCGGGAACTTCAGTTTGGACAGATCGATGTCGGCGAGCCCGGGCGGGAGCTCGTCGAGACCCTTGGGCATATCGGACAGGTCGGGGAAGCCCGCTGGCATACCCGGCATTGCGGCGCCGAGGGGATTGCGCGCCTTCGGCGGAGTCGGCCCCCGGCCCGACTTCTTGTTCTTTCCGCTCTTCTTCTTGTTCTTGCTGGTCTTGCGAGAGTTCTTGCGGCCGAATGGCATTCCCATCTGGCCCGCCATCTGCGACATCATCTTGCGAGCCTCGAAGAACCGCTCGACGAGCTGGTTGACCTCGCCGACGGTCACCCCCGACCCGTTGGCGATCCGCAGCCGGCGCGACCCGTTGATGATCTTGGGGTCGGCGCGCTCCTCGGGAGTCATACCGCGGATGATCGCTTGCAGCCGGTCGAGCTGTTTGTCGTCGACGGCGGCCAGCGCATCCTTCATCTGGCCCGCGCCGGGCAGCATGCCCAGCAGGTTGCCGATCGGGCCCATCTTGCGGATCGCCAGCATCTGCTCGAGGAAGTCCTCCAGCGTCAGTTCGCCGCTGCCGATCTTGGCCGCGGCCTCTTCGGCTTTCTGGGCGTCGAAGACCTGCTCGGCCTGCTCGATCAACGACAGCACATCGCCCATGCCGAGGATGCGGCTGGCCATCCGGTCGGGGTGGAAGACGTCGAAGTCTTCGAGCTTCTCACCGCTGGAGGCGAACAGGATCGGCACGCCGGTGATCTCGCGGACCGAGAGCGCTGCACCGCCGCGTGCGTCGCCGTCGAGCTTGGTCAACACCACACCGGTGAACCCGACACCCTCGCGGAACGCCTCGGCGGTGGTCACGGCGTCCTGACCGATCATCGCGTCCAGCACGAAGATCACTTCGTCGGGATCGACGGCCTGCCGGATGGCGGCGGCCTGGCTCATCAGTTCGTCGTCGATGCCGAGGCGACCGGCGGTGTCGACGATGACCACGTCGAAGTGCTTGGCCTCGGCCTCGGCCAGGCCCGCGGCCGCGACCGCGACCGGATCACCGGGAGCCGCGTCCGCCGCGCCGTCCGCCGACACCCCGGGGTGGGGCGCGAACACCGCGACATCGGCGCGCTGGCCGACGATCTGCAGCTGATTCACCGCACCGGGCCGCTGCAGGTCGCACGCCACCAACAGCGGCGTATGTCCTTGTACGCGAAGCCATCTCGCGAGCTTGCCGGCCAGGGTGGTCTTACCCGAACCCTGAAGACCGGCCAGCATGATCACCGTCGGCGGCGTCTTGGCGAACGCCAGCGGGCGGGTCTCACCGCCGAGGATGCCGATCAGTTCCTCGTTGACGATCTTGACGACCTGCTGGGCCGGGTTGAGCGCACCGGACACCTCGGCGCCGCGGGCGCGCTCCTTGATCCGGTTGACGAAGGCGCGCACGACGGGCAGCGACACGTCGGCTTCCAACAGCGCCAGCCGGATCTCGCGGGTGGTCGCGTCGATATCGGCGTCGGTCAGCCGCCCTTTGCCACGCAGACCCTGCAGGGCCCCGGTCAACCGGTCGGACAGGGATTCAAACACGACGTCCAGCCTAATGGGAGCCGACAGCGGCGCGCCCGAGCAGGGCATGCGCCGCGGAAACGGGCGTGATCAGCTCGCCTCGGACACCGGTTTCGGGGGCGGCGGCGCCGGCAGCACCGCGTATAGGTCGCGTTCGATCTCGTCGCGCACGCCCTCATCGGCGGTGATGCCGAACAGGTCGACCACCGAAGAGCCCATCGTGGTCACCTTCGCCCACGCGATGTCGATGCCGTCGCGCTCGAACACGGCGGTGAGCCTGGCCAGCAGGCCCGCGCGGTCGGTGCTGCGGATCTGCACGACCAGTTCACCCCGGTGGGCACCCTGCGACCACAGGATGCGCGGCGGCGCGGTGACGTGGTTGATGGGGACAGCGGCAGGCACCTCGCCGGCACGCGACGTGCCGTGTTGCGCCGCCTCGCGTTCACGGCGATCCAGCGCCTCCTGCACGTCGAGTTCACCGTCGAGCGCAAGGATGAACTGCTGTCGCAGCACCTCGGCCGCCGGTGGCGAGCCGAAATGCGGAGAGACGACGAACGTGTTGATCGCCGAGCCCTCGTGACCGTTCACCGAGGCCGAGTGGACACGCAGCGAGTTCAGCGCGAGCACGCCTGCGGCCTTCGACAGCAGGCCTCGCCGGTCGGGCGCGATGACCGTCACGTTGTGGATCTGCGGGCTGTCCCCCGGCGACAGCTCCAGATGAACGCCCACCTGCCCGGCAAGCGAAAGATACCGCGGATCAATGGGATCGGGTTGCGGTAGCGGCTCTCCCGCCATCACCATCCGGCAGCGGTGTGCGAGATCGCCGAGAAGCGAAGCCTTCCAATCGCCCCAGACGCCGGGTCCGGTCGCCAGCGAGTCGGCTTCGGCGAGGACGTGAAGCAACTCCAGCAGAACGGGGTCTCCGTCGAGGGCCTCGACCACCGCGGCGATCGTATTGGGATCCTGGAGGTCACGCCGTGTCGCGGTGTGCGGCAGCAGCAGGTGGTGGCGGACGATCTTCGACAGAATCTCGACATCCGACGGCCACATCCCCAGCCGGGTCCCGATCTGAGTGGCCAGCTCCGCACCGATGACGCTGTGATCGCCACCGCGTCCCTTGCCGATGTCGTGGCACAGCGCGCCCAGCATCAGAAGGTCCGGGCGAGCCACCCGTGTGGTGAAAGCGCTTGCCCGCGAGACCGTTTCGACAAGGTGCCGGTCGACGGTCCAGATGTGCACCACATCGCGCGGAGGGAGGTCGCGAACCGCACCCCACTCGGGGAACAGACGCCCCCACAGACCGGTGCGATCCAGCGCCTCGATCGTGGCGACCGCCGACGGTCCGGCGGCCAGCATCACCAGCAGATCCTTGAGCGCCTGGCGCGGCCAGGGCGTGCGGAGTTCGGGGGCGGCCTCGGCGAGCCGCGACAGTGTCGAGGCCGCCATCGGCAACCCGGTGGTCGCCGACGCGGCGGCCACCCGCAGGATCAAGCCGGGATCGCGTTCGGGACGGGCATCGCGCGCGAGGATGACCTCGCCGGCGAACTCGATGACCCCCTCGTCGAGGGGGCGGCGAGGCGGACGGCGCAATGCCGCAAAACCACGACGGGGAAGCGCGTTGGCTGCCGTGCGGATCCCCGCGTCGACGTAGAAGCTGATAGTGCGTGCGGCGTCGGACAGCATCCGCGCCAGATCGAAGCGGTCGCCGATGTGCAGAGCCGCACCGATCTCGTCGGCGTGTTGGGCCAGCAGCAGGTCGCGCCCGCGGCCGGCCACCCTGTGCAGTTCGGTGCGTACGTTGAGCAACGCCAGATGGGCCTGCCCCAGCGACCCGAGCGGGGACGCCAACGTGTGGTTGGGATACACGTCGGCCAGTTGCGCGATCGCCAGTGCGTTGAGCAGTTGCACGTCACGCAGACCGCCGCGACCACATTTGAGGTCGGGTTCGGCCCGGTGCGCGATCTCCCCGCTGCGCTGCCATCGCGCCCGGGTGTGATCGACGAGTTCATCGAAGCGCGAGGCGATTCCGGTGCGCCACTGCCGACGGGCTCCCCCGATCAGCAGCGTGGACAGGTCCGCGTCACCGGCGATGTGACGCGCTTCCAGCATCGCCAACCCCGCCGAGATGTCCTCACCGGCCACCTTCAACGCCTCGGGTACCGTCCGCACACTGTGGTCGATGCGAATGTTGGCGTCCCACAACGGATACCACAACAGCTCTGCCACCTGACCGACCACGTCGTGCGGCATGTTGTCGTGCAACAGCATCAGGTCGAGATCGGAATGCGGCACGAACTCACCCCGGCCGAGGCCGCCGGTCGCGACGATGGCGAAGCCGCTGGTCGGCGTGATGCCGATCTCGGTGGCCTTGGTGGTCAGCCAGAACTCGTGCAGATCTTGCAGTGCGTGGCGCAGGGCGGCCGAATCCAGTTGGCGCGCACCGCCTGTCAACAGCTGCTGGATCGCGGCGCAGAGGTCCGTCGCCGGACGAGACGAACCCGCCGCCGGCGCCACCCATTGAGGGGCGCCGGCGGCGGCCTGGGGTCTGGGCTCACTCATCTCGTCCTCTCCCCCTGTAAAACTGCTCACGGTGTGCGATCGGACGGAGACGAACTCTCAGCTCTGCAAGAGGCTCAAAGGGCGTCGGCTCCACGCTCTCCGGTGCGTACCCGGACCACGGTGTCAACAGGGCTCACCCACACCTTGCCGTCACCGATCTTCCCGGTTCGTGCGGCCTGGACGATGACATCGACGACCTTGTCGACGGCGGAGTCCTCCACCACGACCTCGACACGCACCTTCGGCACGAAATCCACGGAGTACTCGGCACCCCGGTAGACCTCGGTGTGTCCCTTCTGGCGGCCGTAGCCCTGAACCTCGCTGACGGTCATCCCGAGGATACCCGTCTGCTCGAGCCCGGTTTTGACATCTTCGAGCGTGAACGGCTTGACAATCGCAGTAATCAGCTTCATGTAGTCGATCCCTTCCGAGGAAATTGTTGCCGATCAGACGAGCTCGTAAGCAGTTTCGGCATGTTCGGTTTCATCGATGCCGGTGTCTTCATCCTCCAGGGTGACGCGCCAACCCAATGGCTTGACGATAAAGGCAATGATCGTCGTCATGATGCCAGTGAAGATAACCGCGACCAAGGCGATCACCACCTGCACGACCAACTGCTGGAAGCCACCGCCGTAGAACAACCCCGTCTCCATCGCCAGGAAACCGATGCCCACGGTGCCCCACAGCCCCGCTACCAGGTGCACACCGACGACGTCGAGCGAATCGTCGTAGCCGAACTTGTACTTTAACCCGACTGCGAGTGCGGACAGCGCGCCGGCGACGACACCCAGGATCAACGATCCGATCGGCGAGAGCGACCCGCAGGCCGGCGTGATCGCGACGAGGCCGGCCACGACGCCCGAGGCGGCGCCGACGCTGGTCGCGTGCCCGTCCCGGATGCGCTCCACCAGCAACCAGCCCAGCATCGCGGCGGCGGTGGCGGCGGTGGTGTTGACCCAGACCTGGCCGGCGAGCATGTCGGCCGCGCCTTCGGATCCGACGTTGAAGCCGAACCAGCCGAACCACAGGATGGCGGCGCCCAGCATCACGAACGGAATGTTGTGCGGACGGTAGGCGACCTTGCCGAAGCCGGTTCGCTTGCCCAGCAGAATCGCCAGCACCAGTGCGGCCATGCCGGCGTTGATGTGAACGACGGTGCCACCGGCGAAGTCGATCGGCGAGACGTTCGCGGTGCCTTCTTCGTCGACGCCGAACATCTTGGCCGCGATGCCGTTCTCAGCACCGGACAGCAGGCCGCCGCCCCAAACCATGTGAGCGAGTGGGAAATACACCACCGTCACCCAGATCGCGCCGAACACCAGCCAGGTGCCGAACTTCATCCGCTCGGCCACCGCGCCGCTGATCAGCGCGACGGTGATGACTGCGAAGGTCAACTGGAAGCCCGCCCAGACGATTGCGGGCACAGAGCCGAATCCGCCAAGGACGTAGAGGGTGGTGCCGTCCACCTCCAGGGTCTCCAGAAGTGGGCTCAGCCCGAACAACGCAAATGGATTGTCGAAGATGCCCGCGATGTCGCTGTTGCCGGTGTGCGCCGACGCGAACGACATCGAGTAGCCCCACAACACGTAGACGACGCTGACGACGCCGAGGGTTCCGAACGACATCATCATCATGTTCAGAACCGACTTCTGGCGCGACAACCCACCGTAGAAGAACGCGAGACCGGGCGTCATGAACAGAACCAGCGCCGCGGCGGTGAGCACCCATGCGGTGTCGCCGGAACTCAACCCGTCGGGGCCGAACGGCGCGAACGCATCATCGGGTAGGGCAAGGGGTAAGGCTGAAACCACTTTGTGTGAACCTCCTTGGGAAGTGCGCCGATCGGATCGGCCTCCCGAAGAGACTCTTCGGCTCGCGTTTCACCGGTGATTCTGTTCCGTTTCCACTAAGTGAACGGACACGCCCGAAGCGTTACGCTCGTGTTTCCACGCGGATCCAGCCGTCGCGCACAGCCCGTGCCGACGCGTCGGATCAGCCGAGCAGCGCGTCGACGAACGCCGCGGGCTCGAACGGCGCGAGATCGTCTGCGCCCTCGCCGAGTCCGACGAGTTTGACCGGAACGCCCAGTTCCTGCTGCACACGGAAAACGATTCCGCCCTTGGCCGTTCCGTCGAGCTTCGTCAGCACCACGCCGGTGATGTCGACGACCTCGGCGAACACCCTGGCCTGGGGCAGGCCGTTCTGGCCGATCGTGGCATCGAGCACCAGCAGGACCTCGTCGACTTCGGCGCGGCGGCTGACGACGCGCTTGACCTTGCCGAGCTCGTCCATCAGCCCGGTCTTGGTGTGCAGGCGTCCGGCGGTGTCGATGACAATGACGTCGGCGCCGTCCTTGATGCCCTCGTCGACGGCGTCGAAGGCCACCGAGGCGGGGTCGGCGCCCTCGGCGCCCCGCACCACGTGGGCGCCCACCCGCGACGCCCATGACTGCAACTGGTCGGCCGCGGCGGCGCGGAAAGTGTCGGCCGCCCCCAGGACGACGCGGCGGCCGTCGGCGACCAGGACGCGGGCCAGCTTGCCGACCGTGGTCGTCTTACCGGTTCCGTTCACCCCGACGACCAGCAGCACCGAGGGTTTGTCCGCGTGCGGCAGAGCCCTGATCGAGCGGTCGAGGTCGGGCTGCAGTGCCTCGATGAGGACATCGCGCAGTACCCCGCGGGCGTCGGCCTCGTTCCGCACCCGGCTGCTGGCCATCCGCGAGCGCAGCGCGGCGACCACCGACTCCGTCACCACGGGCCCCAGGTCGGCGATCAGCAGCGTGTCTTCGACTTCCTCCCACGACTCGTCATCCAGGTCGCCGCCGCCGAGCAGCCCCAACATGCTGCGGCCGAGAGTGTTCTGCGACTTGGCGAGCCTGCCGCGTAGCCGCTCCAGCCGTCCTTCGGTCGGTGCGATCTCGTCGAGGGCGGGCGCGGGTTCATCGACGACGGTCGCCGATTCCTCGACGACGGGGGTCGGTTCTGCAGGTTCAGGTGCGGGCGCCGGCTCCGGAGGCGCGGGCGCGGGGCGCTCCTCGACCGGCGGCTCGGGTAGTTGTACGTCGGCGATCGGGCGCTTGGGCGCGTCGCGCGGAATCGTGGCGTCGTCGCCGACGGCGGGCAAGCCGGTGGTGTCGATGCGTTCGGGGGGCGCGGTCGGCGCGGATTGCGAGAACGTGATCCCTGATGAGGCGGTATAGCCTCCGGAACGGTCGATCGGCGTGGCCGTCTCCGTCGACGACAACCGGATGCGCCGGCGTCGATACCGCACCAGCCCGACGACGAGCGCGGCGACCAGCAAAACGGCGATGACCGCGATCGCGATCCACAAACCCATCGAGCCAACATCAGTCACGGCGCCATTGTCTCAAGGTGAGTCCGCGCCAACGCCCCCACGCCCCCTCACCGAGGATTTGTGCACCGTGTGTTGCGCTCAGCGCTCCGAAATGTGCACAAATCGCCGATCAGTTGGCCGCGCCGACCAGTTCCTGCCCGCGCATGCGCTGGCTGATGACCGCGGTGATGCCGTCGTCGCGCATGGTGACTCCGTACAGCGCGTCGGCGACCTCCATCGTCGGCTTCTGGTGGGTGATCACGATCAGCTGGGAACGCTCACGCAGCTGCTCGAACAAACTGATCAGCCGGCGCAGGTTCACATCGTCGAGCGCCGCCTCGACCTCGTCCATCACATAGAACGGCGATGGCCTCGCGCGGAAGATCGCAACAAGCATGGCCACGGCCGTCAACGACTTCTCACCGCCGGACAGCAGCGACAACCGCTTGATCTTCTTGCCGGGCGGACGCGCCTCGACCTCGATGCCGGTGGTGAGCATGTCGTTGGGATCGGTGAGCAGCAGCCGGCCTTCGCCGCCGGGGAACAGCGTCGAAAACACCTGGGTGAACTCACGTTCCACGTCGGCGTAGGCCTCGGTGAACACCTGCAGGATGCGGGCGTCCACGTCGTCGATCACGTCGAGGAGATCCTTGCGCGCCCCCTTGACGTCCTCGAGCTGGGTGGACAGGAAGTTGTAGCGCTCCTCGAGCGCGGCGAACTCCTCGAGCGCCAGCGGATTGACCCGGCCCAGCTCGTTGAGCTCTCGCTCGGCCTTCTTGGCGCGCCGTTCCTGCGTCACCCGGTCGAACGGCATGGGGGCGGGCGTGGTGACCTGCTCCCCGCGTTCGCGCGCCTGCTCGTACTCGGCCATCTCCAATTCCGTTGGCGGAAGCGGCACGTCGGGTCCGTACTCGGCAATGAGGTCGGCGGTGGCCATGCCGAACTGCTCGAGAATCTGCTCCTCGAGCTGTTCGATACGCAGAGCAGCCTGCGCCTTGGCGACCTCGTCCTTGTGCAGTGCCTCGGTGAGGCCGTTGACCTTGGCCGTGAGCTCGTTGACCTCGTCGCGTGTCTTGGCCAGCGCGGCGGCGCGGTGCTGCCGTTCGGCGGCCACGTCGTCGCGGGCGCGCGACGCCACCGTTACAACGGCGCTCAGCCGTTGCGCCACAACACGACCCGATTCCGCCACTGCGGCGGCCACGGCCGCTGCATGCCGACGAGCCTCGCGGGCACGCATGGCGCGCAGTCTGGCCTCACGTTCGGCAGCAGCGGCTCGGCGCAACGAATCCGCCTTCCCGCGAACGGCATTCGCGCGCTCTTCGGCGGTGCGTACCGCCAGCCGGGCCTCCACCTCAGCGCCGCGGGCCGCCTCTGCCGCTGCCGTCGTCTCCTGCCGATTGACGGGCTCGGCTTCGAGCGTCGGCGCCTGCTGTGCGTTGCGCAGCCTCTGCTCGAGTTCGGTGAGTTCATCGACGGTGCGAGAACGATTGGCTTCCAGCTCATTTCGCTGGTGGATCAGCCGCTGCCATTCGTCGTCGGCCGAACGGGCATCCTGACCGAGTCGACCCAGCTGCTCGTAGATCGCCGAGATCGCCGCGTCGGATTCGTTGAGCGCAGCGAGCGCCTGCTCCGCGGCATCCTGACGGCTGGACTGTTCGGTCAGCGCACCCGACAGCGCCGCCGACAGCTCGTTGACCTGCTTCTCGGCCTCGGCGAGCTCGGCGCGGGCCTTTTCGACTTCTGATGCGATCTCGAGCGTGCTGGGTTTGCGATCGGACCCGCCGCTGACCCAGCCCGGACCCACGAGATCGCCGTCGGTGGTGACCGCGCGCAGCGTCGGATGCGCTGCGACCGCGTCCAGCGCAGCGGCCAGGTCCGAGACCACCACGACGTCGGAGAGCATGGCCCGCACCGCACCCTGCAGCCGCGGTGGAGCCTCGACCAGGTCCACCGCGCGCACCGCGCCGTCGGGCAGCGACTGCGCCTGCGGCACTTCGCGATTCGGCCAGTCGCTGAGGACGATCGCCGCCCGGCCGCCGTCGGATTCCTTGAGCGCCGCGACCGCGGCGCGGGCGGCCCCCGGACTTTCGGCGGCCACCGCGTCGGCCGCGGCACCGAGCACCGCCGCGACGGCCACCTCGTATCCGTTGCGCACCTTCAGCAGGTTGGCGATCGAACCGAGAAGCCCTGCGCTGCCGCGGTTCTTCTGCAGCCAGGCCGCTCCGTCCTTGCGGTCGAGACCGACGGAGAGGGCTTCGATACGCGCGCGCAGCGATGCCACCTGACGTTCGGCGCCGCGTTCGGCGGCCTGCAGTTCGGCGACCCGTTCGTCGGCGAGCCGCAGCGCGGCGACCGTCCGGTCGTGGTGTTCGTCCAGCCCGACCTCACCGGCGTCGAGTTCACCGACGCGGCTCTGCACGGTTTCGAACTCGGCCTGGGTCTGCTGCGCGCGGGTGGCGGCGTCGTCGATGCTGCCACTGAGGCGGGCGACGGTCTCGTCGATCGACTCCACGCGGGTGCGCATCGTGTCGACCTGGCCGGCGAGCCGCGCCAGACCCTCGCGGCGATCGGCTTCGGCCCGCGCCGCGGCCATGTGCGCACGTTCGGCCTCGGCCGCGACGCGCTCGCGTTCAGCGAGTTCGGCGCGGGCGGCCTCGAGCTTGCCGCGTGACTCGGTCAACTCGCCGAGCAGCCGGCGCTCCTGTTCGGCGACCTCGTCGGCTTGAGCGTCCAGGGCGTCGGGGTCCGGGCCCGTCGACGCCTCGGGTTCGGTGTCGAGATGCTGTGCGCGCTCGCTGGCGATGCGCACGGTCGCGCCGACGCGTTCGGCGAGCGCGGACAGCGCGAACCACGTCTGCTGGGCCGCGTCCGCGCGTTCGCTGAGGCTGCCCACCGCCGTCTCGTGTGCGGCCAGTTCCGCGGTCTTGGCCTCCAGCCGCGTGGCGATCTCATCGTGTTCGCGCCGCAGCGTGGTCTCGGCCTGGTTCGTGTTGTCGAACTCGGCGCGGCGGGTGACGAGGTCGTCGGCGGCCAGCCGCAGCCGTGCGTCGCGCAGATCGGCCTGGATGGTCTGGGCGCGCCGGGCCATCTCGGCCTGCCGCCCGAGCGGTTTGAGCTGACGACGCAGTTCGGTGGTCAGGTCGGTCAACCGGTTGAGGTTGGCCGACATCGCGTCGAGCTTGCGGACCGCCTTTTCCTTGCGCTTGCGGTGCTTGAGGACGCCGGCGGCCTCCTCGATGAACGCGCGCCGGTCTTCGGGTCGCGACTCGAGGATCTCGGAGAGCTTCCCCTGTCCGACGATGACGTGCATCTCGCGGCCGATACCGGAGTCGGACAGCAGTTCCTGGACGTCCATCAGCCGGCAACTGCTGCCGTTGATCTCGTACTCGCTGCCACCGTCGCGGAACATCCGCCGGGTGATCGAGACCTCGGAGTAGTCGATGGGCAGCGAGTTGTCGGAGTTGTCGATCGTCACCGTCACCTCGGCGCGGCCCAGCGGCGGACGCGACGACGTGCCCGCGAAGATGACGTCTTCCATCTTGCCGCCGCGCAACGTCTTGGCGCCCTGCTCCCCCATCACCCAGGTGAGCGCGTCGACAACATTGGACTTGCCCGACCCGTTGGGCCCCACCACGCACGTGATGCCTGGCTCGAAGCGCAGAGTCGTCGGCGAAGCAAACGACTTGAAGCCCTTCAGGGTCAGACTCTTGAGGTGCACGACGTGCCACACTACCGCCGCGGCGGCTATCGCTCGGTGAACCCTTGTAGCGAGTCGCGAGGTTCTGTGAAGTCGGCGACGACGTTGTCGACCCGACCCGGCGTTTCTCCGCTTTGCAGCAGGTCAAGCAGCTTCTGACAGGATTCGCGTGGGCCCTGTGCGACCACCTGAACCCGGCCGTCGGGCTTGTTGGCCGCGAATCCGGTGAGCCCCAGTTCCAGTGCACGGGCGCGCGTCCACCACCGGAACCCGACACCTTGCACGTGCCCGTGCACCCACGCCGTCAGACGTACCTCAGCTAACTCCTGCATCATCTACCTCAAACGTCACTTCCGTCCCAGACTTGAGGGTGCGGCCGACGGTGCAGACCTGGTCGATGGCGCGCTCGACCACCGTCAGCACGCGCGCCCGCTCCTGCTCGGACAGCCCGGACAGGTCGAGTTGCATCCGCTCTTCGAGCAGCGGGTAGCGCTCCTGCTCGCGGTCGGCGTCCCCGGAGACGCGGATCGTGGTGCGGTACTGCTCGCCAAGGCGCCGCTGCAGGGGCACGTCGCTGGCCATCCCGCTGCAGGCCGCGAGCGCGATCTTCAGCAGCTCGCCGGGCGTGAAGACGCCGTCGACGTCCTCGCTGCCGACGAGCACCTCAGCGCCGCGCGAGCTGCGTCCGGTGTAGCGCCGCGCCCCCGTTCGCTCAACCCACAGTTCGGTCATGGCTCCTCTTCTCCGTGAGCGACCGCAAATTGCCAAATTTCTGCGGCGTGTCGGCGTACAGACGCGGTCGCTCGCGGAAGTTTAGCTGCGTCGAACTCGCGGCCGGGGCTGGCAGCGCGGGCAGTAGAACGACGAGCGGTTCATGAACTTCTCCCGCCGCATGATCGCCCCGCAGCGTCGACACGGTTCGCCTTCGCGCCCATAGGCGTCCAGCGACCGGTCGAAGTAGCCCGACTCGCCGTTGACGTTGACATACAGCGAGTCGAAAGACGTCCCGCCCTGCGCGAGCGCCTCCCCCATCACCTTCGCCGCCGCGTCGAGCAGCTCGGCCAGCTTCGGCCGACTCAGAGACGACGCCAGCCGGGCGCCGTTGATCTTCGCGCGCCACAGCGCCTCGTCGGCATAGATGTTGCCGATGCCCGACACCACCGTCTGGTCGAGCAGTTGACGTTTGACCTCGGAGTGCTTGGTGCGCAACACCTTGACGACCCCGTCGCGGTTGAACTGCGGATCGAGTGGGTCGCGCGCGAGGTGTGCGACGGGCACCGGAACGTCGGTCCCGTCGACGGTGACCATGTCGGTGAGCATCCATCCGCCGAACGTGCGCTGGTCGACGAAGCTCAACGCGGTCCCGTCGTCCAGCAGCGCAGCGATGCGCAGATGGTTCGCGTTGGGCACCTCACCCAAGAGCATCTGCCCGCTCATGCCGAGGTGCACCACCAGCGCGGAGCCGTCGTCCAGTGTCAGCCACAGATACTTGCCCCGGCGCCCGGTGCCGATGACGCGCGAATCCAGCAGCCGCGCAGTCAGATCCGCGGGGCCGGCCTCGTGCCGGCGCACCGCGCGCGGATGATGCACGCGCACAGCGGTGATGGTCTTGTCGACGACGTGTGCGTCCAATCCGCGGCGGACGACTTCGACCTCGGGAAGCTCAGGCATCTACCTCGGCGGTCAGCGCGTTCCACGCCGCCGCGGCCGCCTTCAGTTCGGCCTCCTTCTTGGTGCGCCCGACGCCCCTGCCGTATTCGGTGTCGGTCACCACGACGGTCGCGGTGAACTCCTTGTCGTGGTCCGGGCCCGTCGAAGTGACGACGTAGGCCGGCGCGCCAAGGCCGCGCGAGGCGGTCAACTCCTGCAGGCTGCTCTTCCAGTCCAGCCCGGCGCCCAGCGTGGGCGCGGTGTCCAGCAGCTTGCCGAACAGCCGCAGGATCACCTCACGGACGATCGCGTTGCCATGCTCCAAATAGATTGCGCCCAGCAGGGATTCGACGCCGTCGGCCAGAATGCTGGCCTTGTCCGCGCCTCCCGAGTTCAGCTCGCCCTTGCCGAGCAACAGATGCGCACCGAGCCCGTCATCGGACAACTGACGACCGACGTCGGCGAGCGCCTGGGTGTTGACGATGCTGGCGCGCAGCTTGGCCAGATCGCCTTCGGACCTGTCGGGGTGCCGGTGGTAGAGCTCCTCGGTGATGGTCAGTCCGAGCACGGCGTCGCCGAGAAACTCCAATCGCTCGTTGGTCGGCAGGCCTCCGTTCTCGTAGGAGTAGCTGCGATGGGTGAGCGCCATGGTGAGCAGTTCGTCGGGCAGATCGACACCCAGCGCCGCCAGCAGCGCGGCGCGGTCACTCACGCGTGTCCTCAGTCGGATCGTCGGCTCCGCCGACAGTGTCGAACATGCCGGCCAGCTTCGCCCATCGCGCATCGATCCGCTCGTGGCGGTGACCGGGTTCGGCGGTGGCCAACGCCACACCGCAGTCCGGGCACAGGCCCGCGCAGTCCGGACCGCACAGCGGCGCGAACGGCAGCACCAGTCCGACGGCGTCGATGATCGGCTGCTCCAGGTCGACGGTGTCGTCCACGACGCGACCGACCTCGTCGGCTTCGGTCGTCTCGTCGGTGGCGCTGTCGGGATAGGCGAACAGTTCGGTGAGGTGAATCTCGACGTCCCCGGTGACCGGTGTCAGGCATCGCGCGCAGTCGCCTGTCGTCGGCGCGGACACCGTCCCGGAGACCAGGACGCCTTCCGACACCGACTCCACGCGCAGGTCAAGGGTCAGCGGTGTTCCTTGGTCGATCCCGATCAGGTCCAGCCCGATGCGTGACGGGCTGGGCACCGTCTCGGAGACGGCCATCATCGACCCGGGCCGCCTACCGAGCCGGGAAATGTTGATCACGAGCGGCGATTGTGACGCGCGATGCGCCGCCGCTTTGGCATGCGTCGCCATAAGTACCGATTTTACGGCGAGGATTCTTGGCGGCCCTTGGCGCTCAGCGGGCCGCGTAGTCGTGCGTGCCCGCGGCGGTGCGAAGTTGGTGCCGACCTCGACCGACGGAGCGCAACGTGCCATTGAGGAAGTCCTCGAACTCCGCGAGCTTGCTGTCGACGTAGATGTCGCACTCGCCGCGCAGTCGATCGGCCTCGGCGTGTGCCGAGTCGATCAACCGGGTCGCCTCGGCGGTCGCGGTCTGCACGATCTCGGTCTGCGACACCAGGCGCTGCTGTTCCTTGATGCCCTCTTGCACAGCCTTCTCGTAGGCGAGGTTGCCGCTCTCGATGAGCCGGTCGGCTTCGGTCTTGGCCCGTCCGGTGCTGGCCTCGTACTCGCGCTTGGCGGTGGCGGCGACGCGGTTGGCCTCCTCGCGGGCCTCTCCGACCATCCGCTCGCTGTGCTGGCGAGCCTCGGCCACCATGCGATCGGCCTGCGCCTTCGCGTCGGCAAGCAGCCGGTCCGCCTCCGCGCGGGCGTGGTTCAGAACGGAGTCCGCCTCCGCGGTGGCCGTGGACACCATCGAGTCGGAGTGGTCCTTGGCCTCGCGCAGCATCCCGTCGCGGGCATCGAGGACGTCCTGGGCATCGTCGAGCTCACCGGGAATCGCGTCCTTGATGTCGTCGATCAGCTCGAGGACATCACCGCGGGGCACGACGCAGCCCGCCGTCATCGGCACGCCGCGGGCTTCTTCCACAATCGCGCTCAGTTCGTCGAGCGCCTCAAAAACTCGGTACACGGCAACACCCTCCAGGCGTAGTTGACAGTTACTAGTGTGCCTGGTGTTACCCCTGTGACTCAGCTTCCGGCCCGGTGTGTCGCCCCGGACCTCCGAAATTCATGGATTGCTGAGTCGCTCCACTCCCCAGGCCGCAACTCCCGGCTGAATTGCTGCTCGCATTATGTCAACCCGGCGTTGAGGGGTCGAATTCACCGGAAAAACCCGCCCCCAGTCGCCGTCACACCGATGGCGTCCGGCCGGCCGGGGGCGGGCGAGTTCTCGTCGAAACTGAACATGTGCGCGAGAAATCCACGATTAGTCGAACACAGGTTCAGAATCGGCGGCAGATGAGGCCGGCTACTTCACCGCCGCGCTGATGAGGTCGCGTGCGCGGTCGAGCATCGAGGCGAACGGTCCGACCGCGAAATTGGCCTTGGCCGATTCCACGCCGGCATGCGGCCGGGTCGGCGCGATCGCCTGCGCGGCCTGCACGGCGCCTGCCATCCGCTTGAGGTCGTCACCGTCGAGCTTGCGTTGCAACTTGTTGAATTCCTCGTGCTCCTCGAGCTCGGCGTGCTCCACCACGTCGTCGCGGAACTTCGCGAGTTCGTCGAGGAATTCCTTGGATCCGAAATCCATCTTCTCGAGCCGCGACAAGAACTCCTTGGCCTCGTGCTCCTCCTTGAGGCGCGCATCGACGATCGCGTCACCGTCGGCGACCTCGTTGCGCGCGCGCGGGTGCACCACCATTTCCTCGGCGGTCTCATGCACGGCGAGGAGTTGACGCAGGTCCGTGAACGCCTTCTCCCGGGCCTTCTCGTCGGAGGCGCTGAAGACCTCCTCAAACAGGTCCTTGATCAGGTTGTGTTGGTCGGTCAGGAACTTCACGACATCATCGGTGTTCTGGACGAACGTTTCAGCCATGGCAGAAACCTCCTGCATTCTCGGTAGTGGTGTGGGCGCGAATGGGCTGTGCGCCTCCACCTGACTACCCCGGCTGGGGCGGGTTAACCCTGGCTGAGCTTGGCCTGCAGACGCGTGTTGACCGTGGCGGGAAGCAGTTCGGAGACATCGCCACCCATCGACGCGACCTCCTTGGCCAACGACGACGACACGAACGAGTACTGCGGCGTCGCGGCCACGAAGAAGGTGTCGACGCCGGCGATATGCTTGTTCATCTGCGCCATCTGCAGTTCGTATTCGAAGTCGGTACCAGAGCGCAGTCCTTTGACGATCGCTGTGACGCCGCGCTGCCGGGCGAAGTCGACCACCAGGCCCTGACCCGATTCGACGCGCAGGTTCGGCAGGTGCTCGGTGGCCTCCTCGATCATCGCGATGCGCTCGTCGAGGGTGAACATGCCCTTCTTGTTCGGATTGACCAGAACCGCCACGATCACCTCGTCGAACTGCGCGGCCGCGCGTTCGAAGACGTCGACGTGCCCGAGGGTGACCGGGTCGAAGGATCCCGGGCATACCGCGCCGCTCATGAGCGATGACGCTAGCAGGGCCGCTCCGGCGCCTCGGCAAGCTCCAGGCGGGTGTCGCCGTAGGCGCGCGGCGGCCATGCCCGCCAGCCCGGCGGCCACGTCAGGGGGGGTCCGCTTGCCGCGCGTTCCACCACGACGACGGTTCCCGCTCCGGCCCAACCCCGTTCGGCGAGCAGCATCAGCACCGACTCGACCTGCTCGGCGGTGAGGTCGTACGGCGGATCGGCGAAGACCAGGTCGACCGGTCGCGAGCTGCCCGCGGCCAGCACCTCGGTGACGGCGGCGCGCCGCACGCTGGCCCCGGTGACACCGAGCGCCTCGATGTTGTCGGCGATGACGCCCGCGGCGCGCCGGTCGGACTCGACGAACGTCGCCTCCGCCGCACCGCGCGAGAGCGCCTCGAGCCCGAGCGCGCCCGAGCCGGCGTACAGATCGAGCACCGCGATCCCGCCGAAGTCGATGCGCGCAGCCAGCATGTTGAACAACGCTTCTCGCACCCGGTCGGTGGTGGGACGGGTCCCTCCCCCAGACCTGTTCTGGGGCACGGTGATTCGTCGACCGCCCAACGCGCCGGCAATGATGCGGGTCAGCTGATCACCACCAGCAGATCGCCGCCTTCGACCTGCGCCGTGTCCGAGACCGCGACCCGGTTCACCTTGCCCGCTTTGGGTGCGGTGATGGCGGCCTCCATCTTCATGGCCTCGATCGTGGCGACCGTCTGACCGGCCTGCACCTCGTCGTCGACGGAGACGCCGACGCTGACCACACCGGCGAAGGGTGCCGCGATGTGGTCGGGATTGGACTTGTCGGCCTTCTCCGCGGTCGGGATGTCGCTGGCGACGTTGCGGTCCCGCACCAGTACCGGCCGCAGTTGGCCGTTGAGGATGCACATCACGGTCCGCATGCCGCGCTCGTCGGGATCGGAGATCGCCTCGAGCCCGATCAGCAGTTCGACGCCCCGCTCCAACCGGACCCGATGCTCCTCGTCGCTGCGCAACCCGTAGAAGAACTGGTTCGCCGACAGGCTCGACGTGTCACCGTACTGCTCGCGGTGGGCCTCGAGTTCCTTTGTCGGACCGGGGAACAGCAACCGGTTCAGCGCGGCCTGCCGCTTGGGGCCCGCCTGGGCGAGCACCGCTTCGTCCTCCTCGCTGAGTTCCTCCTGCGACTTGGCCGGCGCACGACCGGCCAACGCCTTGGTGCGCAGCGGTTCGGGCCATCCGCCGGGCGGATCCCCGAGTTCGCCGCGCAGAAATCCGATCACCGAATCGGGAATGTCGAGCCGCGCTGGGTCCGAGGCGAATTCATCGGCGCTGATGCCGGCCCCGAGCAACGCCAGCGCGAGGTCGCCCACCACCTTCGACGACGGGGTCACCTTCACGAGCCGGCCGAGCACCCGGTCGGCAGCGGCGTAGTTGGCTTCGATCTCCTCGAAGCGGTCGCCGAACCCGAGCGCGATCGCCTGCTGGCGCAGGTTCGACAGCTGACCGCCGGGGATCTCGTGGTGATACACCCGCCCCGTCGGAGAAGGAGGCCCAGACGCCACAACATCGAACGGCGCGTACACCTTTCGCAGCGCCTCCCAATACGGTTCGAGGTCGCACACCGCTTGCAGCGACAACCCGGTGTCGAACTCGGTGTGCGCGGTCGCGGCCACGATCGAACTCAGCGCGGGCTGGCTGGTGGTGCCGGCCAGCGGCGCCGATGCTCCGTCGACGGCGCTCGCGCCCGCCTGCCACGCGGCCAGATACGTCGCCAACTGGCCGCCCGGGGTGTCGTGGGTGTGCACGTGCACCGGCAGATCGAAGCGGCTGCGCAGAGCGCTGATCAATGTGTGCGCCGCGTGCGGGCGCAACAGCCCGGCCATGTCCTTGATCGCCAGCACGTGGGCGCCCGCGTCGACAATCTGCTCGGCGAGCTTGAGGTAGTAGTCCAGGGTGTAGAGGTTCTCGCCGGGGTCGGACAGGTCCCCGGTGTAGCTCATCGCGACTTCGGCGATGGCCGTGCCGGTTTCGCGGACCGCGTCGATGGCCGGGCGCATGGATTCGACGTTGTTGAGCGCGTCGAAGATGCGGTAGATGTCGATGCCCGTCGCCGTCGCCTCGGCGACGAAGGCGTGGGTGACGGTCTCCGGATACGGGGTGTAACCGACGGTGTTGCGGCCGCGCAGCAGCATCTGCAGGCAGATGTTCGGGACGGCCTCCCGCAGCGCGGCCAGCCGCTCCCACGGGTCTTCCTTCAAGAACCGAAGCGCCACATCGTAAGTCGCCCCGCCCCAGCATTCGAGCGAGAGCAACTGCGGGGTCATCCGCGCGACGTAGGGCGCCACCATCAACAATCCGGTGGTACGCACCCGGGTGGCCAGCAGCGACTGGTGGGCGTCGCGGAATGTCGTGTCGGTGAGGCCCAACGGTTTGGAGTCGCGCAGCCAGCGGGCGAACCCCTCGGGGCCCAGCTCGGTCAGCAGCTGCTTGCTGCCGTCGGGCGCCGGCGCCTGCAGATCGATGTCAGGCAGCTTGTCCTGCGGGTACACCGACGCGGTTCGCGGGCCGTGTGGCTGGTTGACCGTCACGTCGGCCAGGTAGTTGAGGATCTTGGTGCCGCGGTCGGCGGGCGTTCTGGCGGTCAGCAGATACGGGCGTTCGTCGATGAACGACGTCGTGATGCGTCCGGCCCGGAAATCCGGATCGTTGACCACCGCTTGCAGGAACGGGATGTTCGTCGACACCCCGCGGATCCGGAACTCGGCCAGCGCGCGGCGCGCCCGCGCCACCGCGGTGCCGAAGTCGCGTCCGCGACACGTCAGCTTCACCAGCATCGAGTCGAAATGCGCACTGATCTCCGCGCCCAGGTGGGTACCGCCGTCCAGCCGGATGCCCGCACCGCCCGGGGTGCGGTATCCGGTGATGCGGCCGGTGTCGGGCCGGAATCCGTTGGCGGGGTCCTCGGTGGTGATCCGGCACTGCAGCGCGAAACCACGCGGTGACGGCAGCGCCTCCTGGCTCAAGCCCAGGCCCTCCAACGTCTCACCATCGGCGATGCGCAACTGGCTGGACACCAGGTCGACATCGGTGATCTCTTCGGTGACCGTGTGCTCGACCTGGATGCGCGGGTTGCATTCGATGAACACGTAATGGCCGCGCTCGTCGAGCAGGAACTCGACGGTGCCCGCGAAGGTATAGCCGATCTGCCGGGCGAACGCGACCGCGTCCTGGCAAATCCGTTGCCGCAGTTCGTCTGAGAGGTTCGGGGCGGGCGCGAGCTCGATGACCTTCTGGTGCCTGCGCTGCACGCTGCAGTCCCGTTCGAACAGGTGCATCACGTTGCCGTGGGTGTCGGCCAGGATCTGCACCTCGATGTGGCGAGGGTTGAGCACGGCCTGTTCGAGATACAGCGTCGAGTCGCCGAACGCCGACTCGGCTTCGCGCGCCGCGGCATCGATCGCGTCGGCCAGCGCGTCGATGTCGGCGACCCGCCGCATCCCCCGGCCGCCGCCCCCTGACACGGCTTTGACGAACAACGGGAACTCCAGGCCGTCGGCGGCGGCCATCAACTCCTCGGCCGACGCCGACGGGGCCGACGAGTTGAGCACCGGCAGCCCGGCCGAGCGGGCCGCGTCGATCGCCCGCGACTTGTTGCCCGTCAGCTCGAGCACATCGGCGCTGGGCCCGACGAATGTGATCCCGGCCTGCGCGCACGCCGCCGCCAAGGCCGGATTCTCCGACAGGAAGCCGTATCCCGGATAGACCGCGTCGGCTCCCGCATGCTTTGCGACCCGGATGATCTCCTCGACCGACAGGTACGCGCGCACGGGATGGCCGGTTTCGCCGATCTGGTAGGACTCGTCGGCCTTCAGCCGGTGCACGCTGTTGCGGTCCTCGTACGGGTAGACCGCGACGGTGTCGATCCCCATCTCGTAGGCGGCCCGGAAAGCGCGGATCGCGATCTCGCCACGATTGGCGACCAGGACTTTAGAGATCATGGGCGATCACGCACGTACTCTAACCTCCGGGCGGATCAGATCAGCGTGGACCAGTAGCTCCAGAAGCGCACGAGGATCAGCAGGAGCAGGCCGGTGAACCACAACGTGACCAAGGACCACCGCCACGTGTGCAGCACTCGCGCAACGGTGTTTCCGCGTTGGGGCGCGAGCGCGATGACCGCGACGACCACCAACAGCGGGATCGTCACCGCCCACACCACCATGCAGTACGGGCACAGCGCGCCGATGCGGTAGAGGCTCTGGAAGATGAGCCAGTGCACGAAGGCGGCACCCAACAGCGTGCCGACGGCCAGGCCGGCCCAGTACCAGCGCGGCAACTCGACTTTGGCGAGCGCGAGCACACCGGTCACCACCACGATCGTGAACGAGATGATGCCGATCAGCGAGTTGGGGAATCCGAACGCGGACGCCTGCGGCGTGATCATCACCGAGCCGCAGGACAGCACCGGATTGAAGCTGCAGGACGGGATGTACTCCGGATCGATCAGCAGCTCGATTTTCTCGACCGTCAGCGCGAGCGCGGCGGCAAGCCCCAGCACACCCGCGATGAGGATCCACACCGCGCTCGGACGTCCCACCGACGGGCCCGCCGGCTCATGCGCCGTGGGTTCGGACGGCTGGACGGCCCCGGGCGCGGCGAGCGTCACGGCCTCGCCGGCTGGGTCGGATCGGGGTTGGGCGGCGGCGCGCCGGCGTCCAGTGCGGGCACCTCGCCGACGATCTTCTCGATCTCGGCGATCAGCGCGTCGGGTGTCGACGGCGAGTAGTCCTCACCGTTGATCCGGATGGTCGGCGTCGAGTTGACCCCGCTCGCCTTGGCCAGACCCTTGACCATGTCGTTGAAGCGTCCCCCGTTGATGCAGGCCGGAACCTCACCGGTCACCCCCGCCTGACGGGCGACCTCGATCAGCCGGGCGTTGTCCGGGAAGGGTCCCACACCCTCGGGAGGCTGTTGCGCGAAGAGCGCGCCGTGGAACCGCCGGAAGGCTTCGGTGTCCGCTTCGGCGACGCAGTACCCGGCGTTGGCCGCGCGGGTCGAGTAGCCCTGCCCCGCCCGGTCGAGGATCGACACCATGTTGTAGTCGACGGCCACCGCACCGCTGTCGATCAGCCGGTTGATCGTCGGGCCGAACTGCTTCTCGAAGTTCCCGCACGCCGGGCACAGGAAATCCTCGTAGAGTGCCAGCACCGCTTTGGGCTCGGATGTGCCCTCTTGGGTGATCACGTTGCTCGACGCGACGCGGACCGCCCTGGTCTCGCCCTCACCGGGTTTGTCTTCTTTGGTCATCACGATGTAGAGCACCAACGCGACCGCGAAGATCACGACAACGGAGGTCAGGCCGATCTGCACAGCCCGGTTCCGCTTGCGGTCGGCCGCTTTCAGGTCGTAGCGCGGGGTCTTCTTGGGTTTCGAGGCCACGCAGGTAAGAGTACCGGCGCGATTCCGCCGCCCCGTCAGCCGCGGGCCAGATGCGCGCGCAGCGCCGAGATGACCTCGGCCATCGCGGTGGCGCTGTCACCGCCGAACGGGAAGAAGTTCGCGAAGCCGTGGATCAGCGATCCGAACTCCCGGTGGTCGACGCGAACGCCGGCGGCCCGCATGGCCTCGGCGTACTGCCTTCCTTCGTCGCGCAGCGGATCGAAACCGGCGGTGACGATCAGCGTCGGCGCCAAGCCCGACAGGTCGTCGGCGAGCAGCGGCGACACGCGCGGGTCGCCCGGGTCGATTCCACCGCTGAGGTATTTGGCGCGACACCACCGCAGGTCGTTTCGGGAGAGGAAGAACCCGTCGTCGAACAGGGTCTGCGACCGGGTCTCGTCGCGGTAGTTGACCACCGGGTACAGCAGGAACTGCAGGGCGGGTTGCGGCCCATCGGAGCGGGCGCGGTGCGCGACGACCGTGGCCTGGTTGCCGCCGGCGCTGTCACCGCCGACGGCGACGCGCTCCGGGTCCGCGCCGAGTTCGGCGGCGTGCTCGCGCGCCCAGCGGAACGCGGCGAAAGCATCATCGTTACCCGCCGGCGCCGGGTGCTCTGGGGCGAGCCGATAGTCGACCGACAGGACGTGGATGCGGCCCTGCCGGCAGATCAGCCTGCACAGGTCGTCGTGCGTATCGAGGTCACCGACAACCTGACCACCGCCGTGGTAGAAGACCAGCAACGGTTCTCCGTCGCCGTCGGCAGGGCGGTAGTGGCGCGCGGGTACGGGGCCCTCGGGGCTCGGTATCACCAGGTTCATCACCGACGCGACGGGGATGTTCTGTTTGAACGCTGCCGCCAGCTTTCCCAGTAGCGCCCGCGCCTCGGCGTCGTCGGGACTCAGCATCAGTCCGCCAAGACCTGCCGTCTTCTGGCCGGCGAGCATCAGCTGCATGGTCGTGTCGAGGGTGTTGCCATCGATGACGACAGAACGACCGCCCAGCAGCAGCCGCTTCACGGCGTCCGGTATCCGCGGCATCGCACGCGATGTCACGCCGCCGGCCCTGACCATCGACGCCTTCGCGCGCTTCGGCGGAACGACCGGCCGCGCCTCGCCTGGCAGACTTTGGCTCATGGCTTCTCCCTCGATCACGTTGAACGACGGTAATTCGATACCGCAGGTTGGGCTCGGAGTTTGGCAGACCCCGCGGGAGGACACCGAACGCGCGGTCGCGACCGCGCTGGAGGCCGGCTACCGCCACATCGACACCGCCGCCGCGTACCAGAACGAACGCGAGGTCGGCGAGGCACTGAAGAAGTCGGGTCTGCCGCGCGATCAGGTCTACATCACCACCAAGCTGTGGAACTCCGACCAGGGCTACGACAGCACGCTGCGCGCATTCGACAAGAGCATGGACCGGCTGGGGCTCGACTACCTCGATCTGTACCTCATCCACTGGCCGATGCCGGCCAAGGGCGCGTTCGTCGAAACCTTCAAGGCTTTCGCCGACCTGCGTGAGCAGGGACGCATCCGGTCGATCGGGGTGAGCAACTTCGAGCCCGAACACCTGCGGGAACTCGTCGACGCCAACGGGATCGTGCCGGCCGTCAACCAGATCGAACTGCATCCGCTACTGCAGCAGGAGGAGCTGCGCGAGATGCATGCCCAGATGGGCGTCGCCACCGAGGCGTGGAGTCCGCTCGGCCAGGGTTCACTGCTGTCGAAAGAGACCGTGGTCTCGGTCGCCGAGGCGCACGCGAAGACACCGGCCCAGGTGTTGATTAGGTGGCATATGCAGCTCGGCAATATAGTCATCCCGAAGTCGGTGACCCCCGAGAGAATCGTGAGCAACTTCGACGTGTTCGATTTCGAGTTGAGCGAGCAGGACATGGCGTCCGTCTCGACGCTCGGCGACGGCACTCGGTTGGGCCCCGATCCGCGAACATTCGAATTCACGGGGTAGGTGAAATGACCGAATCGCCGGACGATGCTGCTGCGGTTCCGACCGTCACGCTCAACGACGACCACACGATGCCGGTGTTCGGACTCGGCGTCGGCGAGCTGTCGGACTCCGAGGCCGAGCAGGCGGTGCTGGCGGCATTGTCCGCCGGTTACCGGCTGATCGACACGGCCGCTTCATACGGCAACGAGGAAGCGGTCGGACGGGCCATCAAGGCGTCCGGGGTTCCTCGTGACGAGATCTTCGTCACCACCAAGCTCGCCACTTCCGATCTGGGCTTCCAGTCGTCGCAGGACGCGCTCAAGGCGAGCCTGGGCAGGCTCGGGCTCGACTACGTCGACCTGTACCTGATCCACTGGCCCGCCGGCGAACAGGGCAAGTACGTCGACAGCTGGGGCGGGTTGATGAAGCGCAAGGAGGTCGGCGACACCAAGTCGATCGGGGTCGCCAACTTCCACGCCGAGCACCTGTCGGACGTGATCGACCTGTCGTTCTTCACCCCGGCGGTCAACCAGATCGAGCTGCACCCGCTGCTCAGCCAGGCGGAGCTGCGTGAGGTCAACGCCGGGTACGGCATCGTCACCCAGGCGTACGGCCCGCTGGGCGTGGGCCGCCTGCTCGAAAACGAGACGGTGACGTCGGTGGCGCAGGCGCACGGCAAGACCGCCGCGCAGGTGTTGATCCGGTGGAGCGTTCAGCTCGGCAACGCGGTCATCGCCCGGTCGTCGAAACCGGAGCGGATCGCCGCCAACCTCGAGGTGTTCGACTTCGAGCTCACCGACGACGAGATGGCCTCACTCAATGGCCTCGACGAGGGCACCCGGTTTCGCCCGGACCCCGAAACCTATACCGGCACATAGCACTTAGAGGAATTCAGCCCGTCGGGCAGGTGGCGGCGGCGTCGCGCAGCGCGGTGGCCGACGGCGCGTCGATCGGCAGTCGGTATCCGCGGAGCACCGCGATGAACTGCATCGCGTACTGACAGTGAAACGCCGCATTGGGTGGCATCCAGGTCGCGGGCTCCTGATCCCCTTTGTCCTGGTTGGCGCTTCCGGCCACCGCGAGGAGATTCGCCGGATCGTTGGCGAACCGGACGCGCAGGTCGTCGGGCCAGTTGCGCGCCCCGAGATCCCAGGCAAGCGCCAACGGCACGATGTGGTCGATCTGCACTGCGGCGCCCGTCTTCTCGCCGCGGGTGAAGGCGACGACGGCGTTGGTGTACGGGTCGTGCAGCGTGCCGGTCGCAACGGCGTCAGGGCAACGCTTGATCGACACGAACGTCTTGTCGTCGAGGTCGCGGTTGAGGATGTCGTTGCGGGTGTCGCAGCCGTTGTGCCCGCCCGGGGCCGAGTTGTCGTCGGTCCAGCTGTCCCCGAAAGCGGCTCTGCGATAGTCGTATCCGCGAATTCGCAGCGGTATGACGGGGACGCCGGCGAGAACGTCGACGCCTGGAGCCACGGTCGGGATGTCGGCGCGCGCGATGAACTGTGCCCGGTCGCCTGCCGAGTTGACCGCCTGCACGGCGACGATCACCGCGAGGGCGACGATCGCCGTCAGCCACAGCAGATGCCCGCGCTTCATGCCTTGTCCAGGAATTCGACGCGGTCGTCGCTGACGAACGGGGCCGCCAACGCCGCCATACCCGGGTTGTCGGGATCGTTCTCGTACAGCCGTGCGCAGAAGTCGCGCGCTGTGACGATGATGTCGAGGTGCTCCTGCAGCGACAGGAACCGCAGCGTGATCGCGCGGCCGGATTGATTGAGGCCCAACACGTCTCCCTCTTGCCGCTCGGAGAGGTCGAGGTCGGCGAGCTTGAACCCGTCCAACGTGGATGCGACGGCGGTCAGCCGGGCGCCGGCCTTGGAGCCCTGCGGGAGCTTGGTGACGAGCAGGCACAGGCTCGGATGCTGTCCGCGGCCGATCCGCCCGCGCAACTGGTGCAGTTGGCTAATGCCGAACCGGTCGGCGTCCATCACCACCATCACCGTCGCATTCGGCACGTCGACGCCGACTTCGATGACCGTCGTGCACACCAGCACGTCGATGTCACCCGCGCGGTAAGCGGCCATCACGGCGTCCTTCTCGTCGGCGGGCAGCCTGCCGTGCATGAGGCCGAGCCGGAGGCCGGCGAGCGGGCCGCGGCTGAGCCGGGCGAACAACTCGACGACCGTGATCGGCGGTGGACCGGCCTCCTTGTCGTTGGCCGACTTGTCGTTTTCGTCGATCCGCGAGGCAACCACGTACGCCTGCCTGCCTTGGCTCACCTCTTCGGTGATGCGCTGCCATACGCGGTCCAGCCATCGTGGGTGCTCGTTGAGAAAGACGGTGTTGGTGGTGATCGGTTGCCTGCCCCGCGGCAGCTCTCGCAGCGTCGAGGTCTCCAGGTCGCCGTAATAGGTCAGGGCGACGGTGCGCGGTATCGGGGTGGCCGTCATCACCAACAGATGTGGTGTGATGCCCGCAGGTGCCTTGCCGCGCAACCGATCCCGTTGCTCCACGCCGAACCGGTGCTGCTCGTCGACGACCACCAGGCCGAGGCGGTGGAACTCGACGGCGTCCTGAAGCAAGGCGTGTGTGCCGATGACGATGCCCGCCTCACCGCCGTCGACCTCGTCGCGTACCGCGCGTTTCTGTTGCGCCGTCATCGATCCGGTCAGCAGCGCGATGCGGGTGGCGCCGTCCACACCACCGAGTTGACCCGCCATCGCCAACGGACCGAGAACGGCACGGATGGAGCGGGCGTGTTGTGCGGCGAGGACTTCGGTGGGCGCGAGTAAGGCGCACTGATAGCCGGCGTCGACCATCTGCAGCATCGCCAGCACCGAGACGATCGTCTTGCCCGAACCGACCTCGCCCTGCAGCATGCGGTTCATTGGCCGGGCGTTGGCCAGCTCCCCCGAGATGACGTCGAGCACTTCCTTCTGGCCGTCGGTCAATTCGAACGGCAGCTGTTCACTCATGGCGGCGACGAGCCCGTCGTCACGGCGCTCGGCGACCGGACCGGACTCGCTGCGCTCACCGTGGCGTCGGTCGACCAGCGCCCACTGCAGACCGATGGCCTCGTCGTATGTCAGACGGGCGACGGCCGCGTCCCGGTCGGCCGACCTCTCCGCGGTGTGGATCGCCCGCAGCGCCTGATCCTCGGTGATCAAATGACGTTGTCGCAGAAAGGTTTCGGGCAGCGGTTCGGGGATCGGATCCAACACGTCGAGCACCTGACGCACACAGGCGTAGATCTCCCATGTCTGCACCTTGGCGCTTGCCGGGTAGATCGGAAAGAACTCACGTTCGAACGCCGCAAGTAGCTCGTTGCCGGTGGCTCCCGATGTCGACGCGATCGTCTTGAGCGACTTCGTCCCGAAGGTCTTGCCGCGTGGTGACTCCAGTACGAGAAACGCCGGGTGCGTCAACTGCAACGTGCCGCGGAAGTACTTGACCTCTCCCGAGAGCATCAGCCGCGTTCCTTTGGTCAGCCCGTCCATCATCCAGTCCGCGTTGAAAAACGTCGCAGTGACCGTGCGCCCTCGACGACCGAGCGTGACGCGCAACCATTTGCGCTGCCTCATCTTCTTGGTCTTCTTGTCGAACTGCGGCTTCATATCACCGGTTTGGGTTTCGGTGATGGTGTCGACGAACGTGACGTGCTCGCCCTCTTCGAGCTCCTCGCCTTCGTCGAGCACGGTCATCCCGTCGCTGTACTTGCGGGGATAGTGACGCAGCAGATCGTTGACCGTGTGGATGCCGAAGTGCTCGGCGAGCGGGTCCGCGGCCTTCTTGCCGAGCACGAAGTCCAGACGGTCGGACAGCGTCGCCACGGCTACTCCACCCCGATCAGCAGCGCATCGCCGCGGTGGCCGGTGTGGTAAGTCACCAGTTCGACGCCGAGGTGCCGGTCGTGCACGTGCTCGGAGAGTGCGGCGGCAACACCCTCGTCGACCCCGGCGCCGGTGAGGACCGTGACGAGTTCACCACCGGCGGCCAGCAGCAGGTCGATCAGCCCCGCTCCCGCCGCGCTCAGGTCCTCACCCACGATCAGCACCTCGTCGCCGGAGATGCCCAGGCCGTCGCCCGGCTTGCACATCCCCGCCCAGGTGAGCGCTTCTTCGGTGGCGATCCGCACGGATCCGTGCCGGGCCCCGGCGGCCGCCCTGGCCATGGTGTATCCGTCGTCGACGGCCTGGCGCGCGTCGTCATGGACCGCCAGCGCCGCCAAGCCTTGAACCATGGACGCCGTGGGTACGGGTACCACGTCCACACCCCAGCCCATCGCGGCTGTGCACCCGGCGACCAGTTCTTCGGCGGCGACGTATCCGTTCGGCAGGATCATCGCCTGGCCTGCGTCGGCGTTGACCAGCGCGTGGAGCAGTTGCTTGGCGCGCACCGGCGCGTCGTCCTCGAGTCGCAGCACGTGGGCGCCCTCGGCCGCGAACAACTCCTCGGCGCCCTGCCCGTCGACGACGGCGAGCACCGCCCGTCCACGCGACCACGACCCGACAGGGCGGGCGCCGGCGCCGGTGAGGGCGGTGATCTGGATGCGGCTTGTCGCGCCCACCGCGAGGCCCGCCTCGACGGCGGCGCCGGCGTCATCAGCATGCACGTGCACCGAGTAATGGCCGCTGCCGTCAGAGGGGGCGGCGATGGCCACCGAGTCACCCAGCGCGTCGAGGTCGTTGCGCAATTTCTCGACCCCCGCCGCATCACATCCACTGAGCAGGTACATCACCTCGAACTGTGGCGCCGCGACGACCCGGGCGGTACCGGAGTCGGCGGGCGGCCGCGCAGAGACGTACTCCGGCCTCCGCGGGGCGCTGTCGGTCAGTGTCGTGCTCATCGCGTCCAGCAGTACCAGCAGGCCGCGGCCCCCCGCGTCCACCACGCCCGCGCGCGCCAACACGTCGAGTTGGCCGGTGGTCCTCTCCAGTGACTGCGCCGCGGCATCCGCGGCCTTGCACACGACGTCGGGCAGTTCGGCGCCGTCGGTCGAAGCCTGCTCGGCGGCCTCGGCCGCATCCTGGAGCACGGTGACGATGGTCCCCGGCACGGCCTCGCCCATCGCCCGAATCACCAGCACCACGGCGTGGCGAAGTGCGGCGGCGAACAGCGGGCCGTCCACCCGGTCGAGACCACCGCGCAGGTCGGCCGAGGCTTCCGCGGTGACCTCGGCCAGCGCGCGCAGGATTTGGGACAGGATCACCCCGGAGTTGCCGCGCGCCCCGTGGATGGCGCCGCGCGCCAGCGCCGCAGCGACCTCGGCGACGTCGCGGGCGCCGGCCAGGGCGTCGGCTTGCGCCCACGCCGAACGCATCGTGAACAGCATGTTCGTGCCGGTGTCAGCGTCGGCGACCGGGAACACGTTGAGCCGGTTGATCTCGTCGGTGTGGGTGATGAGGTCACCGACCGCGGTGTGCGACCACTTCTGCAGGGTGAAGGCATCGAGCAGTCGAGCCGACATGCTTAACCTCCGCAGAAATGTGACGCTTGACGCACCCCGCCGTGCCGGTCAGCCTAGCGATCAGACCTGACAGCCTCGGCACGACGTTCTCGCCGCTCGGTAGGCTGATGCGGGCCCGCACGCACCGCGGGCCAGCATTTTGGCGTTCGCTGCGGCTGCCGGTATTCTGGTCAGGTTGTCGGGTCGAGCCGCGCCGGTCGCGGCGCCGCGACCCGGACCCCACGTACTGATCTGAGGAGTTCTCATATGGCTGCCGTGTGCGATATCTGCGGGAAGGGACCCGGCTTCGGCAAGTCGGTCTCGCACTCCCATCGCCGGACCAGCCGTCGCTGGGATCCCAACATCCAGACCGTGCGCGCCGTGACCCGCCCCGGGGGCAACAAGCAGCGCATGAACGTGTGCACTTCGTGCATCAAGGCCGGAAAGGTCTCGCGCGGCTGACACGCGGGCGATTGCCGCGGTCGGCGACCGGGTAAGCCGTGCTGCATGACCTCTCGTGCAGCAGCAAGATCCACCCTGATCGCGCTGGCGTCCGGATGTGCGCTAGCCCTTCTGACCGCGTGCGCCGGCGGCGACTCCGCCGGCGACGAGACCACCACCACGACAACGCCGACCACCACGTCGGTGGAGGTGACGGTGGAGACCAGTGCGCCGGAGACCACCACACCGGCGCCGGAACTGCCGGCCACCACCACCGAGGGCGGGGGCGCTGACGGGGGCACCGTCGAGGTTCCGGTCCCCGACGTGCCGTCACCCCCGGCGATTCCGTCTCCTCCGCCGATCCCCTCGCCGCCGCCGATCCCCGGCGTCGGATAGCTCTAGGGAAGCCGCCAGTCGATCGGCTCGGCGCCCATCTTCTCGAGCAGTTCGTTCGCGCGGCTGAACGGTCGCGAGCCGAAGAAGCCGCGCGAGGCCGACAGCGGTGACGGGTGCGGCGACTCGATCGCCACGCAGTCGGCGTCGTCCAGCATCGGTTTGAGCGTCGAGGCGTCGCGACCCCACAGCACCGCGACCAACGGCTGCCCACGTGCGACCAGCGCGCGAATCGCGCACTCGGTCACCGCTTCCCAGCCCTTACCGCGATGCGACGCGGGATTTCCGGGTCGAACGGTGAGCACCCTGTTGAGCAGCATCACCCCGCGCTCGGCCCAGGGCGTCAGGTCACCGGTGGCCGGTGCGGCGTAGCCGAGGTCGCTTCCGTACTCCTTGAAGATGTTCTCCAGGCTGCGCGGCAGGGGCCGCACCTCGGGCGCCACGGAGAAACTGAGGCCGACGGCGTGACCGGGCGTCGGGTACGGATCCTGCCCGACGATCAGCACCCGCACCCTGTCCATCGGAAAAGTGAACGCGCGCAACACGTTCTGGCCCGCAGGCAGATACCCGTTTCCGGCGGCCAGCTCGGCGCGCAGGAACTCGCCCATCTGCGCGACCTGGCCCGCGACCGGCTCCAGAGCCGTGGCCCAGCCCTGCTCGACGAGTTCGTGCAGCGGCCGCGCCGTCATGCCAATCCCTCGATCAGCATCACCACTGAGTCGGTGCCGGCTCGACGGTCCTTCGAGATCTCCTGGTAGTCGGGCGAGTTGGCCCAGGCCCGAAACGAGGCCTCATCGGGAAACGACATCAACACGACCTTCTCGCGGTCAGACTGGCCCTCCAGGATCTGCGGAGAGTCGTCGGCCGCGAGCAACGTCCCCGAATACCGGTTGAAGACCTCCAGGAAACGGGCTTGGTAGCGGTCATAGGCGGCACGGTCCGTGAACCTCAGTTGGGCAATGGCGTACACGGTCACGAGTCGACACCCTAACTAGTCGAACGACTGCCACCCGGGATTCCCCTGCCACGCCGCGCCGTCGACAAAGACCCGCCCAGGACCGTCCTGCACGCGGCCGATCGCCCGCCACCGGGGCGGCGGCGGACCTGGGAAGGTCGCGACCAGCGCATGGTCCTCCCCGCCACCGAGGACCCACGCCCACGCATCGGCACCCACCGCTTCGGCGGCGCCGGCGAGCTCGTCGCGGTCAGCGGTCAATGCCGCGGTCGACAGGTCGATGCCGACACCGGAGGCCTCAGCGATGTGACCGAGGTCGGCCAACAGACCGTCGGACACGTCGGTCATCGCGGTGGCGCCGCTTTCGGCGGCGATGCGGCCCTGACCATAAGGCGGCCTCGGCGCCACATGGCACTGACGAAGCTCGTCGAAACGCTGAAAACCGTTGCGCCACAAATCGAATCCAGCGGCCGAACGACCGATGTCGCCGACGATGGCCACCACCTCACCGGGTCGCGCCCCGCTGCGGCGCACCGGCTCACGGCCGCCGAGGTCACCGAGCGCCGTCACCGAGATCACCCATTGCGACGCGCTGACGAGGTCGCCGCCGACGATGCCCGCGCCCATCGACTCGGCTTCGCGCCACATGCCGTCGGCGAGTTGCAGGGCTTGGGCAGCCGGCGTATCCGGGGGCGCTCCGAACGCGACCACGAAGGCGGTCGCGCGTGCGCCCATCGCCTCGATGTCGGCGGCGTTCTGTGCGATCGCCTTGCGCCCCACGTCATGAGGTGTCGACCAGTCCAGCCGAAAGTGACGCTCGGCCACCAGCATGTCGGTGCTCACGACCGTCTTTCCGTCGGGCGCGAACAGCACCGCGGCGTCGTCACCGGGCCCCAGCGCGACGGCGCCCGGCTGGCGCCGCCCGGACACCAATCGCCGGATCACCGCGAACTCGCCCATTTGCGCCAGGGTTTCGGCATCGGACGCCATGTCACCTCCCGTCGCGGCCGCACTTTGTCCGTTCCGTGCCGGCCTGAACACCGGCCGCACCTGCGGTACGTTAAGCGCCTGCGGCGTGGAGTCTATGCAGCGATGTGGAGGAACAGCGGGTGGTCGAGGCTTTCATGCTGATTCAGACCGAGGTGGGCCGCGCCGAGGTCGTCGCCAGACAACTCGCCGCGCTACCCGGCGTGGTGTCCGCGGAGTCCGTGACGGGACCGTATGACGTGGTCGTGCGGGTGGGCGCCGACACCTTGGCCGATCTCAGAGCCACCGTGGTTCCCAATGTTCAACAGGTGACCGGAATCACGCGAACACTGACCTGTCCGATCGCCAACGGGGTTCCTCTCTAGAGTTGGGCCGTGGCTTCGCAGACCGGTGACGGGCCCCCACGGGCGCTGCTGATCGCCGCTCTGGTGGTGGCGGTCGCGGCGATCGTGGCGATCCTGGTGATCGCCGCGCTGCGCCAGAATCCCGAGCAACAGCAGCCGGTGCCGTTGGTGACGGTGCCCGCCCCACAGGCCACGAACTCCGAATGTGCCGACCTCGCCGCCGAACTGCCGGAGAAGCTCGGCGAGCACACCCGCGCACCGCTGGCCGATCCCGCACCCCCCGGTGCGGCAGCCTGGCGGGCAGAGGGCCGGGGGGAGCCGATCGTGCTGCGCTGCGGCGTGGAACGGCCCGCGGAGTTCGTCGTCGGTGCGCCGGTGCAGGTGGTGGACGACGTGCAGTGGTTCCGGGTGAGTGAGGTCGGCGTCGACGACGCGGGCGCCGACCAGGCGCGTAGCACGTGGTACGCCGTCGACCGCGGCGTGTACGTCGCCCTGACATTGCCGCAGGGCTCGGGTCCGACGCCCATTCAGCTGCTGTCCACCGTCATCGCCGAAGCGCTTCCCGCCGAGCCCGTCGTTCCCGCGCCGGTGCGTTGATCCTGCGCTCAGACCGTAGATGAGGTGTCTCGCCCGTCAGCGCAGACCGGTACCGCGTGTGAGCGCGGTTTCCACCATCGTGGACAGCAAGGTCGGGTAGTCGAGACCGCTCGCCGCCCACATCTGCGGATACATCGAGATGGTGGTGAAACCCGGCATGGTGTTGAGCTCGTTGATCAGGGGCCCGTCATCGGTGAGGAAGAAGTCGACGCGGGCCAGCCCCTGACAGTCGATCGCGTTGAACGCCTGAATCGAGAGCCGTCGCACCTCGTCTGCCACGTCGTCGTCGACCTTGGCGGGCACGTCGAGTTCGGCGGCGTCCTCGAGGTATTTGGTCGCGAAGTCGTAGAAGCCGTCCTCGCGCCCGCGCACGCCGGCGACCCGGATCTCGCCGATCGCGCTGGCCTCGACCCGGCCGTCGGGGAATTCGAGCACACCGCATTCGAGTTCGCGGCCCGGGACCGCGGCTTCGATGATCACCTTCGGGTCGTGGCGGCGGGCCTGTTGGATCGCCGACGGCAGCTGATCCCACGCAGTGACCCGGCTGACCCCGATCGACGACCCCCCTCGTGTCGGTTTGACGAAGACGGGCAGGCCGAGCCGCTCCCGCGCCTCGAAACTCAGGGTGTCCTGGTGGGGCCGCAGCACCTCGTGATCGCCGATCGGCAGTCCGGCGGCGCCCAGCAGCTTCTTGGTGAACTCCTTGTCCATGCCCACCGCGCTGGCCAGTACACCCGCCCCGACGTAGGGCACCCCCGCCAACTCGAGGAGCCCCTGGATCGTGCCGTCTTCGCCGTACGGACCGTGCAGCACGGGGAACACCACGTCGATCGTCGCCAACATTTCCCCGGCACGCTGGCCGAGCGACATCAGTTGCCCGCCGCGGCCCGGATCGGCGGCCAATGTCAGTTCGGTGCCCGACGAGGCGGTCACCTCCGGCAGGCGGCCGTCGGTGATTGCGAGGCTGTCCGGCTGCGCGTCGGTCAGCATCCACGCGCCTTCCGGGGTGATGCCGACGGGGACGACGTGGAACCGCTGCGGATCGAGATTGCGCAGGATGCTGCCTGCGGATACGCAGGAAATCGCGTGTTCGGAGCTGCGACCGCCGTAGACGACGGCAACCCGGACGCGTCCGGTGCTCCGGCCCGATGTCGCCGGCCGGGCGGCTCCGGGATCATGGCGGGCAGTCACAACCTAGAGAGGCTACCGTCCGCGTCGTCGGCCGGTGGTCCGGCGATGCCCGGCCGCGGTGTCAGCCCAGCGCGTGCTCGATGTCGGCGACCAGGTCGTCGGTGTCCTCGATCCCGAGCGAGATGCGCGCGAACCCGTCGTTGACGTCGTCGCCCCAGCGGGCGCGGCGGTCCACCGACGTGTGGATTCCGCCGAAGCTCGTCGACGCGATCAGCAGCGCGCTCCGTTCGACCAGACGGTGCACCGCCGCAGCGTCGGCCAACTCGACGGCGATCAGGCCGCCGAACCGTTTCATCTGCGCGCACGCGATGCGGTGCGACGGATCGTCGGGCAGGCCGGGATAGCGCACGGTGCGCACGGCACGGTGTGCACGCAGCGCCACGGCGAGCACCGCCGCGTTGTGGCACTGGCGTTCGAACCGCAGGCCCGCGGTGCCCAGGCTCCGCAACAGCAGCCACGCCTCGAAGGCGCCGAGGATGGCACCGGAGTGCAGCCGTTCACGCTCCACTTGGGCCATCAGGTCGGTGTGCGCGCTCGCGACGTAACCGGCGAGGAGATCACTGTGGCCCGACAACGCCTTGGTCGCACTGGCGACGACCACGTCGGCGCCCAGCGAAAGCGGTTGCTGGCCGAAGGGGGTGGCGGTGGTGTTGTCGACGACGAGCGTGGCGCCCCGGCTGCGGCACTGCAGCGCGAGCCGGTGCAGGTCCACGACGTCCAGGCCCGGATTGGCCGGGCTTTCGGCGAGAACGACATCCGCATCCGTCGATGCCGCGCACATCTCGCCGCTGGCGGCGGCGACCACGGTAACCCCTTGTCCGGCAAGGTATTCAGAGGCATACCGACGGACCTGATAGTAGCCGTCGGCGGGTACGACGAGCTTGTGCCCCGGCTTGGCCAGCACCCGCAGGACCGAAGTGATCGCGGCCATCCCTGAACCGAATGCCAGCGCGGACGGGGCACCCTCCAGCTGTGCGAGTGCCGACTCCAGATCGCGCCAGGTCGGATTCGAGCTGCGCCCGTAGGAGTCCTGTATGTCCGACGGATCGGGCGACAGGTGGAAGGTGGACGCCGGAACCGGTGACGGCGCCACCGCCTGTCCCGGAACAACTTCCGAAGCAACGGATTTGACGCTGCGAGTGGAATCGCCGTACTGACCGTCCATCGGTCACTCCGGTTTGGTGCTGCGCCCGAGCAACAAGATGACGGCCTCGTCGACCGAGAGCCCCCTGTGGCATACCCGGAATACGGCATCGGTCAACGGCATCTCGACGTCGTAGCTCTCGGCCAACGCCAGCACCGATTGGCACGAGGCGACCCCTTCGGCGACGTGGCCACCGGTGGCGCGCATCGCCGATTCCATCGTGCCGCCCTGGCCCAGACGCAGGCCGAAGGTGCGGTTGCGTGACTGCCCGGATGTGCACGTCGCGACGAGGTCACCAACCCCGGCCAAGCCGGCGAGCGTGGCGGGCTTGGCGCCCAACGCGATTCCCAACCGCATGATCTCGGCCAGCCCACGGGTGATGATCGCGGCCGCGGTGTTCTCCCCCAGTCCGACCCCGGCCGCCATACCGGATGCCAGCGCGATCACGTTCTTGCACGCGCCACCGACTTCGGCGCCGATGACGTCGGCATTGGTGTACGGCCGAAAGTACGGCGTGGAAAGGGCCCGTTGCAATGCGACGGCCCGTCCGGAGTCACTGCAGGCGACCACGGTGGCCGCCGGTTGCTCGTCGGCGATCTCGCTGGCGAGGTTCGGGCCGGAGACCACTGCAACGCGTGCCGGATCGGCGCCGGTCACCTGGACGATCACCTGGCTCATACGCATGAGTGTGTCGAGTTCGATGCCCTTGGCCAGGCTCACCAGCGTGACTACGTCGTCGATGCGCCCCGACCACTGTTCGAGATTGGCCCGAAGCGTCTGTGCTGGCACCGCGAACAGCACCGTGCATGCGCCGTCCAGCGCTTCGGCCGCATCGTTGGTCGCCCGTATGGTCTTGGGCAATTCGGTGTCACCGAGATACCCGGTGTTGCGATGGGTGTCGTTGATCTCGTCGGCTACTTCTTGATGACGCGCCCACAGCATCACCTCGTTGCCCGCATCGGCAAGGACCTTCGCCAGTGCACTCCCCCACGCACCGGCCCCCATCACCGCCGCCTCGACCACGCCTTCAGCGTAACCCGCGGCCGACTGCTGGCAGGATGACGCACATGAGTGGGTCACCTGATGCCGAAATCGCATTGGTGATCGCGGTAAAACGCCTCGCCGCGGCCAAGACCCGGCTGGCCCCCGTCTTTTCCGCATCCACCCGCGAGAAGGTCGTGCTGGCGATGCTGGTCGACACGATCACCGCCGCGTCGGCGGTCCCCACCATCGGCTCGGTCACGGTGGTCACACCGGACGAAGCCGCCGCCGAGGCCGCGGGCCGGATCGGGGCGCGGGTGCTCACCGACCCGACCCCCGACGGTCACCCGGACCCGCTGAACAACGCGATCGCCGCCGCCGAAGCCGAAGTCCGGCATGAGACATCGAACGTCGCTGTGTTGCAAGGCGATCTGCCCGCATTGCAGACCCACGAGCTGACGGCGGCCGTCGCGGCGTCGCGCAAACACCCACGCAGCTTCGTCGGCGACCGGCACGGCACCGGCACATCGGCGTTGTTCGCGTTCGGGGTCGCCCTGAACCCGCAATTCGGCGCCGACTCCGCTCAACGCCACCGACACTCCGGCGCGCTCGAGCTGACCGGTGCGTGGCCGGGGCTGCGGTGTGACATCGACACACCCGATGACCTGCTGGTGGCGCGCCGGCTCGGCGTCGGCGCGGCCACAGCGGCGGCCATCACCGTTTCGAGATGAACCGTTCAGCTGCGCGCTGGCACGAAGACCGTTGGATAAGGGATCATCGCAGGCATGACGAAAGCCGGGATCCAGGTTCGTGACAGCGACGGCGAATCACCGTCGGCAACCGTCCGAACGATGCCGTCGGACTCCGGTGACTCGGCGCCCGAAGCCCCGCCCGCGGCAACGGCCCCCGCCGTCGAGAACGCGCTACCCGAAGACCGCTACCTGAACCGCGAGCTGAGTTGGCTCGACTTCAACGCCCGCGTGCTGGCGTTGGCCGCCGATACGTCGCTTCCCCTGCTGGAGCGGGCGAAGTTCCTTGCGATCTTCGCGTCGAATCTCGATGAGTTCTACATGGTCCGGGTCGCCGGATTGAAACGCCGCGATGAGATGGGGCTGTCGGTGCGCTCTGCCGACGGGCTATCACCCCGCGAACAGTTGCGTCGCATCAACGAGCGAACTCAGCACCTCGCCAACCGGCACGCCCATGTGTTCCTCGATTCGGTGCGTCCTGCGCTGGCCGACGAAGGCATCGTGATCGTCACGTGGGCCGAACTCGACGAGGCCGAACGCACGCGGTTGTCCACCTATTTCCACGAACAGGTGTTCCCGGTACTGACGCCGCTCGCCGTGGATCCGGCCCACCCGTTCCCCTTCGTGAGTGGCCTGAGCCTGAATTTGGCGATCACCGTAAAACATCCCGACGACGGTGGGCAGCACTTCGCCCGAGTCAAGGTGCCCGACAACGTAGAACGGTTCGTCGAACTGGCCGCCCGCGAAAGCGATGCCAGGATCGTGCGCTTCCTGCCGGTAGAAGAACTGATCGCGGCGTTCCTTCATGTCCTGTTCCCCGGACTGGAGATCGTCGAGCACCACGCGTTCCGCATCACGCGCAACGCCGATTTCGAGGTCGAAGAGGACCGCGACGAAGACCTGCTGCAAGCGCTCGAACGGGAGCTGGCCCGGCGTCGATTCGGTTCCCCGGTCCGGTTGGAAGTCTCCGACGACATGACCGAGAGCATGCTCGAATTGCTGCTGCGCGAACTCGACGTCGCGCCCGGCGATGTCATCGAGGTGCCCGGGTTGCTCGACCTGTCCTCGCTGTGGCAGATCTACGATCTCGATCGCCCCGCCCTCAAAGACCGGCCGTTCGTGCCGGCCACCCCGCCGGCGTTCGGCGAGCGGGAGACACCCAAGAGCATCTTCTCGACGCTGCGCGACGGCGACGTGCTGGTGCACCACCCGTACGACTCCTTCTCCACCACCGTGCAGCGGTTCATCGAACAGGCCGCGGCGGATCCGAACGTATTGGCGATCAAGCAGACCCTGTACCGCACCTCGGGTGACTCACCAATCGTCAACGCGCTCATCGACGCTGCGGCGGCGGGTAAGCAGGTCGTCGCGCTCGTCGAGATCAAGGCCCGGTTCGACGAGCAGGCCAACATCAAGTGGGCACGCGCATTGGAGCGTGCCGGCGTGCACGTCGTGTACGGGCTCATCGGACTCAAGACTCACTGCAAGACGTGTCTGGTGGTGCGTCGGGAGGGATCGCTGATCCGGCGTTACTGTCACATCGGCACCGGCAACTACAACCCCAAAACTGCGCGGCTGTATGAGGACATCGGACTGCTGACGGCCGCGCCCGACATCGGCGCGGATCTCACCGACCTGTTCAACTCGCTGACGGGCTACTCGCGCAAGGATTCCTACCGCAACCTTCTGGTGGCCCCCCAAGGGGTCCGAAGGGGCATCATCGAGCGCATCGAACGGGAGATCGTCGCCACCCGCGACGGCGCCGAGGGGCGGATCAGGCTGAAAGCCAACGCGTTGGTGGACGAGCAGGTCATCGATGCGCTGTACCGCGCGTCGCAGGCCGGTGTGCGGGTCGAGGTGGTGGTTCGGGGTATCTGCGCGCTACGACCCCATGCCCCTGGATATTCGGACAACATCGCCGTCCGCTCGATCCTCGGCCGGTTCCTCGAACACTCGCGGATCATCCACTTCCGCGCGATCGACGAATTCTGGATCGGCAGCGCCGACATGATGCATCGCAATCTCGATCGGCGCGTCGAAGTGATGGCCGAAGTCAAAGATCCGCGGCTGAAGGCGCAACTGCACGAGATCTTCGAGTCGACGATGGACCCGTCCACCCGGTGTTGGGAGTTGGGCGTCGACGGTAAGTGGACGGCGTCGCCGCAGGAGGGTCACACTGTTCGCGACCATCAGGTCTCGTTGATGGAGCGCCACCGGCAACCATGACGGACTTCCTCACCGCCAGGGACTTTCACAATCGTCGTCGTGGGCCGCGCGGGTGCCCAGAATGATCTGCAGGAGTTGAGGTGCCGAAGCAGACATCCGAGACCGGCTCCGATGCGGAGACGATCCTGGCCGCCGGGGCGGTGTTGTGGCGGCCGAACGGCGAACCCGATGCGCCGGAAGTCGCGCTGATCCACCGCCCCCGTTATGACGACTGGTCGCTGCCCAAGGGCAAGGTGGACCCCGGGGAGACCGAGCCCGTGACCGCCGTGCGCGAGGTGTGCGAAGAGACCGGGTACACGGCGCATCTCGGCCGACGACTCAGTTCGGTGAGCTATCCCGTCGAGGGCGGTAAGAAGAAGGTGCGCTACTGGGCGGCGCGCGTGGTCGGCGGCGAGTTCAGCCCCAACGACGAAGTCGACGAGCTCAAGTGGTTACCCCTGCCGGCGGCGATCAAACAACTGGATTATCCGCATGACCGAAAGGTGCTGCGCCGCTTCGCGAAGTATCCGGCCGACACCAAGACGGTGCTGATCGTCCGCCACGCCACCGCCGGCAGCAAGTCTCGGTTCAAAGGTGATGACCGCAAACGGCCCTTGGACAAGAACGGCCGCGCGCAGGCGCAGTCACTGGTCGCGCTGCTGCTCGCCTTCGGCGCCGACCAGTTGTTCGCGGCGGACAGAGTGCGCTGTGTGTCGACATTGCAGCCACTGGCAGAAGAACTCGGGCAGACCATCCGAAGTGACGAGCTGCTGACCGAGGAGGCGTACGCGGAAAACCGCAAAGTGGCCCGACAACGCTTCCTCGAGATCGCCGGCACCCCTGGCACGCCGGTGATCTGCACGCAGGGCAAGGTGATTCCGGACCTCATCGAATGGTGGTGCGAGCGCGACGGTGTGCGGCCCGACAAGTCGCGCAATCGCAAGGGCAGCACCTGGGTGATGTCGCTTCACAACGGCCGGTTGATCGCGGCGGACCACATGGGCAGTCCACTGGCCGTGAAATGACGCCCACACGTTGAATGCAAGTTCCGGCGGACTCCCGCCCGGAAAGATTGAGCCGTAGATGTTTTGGCGGGCGTAAAACGCGAACACGCCGTGGGTCGCGCAGACCCACGGCGTGTCCGGTCGGAGCTACTTGCGACCGCGCTTGGCCGCCGACTTCTTGGCCGGTGACTTCTTGGCGGCGGTCTTCTTGGCCGCCGTCCGCTTGGTCGCGGCCTTCTTGGCCGGCGACTTCTTGGCGGCGGTCTTCTTGGCCGCCGTCCGCTTGGTCGCGGCCTTCTTGGCCGGAGCCTTCTTCGCGGCACTCTTCTTGGCCGGCGACTTCTTGGCCGCCTTGCGGGCACTTCCCGCCGTAACGCCTCTCTTCACTGCTGGTCCTTCCGCCGGGAGGCGTTGCGCCCCAGAGACAACGGCTTTGAACTGAGCGCCGGGCCGGAATGCCGGCACGGAGGTGGGCTTCACCCGGACGGTCTCGCCGGTGCGCGGATTACGTGCGACGCGTGCCGCGCGGCGGCGCTGTTCGAAAACGCCGAAGCCGGTAATGGTGACGCTGTCACCCTTGTGCACCGCGCGCACGATGGTGTCAACGACATTCTCCACCGCGGCGGTGGCCGACCGACGATCCGAGCCCATTTTCTCCGTGAGTACGTCGATGAGCTCTGCTTTGTTCATGCATAACCTCCGGAAACCAGTGGTCCTCTTTGGACCGACTAGAGGACACGGTAAACCCATTCCCCATTGATTTCCAAGAGCCACGCGCAGTTTCAGGCGAAGCCAGCGAACTTTCTTGCCCCCCTTGACCTCCAGAGGGGCCCCGGAGAACCGGGTTCACAGACGGTGATTTCGGCTCACCGGCCGCCGTTATCCGGTCGGCAGAGTCCGCGGTTTCCAGTCCGGCCTGCGCGCTTCATAAGCCGCGATATCATCGCATTTGCGCAGCGTAAGGCCTATATCGTCGAGTCCGGAGAGCAATCGCCAGGCCGTATAGTCGTCAATTCTGAACGGCACCATAACCGTTCCGGCGGCGATGGTTCGATCTTGAAGATTCACAGTGATTTCCAGGCCTGGCTGCTCCTCGATGAGCTTCCATAAAATTTCCACATCGTCTTGCGGAATTTCGGCCGCCAGAAGCCCGGCCTTGCCCGCATTGCCCCGAAAGATGTCGGCGAAGCGGGACGAGATGACGACCCGGAAGCCGTAATCCATAAGCGCCCACACGGCATGCTCGCGTGACGAACCGGTGCCGAAATCGGGGCCGGCGACCAATACCGAGCCTTTGTCGAACGGGGGCAGGTTCAATACGAACGACGGGTCGTTGCGCCAGGCGGCGAACAAACCGTCCTCGAAACCCGTTCGTGTAACTCGCTTCAGGTAGACCGCCGGGATGATCTGATCGGTGTCCACATTCGACCGACGCAGTGGGACGCCGATGCCGGTGTGGGTGTGAAAAGCCTGCATGCCGTGTGCTCCTATCAGTCGGTCAGGTCTGCGGGCGAGGACAACGTGCCACGCACCGCGGTGGCCGCCGCGACCGCGGGAGACACCAGATGCGTACGACCGCCCTTGCCTTGCCTGCCCTCGAAATTCCGGTTGGACGTGGACGCACAACGTTGACCCGGTGACAGCTGGTCGGGGTTCATCCCCAGGCACATCGAACACCCCGCCTGACGCCACTCCGCGCCAGCGGCGGTGAAGATCTCTCCGAGCCCTTCGGATTCGGCCTGCAGCCGCACGCGCATCGATCCGGGCACGATCAGCATGCGCACCCCCTCGGCGACCTTGCGACCGCGCAGCACGTCCGCGGTCACCCGCAGATCCTCGATGCGGCCGTTGGTGCACGAGCCGACGAAGACGGTGTCGACCGCGATGTCACGCATCGCGGTCCCAGGCCGAAGGTCCATGTAGGCCAACGCCTTTTCGGCCGCTTGCCGTTCGCCCTCGTCGAATATCAACTCCGGGTCGGGCACCGAATCGGACAGCGGCACCCCTTGGCCCGGGTTGGTACCCCACGTGACGAAGGGGCTCAGGGTCGACGCGTCGATGTAGACCTCGGTGTCGAATTCGGCACCCTCGTCAGTGCGAAGGCTGCGCCACGCGGCGACCGCTTGGTCCCACTGTTCGCCCTGCGGGGCGTGCGGACGCCCGCGAAGAAACTCGAACGTGGTGTCGTCCGGTGCCACCATGCCGGCCCGCGCACCCGCCTCGATACTCATGTTGCAGATCGTCATCCGGCCTTCCATCGACAGCGATTCGATGGCGCTGCCGCGGTATTCGATGACGTGGCCCTGCCCTCCGCCGGTACCGATCTTGGCGATCACGGCGAGGATGATGTCCTTGGCGCTCACTCCGTCGGGAAGCTCACCGTCGACGTTGACCGCCATGGTCTTGAACGGGCGCAACGGCAGAGTCTGCGTGGCGAGTACGTGCTCGACCTCCGACGTGCCGATCCCCATCGCCAGCGCGCCGAACGCTCCATGCGTCGAGGTATGGCTGTCGCCACACACAACCGTCATACCGGGCTGCGTCAATCCGAGTTGCGGTCCGATGATGTGCACGATGCCCTGTTCGGCATCGCCCATCGGATGCAACCGGATGCCGAATTCTTCGCAGTTGCGCCGGAGGGTCTCCACTTGTGTGCGCGACACCGGGTCCGCGATCGGCTTGTCGATGTCGACCGTCGGCACATTGTGGTCCTCGGTGGCGATGGTCAGATCCGGTCTGCGCACCGAACGCCCGGCCAGCCGCAGCCCGTCGAACGCCTGAGGGCTGGTCACCTCGTGCACGAGATGCAGGTCGATGTAGATCAGATCGGGTTCGCGCGCAGCGCCCTCACCGCCGCCTTCGACGACGACGTGGTCGGCCCACACCTTTTCGGCCAACGTGCGCGGTGTGTCACCGGGCCTGCGGGCAGCGCTGGAAACATCGGTCGACATCTTGACTATCTCACAATCTGGGAAGTTAGTATCTCCTTGTGAGACAGGATAGCGGCATCGGCGTATTGGACAAAGCCGTGGGCGTGCTGCACGCGGTCGCCGATTCGCCCTGCGGGCTGGCCGAACTGTGCGAGCGCACAGGCTTGCCGCGCGCCACGGCGCACCGTCTTGCCGCGGGCCTGGAAACCCATCGATTGCTGGCGCGCAACGGCGACGGCCGGTGGCGGCTCGGTCCCGGCCTGACCGAATTGGCCGGACAGGTCAACGATCCGCTCGTGGCCGCGGGCGCGGTCGTCCTGCCCCGGTTGCGCGAGATCACCGGCGAGAGCGTGCAACTCTACCGCCGCGAGGGCACCTCACGGATCTGCGTGGCGGCGCTGGAACCTCCTGCCGGGCTGCGGGATACCGTGCCGGTCGGCAGCACGCTGCCGATGACGGCGGGCTCCGGCGCCAAGGTTCTGCTGGCGTATGCCGACGCGGCCACCCAGCAGGCCGTACTCCCGAACGCGAAGTTCACCGATCGCACGCTCGCCGAGGTGCGCAAGCGCGGATGGGCGCAGAGCGCCGCCGAACGCGAGCCTGGTGTGGCGAGTGTCTCGGCTCCGGTGCGAGACGGACGCGGCGTGGTCATCGCCGCGGTGTCGGTGTCCGGGCCGATCGACCGGATGGGCCGGCGGCCGGGGGCGCGGTGGGCCGCTGATCTGTTGGCCGCTGCCGACGCCCTGGCGCGGCGCCTGTGAGAGTGACGCAGTTCGCAGAACGCGAAATCTGTACCCCCGATGGGATTCGAACCCACGCTACCGCCGTGAGAGGGCGGCGTCCTAGGCCGCTAGACGACGGGGGCTAGAACTGGTTTCCGGATGGCCAGCATATCTCAGCGAGATTTGTCGGCCTAATCACGGTCGTTGGCTGGGGTACCAGGACTCGAACCTAGAATGGCTGAACCAGAATCAGCTGTGTTGCCAATTACACCATACCCCATCGACAGTCCGTAACCGCAGGTCACGGGCCTTTTTTGGCCCCCTCGCGCGGCGGGCGGAACCCCGTCGCGCGCGGTATCGGACCGACGTGCAGACTACCAAAGATTTTCAACGCCCTTTTCACGCCTCGGCTTCCGCGGCGGCTCGCGCCCTCCCGGCCCGCAGTCGGGCCAGGCTGCGTTCACGCCCCAGCAGGTCAAGCGATTCGAACAGCGGCGGGCTGACCGAAGCTCCCGTGGCGGCGACGCGGATCGGACCGAACGCCTTGCGCGGCTTGAGCCCGAGGCCCTCGAGCAGCGCCTCCTTGAGGGCCGCCTCGATCGCCGGGGTGGTCCAGTCGCCGACGTTCTCCAGGGCGCCCAGCGCGGCGTCGAGCACCGCGACCGCCTCGGCCTTCAACTCCTTGGCCGCCGACTTCTCGTCGAGCGTGAACTCCGCGTCGTTGAGGAACCGCAACAGGTCCCACGCATCGCCGAGCACCACTATGCGGGTCTGCACGAGCGCGGCGGCTTCGGCGAAGCGGTCGTCGTCGAGGCCGGTGTCGTGACCGTGCTCGGTGAAGTAGGCCCTCAGACGGGCGGTGAACTCCTGTTCGCTCAGCATCCGGATGTGTTCTGCGTTCAGCGCGTCGGCCTTCTTCTGGTCGAACCGGGCCGGATTCGAGTTGACGTCGGCGACGTCGAAGGCCGCCACCATCTCGTCGAGGCTGAAAACGTCACGGTCCTCGGCGATTCCCCACCCCAGCAGGGCCAGATAGTTCAGCAGGCCTTCCGGGATGAAGCCCCGTTCGCGATGTACGAACAGGTTGGACTGGGGATCGCGCTTGGACAGCTTCTTGTTGCCGTCTCCCAGAACGCTTGGCAGGTGCGCGAACTCGGGAATCCGGTCCGCTACGCCGATCCGCATCAGAGCCTGGTACAGCGCGATCTGGCGGGGCGTCGATGACAGCAGGTCCTCACCGCGCAGCACGTGGCTGATCTTCATCAGCGCGTCATCGACCGGATTCACCAAGGTGTACAACGGCTCCCCGTTACCGCGGGTCAGCGCGAAATCGGGTACCGACCCGGCCGGGAACGTCGTTTCCCCGCGCACGAGATCGCGCCAGCCGATGTCCTGGTCGGGCATCTTCAACCGCACCACGGCGCGCCTGCCTTGGGCGCGCAACTCCGTCCGCTGCTGTTCGGTCAGGTCGCGGTCGAAGTTGTCGTAGCCCAATTTGGGATTGCGCCCCGCGGCCAGATGACGCGCTTCGACTTCCTCAGGCGTGGAGAACGACTCGTACGCGTCGCCGGCTTCGAGGAGCCGGGCGATCACATCGCGGTAGAGATCGAGTCGCTCCGATTGCCGGTATGGCCCGTAGGGACCACCGACTTCGGGGCCTTCGTCCCAGTCGAGTCCGAGCCATCGCAGCGCATCGAGTATCGCGCGGTAGCTCTCCTCGGAATCGCGCGCCGAGTCGGTGTCCTCGATGCGGAACACGAAGGCGCCGCCGGTATGGCGGGCGTACGCCCAGTTGAACAGCGCGGTGCGGATCAGGCCGACGTGCGGCGTACCCGTGGGTGACGGACAGAACCGCACCCGAACATCACTTGTCATCACTTCCCTTTGCGCACAACCGGATTCGTCAATGTTCCGATGCCTTCGACGGTGATGCTCACGGTGTCGGAGTCCTCGATCGGGCCGACACCCTCGGGCGTCCCGGTCAGAATCAGATCGCCCGGCAACAATGTCATCACCCGGGATATCCATTCCACGATCGCACCGACGTCGTGGATCATCAGCGACGTCCTGCTGTTCTGCTTGACGACACCGTTGACTTCGGTGCGGATCTGCAGGTCCGAGGGATCGACGTCGGTGACGATCCACGGCCCGACCGGGCAGAACGTGTCATGCCCCTTCGCGCGGGCCCATTGGCCGTCCTTCTGCTGCTGATCGCGTGCCGAGACATCGTTGGCGATGGTGTAACCCAGGATGTTCTCCGCCGCGCGGGCGGCCGATACGTCCTTGCACGGCCTGCCGATGACCGCGGCGAGCTCGCCCTCGAAATGCACGGGATCCGCGTCGGCGGGCAGCTGGATCGGCACGTTCGGACCGATGATCGCGGTGTTGGGTTTCATGAAGATGATCGGGTCGTCGAAAGTGGCGGGGTCCGAACCGTCTCCGGCGCGTGCGGCCATTTCGGCGATGTGGGCCGCATAGTTCTTGCCCACGCACACCACCTTGGTCGCGAGGATCGGCGCGAGCAGGCGCACATCGGCCAGCGGCCACTGCCTGCCGGTGAACTGGGGATTGCCGAACGGGTGCTCGGCGATTTCCCTCGCGATCGCCTGAGCGGGGTCGTCGGGTGGACCCTCGACGCTGACGAAGGCGACACCGTCGGGGCTGGCGATTCGGCCAAGGCGCATGGCGTTCAGCCTAGTAGTCGGCCTGGTAGCGGCCGCCGACCGCTCCCACGACAGCGCTGTCTCGATATGTGAGAGCGCGATTCAGCATCGTGAGATCGCTGTGCCACGATGGTCCGATGTCCGCCGAGCCGCTGACCGCCGCCCGTCGATGGTCGTTGCTGTGTATCGCGCTGGCGGCGACGACGAGCGCCAACGTGTTCATCAATGGTGTGGCCTTCCTCATCCCCACACTGCACAGCGAAAGGGGGCTCGACCTCGCGGCGGCCGGTCTGCTCTCTGCGATGCCGGGCTTCGGGCTCGTGACCACGTTGATCGCGTGGGGCTATGTCGTCGACCGCTACGGCGAACGCATTGTGCTGACGGTCGGCTCGGTGCTGATTTCCGCGGCTGCGTTCGCCGCTGCCTTCGCCGAATCCCTGGTCGGCGTGGGCGCTTTCCTGTTCCTCGGCGGCATGGCGGCCGCGAGCAGCAACTCGGCCAGCGGCCGGTTGGTGGTCGGCTGGTTCCCGGTCGAACGACGCGGCCTGGCCATGGGGATCCGGCAGACGGCCACCCCGTTAGGAGTCGGGTTGGGAGCGCTGGTGATTCCGAGGCTGGCCGAAGGCCACGGTGTGACCGGTGCGTTGCTGTTTCCCGCTGCGGTGTGCGCGGTGTCGGCGCTGGTGTGCCTGGTCGCGGTGATCGATCCGCCACGACCGCCGCGTTCCGAGGCGCCGATCGAACATCTCACGAACCCCTATCGGGGCTCTTCGGTGCTGTGGCGTATTCACGCTGTCTCGGTGTTGCTCGTCGTGCCCCAGGCGGTGGTGTGGACGTTCACGCTCGTGTGGTTGATGTCGGAGCGCGGCTGGTCGGCCGGCTCGGCCGGCCTACTCGTCATGGTGGCCCAATTGCTCGGCGCCGGAGGGCGTATCGCGGCCGGGCATTGGTCGGACCGGTTGGGTCAACGGCTTCGCCCGATCCGTGCGATCGCCGCCGCCGCGGCGCTCAGCATGGCAGCACTCGCGTTGTCGGACTGGCTGAACTCCCCGGTCGCGGTGGCGGCGATGGTGGTCGCCTCGGTGATCACGGTGTCCGACAACGGTTTGGCGTTCACCGCCATCGCCGAGATCGCCGGGCCCTTCTGGAGCGGTCGCGCCCTCGGCACCCAGAACACCGCCCAGCATCTGGCGTCGGCCGTCGCGGCCCCCACATTCGGGGCGCTGATCGGGGTTGCCGGTTATCCGGCGGCGTTCGCCGTCTGCGCATTGTTCCCGCTGGCCGCGACGCCGCTCGTGCCCCCTGACCCCTCGGTTCGCCGGAAACCGCAAGGGGGCTGTGATTCGGCAACGTGAGTTCTGGGCCGGCTGTCCACATTAGCGTCCTCAGTCTTCCCCGGAACCACTTCTGCCACTGCCCGCCTCCGAGCGAATAATTCGCTGGCAGCGAATCATTCGCTGAGAGCTGGGCAGTGCGGGGAGGTAGTCACCGAGGGTAGTGAGCGTCCGGAGTACCCGGGCACCCGAAGTACCTGAGCGCCCAGTGGTATCTGAGGCGGCGTGCCCGCCGAGATCGATAACGTCCTGCTTATAGGCCTTGCTTATAGATAGCCCGCGATCCGGTCGCCGACAGCGGTGGTGGACAGCTTCTCGTCACCGCGCGTGGCCAGATGCTGCTCGACGGCCTTGTCGACACGCGCGGCCGCATCCGTCTCGCCGACATGGGCCAGCAGCAATGCGACCGACATGATCGCCGCAGTCGGGTCGGCGATCCCCTGGCCCGCGATGTCGGGGGCGCTGCCGTGCACGGGTTCGAACATCGACGGATTGGTGCGCGTGGCATCGATATTGCCGCTGGCGGCCAGCCCGATACCTCCGCACACCGCGGCCGCGAGGTCGGTGACGATATCGCCGAACAGGTTGTCGGTGACAATCACATCGAAACGGCCCGGGTCGGTGACGAGGTGGATGGTCGCCGCGTCGACGTGCTGGTAGGCGATCTCGACGTCTCCGAAGTCGGCGGCGACCTGCTGAACGGTGCGCCACCACAACGCGCCGGCGAAGGTCAGGACGTTGTTCTTGTGCACCAGCGTCAGATGTTTGCGACGTTGCTGGGCGCGGACGAACGCGTCCTCTACAACGCGGCGCACACCGAACGCGGTGTTGACGCTGACCTCGGTGGCGACCTCATGCGGTGTCCCGACACGGATCGCGCCGCCGGTTCCGGTGTAGGGACCCTCGGTGCCTTCCCGCACGACGACGAAGTCGATGTCGGGGTTGCCCGCCAGCGGGCTGTTCACGCCGGGATAGAGACGGCCGGGGCGCAGGTTGATGTGATGGTCGAGTTCGAACCGGATGCGTAGCAGCAGACCGCGTTCGAGCACGCCGCTGGGTACCGACGGGTCTCCGATCGCGCCCAGCAGGATCGCGTCGTGCCCGCGGAGTTCGTCTAGCACGGAGTCGGGCAGCACCTCACCCGTGGCGTGGTAGCGGCGCGCGCCGAGGTCGTACGGCGTCTTGTGCACGCCGGGAAGCACCGCGTCGAGAACCTTGACGGCCTCCCCGACGACCTCCGGGCCGATCCCGTCACCCGCGATGATCGCCAGCTTCATGGCCGAAGTCACGACAGATCAACCACTTCCAGCATCATCGCGCCGACTTCCTCGGCGATGGTGGACCGGACATCGGAGGGAACGTCGCGGTCGATACGCAGCAGGATGGTCGCGCCGGGACCTTCGGCGTCCTCGCTCAACTGGGCGGCGTGGATGTTGATGCCCGCCGAACCGAGGATGGTGCCGATCTTGCCGAGCGTGCCCGGCTGGTCGACGTAGTTGATGATCAGATAGATGCCCTCGGCGCGCAGGTCGAAGTTGCGCCCGTTGATCTGGACGATCTTCTCCACCAGGTCCGTGCCGGTCAGCGTGCCCGCGACATTTGCGGTGGAACCGTCGGCGTAGACGGCCCGCACGTCCACCACGCTGCGGTGGTTGGGACTCTCGCTCGCGGTGCTGATCTCGGCCTGCACACCCCGCTCGGCCGCCAGCGCGGGTGCGTTGACGAACGTGACGGGATCTTCGATGATCGCCGAAAACAGTCCGCGCAACGCCGAAAGCCGAAGCACCTCAACATCTTCGGCGGCGAGCTCACCCTTGACCTGCACCGCCAGCGACACCGGCAGCTCGTCGCACAACGCTCCGACAAGCAGGCCGAGCTTGCGGACGAGATCCAGCCACGGCGCGACTTCCTCACCGACCACTCCCCCGCCGACGTTGACCGCGTCGGGAACGAACTCCCCGGCCAGCGCGAGCTTCACGCTGGCCGCGACATCGGTGCCCGCCCGGTCCTGCGCCTCGGCGGTGGACGCGCCGAGATGCGGGGTCACCACGACCTGCGGCAGCTCGAACAGCGGGCTCTCGGTCGTGGGCTCGGTGGCGAACACATCGATGCCCGCCGCGCGCACATGACCCGAGCGCACCGCTTCGGCCAGGGCGTCCTCGTCGATCAGTCCGCCGCGGGCGGCGTTGACGATGATCACGCCGGGCTTCGTCTTGGCCAGCGCCTCCTTGCCGATCAGTCCCGCGGTCTCCTGCGTCTTCGGCAGGTGCACCGAGACGAAGTCCGCGCGCTCCAACAACTCGTCGAGGCTGAGCAGCTCGATGCCGAGCTGTGCAGCGCGGGCCGCCGACACGTACGGGTCGTAGGCGACGACGTGGGTGCCGAACGCGGCCAGGCGCTGAGCCACCAGCTGACCGATGCGGCCCAATCCGACTACGCCGACGGTCTTGCCGTAGATCTCGGTGCCCGAGAACGACGAGCGCTTCCAGGAGTGCGCGCGCAACGACGCATCGGCGGCCGGGATCTCGCGCGCCGCGGACAGCAGCAGGGCCAAAGCGTGCTCGGCCGCGCTGTGGATATTGGAGGTCGGCGCGTTGACGACCAGCACACCGCGGGCGGTGGCGGCGTCCACGTCGACGTTGTCGAGCCCCACCCCGGCCCGGGCGACGATCTTGAGCTTGGGCGCGGCGGCAAGCACCTCGGCGTCGACGGTCGTCGCCGAGCGCACCAACAGCGCGTCGGCATCGGCCACCGCGGCCAGCAGCTTGGGCCGGTCCGGACCGTCGACCCAACGGACTTCCACCTGGTCACCGAGGGCGGCGACCGTCGACTCGGCCAATTTGTCGGCGATCAATACAACGGGCAGACTCACGCGGTCAGCCTAATGGGCTTGAATGTTCGGGTGGTGGGTGGGAGAACCGCAAGCGTGGATGTCACCGTCGTCGGCAGCGGACCCAACGGTTTGGCGGCCGCCGTCATCTGCGCCAGGGCCGGGTTGTCGGTGCAGGTGCTCGAGGCGCAGCCGACTCTCGGAGGCGGCGCCCGCACACTTGCCGACCCGGGGTTTCCCGGCGTTTCCCACGACATTTGTTCGGCCGTTCACCCGCTTGCGCTGGCGTCGCCGTTCCTGGCCGAATTCGACCTGCCCTCTCGAGGCGTGAGCTTGCGGGTGCCCGAGGTGTCCTACGCCAATCCACTCCCGGGGGCGCGCGCCGCGATCGGCTACCACGACCTCGACCGAACCGTCGCGGAGCTCGAACACGGGCAATCGTGGCGCAGATTCTTCGAACCCATGGTCGAACGCGACGGCGCCGTTCTCGACCTGCTGCTCGGCGACAAACGATCGGTGCCGGGCAACCCGATCGCCGCCGTCCAGGTGGCGAGCAGGCTGCTCGAACAGGGCACACCCGCATGGAGTGCGCTCAAGGGCGCCGACGCCCGCGCATTGTTCAGCGGCGTTGCCGCGCATGTGATCTCGCGTATGCCGTCGCTCGTGTCGGCGGGTGGGGGCCTGATGTTGGCCACGCTCGCGCACACCGTCGGCTGGCCCATCCCCGTCGGGGGAAGTCAGGCCATCGTGGATGAGCTGATCTCGGATCTGCGGGCGCACGGCGGTGTGATCACGGCCGGCCAGGAAGTCACCGAACCACCCGAGGGTGTCGCACTTTTCGACACCGCGCCCACCGCGCTGGCTGGCATCTACGGCGACAAACTGCCCCGCCGCTATGCGAAAGCGTTGCACCGGTATCGATTCGGCCCCGGTGTGGCCAAGGTCGACTTCGTGCTCTCCGAGGATGTGCCGTTCACCGACGAGCGCTTACGGCGGGCCCCCACACTGCACATGGGTGGCACCCGGGAACAGATGGCACACGCCGAACGCGAGATCGCCGCAGGGCGGCACCCCAAGTGGCCGATGGTGCTCGCCGCGCAGCCGCACCTGGAGGATCCGAGTCGTATCGACGCCGCGGGCCGTCGACCGTTGTGGAGCTACGCGCACGTCCCGAACGGTTCGACCGTCGACCAGAGCGAGCGGGTCACCGAGATCTTCGAACGCTTCGCCCCCGGTTTCCGTGACATCGTGGTGGCCGTCCGATCCGTTCCCGCCGCACGCCTGGCAGAACACAACGCCAACCTGGTGGGCGGCGACATCGGCGTCGGCGGCAACACCCTCATGCATGCGCTGACGGGGCCGACCCCTCGGCTCAACCCCTGGACCACACCCATCCCCAAGGCATATCTGTGCTCATCGGCCACGCCACCGGGCGGAGGCGTGCACGGTATGGCCGGTTACTTCGCCGCACGCACGGTGTTGCGACGCGAGTTCGGCATCAAGACGATGCCCGCACTGTCTCCCTGAGCGGACGGCCCCAATACATATCGATGCAAGTTCGATGCATAGGCGCCGGCCAGACGGGGTACCCCGATTGAGTTCGACCGATTCGGGTACCTGTCATCGCATCGAGTGAAGGGGACGCTGCTTGAGCGGTATCAACGGAAACACGCAGACCCCGGTCCTGTCGGTGTCAGACCTCCCCGCTCCGCCCAGAGGGCTGATGACCACGGCCTTTCCCGAATGGCGCGACGCCATACGCGATGAGGTGCTTCGGTCGCTCAACGAATTCGTCACAACTCGCTGCGCCGACGATCTCAAGTCGGCCGGTGTCGATATCGCCGGCGACGTCCTGAAAGATTTCGTCGACGGCGGAAAGTGCGTCCGCTCGACGTTCGTCTATCTGGGGTGGCTGTGCAACGCCGACGACGATCCCGGGGCGCTGCGGGCGGCGGCGAGCTTCGAACTGCTGCACGCGTTCGCCCTGTTGCAGGACGACGTGATGGACGGCTCCGCGCTGCGGCGCGGGCGACCATCGGCGCACGTGAGATTCGCGCAGTGGCACCGCGAGCGGGCGATGTCGGGTTCACCCGACCGCTTCGGTGAGGCCGCGGCCGTCCTTCTCGGTGATCTGTGCCTGGTGTGGGCTCAACAGATGCTGCGGGAAAGCGGCATCGGCGAGGCCGCGCTGGCGCGGGGCTGGCACAGGTACGACGCGATGCGCACCGAACTCGCCGTCGGCCAGTTCGCCGACCTGGTCAACGACGCCGCCGAATTCCCCGAGTGGGAACGGGTTCTCGACGTGCTGCGGCGCAAGTCGGGCAACTACACCGTGCGCAGACCGCTCGAGATCGGCGCCGACATGGCCGGATGCCCGCCCCGTGTGCTGATGTTGCTCGGCGAGTACGGCGAAGCGGTCGGCGAGGCCTTCCAGCTGCGCGACGACGTGCTCGGCATCTTCGGGTCCCCCGAGATCACCGGCAAGCCGGCCGGCAGCGACCTCTTCGAGCACAAGGCGACCAGCGTCGTGGTGGCCGCCTACCACCTCGCGGACGCGAGCCTCCGCCGCGACCTCACCCGTCTGATGAGCGCCCCCGACCTTGACGACGAGGACATCCGCCGGTGGCGCGAACTGATCGTCGCGACCGGCGCACTGGAATGGGTTGAACAGCTGATCGATTCGCGGCTCACCCGCGCACTCGAGCTGGTCGACACCCGGCAACTGAACCCGTTGATCCGCACCGCACTTGCCGACATGGCCGTCGCCTGCACCGAACGGGCCGCATGATGCGCACCGTCGCGGGCCGCACCGACCACGTCGTCGTGATCGGCGCAGGGTTGTCCGGGCTGTCGGCGGCGCTACAGCTCGCCGGACGAGGTCGACGCGTGACGGTCCTCGAACGCGGACATCACCCGGGAGGGCGCGTCGGCCGCGCCGATATCGACGGGTACCGCCTCGACACCGGTCCGACCGTCCTGACGATGCCCGACATCATCGACGACGCGTTCGCCGCCGTCGGCGAGACCGCCGCGGACCGACTCGAGCTGATGGACGTCGACCCCGCCTACCGCGCGTCGTTCGCCGACGGCAGCTCACTTCACGTCCGCGCCGAAGCGGGCGCGATGGCCGCCGAGATCGAGGGCTTCGCCGGCCCCGACCAAGCGGAGGGTTATCTGCGCCTTCGCGATTGGCTGACCAAGCTGTACCGCGTCGAGTTCGACGGGTTCATCGCCGCGAACTTCGACTCGCCACTGTCGCTTCTGACACCGCAGCTCGCCCGGCTGACCGCCATCGGCGGGTTCCGGCGGTGGGACAGGATGGTGCGCCGATTCATCAGCGATGAGCGACTGCAGCGGGTGTTCACCTTTCAGGCGTTGTACGCGGGTGTGCCGCCGCACCGGGCGCTGGCGGTGTACGCGGTGATCGCCTACATGGACACGATCTCCGGCGTGTACTTCCCCCGCGGCGGTGTGCGGGCGTTGCCCGATGCGCTGGCCGCGGCCGCGACCGACGCCGGTGTCGAATTCCGTTACGGCTCGGCGGTTTCGGCGTTGGAGCGCACCGGCGACCGGGTCGTCGCGGTGCACACCGAGGGCGGTGAGCGGGTCACCGCCGACGCGGTGGTGCTGACCACCGAACTACCCGACACCTACCGGTTGCTCGGTCGCACGCCGCGACGCGCGCTGCCGCTGCGGCCCGCCCCGTCGGCGGTGGTGGCCCACATCGGCTGCCGCGCAGTGGGTCCAGACGTCGGACACCACACCATCGTTTTCGGCGACGAGTGGGAGAAGACGTTCACCGACATCATTGACGACGGACGCGTGATGTCGGACCCGTCGCTGCTGGTGACCCGACCCACCGCCGGCGACCCGTCACTGGCACCCGCGGGCCGGGATCTGCTGTACATCCTGGCTCCCGCCCCCAACCTCGCAGTGGGGCATATCGATTGGGCATCGGCGCGCGACGATTACGTGCGGCACATGATGGACGTGGTGAGCTCGCGGCTCCCGCAGGTGGGGGTCGACCCCGAGGTGCTGCACGTGGTGGATCCCGCGGACTGGGCGCGCCAGGGGATGGCCGCGGGAACCCCGTTCGCGCTGGCTCACACGTTCGGCCAGACCGGCCCCTTCCGTCCCGCCAACACCGTTCGCGGCGTCGCCAACGTGGTGTTGGCGGGTTCGTCGACCGTTCCGGGAGTCGGCGTGCCGACCGCGCTGCTGTCCGGGCGGCTGGCGGCCGACCGAATCACCGGCCTGCCAGTCCGGCGGGCCCGAAGCCAGGTGGTGCAAGCATGATCGGTTCCGAACTCGACGCCGCGGGCGTACACGACCCGGTACTGCGCGAGGCCTATCGCCGTTGCCGCACGATCAACGCCGAACACGGCCGCACCTTCTTCTTGGCCACCCGGCTGCTCGCACCCGAACAGCGCCCCGCCGTCCACGCGCTGTACGGATTCGCCCGCCGCGCCGACGACATCCTCGACGACTTCGATCCCGTCATCAGCATGGACGAACGCGCCGACCAGTTGCAGCGGCTGGCCACACAGCTGTTCAACCGGCTCGCGCAGGGCAGCAGCGACGACGGCGATCCTTGTCTGGCCGCGGTGGTGCACTGCGCCCGTCGGTACGGCATCCCGTGGGAACTGTTCGACGACTTTCTCGGCTCCATGCGCATGGACCTGACCGTCACCGACTACCCCGACCGCGCCGCCCTCGATCGCTACATGTACGGCTCGGCGGAGGTCATCGGTCTACAACTGCTACCCGTGCTGGGCACCGTCGGCCCGCTCGAAGAGGCCGCGCCGTATGCGGCAGCACTCGGAAAAGCGTTCCAGCTCACGAATTTCCTGCGCGACATCGACGAAGACCTCGAGCGCGGCCGGGTCTATCTGCCCGCCGACGAACTCGCCGCGCACGGGGTCGACCGGGATGTGCTCACCTGGTGCCACGAGAACCGCCGCACCGACGCGAAGGTGCGTCGGGCGCTGGTCGAACAGCACGCCATCAACCGGCGCGTGTACGACTTCGCGCGGCGCGGTATCGCCCATCTGAGCCCGCGGTCGCGCCCCTGCGTGTCGGCGGCCCTCACCCTGTACTCCGAGATCCTGGACCGTATCGAGCAAATCGACTTTGCCGTGTTCAGCCAGCGCGCCACCGTCGGCACGACTCGCCGCATCCGCGTCGGGTGCGCCGGACTACTCAAGGCGTGGAGGGCACGGCGTCAGGTACCGAAGGCGTGACGATGGACAACTGGCACTACCTGTTGGTTCTGGCCGCCTGCCTGCTGATCACGGCACCGTTGGAGATCTTCGGCGACGGTGTGTACCGGCAGGCGCGGCGCGCCGCGGCCGCGATCCTGCCCGTGGCAGCCGTATTCGTGCTCTGGGATGTGATCGCCATCTTCGCCGACGTGTGGACGTACAACTCGAAGTACGTCACCGGGATCGACATCCCCGGCGTCATGCCGATCGAGGAACTGCTGTTCTTCATCGTGATCCCGCTGTGCGGATTGTTGACCTACAACGCCGTCACCACGATCCTGACCTGGTTGCAACGGACGCGGGATCGTGTGGAGCAAGCCAAATGACCGGACTCGGATACACGGTGCCCGCCGTGCTCGCGGTGATCGCCGTGTGCGCCCTGGAATTGGGCGTACTACGCACCGGGCTGTTCCGTAAGCCCGCGTACTGGATCTCGATGGCGATCGTCCTCGGTTTCCAGATACCGGTCGACGGTTGGCTCACCAAGCTCAGCGCACCCATCGTCATCTACGACGAACGGCACACCAGCGGCATCCGATTCCCGTTCGACATACCGGTCGAGGACTTCCTTTTCGGCTGGGCGATGGTCACCGCGGTGTTGCTGCTGTGGGAACGCCAGCGGCTGCACGCACAGAGGAGGAACGCGTCGTGAAACTCAATGCGGGCCGTGACGCCGGTGACCCCGCGGATGTCCCCGCCGCCTTCGACGAGGGCGCACCGGCCTACGACACGCTGGTCGACTCCAATCCCGGATACCATGAGCACCTGCGGATTTCGGCGCAGCGGATGCGGTTGCCCGATGAGGGTCGCGGGCTGCGCCTGCTGGATGCAGGCTGCGGCACCGGCGCATCGACTGCGGCGCTGCTGTCGGCGGCTCCGCACGCGGAGATCGTCGGTGTCGACGGCTCCGAAGGCATGCTGGCCGAGGCGCGGGCCAAACAGTGGCCGCCGTCGGTGCGGTTCGTCCACAGCCGGATCGAGGACCTTGCCGCCGCCGGCGTGAGCGGACCGTTCGACGGCATCTTCGCTGCCTACCTCATCCGCAACCTCCCCGACCCCGACGCCCAACTGCGGGAGTTCGGCGCGCTCCTGCGCCCGGGAGCGACGCTGGCGGTTCACGAGTACTCGGTGCGCGACTCACGTCTCGCGACCGCTCTGTGGAACGCCGTGTGCGCCACCATCATCATTCCCAGCGGACGTCTCCGCAGCGGTGACGCCTCGCTGTACCGGTATCTGCGGCGCAGCGTGAACCGCTTCGACGGTGCCGCTGATTTTCGTGATCGCTTGCGCCGCAACGGATTCACCGCCGTGCACAGCGAGACGATGCCGGGCTGGCAGCGCAACATCGTGCACACCTTCCTCGCCGAGGCGCCCCGATGACCGATCCGCACCGCATCACGCACTCCGCACCGCCGCCTGACCGGGAAGCGCCGTCGGACAAACCGCACGTGGTCGTCGTCGGAGGGGGGATCGCGGGCTTGGCCGCCGCCACCGGTCTGGCCGAACGCGGGGTGAGCGTCGACGTCCTCGAACGCGAGACGTACCTCGGCGGTCGCGTCGGGGGGTGGACCGATTCGCTAGATGACGACTCCCCCGTCGCGATGAACCGCGGTTTTCACGCCTTCTTCCGGCAGTACTACAACCTGCGAAACCTGTTGCGGCGCATCGATCCGGCGTTGGGCATGCTCACGGCGGTCTCCGACTATCCCCTGGTCGATGCGCACGGTCGACGCGACACGTTCCGCGGTCTGCCGCAGACGCCCCCGTGGAACGCCGTGGCTTTCGCGCTGCGCAGCCCCACGTTCCGGTTTCGTGACCTGGTGCGGCTCAACGCACGCGCGGCGGCGCCCCTGGCCGCGGTGTCGGTTCCCGAGATCTATGACCGTCTCGACCATGTCGACGCCGATACCTTCCTGCGCAATATCAACTTCCCCGAACCCGCTCGCCACCTGGCCTTCGAGGTCTTCTCGCGGAGTTTCTTCGCCGAGCCGACCAACCTCTCGGCCGCCGAGCTGGCGACGATGTTCCACATCTACTTCCTGGGCTCCAGCGAGGGCCTGGTATTCGACGTCGCGAATGCGAACTTCGATACGGCGCTGTGGAATCCGTTGCGCGCCTATCTGCAATCGCTGGGAGTCGGTATACACACCGGCGTCTCGGTGACCGAGATACGCACCGGGGACCGCTTCGCAGTGCACTCCGACGGTGGCGATCCCATTGAGGCCGACGGCGTGGTGCTGGCCACCGATGTCTCAGGCCTGCAGCACATCGTCGGCAATTCGGCGTCGCTCGGCGATGACGAATGGCGGTCCCGGATCGCCGCGATGGGTACCGCGGCGCCGTTCGTCGTGCAGCGACTGTGGTTGGACCGGCCCGTCGATCCAGATCGTTCGGCCTTTCTCGGGACGGGCGGCCGACCGCCGCTGGACAATGTGAGTGTGCTGGACAGATACGAGCGGGAGGCGGCGACGTGGTCGCGGCGAACCGGCGGCTCCGTGGTGGAGCTGCACTCGTACGCGGTGACCGGCAGTTCGAACGTTGTGCTCGAGCGGTTGCCGATGCGGATGCGCGAGCTGTATCCAGAAACGGTCGGCGCCAAGGTTCTCGGTGAGCGGGTGCTGTGCCGGCAGGACTGCCCGCGCTTCGCCCCCGGCGACTTCGCGCACCGCCCTTCAGTTTCCACGCCGCAGGCCGGCCTGGTGCTGGCCGGTGACGGTATCCGCATCGACCTGCCGGTCGCGCTGATGGAGCGGGCCGCCACCACCGGATGGTCGGCGGCCAACCTGCTGCTGAAGCGCTTCGGCCTCACCGGTCACGACCTGCAGACGGTTCCCACCCAGGGCCGCTTCGCGCCCCTGCGTCGGCTGGCCGAAAGGCAATACGCATGACCATGCTCTCCGAGCTCATGGCGCGGTTGGCGAAAACCACGCCGTTCGAACTGCTTCCACGCGCCACGTGGTCCGGTCAACGGCCGACATACGACGATGCCCAGCCGTCGCTGATCCACAGCGCGCTGCGCCGCTCGCAGCGCAGGCCGAGCGGCAACTGGTATGCGTTCGCGGCCAGCGACACCATCACCAAGCGACCGGTAAGCGCCACGGTCGGCGGTATCGAACTGGTCGCCTGGCGCGGCAACGACGGCAGTCTCGCGGTCGGCCCGGCGTCCTGCCCGCACCTCGGCGCCGACCTGTCCACCGGGACCGTCGAGTGCGGCACCTTGATCTGCCCGTGGCACGGCCTGCGCTTCGACGGCGGTCGGACCTGGACCTGGCGACCCTACCCCGCCCACGACGACGGTGTACTCGCATGGGTGCGGCTCGACGCGCTCGGCGGCGAAACCCCCACCGAGACACCGATACTGCCGAGGCGGCCCGACACACCGCGGCTGTCGGCAGTGACGCGGTTGGTCGGCACCTGTGAGCCCAGCGACGTGATCGCCAACCGGCTCGACCCGTGGCACGGGGCGTGGTTCCACCCGTACTCGTTCACGCGGCTCGACGTGCTGTCGGCGCCGGCGGCCGACGACGATCTCCCCGAAGACGCCGACCGATTCCTCGTCGCGGTCACCTTCCGCATCGGGCGACTCGGTGTCCCGGTGATCGCGGAGTTCACCGCGCCGGAGCCGCGCACCATCACCATGCGCATCATCGACGGCGAAGGTGCGGGAAGCGTGGTCGAGACGCACGCGACACCCCTCGGCCCCGACCGGGACGGCGCTCCGCGCACCGCTGTCATCGAGGCGGTCATCGCACACTCCGACCGTCCCAAATTCGCGCACGCGCTCCGGGGCGCGCCGCTGATCACACCGTTCATGCGATATGCGGCCACCCGCTTGTGGCGTGACGATCTGGCTTACGCCGAACGGCTCTACCGGCAACGCTCGCGGCCCTGAGCTGTTTTGCGTAGCGGCACCCGGGTATACCGCCACAGATGAGCAAGGACATCCACAAAGGCGACAAGGTGCAGTGGAAGAGCCACGGCACCAACGTGACTGGCACCGTCGAGGAGAAGATCACCTCAGACACGGAGGCCGCGGGTCGCACGGTGCGCGCCGACGCCGACAACCCGCAGTATCGGGTGCGCAGCGACAAGAGCGGCCGCGACGCGGTGCACAAGCCGGAATCGCTGAAGAAGAAGTAGCCACTCCGCCCGGCGTCCGAGCGAACGGGTGGCGTTACTCGCTCATGAGCCGGGATCCGACCCCTGCACGTAGGCCTCGTCGAGCAGCGGTATCTGCTCCATCGCCCACGGACTGATCGACCAGGGCAACCCGACCGCCGAGCGCAGTTGTTCCCATGAGACCCACATCCACTCCATGACCTCGGCTGGATCCGGCCGCAGTCGCCCGTCGCACCGGGCGAAGAACACCGGACAGATCTCGTTCTCGACCGTGCCGTCGGCCGCGACCGCGCGGTACCGGAAGTCCGGTAGAACGCACTCCGGCGATTGGATCGATACGCCCAACTCCTGGACGGCGCGGCGGCGCACCGCATCCTCCACCTGCTCGCCCGGCGCCGGGTGGCCGCAGAAGGAGTTGGACCACACACCCGGCCACGTCGTCTTCTTCAGCGCGCGACGGGTCAGAAGCACGCGACCGTCCTCATCGAACAGGTAGCAGGAGAAGCCGAGGTGAAGCGGTGTCGCGGCGTGGTGCACGGTCGTTTTGGCGGCGCTGCCGATCTCGCGGCCCTCTTCATCGAGAAGGACGACGCACTCGTTCGTCGTGGCCGTGCTCGTCGTGGTCACCGAAGACACCTCATCTGTGTACCCAATTCCACCGGGCTAACCGACGCACAGACGATGCAACCCGGTCATCGGGTGCCGCCACACCATTCGATGGCTTCACGAAGGCTGTGCACGCGGGCGGCCCCGTCGACGCCGGCGGCCTCCCACCCGGTGCCGCCGAGCACGACGTCGGCCTCGGCGGTGGCCGCCGTGACCATCTCCATGTCGGCGGTATCGGAGGTGTGTGACCACAGCACCACCCGGGCGGACGGCCGCACGCGGCCGATCGCCTCGGTCAGCGCCGCTGTCGGAACGTCGGCACCGAGCATCACCGCACTGCGTCCCCGCTCGGCGAGGGCGGCGCGAAGTGCCTCGAGCGGCAACACATGCGCTTCGCGCGCGGTGCACGCCAGGATGACCGCGGTCGATGCGTCGAGGCGGATGAGTGGAGCCGCGTGCAATGAGCGCGACACCGCCCACGACAGGGCGTGCTCGACGTCGACGCAGCCGCCTTCCTGGTCCTGCCTGGACACGATCGCCGCGAACGCCGGCCGGACCAGCAGGTCCCATGTGTCGACCACCCCGAAGTGACGCAGGTGGGCCTCCAGGAGCCGACCCAGCGAGGCGAGGTCGAGATCGAATGCGGCCGACAACAACGCGTCCGCGTCGCCGCGGCGCGGCGCGACGGCCCCGGACGCCAGTCGGGCAGCGCTGCGGGCGCTGGTGCCCTGCCCGATGAGCCGGTGCATGTGCTGCACGGCGGCGATGTCGTTGTCGCTGTAGAGCCGGTGTCGACCCGGGCGGTGCTGCGATGGTCCGACGCCGTATCGCTGGCTCCAGCTGCGCAGGGTCGCGGTCGGCACGCCGACGCGCTCGGCCACCACGCGGACGGTGTACCGCGGTGTGTCAGCGTCATCCATGGGGCCTGCTAACTGGGGTTTCGGCCTAGCGAGGGTTCACCGATAGCACGATGAGCAAACCATCAATGCGAAACCGATGCATCGTTCGTTATCTGGATATTGTTGCGGTCGGAACCGGGTACTTCTAGCCCCATGACCCAGAAGGACGAACAACACAGCCGGCCCGAGGGACTCGACGACGCGACCGTCGAGGCCGTCGGCGAGGTCTCGGAGGCATTGGAGTGGGTGGAACGCGCACGCGGCCATCTGTATTCGTTCCACCAGCTGATGGGTCGCGCCGACCTTCAGCTCGGCGAGGCGTGTGACAAGCTGCGCGACGCCGGCCATGACGGCGTCGCCGAACGTCTGGAGTCCGAACTCGTCGGCCGCAACGTGCTTTACGGTCGCTGGACCTTCCAGATCGTCGAGGACTTCGACGACAACTACTGGTCGGTGTTCCGCGACCATGAACGCCAGGTGCGCGACGAACTACAGCAGGGCCGCAGGCACGTGTTCGAGTCCGAGATGAAGGAGCGGCGCCGCACCCAGGGTCGCCCCGGGCACGAGCACCGCCCCTGATCCGTGTGACTTGTGGAGCGGTAGCGGCGGTGAGCGCCGCCGCGGCTCCACAAATCGCGGCTTAAGCCGTCTCGGTGATGGGCCGGTCCACCCAGCTCATCAGGTCGCGCAGCTTCTTGCCGGTCACCTCGATCGGATGCTCGGCGTTCTTCTTGCGCAGCGCCTCGAGCTCCTTGTTACCGCCCTCGACGTTGGCCACCAGTTTCTTGACGAAGGTGCCGTCCTGAATTTCGGAGAGAATGGCGCGCATCCGCTCCTTGGTGTCGGCGTCGATCACCCGCGGCCCGGAGAGGTAGCCGCCGAACTCCGCGGTGTCGGACACCGAGTAGTTCATCCGCGCGATGCCACCCTCGTACATCAGGTCCACGATCAGCTTGAGCTCGTGCAGCACCTCGAAGTACGCCAGCTCCGGCGCGTACCCGGCCTCGACCATGACCTCGAAACCGGTCTTGACGAGTTCCTCTGTGCCGCCGCACAAGACGGCCTGCTCGCCGAACAGGTCGGTCTCCGTCTCGTCTTTGAAGGTGGTCTTGATGACGCCTGCGCGGGTGCCGCCGATGCCCTTGGCGTACGACAGTGCGAGCGCCTGCCCCTCACCCTTGGGATCCTGATCGATCGCGATCAGACAGGGCACGCCCTTACCGTCGACGAACTGCCTGCGCACCAGGTGGCCCGGACCTTTCGGGGCGACCATGCCGATCGTGACGCTGGCCGGCGGCTTGATCAGGTCGAAGTGGATGTTGAGGCCGTGCCCGAAGAACAGCGCGTTGCCGTCTTCGAGGTTGGGTTGGATGTCGTTGGCGAAGATCTCGGCCTGGGCGGTGTCGGGCGCCAACAGCATGATGACGTCGGCCCACTTGGCGACCTCGGCGGGCGTGTCGACCTCGAGGCCCTGCTCGGCGACTTTCTCGCGCGACTTCGACCCTTCCTTGAGGCCGACCTTCACCTGGACACCGGAGTCGCGCAGGCTCAACGAGTGCGCGTGCCCCTGGCTGCCGTAGCCGATGACCCCGACCTTGCGTCCCTGAATGATCGACAAGTCCGCGTCGTCGTCATAGAACATCTCTACTGCCACTGAATTTCCTTATCTCTCACCTGATTTGGGGTTTACTTCGTGGTCCCGATACTGCGCGGACCGCGCGACAGCGACACCACACCGGACTGCACGATCTCGCGGATTCCGAAGGGCTCCAACACCCGCAGCAGCGCCTCGAGCTTCTCGGGTGTACCGGTCGCCTCGACCGTCAACGACTCGGTCGATACGTCGACGACCTTCGCGCGGAACAAGTTCACCGCCTCGATGACCTGACCGCGGGTCGACGCGTCGGTGCGCACCTTGATCAGCGCGAGCTCGCGCGACACCGAGTTCTCTTCCTCCTGCTCGACGATCTTGATCACGTTCACCAGCTTGTTGAGCTGTTTGGTGATCTGCTCGAGCGGCGCTTCGTCCACGCTGACGACGATCGTCATCCGCGACATGTTCTTCTGCTCGGTCGCACCGACCGCCAGGGACTGAATGTTGAAGCCGCGCCGGGAGAACAGCGACGCGACCCGCGCCAAGACACCCGGTTTGTCCTCGACCAGAACCGACAACGTCTGCGTGGCGGCGGTACTCATCAGGCGTGCCCCTCTTCCGGATCGTCGAACAGCGGGCGGATACCGCGCGCGGCCTGGATCTCGTCGTTGCTCGTGCCCGCCGCGACCATGGGCCACACCTGAGCGTCTGCGCCGACGATGAAGTCGATCACGACCGGACGGTCGTTGATCTCGCGTGCCTGGCGGATCACGTCCTCGACGTCTTCGGCCCGCTCGCAACGCAATCCGACACACCCGAGCGCCTCGGCGAGCTTGACGAAGTCGGGGATGCGATGCGAGTGCGTGGCCAGATCCGTTTGGCTGTACCGCTCTTCGTAGAACAGCGTCTGCCACTGGCGCACCATGCCGAGGTTGCCGTTGTTGATCAGCGCCACCTTGATCGGCGCCCCCTCGACGGCGCAGGTGGCCAACTCCTGGTTGGTCATCTGGAAGCAACCGTCGCCGTCGATGGCCCAGACCTCGGCCTCGGGGCGGCCGAACTTGGCCCCCATCGCCGCGGGCACGGCGTAGCCCATGGTGCCCAGCCCTCCGGAGTTGAGCCACGTCTTGGGCTTCTCATAGGAGATGAACTGCGCGGCCCACATCTGGTGCTGGCCGACACCGGCGACGTACACCGCCTCCGGCCCGGCCATCTTGCCCAGCGTCTCGATGACGTACTCCGGGGACAGGCTGCCGTCGCTCTGGGGCCCGTAACTCAACGGGTAGGTCGCCTGCACACCGCCCAGGTACTCCAACCAGTTGTCGATCTTGATCGCGTCGGCGGTGTCGTCACGGCGTAGCGCCACCACCAGATCGGCGATGACGGCCTTGACGTCACCCACGATCGGCACGTCGGCGTGGCGGTTCTTGCCGATCTCGGCGGGGTCGATGTCGGCGTGGATGACCTTGGCGTCCGGCGCGAAGGAGTCCAGCCGCCCGGTCACCCGGTCGTCGAAACGGGTGCCCAGCGCGATCAGCAGGTCGCTGCGCTGCAGGGCGGCCACCGCAGACACCGTGCCGTGCATCCCCGGCATGCCCATGTTCTGCGGATGGCTGTCGGGGAACGCCCCGCGCGCCATCAGCGTGGTGACGACCGGGATTCCGGTGAGCTCGGCCAGCTCCAGCAGCTCCTCGCTGGCCTCACCGCGGATCACCCCGCCACCGACGTAGAGCACCGGCTTGCGCGCGGCGGCGATCAGTTTGGCGGCCTCGCGGATCTGGCGGTTGTGCGGTTTGGTGTTCGGCTTGTAGCCCGGCAGGTCGATGCGCGGCGGCCAGCTGAAGGTGCACTGCCCCTGCAGAACGTCCTTGGGAATGTCGACGAGCACCGGCCCCGGGCGGCCCGAGGACGCGATATGGAACGCCTCGGCGATGGCCTGCGGGATCTCGTCGCCGCTACGCACCAGGAAGTTGTGCTTGGTGATCGGCATCGTGATGCCCGAGATGTCGGCCTCTTGGAACGCATCGGTGCCGATCAGGCCGCGTCCGACCTGGCCGGTGATCGCGACCACCGGAATCGAGTCCATGTGCGCGTCGGCCAACGGCGTGACGAGGTTGGTCGCACCGGGTCCCGACGTGGCCATCATCACGCCGACCTTGCCGGTCGCGTGGGCGTAACCGCTGGCCGCATGGCCGGCGCCCTGCTCGTGCCGGACCAGGACGTGGCGCAGCTTCTTGGAGTCGAACAGCGGGTCGTACACCGGCAGCACCGCGCCGCCGGGGATCCCGAAGATGGTGTCGACGTCGAGTTCCTCCAGCGACCGGATGACCGCCTGTGCGCCGGTCATCTGTTGCGGCGCAGCACGTTTGGCCGGTGCGGGCGCCGACTTGGCCGCGGGCTGCATGGCATGTCCGTCGTCGGGCACGGTTGCCGCCACCTGCTCCAGCGGTCGGGTTGTTGGTGCGCTCACGGTGTTCGCTCTCCTAAGTACTTCTTCGGATCCGTCTCTAGGGTCTCAAATTCGGTGGTCGGGCAAGAAAAAACCCCCGTCAGCTGGGTTGCTGTACGAGGGTCGCGCGTGGGTGCCGGAGTTATGCCCGAGTACGGGCGAGCGCGGCATCAACGCGCTTCCCGATTACTACGAGCAACCCCGGGGCCTGCATAACCGTCGACGGTAGCCTCTGCACTGGTCACCGGTCAAATTGCGGCACGGTGCGAAGATGGCGGGGTGAGTCCGAAGGCCGCACCCGCTCCCGTCGTCATCCGCATCTCTCCCATGGCGCATTTCGCCGTCGCCTTTCTGGCGTTCAGCATGCTTTCGCTGGTTCTGGCGGGCCTCACCTGGGTGGCGGCCCTGCTGATCATCCCGATCGTGTTGGCGGTGTTCGTCGCGCGCTATCGGACCGTCGCCGACCGCGATCACGTGACCGCGCGCACGCTATGGGGCAGCGAGACCGTCGACTGGAGCGATATCGACGGCCTGCGGTTCGGCAAAGGGTCATCGGCCTACGCCCACCTGAAGGACGGCAGGGACCTGCGGCTGCCCGCGGTGACTTTCGCGACGTTGCCGCTGCTGGCCGAGGCGAGCGGCGGGCGTGTGCCGAATCCGTATTCGAAGGATTAGGCGAACGGGTTGCCGCCGTTGAGCAGCACCCAGATCGCCACACCCGCGCCCGCGCCGAGCACCAGCGCGCCGAGCGAGCCGAGGAAGGGCCGGCGCGCCCAACCGCGTCCGGCGTCGAATCCGTACCGGCCGGGCCCGGTCAACACCAGCGCCGCCACCGCGCACGTCAGGAACACCTTGTACTCGTGTCCATCGGTGAGGAAGTCCGAAAGCCGCGCCTCCTCGTGGGCGACCATCGCCTCGGCCAGCACGCCGGTCACCAGATACGCCAGCGCACCGGCCGCGGCCACGGGCGTGAAGAGACCCAGGATGAGTAGCACCCCGGCGGCGATCTGCCCGAAGGCGCCGACGTAGGTCAGGATGTCGGCATAGCGGAAGCCCATATCGGACAGCTCCGCTTCCCAGCCGTTGAGCCCGGGGCCACCCCACAGGCCGAACGCCTTCTGCAGGCCGTGGCCGATGAACAGGGCGCCCACCGCGAGCCGCAACAGCAGAAGGCCGAGGTCGAGGGTGCCGCGCCGCTCGGGCGCCACGCGGAACGGATCGGGGCCGACCTCCGCCGGTTCCGCCGAGTAGTCGAGTGCATGCCGTCCGCCGGGCTGCACGTACGGCAGCGGCTCGGGATCGTTGAGCAGTCCGAAGCCGGTGGAGACCGGCGCTCCGGTGTTCGAGTCGTAGTGCGGGATCGCGGTGGTCTCGAAGTCGCCGGCGTAGTTGGCCGACGGGAGATCGTCTTCAGGGTCGACCAGGCTCGCCGACACGGGCCGCCCGGGCGCGTCGTCAGGCCGTTGCCAGGCGCGTGGGTCATTGGAATGACTGGTCACCATGCCAGCGTAAGTGCTCGTCACCCGGTAGCCGGGTATTGGCGCGGTGCTTTCGGGGCCTTAATTCGCCGACCGTTCGCGGCGCGGTCCAGCGGGTGTCCGTGGCGAACACCTCCGAATGATCCGTAACCTGGCTCGCATGAAACTGCGCCGGCCGATGCGGGGTGTGCTCGCTGTGGCGTGTGCGGCGTTGCTCGTCGGGTCGGGGTGCGCGCGATTCGACGATCTGCAATCGCAACCGTTCACCACCGAGCCCCAGCTCGAGCCCGGCCCGACGTCGACACCGCCGCCACCGCCGCCGCTGCCGCCGACGCCGTTTCCGAAGGAGTGCCCGGCGCCCGGCGTCATGCAGGGTTGTCTGGAAAGCACCAGCGGCCTGATCATGCTGCCCGACAGCCAGTCGGCCCTGGTCGCCGAGCGCACGACCGGTGTGGTCAAAGAGGTCTCGGTTCGGGCCGAGCCCAAGGTCAAGACGACGCTGCCGGTCGACGGCTCGGGCGACGGCGGGCTGATGGACATCGTGCTGTCACCGACGTACCAACAGGACCGGCTGATGTACGCATACGTCAGCACCCCCACCGACAACCGCGTCGTCCGCATCGCCGACGGCGACATCCCCAAACCGATCCTGACCGGTATCCCGAAGGGCGCCACCGGTAACACGGGCGCGTTGATCTTCACCAGCCCGACGACGCTACTCGTGCAGACCGGCGACGCGGGCAATCCCGCCGATGCCGCGAACCCGGGGTCGCTGGCCGGTAAGGCATTGCGGATCGAGCAGCCCACGACGGTCGATCAGGCCCCGACTACCACGGCGCTGTCGGGTTTGGGTGCCGCGGGCGGTATGTGCCTGGACCACTCGGACGGATCGCTGTACATCACCGATCGCGCCCCCACTGGCGACCGGCTGCAGCGCATCACCAAGGATTCCAAGACGTCGACGGTGTGGACCTGGCCTGACCGCCCCGGTGTCGCGGGCTGCGCCGCGCTCGACGGGTCGGTCCTGGTCAACCTGGTCAACACCAAGCAAACCGTCGCCGTGCGGCTCGCACCCGAGACGGGCGCGGTGACCGGCGATCCCGAGGTGGTGCGCCAGGACCAGCACGGCCACGCCTGGGCGCTGGCGATGTCGCCCGACGGCAACATCTGGGGCGCCACGATCAACAAGACGGCCGGCGATGCGCAGAAGCTCGACGACGTGGTCTTCCCGCTGTTCCCGCAGGGCGGCGGCTTCCCGCGCAACCCGGCCGACAACACCTGATCGGATGCGCCGGAAACTGCGCCCAGGGCTGTGAAATGAGCGCCGCCGACGACCCTGTGTGCGCTTTCGGCGCTAGCTGCAGGCCGCCAAGACCAGCTCGCGCACCCGCGCCGCGTCGGCCTGACCCTTGGTGGCCTTCATGACCGCGCCGACGATCGCCCCCGCGGCCTGCACCTTGCCGCCCCGAATCTTCTCGACGATGCCGGGGTTGGCCGCCAGCGCCTCGTCGACGGCGGCCTGCAGTGCCGAATCGTCGCGCACGACCTCGAGGCCGCGGTCCTTCATCACCTGCTCGGGTTCGCCCTCACCGGCCAACACCCCCTCGACGACCTGCCGGGCGAGCTTGTTGGACAGCTTGCCGTCGTCGACGAGCTTCACGACCGCGGCCACCTGCGCGGGCGTGATCGGCAAATCGGACACCGGCACTCCATCTTCATTGGCCTTCTGCACCAGGAAGTTTCCCCACCACGCCCGGGCCGCGTCGCTGGATGCACCCTGTTCGACGGTGGCGGCGATCAGGTCGAGGGCGCCGATGTTGACAAGGTCGCGCATCACCTCGTCGGAAATTCCCCATTCTTCCTGAATCCGCTTGCGGGACAGCCACGGAAGCTCGGGGATCGTCGCACGCAGCCGCTCGATCCACTCCGCATCCGGCGCCACCGGCTCGAGGTCGGGCTCGGGGAAATACCGGTAGTCCTCCGCGGTTTCCTTACTGCGCCCCGGCGAGGTGTACCCGTCCTCGTGAAAGTGCCTCGTTTCCTGCGTGATTCGTCCCCCGGATTCGAGAACCGCGCCCTGGCGTCGCATCTCGTAGCGGACGGCGACCTCGACGCTCTTGAGCGAGTTGACGTTCTTGGTTTCGGTTCGGGTGCCGAACTCCCTGCGGCCTGTCGGCTTGAGCGATACGTTGGAGTCACAGCGCATCGATCCCTGGTCCATGCGGACATCGGAGACACCCAGACCACGCAGCAGATCCCGCAGCGCCGTCACGTAGGCACGGGCGATCTCGGGCGCACGCTCGCCGGCACCCTCGATGGGCTTGGTGACGATCTCGATCAACGGCACACCCGACCGGTTGTAGTCGATCAGCGAGGTGGTGGCGCCCTCGATGCGACCGGTCTCGCTACCGAGGTGGGTCAGCTTGCCCGTGTCCTCCTCCATGTGGGCGCGCTCGATCTCGACCCGCCAGGTCGAACCGTCGTCGAGCGGCACGTCGAGGTGACCGTTGATCGCGATCGGCTCGTCGTACTGCGAGATCTGGTAGTTCTTCGGCATGTCCGGATAGAAGTAGTTCTTGCGGGCGAACCGGCACCACGGGACGATCTCGCAGTTCAGCGCCAACCCGATCCGGATCGCCGACTCGACGGCCTTCTCGTTGAGCACCGGCAGCGAGCCGGGCAGACCCAGACAGACGGGACACACCTGGGTGTTGGGTTCGGCGCCGAACCTGTTGGCGCAACCGCAGAACATCTTGGTCGCGGTGGACAGCTCGACGTGGACTTCCAGCCCGAGCACGGGCTCGTAGCGGGCGACGACGTCGTCGTAGTCCAACAGGTCGGCGGTCGCAGCAGTCATGACCCCGATCCTAGTAAGCGGGCTCAGCCGAAGAACTCCGCGGCGTCGTCGTACCGGCTCTGCGGGACGAGCTTCAACTGGCGGGTGGCATCGGCGAGCGAGACACGGCCGATCTCCTGGCCGCGCAGCGACACCATCATGCCGTACTCGCCCGCGTGCGCGGCGTCGGCGGCGTTGACGCCGAAACGGGTGGCCAGCACGCGGTCGAAGGGCGTCGGCGTCCCGCCGCGCTGGACGTGACCGAGAACCGTGACCCGCACCTCTTTGTTGATCCGCTTCTCCACCTCGAAGGCCAGCTGCTGGGCGACGCCGGTGAAGCGCTCATGGCCGAACTCGTCGATTCCCCCTTGCCGCAATTGCATCGACCCCTCGGCCGGCTTCGCCCCTTCTGCCACCACGCAGATGAAGTGCGAATCGCCGCGTACGAAGCGCTGTTTGATCAGGCGGCAGACCTCTTCGACATCGAAAGGCTGTTCAGGGATGAGAGTCATGTGCGCCCCGGACGCCAACCCCGCATTCAGCGCGATCCACCCCGCGTGGCGGCCCATCACCTCGACGAGCATCACGCGCTGGTGCGATTCGGCGGTGCTGTGCAACCGGTCGATGGCCTCGCTCGCCACCCCGAGCGCGGTGTCGTGTCCGAACGTGACATCGGTGCAGTCGATGTCGTTGTCGATGGTCTTCGGCACACCGACGACGGGAACGTTCTCCTCGGAGAGCCAGTGCGCGGCCGTGAGCGTGCCCTCCCCGCCGATCGGGATCAGCACGTCGATGCCGTTGTCGTCGAGCGTCTGCTTGATCTGATCGAGCCCGGCCCGCAACTTCTCCGGATGCACGCGGGCGGTGCCCAGCATCGTGCCGCCCTTGGCCAGCAGCCGGTCGTTACGGTCGTCGTTGGCCAGTTGTATGCGGCGGTTCTCCAGCAGACCGCGCCAGCCGTCCTGAAAGCCGACGACCGACGAGCCGTAACGCACGTCGCATGTGCGCACCACGGCTCGAATGACCGCGTTCAGTCCCGGACAGTCACCGCCACCGGTCAGCACTCCGATCCGCATGGCTACATCCTCCCCGAGCGCGCTCATGTTTGCGCCCTCTGTCGGCGTTTGCGTCCAACCAGCGTGCGCTCGCGGCGACTAAACCGCCGTCGACAGCGGTCCGCGCGCCGCCTCGTAGGCGGCACCGACGCGGTACAGCCGGTCGTCGGCCAGCGCGGGCGCCATGATCTGCAGTCCGACGGGCAGCTTGTCGTCGGGTGACAGCCCGCACGGCACCGACATTCCGCAGTGTCCGGCCAGGTTCAACGGCAGCGTGCACAGGTCGAACAGGTACATCGCCAATGGGTCGTCGACCTTCTCCCCCAACGGGAACGCCGTGGTAGGCGTCGTCGGCGAGATCAGCACGTCGACCTTCCGGTACGCCTCGTCGAGATCACGCGCGATCAGCGTGCGCACCTTCTGCGCCTGGTTGTAATACGCGTCGTAGTAGCCCGCCGACAACGCATAGGTGCCAATCATGATGCGGCGCTTGACTTCCGGGCCGAAGCCGGCGGCGCGGGTCAACGCCATGACTTCCTCGGCGCTGTGTGTGCCGTCATCGCCGACGCGCATCCCGAAGCGCATCGCGTCGAACCGCGCGAGGTTGCTCGAGACCTCCGAGGGAAGGATCAGGTAGTAGGCGGGCAGCGAGTAGTCGAAGTGCGGGCAGTCCACCTCGCTGACCTCAGCGCCCAGCGCGGTCAGTTGCTCGACGGCGGCGTTGAACGACTCCAGCACACCGGACTGGTAACCGTCGCCGCGCAACTGCTTCACCACCCCGACCCGCACGCCCGCCAGGTCGCCGGCCGCCCCTGCCCGCGCGGCGCCGACAACGTCGGGCACCGCGGCGCCGACCGACGTGGAATCCTTCGCGTCGTGCCCGGCGATCACCTGGTGCAGCAGTGCGGTGTCCAGGACGGTGCGCGCGCACGGGCCACCCTGGTCGAGCGAGGACGCGCAGGCGACCAGCCCGTAGCGCGACACGGTTCCGTAGGTCGGTTTGACGCCGACCGTGGCGGTCAGCGCGGCCGGCTGGCGGATCGAGCCGCCGGTGTCGGTGCCGATCGCCAATGGCGCCTGGAACGCCGCCAGCGCTGCGGCGCTTCCTCCTCCGGAGCCGCCGGGGACGCGCTCGACGTCCCACGGGTTGCGCGTCGGCCCGTACGCGGAGTTCTCCGTGGACGATCCCATCGCGAACTCGTCCATGTTGGTCTTGCCGAGGATCGGCAGGCCCGCCGCGCGTAGCCGCATGGTGACGGTCGCGTCATAGGGGGACGTCCAGCCCTCGAGGATCTTCGATCCGCAGGTCGTCGGCATGTCCGTGGTGGTGAACACGTCCTTGAGGGCCACCGGCACCCCGGCCAGCGGCGAGGGCAGGTCTTCTCCGGCGGCGACGGCCGCGTCGACGCGCGCCGCTGCCGCCAGCGCACGATTCTGCGCGACGTGCAGGAACGCGTGGTAGCGGTCGTCGGTCGCCGCGATCTGGTCCAGGTGCGCCCGGGTGACCTCGGTCGACGACACCTCTTTAGCAGCGATCTTCTGCCCGAGCGTCGCCGCGTCCATCCGGGTGAGATCGCTCACTGCGCCTCCCCCAGGATCCGCGGCACCGCGAACCGGCCCTCGGCCGCCTTGGGCGCCTGGTCCAGCGCCTCCTCCTGCGTCAGGCACGGCTCGACCGTGTCCGGTCGGAGCACGTTGACGTCGGTGAGCGGATTGCCGGTGGGTTTGACCCCTTCGACGTCGACGGACTGGATTTGGCTGACGTGACCGAGGATGGCGTCCAACTGCCCGGCATAGCTGTCCAGTTCGTCTTCGGTCAGGGCGAGGCGGGCCAGACGCGCCAGATGGGCTACCTCGTCTCGGGAGATCTGCGACACGACAAGCAAGCCTAGTCATCGCCGTCGCGGCCGCCGAGGCCGGAATGCCCGCCCCCATTCTCTGTGCAACAGTGTTGCGCGTGCCTACGTACCTGCTGCGGGTCCAGCTAGAGGACCGACCGGGCAGCCTCGGCTCCCTGGCCGTGGCGCTGGGGTCGGTGGGCGCCGACATCCTGTCGCTCGACGTGGTGGAACGGTCGGCCGGTTACGCCGTCGACGATCTGGTCGTCGAACTGCCCGGGGGCGCGATGCCCGACATGCTGATCACCGCCGCCGAGCAGATCAAGGGCGTCTACGTCGACTCCATCCGTCCGCACACCGGGCTGCTCGAGGCGCACCGCGAACTCGAACTCATCGACCACATCGCGGCTGCGCCCCGCAACAACAAGCTGCAGGTCCTCGCCGACGAAGCGCCTCGGGTGTTGCGCGTGGGCTGGACCTCAGTGGTGCGGTTGACCGAGAACGGGCCGGAACGTCTGGTCGGCAGCTCCGGGGCGCCCGAGACCCAGGTGGAAGAGGCGCCGTGGCTGCCGCTCGACCACGCCGAGGCGCTCGACGGCGACGCCGCGTGGGTGCCGCAGGTGTGGCGCGACATGGCGACCACGCTGGCCGCCGCCCCGCTCGGTGACCCCCGCACCGCGGTGGTGCTGGGCCGCCCCGGCGGGCCACAGTTTCGGCCGTCCGAGGTCGCCAGGCTGGGATACCTGGCGGGGATCGTCGCGACGATTCTGCGCTGACGGTCGCAGAGCCGTTGCGCCGGAACGGGTCTCGTCAGCCGCCGGCGGGTACCGGCCAGCGGTCGTTGACGTCGGCGTTGGTGTCCTTGCGAGCACAGTGCGCGCAACAGAAGATCGCCTCTTCGGTCTCGATGCCGTGCCCGAGGATTCGGCACCCGCAGTGCGCGCACTCCGGGGCCAGCTGGCCCGCCGCGCACTCGACGCTGTCGAACGTCGCGCTGCGGCCGTCGGGCCACGTCACGGTGAACGCCTTGTCGTAGTCGTTGCCACAGGTATCGCAGATCGCCATCACAACTCCTTGTCGATTCGCCCAGTCGAGTGCCCGGTGAGCGGGGCGAACAAACGCGGCAGCAGTCAGAGAACAGCGACTCAGACTCCCTCGGGCCCGTTCTGCAGCAACCGGGCGAACCCGTCCTCGTCGAGAATCGGCACCCCCAGTTCGACTGCCTTGTCGTACTTCGAGCCCGGCGAATCGCCTGCGACCACGTATGCCGTCTTCTTCGACACGGAGCCGGCCGCCTTGCCGCCACGCGCGACTATCGCCTCCTTGGCCTCGTCGCGCGAGTAGCCGGTCAGCGACCCGGTGACGACGATCGACAACCCCTCCAAGGTCCGTTCGATGCTGGCGTCGCGTTCGTCGGCCATCCGCACGCCCGCGGCACGCCACTTGTCGACGATCGCGCGGTGCCAGTCGACGGTGAACCACTCGGTCACCGCGGCGGCGATCGTCGGGCCCACACCCTCGACGACCGACAGCTCTTCTTCCGACGCCGCCATGACCGCATCGAGGCTGCCGTACTCGGTGGCCAGCGCGCGCGCCGCCGTCGGCCCGACATGCCGGATCGACAACGCGACCAGCACCCGCCACAGCGGTTGGGATTTCGCCTTGTCCAGGTTGGCCAGCAGACGTTTCCCGTTCGCCGAGAGCTGTCCGTTCTTGGTGGTGAACAGGTCGGTGCGCAGCAGGTCGTTTTCGGTCAGCGTGAACAGGTCGCCCTCGTCGGTGATGACGCCGGCCTGCAGCAGAGCCGTACCCGCCTCGTAGCCCAGTCCCTCGATGTCGAACGCACCGCGGCCGGCGACGTGAAACACGCGCTCGCGCAACTGCGCCGGACACGACCGGGTGTTGGGGCAGCGGATGTCGGCGTCGCCCTCCTTCGCAGGCGCAAGCTTGGTTCCGCACTCGGGACAGTGGGTGGGCATCACGAACTCGCGTTCGGAGCCGTCGCGCAGATCGACGACCGGACCGAGCACCTCGGGGATCACGTCGCCCGCCTTGCGGATGACGACCGTGTCGCCGATGAGCACGCCCTTGCGCTTGACCTCCGAGGCGTTGTGCAGTGTGGCCTGGCTGACCGTCGAGCCGGCCACCTTGACCGGTTCCATCCACGCGAATGGCGTGACCCGGCCGGTGCGCCCGACGTTCACCCTGATGTCGAGCAGCTTGGTCTGCGCCTCCTCGGGCGGGAACTTGTAGGCGATGGCCCAGCGCGGGGCCCGCGAGGTGGAGCCGAGCCTGCGCTGCAACGCGACATCGTCGACTTTTACCACCACGCCGTCGATTTCGTGGTCGACGTCGTGGCGGTGCTCGCCCCAGTAGGCGATGCGTTCGGTGACCGCGTCGATTCCCGTCACCTGGGCGGTGTGCTCGGAGACCGGCAGTCCCCAGGCCGCCAGCGCGCGATAGGCGTCGTGCAGTGTCTTGGGCCGAAACCCCTCGGCCCGCCCTATGCCGTGGCAGATCATCCGCAGCTTGCGACGCGCGGTCACGGCGGGGTTCTTCTGCCGCAGCGAACCCGCGGCGCTGTTGCGTGGATTGGCAAACGGCGGCTTGCCGTCGGCGACCAGCCCGGCGTTGAGTTCCTCGAAGTCGGCGACCCGGAAGAACACCTCGCCGCGTACCTCGAGAACCTTGGGCAGCGGGAATTCCTTGCTGTCGGTGAGCTTTTGGGGCACATCACCGATGGTGCGGGCGTTCAACGTGACGTCCTCACCGGTGCGGCCGTCACCGCGGGTGGCCGCGCGCTCCAACCGGCCGTCGCGGTACACCAGTGAAAGCGCCACCCCGTCGATCTTGAGTTCGCACAGGAATTGCGCCTCCTGCAGCACGTTTGGTCCGATCTCGCCCTTGAGCCGCCCCGCCCACGCGGCGAGCTCATCCGGGGTGAACGCGTTGTCCAGGCTCAACATCCGCTCGAGGTGCTCGGCGGGGGTGAAGTCGGTGGCGAAGCCCGCCCCGCCGACCAGCTGCGTCGGCGAATCCGGGGTCCGCAGTTCCGGGTGGTCGTCTTCGAGCGCTTCTAGTTCGCGAAGCAGCGTGTCGAATTCGGCGTCGGTGATGATCGGCGAGTCACGCACGTAATAGCGGAACTGATGCTCACGCACCTCATCGGCGAGCTCTTGCCAGCGGCGACGCACGTCGGCGTCGGGGGCGTCGTCAGCCTGCGCGGCCAGCGCGTCTTCCGCACCCTTGGAGGTCACCTTCGCAGGCTAACCGAGCGGCCCGACAGCACCGCACCGTTACCCTGACCCCATGCCGCACCCGATCATGTTCCGCGACGACGACCCGGTGCTGGCCCGGGTACGGACGGTGGCGTTGGGGTTCCCCGAGGCTTACGAGAAGGTCTCGCACGGACGGCCCGGGTTCTTCGCCGCCAAGATGTTCGCGATGTACAGCGGCAGCGTCAAACCGCCGACCAAGGGCGACTACATCCAGTTCCCGAAGTCGATCCTTGTCAAGGTCGACGACAGTGAACGGCAGGCCCTGCGGCAGGACGCCCGGTTCTTTACTCCCGCCTACCTCGGACCGTCGGGGTGGCTGGGGCTTGACCTGTCGGCCGGAACCATCGACTGGGACGAGGTGCGCGAACTCATCGATGCGTCGTATCGGTTGACCGCGCCCAGAAAACTCCTCAAGCAGCTCGACGAAGTCTGAACAGTTATTCAGCAGGCCAGGATTCGAGGAGACCCCATGAGTTTCGCGAGCCCCTTCCCCGAGGTCGACATCCCGTCCACCAGCGTCTACGACTACCTGTTCGGTGACATCTCCGAAGCCGATCTCGACCGCGTCGCGCTCGTCGACGCAAAATCGGGACGGCAGACCACCTACCGCGAGACGATCGCGCGCGTCGACGCGTTCGCGGGCGCGCTCGCCGGGCGCGGGATCGGCGTCGGCGATGTGGTCGGCCTGCTCTCGCCGAACAGCTCGGGGTTCGCGGTCGCGTTTCACGGAATCCTGCGCGCGGGCGCGACGGCCACGACCATCAACGCGCTGTTCACCGCCAAGGACATCGCCAAGCAGTTGACCGACTCGAAAGCCAAGATGCTCGTGACGGTGTCGCCGCTGCTGGCACAGGCCGAGAAAGCGGCCGCGGCGGTCGGCATTGCTGGCGACGGGCTCGTCGTGCTCGACGGACCGGGTCTGGCCGTCGACGGGCATCCCAATGCCGACGACCTCATGGGCCCGGGCCATCCGGCACCGGAGGTAAGCTTCGCGCCCTCGTCGCACTTGGCGGTGCTGCCCTACAGTTCCGGGACGACCGGAAATCCGAAGGGCGTCATGCTCACCCACCGCAACCTGGTGGCCAACGTCGCCCAGATCCGCCCCCTGCACGGCATGGTCGCCGACGACACGGTGCTGGCCGTTCTGCCGTTCTTCCACATCTACGGGATGACCGTGCTGCTCAACGCGGCACTGCACGCCCGGGCCCGGTTGGTCATCATGCCGAACTTCGATCTCGGCGACTTCCTGGGCAACATCGCGAATTACGCCTGCACCATCGCGTTCATCGCGCCGCCCGTCGCCGTCGCGCTGGCCAAACATCCGCTGGTCGACGAGTACGACCTGTCCTCGTTGAATGTCGTGATGTCGGGCGCCGCGCCCTTGGACGCCGACCTCGGCCACGCCGTCGCCGAACGACTGGGCTGCCGAGTCCTTCAGGGTTACGGCATGAGCGAGCTCAGCCCGGTCAGTCACATCACGCCCTTCGACGGCGGCCGACACGAGATGAACATGGAGGCCCCGCTCAGCTCGGTCGGCTGGACGGTGTCGAACGCCGCGTCCAAGATCGTCGACCCCGAGACCGGTGACGAGATCGACCCGCCGGCAGAGGGTCTCAGCGAAACCGGCGAATTGCTGTTCAAGGGCCCCAACGTGATGGCGGGGTACCTCGGCAACGAGAAGGCCACCAGGGAGACCATCGACGACCAGGGCTGGTTGCACACCGGTGACCTCGCGCAGGTCGACGCCAATGGCTGCGTCTACATCGTCGACCGGCTCAAGGAGCTGATCAAGTACAAGGGCTATCAGGTGCCGCCCGCCGAACTGGAGGCCGTGCTGCTGACCCACCCCGACATCGCCGACGCAGCGGTGGTCGGAGTCGCCGACGCCGAGGGCGAAGAGGTGCCGAAGGCATTCGTGGTCAAGCGATCCGACGCCGAGTTGACCGAGGAGCAGGTGATCGAGTTCGTCGCGGGCGAGGTGGCTCCCTACAAGAAGGTCCGCCAGGTGGCGTTCATCGATGCGGTGCCGAAGTCGGCGTCCGGCAAGATCTTGCGCAAGGATTTGCGCGGCTGATCAGGACCGGCCGATCCGTTCGGCGGCCTGCGCCGCCCGCGCCTGCCGGTACCCCAGCGCGGCGCCCGCCACCGGGATGAGCAGCAGCCCGGCCAGACCCCACAACGGGTCGCTCGTTCCTGCGCCGGGCGCGACGACGAACTGGCCCACCACAGTTGGCGGAGTGCCCACCCGGTCCAACGGGGCTGGTGCCGGCGGGGCCGGCGAGAGTGGCGGCGGGAGGACCGATGGCGCGGGCACCGGCCCTGCTGGCGCAGGTGCAGTTGGCTGCCAATGGGTTTCGGGTGGAAGGCCGTGGCTCTGCGGCGCGCGCCCGTTGCCGAACGTCGTGTGGGGCGGCTCGAATGCGGGGGCCGGCGAGCTCGCAGCACCGGATCCGCCGGAGGCAACCGGGCCGCCCGGCACGGTGGTGTTCACGGGTGCTTCGACGGGAGGTGCCGCGGCGCCGACGACCGCACGGTTGGCCGATGCGTCGGGTGTCGCCGCACGGTTGGCCGATGGCCCGGGCGACGCGGTGCGGCCGGCCGATTCCGGATCGACAGCCGCCGAGCGGGTCGCCGGCGACGGCTTCGGGACGTCTTCGCGGCCCGATCCAACCCGCGACGACGGGGCCGCGCCTGGCCCGTTGGCGCCCCCGCCCCGTTTGCTGTCGGTGGGGCGCTTGCTGCCGCGACGGTCGTTGTCGTGCTTTCCGTTGCCGGATCCGCCTCCGTGGTTGCCGCCACGATCGGCGCTGTGTCCCCGGTCCGAGCCGCGCGAATCACCGGGATGGGCATATGCGACTGCCGCACCTGATCCGCTCACCAGGAGAAATACGGACACCACGCCGGCACCTGCGGTGAGGCGCGGGTTCATCCGGACACCGTTCCCTTCTCGGCAAAGGCGGTCGACGCCGCCTGCGAAGGATTCTCGCACGCGGACGCCCTCAGAACGAGCTGTCCGGCAGGAACGCCCGCAAATTGTTCAGCGAAGCGCGTTCTCACTGATCCTCGACGTGTGCCCGCAGCCGGTCGAGGGCGCGGTCCCACCGCTGCGAAAGCTTCGCCAGGTACTCGCTGGCGTCGGCGAGGGGCGCGGGCCGCATCCGCCAGATGCGTTCACGGCCGCTGCGCTGGCTGCTCACCAGGCCCGCTGACTCCAACAGCAGCAGATGTTTGGTCGTTGCCTGCCGGCTGACCGGTATCACCTCGGCGACTTCGCTGGTGGAGCATGGCCCGCCGTCGCACAGTCTGGTGACGATGCTCAGGCGGTTCGGATCACCCAGGGCGTTGAACAACGACGACACCGGCGCTTCGGCCGTCGATGTGCTCACACCGCCTCGCTCACCGCGAGGTACTTGCGCACCAGTTCGGTCTGCGTGGCCCAACCCTGTTCGTTGCCCTCGAACGCCGATGTCCGACGTTGTGGGGGAAGCGCGTCGAACCCAGACTCGACGATGCGCAGCAGCACACCCTCGGCGACCTCTTCGAGCGTGAACTCGACCAAGGTGGTCGGTTCGTCGGCGGCATCGACACCTTCTTCGACTCCGTAGGGACGCCAGCGGAACGCCAGCCGTCGTTGCGGTTCGACCGCCTCGATATGCCACGCATCCGCCGTGCCGGCATACGGTTCCTGTTGCTTGGCCACGTCGGCGTCGACCGCCGTCGGCGTCATGACACCGGTGATCGAGGTACCGGCGACAAACGGCCCGTCGAACCGCACCCCGAACCACTGTCCGAACTCGTCGGCGTCGCTGATCGCCCGCCACACGCGTTCCAGCGGCGCCCTCAGCACCACTTCCTTCTCGATCCGATCCGAACTCATATGCAACCTCCTGGTTGCGCCTAAATGTAGCGAGGACGACCGGCTAACGCAACCTTTCGGTTGCTTTTTCTGTCGGCTGCGCCCAATTCTCCTGAGGGGTCGCGGTTTTCGGCTGGCGGCGAACCCGGCGCGAATTCGCCGCAAACCTAGACCGCGTCGGGATCCTCGGCGAAGGCGTCCGCGACCTTCTGCGCCAATCCAATCGCGGTGCGCGCCCACTCGGTGGTGGCACCCGCCAGACCGCACGCGGGCGAGATGCCGGTCCGCTCCCTGAGCACGGATCGGGCGAAGCCGAGTCGGTCGGTCAGCGACACCGCGGCCTTGGCGATCTCTTCGGCCGAAGGACGGCTTTCCGGTGCTGTCGAGGGCACCACGCCGAACACCACTGTGCGACCGGAGTCGACGAACTCCCCCACACCGTCGAGATCATCGGCCGCCAGTGTGGACACATCGATGGAAACCGCATCGATCCGACTGCGCTGCAACACATTCCAGGGCACACACGATGCGCAGCTGTGCACGCCCACTGGGACGCCCACTGCGGCGACGCATTCGTCGAGCAAGCCGATGGCCACCGCCTCGTCGACGGCGTGCACCGGCGTCAGGCTGGTCACCCCGGTCAGCCGGCCTTCGAGCGCGGCGGACAACAGTGGTTCGTCGAATTGGACGACGACCGCGGCGTCCAGACGTCGACCGACATCCGCGCGGTGCGCTGCGACACCTTCGGCCAGCGAAGCGGTGAGGTCACGCACCGCGCCTCGATCGGTCAGCGCGCGATGGCCGTTGGCGAGCTCGAGCTGCGCCGCCAACGTGACCGGTCCCGGCGACTGAACCTTGACGGTGCGGCCACCGCCACGCAAACCTGCCTTCTCCCAAGCCTCTTCGAGCGAATCGAGGTCCTCGTCGAGCAGGCTTTTGGCCCGCTTCAGCACCGCTGTGCGGCCCGCCGCGATCCGGTATCCGCGGGGCACGGTGTCCATCCCGATGTCGACCAGAATCGCCGCCGCCCGGCCGGTCATGTCGGCGCCCACGCCGCGGCCAGGAAGCTCCGCCAGATGCGGCAAGGTGTGCAGTTCGCCGACGACGACCTCGGCGGCCTCGCGCGCCGACGTTCCGGGCCATGATCCGATGCCGGTGGCTGCGGCGAAAGCACTCACTCGTTTGACAGTATTCGATCGGGCTAGTCTCAAATTAAAAGGGTTGGGGAAGGACAGGCCATGCCCGCAGCGCTTCGGTCGCTCGCGCCGTGGTGCGTGGCGGTCGCGATCGCGTCGGGATGCACTCAGGTCATCGACGGGCATGCGCTGCGGGCGACGCCCGGCATCGACGACGGATCGCTGTCGCCGGTCGATGTGGAGACCATCATGCTCGACCAGTCGCAGATGCGCGCAATCACCGGCGCCGGCGAGGATCTCACGATCATCCCGACCATGGACGGCAAGATCCCGGTCGACATCGAGCCGCTCGCCGAGACCACTCCCCTGCAGTGCCAATGGATCTTCGCCGAGACGCAGGTCTTCGGGCCCGACGTCGAGGAGTTCCACAAGACCACGTTCCAGCACCCACCCGAGGGTGGATTGATCTCCGAGGGCGCGGCGGCCTATCGCGACGCCGCGGCCGCTCGGCGGGCGTTCGACTCGCTTGTCACCCTCGTCGACGGTTGTGGCACAACGCCTTTGGGGCCGATGTTCGTCGGCGAGTGGAGGGTGGGCACCGACACTCTGCAGACCCGGCCATCGGGTGACTGCGGTCGCGACTACCGCGTGAAGTCGGTCGTGCTGGTGGAAGTGACCGCGTGCCGGTTCCCCGAGTCGGTGCCCGAGATCGTCATGTCCAACATCATGGCCAACGTTCCCGGATAGCTACCGGGTGATCGTCGCGCTGCCCAGCACCTCGTCGCCGGCCGGGTCGGGGCGGTACAGCACCATCGTCTGCCCGGGGGCCACCCCACGCAGGGGCGCGCGCAGCTCGACGACGATCCGGCCGTCGCGCAGTTCGGCCACGCCGTCTCCGAAACCACCGTGCGCGCGTACCTGCACCTGGCATTCGATCGGGCCCGAAGGGGCGACACCGGAGGTGAAGACCGGCCGCTCACCGGTCAAGGTCCACACGTCGAGGTCCTCGGCGCCACCGACCCGCACGGTCGCGGTCTGCGGGTCGATCCCCGTCACATAGCGCGGCTGTCCGTCCCCCCCGGGTCCAGCGATGCCCAGACCCTTGCGCTGTCCCACCGTGAACCCGTGCACGCCGTCGTGCTCGGCCAGGACCGTGCCTGCGGCGTCGACGACCGAACCGCGGCGCACGCCGATCTTGGCCCCGAGGAATGCGCGGGTGTCACCGGACGGGATGAAGCAGATGTCGTGGCTGTCCGGCTTTTCGGCGACCGCCAGCCCGCGATGCGCTGCCTCCTCACGAATCTGCGGCTTCGGGGTGTCGCCGACCGGGAACACTGCGTGGCGCAACTGCTCGGCGGTCAGCACCGCGAGCACATACGACTGGTCTTTTGCGGCATCGACCGCACGTCGCAGTCGACCATCCGACAGCCGGGCATAGTGTCCGGTGGCCACGGCGTCGAAACCCAGCGCCAGCGCGCGGGCCGCCAACGCGGAGAACTTGATTCGCTCGTTGCACCGCACGCACGGGTTCGGGGTCTCCCCGCGGGCGTATGAGGACACGAAGTCGTCGATGACATCCTCTTTGAACCGGTCGGCGAAATCCCAGACGTAGAACGGGATGTCCAGAATGTCGGCGACCCGGCGCGCGTCACCGGCGTCCTCTTTCGAACAGCAGCCACGCGAACCGGTACGCAGTGTGCCCGGGGCCGGCGACAGCGCCAGGTGGACACCGACGACGTCGTGGCCTGCGTCGACCATCCTGGCGGCCGCGACCGAGGAGTCCACACCGCCGCTCATGGCCACGAGTACCCGCACTACTCGATCACTCCCGAACTTGCCAGCGCCGCCTGCCGAGCGCGTTCGACCGCGGCGGGCAGCACCGCGAGCGCGGCATCGACGTCCGCCTCACTGCTGGTGTGCCCCAACGAAAGCCGCAGCGAACCCCGCGCACTCGCCGGATCGGCGCCCATCGCGATCAGCACATGCGAGGGCTGCGCGACGCCGGCCGTGCAGGCCGAACCCGTCGAGCACTCGATCCCCTTGGCGTCCAACAACATCAGCAACGAGTCACCCTCGCAGCCGCGGAAAGTGAAGTGGCAGTTACCGGGCAACCTCGCGGCCCCCGTCGCGCCGTTCACCTCGACGTCGTCGATGGCGGCCAACACGCCCTCGATCAGTCGGTCACGAAGCGCCGACACCCGCGCGCCGTTCGCGTCGAGCCCTTCGACCGCGACCCGCGCCGCCGCGGCCATCGCCACGGCACCCGCCACATACGGTGTGCCGGAGCGGACGTCGCGCTCTTGGCCTCCGCCGTGCAACAGCGGGACGCAGGCCGCGTCGCGGCGCAGCAGCAGAGCACCGATTCCGGTGGGGCCACCGAACTTGTGGGCGGCGATGCTCATCGCCGAGAGCCCACTCGCGGCGAAGTCGACCGGGATGTGGCCGACGGCCTGAACGGCATCACTGTGCATCGGCACGTCGAATTCCGCTGCCACGGCGGCGAGCTCGGCGATCGGCATGATCGTCCCGACCTCGTTGTTGGCCCACATCACCGACACCAGAGCGACGTCGTCGTGGTCCTGCAACGCCTGTCGCAGCGCTGCCGGTGTGACCGAACCGTCCCTCTCGACGGGCAGCCAGGTCACCTCGGCGCCCTCATGCTCGACGCACCACTCGACCGAATCGAGCACCGCGTGGTGCTCGACGGGGGTGGTCACGATCCGCGTACGGCGGGGATCGGCGTCGCGACGGGCCCAGAAGATGCCCTTGACCGCGAGGTTGTCGCTCTCGGTGCCGCCCGCGGTGAAGATCACCTCCGACGGGCGGGCGCCCAGCAGAGTGGCCAGCGTCTCGCGTGACTCCTCCATCCGTCGCCGCGCCGTGCGGCCCGTGCCGTGCAACGACGAGGCGTTGCCGACCGTCGCCATCGCGGCCGTCATCGCCTCGATGGCAGCGGGGTGCATCGGGGTGGTGGCGGCGTGATCGAGGTAGACCGGCTGATCCGAGGTCATAACCAGTCCAGAATAGCCGCCGAGCCGGGGCTCCCCGGCTTCGCTCAGGCCACGAGCGCATCACCCGAGGGGTGACTGGTCGTATCGCCCCGCGCCGCCGTCTCGCAGCGGTACGCCAGGTCGCGGCGGTCGGTTCCCGGTAGCTGCAGCGACCCCACGTGCACCCGTGCGACCGTGCGCTTCGTCCTGACCAGTCGCCGGACCGAGGCCGCCAGTGTGTCGTCGCCCACATAGGCGGGCACCGTGGAGGCGGCGCCGTCGGGGTGGTGGTAGGCCAGCCGCAGCGGCTGCACCGGCCTGCCTGCGTCGATGGCGGCCTGGAACATGGCGGGGCGGAATCGGCCGTACGCCAGTCCGCAGTAGGTGGTGCCTTCCGGAAAGGCGACCACGGTATGGCCGGCACGCAGGTTTCGGGTCACGGCGCCGACCACGTCGGGCAGGCGCCGCAGGTTCGACCGCTCGATCGGGATCACCTTCAGCAGTCGGGCCAGTAAGCCGAGGCCGGGCCAGCCGACGAGTTCGGATTTGGCGACGAACCGGCCTGGCAGCACCGAGCCGATCACGAAGACGTCAACCCAGGAAATGTGGCCGCTGACCACCAGAACGCCGCTCAGGTTGCGGATCGGGCCCCCCGACAGTCTGATCCGCACGCCCAGGCAGTACAGCAGCAGCCGACAGTAGCCGCGCTGGAGATGGGAGCGGCCGGGAGCGGGGACCGCCAGCATGGGCGCCAGCAGCAGAAGCAGCACGGCCGCGGTGACGCGTACGGCGACACGGCAGGCGATGACCACCCGGCGCCCGGAAAGTCCGGCGCCTGCGCCCACGCAGCTCGCATCGCAGGAGGCGCGCGGCACCCAGGTGCCCGGGGTGCTCACGAGGCCATCCCACCAGTCACCGCGGCGGCCGCCTCCACGGATCTCAGCCTGCGCAGGTAGCGCGTATCGGCCCGGCGTTTGTCGAGCAACGCCGGAAAGTCGCCCACACCGAAGTCGGGGTCGTGCGCCGGCTCACCGCACACTTGGGCGCCGAGCCGCAGATAGCCACGCATCAGCGGAGGCACGGCGAGCCGCTCCGGCGGGTCGATGTCGTCGAGCACCTTGCCGTCGACGGTCACCGGCCGGTACGGGTGCACGGTGTAGAGCGCCGGCGCGGCGTGGCGACGACGGACGAAATCGCGGACTCCACGAATCTGTGCGCCCGGCGGGTAACCGTCGGGTCCGTGGACGGGCACCGACACGCAGCCGGTGACGTAGTCGTACCCGCAGCGATCGAGGTAGGCCAGAATCCCGGCCCACATCAGCAGTACGACGGCTCCGTTACGGTGATCGGCCCGCACCACAGCCCGGCCCATTTCCACCAGTCCCGGCCGCAGCGGATCGAGTGCGCGTACATCGAATTCGGTTGCGCTGTAGAGGCTTCCGGCGGCAACGGCACCCGCGGGCGGCAGCATCCGATAGCAGCCGACGAGTTCGCCGGTGACATCCTCGCGTACCAGCAGGTGGTCGCAGTGCTCGTCGAAGCGGTCGGCGTCCAGACCGCCGGCCGAACCGGCCAGCGCGAATCCGGGCTCAGCGGTGAACACCTCGTGGCGCAGCCGCTGCGCCGCCTCGATGAGCGTGGCATCCGTCGTGAGCAGCAGGGTGTAGCGCGGGGCGGGCCCTGCAGAACCGGTCCGGTCGCGGTCGATCTCCTCGGGGGCGATGAGTACAGAAGCAGTGCTCATGGCTGCACGGTCGCCCAGCCGCCTCTCCGGGCGGCATCAGACGCATGACGTGTCGATGAGCGCGAGGTGACGAATTGCCCCGCCTAGCCGAGCGCTCAACCATGTACGCCCGTGCGCCCGGAATCTGTACATCGGCGAGCCCTCAGGGCACGCAAGAGGCCCCCGGACGCGGTGTCCGGGGGCCTTCGCGAGATGACTCAGCCTTTGCGAGCCTTGACCGCCTCGGTCAGCTGCGGCGTGACCTTGAACAGGTCGCCGACGATGCCGAGGTCGGCGATCTCGAAGATCGGCGCCTCTTCGTCCTTGTTCACCGCGATGATCGTCTTGGACGTCTGCATACCTGCGCGGTGCTGGATCGCGCCGGAGATGCCCAGGGCGATGTAGAGCTGCGGTGACACGGTCTTACCGGTCTGGCCCACCTGGAACTGGCCCGGGTAGTAGCCGGAGTCGACGGCGGCACGGGACGCGCCGACGGCGCCACCGAGCGAGTCAGCCAGTTCCTCGACCACGCTGAAGTTCTCGGCGCTACCCACACCGCGGCCACCCGAGACGACAACCGTTGCCTCGGTCAGCTCCGGGCGGTCGCCGGCGACGGCGGGCTCGCGCTTGGTGATCTTCGTCGCGTTCTCGGCCTGAGCGGGCACCTCGACGGTGACGACCTCGCCCGCACCGTCGGCGGGTTCGGCGTCGATGGCTCCGGCGCGCAGCGTGATGACCGGAACCTCACCGGTGGACTCGGCCTCGACGGTGAACGCACCACCGAAGATCGAGTGCACGGCCTTGCCACCCTCCTGGACGTCGACGACGTCGGTGAGTACACCGGAGCCGGTGCGGGCCGCCAACCGGCCGGCGATCTCCTTGCCGTCGGCGTTGGCCGACAGCAGAACACCGGCGGGCGAAGCCGACTCCACCAGCGATGCCAGCACGTCGACCTGCGGGGTGATCAGGTAGTTCTCCGCGTCGTCGGACTCGGCGACGTAGATCTTGGCCGCGCCGGCGGCCTTCAGGCCGTCGGTGAGCGGTTCTGCGGTTCCCGGCGCGCCGACGACGACGGCCGAGGGCTCGCCAAGCTTGCGAGCCGCGGTGATCAACTCCGAGGTGACCTTCTTCAGTGCACCTTCGGCGTGCTCAACGAGCACGAGTACTTCAGCCATGAGTTCTTCTCTCGTCTCTATGTTCTTCGCAGTATCGGTCTTGGGACCTAGATGATCTTTTGAGCGACCAGGTACTCGGCGATCTTGGTTCCGCCGTCGCCTTCGTCGGTGACCTTCTCGCCGGCGGTCTTGGGCGGCTTCGGCGTCGACGACAGCACCTTGGAGCCGGCGTTTCCAAGACCGACCTCATCGGCCTCGACACCGATCTCGGCGAGCGTTAGCTTGGTGACTTCCTTCTTCTTGGCGGCCATGATGCCCTTGAAGGACGGGAAGCGGGGCTCGTTGATCTTCTCGTTGACGCTGACCACGGCGGGCAGCGCCGCCTCGACGAAGAACACGCCGTCGTCGGTCTCCCGCTCGCCGCTGACCTTGCCGTCCTCGACGGTCACCTTGCGCAGATGCGTCAGCTGCGGCAGGCCCAGGTACTCGGCGATGATCGCGGGGACCGCGCCGCCGGTGCCGTCGGTGGCCTCGTTCCCGGCGATGACCAGCTCGGTGCCCTCGATGGTGCCCAGTGCACGCGCCAGGGCCCAACCGGTCTGGACCATGTCCGAGCCGTGCATGCCCTCGTCGACGAGGTGCACGGCCTTGTCGGCACCCATCGACAGCGCCTTGCGGATGGCCTCGGTCGCGCGCTCGGGACCGGCCGTCAGCACGGTCACAGTGCTGTCGCCGCCTTCCCTCTCCTTGATGAGCAGCGCTTCTTCGACGGCACGCTCGTTGATCTCGTCGAGCACCGCGTCGGCGACCTCGCGGTCGAGAGTGAAGTCGCCGTCGGTCAGCTTGCGCTCCGACCAGGTGTCAGGGACCTGTTTGATCAGGACCACGATGTTCGTCATGAGTCTGGTTCGTCCTCCTCGAAGGGACCGATGGTCGGCCCGCAATAACACGCTTTGAGCAACAACCACCATGTTACTCGCGGGTAACTTATGGCGGTTCGCAGGAACACTGTAGCGGGTCGAAGTTCGTGTTCTAGCAGCACGTAGGGGGTGAACCATTCGTCTGTGCGCCGTTTCACGTTAGCCTGCCTTCCAATGAGCGCTTTTGTTACTGATGGACCGGACCTCCCCCTGACCGGGGAACGCACGGTTCCGGGACTCGCGGAGGAGAACTACTGGTTCCGCCGCCACGAGGTCGTCTACGAGCAGATGGCCGACCGCTGCGCGGATCGCGACGTGCTCGAGGCGGGCTGCGGCGAAGGTTATGGGGCCAACCTGATCGCCGACGTCGCCCGCCGCGTGGTCGGCCTGGACTACGACGAATCAGCGGTCGCCCACGTCCGTGCGCGGTATCCGCGGGTGGACATGCGCCACGGCAACCTGGCCGAGTTGCCGCTCGCGGACAGCTCGGTCGATGTGGTCGTCAACTTTCAAGTCATCGAACACCTCTGGGATCAGGGGCAATTCGTGCGCGAATGCCGGCGGGTGCTGCGGCCGGGTGGGTGTCTGCTGATGTCGACGCCGAACCGGGTCACGTTCTCCCCCGGCCGAGACACGCCGATCAACCCGTTCCACACCCGCGAACTCAACGCCGCCGAGCTGACTGAACTGCTCGCCACGGAAGGTTTCGCGGTGAAATGCCTGTACGGGGTCTTTCACGGGCCCCGGCTCGCCGAACTCGACGCTCGGCACGGCGGGTCGATCATCGATGCCCAGGTCGCGCGGGCGCTGGCCGACGCCCCGTGGCCCGAGGACCTGCTCGCCGACGTGGCGTCCGTGCGCTGCGACGACTTCGATCTGGTCGACGCGTGCGAGCGAAACATCGACGACAGCCTCGATCTGGTCGCGATCGCGGTGCGGCCGTGACTTCCCCGGAGCCCGCCGACCCCGTACCGGGCCTCTTCACCCTCGTTCTTCACACCCACCTGCCCTGGCTGGCCCATCACGGCCGCTGGCCCGTCGGCGAGGAATGGCTCTATCAGTCGTGGTCGGCGTGCTATCTGCCGCTCATGCGGGTGCTGCGCACGCTGGCCGCCGAAGGCCGTCGCCACCAGCTGACGCTGGGCATGACGCCGGTTGTCACCGCACAACTCGACGACCCGTACTGCCTGACGGGCATGCACCACTGGCTGGCGAACTGGCAGCTGCGCGCATTCGAAGCAACAACTCTTGGGGATCCGTTGCGGCAGTTCGGTGTTCGCGAGCACGCCGAGGCCGAGCAGGCCATCGAGGACTTCGCCACGCTGTGGGCGCATGGCGGCAGCCCGTTGCTGCGCGAGGTGATCGACGCCGAGACCATCGAACTGCTCGGCGGCCCGCTCGCGCACCCGTTCCAGCCGCTGCTCAACCCGAGGCTGCGGGAATTCGCGTTGCGCGAGGGGCTCGCCGATGCCCGCTTGCGGTTCGCGCATGCGCCCGTCGGTATCTGGGCCCCGGAATGCGCTTATGCGCCCGGCATGGAAATCGACTACGCCGCAGCGGGTGTCGGCCACTTCATGGTCGACGGGCCGTCCCTGCACGGCGACACCGCACTGGGCCGTCCGGTCGCATCCTCGGACGTGGTGGCATTCGGCAGGGACCTTCACGTCAGCTATCGGGTGTGGTCGCCTAAATCGGGCTACCCCGGTCACGCCGCCTACCGCGACTTCCACACCTACGACCACACGACCGGACTCAAGCCTGCCAGGGTCACGGGTCGAAACGTGCCGTCCGAGGCCAAGGCGCCGTACGACCCCGTGCGCGCCGACCGCGCGATCGATTCGCACGTCGCCGATTTCGTCGCGGTGGTCCGGCAGCGACTGTGCAACGAGAATGAACGCATCGGGCGCCCCGCACACGTCATCGCCGCCTTCGACACCGAGTTGTTCGGCCATTGGTGGTACGAGGGCCCGGTGTGGCTCGAACGGGTGCTGCGCGCGCTGCCGGAGGCCGGTGTGCGCGTCGGCACGCTGAGCGACGCCAAGGCTGACGGCTTTGTCGGCTCTCCCGTCGAATTGCCGCCCAGCTCTTGGGGTTCCGGTAAGGACTGGCAGGTGTGGGCCGGTGAGCAGGTCGCCGACCTGGTGCAGCTGAACACCGAGGTCGTCGACACCGCGCTGACGACCGTCGACAAGGCGCTCGGCGAGACTGATGCTCCGCCGGCACGCAACTTCGTCGCCGACCAGATCCTGCGCGAGACGCTGCTGACCGTCTCGAGCGATTGGCCGTTCATGGTCAGCAAGGATTCGGCGGCGGACTATGCCCGCTACCGTGCGCATCTGCACGCCCACGCCACCCGCGAGATCGCCGACGCCACGGCATCCGGTCGCCACGAGCACGCACAGCGTCTCGCCGCGGGCTGGAACCGCGCCGACGGCCTGTTCGGCGCGCTGGACGCACGGCGGTTACCGCGATGACCCCGAGCCGTTCTGTGTCAGCTGCGAGCGACCGTGTTTGCACACCGACACGCCGCGAAAGCACACCATTCTGCGGTCGCTCGCCCCGAGGTGAGCGACCGTGAAAATCCTCATGGTGTCGTGGGAGTACCCGCCGGTGGTCGTCGGCGGACTCGGCCGGCACGTGCATCACCTCGCAACCGCGCTCGCCGAAGCGGGCCACGAGATCGTCGTGCTGAGCCGGCGACCATCGAACACCGACCCGAGCACGCATCCGACCACCGACGAGATCGCCGAAGGCGTGCGCGTGGTCGCCGCGGCGCACGATCCGCACGAATTCGACTTCGGTAGCGACATGATGGCCTGGACGTTGGCGATGGGCCACGCGATGGTGCGCACCGGTTTGACGCTCAAGTCGCGACGCGGCCGTCCCTGGCGCCCCGACGTCGTGCACGCACACGACTGGCTGGTCGCGCACCCCGCGGTCGCTCTGGCCGAATACTTCGATGTGCCATTGGTATCCACGATCCACGCCACCGAAGCCGGTAGACATTCCGGATGGGTGTCGGGTCGCATCAGCCGGCAGGTTCACGCGGTGGAATCGTGGTTGGTGCGCGAATCCGACTCGCTGATCACCTGCTCGGCATCGATGCGCGATGAGGTCTCGGAGCTCTTCGGACCGGGACTCGCCGAATCGTACGTCATTCGTAATGGTATCGACTGCGGCCGTTGGCCGTTCGCTCGACGCAAGGTACGTACCGGCCCGGCGCAACTGCTGTACCTGGGGCGGCTCGAGTATGAGAAGGGCATCCATGACGCGATCGCCGCGCTGCCCCGAATCAGGCGCACCCACCCCGGTACCACGCTGACAGTCGCCGGCGAGGGCACCCAACTGGACTGGCTCGTCGATCAGGCGCGAAAGCACAAGGTACTCAAGGCGACCGCCTTCGTCGGACACCTCGACCACGAGGCGTTGGTGGACCTGTTGCACACCGCCGACGCCGCCGTGTTGCCAAGCCATTACGAGCCGTTCGGCATCGTCGCCCTGGAGGCTGCGGCGACCGGAATACCCTTGGTGACCTCGAACGTCGGGGGGTTGGGCGAAGCGGTCATCGACGGCGAAACCGGAATGTCCTTCCCGCCGCGTGATACCGCGCGCCTGGCGGCGGCCGTCCGCTCGGTTCTCGACGATCCGCATGCCGCCCAACAACGGGCGATCGCCGCCCGCGAGCGGCTCACCTCCGAGTTCGAATGGCACGCGATCGCGGAGGAAACCGCTCAGGTGTACTTGGCCGCCAAACGCCGTGAGCGCGAACCACATCGGCGCCGCCCCATCATCGAACACGCCCTACCCGGCCGCTGAAGCGCGGTAGACGTGCCGACTGGCGGGGATCGTGGATTGATCCCCGCCAGTGGCGTTGCGTGGTTGGGCTGGCGTTGTGTGGTTGGACTGGCGTTGTGTGGTTGGACTCAGAACAGGCCGGTGTCGACGGTGGTGCTCACATCGAC
>NZ_LQIX01000056.1 GCF_001500045.1 Mycobacterium sp. GA-1199
GGGGTGCCCGGCCCCGGGCGGCGGGTACTGATTCGGTGGCTGCCCGCCGTAGGACGGCGGTGGTCCGTACGGCGGGGGAGGACCCGGCGGCGTGCTCACGCGGCAACCGTATCGCGGCCACGGCCTTCTAGCTGCGTATCGATCCCCACCGCTCGTTCTTGGCCATCGCGACGCACACCACCGACCGCGCGCCCTCCGACCACGCTTGCGCACTCGGGTACCCGATCGCGAGCCGAAACGTCGGCCCCTCCGGAATATTCGGCGCGTAGTCGAAGAACTTTCCACCACACTGGTCGCCCATCCTTCTCAGGGCTTGCTCGCCGGGATACTCCTGAGCATCCGGCGCGCGCACGATCGCGAACACCTCCCCGTAGTGGGGTCCGTTGCAGTCGACTCGCTTGACTTCGTTGGGCAGAACGTCGGACTCACGCGTACGCACACAATCTCCGAGCTGCAGGAGGTCAACGCGCACCGTGGTCGTCATGCGTGGCTTGACGATGTAGAACCATCCGGTCAGCGCCAAGACGCCGATGCCGACCACGACAACCGCGACGATCACCCAGCGGCTAGGACGACGCACCCGTCAACCGTAATGCCGCTTCGACCGCCAGCGCAGGCACATCGAGGGTCTTGGAGGCCAGATCGTGTCGGGCGCCGGTGATCTCGACGACCTCAGCGGGTGCGCCGATCAGAGCCGCGGCCGACCGGAGTTCGTCGATCGAGCCGAACGGGTCAGCGGTGCCGTGTGTGAACACCGTCGGCACCGTGATGCGCGGAAGGTGTTCGGTGCGTGCGCGTTCCGGCTTACCGGGGGGATGCAGCGGGTACGAGAACAGTGTCAGCACAGCGATGTCGGCAGTCCCATCGGCGACCGCCATCGACGTCATCCGCCCGCCGTAGGAGTGCCCGCCCGCGATGACGGGGCCGTCGGCGAGTGCGCGGGCGACGGTGATGGCCTCCAGCACTCCGGCCTGGTCGGCCTTGGCGGATCCGGACGGTGGACCTTTGGGCCGGCGGCGCCGGTACGGCAGGTTGTATCGCACCGCAAGCCAACCGCGTGCGGCCCATTGGTCGCAGAGCCCTTTGAGGAGCGGGGCCTCCCTGCTGCCGCCGGCACCGTGGGTGAGTACGACGACACCGGCGGGCTCCCCGTCGGGTTGGTGCGCGACACCCGCTATCGGTTCGAGGTTCACTCGGTGAGCCTGAACAGCGCCGACACCGGGCCGTGACCGCGTCCTAACGGATAAGCGGCACGCAGGCATTCGGTGACCCAGCGTTTGCCGAACGCGACCGCCTCGGGTACCGAGTAGCCGTGTGCCAGCGCGCTGGTGATGGCCGCGGCCAACGTGTCACCGGCGCCGTGGTCGTGTCCGGTGTCGATCCGGGTGGCGTCGTATTCGTGAAACTCGGTGCCGTCGAACAGCAGATCGGGACTCTGCGCCGACGCCCGTAGGTGTCCCCCTTTGACCAGTGCCCACTGCGGTCCCAGTGCGTGCAGCGCGCGGGCCGCCTCACGCTGGGACTCGGGGTCGATGACGTCTATGTGCGTGAGCAGGCGCACCTCGTCGAGGTTCGGTGTCACCAGGGTCGCCAGTGGGAAGAGTTGTGTCCGAAGCGAATCCAGCGCACTGGGATGCAACAGCGGATCGCCGTGCATGGAGGCGCACACGGGGTCGACGACCAATGGCACGGAACCGGCCATACCCTGTGCGCGCCAGGTTTCGGCGATGGTGTCGATGATCTCCGATGATGCCAGCATTCCCGTCTTGGCCGCCTGCACCCCGATATCCGAGGCCACCGCTTCGATCTGCCCCGCAATGACATCGAGCGGAACCTCGTGAAAACCCTTGACCCCGACCGAGTTTTGTACCGTTACCGCGGTGACCGCCACCAGGCCATGCACCCCGAGCAGTGCGAACGTGCGCATGTCGGCCTGGATCCCGGCCCCTCCGCCGGAATCGGACCCGGCGATCGTCATCACCCGCACCGGGGTGGTGCCGGGGGGCGGCAGCGGTAGGTAGCTCATGCCAGCGGCAGGTACACACGATTGCCGTGTTCGGCGAACTCGCGTGACTTCTCGGCCATTCCCATCTCCATCGCGGCTTCGATCGCCTCCTCGCTGTCGAGTCCGTGCTTGGCAGCATAGTCACGGACGTCCTGCGTGATGCGCATGGAACAGAACTTCGGTCCGCACATCGAACAGAAGTGTGCGGTCTTCGCCGGTTCGGCGGGCAGCGTCGCATCGTGGAATTCGCGTGCGGTGTCGGGATCCAGTGACAGCGCGAACTGGTCGTTCCAGCGGAACTCGAATCGCGCGCGGGACAGTGCGTCGTCACGTTCCTGGGCGTGGGGGTGGCCCTTGGCGAGATCCGCGGCATGCGCGGCGATCTTGTAGGCGATGACGCCGTCTTTGACGTCTTTGCGGTCGGGCAGGCCCAGGTGCTCCTTGGGTGTCACGTAGCAGAGCATCGCGGTGCCCGCCTGTGCGATGATCGCCGCGCCGATGGCGCTGGTGATGTGGTCGTAGGCCGGTGCGATGTCGGTCGCCAGCGGGCCCAGGGTGTAGAAGGGCGCCTCTTCGCACCACTCCTCCTCAAGGCGGACGTTTTCCACGATCTTGTGCATCGGTACGTGGCCTGGTCCCTCGATCATCACCTGCACACCATGAGATTTCGCAATCTTCGTGAGCTCGCCGAGCGTACGCAGCTCGGCGAACTGGGCGGCGTCGTTGGCGTCGGCGATCGAGCCGGGCCGCAGGCCGTCGCCGAGTGAGAACGTCACGTCGTAGCGCTGCAGAATCTGGCACAGTTCGTCGAAGTGGGTGTACAGGAACGATTCCCGATGATGAGCCAGGCACCAGGCGGCCATGATGGAACCGCCGCGACTGACGATTCCGGTGACGCGCTTGGCCGTCAGCGGAACGTAACGCAGGAGCACGCCGGCGTGCACGGTCATGTAGTCCACACCCTGCTCGCATTGTTCGATCACGGTGTCGCGGTACAGTTCCCACGTCAGCGCGGCCGGGTCGCCGTTGACCTTCTCCAGCGCCTGGTAGATCGGTACGGTGCCGACCGGCACCGGAGAGTTGCGCAGTATCCACTCTCGAGTGGTGTGGATGTCGCGACCGGTGGACAGGTCCATGATCGTGTCGGCGCCCCACCGGGTGGCCCACACCATCTTGTCGACCTCCTCGGCGATGGAACTGGTGACCGCCGAATTCCCGATATTGGCATTGACTTTCACCGCGAACGCCTTGCCGATGATCATCGGCTCGGTCTCGGGGTGATGGTGATTCGCGGGTATGACGGCCCTGCCCGCCGCGACCTCGTCACGAACCAGCTCGACAGTAACCCCCTCGCGCGCGGCGATGAACGCCATCTCGGCGGTGATCTCACCGGCGCGGGCCCGCTGCAGCTGCGTCCCGCGGTCGCGAACGACGCCGGGCCGCGCCGGTAAGCCGGCGTGCAGATCGAGGGTCGCCGCCGGGTCGGTGTACGGACCGGAGGTGTCGTACAGGTCGAGGTGCTCGCCGTTGGTCAGGTGCACCCGGCGGAACGGTACCTTCGCGCCGGGCACCTCGTCGAGCTCGCGATAGACCTTCGTGCTGCCCTGGATCGGGCCGGTGGTCACGGACGGAGTGACAGAACTGTTTGCGACGTGCGTCATCTGAGCTATCTCCCTACGCCGGCATTACCCGGTCAGGTTCGTACGGTCGACGGGCCCACCCGTCCTCTCAGCGCGCTGGTGCACGCTCCCGTGTATGGACGCCAGTCACGCTAGCGCAGCCGCGGAGGAATCGGGAGGGGGCAACCGAGAATAGTCAGAATGGTGGATCGTCTGGATCCGACGGTGGTGGAGGTGGTGGCTCCCAGTCGGGTGGCAATTCTTCGGGTTCGAACAGGTCGTCGATCCAGCGGCACCACGGGCTCCTGCTCGGCTCTGTGCCCTTGAAGACAATCTTCAGGAAGCGGGAACGATTGCGCCATCGGCGGCCCTCGATCTCGCGGCGTCGCTCCCGAACCCTGCGTCGCTGTTCGGCGTTGACCGGCCGCTGGGCCACCAACTGGGCGCGTAGGCGCTTGACGCGGGCAGCCCTCTCCCGCTTGCGGTTTCGGCGGCGCGGCGGCGGCTCGTCGCAAGCCGGGCGCATCTGTGGAAAGAGGTCGAACCCGCCGGGCGAGGTTCGATACGTTCTACCGGTCGGTGACGTCCAGACGATGGTCCCGTCGGACAGCTGTTCATCACGCCAACCATCGGAACCGCCTAGAAACGTTTTCAAGAGGTGATGTTGCCGGCAATAGGCGGCCAGATCCGACGGGACGGTCAACCCGCCCGCGGCCGGGTCGGCGTGGTTGAACGGAGTCGTATGGTCGAGATCGCAGATGGCAGCACGCCGGTCGCATCCTGGAAACCGGCACGTCAGGTCGCGAAACCGGACCCAACGATTCACCGTCGCCGTCGGTTGGTGGCGCCGCGCCTGCTCCGCCGTGACAGTCGGTTGTTCGAGCGGGTGCACAGTTGCGTTCTGTGCGAGATCCCGGACGAGTTCGGCGTCGATGACGCCGAATCCCTCCAGATAGCCGGGTTGTTCGCTCTCACCCGTGACCGTCTCCTCGCTGGCGATCACGTTGACCACCGTGTGGACCTGGCCGTCTGCTTCGGTCGAAGGCCGGGCCGGACAATCCGGCCGGCCGCAGTCGCAGCTCAGACTCCGGCCCTCGGTGAGGGCGTCCAATGCGTCGGCGCGCCGCTGAGAAACCGTCCGGGAGTCTTTCGCGCACACCGACATCGCGAGCTCGGAGAGGCGTTTGTCGAAGGCCGCACCCGCCCTCGCGGGGATGCGAGCTCGCACCTGGGCCGTGCCGTCGGGTCGCGCAGTGACGGTGAAATAGCGATCACGTTCTGACGATTCCCTTCTTTGCTTGACACCATCCGGGTCGACCCTCCGGACGGTCTCGTCGACCATGTTCTTGACGTTCTGCCGGTTCCAGCTCTGCCAATGCGCGAGTTTTTCAGTCACCGATGCGTCGACCTGGTCGATCAGATCGTCTCCGACGAGTTCAGTGCGTGTGATGACCAACTGTGCTGTGCCCCAGTCGACATCGCCCTTCTCGAGCAGGGCGGCGAGTCTGGGCAGCCGCGTGTCGAGCGCCTCAGCCTGAGCCACGAGGCGACTGGCGAGGGATGGTGCCATGTTCATCGCGGCACCAACTTCGGCAGATGTCCGTGCGAAGCCGGTGATCATCGACCAACCGGGATCGGGATCGATCCCTTCCGCCTCGACAGTGCGGCATGCCAGCAGCGCGGCGATGGCTTCCATACGGTGAGCCATCAGCGCCGACTCCGCACGCAGGCTCGACCCGAGCGTGGCGATCACCTCGTCGGGGCCGGCTGTCTCGAACATGTGTTCGACTATGCCAGAGACCCCCGACAAGTTGCGGTCACGCCAGTTCGATCAGCACCGGAGCGTGGTCGCTGGGCGCGCCGATGCGGTCCTTCCCGCTCTTGCGTTCATCACGGACGATCTCGGCGTGCGTGACGCGTTCGGCCAGCGCGGGTGAACCGAGAATGAAGTCGATCCGCATGCCGCGGTTCTTCGGGAACCGCAGCTGCGTGTAGTCCCAGTAGGTGTATACCCCCGGTCCGGGAGTGAACGGTCGCGCCACGTCGGTGAAGCCCGCTTCCAGCACCGCGTTGAACGCCTCGCGTTCGGGTGCGGTGACGTGGGTGCTGCCCTGGTAGAACTCGACGCTCCAGACGTCCTCGTCGGTCGGTGCGATGTTCCAGTCGCCGACGAGCGCGATCTGCGCGGCCGGATCGTCGGACAACCATTTGTGTGCTGTATCGCGAAGCGCATCAAGCCATTTCAGCTTGTACGCGTAGTGCGGTGAGCCGACGAACCGGCCGTTGGGCACGTACAGGCTCCACACCCGGACACCGTTGCAGGTGGCGCCGAGCGCGCGTGCTTCCGCCGCCGCCTCCACTTCGGGCTTGTCACTCCAGGTCGGTTGGTCGTCGAACCCCACCTGCACGTCGTCGATGCCGACTCGGGACGCGATCGCCACGCCGTTCCACTGGTTGAAGCCGCAGTGGACCACCTCGTACCCGGCGGCGAGAAACGGCATGACCGGGAACTGCTCGTCGTTGCATTTGGTCTCCTGCATCGCCAGCACGTCGACGTCGGCCCGCTCGAGCCAATCGGTGACCCGTTCGACCCGCGCCCGAATCGAGTTGACGTTCCAGGTGGCGATCCGCATGGCCTACAGGCTACGAGCGTCGACGTAGCGGCTGTGGTGCTGCGTCGAGAAACCCATCGACCTATAGAGACCGAGGGCCACCTCGTTGTCGACAAGCACCTGCGCGTAGCCGCGGGTTGCTCCCCGCTGGGTCCCCCAGTGCAACAGCGTCGAACACAGTGCGCGCGCCAGACCCCGGCCGCGGGCCCGCTCGTCGACCCGTACGGCCGACAACCCGACCCATCGTCCGCCATCCGGCGCCGTGGTCACCGCGGCCCTGCCGACCGCGGCGCCTGCGATGGTCGCGAATGCGACCTCACCGCCGACGACCGCAGTCAGCACCTCGACAGGCACGTTGCGCTGGTATAGACGCAGCCATTCGGCGTCGGGCGCGGGAGTCAGCGCCACCGACTGATCCGCGGTCACCTCGCGCAGTTCACTTGTCAGCACCGCGGTTTCGAGGTGTCCCGGCAGGTCGGCGAGGCGGAACAGCCGGTCGGGCACAGAAAGCCACGGCGGGAGGTTTCGTTGGGTGTAGAAGTCGATGATCGTGGGAAGCGCGGAGGCATCGGCGTCGAAACCCAGCGGCACAGCGGAATTGGCGCGATGCGTGTGCCCGTGCGCGGCGCGCAACAGCCAGCCGTCGACCCACGTCTGCTCGATGCCCGGCCACCCGAGTGCGGCTGCGTGTTCGACTTTACGAATATCGGCGGTGCGCAACGGCTTTGGCGGAAGCGCCTTGAGGACGACGACGTCGCGGGCGTCGACGTCGACGATCTCACCGTGCTTGGTGCGCACCCGCAGTTTCGGCTGGTCGGTGAGCAGGTGACCGATCACGTCGGTGAACGGGGGTTGGGAGCCGGCGGGTAGGCGGTAGCGGATGATCACCCGCGTCCCCGTCGGAGGCACCTGCATCAGTGACCGAACGGATCGGGATCCTTGCCGGGCATCCACGACAGTCCCGGCACCCCCCAGCCGTGCGACTTCACCGCGCGCTTGGCGCTGCGTGCATGCCTGCCGACCAACCGGTCCAGGTAGAGGAAACCGTCGAGATGGCCCGTCTCGTGCTGCAGCATCCGGGCGAACAGATCGGTGCCCTCGATGGTGATCGGGTTGCCTTCTGCGTCCAGACCCGTCACCCTCGCCCAGTCTGCCCGCCCCGTCGGGAACGACTCCCCGGGCACCGAAAGGCAACCCTCGTCGTCGTCGTCCGGATCGGGCATGGTCTCGGGAACCTCGGAGGTCTCCAACACCGGATTGACGACCACACCGCGACGGCGGGTGATACGACCGCGCACCTCGGCGCAGTCGTAGACGAACACCCGCTTGGCGACGCCGATCTGGTTCGCTGCCAAGCCAACCCCGTTCGCGGCGTCCATCGTGTCGAACAGGTCGGCGATCAGGTCCGCGAGATCGGCGGGCAGCGAACCGCCCTCGCCGACCGGCACCGGCTCGGTGGCTGTGTGCAGGACGGGATCTCCTACGATGCGGATCGGAACGACTGCCATGGTCGGAAATCTTAAGTCGGCAATCCTTGCCACCCGACTCGCGGGCATGTCGAACCGCTCATCAGCCCATCACGTGGTTGAATGAGCGCCGAACCACAGCGATGTCATTCAAGTTGTCGGAAGGGTCCAAGAGCCAGATGGACGGCGCGATCGCGCGGACTGAACAATCCGGAGACAACTCTGAACTCTCCGACGGGCTGACTCGGCGCGAGCACGACATTCTCGCGTTCGAGCGGCAGTGGTGGAAATACGCCGGCTCCAAGGAAGACGCCATCAAGGAGTTGTTCTCGATGTCGGCCACCCGCTATTACCAGGTGCTGAATGCGCTCGTCGACCGACCTGAGGCGCTCGCCGCCGATCCGATGCTGGTCAAACGGTTGCGGCGATTGAGGGCCAGCAGACAGAAGGCGCGGGCGGCACGCCGTCTCGGCTTCGACGTCACCTGAGTTTCCCGGGCCGGCCGGCCCGCTCGATAAGGTGGGCGCAATGAACCAGCGAGATTCGTCGGGGCTGCCCCTGCGCGCCATGGTGATGGTGCTGCTCTTCCTGGGCGTCGTTTTCCTGTTGGTGGCGTTCCAGGCGATGGGTTCGGACAGCGACGAGGACGACGCACCGCCGTTGGCGACCACCGCCACGACCACCACGCCTACGACGTCGGAGGCACCGAAACCCACCGACATCGAGGTCCGGGTCTTCAACATCTCCACTGTCGCCGGCGCGGCCGAGGGGACCGCCGGACGGTTGCGCGAGGCTGGCTTCAACGTCACCGATACCGACAACCTCGAACTGCCGGACGTGGCGGCCACCACCGTGTACTTTTCCGACGCGCCCGGCGAGCAGGAGGCCGCAGAGGAGGTGGGCCGGCTGCTCGAGGCGCCCGTCGAACCGCGACTGCCCGCACTCGCCGAACAACCGCCGGGCGTCATCGTGGTGGTCACCGGTTAGGCTCGTGTACATGTTCAAGACCGTCGCCGCCGCTGCCTTGTTCGCTGTTCCCGCACTCGCCTTGAGCGCCTGCACGGCGCCCGAAGAACCCAGCAATGCGCCGGGCACCCCGCCACCCGTGTGGACCGGATCTCCGTCTCCCTCGGCTCCGCCGGGTGAGGGCGCCGGCGGTCACGGCGGCGGGCAGGCAGAAGGACAGGGCGAAGAACAGGGCGCCGGGGAGACGCTCACCGCCGAACTGAAGCTCGCCGACGGCACGCCGGTGGCCACCGCCGACATCCAGTTCAGTGGCGGCTACGCCACGATCAGTGTCGAGACCACCACGCCCGGCAGGCTGACACCCGGCTTCCATGGCATGCACATCCATCAGGTCGGCAAGTGCGAGGCCAACTCGGTCGCACCCACCGGCGGCGCACCGGGCAATTTCAATTCGGCGGGCGGCCACTTCCAGGTGCCCGGCCACAGCGGTCACCCGGCGAGCGGCGACCTGACGTCGCTGCAGGTCCGTGAGGACGGTTCGGCCAAGGTGGTGACGACGACCGACGCGTTCACCGCCGAGGAGCTCACCGACGGCGCGGGCACCGCGATCATCATCCACGAGAAGGCGGACAACTTCGCCAACATTCCGCCGGAGCGCTACCAGCAGGTCAATGGTGACCCGCCGCCGGATGCGACCACATTGGCGACCGGTGACGCCGGATCGCGGGTGGCATGCGGTGTTATCCGTACCGGCTAACAGCCACATCGATTTCGTCGGCTCGCCGCGACCGACGGTCGGGGTCGAGTGGGAATTCGCGCTCGTCGACGCGACGACGCGGGACCTGAGCAACGAGGCCACCGCGGTCATCGAGGAGATCGGCAAGAACAACCCGCGCGTGCACAAGGAGCTACTGCGCAACACCGTCGAGATCGTCACGGGCATCTGCGATTCGGTCCCCGAGGCGATGAACGACTTGCGCTCGACGCTGGTGACGGCCCGCGAGATCGTCCGGGGCCGTGGCATGGAGTTGTTCTGCGCCGGCACCCACCCGTTCGCGAAGTGGTCACCAGGCAGCCTGACCGATGCTCCCCGCTACGCCGAATTGATCAAGCGCACCCAGTGGTGGGGCCGACAGATGCTGATCTGGGGCGTGCACGTGCACGTGGGCGTGCGCTCCGCACACAAGGTGATGGCGATCAACACCTCGCTGCTCAACCATTACCCGCACCTGTTGGCCCTGTCAGCCTCGTCCCCGTTCTGGGACGGTGAGGACACCGGCTATGCCTCCAACCGGGCGATGATGTTCCAACAGCTGCCGACGGCCGGGCTGCCGTTCCACTTCCAGACATGGTCGGAGTGGGAACGTTTCGTCTACGACCAGAAGAAGACCGGCATCATCGACCACATGAACGAAATCCGTTGGGACATCCGACCTTCGCCGCATATCGGAACTGTGGAGATCCGGATCTTCGACGGTGTCTCCAATCTGCGCGAATTGGGCGCACTGGTGGCGTTGACGCACTGCCTGGTCGTCGATCTCGATCGGCGGCTCGATGCCGGCGAGTCACTGCCGACCATGCCACCGTGGCATGTGCAGGAGAACAAGTGGCGCGCAGCGCGTTACGGCCTCGACGCCATCATCATCCAGGACGCGAACAGCAACGAGCGGTTGGTCACCGAGGACCTCGACGACTTGCTCAACCGTCTCGAACCGGTGGCGGCCTCACTGGACTGCGCCGACGAATTACGGCGCGTCGCCGACATCTACGGGGGCGGTGCGTCGTATCAACGACAACGCCGCGTCGCCGAGGAGCACGACGGTGACCTGCGCGCCGTCGTCGACGCTCTGGTCGCCGAACTGGAACTGTAGACGATGGCGGCCATCCCGATGTTCCCGCTGCAGGTGGCGATGCTGCCGGGCGAGGACCTTCCGCTGCGCATCTTCGAACCGCGCTACAGCGCACTGGTTTCGGACTGCCTGGCCACCGAGGACCCGGCGTTCGGCGTCGTGCTGATCACGGCGGGTAGGGAGGTGGGCGGTGGGGACGTACGCAGCGACGTCGGCGCGCTGGCACACATCGGCGAGGTCGCGGATTTCGGCGATGGTCGCTACCGCCTCAAATGCGCGGTGGGCGAACGCATCCGGGTCATCGAGTGGCAGCCCGACGACCCGTATCCACGCGCCGCGGTCGAACCGTGGCCCGATCAGCCGGGTGCGCCTGTCGAGGTGGACGCGATCCGCGATGTGGAGGACCGCATGATCGCGCTGTTCGAGCGCATCGCCGCCGCGCGCGGCGCCGAGGTCAACGGCCGCGAGTTCGTGGCGGGCGCGGACGCGTCCGGCGATGCCGGTAAGTGGTTGTACGCGTTGACCTCCCGCCTGCCCATGGGGCAGGCCGACCGCTACGCGGTGCTGGCCGCGCCGACGGCCGCCGAGCGGCTGGCGGCGCTGAGTGACGCCGTCGAGACCGTGACGGCGATGGTCGAGTTCCAGTTGTCGGGGGAGTAGCCAGACTCGTGTGCGACGACCCGGGCCGGGTTCGGCGCCCGGTTCAGCAAGCCCGTTGTCCCTCGACGAACAATGTGCGCGGCGTGGTGTCGTCGGGCTCGCCCGCGGCGCACCGGCCGTAGCGGTCCATCAGGTCGGCGGCACCGATCGAGGTCACGTCCCAGCCGTGGTCGGTGAGCCACGCGGTCACCTCGGTGCGTTCCTCGGTGTACCAGAGGTCCTGCACATCGAATGCGTCGCCTCCGGCCCCGTTCGGGTCCTCCTCACCGGCCTGTCTGCGGTACTCGGCCAACCGTTGGCGCCGACTCTCCAGGTATCCCGGTTCGAAGAAGCCCGCGTCGAACGACTCGACGCCGACGCGACTGCCTCGCGCGCTGAGCCGGTGGATCCGTTCGAACAGCAGGTCCTGCCCGCTGGCGGGCAGATACGGCAGCAGGCCCTCGGCGGCCCACGCGGTCGGTTCGCTTGCGTCGAATCCGGCGTCGCGCAGGGCCCCCGGCCAATCCTCCCGCAGGTCGATCGGCACCGGAACGTATCTGGCGGTCGGTTGAACTTCGTGCCGGCGCATCGTGTCGACCTTGAATGCCAGCACCCGGGGTTGGTCGATCTCGTAGACGACGGTGCCGCCGATCCACGGCAACCGCCAGGCCCGCGCATCGAGCCCGGCCGCGAGAATCACCACCTGGTCGATGCCGTTGGCGCCGGCAGCGATGAAGAACTCGTCGAACCATTTCGTGCGCGACGCCGCATAGCCGCCGATGGAGCGGATGCGTTCGGCCATCTGGGCAGGGGGCGGCTGCCAACCCTGTTCGACCGCCGCGTCGACGAACATCTGGGCGTACGGGTCCGTGAAGAGCGGGCACTCGGTGTTCTGCTCCAGCGCACGAGACCAGGCCACCCCCAGCGCGGTCGCGCCCACACTCTCGGTGATGCCCCAGCTGTCGCCGTCAGTCCTGGCCATCGGCACCGCTTTCTGCGTGGTCGGCGAACTCGTCGATCTCGTCCGCGGTCAACAGATCGTCTCGGACGTTCTGTTCCCGATACGCGAGCTGACCAACCCGGTTCGCCACCACCGGCGCGGTGATGAGGGTGAACAAGCCAGTGAGTACGAGCATTCCGATATCGGCGTTGCCGCGCAGCCGTACCCCGGCGCCGATGATCACCAGCAGGAGCCCGAGCACCTGCGGCTTGGACGCCGCGTGCATCCGCGTCAACGTGTCGGGGAAGCGGACCACGCCGATTGCGGCGGTCAGTGCGAGCGACGAGCCGCCCAGGACCAGCACGCTCGTGAGGATGTCGAGACCGGTCATCGTCGCCCCCGGGTGATGCGGGGCTTGTCGACGTCGGGGACGCGGAATCGGGCGACGCTCACCGTGCCGACGAAGCTGATCAACGCCAGGGCTGCCATCCCGTAGGTGACGGTGCTGTCCAGGCTGTAGGCGGCCCATATACCGATGCCGCACATGGCCACCGCGATGAGCGTGTCGACGGCGACCAACCGGTCGAGCGTGCTCGGCCCGGCCAGGAGTCGGAACATCGTGATGGCCGCGGCGGTGGTGATCATCACCGCGGCGATGACCCAGACGGTATTCACAGTTCGACCTCCTCGTGCGCGGGGCGCCAGTCCTCGGGACGCTCGAATGTCCGGACCAACAGCCGCTCGATTACGGCCACCTGGTGGTAGAACGCGCTCAGCGCGCGGTCGGATCCGACGTCGATGACATGCATGTAGAGCAGCCGGCGGGTCTGGTCGATCTCGAGCACGATCGATCCCGGAATCAGGTTGAAGATGACGACCGCCAGCGACAGCACGAGGTCGGACTTCACCGAAAGTTGCGCGCGCAGCACCGCTGACAGCGGGGGCCGGGGTTTCAACGACAGCAGCGCGACCTGTATTGACGACAGCACCAAACGGTAGGCGACCGTGAGGATGAGCCGGATCAGTGACAGCGGGTGCACCTTGCCCTCGACCGGCACGGCGGGCAGCGGCAGGAGCCAGGTGATCAACGTCGCGACGGCCAGTCCCGACAGCACGTTGGCCGCTGAGAACGTGCCCCACAACAGGATCCAGACGAGTACGAGCCAGCACAGGATCCAGGTGCGAAGCACGACACTTCGCATCGGTGCGGTTTTCGATGCCCTCATTTCACCGCGGCCCCACTACCGCAGTGATGTACTCGCTGCGGTTCAGCACCTCGTTGGAAGCCCTTTCGCTGTAGGCGAATATCGGCCCGGCGAGCACCGTCAGTGCGAGCCCGGCGGCGATCAGCGCGCCGGTGGGCCCGACCATCCCCGCCGGCATGCGCCCGACGTGGTCGCGGTCGACGAACTGGATGTCCTCGGGTTCGTCGAGCAACGCCGACGGCACCGCCGCGGACAGATGGCCTTCGGGCGCGTCCTCGCGCGACCGCCAGAACGCCTTCGTCCACACCCGGACCACCACGTACAGCGTCAACAGGCTGGTCACCACCCCGCCGGCCACCAACGTCCAGGCCAACACCGAACCGTCCTGCGCCCCGGCCTCGAGCAGCGCCACCTTCCCGATGAAACCGGAGAACGGCGGTATGCCACCGAGATTGAGCGCGGGGACGACGAACACGAACGCCAGCAGCGGACTGGCGGCCGCCAAACCACCGAGTCGGTCCATCGTCGACGCCCCGGCCTGCCGTTCGATCAGCCCGACGACCAGGAACAGGGTGGTCTGTACCAGAATGTGGTGTGCGACATAGTAAATGGCACCGGACATGCCGAGCTGGTTGGACAACGCGATGCCGAAGATCATGTAGCCGATGTGGCTCACCAGCGTGAACGACAGCAGTCGTTTGATGTCGCTCTGCGCGATCGCACCGAGGATGCCGACCAGCATGGTCAACAGGGCAGCCACCAGCAGTACCGGGTCGAGCCCACCGCCGGGGAACAGCAGCGAGTGCGCCCGGATGATCGAATAGACACCCACCTTCGTGAGCAGGCCGGCGAACACCGCGGTGACCGGTGCGGGCGCTGTCGGGTAGGAGTCGGGCAGCCAGGCCGACAGCGGGAACACCGCGGCCTTGATGCCGAACGCCACCAGCAGCACGGCGAACATCGCCGAACGGATTCCGCCCGATACATCGTCGAGGCGCACGGAGAGCTCCGCCAAGTTCAGCGTCCCGGTGGCGCCGTAGACGAGGGCGAGACCGAACAGGAAGATCAGCGACCCGACCATCGAGACCATCACGTAGGAGATGCCCGCGCGGACACGGTCTTTGCTGGCTCCGACCGTCAACAGCACGAAGCTCGCGGCGAGCAGCACCTCGAAGCCGACGAAGAGGTTGAACAGGTCACCGGCGAGGAACGCCATGCAGACCCCGGCCGACAACACCAGGTAGGTGGGCATGAAGATCGACACCGGTTGACGTTCGTCACCGTCGCGCACACCCTGACCGATGGCGTAGTACACGACGGCCAGCAACACGATCGCCGACACGACGAGCATCAGCGCCGACAACCGGTCCACCACAAGAGTGATGCCCAGCGGGCCCATACCGGGCACCGACTGCCCCCAGCCGCCGACGTTGAGCACGAGTGTGCCGTCCCTGTCGGCGAGGTAGAGCAGCGCGCCGCACACCGCGACGACGACAGACAGCACGGCGAGGGTGAGGAGTCGCTGCAGTCGTGGCCGCCTGCCCGCGATCAGCGTGGCCGCCGCGCCCAGCGTCGGCAGCAAAACGGGCAGGGGAATCAAGGTGGCCGCCAACGTCATGCGCGGTCCGCCTTCACTACGAGCCTCCGGATCACCCGGATCACCTCGACCCCTCATAACCGGGCAGGGCGTCCAACTCATCGGGCGCATCGGTGTCGCGCGCGGCTTCGGGTTGGGGGCGGTCCTCTTCGACGGCGCCGATCTCCTTGGCGGCCAACTCGGAGACCTTGGCGTCTTCGGGGTCGTCGCCCACTTCCTCCGCGGTGGTCAGCCGGTAGGTCCGGTATGCCATCGCCAGCACGAACGCCGCGACACCCATCGTGATGACGATCGCCGTCAGGATCATCCCCTGCGCCAACGGATCCGCTGTGGTGGTGTGAGGTTCGCTGTCTCGCCCCCAGATCGGAGGCTTACCGGCTGGGCCGCCGGCGATGAGGATAAGCAGGTTGATCGCGTTGCTGATGAGTAACAACCCCAACAACATTCGGGTCAGGTTGCGCTCGAGCAGCAGGTAGACGCCAGCGCTGGTGAGCCCGCCGAGCAGGACGAGGGGCACGAACGAGGTTGTCATCGCGAACTCACCGCCGGTTTCTGCTCCTGGCCCAGTTCCACGTCGATGCGGGCCCCGAGGCTGCGCAACACGTCGAGCACCAGGCCCACGACGATGAGGTACACCCCGAGGTCGAAGAACAACGCGGTGACGAACTTGACGGTGCCCAACACCGGCACGTCGACCTCGATCAGCGCCGACGACAGCGCGGGCGCCCCCACCAGAAGGGAGCCGAATGCGGTACCGGCGGCCAGGGTCAGTCCGGCGCCCAGGATCTTGCCCGCGTCGAGCGGCAGCGTCTCGCCCAGTTCGTAGCGACCGCCGGCGAGGTAGCGCAGCACCAGCGCGAGCCCGGCGGTCAATCCACCGGCGAACCCGCCGCCGGGGGTGTTGTGTCCCGCGAAGAAGAAGTACGCCGACAACACCATGATCAGCGGGAAGATGATCCGGGTGGCGACCTCCAGGATCAATGACCGGTGCCGCGGGTCACGCAGCTCGCTGCCCCGCAGCCAGGTGATGTCGCCGGCCGCCGGGCTGGTGCTCACCATCGCAGGTAGCGAGCCGATGTCGGGCTGGCCCGCATCGGAGACCCGCGGCGGTGCCCCGAACCTCCTGTGCCGGAACACCATTGACGCAACACCGGTCGCCGCGACCACGAGCACCATGACCTCACCCATCGTGTCCCATGCGCGGATGTCGACCAGCAGGACATTGACGGCGTTGGCGCCGTGGCCGCGGTAGTACGCCGCCTCGGGGATCAGCTCGGCGATCGGCACTCCGGTGCGCGCGGCCATCGCGTACACCGCCAACGTGGTCACGGTCGCGCCGACCGCCAGTGCCAGCGCCGCCCGCGGCCACCGGTATCGGCGGATGTGTACTCGATCGGCTTCGGCAGGCAGCGTGCGCAGCACCAGCACGAACACCACGAGGGTCAATGTCTCGACCAGGAATTGGGTCAGGGCCAGATCCGGTGCGCCGTGCAGCGCGAAGATCACTCCGCACCCGTATCCCGTCACACCGACCAGCAGCACTGCCGCCAGACGGTTGCGCATCACCAGAGAGCCGAGCGCGGCCGCCAGGATGATCAGACCGATCACCACCTGCAGCGGTGAACCCCACAGCCGGAACTCCGGGCGGTCGCGCGCACCTACCGCGAGCGCGATCGTCGGCACCAGCACGAGCGTCGTCAGGATCGCCGATTGGGTGGCCGGGATCGAACCACGTTGGGTGACAGCGGTGAGTTCCACCGCCCACAGGTCGAGCCGGCGGATCACGGCGTCGTACACGTGGTCGGCATTGCCCAGTGGTTCACGCATCGTGCGCAACCGGCGCAACCGCTCACGGCCCACGAAGGCGGCCACACCGGTGGCGATCACCAGCATCGACAACAGCAGTGGCAAGTTCACGCCGTGCCACAGCGCGAGGTGGTACTCGTTGTTGCCGCCGGGCACCGTATCGGCGTAATCCTCCAGCACATCGCCGATTCCGACGGGCCAGATCCCGAAGGCCAGGCCCGCTGCCGCGAGGATGCCCGGCGCGATCATGAACGTGCGCTCGGGGCGGTGCATCTCGGCGACGCGGGTGCTTGGTTCGGGCTGCCCCTTGCGGCCGAACGCACCGAACAGGAAACGCAGGCTGTAGATGGTGGTGAACACCGAGCCGATCACGATGCCGGCCAGCACCAGCGGGGCGAAGGCTCCGAGGGTGGGGGTGTACAGCACGGTTGCCAAATCGGCTTCCTTGGCGACGAAGCCGAAGAACGGTGGCAGCGCCGCCATGCTGGCCGACGCGGCGATGGCGATGATCAACAGCGGTCGCGACTTGTCGCCGAGCCAGGCCAGTCTGCGGATGTCGCGGGTTCCGGTGGCGTGGTCGATGATGCCGACGACCATGAACAGCGCCGCCTTGAACATCGCGTGTGCCACCAGCATCGCGAGCCCGCCGAGCATCATGTCGCTGCCGCCGGTGCCGACCATGATGGTGATCAGCCCCAGCTGGCTGACCGTGCCGAAGGCCAGGATCAACTTCAGGTCGTACTCGCGTACCGCGCGCCAACCGGCCAGCAACATGGTCAGCAGCCCGAGTGAGACCACCATGGGCCGCCACATCGGGGAGTCGGCGAAACTGGGGCTCATGCGCGCGATCAGGTAGACGCCGGCCTTGACCATCGCGGCGGCGTGCAGGTATGCGCTGACCGGGGTCGGTGCGGCCATCGCGCCCGGTAGCCAGAAGTGCAGTGGAACGATCGCCGACTTCGACAGGGCGCCGACGAGAATGAGCACCAGCCCGACCGACGCCGCCACCCCCGTCGGCGGGGATTCGAGGAGCTCGGAGAGCAGGTAGGTGCCCGCCATGTTGCCGAGCACGATGATGCCGACCAGCATCGCCAGGCCACCGAACGTCGTGACCAACAACGCCTGGGTCGCCGCCCGCCTGCTGGTGAGGCGTTCGGCGTAGTGGCCGACCAGAAGAAACGACAGCACCGAGGTGATTTCCCAGAACACATAGAGCATCAGCAGGTTGTCGCTGGTGACGAGTCCGAACATCGCGCCGGAGAACGCGACCAGTTCGGCCGCGAAACTCGGCAACCGGTTCTCGATGCGGCCGTCGTGGTGCTGGAAGTAGTCAGCGCAGTAGAAGAGGACCAGCGCGCCGATGCCGAGCACCAGCACGCTCATGATCGCGGCGAGCGTGTCGAAGCGCAGCGTGATGTTCATCGACAGCTCGGGCACCCACGGCACGTCGACGGTGCTCGACTGCCCGGCCGACGGCCAGTTCTGAGCCACCCACACCAGCGACAGAAGCGGCACCAGCGCCAAGGGATAGAAGGCGTTGCGCCCCCACTTGTGGACAAGCAGGGGCGCCAGCGCGGTGGCGACCGCGTGGGCGAGCAGGACGGCGAGCAGGGCACTCCGATCGGTTGGGTTGGTCAGCACGCGGCCGCCAACCGGAGAACTGATGGTCGGGGTGTCAGCCGAGTAAGGCTTCGGTGGTTTGCATTCTACGTGGGCCGATCGGCGCTACTATGCCCCGTCGTTGACGCCACCGACCTCCCGGTGGTCGGCGCCGACCCGACCGCAAAGAGCTCAGGAGTGCCGCAGACGCGCATATGCCCAGGCCAACACGGTGCTGGGCGGCGTCGACCCGCTAAACGATCCGCGCAGGACTGATCGAGCCGTGAGCCAGCGCCGGAACGGCATGGCAGACCACGCCGATACCCCAGCCCAGGATCGGCCAGACCGGCCAGAAGTACCACGAGCCCGCGGTCAGTCCAACCACCAACCAGATCCCGAGCATCAGCAGCGAACCGGCGACGTAGGCCGCGGTGTGGAACTGAACGCTGCGGCGAGCAGCCCGGCGAAGCGCCTCGCGGCGGCGGGGATCATTGCGACGCAAGTGTGCCGACGGTAGATCTGCGGTGAGAGCGTGCAGGTCCGCCCGGGTGGCGGCGGCGAACGCCGTCTGCAGCCGGGTCTCGTACTCCGTCATGTCGAGGTAATTCTGCGCCAGGGCCAGGCCGAGCAGACGTGCGGTCCTCTCGCGGTCGGGGTCTCCCGCGCGGACGACGGGCGCGATGGGTGCGGTCACGACGACCTCCTCGATCTTGACACTGACAAGTTCTGGGTACGACTATGCCGCTCAGAACTAGCCACTGTCAAGATATGCCGCCCGTCGTTTTGGCGCGAACGTGGATTACCCGCACACTTTGAGCGCCGAATGTGTGCGGGTAACGCACGTTCGGCGCAAGAAAGGTCAGGCGTTCAGCGCGATGCGTTGAACGCTCGCAGCGACTCGACCTGCGCGGCATCCAGCGACGGGCGCACCGCCTCGCGGGCGGCCGCGACGTCCGCGGCGGTGACGTCGGCGGCGTCGATCGAGCGCCGCATCGCCGTCAGCGCGGCTTCCCGCAACAACGCGACGCAGTCGGCGGCGCTGTAGCCCTCGAGATCCGCCGCCAGCGCATCGAGATCGACAGCCTGCTCACCCTCGGAGGCCAGCGGAACGGACTTACCGGCCGTGCGCAGAATCTCGCGACGGGCCTCGGCGTCGGGCGGTTCGACGAAGACCAGCTTCTCCAACCGGCCGGGACGCAGCAGCGCCGGGTCGATCAGGTCGGGCCGGTTCGTCGCGCCGACCACCACCACGTCGCGCAGCGGTTCGATGCCGTTGAGTTCGGTCAGCAGCGCGGCGACGACGCGGTCGGTGACGCCCGAGTCGAAGCTCTGACCGCGCCGCGGCGCGAGTGCGTCGATCTCGTCGAGGAACACCAGCGACGGCGCCGAGTCGCGGGCGCGCCGGAACAGTTCGCGCACGGCCTTCTCCGACGAGCCGACCCATTTGTCCATCAGTTCGGCGCCCTTGACGGCGTGCACCGACAACCGCCCCGAACTGGCCAGCGCCCGCACCACGAAGGTCTTGCCGCAACCGGGCGGCCCGTAGAGCAGCACACCGCGGGGCGGCGCCACGCCGAGCCGCGCGAAGGTGTCGGGGTGCTGCAGCGGCCACAGCACCGCCTCGGTGAGCGCCTGCTTGGTGTCGGCCATGTCGCCGACGTCGTCGAGCGTCACCGAGCCGACCGACACCTCTTCGGTGGCCGACCGCGACAGTGGGCGGATGACCGTCGTCGCGCCCAGCAGGTCCTCCTGGACCAGGGCGGGTGGCTCACCATCGTCGCTGGCGCGCGCCGCCGCCCGCAGCGCCGCCTCGCGGACCAGCGCGGCCAGGTCTGCGACCACGAAACCCGGTGTGCGATCGGCGATTTCGTCAAGGCTGAGATCCTTGGCCGGCACCTCGCGCAACAGCACCTCCAGCAGTTGCTTGCGGACCGCGCCGTCGGGCAGGCTCAGCCCGAGTTCGCGGTCGCACAGGTCGGGCGCGCGAAGCCGGGCGTCGACGTTGTCGGGCTGCTGTGACGTCGCGACGAACGCCACACCACGGGTGGCGACCGCATTGCGGAGTTCGGTGAGGATCAGCGTGGCCACCGGCTCTGAGTCGGCCGGCAGCAGGGCGTCGATGTCGGTGACCAACAGCACTCCGCCGCCGTCGCGCACGGTGGCCACCGCCGACGCCACGCTCGCCATCCGGTCCTCGGCGCGCAGCGAGCCGACCTCCGGTCCGTCGAGTTCGACCAGTCGCCGGTCGGCACAGACTGCGCGCACCAGCGCGGCCTTGCCGACACCGGCGGGACCCGACACCAGAACACCGAGATTGGTTGTGGCGCCCAGCGTTTCAAGGAGCTCGGGCTGGTCGAGCGCGAGCTTGAGCCATTCGGCGAGGCGCTGCGCCTCGGCCTGAGAACCCTTGAGGTCGTCGACGCTCAACACCGGTTGCGATTTATCCGGTGTGGTCACCACCACCTGACCGGTCGCGGCGTCCGACGCCGGCGCGACGGATGCGGACGGTGCGCCGTCAGCCCAGCAGACCGCCGAATTGGGTTGCACGCTCACCGGTCCCGCGGGATCGGTGCTGGTGACCGTCAACAGTTCGGATGTCCAGGTGATGCCGACCGACGAGGCAAGCGCCGCGGTCGCGCGCGAGGACGGAATGTCGGGCCCCAGCTCCCGAGGCAGCAGCGACACCGTGTCGCCGACCGTCATCACCTTTCCCAGCAACGCTTGTCGCAGCGTGGCCGGCGAAATCGACTGGCTGGCCAGGCGGGAGCCGGACAATGTCACCGACCGCGCGCCGTAAACGGTCACGGGCGCGACGAGCACGGTCGTGTCCTCCCGCAGCCCGGCATTGGACAGCGTGACGTCGTCGAGCAGCGCGGTGCCCGCGGGAACACCGGCGGGCGCCTCGGCGGCCACCGCGGCGGTCGTGCGCGAACCGGTCAGCGACACCGCATCCCACTCGCGGATACCCAGCGCGGCAATGGCTTCCGGATGCAGGCGAACCACACCCCTGCGTGAGTCGAGCGCCGAGGTGTTCAACCGCGCGGTGAGCGTGAGATGCGCGCGGGGAGCCGGCCGGTCGGACTGCAGTTCAGTCATGTCGTGAGCCGGGTCTGCGCAGTCCCAGACGCATCACCGACCGGCGGTGCGGCTGGGCCCGGCGGATGGCCCGGCGGGCGGCGCGCTGCTGGCGTGGTTTGTCATCCCACACCTCGGGGTGCGCGGCCAGAAACCGGCGGGTGCGGATGGCGAACGGGATGTGCAGGACGTAGGAGCCGATGATGATCAGGATCACCAGGTAGCCATAGAGGATCGCGGCGGCGACGCCGATCGCCACGAGCGCCAGCAGCGGCGCGACCATGTTGGGCGGCACCGAGAACGTGTGGATCTTGCGCATCGGGATCGTGCTGACCACCAGCACCGAGACGCCGAGCATCCAGATCACGACGGCGGGTTCCGAGGTCCACCAGCCGTCGCCGAACTGCATCTTGGCGGCCAGCGGACCGATCGCGCCGATCGCGCCCGCCGGGGCGGGCATGCCGACGAAGTACTTCTTCTCGTAGTCCGGTTTGTCGACATCGAGCATCGCGTTGAATCGGGCAAGGCGCAGCACGATGCACACCGCGTACACCAGCACCACGATCCAGCCGACCTCGGACGTGGACAGCAGCGTCCCATAGACGATGAAAGCCGGTGCGACGCCGAAGTTCACGGCGTCGGCGAGCGAATCGATCTCCTCGCCCATCCGTGACGTCGCCCCCAGCGCGCGCGCGATGCGGCCGTCGAGCGCGTCGAGTATCGCCGCGACTGCCAGGAACGCCATCGCCTCGGTCGGCCGGTCGTCCAACGCCATCTTGACCGCGCTCAACCCCAGACAGATCGCGGCGACCGTCATCGCGCTGGGCAGGATGCGCAGGCTGACGACGGAGCGCTTGATGCGGGGCCGGATCATGCCGGAGCCGTCCGGCCGGCGACATCGGGCTGCAGCTCGGCCAACACCGTCTCACCCGCCAACGCGCGCTGCCCCACCGTCACCAGGATGCGCGATCCGGCAGGCAGATATGTGTCCAGCCGCGACCCGTAGCGGATCAGCCCGTAGGTCTGACCGATCGCGAGTTCGTCACCGACCTTGGCCTCGCACACGATGCGTCGCGCCACCAGACCGGCGATCTGTACGGCGATCACCTCGACGCCGTCGGCGGCGCGGATCAACACGCTGTTGCGCTCGTTGTCCTCGCTGGCGGCTTCGAGTTCAGCCGAGCCGAACAAGCCCGGGCGGTGCTCGACCGCGACGACCTCACCGCTGATCGGGGCGCGTTGCACGTGCGCGTCGAAGATCGACAAGAAGATGCTGATACGGGGCAATGGTGTTGCGGGTAAACCGAGTTCGGCGGGTGGCGGGGCCTCCTCGATCAGACAGATCAATCCGTCGGCGGGGGCGACGACCAGGCCCGGCCGGGTGGGCGGTACACGCGGCGGGTGGCGGAAGAACGCCGCGTTGGCCGCGGCTGAGGCGAGCCCGGCGACGCGTAGCCACCGGTTCCTGCTCCCGAGGGCGGCCAGCGCCAGGCTTGCGCCGACGAAGGGCAGCCCCGCGGGATGCATCGGGGGGACAGTGGTACGGGCCAGCGCCAAAAGCCGCGCGGGGCCGGATTTCAGGTCGGGGCGTCTGGCCATCGTCCCGCGATTCTACGGGCCGGGGGTCAGGCGAGGCATGCGCCGCCTCGGCGCGAAGATTGCGGGGGTCAGGTCAGGTCCCACACCTGAACCGTCGACCCGGCCGAGAGCGCGTCGACATCCTCGGGAATCTCGAGCAGACAGTTCGCCGAGGCCAGCCACCGCAGGTGGTGCGAGGCGGGCGGGCCGTAGCTGGTCACCGTTCCAGCGGCGGCGTCCAGCACACCGCGGCGGAACTGGCGTTTCCCGCGCGGCGAGGTGAGGTCCTCGGTCAGCACAGCCGTGCGGCGGGGCCGGGCGGGGTTGGGCAGGCCCATGGCGGCGCGCAACGGCGCCCGCAGGAACACTTCGAACGACACCAGCGCGCTGACCGGGTTGCCGGGCAGGGTCACGATCGGAACGCCGTCGATGACGCCACAACCCTGCGGCATGCCCGGTTGCATGGCCACCTTGACGAACTGGACACCTCCCGCGAGCGCATCCTTGACGACTTCGTACGCACCCGCGCTCACCCCGCCCGTCGTGATGATCAGGTCGGCGTCACCGGTGTGCTCCGCCAGGGCCGCACGGAAGGACTCGACGTCGTCGCCGGTCATGGGGGAGGCCACCACGTCGGCACCGGCCTCGCGCAGCGCCGCGGCGAGCATCACCGCGTTCGATTCGTAGATCTGACCGGGTGCCAGCGGTGTGCCGGGTGCGACGAGTTCGGTGCCGGTCGACATCACCAGCACGCGCTGGCGCGGTATCACGGTCAGCTCGGCGAGGCCCAGTGCAGCGGCCAACCCGAGCGCGGCCGGTGTGACGACCTGCCCCTCGCGCAGCACGGCCGTACCGGCGGTGACGTCCTCGCCGGCGCGCCGGATGTGCTGGCCGTCCCTCGCGGCCGCGCGGATCTCCACGGTGTCGACCGCCGCGTTGGTCGCCTCCACCGGCACCACCGCCGTCGCACCCGCGGGAAGCATCGCACCGGTCATGATCCGGTGCGCCGTACCGGGTTTCAGTGTCAGAAGGTCGGTGCGTCCGGCGGGGATGTCCTCGGCGACGGGCAGCCGGACCGGGTTATCGGGCGTGGCCGACGCCACCTCGTCGACCATGACGGCGTATCCGTCCATCGCGGAGTTGTCGAAGCCGGGCAGCGACAACGGCGCAACGATGTCTTGCGCCAACACCAGACCCAGCGCGTCGGCGATGGGCACGGCGACCGGTGAGCGGGCGGTGATCAACGCGGCGACGACGCGCTGATGTTCTTCGACGGTCCGCATCAGACGGGAAACGTGACGCCGGTCAGTTCCTCGGACATGCTCCACAACCGGCGCTGAATGTCTTCGTCGCGCGATTGTGGGCTCGAGGCAACGAGTTTCGGATGGCCCTTTACTTCGCCGACCCCATCGGGGCCGTAGTACTGCCCGCCCTGCACATTCGGGTCGGTGGCCGCGCGAAGCGTCGGCAGCGCACCCTTGTCCGCGGGCTGGGTGAAGATCTTCCACACGATGTCCGGTACGAAAACTGGTATGTAGCGCATCAATTCGGTGTCCGAGAAGCCGGGGTGGGCAGCGGTCGCGATCGTCGGAGCGCCCGCGGCTGCCAGGCGCCGTTGCAGTTCGAAGGTGAACAGCAGGTTGGCCAGCTTGGACTGCCCATAGGCTTGCACCCGGTTGTATCCGGTCTCGAAGTGGGGGTCCTCGAAGCGGATTCGAGCCATGATCCGGTGGCCGACGCTGCTGACCGTCACGACGCGCGACCCGTCGACGCTGCGCAGGTTGTCCAGCAGCAGGCCCGTCAACGCGAAGTGGCCGAGGTGGTTGGTGCCGAACTGCATCTCGAAACCGTCTTCGGTGGTCTCGCGGGTCGGCACGTACATCACGCCCGCGTTGTTGATCAGCAGATCGATGCGCGGGTGCGCGGCGCGCAACTCGTCGGCGGCTCTGCGCACGCTGTCCAGCGACGACAGGTCGAGTGCCTGCACGCTGACCGCGGCCTTCGGGCTCGACTTCTTGATGCGCTCGACCGCCTCGTTGCCCTTGTCGAGGTTGCGCACCGCGAGCACCACCGCGGCGCCCGCGCCGGCCAGGGCCGCCGCGGTGTCATAACCGAGCCCGCTGTTCGCGCCGGTCACGATGACCGTCCGCCCGGACTGGTCCGGAATGTCGGCCACGGTCCATTTGCTGCCCATGATGATCAACATACTCAGGCGACCGATGGCCTCGCGGTTACCTAGGCTGGACCCCTGATGACCGATCTCGTGGATTTCTCGGACCCCGCGAACAAACCGAGCCGCAAGGCCCCGCTCGTATGGGCGATCGGCGCGGCGATTCCGTGGTCGTTCCTGGTGCTCGGCCAACTGGTGTGGTTCGCGGTGGACCCGCGCCCGTGGTGGGTGCATGCGCTCGCGGCGCTGGGCACGCTGCTCGGCATCCTGTTGTTCGTCGTGGTCGTCCCGTGGTGGCGCTACCGGGTGCACCGGTGGGACATCGATCCGCGGGCGGTGTACACCCGCACCGGTTGGCTGACCCAGGAGCGGCGCATCGCGCCGATCTCGCGCGTGCAGACCGTCGACACCGAACGGGGTCCGCTGGACCGGTTGTTCGGGCTCGCCAATGTGACGGTGACGACGGCGTCGTCGGCGGGCGCGGTCCGTATCGTCGCGCTGGACACCGAGGTGGCCGACGCGGTCGTCGCCCGGCTCACCGACATCGCCGCGCTGGGAACCGAGGACGCGACGTGACAGACGTCGGTTGGGGACAGCCCCCTGCCGAGGAGTGGCAGCGTCTGAGCCCCCGGATGCTGTTGGTGCACCCCGTGCACGAGGTGGTGCGCCAGATTCCGGTAATCGCAGGGACGCTGGTGCTCGGGACGGCGACCGGCAACCCGCTTCTGGCCGTGGCGGTTTTGGGGATCACCGTTGCCATCGGCCTGGCGCGCTGGTTCACCACCACCTACCGCGTCGGGCCGAGCGACGTGCAGTTGCGCACCGGTGTGCTGCAACGCAAGGTGCTCTCGGTGCCGCGCAACAGGATTCGGTCGGTATCCACCGACGCCCGCCTGCTGCACCGGTTGTTGGGTCTGACGGTGCTGCGGGTCAGCACCGGCCAGGAGGCCAGGGGCGACGCCGCGTTCGCGCTCGACGCCGTGCCCACCGAGCAGGTCAGCAGGCTGCGCGCACTATTGCTCGCCGAATCCCTTGCGGCAGAGGAGAACAAGCCGTCGGCGCCCGGTCGCGTGCTTGCGCGGTGGACGCCGTCGTGGTTGCGCTACAGCCCGCTGAGTTTCACCGGGCTGGCGATGATCGCCGCCGCGATCGGCGTGGTGTATCAGGTGGGCGTCGACACCGGCGTGCACGAATCCGGCGTGGCCCAGTCGTGGCTCGACACGGTCAGGGGCCTCGGGACGGTGGCGGGCATCGCGCTCGGGGCGGCGGTACTGCTGCTGGCCTCCGTTGTGCTCTCGGTGCTGCAGTCGTTGTTGACCTTCGGCAACCTCGAACTGCGACGCGACTTCGAGGTGCTGCATCTGAAGTACGGGCTGATCCGCGTCCGCGAACACACTTTTGACATGCGCCGCCTACGCGGGGGCACGCTGCGGGAACCGTTGCTGGTGAGGCTGTTCGGTGGCGCCCGCCTCGACGCGGTGATGACCGGCGTCGGCGGCGAGGGTGAGTCGTCGTTGTTGTTACCGCCCTGTCCTAAGCGAACCGCCGACGAGGTCCTGACGGGTCTGATCGAACGCCCCGACGCGGTGACCGGGCCGCTTCGTGCGCACGGCCCCGTCGCCGCTCGCAGGCGCTGGACCCGGGCGATGGCGCTACCCGCCGCGGCGGCGGTGGCGCTACTGGTCGCGTCGCCGCCGCTATGGGTGTGGGTGCTCTGGGTCCTGCTCACCGGATGTTGCGCGCTGCTGGCGTTCGACCGCGCACAGTCGTTGGGGCACCGCGTGGGCGACGGTTGGTTGGTCGCGCGCACGGGGAGCCTGCAGCGCCGCCGCGACTGCATCGACGCATCGGGCATCATCGGCTGGACCGTGCGGCAGACCTGGATGCAGCGGCGCGCGGGGGTGGCGACACTGGTGGCCGCGACGGCTGCCGGGGTCAAGCACTATCAGGTGATCGATGTACCCACCGAGCTGGCGTGGTCCATCGCGGCCGAGGCCTCGCCGTGGGTGGCCGACAATGCATGGGTGCGACGGTAACCGGACCCCTGGGCTCGCAGGACCCGCCACATGAACGAGGGTGAGAAGAGCTTCGCCGGCGGATCCACCATGCCGAGCACGCGCAGGAATCGCAGCGTGACGGCCTCGTCCGTCTCGCATGCCGTCAACACGCGGTCCAGGTAGGCGTTGCTGAGCCGTATCGACAGCGGCGCAGTCCCTTCGACTTCGGGCAACGCCAGATCCGATCCGACGGCGGTCTGCCACGCGATGCGGATCGGCTTGACGCTGGATCGGAAGAAGCGGCGGGCCAGATCGTCGTTGCCGTGCCGCAGGCAGTCTCGCAGCACGATCGCCTCCACGGCCGCGACGGTCATGCCCTGTCCGTAGATCGGATTGAAGCTGCAAACCGCGTCGCCGAGCACCAGCAACCCATCGGGTAACCGGCGCAACTTGTCGTAGCGGCGCCAGCGGTTGGACGGCACCCGGTAGTTCACCACCGGCCCAAGGGGTTCGGCGTTCGCGAGGGCGGCTAACACATTTGCCGGCACGAAATCGGCTACGAAATCGCGCATTTCATCGGCCGTGTCCGGCACCTCGTGGCCCGCCATGGCTCCGATCGCGAACATCGTCGCGTCGTTCTCGTAGCACGCGGCCGCGAACATCCGGGGCCTGCCGTGCTCCGGCATGATCGCGATGAAGTGCTCCGCGATCGCGCCCGGCCTGATGCGCACCGGCTGGCAGGCATACGTCAACCGCACAACCACTTCGTCCACCGGCGGTCGGTCATAGCCCAACTGCTCGAGGAACAGCGGTGTGCGGGAGCCACGCCCGGTCGCGTCGACGACCAGGTCGGCGTCCAGCATTCTCACCTCGCGGCTGTCGCGATTGATCACGTCAACACCCGTGACCCGGCTGCGGTCGGCGGTCGCCGACAGAGAGACCACCTCGTGGCGCTCCAGGATCGTCACGTTGGGAACGTCGCGCATGCGCCGCAGCACATGCCAATCCAGAAACGGCCGGCTCTGGAAGTAGAACGGCATCGAGTCGGGAGACGGGCATCGGCCAGATTGCACGAGCCGGTGACCACCGGGAGAGAAGTAGAGCTTGGAGAAGTCGCCGTCCCACTTGACTGCGCCGTCCGCGACGAGTTCGTCGAGGATGCCAGGCAACAACTCCTCGAGCACCTGTGCCCCGCGCGCGAGCAGGGCGTGGATCAGCCTGCCCTGAGGGACTCCACGCCTGGGCGTCGGTTCGGTGGGCAGGGCGTCTCGCTCTACCACGGTGACGGTCCGGTAGCTGTCCGCGAGCACTCTGGCGGCGAGCAGTCCCGCCATGCTCGCGCCGAGGACCACCGCTCGTTCGCCTACGACTGGCATCGCCCACCCCTCACCTCGAAATCTGTGGCCGTTATCGGCCCTGGTAAGGGATAGTTTTCGACGAGCGCCGACGGCGCACTAGCGTAGGCGACTACTCGAATTCGCGCGGCCTCCCCGATTTGCGCTGACGCATGCGCCGTTTACTGTCGGGCCATGGCTATCGGTGGGGTGCTGTTCGACATCGATGGCGTGCTGGTGACCTCGTGGCGCCCGATCGAAGGTGCGGCCCAGACCGTCGCGACGTTGACCGACAACCAGATTGCCTGCGCCTACCTGACCAATACGACGACCAAGACCCGCGTGCAGATCGCCGAACTGCTCTCCGCAGCGGGGATGGCCGTCCGCCCCGACGAGGTCATCACCGCCGCGGTGCTGACCGCGCAATACGTGCGCGACCGGTATCCCGATGCCCGGTGCTTCCTCGTCAACAGCGGGCAGATCGCCGAGGACATGCCCGGCATCGACATCGTCTACTCGCACGAGTACAGCGGTCCGCGCGCACCGGAAACCCCGGATGTCATCCTGCTCGGCGGCGCCGGCCCTGAGTACAGCCACCTGACGCTGTCGTGGGTCTACGACTGGATGGCCCGCGGCGTGCCGGTGGTCGCGATGCACCGCAGTACCGCATGGACGACGACCGACGGGTTGCGTGTGGACACCGGCATGTACCTGCTCGGCATGGAGGAGACCTCCGGGCGCAAAGCCACAGCGGTCGGCAAGCCCGCCCCCGAGGGCTTCCTCGCCGCGGCGAGCCGGCTCGGGGTGGAACCCGACGAGATGTACATGGTCGGCGACGATCTCAACAACGACGTGCTGGCGGCGCAGGTGGTCGGTATGACCGGAGTGTTGGTGCGTACGGGCAAGTTTCGGCAGGATACGTTGGATCGTTGGGCGGCAGACGAATTCGCGATGCAACCGAATCACGTGATCGATTCCGTGGCCGACCTGCCGCAGCTTCTCGGACTGTAGGGGGCACCGATGTGGGAGCGGGTGCAGCAGATGCTGCTGCATCGGGGTGTCAACACCTATTTGGAGCTGGCGTTGTGGTTCGCGCTGGTCTACGTCGTGATCGGGGTCGGCTACGCGATGTTTCACATCGAGCTGATCGTGCAGCTCGAGGCGGCGCTGTCCGGTGACTTCACCATCTTCGCCAACCTCGCGGCCCTCGCCGCGGCGGTCTTGCTCTGGCCACTTCTGTTGATCAGCTCCTGGGTGTGCGGGGTGGCCGGGTGCGGCGTGTTCTGACGATGACTTCTCGCGCCCGCCGCGGTCTGTATCGACATGACAGAACAACGCATCCACACGACCACAACCGTCAACGCCCCGATCGAGACCGTGTTCGAGGTGCTAGCCGACCCGTCGACGCACCAGGAGATCGACGGCACCGGATGGGTACGCGAGCCGCTCGACGGTGAACCCCTGACCGAGGTCGGGCAGGTCTTCCGGATGGGCATGTACCACGACAACCACCCCGAGAAGTACTACGAGATGGCCAACCGGGTCGAGGTTCTCGACCGGCCGCGCGCCATCGCCTGGCAGCCGGGCCAGGGTCCCGAGCAGCGCGGTTATCTGATGAACGGCACCGAGCTCCAATGGGGCGGCTGGATCTGGCGATACGACCTCGAAGCGTCGGGGGCGGCGCAGACGGCGGTCACGCTGACCTACGACTGGTCGAACGTGGCGCCGCACATGCGCGACATCGAGTTCCCGCCGTTCGAGCCGCAGCACCTCGACAACTCGCTGAAGAACCTCGCTTCGATCGCCGAGGCGCGCAGCTAGGACTCGCGGACGGGGCGGCGGCTAGGACTGCAGCTTGCGTACCGCCTCGATGCGGGCGCGCAGCTGATCGGTCGTCGCCGCCGCAACCGCCGGGCCGCCGCAGATCCGGCGCAGCTCCTTGTGGATCCAGCCGTGGGGTTTGCCGGTGCGGTGATGTGCGATGGACACCAGCGTGTTGAGTTCCTTGCGTAGTTCGCGCAATTGGCCGTGGGTGGAGACCCGCGGCACCTCACCCGAGGCGGTCTGACGGGTCAGTTGCTGCTCCTGCCTGTGCCGCAACAGGTCCCGCATCTGGTCGGGGGCGAGCAGGCCGGGGATACCGAGGTAGTCGGCCTCGTCCTCGCTGCCGACGGCCGCCGCGGTGCCGAACGAGGAGCCGTCGAAGATCACCTGGTCGAGCTCGGCGTCGGCGCCCAACATCTCGAAGCCGTTGTCGAGGTCGCCCGGCTCGTCTTTCTTCTTGTTGGCGTCCTCGAGGGCCGCGTCGTCCCACTCGCCCTGCGATTCGCGGTGCGGTTTGCCGAGCACGTGGTCGCGCTGTGCCTCCATTTCGCTGGCCAGGTCGAGCAGTGCGGGCACCGACGGCAGGAAGATGCTCGCGGTCTCGCCGGGCCGCCGGGAGCGGACGTAGCGACCGATCGCCTGGGCGAAGAACAGCGGGGTGGACGCGGACGTCGCATATACGCCGACGGCCAGGCGTGGCACGTCGACGCCCTCGGAGACCATGCGCACCGCAACCAGCCAACGACTCGTGCCCGCCGCGAATTCGGCGATGCGGTCCGAGGAACCGGGGTCGTCGGACAGGACGAGCGTCGGCGCCTCGCCGGTCAGCGTCGTCAACACCTTGGCGTAAGCGCGGGCGGCCTTCTGGTCCGACGCGATCACCATCGCACCCGCGTCGGGCACACCGCCGTTGCGCAGCTGGCTGAGCCGGGTGTCGGCGGCCTGCAGCACCGCCGGGATCCACTCGCCGTTCGGGTCGAGCACCGTGCGCCAGGCCCGCGCGGTCTGCTCGGCGTTGAGCGGTTCGCCGAGTCGCGCGGAGTATTCCTCGCCGGCACTGGTACGCCAGCGGGCCTCGCCGGAATAGGCCATGAACACCACGGGCCGCACCACGCCGTCGGCCAGCGCGTCGGAGTACCCGTAGACGTGATCGGCGCGCGAGCGCATCACCCCGGTGCCGTCGGGTTCGTAGGTGACGAACGGGATCGGGCTGTCGTCGCTGCGGAACGGTGTGCCGGTCAGCGCCAGTCGGCGGGTGGCGTCGTTGAACGCCTCGCGCATGGCCTCGCCCCAGCTCTTCGCATCGCCGCCATGGTGGATCTCGTCGAAGATGACGAGGGTGCGGTAGTTCTCGGTACGCACCCGGTGCCGGGTGGGGTGGCTGGCCACCTGGGCATAGGTGACGACGACACCGTGGTACTCCGAGGAGTGGTGCGCGGCGCTGTTGGAGAACTTCGGGTCCAGCGACAGGCCGAGCTTGGCGGCGGCCAGCGCCCACTGGATTTTGAGATGCTCGGTCGGCACGACGACGGTGATGCGCTCGACGGTGCCGTCGGCCAACAGCTCGCCGGCCACCCGCAGGGCAAACGTCGTCTTACCCGCACCCGGGGTCGCGACGGCGAGGAAATCGCGCGGTTTGGCGCCAAGATACCGCACCAATGCCCGACGCTGCCAGCCTCGTAAAGCCTGGGTGTCGGGCGCTGTGTCTGCCCGCACCCAAAGACTCCTCACTGATCGGACAGCAGCCTAACGCAACGGATTACGGCCGCGCATCTCTGTGTGGCGTGTCGCCGGACAGCCGGTGTGTCGAGCGCGGCCGTCGGCTGCGGTCCACTCCTGAGGACCAAGCGGCCACGGCGCGTCGCTTCCCGCAGGGACATGTCCTGCAGCAAACACGGTGCTTGTGGTGGCGCGACGTGGGTACTCTGCGCCAACCATGTCGGCAACCCCCACTACGCCCAGCGACGACGACATCGATCCGTGCGTTCGTGTCTTCGGTACCCGCGTACACAACCTACGGGGCGTCGACGTCGCCGCACCGCGCGACGCGCTGGTGGCGTTCACCGGCATCTCCGGTTCCGGCAAATCGTCGCTGGCCTTCGGCACCATCTACGCCGAGGCGCAGCGCAGGTACTTCGAGTCGGTCGCCCCCTACGCGCGACGCCTGCTGCTGCCGACCGGCGCGCCCAAGGTGGACGACATCACCGGTCTGCCCCCCGCCGTGGCGTTGCAGCAGCGCAGGGGAACGGCTACCTCACGATCCACGGTCGGCACCGTCACCACCCTGTCCAACCTCTTGAGGATGCTGTTCTCCCGCGCCGGGACGTATCCGCGCGGGGCCACCGAACGACTCGACTCCGACGCGTTCTCCCCGAATACGGCCGTCGGCGCATGCCCCAAGTGTCACGGCCTCGGCCGGATCCACGAGTTGACCGAGCAGACGCTCGTGCCGGACCCCTCCTTGACCATCCGCGAGGGCGCCGTGGCGGCGTGGCCGGGCGCCTGGCAGGGACAGAATTTGCGCGACATCCTCATCACGCTGGGTTTCGACATCGACAAGCCGTGGCGGAAACTGCCCAAACGTCAACGTGATTGGATCCTGTTCACTGACGAGCAGCCGACCGTCGAGATCGATCCGAGCCAGCATCCCGTCACCGCGGAGTACTACTACAACGGGACCTTCTCCAGCGCGGAACGTCACGTCCGGCACACGCTGGCGAACTCGCAGAGCGCGATGATGCGCCGCCGCGTCCTGCAGTACGTCGACAGCGTGGACTGCGGGTTGTGCCACGGCTCGGGCCTGCGACCCGAGGCGCTGAAGGTGACGTTCGCGGGTCGGACCATCGCCGACTATGTGGCGATGCCGCTGGTCGAACTCGCCGATGCGCTGCGACCGACCGCGTCCCGCACAGATGTCGCCCCCGCCTTCGAGTCGACAGAGTCCGGAGAGCACACCGAGGTTGCCACGATGATCGCCGCCGATCTGGTCGCGCGCATCGGTGTCCTCGTCGACCTCGGCCTCGGTTATCTGACGCTGAACCGTCGCACCCCGACCGTGTCGCCGGGTGAACTGCAGCGGCTGCGACTGGCCACGCAGTTGCGAGCCGGATTGTTCGGGGTGCTCTACGTGCTGGACGAGCCGTCGGCCGGCCTGCACCCCGCCGATGCGGAGCCCTTGCTCGACGTGCTGGATCGCCTTCGGCGAGCGGGTAATTCGCTGTTCATCGTCGAGCACGACATGGATGTCGTGCGCCGGGCCGACTGGATCGTCGACGTCGGCCCCGGCGCGGGCGAGCTCGGAGGGCGGGTGCTCTACAGCGGAGCCGTCTCAGGTCTGAAGGACGTCGACGAGTCGATCACCCGTCGCTACCTGTTCGATGCCGAGGCGGCCGAACCGCGGACCGCCCGCGCGCCGTCGTCCTGGCTTCGATTGCGGGGCATCGGTTTTCACAACCTGCGCGACGTGGATGTCGACCTGCCGCTGGGCGTCTACACCGCAGTCACCGGTGTGTCCGGCTCCGGCAAGTCGACGCTCGTGGTCAAGGTTCTCGGTGATGTGGTGAACCGTCGTCTGGGCCGCGCCGTGGGCGTGGCCGAAAGCGACAGCGACAGCGACGATTCCGACGCCGAGGTCGTCGATCTCGATCGCGACGCCAGCATCGGGGTGACGGCAGAGGGCGTCGATGCGATCGACCGACTGGTCGCCGTCGACCAGCGGCCGATCGGGCGTACCCCGCGTTCGACGCTGGCGACCTACACCGGCCTGTTCGATTCTGTGCGACGGGAGTTCGCCGCGACGCCGGCGGCGCGCCGCCGGGGCTGGACAGCGGGCCGGTTCTCGTTCAACGTGGCCGAAGGCCGATGCGAAACCTGCCAGGGGGAGGGCTTCGTATCGGTCGAACTGCTGTTCCTGCCAGGCACTTACGCGTCCTGCCCGACGTGCGGGGGCGCCCGTTACAACGAAGCCACGCTGCGGGTGCGCTACCGCGACCACACCATCGCCGACGTCCTGGCCATGACCGTCGACGAGGCCGCACAGTTCCTCGGGGACATCGCCGGCGCGTCCCGCAGCCTGGCGACGCTGCGGGAGGTCGGGCTGGGATATCTGCGTCTCGGCCAGCCCGCCACCGAACTGTCCGGCGGGGAGGCCCAGCGCATCAAGCTGGCATCGGAACTGCAGCGACCCCGCCGCGGCCACACGCTCTACGTCCTCGACGAGCCGACGACGGGCCTGCATCCGGCGGATGTGGATCTGCTCGACGGGCAGCTGCATCGCCTCGTCGATGCGGGTAACACCGTGGTGGTGGCCGAACACGACATGCGGATGGTCGCCGGGGCGGACTGGGTGATCGACCTCGGACCGGGTGCGGGACACGACGGTGGCCGCGTCGTCGCGGCGGGCACACCGCGCACGGTGAGTCAGGCCAACGGCAGCCGCACGGCGCCGTATCTGGCCGCGCGGCTGGTCACTCGATGAAGAAGTTGTCGTTCTCGATGAACCACTTCCGGCGCTCGTCGTCGGTCAAGTCGCCCAGTGCGGCGAAACCCTCGAAGTACTGCTCGCGCGGTGCGCCGGGAGCGAACAGCATCAACAGCGACGTCGGCGCATCGGCCTCGTTGCGGAAGCCGTGGATGCCGCCGGGCGGCACGTAGAAGAAGTCGTTGGCGCTGCCGTCGAACCATTCGGTGCCGTTGTAGAGCCGCACGGTCCCCGACAGCACGAAGAAGGCCTCCGAGATCGCGCGGTGAAAGTGCGGTCCCGGTCCGCCGCCGTTGGGGGCGATATCGACGCGATACAGGCCGTAGTCGCCGCCGGTGGCTTTCTGGTCGGCGAGGTAGTGGTACTTCACGAGACCGAACGAGTCGTAGTCGGCCGGCTCGGTGCCGCGTCGCACCCAGGCACTGGCCTCCGGTTCGGGCGCGGTGTACCGCGGAGGCGGGTACGGCGGCACCTGCCGGGGATCGACGAAGGACATGCTCACCACCCTGCCAGGGTCAAAACTCCGCGGGTTTGCCTCAGTAAAGTATCAAGCGGAGCAAGCGCCCCGGTTTCCGGCAATATCCCACCTGCGCTCCGTGTCGACTCCCGAGGTGATGATGTGAGTCCGGCCGATCGACCCCTACGCGCCGATGCCCTGCGCAATCGCGCTCGCGTGCTGGGGGTCGCCTACGAGGCCTTCGCGACCGACGGGCTGTCCGTGCCGATCGACGAGATCGCCCGGCGCGCCGGCGTTGGCGCCGGCACCGTTTACCGCCACTTCCCGACCAAGGTGGACCTGTACCGCGCGGTCGTCGAGAACCGGATCGAGAGCCTCCTCGCCGAAGGCCGCGCCCTCATCCAGGGTGTACCGCCGGGGGAGGCGCTGTTCGTCGTGCTGCGCTCGCTGGTCCTGCATTGGGGAGCGGCCGATCGCGGCCTGAAGGACGCCATCGCGGGAGAGGGCATCGACGTCGCGGAGGTCATCCCGCAGACCGAGCAGGCCCTCCTCGAATTCCTCGGCGGCCTGCTCACGGCGGCCCAGGATGTCGGGACCGCGCGGCGCGACGTCGACGTGCGCGACGTGAAGGCGATCATCGCCGGTTGCTTCGCGATCCAAGACGCCAACCCCGAGCAAGCCGAGCGGCTCACCGAGGTGGTGCTGGACGGCCTGCGAGCGGCCTGAACGGGTCACATGCGATCTTGCACTCGCCATGCCCGAGTGCTAGAAATGCAGTTGGCACTCGCGACCGGTGAGTGCTAGGTCGGGACGGTGAGGCAACGGGCCGCATCTGCGGAGCACACCCGAGCCGTCCGTCGCGGGCACTGCACCCGACCGCAGACGTGCCATCCCCAATCCGGAGGAACACTTCGCAATGGCCAAGACAATTGCGTATGACGAAGAGGCCCGCCGCGGCCTCGAGCGGGGCCTCAACAGCCTCGCCGACGCGGTAAAGGTGACGTTGGGCCCCAAGGGTCGCAACGTCGTCCTGGAGAAGAAATGGGGCGCCCCCACGATCACCAACGATGGTGTGTCCATCGCCAAGGAGATCGAGCTGGAGGACCCGTACGAGAAGATCGGCGCTGAGCTGGTCAAGGAAGTCGCCAAGAAGACCGACGACGTCGCCGGCGACGGCACCACCACCGCCACCGTGCTGGCCCAGGCGCTCGTGCGCGAGGGTCTGCGCAACGTTGCGGCAGGCGCCAACCCGCTCGGCCTCAAGCGCGGCATCGAGAAGGCCGTCGAGAAGATCACCGAGACGCTGCTGAAGTCGGCCAAGGAGGTCGAGACCAAGGACCAGATCGCCGCCACCGCCGCGATCTCGGCCGGCGACACCCAGATCGGTGAGCTGATCGCCGAGGCCATGGACAAGGTCGGCAACGAGGGTGTCATCACCGTCGAGGAGTCGAACACCTTCGGCCTGCAGCTCGAGCTCACCGAGGGTATGCGCTTCGACAAGGGCTACATCTCGGGTTACTTCGTGACCGACGCCGAGCGTCAGGAAGCGGTCCTCGAGGACCCGTACATCCTGCTCGTGTCGTCCAAGGTGTCGACCGTCAAGGATCTGCTGCCGCTGCTGGAGAAGGTCATCCAGTCCGGCAAGCCGCTGCTGATCATCGCCGAGGACGTCGAGGGCGAGGCCCTGTCCACGCTGGTCGTCAACAAGATCCGCGGCACCTTCAAGTCCGTCGCCGTCAAGGCCCCGGGCTTCGGTGACCGCCGCAAGGCGATGCTGCAGGACATGGCCATCCTCACCGGTGGTCAGGTCATCAGCGAAGAGGTCGGTCTGTCGCTCGAGACGGCCGACGTCTCGCTGCTGGGCAAGGCGCGCAAGGTCGTCGTCACCAAGGACGAGACCACGATCGTCGAGGGCGCCGGTGACTCGGACGCCATCGCCGGCCGCGTGGCTCAGATCCGCGCCGAGATCGAGAACAGCGACAGCGACTACGACCGCGAGAAGCTGCAGGAGCGCCTGGCCAAGCTGGCCGGCGGTGTTGCGGTGATCAAGGCCGGCGCTGCCACCGAGGTCGAGCTCAAGGAGCGCAAGCACCGCATCGAGGACGCCGTCCGCAACGCGAAGGCGGCCGTCGAGGAGGGCATCGTCGCCGGCGGTGGCGTGGCACTGCTGCAGGCCTCCCCGGCGCTGGACGAGCTCAAGCTGGAGGGCGACGAGTCCACCGGCGCGAACATCGTCCGCGTGGCGCTCGAGGCTCCGCTGAAGCAGATCGCCTTCAACGGCGGCCTGGAGCCCGGCGTGGTGGCCGAGAAGGTCCGCAACTCGGAGAAGGGCGTCGGCCTCAACGCCGCGACCGGCGAGTACGAGGACCTGCTCAAGGCCGGCGTCGCCGACCCGGTCAAGGTGACACGTTCGGCGCTGCAGAACGCGGCGTCCATCGCGGCGCTGTTCCTGACCACCGAGGCCGTCGTCGCCGACAAGCCGGAGAAGGCGGCCGCTGGTCCGGCCGACCCGACCGGCGGCATGGGCGGCATGGACTTCTAAGTCCTGGTCATCAAGGAAAAGCCCGGCTCCTCACAAGGGGGCCGGGCTTTCTCCGTTTCATCGCCGAACGTGGGTTACCCGCACGCGTTTTCGCCGCGGACCGTGACACAAGCCCACCCTCGGCGGGTGGGCGGCGGGGGTTACTCCTTGAGCGGCACGCAGTCGTGCAGGCAGTCCGGGCTCGTCGACGGCGACTCCGGCGTGGCCTTGCGATGCAGTACCGCGCGTGACGGCTGTACCGACAACGCCTCGCCCGCCCGGCGCGCCTGGCCGTCGACGATCAACGAATATCCGCCGGGCTCGCGCGGGGGCCAGACGATGGTGACGTCGCCGTGGCGGTCGGTGTTCTCCCGCGTGTGCCGACCGACGGTGCCGACGTCGAGCCGGCCGTCACGCAACACCGGGTCGACGGCGACGGTGTGCGCGCGGTAGTCGTCGCCGACGGAGATCAGATAGGCGAAACCGAAGTCGGCCAGCACGTCGGTCAACCGGTCGAGATCCACCTTCACGCTCATAGGCCGAGAATACGTCCGCGCTGCTGCGCGTTAGGTTCGTGTATGCCTTTACCTCAGCCTTCGTCCACCACCACCGCCGTCGTCACCGGGGCTTCTGCGGGCATCGGCGCCGACATCGCCCGCGAGCTGGCCGCGCGCGGCCACGGCGTCACGCTCGTCGCTCGCCGCGAAGACCGGTTGCGCGACCTGGCCGCCGAACTCGGCGACAATGTCCGCGCCGAGACCATCGCGTGCGACGTCGCCGACCCCGATGCCCGCGCGGTCCTGTTCGACCAGATCGCCGACCGCGGCCTCACCGTCGACGTCCTGGTCAACAACGCGGGGATCGGCACGATCGGATCGGTGACGAAATCGCCTGTGGCCGAGGAGATCGCGCAGGTACGCGTCAACGTCGAGGCCGTCATCGACCTCACCACCCGCGCGGTCCAGCAGATGGTGCCCCGAGGTCGCGGCGCGATCCTCAACGTCGGGTCCACTGCCGGCTATCACGGGTTCCCCGGCCAGGCGGGCTACGCGGGAACGAAGGCGTTCGTCAAGACCTACACCGAGGGTGTGCGAGCCGAATTGGCGGGTACCGGTGTCACCGTCGCGATGCTCGCGCCCGGGCCGGTGCGCACCGAATTCCTCCAGGCGGCGGGCATGGACGAGCGCACTTTCGCGGCGGCGTTCCCCAAGTTCATGTGGCTGCCGTCGCGCGAGGTGGCCAGGATCGGCGTCGAGGCGCTCGAACGCGACCGCGGCTCCGTGATCGCCGGACGCCAGAACGTGCTGAGTACCCTCCTGCTGCAAGCGCTTCCGCGCCAGTTGCTGCTCAGGACGCTCAGCCGTCAGCACCCCGCGTTGCGCCGCGACCGCTCAGCGGTCTGACAGCGGGTCATGCAGTGGGCGCGGGTCGACGGCCTCGGATCAGCTTGCCGGGCCGCGCGTCGGTGGGCGTGCCGTTCTCGGCGATGATCTCGCCGGACACCACGGTCGCGACGTATCCCTGAGCGCTCTGGTCCAGACGCCGGCCTCCGGCGGGAAGGTCATAGGCGATCACCGGCCGGTGCAGGCGCAGGGCGTCGTGGTCGATGACGTTGAAGTCGGCTTTGTACCCGACGGCGATCTGGCCGCGATCATGCAGCGCGGCAACCCGGGCCGGCGTCGAAGTCAGTTCGCGCACCGCCTCGGCGACCGCCAGCTGGCCGGCCGCGCGGTCCCGTGACCAGTGCGTCAGCATGTAGGTGGGAAAGCTTGCGTCACAGATCATTCCGTAGTGCGCGCCGCCGTCACCGAGTCCGAGCACCACATCGTCGCGACGGATCAGTTCCGCGACCGTGTCCAGGGTGCCGTCACGAAAGTTGGCCAGCGTCACCAGAAGCATGGCGTGGCCGTCGTCGTCGAGCAGCCGGTCGTAGGCTTCCTCGAGCGGGCTCACGCCCCTGGCCCGGGCGCGGCTCGCGATGCTGTCGGACCGCGGCGGTTCGTAGTTCGGTGGATCGCCGAGCGGGAACATCCACTCGAACGCCTGCGCCGCGAACATCAGGGGGTGGCCCTCTCCCGCGGGTTGGTCCGACAGAATCCGTTGGCGCACTTCGGGTTTGCGCATCTCAGCGACACGTTCGGCCAACGGCAAGGAAGCCAGCTCCTGATAGCTGGGGTACATCACGAACGGATTGCCCGACAGTTCCAGTCCCAGCACCAGACCGATCGGCCGGGGGAAGATCTGCGCGGTGATCTCGCCGCCGTCGATGTTGGCCTTCTCGACCATGGTCAGCGCGTCCAGGAAGAACGGGTCACCGGCATTGCCGATCGCCAGCGTGAACGTCACGGGCAGGCCGACCTCGGCGGCGACCTCGAAGACCGTTCGCAGCACGGGCTCGTAGTCACCGGCCACCAGATCGGGCACGAACTGGATCAGCCCGCCACCGGCGTCGTCGACTCCGCGGGCGATGGCCTCGATCTCGGCGCGGTCGGCGTCATAACTGGGAATCGGACGTCCGCTCTCGGTCTTGTGCAGTGTGAACCGTGATGACGCGAAGCCCAGTGCGCCGGCCTGAACGGCTTCGGCGGCGAGTTTGCGCATCATCGCCAGGTCTTCGGCGGTGGCCGGTTCGCGGTCGACACCGCGCTGGCCCATCACGTACACCCGCAGCGGCGAGTGCGGCAGCAGCGCCGCGACATCGATGTCGCGGCGTCGCTCCTCGAGCGCGTCGAGGAACTCCGGGAAGGTCTCCCAGTGCCACGGCAGCCCGTCGACCATCACCACACCGGGGATGTCCTCGACCCCGGCCATCACGTCGACGAGCACGTCGTGGTCCTCGGGGCGGCACGGCGCGAAACCCACCCCGCAGTTGCCCATCACCACGGTGGTCACGCCGTGCGCCGACGACGGGGTCAGCCGGTCCGACCAGATCGCCTGGCCGTCGTAGTGAGTGTGCAGGTCCACGAACCCGGGAGTGACCAATAGGCCGGTCGCGTCGATCTCCCGCGTGCCGGGCTCGTCGACCTGCCCGACGGCCGCTATCACCCCTGCCGAAACCGCGACATCGCCGACGAACGGCTCACCTCCGAGGCCGTCGACGATGGTGCCGCCCCTGATGACGAGTTCGTATGTCATACGTCGAATCTACGATGTGCCCGTGATCGATCACTTTGGAATCAACTGCGCGGACTTTCAGAGATCGAAGGCGTTCTACGACATGGTCCTGGGCGCGCTCGGTTACACCCGCCAACTCGACTACCAGGTCGCCATCGGTTACGGCCGCGACGGCAAACCCGACTTCTGGATCGCTGACATGCATGCCGGCGACGCGGCGGGTCCCAACCGCGAGGTGCACTTCGCGTTCCAGGCCGCCGACACCGATGCCGTGCAGGCGTTCTACGACGCCGCGATCCAGGCCGGCGCAGAGTCGCTGCACGCCCCGCGGCTGTGGCCGGAGTACCACCCCGGTTACTACGGCGCCTTCGTCCGTGATCCGGACGGCAACAACATCGAGGCCGTCTTTCACGGGGCGCGACCACCGGACTGACGTATACCGTCGAGGCCATGGCTGACTCAGACGTGGCTGTGGCCCGTGAGATTCTGCGCGACGCGTTCACACGGCTCAGCGAGCACGTGGAGAACCTCACCGACGGGCTGACCGACGAGACCGCGTTCTTCCGTCCAACGCCCACCGCCAACAGCATCGCGTGGCTGGTGTGGCACAGCGCCCGTCAACAGGACGTTCAGCTCGCCGACCTCGCGGGCACCGAGCAGGTCTGGTTGCGCGACGGGTGGGTCGACCGGTTCGGGCTCGAGCTGCCCCGCGAAGACATGGGTTACGGGCACAGCCCCGAGGAGGTGGGCCGCGTCCGCGCCCCTGCGGATCTGCTCGCGGGCTACGCGCACGCCGTGCACAAGGCGACGCTGGAGTACATCGCGTCGGTCACCTCCGAAGAACTGAGCCGCGTCGTCGACGAGAACTGGGACCCACCGGTGACGGCGAGCGTGCGATTGGTGAGCATCATCGACGACGGCGCCCAACACCTCGGCCAGGCGGCCTACATCCGCGGCATCACGTGACCCGGAGGTGGCCGGCGCTGGCGCTGGTGGCGATGCTGCTGCTCGGCTGGGTCGTCGGCAAATCCTCGACGCCGGTCGACGCGTGGTTCCAGGGTTTGGGCCACACGCCGCTGCGGCGCCTGGCCGTGATCGCCGATGCCCGCGTCCTGTTCGCTGTGGCTGTCGTGGTGCTGGTCGCGGCCTGCCTGCAACGCCGGTGGTGGCTGGCGTCGATGACGGTCGTCGCGCCGATGGTCGGAATCGCCGCCGTCCGGGTGCTCAAACCGATCTTCGGCCGGGAGAAGGGAGGCGGGCTCGCCTATCCGAGTGGACATCTCACCGCGACGACCATCGTGTGGGGGCTGGCCGTTCTGGTGGCCGGTGCGGCCTGGTGGGTCGTGGTGACCGCGGTTCTCGCTGTGGCGCTGGCGATGCTCGGAGTCGCCGTCACCTTCCACTACTTCACCGACGTGGTCGGCGGCGTTCTGCTCGGCTGGGCAGTCGTGTGGGCCGGAGCGATCATCGCCCGGCGCGACCACAGCGGGGCGCGCGATCCCTCGGCGGCCTCACCTGGCTAACTCGACGCGATGCAACAATTAGGTGATGGCGTTGTCTGATAAGCCTTTGGGCTTGCGCGAGCGAAAGAAGCTTCGAACCCGCGCGACGATCCGGCGTGAAGCGTTTCGGCTGATCCAGGAGCGGGGCTACCAGGCCACCACCGTCGAGCAGATCTCCGCTGCCGCCGACATCTCGCCGCGAACCTTCTCCCGCTACTTCCCGACCAAAGAAGCGGTGCTGATCTCCGACGATCACATCCCGCCGATCATCGACGCGTTCGTCGCCGCGCCCGCGGACATGTCGGTCATCGACGCCTACCGGCACGCCGTCGAGACCACGTTCAACTCGCTGACCGCCGAGCAGCGCGAAGAGGCGATCATCGGACAGCAGCTGATGTACACCGTGCCCGAGGTCGCCGGTCTGCTCTACGCCGAATATGTCCGGTTGATCGGCCTGATCGAAGAGGCGCTGACCAAACGTCGTGGCGCGCCGACCGACCCCCTCGAGCGGCGCGTGCTGGCCGGGGCGATCGTCGGCGTGCTGATCGGCGCATCTCACGGCACCCCGCTACCCGGTGACCCGATCTCGGACAGCCTGCAGGCGCTCGACCGGATCATGAACAGACGCTCGCAAACTTGACACCTGTCAACCCCCGTGCGATCTAGATCACACACGGCGGTTAGCATGGGGTCATGACTGCGACGTCCGACGTTGAGCTGCCCGACACCAGCACCATCCGCAATCCCGCGACCGGCGCTGTCGCGGGCACCGTGCGATGGACCGACCCCGCCGACGTGCCGCGCATCGCGGCCGGCCTGCGCGAGGCGCAGCGCCAGTGGGAGGCCCGCGGCGCCAAGGGCCGGGCCAAGGTGCTGGCCCGCTACGCCGTCTGGCTCGGCGATCACCGCGAGGAGATCGAGTCGCTGCTGATCAAGGAGACCGGCAAGTCGGCCGTCGACGCGGCGCAGGAAGTGCCGCTGCTGATCATGATCGCGTCGTACTACATCAAGACCATGGACAAGGCGTTGGCGCCCGAGAAACGTCCCGCGCCGCTTCCGTTCCTATCGATCAAGAAGATCGAGGTGCACTACCGCCCCCGCCCCGTCGTGGGGATCATCGCGCCGTGGAACTATCCGGTGGCCAACGCGCTGATGGACGCCATCGGTGCGCTGGCGGCAGGCTGCGCGGTCCTGCTCAAACCGTCGGAGCGCACGCCGCTGACGGCCGAGCTGCTGCTGCGCGGCTGGCTGGACTCGGGCGCGCCAGAGGTGCTGGCGTTGGCGCAAGGCGCCCGCGAGGTGTCCGAGGCCGTCATCGACAACGCCGACTTCATCCAGTTCACCGGCTCCAGCGCCACGGGTGCGAAGGTCATGGAGCGCGCCGCTCGTCGGCTCACCCCGGTCAGCCTCGAACTCGGCGGCAAGGACCCGATGATCGTGCTCGAGGACGCCGACATCGATTTGGCCGCGCATGCCGCCGTGTGGGGTGCGTTCTTCAACGCCGGGCAGACGTGTGTGTCGGTGGAGCGGGTGTACGTGCTCGAATCCGTCTACGACGAGTTCGTCGCCGCGGTGGTGCGCGACGTCGAGAAGCTCAAGATGGGTGCAGGCGAAGGCTTCGACTTCGGTTCGATGATCGACGAGTCGCAGGTCGCCGTCGCCGCTCGGCACGTCGACGATGCGCTGGCCAAGGGAGCACGCGCGTTGACCGGCGGTAAGCGGCCCGAAGGCGAAGGCAGCTTCTATCCGCCCACGGTGCTCGTCGACGTCGACCATTCGATGCTCTGCATGACAGAGGAGACGTTCGGGCCGACGCTGCCGATCATGAAGGTCGCCAGTGTGGACGAGGCCATCCGCCTGGCCAACGACAGCCCGTACGGGTTGAGCGCCGCGGTGTTCTCCAAGGACATCGAGCGGGCCAACGACGTCGCGGTCGAACTCGATTGCGGTGCCGTCAACATCAACGACGTCATCTCGAACCTGATGTGCACGACGGCGCCGATGGGCGGATGGAAGACCTCGGGTCTGGGCGCCCGGTTCGGCGGGGCGGAGGGCCTACGCAAGTATTGCCGCCAGGAGGTCGTGGTCGCACCGCGTACGAACGTCGGTGCGGGGGGCAACTACTACAACAATTCGCCCAAGGCGCTGAAGCGGATGAACACGTTGATGACGAAGCTGGCGCTGATCACCCCGAAGCGCGCCGCCAAGTAGCCACCGTCGCGCCATCGCGTCGAGGCTACGGTTTCTGAGGCGATTACTCGCGGTTCGTGTCAGAAACCGCAGTTTCGGGTAGGAGGATGCGCGTGCGCGTGGTGGTGACGGTCTTCTTGTGGCTCGTCACGACGGCGTTGCTGGCCGTCGCCGTCCCGACCATGTGGGCACAGCGCAATGTCGTCGACGAGGGCGGATACGCCGCGCTGGCGGAGTCGGCCGCCAAAGACCCGCAACTGCAGAAGGCGATGGCGCGGATCCTGGCCACCGAAGTCTCGTCGTATATGGGTGACAACGGCTACGACGTCGACAGCGGCATCATCGGCGGGATCGCCTCGGCCTACACCGCCAATCCGACGTTCCCCGAACAATTCGCCCTGGCCAACACCGTCGGTCACCGCTGGATGTTCACCGAGGCGGCCCAGCAGGTCGAGGGCACCGACGAGTGGATTCTCGACCTCGGCCCGATGCTCGCCGACGAGTCGTTCCGAAAGACGCTGGGCAACGTCGGCGTCGCCACCCCTGAGTCTCTGCCGGTCCCCGTCACGATCTCGGAGGACTGGCGACCCGGTCAGCTGAAGTGGGCGTCGACGTGGGGCCCGTGGGTCAGCGTCGGCGCGACGATCCTCACCGGGGTGTTCGCACTGTTGACGCTCGCGGCCGACCGTAGTCGGGGCAGAGCCCTTGCCGCCCTGGGTGTTTCGGCGCTCCTGGTGGGTGCCGCCGGGTGGGCGGGCCTGGAGGTGGCGCGTCGCTCTGTCAACGACGCGCTGAACCGATTGTCCGGGGACATCCGAGTGGTAGCCGACGTGATGGTGGCCCACGCCGAGGACAGCCTGCACCACTGGCTGAACCTGACATTGGCCGCAGGTGGAGTGCTGGTGGTGTTCGGCGTGCTCGTGGCGATGCTCGGCGGGTTGCGGCGACGCGACGCTTAGCCCACCTCGGCATTGCTACCGTCGAGCCATGCCGTTCGTCACCGACATCGTGGGCCCGCAGCGCCCCGTCACGACGTGGCCACCGTTGGAGGCGGGCGCCCTGCGGCGGACCAGCACCATTGACACCCATCCCGATGGCGCCGCTGATTCCGACGTCGACCTGAGGGCTCGTGACGTCGTCCGGCGCGGTGGGCTGGACGTGCTCGACGAGATCGCTGTGCGCGCCCACCTGGCCGACCGCACCATCGCGAAGATCGCGGCCGTTCCCGGCGACGACCGGCTCGACCACCTCATCGGTGAGCGGGTCGGTCCCGGCTTTCGGTCCACGGTCGGTGAACTGCTGGGGGAGGAGGTCCGGCGATCGAGCCTGCTGCACCTGCTGCTCGACGACTGGGTCGGTGCGGCGCTGGTCTCGGGTTATGCGCTGCAGCACGCGGCGATCGTCGCCGGTGCCGAGGAGAAGTTGCCGCCCGGCACCGCCGATCGCATGGCCGGTATCTGTGCAGGTTTCGCGCCCGAGGCATCGCTCGTGGGCTACGCGCGACGCCTCGGCACCATCCCCTCGGTGCACGGGCCGCAGGCCCCGCCGATCGACATCGATGGCATGCACGCCGCCGAACCCCTTCGCGCACACGGCATGCGGCGGTTGCGTCGACTCGACCTGCTGGCGCCCGAGCAGGGCTCGGCCCGCTTTGACGCCCACTTCCGCGACTCCCATGTCGACGGTGACGGGATCGAGACGATCGTGCACGAATACACGATCACCGGTGCTGTCGATGAGGCGACGAGAACCATCACCGCGATCAGCGCGAACGTCCGCGTGCTGCCGTGGCAGGAATGCCCGGGCGCGATCGGGAGCGCGCAACGGGCGCAGGGGATGCGGCTGGTCGAGGTTCGCGACCGGGTCCGGGCGGAGTTCGTCGGCACCAGCACATGCACCCATCTCAACGACACGCTGCGCGCGATCGGCGACCTCGAGGCGCTGTTCGAGCTGCGCTCAGGGCTCGATGACGTGTGACGGGTCGGGTCGCTTCTCCGGCGGTGCCTGGCTGTAATCGCCCCATGGGCCGTCGCGGTGCTCGACAGCGGATCGAACACCCTGTGCCGCAGCGGTTTCGATGAATGCCAGCGCATCGGGCGTATTGCGCATCAACCCATCGAGGATGCCGCCGAGTGTCTGGGTTGAGGCCAGTCCCATGTTCTCGTACGCCTGGTTGACGATCAGCTTCTGCGCTTGAAGTTGCGACAGCGGAATCGCGGCCAGCTTCAGCGCGATCTCCTTGACGCGGGCCTCGAGGTTCTCGAACGGCACCGACTCGTTGATGAGTTCGACTGCGGCGGCCTCCTTTCCGGTCAGCGGCTCACCGGTCAACGAGTGCCACTTCACCTTCGCCAGGCTCAGCCGGTACAGCCACATGCCGGTGAGGTAGGCGCCCCACATGCGGGCATACGGGGTGCCGATGACCGCGTCGTCGCTGGCGATCACGATGTCGGCGCACAGCGCGTAGTCGCTCGCACCGCCCACACACCAGCCGTGCACCTGCGCAATCACCGGCTTGGACGCCCGCCAGATCGCCATGAACTTTTGCGTGGGACCGGTTTCGCGGCCACTGACCATGGCGAAGTCCTTACCCGGATCCCAGCGGCCGCCGGTGTTCATCGCTTCGCCCCAGTGCGTGAAGCCGCCGCCGAAGTCGTAGCCGCCGGAGAACGCGCGCCCAGCACCGCGCAGCACGATCACCTTGACGGCGGGATCCCGCTCGGCAACACCGATGGCCTTCTCGATCTCGTCCGGCATCGGCGGGACGATGGTGTTGAGGTGGTCGGGTCGGTTGAGGGTGATGGTGGCGACGGGTGGTTCGGCGGAATACAGCAAGGTGTCGAACTGCGGCCCGGATTCTGGCGGCGTCATGGCCCAAGTTTGGCAGAGTAGGCGCCGGGTAAACGAGGGCAGTGACGAAACGAGTGACCGGCGCTCGTGCTGCCACGATGCTGCTCGACCTCGGTGCGGCATCCATCGCGGCCGGGGTCATTTCCCGGCGCCGACCGGTCATCCGGGCCCTGGAAGCCGCGCAGGCCGACTCTCGTGCGGTGCAGCGCATACAACGGTTGCGACGCGAATTCGGGCGTGGGCCCGTGGAATTGGTACTTCCGCGTCGGCGCATCGTGGTGATCCTTGACCCGGAGGATGTGGGAAGGGTGCTCGCCGAAGCGCCCACACCGTTTCACCCCGCGAACGCCGAGAAGCGTAAGGCGCTGCAGTGGTTTCAGCCGCATGGCGTGCTGATCTCGCAGGGACCGATCCGCCAGCAGCGCCGTGAATTCAATGACGCCGCGCTCGACAGCGGAGCCGAAGTGCACCGTCTCGCGGAGGCGTTCACGCGCGTCGTCGCCGAGGAAGCGCGCGAGCTGGTCGCAGACGCCCCCGCCCGCGTAAACCTGGATTCAGAGCGGTTCATGACGACGTGGTGGCGCATCGTGCGCCGACTGGTGCTCGGCGACCGCGCGCGAGACGACGAGCTGATCACCGACGCGCTGATGCGATTGCGGAAGGCGGGCAACTGGTCGTTCCTGTCGCTGCAGCACTATCGCGCACGCGCGAAATTCCTTGAGGGACTGTATCGCTACGTCGAAGACCCTGAGCCGGGAAGCCTCGCAGCCGTCGTCGCCCAGACACCGTCGAGTGGAGCGGTGGATCCGGTCGGTCAGATGCCGCAGTGGATCTTCGCGTTCGACGCCGCAGGTATGGCCGCGGTGAGGGCGATGGCGCTGTTGGCCACGCATCCGAGCGAGCGGGCGCTCGCGGTCGAGGACGCAGCAGAACCCGACCGGGTTGCGGTGCGGCCCTATCTTCGCGCCTGCGTACTCGAGTCGGTGCGGTTGTGGCCGACCACGCCGACGATCCTGCGTGACACAACCGAAGACACCCGGTGGGCTGACGGGTCGACCATTGCAAAAGGTGCGGGACTGATGATCGTCACGCCGGCCTTCCACCGCGACGACGAACTGCTGCCGTTCGCGCATTCGTTCTCACCGCAGATCTGGCTCGACGGGACGGTGCAGAACTATCCACAGCTGGTGCCGTTCTCGGCGGGGCCGGCGGAGTGCCCAGGCCGCAATCTCGTTCTGCTGGTGACGAGCGCGCTGCTGGCGCAGGTGCTCTCTGCATTGGAGATCGACCTGACGTCGGAACCGAACCCCGTGCCCGAGCGACCGCTGCCAATGACGTTGAACCAGTTGACGTTGGAGTTCGGGGTCAAGCGGGCGAGTCATGCAATCGCCGGCGAAACCGAGCGTGCGCTCGATGGTGCTCGTCGTGTTGTTCCAGGAATTGGACACCACGACGACGCTCGATAGGCCACTATCTGTGGCGGCCACCCGGCTGATGTCGTATCTGAAAGTGCCGGTACCGTCGTCCTTGAGAATCGTTCCCTCGCATTGCTGCCAGACGTTGACAAACGAGTCGAACAGAGCACGAGCTTCTTGTTCCGACGAGAGGGCTACAACACCGAGGGTGGCGTCAGGCTGCGTCGCCCATGCAACGGCGCTCACTGGCTCGGTCCCGTACGTTCTCTTCTCAACCGGAGCGCTGACCCCGGCGCACTGTTCTTCCGGTATCTCGGTCCCGACAAAGGTGTCACGCAAGTCGGTGACACTCCCAACCAGCGGCGTTATCTCGTGGACCTTTTCGGGCCCACCGACCGCAGGTTTGTCGCGCCGCACGGGACGAGGCCCCTCGCCAGGAACCTGGAACCGCCCCCGATTTAGGCTTGCCTCGCCTCTGACCAGCCAGAAGTGCTATGTTCAGCCTCTCCTAACTTCGAGGTGCTAATGAACCGGTATCTTGCGTGGGCAACCCCCATCGCCGTCGTCGGCCTGATCTTGTCCGGATGCTCGAACGAGAGCTCGTCTTCCGGCAGTGATACGACATCTGCCGCTGAAACCGCGGCCGAGACCACCAGCGCCGCTCCCGCGGTCGATCCCGCGATCCTCGACAAAGCCGCGGCCGACTACAAGGCCTACGCACAGAGCAACATCGACGAACTTCAGCGCGTGGTCAAGGTCTTCACCGATGCCGTGCGCGCAGGAGACCTCAAGGCAGCCCAGGACGCGTACGCGCCGTCCCGCCTCCCGTGGGAACGCATCGAGCCCATCGCCGGCCTCGTCGAGGAGATCGACGGCAAGATAGACGCCCGCGTGGACGACTTCGCGGGTGTCGACGACCCGAAGTTCACCGGATGGCACCGCCTCGAGTACCTGCTGTTCGAGAAGAACACCGCCGAAGGCGGGGCACCGTTCGCCGACCAACTCGACAAGGACGTCGCCGACCTGAAGGCGCAGTTCCCCGCGGTCGAGGTAAAGCCGATCGATGTGTCCAACGGTGCGGCGGAGCTGATCGAAGAGGTGTCCGAAGGCAAGATCACCGGCGAGGAGGACCGCTACTCCAAGACCGATCTGTGGGACTTCGACGCCAACATTCAGGGCTCGCGCGACGCCGTCAACACGTTGAGTGCTGCTCTGGTACAAGCCGATCCGGCGCTGCTGGGTAAGATCGAAGCGGGACTCAACTCGGTGTTCGACACGATGCGTCCGCTGCGTCGCGGTGACGGCTGGGTGTTGTTCTGCACCGAGAACGACCCCTACCCGTCGCCGCGTTGCCCCGAGGTCACCGTGACACCCGACGTCATCGACAAGCTCAAGGCCGAACTCGCCGGGCTGTCGGAGAACCTGTCGCAGGTGTCGGGAGTGCTGAAACTGAAGTGACGGAAGGCCGCTCGGGTCTGTCGCGCCGGGGCTTCATCACCGGCGCGCTGGGCACGGGTGCCGCGGTGGGTGCCGGTGCGGCCCTCGCCGGGTGCTCGAAACAGGACGACGCTCCGCCGGCTGCGCCCGCGGGTGCGCTGGTCCCGTTCGAGGGAACCCACCAGACCGGCATCACCGCACTGCCCATCCCCGAACAGGGTCTGATCGCCTCGTTCAACGTGCTGTCGAAGGATCGCGACGGCCTCAAGCGCACCCTCCGGGAACTCACCGAAGAGATCCGAGCGCTGATGGCGGGCAGACCCCCGGAAGTGCGCGACCCGGAGTACCCGCCCGTCGACTCCGGCATCCTCGGCGAGCAGCCTCCCGCCGACAACCTGTCGGTCGTGGTCGGGGTGGGCGCGTCGCTGTTCGACGACCGGTTCGGGCTGGCGGATCGCAAGCCCAGGGAACTGGTCACGATGCCGTTTCTGGCCAATGACCGGCTGGATCCCAAACTGTCGCACGGTGATCTGTCGATCGTCATCGAGGCGGGGCACAGCGACACCGTCATCTTCGCGCTGCGCCAGCTGATGCGACGCACGCGCAGCGATCTGGTGATGCGGTGGATGATCGACGGCTATGCCCGGGGCATCGGCGCCGGGCGGGCGTCGGAGGCGGCGACGCCGCGAAACTTGTTGGGCTTCAAGGATGGGACGTCAAACCTCGACGTCGACGACGGCACCGTCATGGACCGTCACGTCTGGGTCGGCCCGCAGGACGGCGAACCGGAGTGGGCAGTCGGCGGCTCGTATCAGGCGATCCGCATCATCCGCATGTTCGTCGAGTTCTGGGACCGCACTCAGCTCGTCGAGCAGGAGGCGCTGATCGGGCGCAGCAAGGTCAGCGGCGCACCACTCGGACTCAGCGGCGAGTTCACCGATCCCGACTATCCAGAAGATCCGGATGGCAAGCGAATTCCGCTCACCGCCCATATCCGGTTGGCGAACCCCCGAACGCCGGAGACGGAGGAGAACCTGATCCTGCGAAGGGGATTCAACTACTCGCGGGGCTTCGACGGCGCGGGCCGACTGGACCAGGGCCTGGCCTTCATCGCCTACCAGCGCAGCCTGGAAAAGGGCTTTTTGACCGTCCAGCGCCGCCTCGCCGGCGAACCGCTAGAGGAGTACATCCTTCCGGTGGGCGGAGGCTTCTTCTTCATCCTGCCGGGAGTCACCGGACCCGACCGGTTCCTCGGCGATCAGCTGGTCAGCTGAGCACCGACCACAGGAACTCGTAGATCAACGCCGAACGGAACGCGGTCTGGGCGTTGTCGGCCGCGCCCGCGTGACCGCCCTCGATGTTCTCGTAGTAGTAGACCGGATGGCCCACATCCTCCAGGGCCGCCGTCATCTTTCGGGCGTGTCCGGGATGTACACGGTCGTCGCGAGTCGACGTGGTGATGAGAACGGGCGGGTACCCGCGGTCTGCCGAAATATTCTGATAGGGCGAGTATTTCGAGATGAACTCCCAATCGTCGGGATCATCGGGATCGCCGTACTCAGCCATCCAGGAGGCGCCTGCGAGCAGAAGATGGAACCGTCGCATGTCGAGTAGCGGCACACTGCACACCAATGCGCCGAACAGGTCCGGGTACCGCGTCAGCATCACGCCCATCAACAGGCCGCCATTGCTTCCGCCCTGCGCACCGAGTTGCTCGACGGTGGTGATCCCGCGCGCGACCAGATCGCGTGCGACAGCGGCGAAGTCCTCGTAGACGAGGTGCCGGTTCTCACGCATCGCCTGCGTGTGCCACGTCGGCCCGTACTCGCCTCCACCGCGGATGTTCGCCAACACGTACGTGCCACCACGGCTCAACCACAGTCGGCCCAACACACCGGCGTAGCTTGGCGTGTTGGCCACCTCGAAGCCGCCGTATCCGCCCAACAGTGTGGGGCCCGGTGCTTGGTTGTAGCGGTGGCCCACAACGAAATAGGGGATCATGGTGCCGTCGTCGGAGGCGACGAAGAACTGCTCCACCTGCAGGTCGGCCGCGTCGAAGAACGACGGTGCGCGCTTGACCTCCGCGACGGCGCCACCGGCCACGCCCCACAACAGCCGCGACGGGGTGTCGAAACCGCTGGAATCGACGAAGATCTCGTCGCCGTATTCGTCGGCGTCGACCAGCACCGTGTTGGTGTTGGGCGGTATCCCCGGAATCTCGGCTCGCTGCCAGGCTCCGGGCGTCACCACCTCGACGTGGCTGACCACATCGACGAGGGTGACGAGGATCAGGCGGTCACGCGTCCACGCGTAGTCCTCGAGGCTGCAGTGCTCGTCGGGCTCGAATACCACCTGCAGATTCCTTGCGCCATCAAGGTATTCGAGGTATTTCGCGGCAAGCAGGGAGCCGGCGCGATACGTCGTCGACCCCACCGTCCAGTCTGTGCGCGGCCGGACCAACAGCCACTCGCGGTGCACGGAGATCCCGGCGTCGGTGGGCACGTCGATGGGCATCAGCGTTTCACCGCGCAACTCGTAACGCTCGCGGTTGAAGAAGTCGAACGATCGCGTGATCAGCAACCGCTCGAACCCCGGCGTCGCGTCGTAGCCGCAACCCACGCTGACGTCGGCGACCTCCCCCTCGAACAGGGTCTGCGCATCGGCGAGCGGTTGGCCGCGCCGCCAGCGTTTCACGATGCGGGGATAACCGGAGTCGGTCAACGAGCCCGGTCCGAAGTCGGTGCCCACCAGCACGGTATCGCGGTCCTGCCAGGTGACGCTCGACTTGGCCTCGGGAAGCACAAAGCCGTCTGTGACGAACTGCCGTGTGTCCATGTCGAATTCGCGAACGACGGTGGCATCGGCGCCACCGCGGGACAGTTCGACGAGCGCGAGGGAGAAGTCGGGCTCGAGCACGTCGGCTCCGGCCCACACCCAGTTCTCGTCGTCTTCGTCGGCGAGCGCGTCGACATCGATCAGGACGTCCCACTCCGGCTGCTCGCTGTGGTAGCTGTCCAGCGTCGTGCGCCGCCACAGGCCTCGCGGGTGGTCCGCGTCGCGCCAGAAGTTGTACAGATGCTCACCCCGCCTGCGGACATAGGGGATGCGCGCGTCGGTGTCGAGTACCTCCAGCGCCTCGCGTCGCATCTGCTCGAAGCGCTCACCGCCGAAGCGCGCGATCGTCGGCTCGTTGTGCTTGCGCACCCAGTTCAGCGCGTCGTCACCGGTGATGTCCTCGAGCCACAGATAGGGGTCCTCATCCACGCGACCCATTGTCGCGGTCCGGTGCCCGACCGATTCAGCCGGTGTTCCCGTGCCGGGTGTGACGGCCGTGTGGATCCCGACGTGACGCCGATCCCCGCGACAATGTGGAGGTCGCGAGGCCCGGCACGGGCATGCTGGCGCACCGATGTGATCGCGAGCACAATCGGCCATGATGCGAAAGACCGACGGCGCTGGACCCGTCGCCGTCCCCGACGGCGCCCGGCTGTCACGAGTCTCGCCAGATGTCTCAATGAGGAGGACACGATGACCGTTTACGCCCGCCCGGGTGCCGCCGATGCCCTGATGTCGTTCGAGTCGCGCTATGGCAATTTCATCGGGGGAGAATGGGTGCCGCCGGCCTCCGGTGAGTACTTCGAGAACCCGACGCCGGTGACGGGCCAATCGTTCTGCGAGGTGCCCCGATCCAACGAAACCGATATCGAGGCGGCGCTGGACGCGGCCCACGGCGCGGCCACCGCATGGGGCAAAACAGCCGCTTCAGAGCGCGCCGTCATCCTCAACAAGATCGCCGACCGCATCGAGGCCAACCTCGAGTCCCTGGCACTCGCGGAGTCGTGGGACAACGGCAAACCCATCCGCGAGACACTGAACGCCGACCTGCCGCTGGCCGTCGACCACTTTCGCTACTTCGCCGGAGCGATCCGGGCGCAGGAGGGTTCGCTGAGCCAGATCGACGACGACACCGTCGCCTACCACTTCCACGAACCGCTCGGCGTGGTCGGGCAGATCATCCCGTGGAACTTCCCGATCCTGATGGCGACGTGGAAGCTGGCGCCCGCGTTGGCCGCCGGCAACGCCGTCGTGCTCAAACCGGCCGAGCAGACGCCGGCTTCGATCCTGTATCTGATGAGCTTGATCGGCGACCTGCTGCCCGCGGGTGTGCTCAACGTCGTCAACGGGTTCGGGTTCGAGGCGGGCAAGCCGCTGGCGTCGAGCAACCGCATCGCCAAGATCGCGTTCACCGGAGAGACCACCACCGGCAGACTGATCATGCAGTATGCCTCGCAGAACCTGATCCCCGTCACGCTCGAGCTCGGCGGCAAGAGCCCCAACATCTTCTTCTCCGACGTGATGGCGGCCGCTGACGACTACCAGGACAAGGCGCTCGAAGGGTTCACGATGTTCGCCCTCAATCAGGGCGAGGTGTGCACATGTCCCTCGCGCAGCCTGATCCAGGCCGACATCTACGACGAGTTCCTGGAGTTGGCCGCGATCCGCACCAAGGCCGTGCGGCAGGGCGATCCGCTGGATACCGAGACCATGATCGGATCGCAGGCCTCCAACGACCAGCTCGAGAAGGTGTTGTCCTACATCGCGATCGGAAAAGACGAAGGCGCCCGCGTCGTCACCGGTGGCGAGCGCGCCGAACTCGGCGGCGACCTGTCCGGCGGTTACTACGTCCAGCCGACGATCTTCGAGGGCAACAACAAGATGCGGATCTTCCAGGAGGAGATCTTCGGGCCCGTCGTGGCGGTGACCTCGTTCACCGATTACGACGACGCGATCTCCATCGCCAACGACACCCTGTACGGGCTGGGTGCCGGCGTGTGGAGTCGCGACGGCAACACCGCCTACCGCGCCGGTCGTGACATCAAGGCCGGCCGGGTGTGGACGAACTGCTACCACGCCTATCCGGCGCACGCGGCGTTCGGCGGTTACAAGCAGTCCGGCATCGGCCGCGAGAACCACAGGATGATGCTCGACCACTACCAGCAGACGAAGAACCTGCTGGTGTCCTACAGCAACAAGGCGCAGGGCTTCTTCTGATCATGCCCCCGCGCGAACGTGGGTTACCCGCACATCAAACTGAAATTTCACGTGCGGGTAACCCACGTTCGGCGCATTCGGCGCCACAGGAGTCGGCGCGACAGCCGCCGCGGGCGTTGATCACCACGGCCGCCGCCGAGTTGTTGGCCAAGTTGCAGGACAAGCACGGCGCGCTGATGTTCCACCAGTCCGGCGGATGCTGCGACGGGTCGTCGCCGATGTGCTATCCCGACGGCGAGTTCATCGTGGGTGACCGCGACGTGCTGCTCGCAATCCTCGACGTCGGCGGCGGGGTGCCGGTGTGGATCTCCGGCTCGCAGTTCGAGGCGTGGAAGCACACCCAACTCGTGATCGACGTCGTCGAAGGCCGCGGCGCTGGCTTCAGCGTCGAAGCGCCGGAAGGAGTGCGCTTCCTGAGCCGAGGCCGGGCGTTCACCGAGGCAGAGACGCAGGCACTGGCCGCCACGCCGCCTGTGACCGGGGCGGAATTTGCGCGGGGTATTCGACCGCCGCCGTCTGTATCGCACATCGCCGGTGACCCAATCGATGCCTGTCCGATACCTGACGCGCCGGGCGGGTGAGCGGGTCGAAGGCGCTGTCCGCGTAGCCTTTCAGGCGTGATACCGCTTCCCCGTGCATGGGTGCTGACCAGCGCGTTGCTGGTCGGTACGGCAGTGGGGCTGATCCTGGGGGTCGCCGCCACGCTGGTGGTCGACGCCCCCATCCGCCCTGACGTCGTCGTCGCGCTCGTCGTCGGCGTACCCGCCGCGCTCGGCATGCTGGCGATCCTGGTGTCGGGTCGGCGGTGGGTGACGACTGCCGGCGCCTTCCTGCTCGGCGTCGCGCCCGGCTGGTTCGGCGTGCTGGTCGCGATCCAGGCGGTGCACGGTGCCTGAGATGACGGAAACGCTGCCCGGCGATCCGACGGAGCCCTACACCCCGACGTTCACCACGGGGGAGTTCCAGGCGGTGGTGGGAACGACTGCCGTGGCCGAACACCCGTCCCAGCCAGTACCGGTCCCGGCGCAGCCCGTGGTGGTTCCCGGCAGTTACCAGTACCTCAAGCGCTGGATGTTCGTGCTCATCGTCGCGGGCGTCTGGCTGATCGCGGCGTTGCCAGGCTGGGGTCTCTACCACTGGTGGTACCACTCGATGGACAAGACGGCGCCGGTCTTCGTTGCGTTGGTCTTCGTGGTCACGTCGACGGTGGCGGGCCTGCTCCTTGCGATGGTTCCGGACCGGCCACTGGTGTCCGCGCTTGCGATCGCGGTGATGTCCGCGCCGTTCGGAGCGGTCGCGGGTGCGGCGGTACTGCACGGTCTGTACTTCTGCGAGTGGGCCGCTCGGTGTTTCGCAGGGGTGATCCCTTACTGAGGTGTGGGAACGCATGCCGTCCAAGAGGATTCCGACGTACCGACGCCACAGATCGGTGTTCACATGTCCGGCGAACTCGCCGACCATACCGGCGACCGTAGGTGGCCCTCGTTCTGCGCTCGCTCAACGACCTGCGCGGCCACCGGGTGAAGACTTCTGTGCCGCCCAAGGTCGCCGCCGTCGGTGGCCACCCTGCTCGGCCGATGGTTCTGGGGGCCGCTGCAGGTGCGTCGACGTCCGCGCTCGGCGCCGTGGCCCCGGCCGATCCAACGCGATCCCGCAGGACATGGCAGACCGTTCGCCGATGCCCATTAGTGTGGGGGCGTGACCCACTATGACGTCGTCGTTCTCGGAGCAGGTCCCGGCGGGTACGTCGCGGCCATCCGTGCCGCGCAGCTCGGACTGAACACCGCCATCGTCGAACCCAAGTATTGGGGCGGCGTCTGCCTCAACGTCGGGTGCATCCCGTCCAAGGCGCTGCTGCGCAACGCGGAGCTCGCGCACATCTTCACCAAGGAAGCCAAACAGTTCGGCATCAACGGGGATGCGACGTTCGACTACGGCGCCGCCTTCGACCGCAGCCGCAAGATCGCCGACGGCCGTGTCGCCGGCGTGCACTACTTGATGAAGAAGAACAAGATCACCGAGATTCACGGCTACGGCAAGTTCAAAGACGATCACACGCTCGAGGTCGACCTGAACGAAGGCGGCACCGAGACGGTCGAGTTCGACAACATCATCATCGCCACCGGCAGCAGCACGCGTCTGGTTCCCGGCACGTCGCTGTCCGAAAACGTGGTCACCTACGAAGAACTCATCATGACGCGCGAACTGCCTTCCTCGATCGTCATCGCCGGCGCCGGTGCCATCGGCATGGAGTTCGGCTACGTGATGAAGAACTACGGCGTCGACGTCACGATCGTCGAGTTCCTGCCCCGCGCGCTGCCCAACGAGGACGCCGAGGTTTCCAAGGAGATCGAGAAGCAGTTCAAGAAACTGGGCGTCAAGGTGTTGACCGGAACCAAGGTCGAGTCGATCAAGGACAGCGGCGACGACGTCACCGTGTCCGTCAGCAAGGACGGCAAGTCCGAGGACATAAAAGCCGAAAAGGTGCTTCAAGCAATCGGTTTCGCGCCCAATCTCGAGGGCTACGGGCTGGACAACACGGGCGTCGGAATCACCGAGCGCAAAGCGATCGACATCGACGACTACATGCGCACCAGCGTTCCGCACATCTACGCGATCGGCGACGTGACCGGCAAGTTGCAGTTGGCGCACGTGGCCGAGGCGCAGGGCGTCATCGCCGCCGAAACCATCGCCGGCGCAGAGACTCTGCCGCTCGGGGATTACCGGATGCTGCCGCGTGCGACGTTCTGTCAGCCGCAGGTCGCCAGCTTCGGGCTCACCGAGGAGCAGGCCCGCGAAGAGGGCTACGACGTCAAGGTCGCCAAGTTCCCGTTCACCGCCAACGCCAAGGCGCACGGTGCGGGCGATCCCAGCGGCTTCGTCAAGCTGATCGCCGACGGCAAGTACGGCGAGTTGATCGGCGGCCACCTGATCGGCCACGACGTCTCTGAACTGCTGCCCGAGCTGACGCTGGCCCAGAAGTGGGACCTCACCGCAACCGAACTCGCGCGCAACGTGCACACGCACCCGACCATGTCCGAAGCCCTCCAGGAGTGCTTCCACGGACTGCTCGGCCACATGATCAACTTCTGACGTGGCTCAGAGAGCCACCACGGCGAGGGCCATCTGGGTCGCGGCGATCGGCGGACTGGTGGTCGGCCACGTCCTGTGGCTGGCCGGCATTTCCCTTGCCACCGCGACTTCCGACGTCAGCACGTGGGTGCTCGTGGTGGCCGCGGTGTCGTTCGTCGCCGGCGGGGTGGCCGCCTGGCTGGGTAGGCGTTACTACCAGCGCAAGGGAGAGGTCTGGGCGGCTTTTTTGTGGGCGCTGCCCGTCTCACCGGTGCTGCTCTCGCTGATCGTGCTCGGTATCACGTACCTGTAGAAGTGCGGGCGATACGCCAATGTGCTCGGATCGCCATGTGGGTCCCCTTATCGTCGACCGATGAAAACTGTTGCGGTTCTGGGTGGCGGTGTCGGCGGGTTGAGTGCAGCCCACGAGCTGGCCGAGCGAGGCTTCAAGGTCACCGTGTACGAGATGCACGACGCGTTCGGGGGTAAGGCGCGCTCGATGGACAAGCCGTGTTCCGGCAAAGACGACCGACCGAACCTGCCTGGCGAGCACGGGTTCCGGTTCTTCCCCAATTTCTACACGCACATCCTCGACACGATGAAACGCATCGAATACGACGGTAAGACCGTCGCCGATAATCTCGTTCCGACTACCCAAATGCTGCTGGCGCAAGGGCAAAAGGGCAAAGAGCTGCCCGCCCCGATGGTTCCGCCGTCGTCTGTCGACGATCTGATCGCCGCGCTGACGTTCATGCGCGAGTTCGTGTTCGGTCTGGGCATTCCAATGCATGAATTCCGGGACTACGCGATGGGCCTGCTGACGCTGCTGGTGTCCTGCGATGCGCGCCGCAAGGGTCAGTGGGAACGGATGAGCTGGTGGGACTTCATGGTTCGCGGGCGTGACCGCACAGAGGCCTTCGAGAAGTTTCTCGCCGACGGGATGACGCGTTGTTTGGTTGCCGCGCGGGGACGCGAGATGTCAGCACTCACCGGCGGAATGATCACCTTGCGGCTGATGCTCGACAACACGGACGTGCCGACAGACCGGGTCCTCAACGGCCCGACGAGCGAGGTGTGGATCGACCCGTGGGTCGAGTACCTGAGGAGCAAGAACGTCGACTTGCTCGGCGGTCACACCGTCGGCGGCATCCACTGCGACGGACGCAAGATCACCGGCGTCACCGTCGTCGGTCCGCGCGGCGACCAACGGGTCACCGCCGACTACTACATCGCGGCGATGCCGAAGGAGAAGCTGGAACTGCTGATATCCCCGCAGATGTGCACCGCCGACCCGGACCTCGCCAAGGTGAGCAAACTGCAAACCCGGTGGATGAACGGCGCCATGTTCTATCTCGACACGGACAAGCCGTTGATCAACGGTCACATCGTCTTCATCGACTCGGAGTGGTCGCTCACGGCGATTTCGCAGAAGCAGTTCTGGAAGGTGGACCTGACTGAGCGCGGGGACGGACGGGTGGAGGGAATTCTGTCGGTCGACATCTCGGATTGGCGGACGCCCGGCAAGAACGGCAAGGTCGCCAGCGCCTGTACGGCCGCCGAGATTCGCGCCGAGGTCTGGAAACAGATGGAAGACCACATCGAAGACGGCTCGCTGGACGAGCGGAATGTGGTCGATTTCTTCCTCGATCCGGCGATCTCTTTTCCCGGCCCGGCGGGCGCGATGAACGCCGAACCGTTGCTCATCAACACCCCGGGATCATGGGAGGACCGGCCGAAAGCCAAGACAAGGATCCCGAACTTCTTCCTCGCCGCCGACTTCGTCCAGACCGACACCGATCTGGCGACCATGGAAGCTGCCAACGAAGCGGCGCGTCTCGCTGTCAACGCCATCCTCAAGGCGGAGCGATCAAAGGCGGACCCCTGCTGGCTCCGGACGTTCCCCGAGCCACGTGTGCTTGCGCCGTTCCGCTTGATGGACCGGGTGCTGTGGCGGCTCGGTCGTAAGCCTCCGAAGCCGCCGGTGCAGGTGACGCCGAGGGGGGAAGTGAAGCCGACCGGTCGGATCGCGCGGACGGTCGCGGCGGGTGCGCGGCTCGGGCGCTAGTCAGTCGTCGCCGGCTTCATCGGCCGGCGCGGACCGCATCCGTCGGCTCAGCATGGCGCGCGAGCGGACGTCCAGCTTGCGGTAAACCCGGGTCAGAACGCTCTCGACCGTCTTCACACTGACGTAGACCGCCGCGGCGATCTCGCGGTTGCTCATACCGTCGGCGGCCAATTCCGCCACCCGCTGTTCGGTCGGTGTCAGCTCGCCGTCCTGGCCCGTGCGCGTGATGACCCGAGCTTGCTCAGCACGAATCCGTGCCGCCCACAGCGGATTACCCAGCTGCTCGACGATCCGAAGAGCCCGCTCGAGCGCGGCGGCCGCAGTCTGCTTCTGGCGCATCCGGCGATACAGTTGTCCGAGCAACAGCTGCGTACGGGCGTGTTCGAGCGGCATCGGTAGCTCGCTGTGCTTCTCGGCGGCCGCGGCCACGACTCGCACCGCGGCCTCGACGTCGCCGGTTGCGGCCAGCCACATTCCGCGGCACCGCGCGGCGACGAGCAACGTCCACGCGCGGTCGAATTCGCGGCCGCTGCGCTCGAGGCGGTCGATCAACGTCTCGGCGTCCTCCAGGCGACCGCCGGCCACCATCGCCTCGATGGCGTCGGGGAGGTACTCCATCCGGCAGATCTCCGTGTTGGGTACCGCGTCGGCGACCGCCAGCAGCGGTGCGAGAACCTGCAACGCCTCGGCGTGTCTGCCGGTCGACACCTCGAGCCGGCCGAGCCCGGTCAGGGCCAACTCCGCCCACCACGACGACGATCCGCTGCGCGAGGCGATTTCCACCGCCGTAACCAGATCCGCGCGGGCCTCGGTCTCCTCACCGGAATGCACGGCCGCCCAGCCGCGCATCGTCAGCCCGATCCCGCGCATCGCCGCGCCGCCGATCTCTTCGACCCGCTGAAAAGTGTCCTCCGCGAACCGGCGTGCCTCGGGGTAGCGTCCGAGCCAGGTATGGACGAACACGCTGTTGTAGCTCACGAACAGCATCTCGATCTCTCCGCCGCGCCGCACCAGACGACTATTGAGTGCATCCAGCGCGGCTGCTGACTCCTCCAACCGGCCGGTCCACGCCAGCAACAGCGCCTCAATGGCGCTGGCGCGGAAGGCAATCGGGATGTCCCCGTCGCGGTCCTCGAGTTTGAGCGCGCGTGCCATCGCCGTCGGATCGTAGCCGAGACCGCAGTGGAAACCGACGTAGGCCGACAAGGCCAACGCCTGGCTGATGAGGACGGGCTGGACCGCGGCTTCCGCCTCGGCCAGCGCGCGCTGGGCGTGTTCGCGCGCCGGCTCGTAGACACCCTGGTTGATCTGGGCGAAGGCCAGCATCATCAACACCTCGACCAGGATGGCCGGGTCGCCCGACGCTTCCTCTACGACCTCGGAAAGCGTTTCGGCCGACTGCGAATATCCTTCGGTGTGCATCTGTATCGCCGCGTAGCCGAACACCATCAATGCGCGTAGGGGGGATGGCGACATCTGGTCTATCCCCGGCTTGAGCACCTCCTGTGCCCGGGCCGCGTCGCCGGAACGCAAATGGTGCTCTGCTGAGGTGAATCGCCGTATCGGGGTGTCGCCCCCGAGGCGGATGGCGAGATCGACCAATTCAGCGGCCGCTGCCGGGGCCCCGCGCCCCCTGAGCACTGCAGCAGCGGCGTCGAGCGCCTCCAGCGTGGCTGGATCGCTACTCGTCGCGGCGAGTGCCAAATGCCGAGCCTGCGCTTCCGGCTCGCGCACGAGCTGCGACCACGCTCGATGCCAATGGCGGCGACGAGCGGGCGGGGCATTGATGTAGACGCCGCGGGCCAGGACGGGATGGGTGAAGGTCACCAGATTGCCGTCGATCCTGACGATGTCTGCGCTCTCGAGTTCCTCCAACAGCGTGACGACCTGCTCAACGGTTCCGCCGGTCACGTCCACCAGCATGTCGACCGTCGGTTTCGGAACACATGCGGCCGCCAGCACGACATCGAGAACGCTGCCGTCGAGACGCGCGATCCGCATCCGCACAAGGTCCGCCAGAGTGTGAGGCAGGACGTCGCGACCAGCGTCGCGGTCGGCGTCGATCGCGCGGGCCAGTTCGAGCGCGTAGAGCGGATTGCCGCCGGAGACCTCGGCGATGCGCACCATCGCCGGATGTGGAAAGGAGCGACCGAGCCTGTGCTGGATAAGGTCATGCAGCTCAGGCAGATTCAACGGCGAAACCCGCGCTCGCATCACCTCGTCGGCGGTGCTCAGTTGCAGCCACGACAGCGCAGGCACCGCATCGCGTTCTTCGCGTTCGGCGAACAGGATGCCGACGCGGCACTTGAGCCGGCGCACCGCGAACGTGATCACCGCCCGGCTCGAGGAGTCGAGCCACTGGACGTCGTCAATCGCGACAAGCGTCGGAGAGAGGGCCGCCAGGGCTTCGACGACAGACATGAACGCCGCGGCGATCACCTGTTGAGTTGTCTCCGGACCCTCGCTACTCACGCGCATCAACACCCAGTCGAGCGCTCGCTGCTGGATATCCGGGATACCGGTCAGGATCGTCGGGTCCACGTCGGCGACCAGGTCTGCCACCGTCGCGTAGGCGAGCACCGCTTCCTGCTGGCTCGCGCGGGCGGTCAAGACGCGAAATCCGCGCTCGTGGGCCCGGTCGACAGCGGATAACCACGACGTCGTCTTCCCGATTCCGGCCTCACCCTGGATGAGCAGAGCTGACGGGCGTGACGTCGCAGCGGCCAGGAAATCCTCGACCACGTGGTCGGGCAGCGAACGGCGTGGCACCGACATTTTCCGAGTATCGCCCGATCTGCGGCTCCTAGTCCGGGAAATCCAGCGGCACTCTCAAAGTGGTGATCGTCGCGGCGAGCCCGTCGTACTGGGCGGCCAGCATGCAGAACTCGATCAACTGCGGCTTGGTGAGGTGCCTGGCCAACACGGTCCAGGTCTCGGGTGAGACGCCGCGGGTCACAACGAACTCGTCGGTGGCGGTGATCAGCGCGCGCTGGCGGTCGGTCAACCCTTCGGCATCGGGACCCTCGAAGATCTTCTTCTGGACGTCCGGGCCGATCCCGCGGGTGCGGGCCAGGCGGCGGTGCTGCTGCAGTTCGTACTCGCAGTCGCGCAGATGCCCGACGCGCAGGATGACCGTCTCGGCGTCCTGTACCGACAACTTGCTGAGCATGCCCAGCAGGACACCGCTGTACGGCAACCACGCCAAGAACAGAAGCCGGTGTTGGCCAAGCACATTGAAGAGGCTGAACCGGGGCGCCCTGATCGCGCGGGCGCCGAGCTTGGCGATGGCCCAGTTCAGCGGGCCGAGTTCCTTGAATCCACCGGGCGCGATACGGGCCGACTCGGGTGCGCTCATCACAGCGAGTCTACGTGGGGACGCACCATCAGGGTCGACGTACCAGATAGGGCGAGACGGTGCTGCGGTGCTCGTCGATGTCGAGCGCACGGCCGAGCGCGGGGAAGGCGCGCTGCGGGCAGTTGTCGCGTTCGCAGACCCGGCAACCGGCGCCGATCGGCGTCGACACCTCCCCGGACAGGTCGAGCCCCTCCGAATACACCAGTCGATGAGCGTGGCGCAGCTCGCAGCCCAGGCCGATCGCGAACGTCTTACCGGGCTGACCATAGCGCTGCGCGCGCCGCTCGACGGTGCGGGCCACCCACAGGTAGTTGCGCCCGTCGGGCATCTGCGCGACCTGCACCAAGATCTTGCCGGGGTTGGCGAACGTCTCGTAGACGTTCCACAAGGGGCAGGTTCCTCCGCTGGAGGAGAAGTGGAAACCGGTGGCGGACTGGCGCTTTGACATGTTGCCGGCGCGATCGACACGGACGAAGGACAGCGGCACACCGCGCATCGACGGCCGCTGCAGTGTCGACAGCCGGTGGGCGATCGTCTCGTAGCTCACCGAGTAGAACCCCGAAAGCCGCTCGACGTCATAGCGGAAGTTCTCCGCGACATCGTGAAACTGCGCGTACGGCAACACCATTGCGGCGGCGAAGTAGTTGGCCAGACCCAGTCGCGCCAGGCGCGTCGACTCGTCGCTGGTGAACTTTCCCTCGTCGACGAGCTGGTCGATGAGGCCGCCGAATTCCAGATACGCCAGTTCGACGGCCATCTTGAACACGGTCTGCCCGGACGAGAGGTGGTTGTTGAGCTCGAGGGTCTTCGTCTCGGGGTCGTAGCGGTGCAACACCGATTCCCCGAGGTTCATGCGGTGCACGATGCGCACGCCGTGCACCATCGTCAATCGATCCGACAGTTGGCGCGCGAGCTCCGAGCGGTGCATCCGCATGCGGGTGGTGAGGTCTTCGGCAGCGGTATCGAGTTCGTGCAGATAGTTCTGGCGTTCGTAGAAGTAGTCGCGTACTTCCTCGTGCGGCATGGTGATCGCGCCCGAACCCGAACTGAAGCCGCCGCCTGCGGCGAACCTGTCCTCGGTGGCCGCCGCCAGCCGGGTGGTGGTCAGCTGGTAGCGGCGGTGCAGATTGACCATCGCGCGGGCCAGATTGGGGTGCGCCGCAACCATATCCGCGATTTCGGCCAGCTCGACGTCGATGTCGAGGTCACGGTCGAGGGTGACTTCGCGAAGCTCCGCGACCAGACGGGTGTCGTCCTCGGAGGCGAAGAACGTCGCGTCGACCCCGAACACCTCGGTGATGCGCAGTAGGACGGCCACGGTCAGCGGCCGCACGTCGTGCTCGATCTGGTTGAGGTAGCTCGGCGAGATGTCGAGCATCTGGGCGAGCGCCGCCTGGCTGAACCCGCGCTCGCTGCGAAGTTGCCGAACCCGTGAGCCGACAAATGTTTTCGCCACGTCGACCAGCCTAGCAACGGTGCGAAGGTAGTCTTCGCATTGTTGGCAGATCGGCCGCTGTGGCAGGATCGGCGGTCGTGAGTACGAAGCAGGGATCGGGGGCGAGCCCAGTGCACGGGCTGGCCAAGACCATGATGCCCGTCCCTGATCCGCACCCCGACGTCTTCGACATCGAGTGGCCGCTCCGAGTCGCCGACGTGGACCGGCAAGGCCGGCTCAAATTCGACGCCGCAACGCGTCACATCCAGGACATCGGATCCGACCAGCTGCGCGAACTGGGTTTCCAGGAGACCCATCCGCTGTGGATCGTGCGCCGCACGATGATCGACATGATCCGCCCGATCGAGTTCCAGGACATCCTGCGGCTGCGCCGTTGGTGTTCGGGCACGTCGAACCGGTGGTGCGAGATGCGGGTGCGCATCGACGGCCGAAAGGGCGGCCTGATCGAATCCGAGGCCTTCTGGATCAACATCAATCGCGAGACGCAGGGTCCGGCGCGTATATCCGACGACTTCCTCGAGGGGTTGCGGCGCACGACCGACGTCGACCGGCTGCGGTGGAAGGCCTACCTGGCGGCCGGCAGCCGTGAGGACGCCGACGAGATCCGCGAGTTTGCCACACGGGTCAGCGACATCGACATCTTCGACCACATGAACAACGCGGTGTACTGGTCGGTGATCGAGGACTACCTGCACCACCATCCCGAGCTGGCGCGGTACCCGTTGCGCGCGACGATCGAACACGACGCCGCGGTGGCCCTGGGCGACAAGATGGAGATCCTCAGCCACACCTATCCGCCGGGTTCGACGGACAAATTCGGCCCGGAGCTGACGGACCGCACTGTTACAACGCTCACATATGCGGTCGGCGACGACGCCAAGGCCGTCGCAGCGATCTTCAACCTCTGATCATCGCCCGTTTAACAGTACGGGCGTACTGACCTGCGGATACTCGCTACTCTTCGGTAACTTCTGAACCGGTCAAGCCCAACCGTTCTTCGCAAAATTTGCAAACTCCGGGGCTTAGTTGGCGAAAGTTGGCACTCGAAACGGCTGGACCTGCGCTAATGGGTTGAGGCATCCTCGTAGCAGCGAAACCGTTGAACCGTTCGGGCGTTAACAAGCCGGGTATGCCGGCCGCGCCGCAGCGATAGTGAACAGATCGAAGGAGCGCCATGTCAACCGTGGGCAAGCCGAAGAGCGCCGAAGAAATCCAGCGCGACTGGGACACCAATCCGCGCTGGAAGAACGTGACCCGCGACTACTCCGCAGCGGACGTCGTCGCGCTGCAGGGCACCGTCGTCGAGGAGTCCACGCTGGCCAAGCGCGGGGCGGAGATCCTGTGGAACCAGCTGCACGACATGGAGTTCGTCAACGCGCTTGGCGCTCTGACCGGCAACATGGCCGTCCAGCAGGTCCGCGCCGGGCTGAAAGCCATCTACCTGTCCGGCTGGCAGGTCGCCGGTGACGCGAACCTGTCCGGACACACCTATCCCGACCAGAGCCTGTATCCGGCCAACTCGGTGCCGCAGGTGGTCCGCCGCATCAACAACGCGCTGCTTCGCGCCGACGAGATCGCCAAGGTCGAGGGCGACACCTCGGTGGAGAACTGGCTGGTGCCGATCGTCGCCGACGGTGAGGCCGGCTTCGGCGGTGCGCTCAACGTCTACGAGCTGCAGAAGGCGATGATCGCCGCCGGTGTCGCGGGTTCGCACTGGGAGGATCAGCTGGCCTCGGAGAAGAAGTGCGGCCACCTCGGTGGCAAGGTGCTGATCCCTACCCAGCAGCACATCCGCACCCTGACCTCGGCGCGCCTGGCCGCCGATGTCGCCGATGTTCCGACCGTGGTGATCGCCCGCACCGACGCCGAGGCGGCCACCTTGATCACCTCCGACGTCGACGAGCGCGATCAGCCGTTCATCACCGGTGAGCGGACCAAGGAAGGCTTCTACCGCGTGAAGAACGGCATCGAGCCGTGCATCGCGCGCGCCAAGGCGTACGCGCCGTACGCCGACCTGATCTGGATGGAGACCGGCACCCCCGATCTCGAGCTGGCCAAGAAGTTCGCCGAGGGCGTGCAGGCCGAGTTCCCGGACCAGATGCTGGCCTACAACTGCTCGCCGTCGTTCAACTGGAAAAAGCACCTCGACGACGCGACGATCGCGAAGTTCCAGAAGGAACTGGGCGCGATGGGCTTCAAGTTCCAGTTCATCACGCTGGCCGGCTTCCACGCGCTGAACTACTCGATGTTCGATCTGGCTTACGGCTACGCCCGCAACCAGATGTCGGCGTACGTCGAGCTGCAGGAGCGCGAGTTCGCCGCCGAGGAGCGCGGTTACACCGCGACCAAGCACCAGCGCGAGGTCGGCGCCGGTTACTTCGACCGGATCGCCACGACGGTGGACCCGAGCAGCTCGACCACCGCATTGAAGGGTTCGACCGAAGAGGGTCAGTTCCACTGATCACCGCACTAGACCAAGCCCAGTAGGCTCACGAGGCCCAACGGCTTGTCATCAGGCCCCGTCCTTATATTGGGCGGGGCCTGATGTTGTGGAGAGGACGCAAGTGAGCATTGAGCGAGTCGGCGTGGTCGGCGCCGGACAGATGGGCAGCGGTATCGCGGAAGTCGCCGCGAAAGCCGGCGCCAACGTCGTCGTCTACGAGCCGTCCGAGGAACTCGTCGAGGCGGGGCGCAAGCGAATCACCGGGTCGTTGGAGCGGGCGGCCGACAAGGGCAAGCTCTCCGAGAGTGACCGCGACGCCACCTTGGCGCGGTTGTCCTACACCACCAACATGGCCGACCTGGCCGACCGTCAGCTCGTGATCGAGGCCGTCGTCGAAGACGAGTCGGTCAAGGGCAAGATCTTCACGCAGCTCGACGAGATCATCACCGACCCCGATGCGGTCCTGGCGTCGAACACGTCGAGCATCCCGATCATGAAAATCGCTGCGGCGACCAAGAATCCGAGGCGGGTGCTGGGGCTGCACTTCTTCAACCCGGTGCCGGTGCTGCCGCTGGTGGAACTCGTCAGCACGCTGGTGACGTCGAAGGGGGCGCTCGCGCGGACCGAGCAGTTCGCCGGCGAGGTGCTCGGCAAGCAGGTGGTGCGGTGCAGCGACCGCTCGGGGTTCGTCGTCAATGCGCTGCTGGTGCCCTACCTGCTCTCGGCGATCCGGATGGTGGAGGCGGGCGTGGCCACCGTCGAGGACGTCGACAAGGCGATCGTGGCCGGACTCTCGCATCCGATGGGGCCACTGCGGCTTTCGGATCTGATCGGTCTGGACACCATGAAGCTGATCGCGGACTCGATGTTTGACGAACTCAAGGATCCGCACTACGCGCCGCCGCCGCTGCTGCTGCGGATGGTCGAGGCGGGTCAGCTCGGCAAGAAGTCAGGCCAGGGCTTCTACAGCTATTAGGTCGAGTGCATGCCCATCAAACGGGGCAGCCGCGGCTCCTGAGCGCCTCGCATACCCGGCGCACTATCTCAGCTCGTTGATACCGTAGGTGACGCGCACTGACCCGCACGATCAGCCAGCCTTGCGCGGCCAAGAACTCCAGACGTTCGATGTTTCCGGCGTGAATGTCGGGACTCGTCCAATGCTGCACCCCGTCGTACTCGACGCCCACTTTCCACTGGTCCCAGCCCATATCGATTCGGCGATCGCCAACGCGGATCTGCGTGGCCGGGCGGGGCAACCCGTCACGGACGAGGAGCAGGCGAAGCTCGGTCTCTTTCGGCGATTCCGCGCCGCCATCGACGAGACCCAGCGTCGCGCGCAGTTCACGGATGCCCCGTGCGCCGGGATAGCGGTTCGCGATACCTGCACTTCGGCGATGGTGCACCCGGTCGCGTTGAGCAGGGCGTCGATTCGCATGATCCCCAGATCCCCCTGCGCGCGCCGGCCTAGGTCATAAGCCGTGCGAGCGGGTGTCGTACAGTCGAAACTCCCTCGCAGGCAGACCTCGTCATCGGCGAGCGTCCCACTGTAGATGACGATTCCGCGCGGAGATCGATGCCGTATACGTGCCAGTTCCGCCGGTCTGTCGGGCGGTAGCCAGCGGGTTCCGAACATCGCCGCGGCCGAATGGCCGAATAGTGTCGCTTGTCCGCGAGACCAAAGCCAAGCGGCATGTGCTCGAACACGCGCGTCGAGTTCCATTCCTGTCGGCGCGTATACGTTTTGGTGCACCTTGAAGTAGTTGGTGCGCAGGTCGTGACGTGTCACGATGCCGACTGCGAGTGCGTCGCTGCCCACGATGAGACGGTCCATATCCAGTTAGATGCGAGAAGTGCCATACCGGTTCCACGAGACTGCGGTTTATGAGAGGAATCGGCCGAAATTCGTCAGAAGCCGCAGTCTCGGCGCTAGGACTCGATCAGCCGCTTGCGCTCCGCGTCGACGTCGAAATTCGCGGGCGGATACGACAAGTCGAGACCCTCGAGCGCTCCGATCAGCAGTTCGGTGACGGCCAGCCGGCCGTACCATCGCCGATCGCAGGGCACCACATGCCACGGCGCGTAGTCCGTCGACGTGCGATCCAGGACCGCCTGGTAGGCCTCCTGATATCGGGGCCACTCGAGGCGCTCGTCAATGTCACCCGGGTTGTACTTCCAGTATTTCGTCGGGTCGTCGAGACGTTCGAGTAGCTGCTTTTTCTGCTCCTCGAGCGAGATGAACATCGCGACCTTCACCAGAGTCGTTCCACAATCGACGAGTTCGCGCTCGAAGGCGTTGATCTCGTCGTAGCGTGCGCCCCACACCTCCGGCGGCACCAGGTTGTGCACTCGAACGATCAGCACATCCTCGTAATGCGACCGGTCGAAGACGCCGATGTGTCCCGGCGGCGGCAATGCGCGCCGGATGCGCCACAGGAAGTGGTGCTCCAATTCCTCCGGCGTCGGCTTGCCGAACGCGGTGTAGCGCACACCCATCGGATTGACAGCGCCGACAACATGTTTGACGATCCCGCCCTTGCCCGCGGCATCCATGCCCTGCAGCACCAGCAGGACCGAGCGGGCGTCGTCACGGCCCTTCGAACTGGCGTAGAGCATCTCCTGAAGTTCGGCGAGGCGGCTGCTGCGGGCCGCTTGCACCGGTGCCGCCTCAGCCTTGGAGCCGTCGAAACCCGGTGTCGCAGAGGTGTTCAGATCGGCCACCTTGTCGCCGGGCCGAAACCGCACCGCGTCGGCGATGGCTGAGGTGACCGATTTCGAGCTCACTGGGCGTCTTGCGTCGGAGGCAGCATCGGCGAGGGGTGTGGCCGGCTACGGAACGCCTCGAGAGACCCGCCCACTTCGACGATGCCGCACAACGCATTCCACGACAGCATGGTCAGGTAGTCGATCAGCTCGTCGGAGCTCATGCGCCGATTCGACATCCACGAGTGCGTGGCCAGCTGGACACCGCCGACGGTGTGGTAAGCCCACGGCTCGACACCGCCGGTGTCCATACCGGCTTCCTGCATCCGGCGTCGCAGCATCACCGCCAACATGCGAGCGATGATCTGCTCTGACGTTGCGACCGCGCGGCTCTTGCTCGCCGAGTTGTTCGCCATCACAAACTGATACGGCTCGGGTTCGGCCGCCACCGTCTCGACGTAGACCCGGATGACTTCGCGGGTCAGCTCGTAGCCGTCCAGGTTCGACGACAGCGCCGCGGCCATGTTCGGGATCAGTGTGGTCTGCGCGAACCGCATCATCACCGCGGTCGTGAGGTCGTTCTTGTCGACGAAGTAGCGATACAGCACGGTCTTCGAGACGCCGATCTCGGCCGCGATCTCGTCCATGCTGACGCCACTACCGAGGCGGCGGATCGCCTCCAGGGTGCCATCCACCAGCTCGTTGCGGCGCTCCACCTTGTGCTTGTGCCAACGCCGCTTGCGGCCGTCTGTCTTGACCGCTATCGCTTCGGACTGTTGTGCCACTATCCCCGTGATCCGTTCCGTAGTTCCCCTCGATAGTACGGCCGATCTTGACACCGTGGGTTGTCGGACCGGGGTGCCGCGCGTTGTAGCGGATGATGGTGGAGTGGCACATAGACCGAGCGCCGGGCGAGGCGCCCCGGCGGCGACGTCCGCTCCGCGGAGAAGCTTCGCCGAGTCCCTGGCAGGGGCGGATTCCGTCGGCGATGCGGAGCGCCGCCGCTCGCTGCGGCGCATGAAGGTCGTCGCGCTGAGCTTTCTCATCGGCGCCTCGGTCGTCTTCCTGGTCTGTACTTGGGTCCAGTCCACCGGTGATGCGCCGGCCTGGGTGGGCTATGTGCGCGCCGCCGCCGAGGCGGGCATGGTCGGCGCGCTCGCGGACTGGTTCGCGGTCACCGCGCTGTTCAAACACCCGCTCGGCATCCCGATCCCGCACACCGCGATCATCAAGCGCAAGAAGGACCAGCTCGGCGAGGGTCTCGGCGCATTCGTTCGGGAGAACTTCCTGTCTCCCGAAGTCGTGTCGGCCAAGCTGCGCAACGCCGAGGTGGCCGGGCGGCTCGGCAAGTGGCTCTCCGAACGCTCGCACGCCGAACGGGTTGCCGCCGAGACCGCCACGGTGCTGCGGGTTCTCGTGGAGATGCTGCGCGACGAGGATGTGCAGCAGGTGCTCGACCGGATGATCGTCAAGCGCGTCGCCGAACCGCAGTGGGGTCCGCCGATCGGTCGTGTGCTGGCCACGCTGCTGGCCGAACACCGGCAGGAGGCACTGTTGCAACTGCTGGCCGATCGCGCCTTCCAGTGGTCGCTGAACGCCGGACCCGTGATCGACCGGGTGATCGAACGCGATTCGCCCACCTGGTCCCCCCGCTGGGTGGACCACCTCGTCGGCGACCGCATCCACCGCGAGTTGATGGACTTCACCGACAAGGTGCGCCGCAACCCGGACCACGAACTGCGACGGTCGGCGACCCGGTTCCTGTTCGAGTTCGCCGACGACCTCCAGCACGATCAGGCGACGATCGATCGCGCCGAGAACGTCAAGGAACAGGTCATGGCCCGCGACGAAGTCACCCGCGCGGCCGAGACAGCGTGGACCGCGGCCAAGCGCATCCTGTTCGAGTCGGTGGACGACCCCTCGTCAACGTTGCGCACGCGGATCGCGGACTCCGTGATGCTCATCGGGGAGTCGTTGCGCGACGACGCCGACCTGCGCGACAAGGTGGACAACTGGATCATCCGGGCGGCCCAGCACCTGGTCGCCCAGTACGGGGTGGAGATCACCGCGATCATCACCGAAACCATCGAGCGGTGGGACGCCGACGAGGCCAGCCGCCGTATCGAGCTCCACGTCGGACGTGATCTGCAGTTCATCCGGATCAACGGCACCGTGGTCGGCGCGCTGGCGGGGCTGGTCATCTATTCCATAGCCCAACTTATCTTCTGACCTGCGCTAACGAGTGCTTGCAAAAGTTAGCACCCCGTCGTACGGTAGGGGTTGTCGCTTATTGGATACCCGATGCACGGAGGGCTTCGTATGTCGCAGGATGACAATCTTGCCGTCGTCGTGTCCAACGCTGCGCAGACCGCCGCCCAGGACATCGGCACGTTCATCCGAACGCAGCGCGAGGCCGCACAGGTATCCGTACGACAGTTGGCCGAGAAGGCCGGCGTGAGCAATCCCTACCTCAGCCAGATCGAGCGGGGATTGCGCAAACCCTCTGCCGATGTGCTCAGCCAGATCGCCAAGGCATTGCGCTTGTCGGCGGAGGTGCTCTACGTACGGGCCGGGATTCTCGAGCCCAGCGAAAAGAGTGAGGTGCGCGACGTCATCGTCAACGACACGGCGATCACCGAGCGGCAGAAGCGGGTGCTGCTCGATATCTACACCTCGTTCTGCCAGCAGAACGAGGCCGAAGTTGACGAGACAGGTAGCGACACAGAACAGGAGTCGTCGACTGAATAGAGACTCCGCCGTCTGAACAGAACGCAAGCCAACGACAAACTTCGAGAAAGGAACACCATGGCCAAGAACACCCCCGCCAAGAACCAGCCCACCCCCGACGACCTCAAGGCGCCGTTGCTCGCCGCCGTCGGTGCCGCCGACCTCGCCCTCGAGCGGGTCAACGAGATCGTTGCCGCCCTTCGTGAGCGTGCCGACGACGCCCGCACCGACTCGCGTAGCCGCGTCGAGGGGACCCGCGCGCGGATCGACCGGCTGCAGGAGGATCTGCCGACGCAGTTCGGTGAGCTGCGCGACCGTCTGAGCTCCGACGAGCTGCGCAAGTTCGCCGAGACCTACGCCGAGGCGGCGCAGACGACGTACAACAAGCTCGTCGAGCGCGGTGAGGCCGCACTCGAGCGCCTGCGCAGCCAGTCCGGCTTCAGCGAGGCCGCCGGTCGCGTCGAGGGCTACACCGATCAGGCCGTCGAGCTGACCCAGGAGGCGCTGGGCAACGTCGCCGCGCAGACCCGCGCCGTGGGTGAGCGTGCCGCCAAGCTGGTCGGCGTCGAGCTGCCGAAGAAGGCGGACAAGGGTGCCGCGCCGGTGAAGAACACCGCCAAGAAGGCTCCGGCCAAGGCCCCGGCGAAGAAGACCCCGGCCAAGAAGGCCCCCGCCAAGAAGGCTGCGGCCAAGAAGGTCACCCAGAAGTAAGGACTCGACAGCGGGTCTGAAGGCCCAAAGTCGACCGACGGGACGTAACCCGCTTAGTCTTGAAGCGTGCAGCTCCAAGGCTTGGTGGGTTACGTCCTGTTCTTTTTGCAGATCGCCGTGCTCGCGACGACGGTGTACGCGTTCGTTCATGCGGCGATGCAACGGCCGGACGCCTATCCGGCCGCCGACAAACTGACCAAGCCAGTCTGGTTGGTCATACTCGGGGTCGCCGGGTTGCTCGCGCTGGTCCTCGGTTCCGTGCTGGGTCCGGCCATCGCAGCCGTCGCGGCCGGCGTCTACCTGGTCGACGTCCGACCCAAGTTGCTCGAGGTCCAGGGGAAGTCCCGGTAGTGCATCGCGTCATCGCGGTCGTCGTCATGGCGGCCTGCCTCATCGTGCCCGCGCTGGCCGGCCCCGTGGCGTCGGCGAATCCGGCGTCGCCTGCCAACCCGACCGTTCCGGCCCCGCCGTTCGTCGATCACGTCGAATGGGCCAAGTGGGGCGACCTGTCGAGCCTGCGGGTGTATCCGACCGCGGCCGGACGGCAGGCCTCCGGGCTGTCCGCCCCCGCTCAGGGTGAGGCGGCCTGGGCTGAGGTGTTGACGCTCGCGCCCGATGCCGACATTCCGGGCATGAAGCCGCAATTCGTCTGTCACTGGGAATTCGCCGAGTACTACCAACCCGGCAAGGTCAGTTGGAATCTCGAGCCGTGGCGTCCCGAGGTCTCCTACGAGGAGTTGGTGGAGGCCGGCTGCAACCCCGGCGGTACCGAAGAGCCGTTCTGATGACTCGCAGCTACCGACGCGACGAGGTCGCCGGACTGGTCGATCACACGCTGCTCAAGCCCGAAGCGACCGAGGCCGACGTCGCGGCGGTCGCCGAGGAGGCTGCGGCGCTCGGGGTTTACGCGGTCTGCGTGTCACCGTCGATGGTTTCGGTCGCCAGACGGTCCGGTTCGCCGTCACAGTTGGTGTGTGCGGTGGTCGGATTCCCCTCGGGCAAGCATCTTTCGGCGATCAAAGCTTCCGAGGCGCGGCTCGCGGTCGAAGACGGCGCCGGTGAGATCGACATGGTGATCGATGTGGGGGCAGCGCTGTACGGCGACCTCGCGGCGGTGCGCGCCGATGTCGAGGCGGTGCGTACCGAGATCGGCGCCCGCGCAACGCTGAAAGTGATCGTCGAGTCCGCCGCGCTTCTACTGCTCGGTGACGAGCAGACCTTGCTCGGCACCTGCCGGGCCGCGGCGGATGCGGGCGCCGATTTCATCAAGACCTCCACGGGATTTCATCCCGCAGGCGGGGCGTCGGTGCGCGCCGTGGAATTGATGGCGAGGGTGGGTCCGCAAGTCAAGGCCAGTGGCGGCATCCGGACCTCCGATGACGCGATCGCGATGCTGAACGCCGGCGCCACCCGGCTGGGGCTGTCGGGAACCCGGGCGGTGCTGGAGGGCTTCCCGAAAGTCGACCGCCGACAGTAATTTACGCCGCTAACCGATATTTGCCGTATAGTGACGTCCGCCCCCGACGGCTGGAACCATCGCCATCTGCGCACACGGGAAACCGTGGATAGGATCTGATCATGATGACTCAAAGCGGTTTGCTACGTCGAACGCTGGCCGGAGCGGGGGTGACCGCGGTGCTGGCGATGGGTGCGTTCACCGCCGGCTGCTCCAGCGAAGAGGGACAGGCGCCGGAGACGTCGACTACAACGACGACGACGACGACAACCACCACCACGGCGCCGCCACCTCCCGCCACGCCGACGGAGAAGGCGCCGCGCATCGATCCCAATGAGCCGAACCCGTTCTCGCCCACCGTTCATGCGCCCCCGGCTCCCGGTCCGACGCCCGGTCGGCACCGCGGTCCTCACGGCCAGTAGGCCCGGGGTCACGGCCCTCCTCACCGCCGCGCTGCTGATCGCGGCGTCGGGTGCGTGTGCACCGCGCACCCCGGCGGTGATCACCGGCCCCTATGCGGCATTGTTGGCGAGTTCGACAGACCTGGGCCCGTCGCGTTCGGCAGACACGCAAGTCACCGTCACGCTCGGCGGACCGGAACCCCCCGCCGCCCTGATGGGCTGGGCGGACGCCCGCGACCTCTGGGTGCGCTGGCGGCCCGGTGACGGATGGGCGATCGTCGAGGGGGCGGCCGGGGATCTCGCGCGGGCGTTCGGGATTCCGGTGCGCGACTACCGGACTCCGAAGGGCGAGGAGTTCTACGCCTCACCCGAACAGCCGGCGATACCGGCGGCACTGCGCGACGACGTCACCGCGGTCGGACGGGTGATGAGCTACACCCCGTACCGCATGAAGCGGCCCGACGTCGTTCCCCTCGACGTGCCCAAGGGCGGGCTGACACCCGACGGATTGTTGTCGGCGTACAACGCCACGCCGTTGGCGGACGCCGGTTTCACCGGTGAGGGCGCAACGATCGTCATCTTCGCGTTCGACAGCGTCGAACAGGAGGACCTCGACCTGTTCGCCGACACGTCGGGGCTACCGCGGTTCACTCCCGAGATCGTCGGCGGCGAACCGTCCGAGGTGCACGGTGAGACGGCGATGGATCTGCAAGTGGCGCACGCGATTGCGCCCGATGCACGGCTTGTCGTGGTCAACGCCAGGCCGACGGTCGAGGGCGACGGCACCTACGAGAAGCTCGGGCGACTGTTCGAACAGGTCGACCGTGACTACCCCGGAGCCGTGTGGAGCCTGTCGATCGGGTGGGGATGTGAGGCGTTTGTCACCGCGGCCGATCTGGCTCCGGTCGAGGCGGCCCTGACGACTGCTCAGCGGCGCGGCACCACGGCGTTCGACGCCAGCGGGGACACCGCCGGCCTGGAGTGCAAAGGTGGAGACCGATGGTCGGCTCCGCCGGGACCCGATGACATCGGTGTCGACGCGGTCGCCTCGCTTCCCACGATGACGTCGGTCGGAGGCACGACGCTGTCGACAGGTACGCGCGGGCAGTGGCTGGCCGAACACGCGTGGGTGGATTCGCCGCTGTCGCAGGGCAGTAGCGGCGGGGTGGCGAAGTTGTTCGCCCGGCCGGCGTGGCAGCAGAAACTGGACGTCGATCGTGACACCGAGCGCCGCCGTCTGCTCCCCGACGTCTCCGCGGTCGCCGATCCTTTCACCGGTGTGCGGTTCATCTTCGGCCAGCGCGAGGTGGTCGGTGGCGGCACGTCGCAATCGGCCCCGATCTGGGCGGCGCTCACCGTGCTGATGAACCAGTACCTGTTGGCCAACGGTGGGCGACAGGTCGGGAACCTCAATCCCGTGCTCTACCAAGTGGCCTCCGGGTCGCGTCTGCCGGGCTTCCGTGATGTGACCAAGGGCGGCAACGCCGTCGATCTGGCGTCGCCGGGGTACGACTTGGTGACGGGTCTCGGCAGCCCGAACACCGAGAACCTCGCGCGCAACATCCTCGACCTGCAGAAGACGTCGCGTTGACCGAAGCGTCACCGCGCCGCCGACGTCGGTGGCGGGATCCTTTGACGAGCTTGTTGTTTCCGCATGTGTCGGCTCGCTCGAGGGCGACGTTCGGGCTCGCGCTGGCAGCACTGGCGGCGACGCTCGTCGGGTTCGCGGTACTGCGTTGGCAGGCGCCGCTGATCGCGATAGGAGCGGTCGGTGTGGCCCTGGTGTTCGTAGGCTATCTGCGCCAGGCAGGTCGCGACGTACCGGCACGGCAGCTGATTCAGACCGCTGCGCTGGCCGCGGCGCTCGGTGTGGGGTGGGCGTTGGCGACCGGCAGCATCGTCGCCGAGTCCCACGACGTCGCACTCAGCGGTGGCGAGCTGGATCGCGAAAAGCTGTTGACAGGCATCGCGATACCGGTCGGTGGTGCGATCGCGATGCTGATTCCGGCGGCGGTGCTGCGGTTGCGACGCGGGGTGACTCGTCTGCCGTTCGACGGTTACGCGGCCGGGGCGTTGAGCGCCGTCGTCTTCACGTCGGCAGCGACGTTGGTCAGATTGATTCCGCAGTTCGCGACCGGTGTCAGGGCCGAAGACCTGTGGGTCAGCGTGCTTCTCGTGCAGGCCGGTATCCAGGGGTTGACCCTGCCGTTGACCGCGCTGACGCTCGGCGGGCTCGTCGGCCTCGCGCTGTGGGCGGGACGCCGGAGGATGATCGTCGCGAGTGTGATTGTGGCGCTGGTGCTTTACACGATCATGGGTGTCACCGAGTACACCGTGGTGCCGCACATCGTGCATCTGATGGTGCATGTCGCCATCGCCGCGGTCGCACTGGCGGCGCTGCGCAGTGGGCGGCGGACCGTGGGCCCAGAGTCACAGGAACCGAACCCCGAGGGTGAGGCCGGCCGCGCACGGGTGCTTGCGAGCCTGGGTGCGGGCGCCGCCGTCGCGGTGACGGCCGGTGTGGTGGCAGCCGTGCTCACCACTCCCGCCGACCCGAAGATCGTGTGCCCACCCGATTGTGGACGTCCACCGATCGGCGAACCCATCGAATCCAACCCGCGTTTCTATGCCCCCGACGGGTCGTTCTCCGTCCAATACCCGGGACCCGGTAGCGCGTACGAGGCGACGCTGCTCCCCGACGGGGTCGAGCTGGAGTTCACCGGCGGGGACACCGGCATGCTCGAGCTGTTCGGTCTGCCCGCCGAAAACCGGACCGCCAAGCAGGTCGCCGAGGACCTGATCGACGAGTACTACCCGGACGCCACAACCGAATACGAGATCCCCAACGCGATGGTCGGCTATGAACCCGGCTATGGCGTCGTCGCGGACGACTATCCCCAGGACGCCAGCGGCAGCTTCACCCGGCTCCGGCTGATCGTGATGGTCGCCGTCAAGAACGATGTCGCGCTGGTGGCCTCGGCGATCGGCCCGTACCGCGAATTCACGCCCGACTTCGGCACCGGCCATCCGTCGGGCGCCAACTTGCAGCTGGCGATCGATATGGGCAAGTACGTCAACAGTTTTCGCTGGACCGGTGTCAGCGACTGACGGTCACAGCGCGGCGAAGCAGGGATCCTGCTGATCCTTCGGGATATCGGCGTTCCGCGTCGAGAACCGGCTCACCACACCGTCATCGGTGACTTCCACCGAGTCGGCCTTGATGTTCATCGGGTAGTTCTTCGTCAGCTCGGAGGTGAACGCGTCCAACGCCGGCTGCACGGCTTCGCGGGGCAGCGTGAAACCCAGACCGGTCAGTTCGATCACCTGCAGCGAGATCCCGCCGTCGACGACCGCCGGCCGGGCCCGGATCGAGCCGAGCGCGCCTTCCAGCTCGATCGTGTCGTCGGACGGGTTGGTCGTGACACCGCTGACGAACGCGCCGATGAGCGGAATCGAATCGGAGATGGTCTGTTGGATGCCCTGCGACGACCAGTTGATGTCGGCGACGAGTGAGCCGACGGTGCCGCCCGAGGTGGCGGTGTCCTCGAGGCGGACGTCCTTGATGGTCAATTCGACCTTCATGCCCTTGGCGTCGCGGATCTGATTGCCTGCGGTCTCGATGTGGATGTTCGTGTAGTGGCCGGACATGTGCTGGATCAGGAACGGCGGCATGACGCCGAACGATGCGCTCGCCTCGTCTTCGACCACGCATGACGTGACACCCGCGACGACGTCGTTCGCGCGCTTCCGTGCGTACAGTTCGCCGGCGAGCACGCCGGCCAGCACCAGGGCCACCACGATGACGACCACCAGCACGATCGACAGCGGATCGCGCAGCAGGCTCCTGAGCTTGGACTCCGAGGGCGGTGGCTCGCTTCGGCCCGGTTCATTGGCTCCATGGGGTCCAGGCGGCGGCCCCTGCGGCGGCGGGCCCTGCGGCGGGGGAGCCTGGTCCTGCTGTGGCGAGGGGACCTGGCCCTGCGGCGGCGACGGCTGGTTCGGGCGGGCCCACGGGTCAGTCACGAGCGCGATTCTGCCTTACCGCGACGAGCAAAGTCCGCGCGGTTGCGCAACACCGCGACCGTCTCGCGCACCTTGCGCCCATCCTCCAGGTCGATGTCCGTCACCAGCAACTGCGGGTCGTCGCCCGCACTGACCAGCACGTCACCGGTCGGAGACGCGACCAGGCTGCCTCCCACGCCGGTCGGACCGAGCGCCGCGATGTCGGGTTCGGGACAGGCCTGGTCAACGGCGGCGACGAAGCCGGTCGTGTCGATCGCGCGGGCCCTCGCCAGCAACGTCCACTGGTCGAGTTTGCCCGGACCACTGCCCCACGACGCGTGCACGGTGATCAGTTGCGCACCCCGTTCGGCCAGCTCGACGTAGAGCTCGGGGAAGCGGACGTCGTAGCACAGCGTCAGCCCGACACTCACGCCGTCGACCTCGATCAGGACCGGTTCCCGGCCGGGCGCGACCGTCTTGGACTCCTGGAACCCGAACGCGTCGTAGAGGTGGATCTTCTCGTAGTGCGCGTCGATGCCGTCGCCGGCGGCGATCAGCGTGTTGAGAACCCGGCCGTCACCCGAAGGCACGAACATGCCCGCGACGACGACGATGCCCGCCCGCTCGGCGATGGCCCGCACGCCCGAGGCCCACGGCCCGTCGAGCGGTTCGGCGACCGGGGCCAGCGGCACCCCGAACCGGCACATCGTGGCCTCGGGGAACAGCACCATCCGGGCGCCAGCGTCGGCGGCGCGGCGGGTGTAGTCCTCCACGACCGCGAGGTTCGCCGACGGGTCGGTGCCGCTGAGGATCTGCGCGAGGGCAATCCGCATGGGGCCCAGCCTACGGCGCTGCGCCGAAACTGCGGTTTCTGACGGAAACAGGGCGAATTTCGTCAAATAGCGCAGTCTCGGCGAGCTCAAAGGGGTGTCGGCTATGGCCCCCAGGCCGGGCGGGGCAGCGCTGCGGCCTTGTTGCCCAGCTTGCCCGAGCGCACCTGCGCGGCGAGGCTGTCGAGAATCACCCGCGAACTCAACAACGCGGTCTGCTCGGCCCAGTCGTACGGCGGTGAGCATTCGACGACCTCGATACCGGCCAGCCCCGGCTCGGACACCATCTTGACGAGGTTCAGCGCCTCGCGCGGCAACAGTCCGCCGGGCTCGGGCCAGCCGGTGCCCGGAACGAACCCGGCGTCGATCACATCGATGTCGAAGGACAGGTACACCGCCTTGGCGTCCTTCCACGCGATCTCCAGCGCCATCTCGGCGATCTTCTCGACACCGACCCGCTCGACGTCGCCGACCGTGATCACCGTCGACTGCCGCTCGCGCCCGACCTTGACCCCCGCCCGCGGTGCCTGCCATCCGCCGATACCGATCTGCACCAGGTTGGTGGCGGGTGCGTTCTTGATGTTGGTCGCGTGGAACCACGGCGTGGTGTGCATGCGCTCGTCGAGGTCGGTCTCCTGCGTGTCGACGTGGCGGTCGAAATGGATGATCCCGACGTTGCCGTCCAGGTACGGGGCCATCCCGCGGATGGTCGGGAAACCGATCGAATGGTCGCCGCCCAGCACGACGGGCATCACGCCCTTGCTCACCACATGCGCCATGGCCTGGCTGATCTGGTCGAAGGATTTCTCCAGATTTCCGGGGATCGTGAACACGTCGCCGATGTCGACCATGTTGAGCTGCTCGCGCAGATCGACGCCGGACTCGTAGTTGTAGGTGCCGAACAGGTTGGTGGAGCGCCGAATTCCCTGCGGACCGAAGCGCGTTCCGGGACGGTAGGTGGCGCCGGCGTCGAGAGGCACGCCGAAGATCGCGACCTCCGCGTCGTCGACCTGGCTCACGTCCTCGACGAACGGACACTTGAGGAAGGTGCCCCGCTCGCCGGCGAAGTGCGGCAACTCGCCGCGGACGAACGTCGAGATGCGGCGGTCGTTGATCGTCGGGGCGGCCTCCAGCCCGAAGGTCAGGCTGCGTTCGATCTCCTCGCGTTCACGGCGGTCGGACAGGCGGGCCTCGGCCTGCTGAGCCCAGGCGCCCTCGGCGTTGAGGGGTTGGTTGCTTTCGGTCACGGGTGCTCCTGATGTGCCGTCTTGTCGCTGACCGGGTACGGCACACTCGTCCGGGGAGCCGACATGGCTCCTGCGGGCATTGTTGATCCGAAATGGTCGATGCGCTACTCGAATCGAAACAAAGCGTTAACACCGGACGCGGTCGGCCGTAACGCCGCGACGTTTATCTGGTCGACGACTCACAGGTGACTGTGAGGCGCGCCTAGGGTTCCGCCGCAATCATGCGGGTCTGGTCCGAGAGGTGCAGGCGGACTGCGGCGTCCGTTCCACGGCGGGAGAAAAGCCCGGGAGACTCCATCGCGCATAGGAGCTCCAGATGATTCTTCTCGGTGTGGCGGTCAGCATCGTCGTCGTCGTGGCCGTCGGTTTCTACGTGTCCAAACGCATCGAAGGCGACAGCTCGAATTTCCTTGTCGGCGGCCGCATGTTGCCCTACTGGCTGATCGGTGGCGCATTGATGGGCTCGGCCGTCGACACCAACGCCACGCTGGGCAACACCGACCTCGCCTACGAGTTCGGCTTCTGGGCGGGTGCGAGCCTGCCGCTCGGCCTGGCACTGTGCCTGACCATCACGGGCGTGTTCTTCGCCAAACCGATGAACCGCATGGGGTTGACGTCGTTTCCCGATTACTACCGTCTGAGATTCGGCCGGTCGGTCGAGGCCGGCGCCTCCGCGCTGCTGGCGGTCGGATTCTGCATGCTGGTGGCGGGCAACCTGGTCGCGGGTGGCTTCCTGTTCAACTACTTCCTGGGCATGCCGTACTGGCTGGGCGTCGTGCTCATCGCGGGAATTGCGGTGGCCTACACCGGCACCGGTGGGTTGATCGCCGACGCCTACACCGCGATCATCCAGATGTCGCTGATCCTGATCGGTGCGATCGGGATGCTGGTGTGGATGGCTTCCACGCACACCCTCGAAATCGCCGACGGCACCGGGCCGCTGGCGCTCGGGCAGTTGTCGGACCCGGCGCAGGGCGCGGTGATCAACTGGGCCACGTTGCTCGCGCTCGGCATCGGCGACATCGTCGCGATCGACTTCATGCAGCGGGTGTTCGCCGCCAAGTCGCCCACGAGCGCGCGCCGCGCGTGCTTCGTCGCGGCCACCGGCACAGTCGCGATCTGTGTGCCGTTCGGCCTGGTGGTGTTGGCCGCCAAGACGTTCCTGCCCGACGACATCGACGGCCCACCACTTTTCGTGCTTCTCGGCGAATACGCTCCGACGGTGCTCACCGTGATCGTGTTGTGCGGACTGGTCGGCGCCTCGATGAGCACCGCCAACGGGGCGATCCTGGCGATATCGAATGTCTGCGTTCGCAACCTCGGCGGTATCCGGCGTGTCCACGTGCCCGGCCAGCGCGACCCGCTGCTGCGTGCGACCCGTATCGCGATGGTCCCGATGACGGTGTTCTCGATCGCGTTCGCGATCTACGTCAAACAGACGGGCATCCTGCTGACCCTCGCGTTCGACCTGCTGCTGGCCTGTTTGGTCGTGCCCTTCATCCTCGGGCTGGTGTGGCGGCGGGGCACCACCGCCGCGGCGATCGCCGCGATGGGTGTGGGATTGGTTGTCCGGCTCGTCCTGTTCATGCTGACGCCGACGATCTACGGCGTCGACAACACCATCTTATACGTCCGAAACGACCTCGTGCCGGCGAGTTTCGACGGTTGGCCGACGTTCATCGCGTTCGCCGCGGCAATCGTCACCTACCTCGCCGTGTCGCTGATGACCCGACCGGCGCATCTGCGGGGGCTGGACATCCAGTTGGCCAAGGACGTCGACGACGCGCTCGATGCGACCGCAGAAGAGATCGAGCACGGCGTCCCGGTGTTGGCAGGAAAACCCGGACCGGCGTAGCCGGGCTCAGGTCGGTGCGACGGTCGGCCAGGGTACGGTCAACACCCCGTCGCGCATCCGCCGGCGCGCGGGTACGACAGGAAAACCGCTGTCGTGCAACAGTTCCAGCATCGCGCGCCACCGCACCCGCGGGCCGAACACCCCGTGCCCCGCAACGCTGGCCCACGCGCGGTCGGCGGCGCTCAGCAATGCGTGCACGGGCTGACCGTCGACGTTGTGGTGGATCAGTGCCTTCGGCAGCCGCTCGGCCAGATCGGACGGCCGTTCGATCGCGAACGGGTCGCACGCCAGCGTCAGGCTCACCGGACCGTTCTCGTCCAGCAGAATCCAGCAGGCTCGGCGGCCGAGTTCGTCGCAGGTGCCGTCGACGATCAGGCCACCGGTCGCGAGCTGTCGCTGCATCGTCGACCACGCCTCGTGCACCGCTTCGACCGGGTACTGCCGCAACACGTTGAACGCCCGCACCAGGACGGGCCGCAGCCCCGCCAATTCGAAACCGCCGAGGCCGAACTGCACCACCCGGGACTCCGCCGCCTGCGCCGTCTGCACGCGGTCGGGATCGATCTCCAGGCCCACGACGCGAATGTCGTTGCGCACCACCCGCAGCCGTGCGGCGAGCTCGAGCGTCGTCACCGGCAAGGCGCCGTAACCGAGATCGATGACCAGCGGATCCTCGGCAGCCGCCAGCGCGGCCCGGACCCGCGGCGCGTGCACGAGCCAGCGGTCACTGCGGCGCAACCGGTTGTAGCCGGTGGTACCCCGTGTCAGCTGACCGATGGGCCCGCTCATGGTTCCGAGTCTATGGTCCGCCGGCGGTTCTGCGTCACCGCGCTCGGCGGCACCGCCACCTGACGTTACGCCTCAAGCGTTTTCGGCGATCCACAGCGTCGTGAAGTGCTGTTCGGCGATCAGCAGGTCGACGAGCTGACCGCCGATGAAGTTCTCGATCTTGCCGCCCACCAACGGAACCCGCACCTCCACCTCGACGGTGAACTGCAGCCGCGACCCGCCGCCCGCGGGGGCCAGCACCGCCGTGCCCGTCAGGTTCGCCGGCGCACCGGGGATCGACCCCTTGACCGTCGCGGTGGACTTCCCGTCGAACACCGGGCTCCACCTCTCCTCGCGCACGAAGCTCAGGTCCCCGCGGTGGAACTGGGTCACCACACCGGGCAGCCGGTCGGCGCGCAACGTCTGCGTCGTGACGACGTCGATACCGCCCTGGTCGTCGAGGACCATCGAGTCCAGCGAGTACATGTCGGCGCCGGAATCCGTCAGCCGCGCGAGCCAATAACGCCCGTCGCCGAACGCCCGGTGGACCTGCTCGACGGTCCCCCCGTATTCGGCGGCCATGTCGAATGAGCGCGGCATAGCTGGTCAGGCTACCGTTACCGCCCGTGGTCGGTTCGCAGCTAGGGGGTGCCTCCGTCGAGGAGCGGGTACCGCTTGCGCCCCTGACCACGCTGCGGATCGGACCCGTCGCACGGCGGCTGATCACCTGCGACACCACGCAGAAGATCATCGACGTGGTCCGCGCGCTCGGCCCCGCCGCCGACGCGCTGGTTCTCGCGGGTGGTTCCAATGTCGTGTTGTCCGACGAGCTGACCGACCTGTCGGTGATCCATCTGGCCAACACCGAGATCACCGTCGACGGCGAGGTGCTGCGCGCCGAGGCCGGTGCGGTGTGGGACGACGTCGTGGTCACCTCGCTGGCCCACGGTTTGGGTGGCCTGGAGTGCCTCTCCGGGATACCGGGATCGGCTGGGGCCACACCGGTGCAGAACGTCGGAGCGTACGGCGCCGAGGTGGCCGACACCATCCGGCGGGTGCGGCTGCTGGACCGGCGTACCGGCGACGACCGCTGGGTCGAGCCGCAGACGCTGCGGTTCGGCTACCGCACCAGCGTGCTCAAACACGCGCACGACGCGATCGTGCTCGAAGTGGAGTTCGCGTTGGATCCGGCCGGCCGCAGCGCGCCGCTGCGCTACCGGGAACTGGCCACCGCGCTGGGCGCCGAGCAGGGCACGCGCGCCGATCCGCTCGAGGTTCGCGAGGCGGTGCTGGCCTTGCGGTCGAGCAAGGGCATGGTGCTCGTTGCCGACGATCACGACACCTGGAGCGTGGGCTCGTTCTTCACCAACCCCGTCGTCACGACCGCGGAGTTCGACCGGGTCCGCGCCTCGGTCGACGGACCGGTGCCCAACTATCCGGCCCCCGCCGGGGTCAAACTCGCCGCGGGCTGGCTGGTCGAGCAGGCCGGGTTCGGTAAGGGATATCCCGGCGACGGCGCCGCGGCCCGGCTGTCGACCAAGCATGCGCTGGCGCTGACCAACCGCGGCGGTGCCACCACCGCCGAGGTGATCGCGCTGGCCAGGACGGTACGCGACGGCGTCCGAACGAAATTCGGGATCGAGCTCACAGCCGAGCCTGTCCTGATCGGGTGCTCGCTGTAGGTACGCTCGATTCACGTGAGTACAGCAGAACCCCTACCGCCGGGGTTCACCCGGCGGCGCGCCTTGGCCGCATTCGCGGTCGGTGTTGTCGCGCCGGGCGTGCTGGCCGCCTGCAGCGATAAGAACGACGGGTCGCCGCAGGGCGATGACGCGGCCTCCGCCCCTTCGCTGAACTTCGAGCCCGCAAACGCCGCGACCGACGTCTCGCCGACCGGGCGCGTCGGTGTCCAGGTCACCGACGGCTGGTTCCAGCGGGTCTCGCTGACTAACCTGGACGGGAAGGTCGTCGCCGGCACGCTCAATCGCGACCGCACCGAGTTCACGATCACCGAACCGCTCGGCTACGGCGTTCAGTACACCTGGAAGGGCTCGGCCGTCGGCCGCGACGGCAAGGCGGTGCCCATCGAGGGCTCCTTCTCCACGATCAATCCCAGCACCCAGGTGAGCGGCCGCTTCCAACTCGCCGACGGCCAGGTCGTCGGCGTGGCGGCGCCGATCATCATCCAGTTCGACGGGCCGATCAGCGACAAGGCCGCGGTCGAAAGGGCGCTCGAGGTCACCACCGATCCGCCGGTCGAGGGCAGCTGGGCGTGGCTACCCGACGAGGTCGGCGGGTCCCGTGTGCACTACCGCACCCGCGAGTACTACCCGGCCGGCGCCAAGGTGAACGTCGACGCGAAGCTCTACGGCGTGCCGTTCGGCGACGGGGCCTATGGCGCGCAGGACATCTCGCTGCACATCGAGATCGGGCGCCGTCAGGTGGTCAAGGCCGACGCACCGTCGCACCGCATCCAGGTGCTCGACGGGGCGGGCGCGGTGATCATGGACTTCCCCTGCAGTTATGGCGAAGGCGATCTGGACCGCAACGTGACCCGCAGCGGCATCCACGTCGTCACCGAGAAGTACGCGGACTTCTACATGACCAACCCGGCCGCGGGCTACGCCAACGTGCACATGCGCCACGCGGTGCGCATCTCCAACAACGGCGAGTTCATTCACGCCAACCCCGCGAGCGCGGGCGCACAGGGCAGCAGCAACGTCACCAACGGCTGCATCAACTTGTCACCGGCCGACGCCGAGCAGTACTTCAACAGCGTGATGTACGGCGATCCCGTCGAGGTCACCGGGACGCGTATTCAGCTGTCCTACGCCGACGGCGACATCTGGGACTGGGCCGTGCCGTGGGAGGAGTGGAAGGCGATGTCGGCGCTGTCGGACGAGAAGGCGCCCGATATGCCGAGCACCGCGCCGGCAACACCGTCGGGTGCACCGGAGGCGGTGAACGGCCGCCCGGGCGGGTGATCACATTGTTCGCCGAACGTGGGTTACCCGCACGCTTCGCGGCGCGCGGCGTGACGCGAGCCCACACTGGGCGACGGCCAGGACGCTACTTACGGTTGAACCGCGATCCGCTGGCCCCGCTGACCTGATCGCGCGGCCGGACCACGATCAGGTCCAGGTCGACATGCGACGGTCGGCTGGCGACGAAGCCGATGATCTCGGCGATGTCTTCGGCCACCAGCGGAGTGACGCCTTCGTAGACTTTGGCAGCGCGGTCCTCGTCGCCCTCGAACCGGTTCAGCGAGAAGTCCGTCTTCACCATGCCGGGCGCAACTTCGGTGAGCCGCACGGGTTTTCCGAGCAGCTCGCTGCGCAGCGTGCGGTGCAGCACGCCCTGCGCGTGCTTGGCGGAGGTGTAACCGCCGCCGTTGTCGTAGATCTCCACCGCCGCGATCGAGGTGACGGTGACGATCAGGCCGTCGCCCGACGCGATCAGTTTCGGCAGCAGTGCGCGGGTCACCAGCAGCGTGCCGAGGACGTTGACCTCCCACATCCAGCGCCAGTGCTCGGTGACGGCCTCTGCGACCGGATCGAGCCCGAGGGCCCCACCGGCGTTGTTGACCAGCAGGTCCACCCGGTCCACCGCCGCCGCCAACGCCGACACCGCATCCTCGGATGTGACGTCCGTCACAATCGCGGTGCCGCCGATCTCATCGGCCAGGGCCTTGAGGGGGCCCTCGCGCCGGGCCACGCACACTACGTGAAAGCCTTGTGCGGCAAGAGTTCTCGCGGTCGCCTCGCCGATGCCGGCGCTGGCGCCGGTGACCACCGCGACACGACCGTCAGCCCCAGAAGTCGTCATCTGCCCAACTCTAATTGCGTGCTAAGTTCGCCGAGTGTTGTCCAGTCAGGCCTGTATGCGGTGTGCGTGTTGTTGTTGCACGCCTCGCCGCGCCTGACTGTTCGTAGACGACATCGCTGTCCTGCTGAATCGCCGGGTGTGGCCCGAATACCCCGCCGGCCGAATTCCCCCCAAGGACAAGCAGATGCGTACTTCCTCCACCGCCACCCTCCCCGCGAACACTGCCGTGCGCAGCACGCAGCACGCCAAGCGCGCGCTGAAGCCCGTAACCGGCCGGTACCCGCAGGCCCGCACGCGGATCGTCGCACCGTCGCTGAAGGTCGCCGACGCGGCCGCCGCCTCGGTGTTCAGTGCGGCCCGCCTGCGCGGACCCATCGCCCGTGATGTCATCGCCCAGGTCACCGGGCTGAGCATCGCGACCGTCAACCGCCAGGTCACCGCACTGCTCGAGGCCGGTGTGCTGCGGGAACGCGCAGACCTCGCGGTCTCCGGAGCGATCGGCAGGCCCCGGGTGCCCGTCGAGGTGAATCACGAGCCGTACCTCACACTCGGCGTCCACATCGGCGCGAAAACCACCAGCATCGTCGCCACCGACCTGTTCGGCCGCACCCTCGACGTGGTGGAGACCCCGACCCCGCGGGGCCCGCAGGCCGCGGCGCTGACGTCGCTGGCCGGCAGCGCCCGCCGCTACCTGAGTCGCTGGCATCGCCGACGGCCGCTGTGGGTCGGTGTGGCGGCCGGCGGCGTCGTCGACAGCACGACGGGGTACCTGGACCACCCGCGGCTCGGATGGTCGGACGCACCTATCGGGCCGGTGCTCGCCGAGGCGATCGGACTGCCGGTGTCGGTCGCCTCCCACGTCGACGCGATGGCGGGCGCCGAACTCCTGCTGGGGGCGCGCAGGCAACCGTCGCCCACGTGGCCGGAAACGCTGCTCGCCCCAGCGGGCACGAGCCTGTACGTCTACGCCAGGGAGACCGTCGGCTACGCGCTGTCCATCGACGGGCGCGTGCACTCCCCCGCCAGCGGTCCGGGCACCATCGCCGCGCTGCCCGCACACTCCGAATTACTCGGCGGCACCGGCCAATTGGAGTCGACCGTCAGCGACGAGGCGGTGCTGATCGCCGCTCGCAGGGCGCGCATCATCCCGCTCGAGGGGCCGGGCTCGACGATGCAGGCGCTGCTCAAGGCCGCCCGTCAGGGCAGCCGGCCGGCGCAGGAACTGCTGGCCGAGCGCGCCCGGGTGTTGGGTGAGGCCGTGGCCCTGCTGCGCGACATGCTCAACCCCGACGACCTCGTCGTCGGCGGTCAGGCGTTCACCGAGTACCCCGAAGGCATGGCCACAGTGGAAGCCGCGTTCGCGCAGCGGTCGGTGATGCCCGCCCGCGAGATCCGGCTCACCGTATTCGGCAACCGCGTCCAGGAGGCCGGCGCGGGCGTGGTGTCGCTGGGCGGGTTGTACGCCGATCCGATCGGGGCCATGCGGCGCGCGCAACTGCGCAGGCCCGATGCCAGGCCGGAGGTCCCTGCGTAGCGGGGCGCATCGGGCCGACGGTGTAGACATGTCTGTGTGCGCCTAGCAACGGACCCGTCCCGTTCTGATGCCGCCGGACTTCCGGTACCCAGGCGCGTCGCCGTGCTGTCGGTGCACACGTCGCCGTTGGCCCAGCCCGGCACCGGCGACGCGGGCGGCATGAACGTCTACGTGCTCCAGAGCGCCCTGCAGATGGCTCGCCGCGGTGTCGAAGTGGAGATCTTCACGCGGGCGACCTCCTCGGCCGACCCGCCGACCGTGCGGGTCGCTCCCGGTGTGCTGGTCCGCAACGTGGTCGCCGGTCCGTTCGAGGGGCTCGACAAGTACGACCTGCCCACCCAGTTGTGCGCGTTCACCGCGGGGGTGCTGCGCGCGGAGGCGACGCACGAACCGGGCTACTACGACATCGTGCATTCGCACTATTGGCTGTCCGGTCAGGTCGGCTGGCTGGCCCGCGACCGCTGGGCGGTGCCGCTGGTGCACACCGCCCACACGCTGGCAGCGGTCAAGAACGCGGCGCTGGCCGAGGGCGACTCACCCGAACCGCCGCTGCGTGCGGTCGGGGAGCAGCAGGTCGTCGACGAAGCCGACCGGTTGATCGTCAATACCGAACACGAAGCGCGGCAACTGGTTTCGGTGCACAACGCCGATGCGTCGAGGATCGACGTGGTGCATCCCGGCGTCGACCTCGAGACGTTCACACCCGGGGACCGACTGGCCGCGCGTGCCGCGCTGGGACTCGACACCGGCGAGCAGGTGGTCGCGTTCGTCGGGCGCATCCAGCCGCTCAAGGCGCCCGACGTCGCGCTTCGCGCCGCGGCCAAACTGCCCGGCGTTCGCGTGCTGGTGGCCGGCGGTCCCTCCGGCAGCGGATTGCAGGCTCCCGACGGGCTGGTTCGACTGGCCAACGATCTGGGTATCTCGGACCGGGTGACATTCCTGCCGCCCCAGTCGCGCGAACAGCTGGTCAACGTGTACCGCGCCGCCGATCTGGTGGCCGTGCCCAGTTACTCGGAGTCGTTCGGCCTGGTCGCGGTCGAAGCCCAGGCATGCGGAACGCCGGTGGTGGCCGCCGCGGTCGGTGGGTTACCGGTCGCGGTGCGCGACGGTGTCACCGGGGCACTGGTCGACGGGCACGACGACGGCGACTGGGCGCACGCCATCGGCGACGTGCTGAGCCGTGCCGACAGCCTCAGGCCCGCGGCCGCGGCGCACGCGGCGACGTTCTCGTGGGCCCGCACCGTCGATGCGCTGCTGGCCAGTTACGGCCGCGCGATCGCCGACTACCGGGCGCGCCATCAGATGCGCGACGGCGTGCGTCGTACCGGCCGGCGGTTCACGCGGCGGCGGGGGGTGCGCGCGTGAATTCCAACGCTGCGAAGGTCATCGAGGAGGCGTGCAAGGAGAACGGCCTGGTCTGCTCGTATCACGAAGGTGCGCATGGCGGGTTGCCCGGCATCATCGTCGAACTGCCCGGCGAGCGACGGCTCAAGACCAACACGATCCTGTCGATCGGCGAGCACTCGGTGCGCATCGAGGCGTTCGTCTGCCGCAAACCCGATGAGAACCACGAGGGCGTCTACCGGTTCCTGCTCAAACGCAACCGCCGTCTCTACGGAGTTGCGTACACGCTCGACAACGTCGGTGACATCTACCTCGTCGGGCGGATGTCGCTGGAATCGGTCACCTCCGACGAGGTCGACCGGATTCTCGGTCAGGTGCTCGAAGCCGTCGACAACGACTTCAACACCTTGTTGGAGTTGGGCTTTCGCTCGTCCATCCAGAAGGAGTGGGAGTGGCGGGTGTCTCGCGGTGAGTCGCTGAAGAACCTGCAGGCATTCGCCCACCTGATCGACGACGACTGACCCTCTCACTCAGACCGACGTTTTGGCGGGTTTTTCCGTCCGGAACCCGCCATTTCGTCGGTCTCGGGACGGGGCGTGGCCGATCCGTCTGCCGTGAGAGGATTCCACCATGTCTGATTCCCGGGGTGACTGCACGCTGATCCTGCTCCGCCACGGCGAGAGCGAATGGAACGAGAAGAACCTGTTCACCGGCTGGGTCGACGTCGACCTGACCGAGAAGGGCCGCGCCGAAGCGGTGCGCGCCGGTGAGCTGATCAAGGAACTCGATCGCCAGCCCGACGTGGTCTACACCTCGCTTCTGCGCCGTGCCATCACCACCGCGAATCTGGCCCTGGACAAGGCCAACCGGCACTGGATCCCGGTACACCGCGATTGGCGGCTCAACGAGCGCCACTACGGCGCGCTGCAGGGCCTCAACAAGGCCGAGACCAAGGAGCGCTACGGCGACGAGCAGTTCATGGCGTGGCGGCGCAGCTATGACACGCCGCCGCCACCGATCGAGCCGGGTAGCACCTACAGCGAAGACGGCGATCCGCGTTACGCCGACCTGCCCGGCGGCCCGCCGCGCACCGAATGCCTCAAGGACGTCGTCGAGCGGTTCGTCCCGTACTACACCGAGACGATCGAACCGGACCTGCGCGCGGGTAAGACCGTGCTGATCGCCGCGCACGGCAACTCGCTGCGCGCCCTGGTCAAGCACCTCGACGGCATGTCCGACGAGGACGTCGTCGGGCTCAACATCCCGACCGGCATCCCGTTGCGCTACGACCTGGACTCCGATCTCAAGCCGAAGATCATCGGCGGCACCTATCTGGATCCCGAGGCCGCGGCCGCGGGCGCCGCGGCAGTCGCCTCACAGGGCGCCAAGTAGTGCGTCAGCCGTCCCAAGCGAACGGGCGGTGAACAGCGGGGGTCCGGAGCCCGAATTTCGGTGTTTCGGTATGTGAGTTGTCCCGATTTGGCCGCACGCTGCTGGGATGACGTTCACCGGATGCGTACGATTTCGGCGTGAGTGTCGTTTGGGCACTGCTGCTGGCGGCGGTGGTCGCACTGCTCGCTCTGGGGGCCGGTTTCGCGCTCGGAGCGCGTCTCGGCCCCCGTCTCACGGATCGCAGACAACGCCGCGCCACCGTGCAGACCGGCATCACCGTCTCCCAGATGCTCTCCCACATCGCATCGCGGGCGCCCACGGGGATCGTGGTGGTCGACCACTTCCGTGACGTGGTGTACGCCAACGACCGGGCCCGCGAGCTGGGACTGGTTCGCGACCGGCTGCTCGACGAGCGGGCCTGGCGGGCCGCCGAGCGCACACTGTCCACCGGCGAGCCCGGCGACGTCGACCTCACCGCACACAAGCGGGCCAATCCCGGCCGGTCCGGCCTGTCGGTGCGCGGACACGTTCAGCTGCTGACCGACCAGGACCGCCGCTTCGCCGTCGTCTACGTCGACGACCACTCCGAATACGCCCGCATGGAAGCCACTCGCCGGGACTTCGTCGCCAACGTCAGCCACGAGCTCAAGACGCCGGTCGGTGCGATGGGCCTGCTGGCCGAGGCGCTGCTCGCATCGGCCGACGACCCCGAGACCGTGCGCCGATTCGCCGAGAAGATGGTCGCCGAGTCCAACCGGCTGGCCAACATGATCGGCGAGCTGATCGAGCTGTCCCGGTTGCAGGGCGCCGAGCGCCTGCCCGACCTCACGGCCGTCGACGTCGACACCGTGGTCTCCGAGGCGCTGTCGCGCCACAAGGTGCCCGCTGACAACGCAGACATCAAGATCACCACCGACGCGCCGACCGGTTTCCGTGCGCTGGGCGATCAGGCGCTGCTGGTCACCGCGATAGCGAACCTGGTCTCCAACGCGATCGCCTACTCGCCGCACGGGTCGTCGGTGTCGATCAGCCGGCGGCGTCGCGGGGACAACATCGAGATCGCCGTCACCGACCGCGGTATCGGCATCGCGGGTGAGGACCAGGAGCGGGTGTTCGAGCGATTCTTCCGCGTCGACAAGGCCCGGTCCCGGGCCACCGGCGGCACCGGGCTCGGGTTGGCCATCGTCAAACACGTCGCGGCCAACCACAACGGAAGCATCCGGCTGTGGAGTCAGCCGGGAACGGGATCGACGTTCACCCTGTCGATCCCGGCCTATCCCGATCACGAATCGGACGAACGAGAGGACCATCCAAACCAATGACCAGTGTGCTGATCGTGGAGGACGAGGAGTCCTTGGCCGATCCCCTGGCCTTTCTTCTTCGCAAAGAGGGCTTCGAGGCCACCGTCGTCACCGACGGTCCCGCGGCCTTGGCCGAGTTCGAGCGCTCCGGCGCCGACATCGTGCTGCTCGACCTGATGCTGCCCGGTATGAGCGGTACCGATGTCTGTCGTCAATTGCGTTCGCGCTCAAGCGTTCCGGTGATCATGGTGACCGCCCGCGACAGCGAGATCGACAAGGTCGTCGGGCTCGAACTCGGTGCCGACGACTACGTCACCAAGCCGTACTCGGCCCGCGAACTGATCGCTCGTATCCGCGCGGTGTTGCGGCGCGGCGCCGAGAATGACGACACCGGGATCGGCGACGGCGTACTGGAGGCCGGGCCGGTCCGGATGGACGTCGAGCGCCACGTGGTCTCGGTGAACGGACAGCCGGTGACGATGCCGCTCAAGGAGTTCGACCTACTCGAGTACCTGATGCGCAACAGCGGCCGGGTGCTGACGCGCGGCCAGCTCATCGACCGGGTGTGGGGTGCCGACTACGTCGGCGACACCAAAACCCTTGACGTGCATGTGAAGCGGCTGCGGTCCAAGATCGAGGCCGATCCGGCCAACCCCGTACATCTGGTTACCGTCCGCGGCCTGGGCTACAAACTCGAGGGCTAGTGGCCTCGCTGGTCTAACCCGTGGTGCCGCCCATGATTTCGAGGACATCGAACGTGTTGACCCCGGCGGTGACCGACGGGTCGCGCTCGGCGATCGCGAGCACCTCGGCGCGGTCGCCCGCGCGCAGCACGCCCATTCCCCACACGCCTTCGGGGTCGGCGACCGGGCCGTAAACGACGACGCGACCCTCGGCGAGCAGTTGCTCCCAGTACTGCTGGTGCGCCGCCATCGCCTGCTGCTCGGCCGGCGTCATGGTCTGGGCGAAATCCGGTCTCGGCGGGATCAGCCGGAACAGGAACAGCGATGCGGCGCCCGAAGGGTCGGTCATCCGGCCAAGCGGGTCGCCGGGTGCACCGCGATGAGCCCTAATCCGCTGCGCCGCTTGCACATCGCCGCGAGCTCCGCGTAGGCCTTCTCGCCGAGCAGTTCAGTCAGTTCGGGTCCGTAGGACTCCCAGACCTGCTTGGCGCCGACGTGCGCGTTGGGATCGCCGGTGCAGTACCAGTGCAGGTCGGCGCCACCTTCACCCCAGCCGCGACGGTCGTACTCGGTGATCCACGTCTTGAGGATCTCGGTCCCGTCGGGCCGCTCCACCCACTCCTGCGTGCGGCGGATCGGCAGCTGCCAGCACACGTCGGGCTTCATGGTCAGAGGTTCGACGCCGAGCTTGAGCGCCTTGCTGTGCAGCGCGCACCCGATGCCGCCGGCGAAACCGGGCCGGTTCAGAAAGATGCAGGCGCCCTTGTACTTTCGGGTGCGCAAGTTGGGCTTGTCGTCGTACTCGTCCATCTCGAGGTAGCCCTTTTTGCCGAGCCCCTTCTCGCGGAACTGCCAGTCCTCGGCGGTCAGCGTTTTCACCGCGTCGTCGAGGCGGGCGATGTCGTCATCGTCGGACATGAACGCGCCGTGCGAACAACACCCGTCATCCGGGCGTCCCTCCACCGTGCCCTTGCACGCCGGGGTGCCGAACACGCACGTCCACCGCGAGAGCAACCACGTCAGATCGGCCGCTATCAAGTGCTCGGGATTGTCGGGGTCGTAGAACTCGACCCACTCACGGGCGAAATCGAGTTCGACCTCTCCACGGTGCGGTGCAGTCACAATTCTCAACGGTAGACCCATTAAGTTGGATGAGTGCGATTAGGCGTGCTCGACGTGGGCAGCAATACCGTTCACCTTCTGGTGGTGGACGCGCGACGCGGTGGCCACCCGACGCCGATGAGTTCGACCAAAGCCTCGCTGCGCCTCGCCGAGGCCATCGACAGCGACGGCAAGATCACCCGCAGGGGTGCCGACAAACTGATCGGCACCATCGACGAATTCGCCAAGATCGCCACGAGCTCGGGCTGTGCGGAGCTGATGGCGTTCGCCACCTCCGCGGTGCGCGACGCGAAGAACTCCGAAGAGCTGCTCGCCAGGGTGCTCGCCGAGACGGGGGTGGCGCTGCGGGTGCTCGCCGGCGTCGACGAGTCGCGACTGACGTTCCTGGCGGTGCGGCGGTGGTACGGCTGGAGCGCCGGACGCATCATCAACATCGACATCGGCGGCGGCTCGCTCGAACTGTCCAACGGCGTCGACGAGGAGCCGGAGGTCGCGCTGTCACTTCCGCTCGGAGCGGGCCGGCTCACCCGCGAATGGCTCCCGGACGATCCGCCGGGCAGGCGGCGGGTGGCGATGCTGCGCGACTGGCTGGCCACCGAGCTGGCCGACGCCGGGGCCCAGATGCTCAAGCCCGGCGCCCCCGACCTCGCAGTCGCGTCGTCGAAGACGTTCCGCTCGCTGGCCAGGCTGACCGGCGCGGCGCCGTCGGGGGCGGGTCCGCGGGTCAAACGGACGCTGACTGCCACCGGATTAAGGCAGCTCATAAATTTCATCTCTAGGATGACCGCGGCTGACCGTGCCGAACTGGAAGGGGTGAGTGCCGATCGGGCGCCACAGATCGTGGCAGGAGCGTTGGTCGCTGAGGCGAGCATGAATGCCCTCGGTGTCGAGAGCGTCGACATCTGCCCCTGGGCGTTGCGGGAGGGGCTGATTCTGCGGAGACTCGACAGCGAAGCCGATGGCAGCGGTTTCGCCGGCGGCGCCGCCGACAATCCGGCCTCAGCACAGGCGTTTGTGCGTAATGCTGGACGATAATGACGAGGCCCGAAGGCAACACACGATGACAGGACCAGAAGACGACCACAGCAACACGCGACCCATCTCGGTCGCGGAGTTGCTGGCGCGCAACGGCACGATCGGGGCCCCGCCGGTCGGCGGGCGGCGCCGTCGTCGCCGCGGTGCCGACTCCGTCACCGTCGCCGAACTGACGGGTGAGATCCCGATCATCCGCGACGACGACGCGCCCGCCACGGGGGGTTCGGCCGCCGCCGTGGTCGAGGCCCCCGCCGACGCCGAGCCCGTCGCTCCCGCGGAAACCGCGGACACCGAACCCGCCACCGAGACTGCGCAGGCCGCCCCCGCTGAGACTGCTGACGCGGCATCCACGGACGGCGCCGTCGACCACGTCGAGGAGGCCGAGCCCGACAGCGAAGAGGTTGACGAGAACGCGCCTGAGGTCGAGGCCGTCGAAGCCGAGGACGAAGCCGAGCCCGGCGCGGACGAGGACACCGACTACGCCGATGCGGTCGCCGACTACCAGACCCACATCGAGCGGCGCGACGCCGACGAGGACGTGGACTTCTTCGCCCCGCCGCGGCGCTCGACCTTCGCGCGCCGGCGCTTCGGCATGCTCGGTCGAAGCGCGTCGGCAGAGCGCAGCGACGCCCAGGTCGGCGCCGAGGAGATGAGCCCGGACCCGCTCGACTGGGCCGATCCGGACGCCGACGAGGACGACGCCGCCGACGCCGCCGTCGCCGTGGCCGAGCCGGAGCACGACGACGAGCGCGAGAATCTGCCGTCCTACCTGCGATCCCCCGACGACGCCTTGTTCGGCGGTCCCGACGTCGACGACGATGTCGCTCGGCGCGACAACGGCCCGAGCCCCGTCGACCTCGACCTCGACGAGGAGGAGGACACGGCGCGCCCGGGTGCGATGTCGTCGTTCCTGCGCGGGGCCATGATCGTCGGGCAGTGCATCGTCGCGGTCGCGTTCGGGGCCGGGCTGTTCATCGCGTTCGACCAGCTGTGGAAGTGGAACAGCATCGTCGCGCTGGTGCTCGGCGTGCTGGTCATCCTGGGTTTGGTGGTCGGGGTGCGCGTGGTCCGCAAGACCGAGGACATCGGCAGCACACTGATCGCCGTCGCGGTCGGGGCGATGGTGACTTTCGGGCCGCTGGCACTGATGCAGGCGGCTTGAGGCGCCCAATCACCCGTGCGTCCAGCCATTAAGGTCGGTCTGTCGACGGCCTCGGTCTACCCGCTGAGAACCGAGGCGGCCTTCGAATACGCGGCCAAGCTCGGCTACGACGGGGTCGAGCTCATGGTGTGGGCCGAGACGGTCAGCCAGGATATCGACGCCATCGAGCGGTTGTCCGAGAAGTACCACGTGCCGGTGCTCTCCGTGCACGCGCCGTGCCTGTTGATCACCCAGCGGGTGTGGGGCGCCAACCCGATCCCCAAGCTCGAACGCAGCGTGCGGGCAGCCGAGCAGCTGGGCGCCCAGACCGTGGTGGTGCACCCGCCGTTTCGCTGGCAGCGCCGCTACGCCGAAGGCTTCTCCGAGCAGGTCGCCGAGCTCGAGGCATCCAGCGAGGTGATGGTCGCCGTCGAGAACATGTTCCCGTTCCGTGCCGACCGCTTCTTCGGCGCGGGTCAGAGCTCGATCGAGCGCATGCGCAAACGCGGCGGCCGACCAGGCCCGGGCATCTCGGCGTTCGCACCGTCCTACGATCCGCTCGACGGCGAGCACGCCCACTACACGCTCGACCTGTCGCACACCGCTACCGCCGGCTCCGATGCGCTCGAGATGGCGCGCCGCATGGGGGAGGGGTTGGTGCACCTGCACCTATGCGACGGCAGCGGCGCCCCGACCGACGAGCACCTGGTGCCCGGCCGCGGCACTCAGCCGACGGTGGAGGTGTGCGAGATGCTGGCCGCAAGCGACTTCAACGGCCATGTGATCCTTGAGGTGACCACATCGGGCGCCCGCACGGCCGCCGAACGCGAGGCGCTGCTGGTCGAGTCGTTGCAGTTCGCCCGCAGGCATCTGCTGCGCTGACACACCCTGACCTCGTTCCGAACTCGCTTCCAGAAGGATTTCCCAGATGGCCGGCTCCACCCTGTTCACCGACGCCATGGCGCTCACACCCGCCGGTGACGGCGTGTATCACGGTGAGCTGAACGAACATTGGACGATCGGGCCGAAGGTGCACGGCGGTGCGATGCTCGCGCTCTGCGCGAACGCCGCGCGGATGGAGCACGCAGGAGACGTGCAACCGATCGCGGTGTCGGGAAACTTTTTGTGGGCGCCCGATCCCGGCCCGATGCAGGTGGTCACCACGGTGCGCAAGCGCGGGCGTCGTGTCAGCCTGATCGACGTCGAACTCAACCAGCGTGACCGCACGGCTCTTCGGGCCGCAATCACGCTCGGCGAGCCGGAACACCATGTGGCGCCGCTGCTCTCGGTCAATCCCGTGATCCCGTTGATGCAACCGGAGCCGCCGCCCGGTCTGGAGCCGATCGGCGAGGGCCATCCGATGGCCGACATCGTCCACCTTGCGCACGGCTGCGACATCCGGCCCTCGCTGACCACGATGGAGCCGCGGTCCGACGGCGGGCCGCCGGTGATCGAGTACTGGGTGCGGCCCAAGGGCTGCGCCCCGGACGTGCTTTTCGCGCTGCTGTGCGGCGACGTGTCGGCCCCCGTGACGTTCGGCGTCAACCGGTTCGGATGGGCGCCCACCGTCCAGCTGACGGCATACCTGCGCACTCTGCCCGCCGACGGGTGGCTGCGCGTCCTGTGCACGACGGTGCAGATCGGCCAGGACTGGTTCGACGAGGACCACATCGTCGTCGACTGCGAGGGCCACATCGTCGTGCAGTCCCGCCAACTCGCGATGGTTCCGCAGGCCTGAGGCGATCCGCGGTGGGTGGCCGCACACGCGGTGGCCGGCCGTCTGCAATGCTTCCGGCATGGCCAGAATCGCGATCGTCGGCGGCGGAAGTATCGGTGAGGCGCTGCTGTCCGGGCTGCTGCGGGCCGGGCGGCAGGTCAAGGACCTGGTGGTGGCGGAGAAGGATTCCGACCGGGCCCAGTACCTGGCCGACACCTATTCGGTGCTGGTGACGACGGTGGCCAACGCGGTGGACCACGCGAGCTACGTGATCGTGGCCGTCAAACCCGCCGACGTGGCCGGACTCGTCGACGAGATCGTCGACGCGGCGGCCAATGCCGAAAGCGACACGGCAGAACAGGTTTTCGTGACGGTCGCGGCGGGCGTCACCACCGAGTACTACGAGAACAAGCTGCCCGCCGGCGCGCCGGTGGTCCGCGTCATGCCCAACGCGCCGATGGTCGTCGGCGGGGGAGTCAGCGCGCTGTCGCCAGGGCGCTTCGCCACCCCCGAACAGATGAAGGAGGTCTCGGCGATCTTCGACGCGGTCGGCGGGGTGCTCACGGTGCCCGAGTCTCAACTCGATGCGGTCACCGCGATCTCCGGGTCGGGACCGGCGTACTTCTTCCTGATGGTGGAGGCGCTCGTCGACGCCGGTGTGGACGCCGGGCTGACGCGATCGGCGGCCACCGAACTCGTCGCGCAGACCATGGCCGGGTCGGCCGCGATGTTGCTGGATCGCCTCGACCGGGCCGGGACCGCGGGTGGTGCCGCCGGCGGTCCGTCGGGTGCGGGAATGGACACCACGCCCGCTCAACTGCGCGCCACGGTCACCTCGCCGGGTGGCACCACCGCAGCAGGTCTGCGGGAACTCGAGAGGGGTGGTCTGCGGGCGGCGGTAGCCAGGGCCGTCGAGGCGGCGAAAAGGCGCTCTGAGCAGCTCGGAATTACATCTGAGTAATTCATTGAATTGCCCACACCCGTCGCAGTAACACCATCTGCCACGCTATTCTCCTCGTGTAAGCACGGGTCGGTGCCAGCGGTGGGGAAGCCGCTGGAACTGCCCGTGCCTGAATGATTGGGTTGCGATGACGTCTATGAACGGGCCATCCTCGCGGGATTCGGCCAGTGGGAAGTCGGCTCGGGACTCCGGATCCGACGGTCAACAGCCACGGGCACAATTCCTCACCGTCGCCGAGGTGGCGAGCCTGATGCGGGTCAGCAAGATGACGGTGTACCGGCTGGTGCACAACGGCGAGCTGCCCGCCGTCCGGGTCGGCCGCTCGTTCCGCGTGCATGCGAAGGCCGTTCACGACATGTTGGAGAGCTCGTACTTCGACGCAGGCTGATCGACCAACGTCCCGGGCGCCCTTCGCCGGTCGGGCGCGTTTCGCGGTTACCTGCACAGCCCGGTAAAGTGGCCGGGTCAGTCAACGATGCTCATCGGGCAGGTAAGGCGTAGGTAGCGGAGTTCATGGGTTCAGTCATCAAGAAGCGGCGCAAGCGCATGTCGAAGAAGAAGCACCGCAAGCTGCTTCGTCGCACCCGGGTCCAGCGCAGAAAACTCGGCAAGTAAACGCCGCCCGCCGTCGCTAGGCTGACCGGACATGGATTCCGAGGGCCGTGCCAATGGAGACGTCAACGGGACTGACCCGCGCGACGCCGTGCAGTATCCGAAAGTCGTGCTGGTCACCGGGGCGTGCCGGTTTCTCGGCGGCTATCTGACGGCCAGGCTGGCGCAGAACCCGTTGATCAACCATGTGATCGCCGTCGATGCGATCACTCCGAGCAAGGATCTTCTGCGGCGGATGGGCCGCGCGGAGTTCGTCCGCGCCGACATCCGCAACCCCTTCATCGCGAAGGTCATCCGCAACGGCGACGTCGACACCGTGGTGCACGCCGCGGCCGCGTCCTACGCGCCGCGCTCCGGAGGCCGGGCGACGCTCAAGGAACTCAACGTGATGGGTGCTATTCAGCTGTTCGCGGCCTGCCAGAAGGCCCCCTCGGTGCGACGCGTGGTGCTCAAGTCCACGTCAGAGGTGTACGGCTCGACCTCGCGCGACCCGGTGATGTTCACCGAGGACACCAGCGCGCGGCGGCCACCGGGGGAGGGCTTCGCCCGCGACAGCATCGACATCGAGGGCTATGCGCGGGGACTGGGACGGCGTCGGCCCGACATCGCGGTCACCATCCTGCGGTTGGCCAACATGATCGGACCGGGCATGGACACGGCGCTCTCGCGCTACCTCGCCGGGCCCGTGGTGCCGACGGTGATCGGACACGACGCCCGGCTGCAGCTACTGCACGAACAGGATGCGCTCGGGGCGCTCGAGCGCGCGACGATGGCGGGCAAGGCGGGCACCTACAACGTCGGCGCGTCCGGCATCGTGATGATGAGCCAGGCGATCCGGCGGGCCGGCCGGATCGCGCTGCCCGTGCCGCGATCGGCCCTGGCGGCGGTGGATTCGCTGAGGCGTGCGACTCGTTACACTGAACTCGATCGTGAACAGCTGAACTACCTCAGTTATGGCAGAGTGATGGACACATCGCGGATGCGCAACGATCTCGGCTACAACCCGAAGTGGACGACGGTGGAGGCCTTCGACGACTACGTCCGAGGTCGCGGATTGACTCCGATCGTCGACCCGCGGTGGGTACGCTCAATGGAGAGTCGCGCCGTTGCCGCGGCGCAAAGGTGGGGGCGCTAGGCGCATCAACTGATCGGGTGGGGAGAAGGAAACGACCGTGGCGGGCGAGTCCAAGGCGAAAGTCATTCCGCTGCATGGCAATTCAAGCCGTGCAGCGGCTCAGCGGCGTAATGCCGCACGAGCGCAGGGCTCGCGCCGACATCCCTCGCAGCTGTCGGATCCGGTAGGCGGAGCTTCCGCCGAGGAGATCGCGGCCGTCGTCCGCGAGATCGACGAGCACCGCGGCGGTGCCGCGGGCGCGACGGCGGTCGACGAGACGCCCACCGAGCTGGCCAAGCAGATCGCCTCGGTCGCCGAGTTCGTGCGCAAGCGGATGACGGGTGAGTACACCGTCGACGAGTTCGGGTTCGATGCCCACCTCAACAACGCAATCTTTTTGCCTTTGCTGAGAGTCTTCTTCAAGTCGTGGTTCCGCGTCGAGGTGAGCGGCATCGAGCATCTGCCCGAAACCGGCGCCGCGCTCGTGGTGGCCAACCACGCCGGTGTGCTGCCGTTCGACGGGCTGATGACGTCGGTGGCGGTGCACGACCACCACCCCGCGCACCGCGACCTGCGCCTGCTCGCTGCCGACATGGTCTTCGACCTGCCGGTGGTCGGTCAGGCCGCCCGCAAGGCCGGCCACACGATGGCCTGCACGGCCGACGCCCATCGACTGCTGGCCGCGGGCGAGCTGACCGCGGTGTTCCCCGAGGGCTACAAGGGCCTGGGCAAGCACTTCAAGGACCGCTACAAGCTGCAGCGATTCGGCCGCGGCGGCTTCGTCTCAGCGGCGCTGCGCACCAAAGCGCCAATCGTGCCGTGCTCGATTGTCGGGTCAGAGGAGATCTATCCGATGATCGCCGACGTCAAGCTGCTGGCCCGGCTGCTCGGGCTGCCCTACTTCCCGATCACGCCGTTCTTCCCGCTGGCGGGTCCGGCGGGCATGGTGCCGCTGCCGTCGAAATGGCACATCCAGTTCGGTGAACCGATCGAGACCGCGGAGTACGACGAGTCGGCCGCCGACGATCCGATGGTCACCTTCGAACTCACCGACCAGGTGCGCGAAACCATCCAGCAGACGCTCTACCAACTGCTCACCCAGCGTCGGAACACCTTCTTCGGCTGAGCGCCGAAAACCCGCTAGCTCTACGAATTACTTTGCTTGGCAATCATTTTCGCGATTGCCTCATCGCGGGCGGCGGCGATGCGCTGACTCACCTCGTCGGCTTCGGTGTCCGACTGCGCCTCGCCCATGACCGTGACGACGCTCGTCAGCACGGGGTTCCCGTCGGCGTCGGTCACCTCGCCGCGCACCTCGGTGACGATGGCGCCGTGCGATTCGGTGACCGAGTCGAGGTATGAGTCGAAGAACAGCTTGTCGCCGGCCAGGATCGGGCGGTGGAAGGTGATCTTCTGGTCTCGGTGCAGCACGCGCTCCATGTTGATCGGCACGTCGAACTGGTTGAAGATCTCCAGCTGGACCCGGCGGCCGGCGACGGCGAGGAAGGTCAGCGGGGCGATCAGCGTGTCGTAGCCGTACTCGGCGGCCGCCTCTTCGGTGAAATGCGCCGGGTGCTCGTCCTTGACCGCGCGGGCGAACTCACGGATCTTCTCCCGGTCGACCTCGAAGTAGTCGGGGTACCGGTAGTGGGTCCCGATGATGTTCTCTGCGATCGCCATGCAACGTCTCTTCTCGTCGGAGTGAGCGGCGCGAGCCTATCAGCGGGTCTCGACCACCGGCTCGACCAGAGCGGCTCGTCAGCGGCCCTCTTGGCGGCGCGAGACCACCGCCGCCAGCGCCCCTCCGGCCGCGCCGAGCGCGAGCGCCGACGGCACGCCGATGCGCGCGGCCTTGCGGGCGGTGCGGAAGTCGCGGATCTCCCAGCCCCGCTCACGGGCCAGGTCACGCAGATCGGCGTCGGGGTTGATCGCCACCGCGGTACCCACCAGCGAGAGCATCGGGACGTCGTTGAAGCTGTCCGAGTAGGCGGTGCAGCGGCGCAGGTTGAGCCCCTCGCGGATGGCCAACGAGCGCACCGCGTGCGCCTTGCCGGTGCCGTGCAGGATGTCGCCGACCAGGCGCCCGGTGAACACCCCGTCCACGGATTCCGCGACCGTGCCCAGCGCGCCGGTCAGGCCCAGCCGCTTGGCGATGGTCGCGGCCAGTTCGTACGGGGTCGCGGTGACCAGCCACACCTGCTGTCCGGCGTCCAGATGCATCTGCGCGAGCGCGCGGGTGCCGGGCCAGATCTTGTCGGCGATGATCTCGTCGTAGATCTCCTCGCCGACCGCCATCAACTCGGCCGTCGAGCGGCCCTCGATGAAGGCCAGCGCCTTGCGCCGGCCGGCGGCCACGTCATCGCTGTTCTCGCGCCCGGTCAGTTGGAACTTGGCCTGCGCGTAGACGAACCGCGCGATGTCGCCGTAGGTGAAGTACTTGCGGGCGGCCAGACCGCGGGCGAAGTGGAGCAGCGAGGAGCCGTGTACCAGGGTGTTGTCGACGTCGAAGAACGCCGCCGCGGTCAGGTCGGGGGGCGGAGCGGGCGGCGCCTCGGCAGCTTCGGCCGCGAGGTCGGTGAAGGCCGCCTCCGCGCTGGCCTCACCGGCAAGTTGCTGTTCAGCAGCTTCGCGGTCGCCGTTTCGAGACACGAATCAACCCTAAGTCACGGAAGTGGAGATACTGGCGAGGTGGAGCACCGGGTGGAGTTGCTGACGCGCGACGGTTGCACGATCTGCACCGCGGCGGCTGCCAGGCTCGCGGAGTTGGCCGACGAACTGGGCTTCACGCTGGCCGTCACCGATGTCGACGCCGCCGCGGCCGCGGGCGACTCCGCGCTGCGTGCGGAGCACGGCGACCGGCTGCCCGTCGTCCTGCTCGACGGCAGCGAGCACAGCTACTGGGAGATCGACGAGCCACGCCTTCGCGCCGACTTGGCGAAGTGACCATCCGTTTCTGCGCGAAATTGCGTTCCAGCAGGCCTCCACTCGTGATTCGGCTGCTGGAACGCAATTTCGGCGATAATGGTTGGAATTTGGTGAGCTAACTGTTCAACGACTACCTTGGATGACGTGGTGATGAAGCCGTGAGCGTGTTGCTTTTCGGGGTTTCGCACCGCAGTGCGCCGGTGTCGGTGCTCGAACAGCTGAGCACAGACGAGTCCGATCAGGCCAAGATCGTCGATCAGGTGCTGCAATCCTCGCTCGTCACCGAGGCCATGGTGCTGTCCACGTGCAATCGGGTCGAGATCTACGCCGTCGTCGATGCATTCCACGGCGGGTTGTCGGTGATCGGCCAGGTGCTCTCCGAGCACTCCGGAATGAGCCTCAACGACCTCACCAAATACGCCTATGTGCGGTACGCCGAAGCGGCCGTCGAGCACCTGTTCGCGGTCGCGTCGGGCCTGGATTCCGCCGTCGTCGGCGAACAACAGGTCCTCGGCCAGGTGCGCCGCGCCTACGCCGCGGCCGAGGCCAACCACACCGTCGGACGCACCCTGCACGAACTGTCGCAGCGCGCGCTGGGCGTCGGCAAGCGGGTGCACACCGAGACCGGCATCGACGCCGCGGGCGCCTCGGTGGTGTCGGTTGCACTGTGCAGCGCCGAATCCAAGCTCGGCTCGCTGGCCGGCCGTACCGCGGTGGTCATCGGGGCCGGTTCGATGGGCTCGTTGGCCGCCAAGCACCTGACCCGCGCGGGCGTCGACCGGATCCACGTCGTGAACCGCAGCCAGCCGCGGGCCAAACGGCTCGCCGCGAACATCCGGGAACTGGGCGTCGAGGCGCACGCATTCCCGTTCGACCATCTGCCACCGCTGCTGACCGACGCCGACGTCGTCGTCTCCTGCACGGGAGCGGTGCGCCCGGTGGTATCACTGGCCGACGTGCACCGCGGCCTGGCGCACGGTCAGGAGCCCAAGCAGCTCGTCATCTGCGACCTCGGCATGCCCCGCGACGTCGACCCCGCCGTGGCCGGCCTGCCCGGTGTCTCCGTCGTCGACATGGACCGTATTCAGCGCGAACCGGCCGCCCGCGCCGCGGCCTCCGACGCCGAAGCCGCCCGCGCGATCGTCGCCGCCGAGGTCGCCAACTACCTGGCCGGTCAGCGGATGGCCGAGGTCACCCCGACCGTCACCGCTCTGCGTCAGCGCGCCGCCGACGTGGTCGAGGCAGAGTTGCTGAGGCTCGATCACCGCCTGCCGGGCCTGGACGCCGTCCACCGCGACGAGGTCGCCAAGACGGTGCGACGGGTCGTCGACAAACTCCTGCACGCGCCGACGGTGCGCGTCAAGCAATTGGCGAGTGCGCCGGGCGGGGACAGCTACGCCGAGGCGCTGCGCGAGCTGTTCGAACTCGACCAGCAGGCCGTCGACGCCGTCGCGGGGCCCGAATTACCTTTGATCACACCGGATCTCGATAAGGCCGAGTAACGCTTGACTGTAATTCGGATAGGCACTCGCGCCAGTCTCCTGGCGACCACTCAGGCCGGTACCGTCCGTGACGCGCTCATCGCGAACGGGCATGAAGCCGAGCTCGTCCCCATCTCCACCGAGGGCGACCGCAACCAGGGCCCGATCGCCGAGATCGGCGTGGGCGTGTTCACCGCCGCCCTGCGGGAGGCCATCGACGACGGCCGGGTCGACGCCGCCGTGCACTCCTTCAAGGACCTGCCGACCGCCGCCGATGCCCGCTTCGTCGTAGCCGCGACTCCTCCGCGCGAAGACCCCCGGGACGCGCTGGTGGCACGCGATGGGCTGGTTCTGGGGGAGTTGCCGCAGGGTTCGCTGATCGGCACATCGAGCCCGCGGAGGGCGGCACAGCTTAGAGCACTGGGTCTCGGTTTGGAAATCCGCCCCCTAAGAGGCAACCTGGATACCAGGTTGAACAGGGTTAGCAACGGTGATCTCGACGGCATCGTAGTCGCACGGGCGGGACTGGCTCGCATCGGGCGACTGGCCGATGTCACCGAGACTCTCGAGCCGGTGCAGATGTTGCCAGCGCCGGCTCAAGGTGCGCTCGCGGTCGAGTGCCGCGCAGGCGACACCGAGCTCGCCGCGCTGCTGGCGGAGTTGGACGACGCCGACACGCGCGCCGCGGTCACCGCTGAACGGGCCCTGCTCGCCCGACTGGAGGCGGGTTGTCACGCACCGGTGGGCGCGATCGCTGAGGTGGTCGAGTCCATCGATGAGGACGGCAACGTCTTCGAAGAGGTGTCGCTGCGTGGCTGCGTGGCGGCACTGGACGGATCCGACGTGATCCGCGCGTCCGGCGTCGGCACGACCGGCCGGGCCCGGGAGCTGGGGCTCTCGGTGGCCGAGGAGCTGTTCGACCTCGGGGCGCGCGAACTCATGGCGGACGCCAGATGAAGCAGTAGAGCTGCGATGAGCGTTGAGCGAAGAGCAGAGAGATGAGTGACTGAGATGACAGGCCAGAACAGCGGGCGGGGGCGCAAGCCGAAGCCGGGCCGCATCACGTTCGTCGGCTCGGGTCCCGGTGACCCGGGACTGCTGACGACGCGGGCCCACACGGTGCTCGCCAACGCTGCCTTGGTGTTCACCGATCCCGACGTGCCCGAAGCGGTGCTGGCCCTGGTGGGTTGCGAACTGCCGCCCCCGTCGGGTCCCGAACCGGCCGAGGCCGCCGACAACGGCGAGGCCTCGGGCAAGGAAACACCGGCTCTGCCCGGCGGGCCGGATATCCGGTCGGCCGTGGGCGATCCTGCCGAGGTGGCCAAGACGCTGATCACCGAGGCACGCACCGGGGTCGACGTGGTCCGGCTGGTGGCGGGCGATCCGCTGTCGGTGGACGCGGTGATCACCGAGGTGTCGGCGCTGGCGAAGTCGCATCTGAACTTCGAGATCGTGCCGGGCCTGCCGGACACCACCGCGGTACCCACATATGCGGGTCTGCCGCTGGGGTCCGCGCACACCGTGGCCGATGTCCGCGATCCCGACGTCGACTGGGCCGCACTGGCCGCCGCGCCCGGTCCGCTGATCCTGCACGCGACGGCGTCACATCTGCCTGATGCGGCGCGCACGCTGATCGAGTACGGGCTGACCGACACCACGCCGCTGGTGGTCACCGCGAACGGCACGACGTGCCAGCAGCGTTCGGTCGAGACGACCTTGGCCGGGCTGCTCGACAAGGCCACCCTGGCGGGCAGCGAGCCGGCCGGTCCATTGGCCGGTCCGCTGGTGGTGACCATCGGCAAGACGGTGGCCAACCGCACCAAGCTGAACTGGTGGGAGAGCCGCGCACTGTACGGCTGGACGGTGCTGGTGCCCCGCACCAAGGACCAGGCCGGCGAGATGAGCGAGAAGCTGGTGGGCCACGGTGCATTGCCGATCGAGGTCCCGACCATCGCCGTCGAGCCGCCGCGCAGCCCCGCTCAGATGGAGCGCGCAGTCAAGGGACTGGTCGACGGCCGGTTCCAGTGGGTGGTGTTCACCTCCACCAACGCGGTGCGTGCGGTGTGGGAGAAGTTCAACGAGTTCGGTCTGGACGCCCGGGCGTTCTCGGGTGTGAGGATCGCCTGCGTCGGCCAGGCCACCGCCGAGCGGGTGCGGGCGTTCGGCATCAATCCCGAGCTGGTGCCGGCCGGGGAGCAGTCCTCGCTGGGTCTGCTGGATGAGTTCCCGCCGTACGACGACGTTTTCGACCCGGTGAACCGCGTGCTGCTGCCGCGCGCCGACATCGCCACCGAGACGCTGGCCGAGGGTCTGCGCGAACGCGGTTGGGAGATCGAGGACGTCACGGCCTACCGCACGGTGCGGGCCGCGCCGCCGCCCGCGCACACCCGCGAGATGATCAAGACCGGTGGCTTCGACGCGGTCTGCTTCACCTCGAGCTCCACGGTGCGCAACCTGGTCGGTATCGCGGGCAAGCCGCACGCGCGCACCATCGTCGCGTGCATCGGGCCCAAGACCGCCGAGACCGCAGCGGAATTCGGTCTGCGCGTCGATGTGCAGCCCGAGGTGGCCGCCGTCGGACCGCTGGTCGAGGCGCTCGCCGAGCACGCCGCCCGGCTGCGCGCCGAGGGCGCTCTGCCCCCGCCGCGTAAGAAGAGCCGCCGCCGCTGACCGCGAGACCGAAGGTGGGTTTGCATGGCCTTTCCTAGGCATCGCCCCCGCCGGCTGCGCACGACTCCGGCGCTGCGGCGGCTGGTCGCCGAAACAACCTTGGAGCCAAGGCAACTCGTGTTGCCGATGTTCGTCGCCGACGGGATATCGGAGTCGCGCCCGATCGCCTCCATGCCCGGCGTCGTCCAACACACCCGCGACTCGCTGCGTCGCGCCGCCGCCGACGCGGTGGCCGCCGGTGTGGGTGGCCTGATGCTGTTCGGTGTGCCGCGCGACGAGGACAAGGATCCCACCGGCTCCGTCGGTGTCGCCGAGGACGGCATCCTCAACGTCGCCCTGCGCGATTTGGCGAGTGACGTCGGCGAGGACACCGTGCTGATGGCCGACACCTGCCTCGACGAGTTCACCGACCACGGTCACTGCGGGGTGCTCGACTCCGCCGGTCGCGTCGACAACGACCTGACCAACAAGCGCTACGTGGAACTGGCTGTGGCGCAGGCGGATTCGGGGGCACACGTCGTCGGGCCGAGCGGGATGATGGACGGCCAGGTCGCCGCGATCCGCGACGGCCTGGACGCCGCGGGACACACCGACACGGTGATCCTGGCGTACGCCGCGAAGTTCGCCTCGGGCTTCTACGGGCCGTTCCGGGAAGCGGTGGGCTCGAGCCTGCGCGGCGATCGTCGCACGTACCAACAGAATCCGGGCAACGCCCGCGAGGCGCTGCACGAGGTGGAACTCGACATCGACGAAGGCGCCGACATCGTCATGGTAAAGCCGGCGATGGGCTACCTCGACGTGGTGCGCGCGGCCGCCGACTTGTCGCCTGTTCCGGTGGCGGCTTACCAGGTCTCCGGCGAGTACTCGATGATCAGCGCCGCAGCCGCCAACGGCTGGATCGACTTGCAGACGGTGGCTCTGGAGACACTGACCAGCATCCGGCGGGCGGGAGCCGACATCGTCCTGACGTACTGGGCGGCCGACGTCGCCCGTTGGCTGGCGTGAATCCGGAGCCGCAGGGCCGACCGGATTCGGCCGGCCAGTCGCCTGAGCCGGGTGTCCGTCCAGACGATGTCGACACCGGCTTCTGGCTCTGGGTGGTCGCGCTTGTCCTGATGGTCGTCGGCCAGGTGGTCGACCTGCTGGTCAGCGAACGCACCGAGGGGCTGCCCGCACCGGTGTTGGCCCTCTCGGTGGTGTTCATCGTGATCCTCGGCGCCGTGGCGCTGACCTTCCAGGTTTTGATGCGCAAGGGCTACCGGTGGGCTCGCACCGTGCTGACCGGCGCAGGTGTCGCCACAGTGGTGTACGCCGTGAGCAGCCTGTTCGGCGAGGACCGGCCGCCCGTGGCCGCGCTCGCCTACGCCGTCACCGCGATCCTCGGCTCGGTGCTGATCGTCGGCGGGGTGTACCTGCTGCACCGAAAAGACGCCAACGACTACTTCACCCGGTGACCCGATAGGCTGACCCGACCATGACCGCTCCTGCGCCGCGAACCCGCGTCGTCACCGCCGCCTTCTGGTGCTGGGTCGTCGCCGCGGTGATGCTGATGCTGGGCGGGCTGATCGCCGCCTCGGTGAACCTGCCGCCGCTGTTCCGCGGCGCCGGGGTGCTCACCGCAGTCGCCGGCGCCGGAATGGCGTTCCTTGCAGGTCGCAGCCGCGCGGGTGACGTCCGGTTCCGCCGGGCCGGCGTCGCGTTGGCGCTGACCATCGTCGTGTTCGTCGCGCTGCTCGCGATGCGCGGCGTCGTTCACATCGTGACGCTGCTCGCGGTGCTGCCCCTCATCGCGGGCGCCGTCCTGATCACCCGGCCCAGCGCGAACGCACAAGGGGAAGCGACGTGACCGACAAGCAGACCGCGCCGCAGGTGCTGTTCTACGAACAGGGCGCCAGCTGGTGGTGGTTGGCCGCCGGGCCCGCCGCGGCGATCGCCATGGGGTTGATCCAGGCGTCGGCCGGCTACGGATTCCAATGGGTGGTTCCCGGGATGTTCCTGGTCCTCGTCAGCGGCTTCCTCGCGATCCAGGTCAAGGCCGCCCGCATCCACACCTCGGTGGAGCTGACACCCGAGACGCTGCGGCAGGGCACCGAACGCATCAGTACCGACGAGATCGTGCGCATCTACCCCGAGGCGACCGGTTCGGAGCCACCGAAATGGCAGTCGGCCCGGGCGCTCGGCGAACTCACCGGTGTCCCGCGCGGGCGCACAGGCATCGGGCTGAAGATGACCAACGACCGCACCGCCCAGGCCTGGGCCCGCAAGCATCAAACGCTCCGGCAGACGCTGACCCAGCTCGTCGAAGAGCGCATTCCGCCGGCATGACCGTCCGGGCCGCGCTCGAGTCGGTGCTGGCCGTCGCCGCCGCGGTGGGCAGCGTGCTGAGCTGGTTGGCGGCCAAGACGACGGTCGTGGTCCCGCCGGTGCTCGAAGGTGAACCCCGCACCACCTCAGTCGAGTACAGCGCGCCGATGCTGGGGCTCGCGCTGCTGTTGGCGGCGGTCGCCGGGGTGCTTCTGGTGCTGGCCATCGCGCACACGCGCCTTGCTCGCCGCCCCGCACCATCCCACGCCGCACCATCCGGCACCGCAACATCCGGCACCGCACCATCTGGCGAGTGACCGCGTTTGCACCGTGACACGCCGTCACATCACGTACAAAACAGGTCGCTCGCCAGCATCGTGAGACCCCTCACAGCCGCTTGGTACAAAGTGCAAAATTTGTAACACTGTGTCCTATGACCGAGTTGGTGGAGACAGACAGGCCCGTCGACGATGCTTTGCCGCTGGGCCCGCAGTCGCTGGTGTGGCGCTATTTCGGGGACAACCGGATGTACCTGATCGGACCGCGCCCCGCGGTGCTGCAGAACATGCTGGCCGAACTCGGCCAAGGCGTGCTGGACCACTCGGTGTTCTTCGACGACACCGCCGCGCGGGTCAAGCGCTCGCTGCCCCCGATCTTCAACACGGTCTACGGCTCTGACGAAGACAACCCTGGAGCCCAGGTGCGCGACTTCCACGCCGACATCAAGGGCAAGATGCCCGACGGCGCCCGGTACCACGCCCTGGATCCGGAAACCTACTTCTGGGCACACGCGACGTTCGTCGAGCAGGTGCTCTACTTCGCCGACACCTTCGTCAAGCGGCTGAGCCGCGAGGAGAAGGAGCAGATCTACCTCGAGTCGAAGACGTGGTACCGCCGCTACGGTGTGAGCGACCGACCGATGCCCGCCACCTACGACGAGTTCGAATGCTACTGGGATCGCATGCTCGACGAGATCGTCGTCGCGCACAAGACCGCGGTGTACGGCGTCGGCTACGTCACGAAGGGCTTCCCGTGCCCCAAAGGTGTTCCCGCATGGGCGTGGAAGCTGATCGCGCCGGTGTTCAATCCGCTCGCGGCGTTCCTGACCACAGGCGGCCTACCGCCCCGCGCGCGCGAGCTGCTGCAACTGCCGTGGAGTGAACGCCAGGAGCGCCGCTACCAACGCTTCGCGGCGTTGTGGCGGTCGCGTCCGGTCAACTGGGTGTGGGATCGTCTGCCGATGAGTTGGCGCTACAACAGCTACGCCCAAAAAGGTTATGCCCGGGCCTGACCCGGCCAACGGGCCTGATTCGTCGCCCGCGACTGGGCCTGATTCGTCGCCCGCGACGGGACCCGATTCGTCGCCCGCGACGGAACCTGATTCGTCGCCCGCGACTGGGCCCGATTCGTCGCCCGCGACGGAAGCCATCCTGGATGCCGCCGTCATCGAGTTCGAGCGGCGCGGCTTCCGACGGGTCGCGCTCGACGACGTCGCCCGCCGCGCAGGCGTCAGCCGGACCACGATCTACCGGCGGTTCGCCAACCGCGACGAACTCGTGGCCGCGGTGATCGAACGCGAGAACATCGCGCTGTTCGCCGACATCGCCGAAGAGGTCAAACGAGCTGGGCCACAGTCGAATTACTACGTCGAGGCGTTCACCCTGTCGATCTTGAAGTTCCGCCGCCACCGCGTGCTGTACCGGATACTGACCGACGACCCCGCGCTGCTGCTCGAGCTCGCCCGCACGCACTACGACGCCGCGATCACCCGGATGGCCGCTGCGTTGCGGGTCATCTTCCCCGCTGGGTTCGCCGAACGGATCGGCGAACAGACCGTCGAGGAGTTGGCCGACACCATCCTGCGGTATGCGGTGATGGTGTTGCTGCTGCCCAGCTCCCAGCCACTGGAGTCCCCCGACGACATCCGCGCTTTCGCTCGCAAACACTTCCTTCCCAGCCTTCCCGCCGCTTTGCGAACAGTGCCCACCGGTTAGTCGAACTGCGTTTCGTATTTCGGCTCTCCGGGCAGTCGTAGTTCCATGACCAGCGAACAAGGGCAGGACCCAGGGTTCATCGAGGAGCAGCGGAAGGCCGAACCGGAGACCGACGAACACCATCAGGTCACCAGCGAACAGGAAACGCCGCCGCCCACCGAGAAACCCGAAGTCACCGACGAACATCGGGAAAAAGCCAAAGAAATGCACAAGGCCTACGAGGAAGAGAGGCCGACCACCAAAATGCCGGGCACCGGCGGCGCGGTTGCGGGTACCGCGGTCAACGACTGGCTCGACGATGACGGCAACCCGAAGTTCACCAAAGAATCTGCGGGCAACGAGGCATCCGAGGGCAACAGCAGCTGACTGGCCGAGCGGGCGCGTGCCTACGCTAGGCAACCGTGACCACTCTGGAACAGATCGCACCGCCGTTCGTCGAGATGGCCCATTCGATCGTGTGGGCCTCTGTCGCCACCGTCGACGCGAACGGCCGGCCGCGCACCCGCATCCTGCATCCGTTCTGGGAGTGGGACGGGACCGATCTCTTCGGATGGATCGCCACCGTGCCTTCTCCGGTGAAGAAGAACCACCTCGCGGTGCACCCGGAGGTGTCGGTGAGCTACTGGACCACCAACCATGACACGTGCAGCGCGGAGTGTCTGGTCGAGTGGTACGTCGATGACGAAACCAGGGCGACGGTGTGGGACAAGTTCGCCACCGCCCCCGCACCGGTGGGCTACGACCCGCGGATCATTCCGATGTGGCAGGACGGGCCGACCTCAGACCAGTTCGCCGCACTGCGGTTGGCGCCGTACCGCATCCGGGTCATGCCCGGAACGGTGATGACGAAAGGTGAAGGCGCGCCGCTCACCTGGTCCGCGTGAAGATCGCGTACCGGTGCGGACCCGACACGACCTGGGTGATGATCTGCACATGACCACCACGCTCGACGTCTCGGCGTTGCCGCTGGTGCCGAAGAATCCGCTGCCGATCTGGCGGTTGGTCAAACTCCTCCGCAGGCTAGACACCGGCCAGGACGTCATTCGTGACGCCGGCGGCCCGATCACGCGCATCCAGGTCGCGCCGAAGTGGCTGTATCAACCGATCGTCGCCGTCATGTCGCCCGCAGGTATGCGCGACATACTCGGGCGCCCCGACGGCTCCTCCGAGCGATGCATCTACCACGACGAAGTCCGCAACATGGCGGGTGACAGCCTGTTCGTGCTGCCCAACGAGCTGTGGCGGCCGCGCAAACGAGCGTTGCAGCCGGTGTTCACCAAGCAGAACGTCCGCAATTTCGGCGGCTACATGTCGGCGGCCGCCCAAGCCTTCGTCGACCGCTGGCCCGACGGCGGCGAACTCGACCTCGACGTCGAATGCCGCCGCGTCGCGATGCAATCGCTGGGCCATTCCGTCCTCGGCGTCGACCTCAACGAGCGCGCCGACACGATCGCCCGCTGCATGCACGTCGCGTCCTCCTACACCGCCGACCGCGCGCTGCGGCCCGTGCGGGCACCGCGCTGGCTGCCCACACCCGCCCGCGGCCGCGCGCGCCGCGCCGTCGCCGAGATGCGGGAGATCACCGACGAGATGGTCCGCGCATGTCGCGACGACCCGACGCGCGACGCCCCGCTCGTGCGGGCGCTGATGGCGGCCAGGGATCCCGAGACCGGGTTGCCGCTATCCGACGACGACATCTCGAACGACCTGCTGATCTTCATGCTCGCCGGCCATGACACCACCTCGACCGCGCTCACCTACTCGCTGTGGGCGCTGGGGCGTCATCCCGACATCCAGGACCGCGTCGCCGCGGAAGCCGCCGCCATCGGTGACCGGGAACTGACCCCCGACGACGTGCCCCGGCTGACATACACCGTGCAGGTGCTGCACGAGGCGATCCGGCTGTGCCCACCGGCGGCCGGGGTGGCCCGGCTGGTCACCCGCGACATCGCGGTCGACGGCTATCGCGTCGAGGCGGGCACCCTCGTGGCGCTCGGGCTCTACGGCCTGCACCACGATCCGGCGCTCTGGCCCGACCCGATGGTCTTCGATCCCGAGCGGTTCAGCCCGGAGAACACCGCGAACCGCGAGCGCTGGCAGTTCCTGCCGTTCCTCGCCGGTGGTCGCCCCTGCATCGGCGAACACTTCGCACGGCTGGAGACGACGCTGGCGTTGGCCACGATCGTGCGGGCCGCGCGGATCGAATCGCTGGACGGCGCGTTCGAGTGTGACGTGCCGTTCACCACCATCGCCAAAGGGCCCATCCGGGCCCGTCTGCGCCCGCGGACTTAGCCCCGCGTCAGCAGGACGGCCTGCTCGAACGGCAGCAGCCCGAACAGGGGCCGCATCCACCCGGTGACCGACGGCGCCGCCTCGGCTTTCGTGACCACCCGGGGGTCACGGACGCCGAACGTCCGGCCATACCTTCTCATCCGCCCACCGCCCGCCGCGGTGATGTTCTTCAGCCAGTCCCGGTCCGGGCCGTAGGTGAGCAGAATGGCCACGCCGTCATGGGTCGGGAACACCGTCAGCGGAGTCCGGTACGGCTTGCCCGACCTTCGCCCGGTGTGCTCGAGGATGCCCATCGACGGAGCCCACCCCGCCCACAGCCGCTGGATCGGATTGGTGACGCGACGGTTGAACCGCGCGAGCCATTGCGGAAGCTGCATGGTCTCATCCAACTCGGAAGCCCAACGCGGCTCAACCGCGTGACCACTACACCCTGTAGTTGACGGTTTGCGCCGGGCTGGGACACTGGTGGCCATGCGTGCTGACCAGATCACCACCGAGGTGTCGGCGCGGTTGTTCGCCGAGGCGTCGGCCGTCATCCCGGGCGGGGTGAACTCACCCGTACGGGCGTTCACCTCGGTCGGCGGCACACCCCGGTTCATCACCTCGGCGAACGGCTACTGGCTGACCGACGCCGACGGCAACCGCTACGTCGATCTGGTCTGCTCGTGGGGGCCGATGATCCTGGGCCACGCGCACCCCGACGTCGTGGCCGCGGTCCAGAAAGTGGTGACCGACGGCCTGTCCTTCGGCGCGCCCACCCCCTCGGAATCGGAGCTGGCCGCCGAGATCATCGGCCGGGTCGCGCCGGTCGAGCGGCTGCGGCTGGTGAACTCCGGCACCGAGTCCACGATGAGCGCGATCCGGCTGGCGCGCGGCTACACCGGCCGGGCCAAGATCGTGAAGTTCTCCGGCTGCTACCACGGCCACAGCGACGCGCTACTCGCCGACGCCGGTTCCGGCGTCGCCACGCTCGGGCTTCCGTCCTCGCCGGGTGTGACGGGTGCGGCCGCAGCCGACACGATCGTGCTGCCCTACAACAACGTCGCCGCCCTCGACGAGGTCTTCGCCCGGTTCGGCGACGAGATCGCCTGCGTGATCACCGAGGCCAGCCCCGGCAACATGGGCACGGTTCCGCCGCTCGACGGTTTCAACGCCGCGCTGCGCCGCATCACGGCCGACCACGGCGCCCTGCTGATCGTCGACGAGGTGATGACCGGATTCCGGGTCAGCCGATCCGGTTGGTACGGCCTCGATCCCGTCGATGCCGACCTTTTCACCTTCGGCAAGGTGATGAGTGGCGGGCTGCCCGCGGCGGCGTTCGGCGGCCGCACCGAGGTGATGGAGCGGCTGGCCCCGCTGGGGCCGGTGTACCAGGCCGGCACGTTGTCCGGGAACCCTGTCGCGATGGCAGCCGGTCTGGCGACACTGCGCGCGGCCGACGACGCCGCGTACGCCACACTCGACGCCAACGCCGACCGCCTCACCGCACTGCTCGAGCAGGCGTTGACCGAAGTCGGTGTGGCGCACACCGTCTCGCGGGCCGGCAACATGTTCAGCGTGTTCTTCACCGAACAGCAGGTCACCGACTTCGCCTCGGCGCGGGCGTCGGAGACGTGGCGGTTCCCGGCCTTCTTCCATGCGTTGCTGGACGCCGGTGTCTACCCGCCGCCGAGCGCCTTCGAGACATGGTTCGTCTCAACGGCTTTGGATGACGAGGCATTCGACCGTATCGCGGCCGCGCTACCCGGCGCGGCCCGCGCCGCCGCGGAGGCGGTCAAACCGGCATGACCGAGAACGCGTCGGAAGACGGCGAGGCCGTGAAGACAGTGGTGCATGTGATGCGCCACGGTGAAGTGCACAATCCCGACAAGATCCTCTACGGCCGCCTTCCCGACTACCACCTCTCCGAGCGGGGTCGAGCGCAGGCCCAGACCGTCGCGGACTGGCTGGCGACGCGCGACATCGTCTACGTGGTCGCCTCGCCGCTGGAGCGGGCGCAGGAGACCGCGGCCCCGATCGCGGCGGGTCTGGGGCTGTCCGTCGACACCGACGACGAGCTCATCGAATCGCTGAATATCTTTCAGGGACAACGGGTCTCACCGGGTGACGGTGCGCTGCGCGATCCCCGCAACTGGTGGCACCTGCGCAACCCGCGCACACCGTCGTGGGGGGAGCCGTACCGCGAGATCGCCGAGCGGATGACCGCCGCCGTGCATCGGGCCAGGGCCAAGGCGGCCGGCCACGAGGCGGTGTGCGTCAGCCATCAACTCCCCGTGGAGACTCTGCGCCGGTCGATGACCGGCCAACCGCTGCACCACTTCCCGACCCGGCGGCTGTGCAACCTGGCGTCGGTGACGTCGTTCTACTTCCACGGGGAGACCTACGTCGGCTGGGGTTACGCGGAGTTGGCCGGACAGTGAGTCGGTGGGTGGGGCGCGGCCGTTGGCTCTTCGCGCGGGCGCTCATCGCGGCCTGCGCGGGATGTATCGCGCTGGCCGGCTGCTCCACCGGCGACGACGCCGTCGCGCAGGGCGGCACATTCGAATTCGTCGCCCCCGGCGGTCAGACCGACATCTTCTACGACCCCCCGCGGGATCGCGGCCGCCCGGGTCCGCTGCGCGGTCCCGATCTGATCGACCCGGACAAGACCATCTCCCTCGACGACTTCGCCGGCAAGGTGGTGGTGCTCAACGTGTGGGGCCAGTGGTGTGGTCCGTGCCGAACCGAGATCACCGAGCTCCAACAGGTTTACGACGCCACCAAAGACGTCGGTGTGCAATTCCTCGGCATCGACGTCCGCGACAACAACCGAGTTGCGGCGCGGGACTTCATCATCGACCGCGGTATCACGTTCCCGTCGATCTACGATCCGCCGATGCGGACCATGATCGCGTTCGGGGGCCGTTATCCGACGACGGTGATCCCCTCGACGGTGGTCCTGGATCGCGAGCACCGCGTCGCCGCGGTCTTCCTGCGTGAACTGCTGGCCGAGGACCTCCAGCCGGTGGTGGAACGCCTTGCGCGCGAAAGCGATGGGGCGGACCCCGAGAAGGCCGGCACATGAGTTTCGACCAGGTGGACCAGCTGATCGCCGGCGGTCCGGTTCTGCTGGCCCTCCTGGTCAGCGCGCTCGCCGGGCTGGTGTCGTTCGCGTCGCCGTGCGTGGTGCCGCTGGTGCCCGGTTACCTGTCGTATTTGGCCGCGGTCGTCGGCGTGCAGGATGCCGCTGCCCCCGGAGAAGCCGCCGTACTGGTTCGCCGAGACCGACGCTCTGGCGGAAAAACTCGGGAAGAACCCGCCAAAACGTCGGTCTCGGCGAAAGCCACCCGGCTTCGCGTCGCCGGCGCAGCGGCATTGTTCGTTGCCGGGTTCACGGTGGTGTTCGTGCTCGGCACCGTCGCCGTACTCGGGATGACGACGTCGTTGATCACCAACCAGCTTCTGCTGCAACGCATCGGCGGCGTGGTCACGATCGTGATGGGGCTGGCGTTCGTCGGGTTCATCCCCGCGTTACAGCGGGAGGCGCGGTTCACGCCGCGGCAGATCTCCACGCTCGGCGGCGCCCCGCTGCTCGGCGCGGTCTTCGCCCTGGGCTGGACACCGTGCCTCGGTCCCACCCTGACCGGCGTGATCGCGGTCGCTTCGGCCACCGACGGCGCCAACGTCGCCCGGGGCGTCGCGCTCGTCATCGCCTACTGCCTCGGCCTGGGAATCCCGTTCGTGCTGTTGGCATTCGGATCTGCGCGCGCGGTGCAGGGTCTGGCGTGGTTGCGCAGGCACACCCGCGCGATCCAGATCTTCGGCGGCGTGCTGCTGATCCTGGTGGGCGTGGCGCTGGTGACGGGGCTGTGGGGAGACTTCGTGTCCTGGATGCGGGACGCCTTTGTCAGCGACGTGACGCTGCCGATATGACGAAAGTGTTTGCGCTGGTTCGTAACACCTGGCGGACCCTGACGTCGATGGGCACCGCGCTGGTGTTGCTGTTCCTGCTGGCGCTCGCGGCGATTCCGGGCGCACTGCTGCCGCAGCGCAGCCTTAACGAGTCGAAGGTCGACCAGTACATCGCAGAACACCCCACGATCGGGCCCTGGCTGGACCGGTTGCAGGCGTTCGACGTGTTCTCCAGCTTCTGGTTCACCGCGATCTATGTGCTGCTGTTCGTCTCGCTGGTGGGCTGCCTGACCCCACGCCTGATCGAACACTTCCGAAGCATGCGGGCCAACCCCGTGCCCGCCCCGCGCAACCTGGGCCGGCTGCCCAAACACCACGCCGCCGAGGTGTCCGGCGGGGCGGATGAGGTGGCGACGACGGTGAACGAGCGGTTGCGCGGATGGCGCACCCTCACCCGCTCGGACAACGGAGCCGTCGAGATCTCGGCGGAGAAGGGCTATCTGCGCGAGTTCGGCAACATCGTGTTCCACTTCTCGCTGCTCGGCCTGCTCGTGGCGGTGGCGGCAGGCAAGATGTTCGGCTACGAAGGCAACGTCATCGTCATCGCCGACGGCGGTCCGGGCTTCTGTTCAGCCTCGCCGGCGGCGTTCGACTCGTTCCGTGCCGGAAACACCGTCGACGGCACCTCGCTGTATCCGATCTGCCTGAGGGTCAACGACTTCCAAGCCGACTATCTGTCGACGGGACAGGCGACGTCGTTCGCCGCCGACATCGAATACCAGGCGGGCACCGATCTGGAGTCGGGCACCTGGCGGCCCTACCAGCTGAAGGTCAACCATCCGCTGCGGGTCGGCGGTGACCGGGTGTACCTGCAGGGCCACGGATACGCCCCCACCTTCACGGTGACCTTCCCCGACGGGCAGACCCGCACGCAGACCTTGCAGTGGCGACCCGACGACCAGATCACGTTCCTGTCGTCGGGTGCGATGCGGTTCGACCCGCCCGCGGGCACCTATCCGGACTCCGATGACCGTCGCAAGAACCAGCTCGCGATCCAGGGCCTGTTCGCCCCGACCGAACAATTGCACGGCACGCTGCTGTCCTCGAGCTTCCCGGCGCTCAACGACCCCGCCGTCGCGATCGACATCTACCGCGGCGACACCGGCCTGGACAGCGGGCGGCCGCAGTCCCTGTTCACGCTGGACCCGCGGCTGATCGAGCAGGGCCGGCTGACCAAGAAGGCACGGGTCAACCTCGGCGCCGGCGAATCGACGCGCCTCGACGACGGCACCCTGGTGCGGTTCGACGGCGCCGTGCCGTTCATCAACGTGCAGGTCTCCCACGACCCGGCGCAGGTATGGGTGCTGGTGTTCGCGATGACCATGATGGCGGGCCTGCTGGTGTCGCTGGTGGTGCGCCGGCGCAGGATCTGGATTCGGATCAGCCCCGCGGGTCCGGGTACCGTAACCGTCGAGCTGGGCGGGCTGGCGCGCACCGACAACTCCGGGTGGGGCGACGAGTTCGAGCGGTTGACGCAGCGCCTCTTTCCCGACGCGAGGCCGGCGCACGCCGCAGGAGAGAAGGTCACATGAATCCCGAGCAGATCGACATCGGTTTGGCCCGGTACTCGGATTGGGCGTTCACCTCATCGGTGCTGGTTCTGGTGGGTGCGCTGCTGTTGCTCGCGATCGAGTTGGCTTACAGCCGCAGCCGCAAGGTCGACGCCCGGGAGCTCGTCGGAGCCGCGGCGGCGGCGACATCGGCGCGGGGAGCCGCGGCGGCGGCGACATCGGAGCGGGGAGCCGCGGCGGCCGGCGGGGTCCGCGCGGACAGCGCCGCACCGGGCGTCGTAACCGAAGCCCGGCGCCGTCCGGTCGACGAACGCATAGGCGGAGCGGGTCTTGCGCTGACCTACCTCGGCATCGGCTTGTTGCTCGCCAGCATCGTGTTGCGCGGAGCGGCCACCTCGCGGGTGCCGTGGGGCAACATGTACGAGTTCATCAACCTGACCTGCTTCTGCGGGCTGGTTGCGGCGGCGGTGGTGTTGCGCCGACGCCAGTACCGGACGCTGTGGGTGTTCGTGCTTCTTCCGGTGCTGATCCTTCTGACGGTTTCAGGCCGCTGGCTTTACACCAACGCCGCGCCGGTGATGCCCGCCTTGCAGTCGTACTGGCTGCCCATCCACGTCTCGGTGGTCAGCCTCGGGTCGGGGGTGTTCCTGGTCGCCGGTGTCGCCAGCATCCTGTTCCTGCTGAAGATGTCGCGCTTCGCCGACCCCGAACGCCGCTCGGGCGACGGCATTCTCACCCGCGCCCTGGACAGGCTTCCCGATCCGCAGACCTTGGACCGAATCGCCTACCGCACCACTATCTTCGCCTTTCCGGTGTTCGGGTTCGGCGTCATCTTCGGCGCGATCTGGGCCGAAGAGGCATGGGGCCGCTACTGGGGCTGGGACCCCAAGGAGACCGTGTCGTTCATCGCGTGGGTCCTGTACGCCGCGTATCTGCATGCTCGCTCCACCGCCGGGTGGCGCGACAAGAAGGCCGCGTGGATCAACGTCGCCGGCTTCGTTGCGATGGTGTTCAACCTCTTCTTCATCAACCTGGTCACCGTCGGCCTGCACTCCTACGCCGGAGTCGGCTGAGTCGCAGTTCTTGTGCTTGGCTAAGATCGGCGGCGAAATCCTGCGAAGCCTTGGGGGACCGTCGGCGTGTCTGAACAACCGGTGCAACGCGCCCAGGATGGTGTCGGTAAGGACGCGGCTTCTCCCGCGATAGTTCCCGAAAACGCCTATGCGCCAGGGGGATTCCGAGCACAGAGCCGGTTCAGTGATCCCGCGGCCGATCCGCCGCCGGAATGGACGGCGTCCACACCGCCCCGCGGCCTTCCGGTGCTGTCCCCACCATCGGACATCGCCGATCCCGACCCGGCGCCGTATCTCGATCTCTCGACCGTCGCGCTGCTCGGCGAACCCGAACGCGCGCCTTCCGAGGGCTGGCGCAAGTGGCTGTATTACGCGTCGTTTCGATTGGTCAACCTCGGTGACGGACCGAAGGTGCGGCGCCGCCAGGCGCTCACCGCCGAAATTCAGCGCCCGTTGCGCGGGTGCCACCGCATCGCGGTGTTGTCGCTCAAGGGTGGGGTCGGCAAGACGACGATCACCGCGACGCTGGGCGCGACGCTGGCTTCACTTCGCGGCGACCGCGTCATCGCCGTCGACGCGAATCCCGACCGCGGCACGCTGAGCGAGAAGGTGCCGCTGGAGACGCCGGCCACGGTGCGGCATCTGCTGCGCGACGCTCAAGGCGTCAAGGCCTACAGCGACGTCCGCGCCTACACCTCACAGGGCCCGAGCCGGCTGGAGGTGCTCGCCTCCGAAAGCGACCCCGCGGTGTCGGAGGCGTTCAGCTCCGACGACTACAGCCGCACCCTCGAGGTGCTCGAGCGCTTCTACAGCCTGGTGCTCACCGACTGCGGCACGGGGCTGATGCACTCGGCCATGGCGGCGGTGCTGTCCAAAGCCGACACTCTGGTGGTGATCAGTTCCGGTTCGGTTGACGGCGCGCGCAGCGCGTCGGCGACGTTGGACTGGCTGGACGCCCACGGGCATCAGGACATGGTGCGCAACTCGATCGCGGTGATCAACGCGGTGCGCCCGCGGTCGGGGAAGGTGGACATGAAGAAGGTGGTCGACCACTTCAGCCGGCGGTGCCGGGCGGTGCTCGAAGTGCCCTTCGATCCACACCTCGAGGAAGGGGCCGAGATCAGCCTCGACCGGCTCAAGCCGGAAACCAGGGCGGCGTTGCTCGAACTTGCTGCCGAGGTCGCGGCCGGATTCCCCGGCGCGCGACGCTAGAACCGCGCGGTCACGGTCTCGGGTTGTCTTCCTGGCCGAGCCGACGCAGGAATTCTGGATCGTCGTCCGGCCCGATCACCCGGGTGCGCGGACGGCTCGAAGACACTCGCGTCAGTCGCCAGCCGACATACGCCAGCGTGCACAACACGAGAATCAGGAGCAGATACGCCACGAGAACAAAACCTCCTTGGTTCGAATATACGCGTCATCGGTAGGCTCGGTTCGTGTCCGACGGTCGCCAGGGAACTCGCCTCGTGGTCGACGTGCTGGCCTATGTGCTGGCACGGCTTCTGCTCGTCGCGGCGGTCGCCGCGGCGATTCTCGGTGCCGGACATCTGCTCGGCCTGCGCGAATTCCCGCTCATCGTCGCGTTGCTCTTCGCGTTGGTGATCGCACTGCCACTGGGCATCTGGCTGTTCGCCCCGCTCCGGCGCCGCGCCACCGAGAGCATCGCGGCCTTCGACGAACGAAGGCGCCGCGACCGGGAGCAGCTACAGGCCAGGCTGCGGGGCGAAGACCCACCGGCCCGCGGATGACCACATCGGTGCGGGTCGACACGGTGGGCTGATGCGCCGACCCGCCGTCGTACTCGTCGGTAGATTGCGCTTCACGCCTCCGGCCGGGTAAGACACCAACATGATTTCGCCTAAAGAGCTATACAAGCGATGGCTAGACGAATTGTGGGCGGGAGATCCCGTTGCGGCCGAGCTGGTCACCGACGGATTCTCGGGGCATTGGCCGGGCCGGGAGGTTCGTGGGCCTGCCGAACTGCAGGCGGTTGTCGGAGAGACCCATCAGATGCTCAGCGATCTGAAGTTCGTGATCGAAGTGGAGCCGTTCGTCGACGGTGACATGCTGGCGGCCAGGTGGATCGGTACGGGCGCGGCCCAGGACGGACCGAAGCGGTTCACCGGTAACGACATCCTGCGCATCGAAAACGGCCGCTTCGCCGAGTACTGGACCGGAACCAGCACCGGCTAACCCCCAGCCGCATCCCGTAGCACCTGCTGGAGCTTGTCAAGGGGATCGCCGGAGCCGGGATCCAGCCGCAACGCGTCGCGGGGCGTGTCGGCATCGGGCACCGCGGGCGCGGGGGCCGGCGCCTGCGGTGGTGGGGGCGGCGTCAGCGGTGGCGGCGGCGGGGGCGGAGCGGTCAGTCCGGCCAGCTTGGCCTGCAGCCGCGGTGCCGCGTCGTGGCGTACGGCCCGCCGCTCGGGGTCGGGATCGGTGTTTCCTTCAAAACAGCCGTCGGGCGCGTTTTCGACGAGGTCGAGTGCGCTGAGGTATCGGTCGCGCGCCGCGTCGGGCCGGTTCTCCCACGCGTCGATGTCGCCTTGGCGCTCGCGGACGAGTTCCAGGTTGATCAGCACGGGACACGACCGATGCTGCGCGGTGCGACCGAGCGCTTCGGAGAAGTGAGCGTCGGCGTCGGCGAGACGGTCGTCGAGCACCGCGAGCGTGCCGGCCGCGAACGGCGCCTTCGCGGGTTCGACGATGTTGAGCAGGCCCATCACCGCGACGTCGCCGCGCAGTGCATCGGCGTCGCGCGCGGCGAAGTTCGACACCGCCGAGTGACCGGCCACCACAGCGGAGATGAGCTTCAGCGCGATCACCAGCGCCACGATGACGACGGGGGCCGAGAACAGCAGTAACCGGCGGCGCAGCCGCAACCGAGAGGGACGCATCAGATCACCTCGTCCCGCCGGGCCGAGCGGCTGGTCCGGAACTCGCGCAGCGTGAGGTAGATCTCGAACAGCAACAGCACCGCGGCCACCATGGCGAAGACCCAGTACAGGTCGGTGCGATCAACGGCGGTGGCGCTGGCCTGCGCCGACGAGACACCGTCCACATCGGGGGCGTCATCGGTGACCGCGCGCGCGGTATCGCGAGGGACGAACGGCACGCCGAGTTGATCGGCGACGGCCTGCAGACGCGAATCGTCGCGGGTCGCGCCGTAACCGAACACCGCGCCGCCGTCCACCGAACCGGGCACCGGATCGAACTCGCCCTGCGGGGCCTGGGACCCGGGTGCGCCGGAGCCGAAGTAGAACACCAGGTTCTGTGCGCCCGGGTTGCGCTGGCCCGCGGCGATCAACTGGTAACGCAGGACGTTCGCGGCGGCTGCCGCGTTCACCTCGCCCGCGGCGGTGTCGGGGGAGGCGGTGACGGCCGCGACCACCGGCTTGAGGCTCCAGTTGTCTTCGGACAGCGGCCATTCCACCGAGGAGCGCGCGGCGAACGTGATGAGGGCGAAGCGCGCCTGCGGGTAGTGGTCGATGAGCGCGGCGACGTCGTCGCGGATGTCGGCGATCGCCGAGTCGGTGGAGCGGTCGACGATCAAGAACACGTTGGGTGTCGCCTCGCCGTCCGAGCTCGTCGTGGCCGACTCCCCGGCGTCACCGCCGAGGGCGGGCCGGGCCGCGGCGATCAGCATCAGCATCACCGCAAGCGTCAGCGCCGACCACCGCCACACGGTCGTCCACCGCTGGCCGGTGCGCGCCAACTGGCGCATGGTGATGAGCCGCAGCACCACCGCGGCGAGGGCGACGGCGATCAACAGGACCGGCGGTACGACGGGGGAGAAGGTCATCGCCGCAGCACCGCCAGAGACAGACACAGCAGCGCCGAGACCGCGACCGCGATCGCCAACGGGACGGTCGGGGTGTCGCCGCGGAAACCTGCGAGGGTGGCGGCACGGTCGGCGTCCGGCGGATGCGCGCGGATCCCGTCCAACTGAGCCTCCAGATCGGGCCCGACGGGCGCGTATCGCCCGCTCGTGGCCGACACGACGGAACGCACGGGGCCCGGGGACGACACCAACGCGTTGACCTGGATTCCGCGCTCCTGGGCCAACTCGGCGACCTGCTGGTCGGTGTAGAGCGAGGGACGGGTCTCATTCGGGGCGCGTAATTCGCCCGGCCCCAGATAGATGATCGAACGGCGCCGCTCACCGGGCGGCTCGTCGGGGGGGAAACCCGCGACGCACAGCGCGAGGACGTCGGCGACGCTCGTCGCGTAGTCGACATACGTCACGGGCGCGGCGAACGAGGCGAGGCTGTTCCGTTTGGCCGAACGCTGGGCGGGCGAGAGCGCGTCATCGTCGGGCAGGCCGGCCAGACCGGCTGCCTCCCCGAGCTTTTCGACCGCGAACTGATGATCGCGGGTCAGCGGAATCACCCGGCGGTTGGCCGAGGTCAATCCGATCCGCTGTGTGCTGAACGTCCCCGTGCGCTGCGCGAAATACGACAGGAAAGCGCCGGTGTTCGGATCATCGACCGGTTCGGCGACGCACAGCATGACGTCCTCGGGCACCTCGGAGGTCTGTAGCGACCACCACAATCCGCTGGGGCGGGCGCTGGCCAGCACGGCAGCACCGAACAACAGCACGAGCAGCGCGATCGTGACGACCATCGACACCGTTCGCGCCCTCGCCACCCGCGCGTACTCCGGCAGCCGGGTCAGGCGGGCGGTGTTGGCCAACGGCCGCAACTGCCGCCGCAGCTGCTTCGTCGGCACGAGCACCGCGAGCGCCACAGCGCCTGCCAGACAGGCGAATCCGATGACTGCGATCGGCCACCAGGTCAGGGCCACGAGCGGATCAGCTCCTCGGTTGTCGCGCCTACCTCGCCGACCCGCACCGGTGAGGCCGCGTTGAACTGCGCGTCGTCGAGCGCGGCGAGCGTCGGCGCGGCAGGCGCCAGCTCCCCGGATGCGATGTCGTCGAGCTGCATGTACTGCGCCCGTGTCCCGGTCGCCTGGTGCAGGAAACTGCGCAGGGTCCGGCTCATCGCCGCGCCGGCCTCGGCGTCGGTGAGTTCACCGTCGCGGTGTCGGGCGGTGATGCGTTGCACGCTGTGCACGAACCGACGGCGCAGTAGCCGGGCATGCAGGGAACGCGCCACGGGAAGGCGCCGGAGCCGCTGCGCTGGCAGCGTCCACACGAAAACGCCGACGTACCATGTGATTACTAGCACCGCGATCAGCACCCCGAGCCACAACCACCCCGACGAGTACGGCATCGGCCCGCCGACGAACCGCAACAGGTCATCCGGCACGGGCGAACACCTCGGTCAATGCGACGAGCCGGGCACGGATCTCACTGCTGGCGCCGATCCTGGTGTGCGGGACCGCGCGGGCGGTCATGAACTCGTCGAGTCGGTGCGCCCGCGCCTGCTCTGCCTTGCGGTACGCCGCGACCACCCGCGGGCCCAGTGTGGCGGTGTCGAGGACGAACCGGCCGGTCGACACGTCGAATCCGGCCCGGTCATCGCCGTTGGTGCCGACGGCGGGCATGTCGGAGACCGTCGCCCACAACACGTCGTGGCGGGCGGTCAGTCGGGTGACAGCGTCGGTCAGCCGGTCGTCGACCTCCGGCTCGTCGGACACCACCACGACCAGCATCGGGTGGCGGTAATGCGTTGCGACGTAGTCGAGTTGGCAGACGATGTCACTGCGGCCAGAACCTTGGCAGGCGTGACCGTAGTGCCTGTGCAGCAGGCTTTCGATGTGGGTCTCGCCGCGACGCTGCCGGATGTTGACGCAGCCCCGGGTGTCGCCGAACACCATGCCGATCTGGTCGGACCGCCCGAGCGTGATGAGCCCGAACGCACCCAAGATGTTCACCGCCACATCGCGTTTCACTTCGCCACTGGGGGTCAGGGCCGCCATGTTGCGACCGGCGTCGGCGACGAGCAGGAGCTTGTGGTGCTTCTCGGAGACGAACCGTTTGATCAGCACATGACCTGAGCGTGCCGAGGCCTTCCAGTCGATGTCGCGGACGTCGTCGCCGGGTACGTACGGCCGCAGGTCGTCGAATTCCAGGCTGCGGGTGTGCAACAGCGCGTAGCGGCCGCCTTCGAGCATGCCGCGGGTGTCGGTGCCGAAGTGCGTCCTCGCCGTGGTGAGGTGTCTGCCCATACCGGCCCTACGGCACTCGAACCGCTTGCAGGACAGCGTCGATGATCAGCTCGGGCGTGACGTTGGCGCTGGCGGCCTCGAACCCGAGGATGAGTCGGTGCCGCAGCACCCGGTGGGCGAGCTTGGCGATGTCGCCGGGGATGACGTGTCCGCGGCCGGACAACAGGGCCAGCGCCCGGGCGGCATTGCAGAAGGCGATGGTCGCGCGGGGGCTGGCGCCGTACTCGATCAACCGGGCCAGTTGGCGCGGCAGATAACGGTCGGGTTCACGGGTGACGGTGACCAGTTGGCTGGCGTAGTGCATCAGCGCGCGGTCCATATGGACGTGACGCACGACGGCGCGGAGCCGGCGGATGTCGCCGAGGCCGGCGACCGGCCTGCTGCGGTGGTCTTTGTCGTAGAGTCCCGCATCCATCCGGGCCATCATCTCCACCTCCTGTTCGGGGGTGGGGTAGTGCACGACGTCCTTGAGCATGAACCGGTCGGTCTGTGCCTCCGACAGCGGATAGGTGCCCTCCTGGTCGACGGGGTTCTGGGTGGCGATCACCAGGAACGGCTCGGGAATCGGATACTCGGTGCCCGCGATCGTGGTCTGACGCTCCTCCATCGCCTCGAGCATCGCGCTCTGCGTCTTGGCGCTGGACCGGTTGATCTCGTCGAGCAGCACGATGTTGGTGTGCACCGGCCCGAGCTGGGTGACGAACGAGTTGGTCGCGGACTCGTAGATCTGGGTGCCGATGATGTCGCTGGGCAGCAGGTCGGGCGTGCACTGGATACGTCGGAAACCCCCGTCGATGGCTTCGGCGATGACGCGCGCGGCGGTCGTCTTGGCCAGCCCCGGCACGCTCTCGATGAGGATGTGCCCGCCCGCGAGCAGGCCGATCAGCAACGACTCGCGCAGGTTCTCCTGGCCGACGACCTTGGCCGAGAACGCTTCGGAGACCGCGGCGACGACCCGCCGCGCCTCCGCGAGATCGCGCTGGTCGAGTTGAGTTCGTGCTGCGGTCATGGATACCTCTCGTCTCCGGCTGCCGGATGCGGATACCCGGGCCAGGGTATTCACACACCGCTGATCGGGGGCGAACGGCCGCGGCGAATGCGAGAGGCTACGTCAGGAAGCGTTCGACGTACGGTGCGAAGCGGGCCTCCAACTCGTTCGGGTCGAGACCGAACATCTCCGGCGACGTCGCCACTCGCCCGAGCCGGCCCCGCTGGTGGCCCGCGAGGTATTCGGCCATGGCGACGCGGGCGTCGTCGGTCATCGCCTCGTCCGCGAGCGCGTAAATCGCTGCGGCGGTGCCCATTTCGTCGGCCATGAAGTCGTCGAACCTGACGTCGATCGAGCGTTCGGCTCCAATGACGTCGCGATCGCGGATCAGCGCGGCCAGCATGAGCTCGAGACGGTCGATCCAGCATGCGGCGATGTCCTCGACCGGAACCGGTGCGCAGTGCATGCGCGCGGAGTAGGTGAGCATCGCGAGCATCGACAGCACCACCGGGACCGGATCGCGGTGGGTCGTGATCACCACCACGCCGGGAAAGACCCGGTCGAGCACCGGGAGTTGCTCGAGGTGCTGAGGCGATTTCAGCAGCCACCGCCTGCCCCCACGCAGGAACTGCAGCGCCTTCAACTGCAGGGCCAGGTGCTCGTAGTGGGGTGTCTGGTCATGTGACAGGTAGTAGTCGCGCCACCGCGGTACATGCGCCAACGTCTCGAACAGCATCGACGAGAAGTCGTTGGCCAGCAGTTGTATCTCCTCGTGCACGTGGTCGGTCGTCATCTCGTGCATGAGCGCGAAATGCGGCATGACCGCGTTCATGAACTCGACCGCGGCATCCATCCGGGTGCGCCGGGGGTCCGGTTCGATGCCGGCCTCCGCCGGCAGCGGGAACGGTTCGTTGCTCTCCCAGTACGGCAGGGTGCGGAAGGTCGGTCCCGCGGCCAGCAGGTTGTGCAGGTGAGTGGTGCCCGTGCGGGGCAGGCCGGCGATGACGACCGGCGGCGCCAGTTCGATCTCGTGGATCTCGGGATGCCTGGCCAGCAGATCGGTCAGCAGCAGACGGTTCTTCAGCAATTGCGCCAGCTGGGCGTGGAAGTTCACGACTCCCGCGGCGCTGAGTCCCGGAATCTCCTGCAGCGCAGCGAGATACACGCCGAGTCGGTCGCGGTAATCATCGGGACCGAAGTCGTCGAGCCCGGTCTCCGCGCTGGCCTTGGCGTGCAGGGCGTCGGCATCGAGCGGGCACTCGGGCGCCATCGCCGCCATCATGTCGCGAATCGGCTGGATCGCCGCTGGGAAACGCGGCTCGGCGAGGTCGTCGAGAACGACTGGCGGCGCTGGTGAGATGTCGGTCACAGGCAGTTATGTTACTGTGAGTTTCGTAATGACGACGGAAATTGGCCGACCTCGCGACAAGCGCATCGACGACGCAGTGCTGAGCGCGACGGTCGACCTGCTCGGGTCCGCCGGTTACGCGGATCTCACCGTCGATGCGATCGCCCGGCGCGCGGGCACGAGCAAGCCCGCCATCTACCGCCGTTGGCCGGGCAAGGCGCACCTCGTGCACGAGGCGGTGTTTCCGCTCGGCGCGGCGACCGAACTGCCCGACACCGGATCACTGGCCGGCGACATCCGGGAGATGGTCCACCGAACGGTCGGCGTGCTGACCACACCAGCCGCACGTGCCGCGTTGCCCGGACTGGTTGCGGAGATGGCCGCCGATCCCGCGCTGCACGCCGCGCTGCTGGAGCGCTTCTCGCACGTACTCTCGCGCGGCCTGACTGAACGGCTCGACGCGGCGGTGACTCGCGGCGAGGTCCGGCCGGAGGTGTCGGCCGCCGACGTCGTGGAGGCCATGGCCGGTATGACGTTCCTGTGTCTGATCACCCGCGCAGATCGCCTCGACGACGCATGGGTGGACCGAACCGCCACTTTCATCACGAGAGGAATCAGCGCATGACGGACGAAGCGACTTCCGCGGCGAGCCGCGAATCAACTTCCGCGGCGAGCCGCGAATCGACTTCCGCGGCGAGCGGCGAATCGACTTCCGCGGCGAGCCGCGAATCAACACGTGCCTGGCGAGAACTGCTCGACACCCTCGGCGGTCTGGACCGCAGCTTCCTCGAAGGCGACCGCGCGGTCACCGACGACCGCCACGTCGCCGACGGCTACCGCATGCTGGCCACCACGCTCGGCGTCGCGTTCGACACGTACCTGTTCGCCGAACCGAGCCGACCCGTGTGGGTCGAGCTCAACACGCCGTTCCGCCGCGACCGGCGCTGGGGCGGGGACAACACCGACGCCTACTACTTCATGTGTCCGGTCGACCCGAAGCGCCGCTACCGCATCAGCGGCAACAAGGGTGACAGCGTCTACTTCTCGGTGACCGCCTACAACGAGCCGTCGCCGGGGGCGTGGTCGGATCGGATCGTGGCGCTGGTGCGCGACGACGACCTCGACATCGACCCCGACGGCAACTTCTCCTTCGACTACGGGCCCACCGACGGCGGTGTGGTGCTCGTGACGCGCGACTACCAGGCCGACCCGTTGACCGGACGCCCGGTGTCGTGGCGCATCGAGGCGCTCGACGAGCCCGACCCGATCCGGCACGGCGACGCCGAAACCGCCGCGGCGTTGCGCGCGAGTGCGGCGTGGCTGCGCACGATGTTCGCGATCGTGCCGCTGGCGGTCGGTGTGCGTGTCGACGACACGCATACGTTGGGCCACGAAATCTCGCAGGTGGCAAACCAATTCGCGGACCCGTACCAGGTGCCCGACGCCAACTTCGGCTGGTCGGCGCGCGACGCGTGCTATGCCTACGGCAGCTTCGTTCTCGAGGACGATGAGGCGCTGGTCGTCACGCATCGGCCGCCCGCCTGCCGGTTCTGGAACCTCGTCGTATGGAACCAGTTCATGGCGGGTGTCACCGACGCCAAGACGTCGATCAACGGCTACAGCGCGGTGCCCAACTCCGACGGGTCCGTCACCGCGGTCATCTCCCGCGGTATGACGTCGCACCCGAATTCGATTACGACCGTGGACTATCCGCGCGGCAACCTGGCGTTCCGGTGGTTCCTCGCCGACGCGGTGCCCGCCAAGCCGGAGGTCACGTTGGTGAACGTCGCCGACGCCCCGACCACCGTCACCTAATAGCGATTTCGGTGTCCAAGCAGTCGCTGATCGACTGTTAGAGCACCGAAATCGCAAGCGCCAGCACGACCGCCACGGCCCACACCAGCATCGTCAAGCCCGTATCGCGCAGCACCGGAATCAGGTCCTTGCCGCCGCGGCCTCGGCGCACCGGCGCGGCCGCGCGTACCGCGAGCGGCAGCGCCACCAGGCCGACCGCCGCCCACGGCGTCGCGAGCATCAGCACCAATGTCAACGCGAACGCCACGACCAGCAGCGCCTGGTACAGCAGCCGGGTGCGGGCATCGCCGAGCCGCACCGCCAGCGTGATCTTCCCCGACTCCTTGTCGGTCGGGATGTCGCGCAGATTGTTGGCGACCAGCACCGCCGACGACATGCAGCCCATCGCCACCGCGACGGCCACGCCCACCCAGTCGATCCGCAGCGTCTGGGTGTACTGCGTGCCCAGCACCGCGACCAACCCGAAGAATACGAACACCGCGACCTCGCCCAAGCCGAGGTACCCGTACGGCTTCGACCCGCCGGTGTACAGCCACGCCCCGGCGATGCACACCGCTCCGACCGCGATCAACCACGGCGCGCTCACTGCCGCCAGCACCACGCCGGCGACGGCGGCGACCACGAGGCTCACCACCGCGGCGGTCAGCACGGCTCGCGGGCTTGCGACCTTCGAGCCGACCAGCCGCAGCGGGCCCGCTCGCACGTCGTCGGTGCCGCGGATCCCGTCGGAGTAGTCGTTGGCGTAGTTGACGCCGACGATCATCGCCACGGCGACAGCCAGTGCCAGCAGCGCTTTCCACCAGCACGCGGCCTGCAGCCACGCCGCCGCACCCGTGCCCGCGATCACCGGTGCGATCGCGTTCGGCAGCGTGCGCGGCCGAGCACCCTCGACCCACTGCGCGAATGTCGCCACGAGCGCCAGTCTCGCACGGCTTCAGACCGTGGCAGACTGTGCGCATGGAGGACCGACTCAGCAAGGCGGAGATCCGCAAGGACGCCGTGCAGGAGATCTTCGACTCCGGCGTATCGACCGTCGGCGAGGTGGCATCGATCATCACCACCGCGGTCAAGGACGTCGCCAACGCGATCGGCGGTTTCGCGACCGACGCGTTCGAGATCCGCGACACTGTGCGGCGCGCATCGCAGCGACTCGACGAGACCGACGACCAACCGCCCGCCTAGACGTGCTCGGAGTCATCGGCGGAAGCGGTTTCTACAGCTTCTTCGGGTCCGACGCCCGCAGCGTCACCGTCGACACCCCGTACGGTGCGCCCGCAGCACCGCTCACCGTCGGCACCGTCGGCGCGCACGAGGTGGCGTTCCTGCCGCGTCACGGGGTCGACCACGAGTTCTCCCCGCACACCGTGCCGTACCGGGCCAACATGTGGGCGTTGCGTGCCCTCGGGGTGCGGCGCATCTTCGCGCCGTGCGCGGTCGGCAGCCTCACGCCCGCCCTCGGACCCGGGGCCATGGTGGTGCCCGATCAACTCGTCGACCGCACCCGCGGACGCGCCGACACCTACTTCGACTCCGGCGGCATCCACGTCGCGTTCGCCGACCCGTACTGCCCGAGTCTGCGTGCGGCGGCCACCAACCTGCCCGGTGTCGTCGACGGCGGAACCATGGTGGTGGTCCAGGGGCCGCGGTTCTCCACCCGCGCCGAGAGTCGGTGGTTCGCGAATCAGGGCTTCACCCTGGTCAACATGACCGGCTACCCCGAGGCGGTGTTGGCCCGCGAGCTCGAGATGTGTTATGCCGCAATAGCGTTGGTGACCGATCTGGATGCCGGCATCGACCGCGGAACGGCGGTCCGCACCGTCGACGTGTTCGCCGAGTTTCAGCGCAACCTGGTGCCGTTCAAAAAGCTCGTCCACGAGGCGATCGATCAGACGACGGTCGAACGGACGTGTACGCACTGCCTGGCGCACGACGGTGTCCGACTGCCGTTCGAACTCCCGTGAGAGTCCTGCTGACCGGCGCGGCCGGATTCATCGGGGCCCGCGTCCGCGACGCGCTACGCGACGCGGGCCACGACGTGATCGCCGTCGACGCGATGCTGCCCACCGCCCACGGCCCGGGTGCCGAACCGCCTGCTGACTGCGAGGTGGTCGACGTCCGCGACGCGTCCGCACTGGCGCCGCTGATGAAGGATGTCGACATGGTGTGCCATCAGGCCGCCGTCGTCGGTGCGGGTGTCAACGCCGCCGACGCTCCCTCGTACGGCTCACACAACGACTACGGGACCGCGGTGGTGCTGGCCGAGATGTTCGCGGCGGGCTGCCAGCGGCTGGTGCTGGCGTCGTCGATGGTGGTCTACGGGCAGGGCCGCTACGACTGCGCTGAGCACGGACCGGTCGACCCCCACCCGCGCACGCGTGCCGACCTCGACGCCGGCGTGTTCGAGCACCGGTGCCCGGACTGTGGCGCGCTGGTCCAGTGGCGGTTGGTGGCTGAGGACGCGCCGCTGCGGCCCCGAAGCTTGTACGCCGCCAGCAAGACCGCGCAGGAGCATTATGCGCTCGCATGGACGGAGGCCGTCGGGGCCGCGGTCACCGCGCTGCGCTACCACAACGTCTACGGCCCCTACATGCCCCGCGACACCCCGTACTCGGGGGTGGCCGCGATCTTCCGCTCCGAGCTCGAATCCGGCGACGTGCCACGTGTTTTCGAGGATGGTGGACAGATGCGCGACTTCGTGCACGTCGATGACGTGGCGGCGGCCAACGTCGCGGCCGTGGAATCCGAGCGTGGCGGGTTCGAGGCGTTCAACGTGTGCTCGGGCCGGCCGATCTCGATCTTGGAGGTCGCCACCGCGCTGTGCGAGACGCGCGGCGACGCGCCGCCGGTGGTCACCGGCCAGTACCGCAGCGGCGACGTCCGCCACATCGTCGCCGACCCCGCGCGCGCCGCCGAGGTGCTCGGGTTCTCCGCGGCGGTGGACCCCCTCGACGGGTTGCGCGAGTTCGCGTTCGCGCCGTTGCGGGCCTGATGCGCCGGGCCGTCCGCGTCGTCGTTATCGTCACGCTCGTGGCGACCGGTCTGATGGGTCTGCTGTGGTCTGCGCAGCGGCGTTTGGTGTACTTCCCGTCGCCGGGTCCCGTGCCGTCCGCCGCCACGGTGGCGCGCAACGGGCAAGACGTGGTGATCGAAACCGACGACGGAATCCGTTTGGACGCCTGGTACTTCCCGGTCGACGGCGATGGGCCCGCCGTGCTGGTGCTGCCGGGCAACGGCGGAGACCGGTCGATGCGCGCGCCGCTGGCCGTGGCGCTCAACCGGATGGGCTCCTCGGCGCTGCTGGTCGACTACCGCGGTTTCGGGGGCAACCCGGGCCGCCCGTCGGAGGACGGTCTGGCCGCCGACGCGCGGGCCGCGCAATCGTGGCTGGCCGCACGGGAACAGGAGATCGTCTACTTCGGCGAATCCCTAGGCGCCGCAGTCGCTATCGGACTGGCCGTCGAGCGGCCGCCCCATGCGCTGATACTGCGTTCGCCGTTCACCTCGCTGCCCGACGTCGGGGCGGTGCACTATCCATGGCTGCCGGTGCGGTGGCTGCTGATGGACCGCTATCCGTCGCTGGACCGGATCCCGTCGGTGCACGTGCCGCTACTGGTGATCGCCGGAGACCGCGACGACGTCGTCCCCGAACCGATGAGCCGGCGGCTCTACGACGCGGCGAACGAGCCGAAGAGCTACGAGCTGGTGCCCGGCGCCGGGCACAACGACCTCGAGTTGCTGGTCGGCAAGCAGATGCTCGACGCGATCCGGCGACTCCTGTCCCGGGCGTGAACCGGCCTGGCCATACTGGCCGGGTGAAACCAGCGATTTGTGAACAGTTCGGCATCGACTTCCCGTTGTTCGCGTTCAGCCATTGCCGCGACGTGGTGGCGGCGGTGTCCAACGCGGGCGGCTTCGGCGTGCTGGGCGGGACGGCGTACACACCCGAGCAGCTCGACCAGGAATTGGCCTGGATCGATGACCACGTCGGGGGTAAGCCCTACGGCGTCGACCTCATCGTTCCCGCCCGCTACGAGGGCAAGGGCGAGGACCTGACGATGAGCGACCTCGCGGGCCGGATCCCCGACGAATACCGCGGCTTCGTCACCGAGCTGTTGGCCGCGCACGATATCGAGGCCGAGGAGGCGCCGCGGTTCGGCAACGCCGCCCTGTCGGGCAACACCGGCAAAGACCTGCTGGATGTGGCGATGAACCACCCGATCCGGTTGATCGCCAACGCGTTGGGCGTGCCGCCGGATTACATGATCAAGGCGGGTAAGGAGAACGGCGTGCCGGTGGCCGCGCTGGTCGGAGCCAAGGAGCACGCGGTCAAGCAGGCGCAGGCCGGAGTCGACCTGATCGTGGCCCAGGGCACCGAGGCCGGTGGGCACTGCGGTGAGGTGACGACGCTGGTGCTGGTGCCCGAGGTGTTGGAGGCACTGGCGGCGATCGGCAGCGACATCCCGGTGCTCGCCGCGGGCGGGATCGTCACCGGCAGGCAGATGGCCGCGACGGTGGCGATGGGCGCGGCGGGTGCCTGGACGGGTTCGGTCTGGCTGACGACCGAGGAGGCCGAGACCGCCCCCTACACCAAGGAGAAGTTCCTGGCCGCCTCGTCGCGTGACACCGTCCGATCGGCTGGCAGGACCGGAAAGCCTGCGCGCCAACTGGTTTCGGACTGGACCCAGGCGTGGTTGCCGAACGAGGGCGGCCAGAAGCCGCTGCCGCTTCCGCTGCAGTCGATGCTCGCCGAACCCGTCGTGCGTCGCATCGACGTGTTGGCCGCCCAGGGGCATCCCGGCGCGCAGGCGTTGGCGACGTACTTCGTCGGGCAAGGGGTCGGGCTGATGAACAAGGTCAAACCCGCGCGCGAGGTGGTGCGCGAGTTCATCGAGGATTACGTCGCCGCGACCGAACGCCTGAGCAACTCGCTGCCCGACTGAATCGTTAGGCGTCGAACGTGATCCGCACCGAGATCGGGTCGCTTTCCATTGCCCGCATGGTCAACGCCGTCGCCGACTGACCGAGCCTGCCCGCGCCGCCGAAGCTACGGGCGCGGGCGCGGACGTCGTCATGGGGTTCGAATGTCGCGGTGCCCGTGCGCCATTCGCCGTTGACGCGCACCCGCACATGAGGGTCCGCGGCGATGTTGTAAGCCCAGCCCGCGCGGCGGCCGTGCTGGGAGATCACCCACACACCGGTGTCGTCGGCGCGGCCCGCCAGCGGCACGAGCCGCGGTTCCCCGCTCTTGCGGCCGATCGTCTCCAGTTCGACCACCAACGACGAGCGGATACCCACGCGGTCGAGCGCGGCGACCACCGGGTTCATCAGGACGCGACCCAGTTGCCGCTCGAACTTGAATTTGCGCACCGCCTTGTCGGCGCTCCGTGTAGTGGGCATCGGGAACCTCCTCGTGGGATCTGGTAAACGACGATAATTGAGTGATCACTCAAAAACAACCCCGAAACGTCGAACAACAATTCACGGTCGTGAAAAGTCAACGACCAGGGATGCTGTTCGGCGACGAGAAGTCAGTCGGCCGCCAGCGGCAGCCGCACCTCGAAGCGTGCGCCGTTGCCCAGGTTGCGCGCCGACAACGTCCCGCGATGGGCCTGCACCAGCCCCGCGGCGATCGCGAGCCCCAGCCCCGACCCGCTGGGCAGCGACGAATCGGCGCGCGGCACGCGGTCGTTCGAGCCGCGGTAGGCGACGTCGAACACCCGCGGCAGGTCGGCCTCGTCGATCCCGACACCGGTGTCGTCGACGCGCGCCCACGCACCGTTCTCGTCCGATCCCAGCGACAACGACACCCGACCACCCTCCGGGGTGTGCGCGATCGCGTTGGCCACCAAATTGGACAGCACCCGCACCAGCGCGCGGTCGCTGCCCAGCACCCGGACCGGCGCCTCCGGTAGTTCGGCCGTCAGCGCCACACCCGCACGCGCGGCGGCGATCCGGTGCGCAGTCAACACGTCGTCGACGACCTCGTCGAGCGCTACCCTGTCGAACACCGGCTGGACCGCACCCGCGTTGATCTTCGACATCTCGAACAGGTCGTCGACCATCTCAGACAGCCGGACCGATTCCTGCTCAATGGTTTTCGCGTGTACGCGAACTTCGGCGTCGGGTACCACACCGTCGGCGATCGCCTCGGAGACCGCCCGGATCCCGGCCAGCGGGGTCCGCAGATCATGGCTGACGAACGCGACCAGCCGTCGACGCGACTGCTCGGCGGCCCGCTCCGACTCGCGAATCTCCTGCTCCCACACCGTGCGGCGGGCCTGATAGCGCGCCAGCATCACCGCGGCGGGGATCGTCACCACCGAGACGATCACCAGGACGATCGCGGTCTTCTCGAAGGTTTCGGTGATCATGAAACCGCTCGCGCCGAGCACCCCGGTGAACGTCGCCAGAACCGGGATGAGCACCAGCGCCACCATGCTCACCGCCAGCGACCACGACCGCGCCAGCCGAATGATGAGCGCGCCCGCGAGCACCACCGGAGCCGAGCATGCCAGCGCCAACCCGATGATCTCCCAGAGGTCGGACGGCACTAGGCGCTCTGGCCTTCCGGCGAGCGGGCCTCGCTGCTCCACAGATAACCGCGGCCCCACACCGTCTGCACCCGGTGGTGCTCACCGAGCTTGGACCGCAGCCGCTTGACGTGCACGGTCACCGTCGACAAGTCGCCGAAGTCCCAGTGCCACACCTGCTTCAGTAGCTCCTCGCGGCTGAACACGACGTCGGTGTGAGTGAGGAAGAACAGCAGCAGGTCGAACTCGCGGTTGGTCAGCGACACCGGCGCTCCGTCGACGGTCACGGTGCGTGCGGCGGTCGACACGGTCAGCCCGCCGACCGTGATGTCCAATGCCCGCCGACCCGTCGGTGCGGGCGCGCGCCGCAGCACCGAACGCACCCGCAGCGCCAGTTCCCGAGGGCTGAACGGTTTGGTCAGGTAGTCGTCGGCGCCGGCCTCCAGGCCCGCGATCCGATCGTCCTCCTCACCGAGCGCGGTCAGCAGGATCACCGGCACCGCGTAGCCGCCGCGCCGACGCAGGTTGCGGCACAGCGTCAGCCCGTCGGGACCGGGCATCATCACGTCGAGCACCGCGACGTCGATGTGTTGGGAGCCGAGCAACCGCAGGGCCTCGGCTCCGTCGTGCGCGATCGCGACGTCGAGCCCGTCGCGCTCGAGATAGCGACGCACGACATCACGCACGACGCTGTCGTCGTCGGCAATCAATACGCGCGTCACAGTTCCCGAGGGTAGCCCCGTGTGGCGACTACCTGCGCCGATGTCACGGATTCGTCATTGATCCACTGGTGGGCGCCCCCGGCGGCTGGCTAGCCTCGACCCATGCCCGCCTGTCCGGTGACCGTGGTGCTTCCGTGTCTCAACGAGGCGCAATCACTGCCCGGCGTGCTGGCGGCGATTCCGGACGGATACCGGCCGCTGGTGGTCGACAACAACAGCACCGATGCGACCGCGCAGGTGGCACTGGAGCATGGAGCGCAGGTGGTCGCCGAGAAGCGCCCGGGTTACGGAGCCGCGGTGCACGCCGGGGTGGTGGCGGCCACGACGCCCGTCGTGGCGGTCTTGGACGCCGACGGCTCACTGGATCCTGGCGACCTGCCCGCTCTGGTCGACGAACTGCACCGGGGGGCCGACATGGCGATCGGGCGGCGCCGACCGGTGCCGGGGCTGAAGTGGCCATGGCATGCCCGCCTCGGTACCGCGGCGGTGTGCTGGCGGCTGCGGCAGCGCCACGGCCTGGCGGTACACGACATCGCCCCGATGCGGGTCACGCGCCGCGACGCTCTGCTCGATCTCGGCGTCAGCGACCGCCGCTTTGGGTATCCCCTCGAACTGCTGGTCCGCGCTGCGTCCGCCGGGTGGCGCGTCGTCGAGCGCGATGTCGACTACCGCGCGCGCACCGGCGGCAAGTCCAAGGTCAGCGGGTCGGTGCGCGGCAGCGCGGTTGCGGCCTTCGACTTCTGGCGGGTGATCTCGTGACGGTGCCGGCGGTGACGATGTTGGTGGTGGCCAAGGCCCCGGTGCCCGGTTTGGCGAAGACCCGGCTCGCCGCGACGATCGGCGACACCGCCGCAGCCGACCTGGCCGCCGCCGCGCTGCTCGACACCCTCGACGCGGTCGCCGCCGCGCCCACCGCGGGAAGGGTCGTCGCGATGACCGGCAACCTTCAGCAGGCAATCCGGTGCGACGAAATCACCGGCCGCCTGGCTGAATTCACGGTGATACCTCAACGCGGCGCCGACTTCGCCGAGCGATTGGCCAACGGGCACGCCGACGCTTTTACCGGCGACCCCGTATTGCAGATCGGCATGGACACCCCGCAGGTCACCGCCGGCCTGCTCGCCGACTGCGGCCAAGCGCTGATGGGAACAGACGCGGTACTCGGTCCCGCGACCGACGGTGGGTGGTGGGTGTTGGGCGTTTCGCACCCGTCCATGGCCGAATGCCTGCGGAGCGTGCCGATGTCGCGACCGGACACCGGCGCGTTGACCCTTGCCGCGTTGCGCGGCAAGGGAATAGATGTCGAGACGGTCGACGAGCTCGCCGACTTCGACACCGTCGACGACCTCGACGCGGTGCGCCGGCGCTGCGCACCGGACAGCCGGTTCGCCCGAGCGGTTGAAGCCGTGCTCGCCTGATGCATCGCCGAGACCGAGGGTCTCGCAGTGACCCGCGACCGTCACCAGTTCGTCAGGATGAAGTGATTGAGCAGCAGAGCACCCACCACGTTGGCGCCAAGCCACCAGCGATGCGACCGCGGCGGTAGCAGCGCCCCGGCGGCGGTCAGCCAGACGGTGAACGGCAGCCAAATACGTTCGGTCTCAGCCTTACTCAACATCGACAGGTCGGCGAACAGGATCGCCAACAGCGCGCCGAGAAGAATCATCGGTAGGCCGGGCCGACGCCGGATCGCCCCGATGTCAAACAGCCTGCCCAGACCGGCCACGCTGCCGAGGCCGATCGCGCACACGACGGAAGCGAAGTTCGCCCAACCCCAGTACTGGAACGGCCGATCGTTGGCGATGCCCTGCCAATAGCGTTCCTGCACCAGGTGATAGCCGTCGAACCACCAGAACCCCAACGCCGCGAACACCGCCACCACGACAAGGACGACCCCGAGGGCCGATACCGCGGCACGGGCCCCGGCCCGCCAGTCGGACGCGCACATCAGCACCGCCAGCGCCGGTAAGGCCATCAGGACCAGGCCGTAGTTGAGGAACAGACCCCAGCCCAGCAGCAGACCGGCCCCGGCCGCGGCGAGGACGGGCCACCGCGCCGTGCCTCCGATCGCCGTCGCCAGCAGCGCGATACCCCACGCCGCGACCCCCGCGAAGTAGCCGTCGGCCGACACCGCGATCCAGATCGCCGTGGGCGCAACGGCGACGAACGGGGCCGCCAGCCGCGCGGTCGCTTCCCCTGCCAGTGCACGGAGCGCGACGACGATGGCGGCCGCCGCGCTGGATCCCACCAGCAGGCACAACAGGCCGGCCCACGCGCCACCGCCGAGCCCGATGCGGTCCAGCCAGACGAAGGTGAGCAGCGCACCGGGAGGATGCCCCGATACGTGGGTGATCCACGAATCAGGTTGGTAGTCAAGGATTCTGTCGGAGAAGGTCCGCAGTGCGTGGGGTATGTCGGTGACGGTGGGAACCTGACGCAGATACTCGTGGCGGGCGGCCAGCCTGCCGGCGAAACCGCGCTGCCAGCCGTCGATCATGGCCAGTGAGAACGCCCATGCACACGCCGTCGCCCATGCCGCCCACGGCAGAGCACGCCACGTCAGCCGTTGCGCGATCATGGGCCCCCACATCACGACCGCGCCGCCGATCACGACCGCCGGGAGCGTCCCCCACCCGATGTGTGCGTTCCACCATCCGAAGATCGGCGCGGTGTCGGCGAACTGGCGGATGCGCGCGGGTGTCGCATTGATCAGTGGCGTGACGATCACCAGGTTCAGGTGCGGCACCACGAACGCGGCGGCCACCAGCAACACACCGACGGCCGCCGCCACGATCTCCTTGCGACTGGTCGACATTCCGTCACCCTATTCGCCGAGCCGTCCTTGGGGTGGTTGCTGCCGGAACGCGGTTTCGCGCGCTGGTCAGTACAGCCGGGTGCGGGTGTTCTCGTCGCTGTAGTACTCGTCGAGCTGGGCCTGACTCCAGTCGGGTCGGATCGACTTGAGTAGCTGGGCGACGCTCGGCAGCGCCGACGGGTTCCACGTCGACGGGTCCCAGGCTTCCGAACGCAGAAAAGCCTTGGCGCAGTGGAAGAACACCTCTTCGACCGCAACCTCCAACGCGAGGATCGGGCGCTTGCCCTTGACCGCAAGCGCGTCGAAATAGTCGGCGTCCGCGACGATCTTGGCGGTGCCGTTGATGCGCAGGGTGTCGCCGCGGCCGGGGATCAGGAACACCGTGCCGACATGCGGATTCTGCAGCACGTTGAGATAGCCGTCGACCCGTTTGTTGCCCGGCCGCTCGGGAATCGCGATCGCGGTGTCGTCGATGACGTGCACGAAGCCGGGCGGATCGCCCTTGGGTGACACGTCGACCCGACCGCGCGCATCCGTCGTCGCGACGAAACCCAGCGGCGAGTGGGCGAGCCAGTCACGCTGTACCGGTGACAGGCGGTCCCTGACCTTGTTGGCGACGTAGTGGTCCGGGGGCCCGACGATGGCCCGCAACTCGTCGACCGTGTTGACTTCGCGACGCATGGGTCCATCATGCTCGACCGCGCAATGGGTTAACCCCGCCGGTCGTCGGGTAGCCGAACGGGCGGAGGTGAGTGCAATGGCACACCACGTCGAGGTCGATGCCGAGCTGTGGGACGAATTTCACCGCGTGGTCAACATGACGTCCCGCGAGCTGCTGGACTGGCTACGCACCCGCTCGGCCGCCGAGGACTCCGAAGAGATGCCCGACCAGTCGGGGACCAAGACCGGCCGCGCTGTGCTCGAGATCCTGCAGAAGCGGTCGGTCGACCTCACCGACGAGGACGAGCGGGTGATGCGCAAGGTCGTCGACCGCGTTCACGCCGAACGCGGCGTCGATCTCGAGCCCACGGCCGGCCAGGAGAACTGGCGGCACAGGCTCATGACGATCGGCCACGACCCGCTCAAACCCGTGACCTAGCTCTGGAACCGGGCCGCCAGCGCGCGCCGGTCGATCTTGCCGATGCCGCGCCGCGGCAATTCGTCGACGACGTGGAACTCGCGCGGTGCCGCGGTGGTATCCAGGGTCGCGGCGACGTGCTCGCGTAGTTCGGCGTCCGTGGGGGAGTCACGACCGGCCACGAGTACGACGGCCGCCACCACCCGCTGACCCAGCCGCTCATCGGGCACCCCGAACACCGCGCATTCGGCCACCGCATCGTGGGTGGCCAGGACCGCCTCCACGATCTGGGGCATGATGGTCAACCCGCCGCTGCCGATCGCGTCGTCGACCCGGCCGAGCACCGTCAACCGGCCCTCGGCGTCGACGACTCCCACGTCGTCAGTGCGGAACCAGCCCGCATCGGCGAAGGGATCGGGGTCCACCGGGTTGCGGTAGCCCTTCGCAAGTGTCCGGCCGCCCAACACAATCCGGCCCGCGTGTGATGTCGCCGGCTGCCCGGCTCCCCCGCCCGATGTCGCCGGCTTCGCGCCGTCGAGGATCCGGACACGCACGCCATCCAACGGCACACCGTCGTACACACATCCGCCCGCGGTCTCGCTCATACCGTAGGTACGCACGACCGAAATCCCCGCGGCGGCAGCACGTTCGGCCAGACCCGCCGGCATCGGGCCGCCGCCGATCAGGACGGCGTCCAGCGCGGCCAACGCGTCGGCCGCCCGCTCGTCGCGCAGCGCTTTGTCGAGTTGTACGGCCACCAGCGAGGCGTACCGCCGTCTGGAGCCCAAAGCTTTGATGGCAGAGGGTAATTCGGAAGGGTCGAAGGAGGGCGCCAAGGCCACCGGTGTGGTGCCCGCGACGACACTGCGGACCAGCACCTGAAGTCCCGCGATGTGATGCGCGGCCAATGCCAGCAGCCAGCGTCCCGGTCCGCCGAGCCGGTGGTGTGTCGCCTCGGCGCTGGCGGTCAAGGCGGCGGGGGTCAGCATCGCGCCCTTGGGGATTCCGGTCGTGCCGGATGTCGGCACCACCACCGCCACGTCGTCGTCGATATCCGCCCCGCATCGTAAAGCCGTTGTCAAAAACGACGATTCGCGGTGATCCTCGGCGGGCACCGGCAGCACGGCGGCGCGACCGGCCAGCATGTCGTGCACGACGGGCAGCAATGACAACGCCGCGGCGCCGGACCCGACCGCGACCGGGCGCAGGACGGCTATGGGTCACCCTCCGCGTCGCGTGGATCATCGAGGGGCCAGCCGCGGACCGCCAACCGTTGGCGAACCCGCTCCACATCCTCGGACGTGGGCAGCGCATCGGTGATCTGGGTGATGAGGACCCCGATATCGGCATCGTCGAAATCGCCGTTTCGCTTGAGCTCCATGGCGACGGTTCGCACCTCGTCCTCGGTGAGGCGCCGCCGCAGCAGCGAGAACAGCGGCACCCGGTCCGGCCCGGGCACCCCCTCGGGGTAACCCGCCGTGATCCACGCGACAATTTTGGCCAGAAACTTCGTCACTGTGCCCTCCCGCGTGTCGCATCGGGTCTACCCACTGTCGATTGGATGATGCTAGTGCGCGACGGAACAAAGAGAAGTTTGGCGCCGGTGGCAAACACTCGACCGCCGGCGGGTGAACAATGGGTGAACACATGGCCCGAGACGGCGAAATGCCAGATGACACGCCGGTCGAAGAGCGTTGAAGATTAGGTGAAACGACCGCTATGGCCCCAGAATTAGCCCCGTGAGCGCTGAGTTGATCGTCCTCGTGCTGTTGATCACAACCGCACTGGCCTTCGACTTCACCAACGGATTCCACGACACCGGCAATGCGATGGCCACGTCGATCGCCACCGGCGCACTCAAGCCCAAGACCGCGGTCCTGCTGGCCGGCATTCTGAACCTGGTCGGCGCATTCCTGTCGGTCGAGGTCGCAGTCACGGTGACCACCTCGGTGCTCAACGTGCAGGACGGCCAGACGGGCGCCCTGCTGCCCACGATCGACGCGTCGACCGGCTTGACGATCATCTTCGCCGGGCTGATCGGCGGCATCCTGTGGAACCTGCTGACGTGGTTGTTCGGCATCCCGTCGAGTTCCTCGCACGCGCTGTTCGGCGGGCTGATCGGCGCCGGCCTGGCCGCGATGGGCACCGCCGGAGTCAACTGGAGCGGCATCAGCCAGAAGGTGCTCATTCCCGCGATCGCCGCGCCGGTCATCGCCTGCCTGGTGGCCGCCTGCGGCACCTGGCTGGTGTACCGGATCACCCGCAAGGTGGCCGAGCGTCGCCGCCGGGAGGGCTTCCGCTGGGGCCAGGTCGCGACCGCCTCGCTGGTCGCGCTGTCGCACGGTACCAACGACGCGCAGAAGACGATGGGCGTCATCGCGCTCGCGCTCATCACCACCGGGCACCTGACCGGCGACGTGAAGGAGAACGGCCTGCCGTTCTGGGTCATCTTCAGCTGTGCGGTCGCGATCGGCCTCGGCACGTACCTGGGCGGCTGGCGCGTCATCCGCACCCTGGGCAAAGGCCTGGTCGAGATTCAGTCACCGCAGGGCTTCGCCGCCGAAGCATCCTCGGCTGCAATCATTCTCAGCTCGAGCGCCGCGGGCATGGCGTTGTCCACCACCCACGTCGCCACCGGTTCGATCCTGGGCAGCGGCGTCGGCAAGCCGGCGGCCGAAGTGCGCTGGGCGGTCGCGGGCCGCATGGCCGTGGCCTGGTTGATCACCCTGCCGGCCGCGGGACTCGTTGGCGCACTGTCGTTCTGGCTGGCGCATGGCGTCGAGGCGCTCACCGGGTCGGGCCTGGCCGGTGACGGGTTCATCTTCCTGGTGTTGGTCGGCCTGTCGTTCTACATGTGGTGGCGCGCCCAGCAGCAGAAGGTCGACCACACCAACGTCAACGCCGAGTGGGACGCCGCGACCAACTCCGTGGTTCCCGCTGAACTGCGGGCCGCCATCGAAGAGGCCATGCCCGAACCCGCCAAGCCGGCCGCGACGGTGTAGCAGAGGAACGCCGATGACCTATCTCGAGAGCATGCTGAAGGTATTGGTGGTCGGGCTGGTCCTGGGCGCGGGACTGCCCGCGTTGTTCGCCACCGGATTGATGGCCTTCTCCAGCGGCGTGGGTGACGAGTCCGCCGACGGCACCGTGACCGCGCCCAACCCGGCCCGCAAATACCTCGGCATCGGTTTGTTCGTCTTCGTCGCATGGGTGATCGTCACCGCGGTGCTGTGGATCACCCGGGCCACGATCATCCACCACACGGGAATCGACCTGTTCCCCTTCATGCCGCAGAAATGAGATGTGCCGCACCATGACCGAGAACCGCACCGTGCTGGACAGCGTGCTCAACTGGCTGCGCCGCGGGTATCCGGAAGGCGTGCCGCCCACCGATTACTTCCCGCTGCTCGCGTTGCTGAAGCGCTCGCTCGCCGAGGACGAAGTGGTCAGCGCCGCGCAGGCGGTCCTCAAGGGCGCCAGCTCGGACATCGTCACCGAAGACGACATCCGCGCGGCGATCCACCGGGTCACCGCGCAGGAACCGAATCCCGAAGAGATGCACCAGGTTGCGTCGCGGCTGGCCTCCGTCGGCTGGCCGCTGGCGCCGGCGCGCTGAGTCCAGCGCATCACCGCCGGGTGTCGCGGCGCAGCGGGTGGGTCTCGGGCACCTGGACGAAGATCAGCAGTACTCCGTCGGGGTCGTTGACATGCATCTCGTGCAGACCCCACGGTTCCTCGCGGGCCTCCCGCGCGATCGGCACACCCCGACCCGACAACTCCTTCTCGGTGGCGTACACGTCGCGCACCTGAAGCCACATCGTGCCGCCCGCACGCGGGCCACCGTGACCGGCGAGTTCGATCAACGACTGGCCGGCGTAGAAAACCGTGCCCGCACCGTAGTCGCGGGCGATCGCCAGCCCCAGCTCGTCGCGGTAGAACGTCAGCGAACGCTGGTAGTCCGCCGGCCGAATGAGCATCCGGCTGGCCAGAATCTCCATGACATCGTGTCTATCACGCTCAGCCGATCCGCCGCCCGACACCGTCCCAGTAGGGTTCGCGCAGCGCACGCTTGAGGATCTTGCCGCTCGGAGTGCGGGGCAGGTCCTCGGCGAACGACACCGACTTGGGCAACTTGAAGCCCGCCAGCCGCTCGCGTGCGTACGCGATCAACCGCACTTCGCTGGGGGAGCAGCCCGGGGCGGGCACCACGACAGCCTTCACCGCCTCACCCCACGTCGGGTCCGGCACACCGATCACCGCCACATCGGCGACGTCCGGGTGCGTCATCAGAACGTTCTCGACCTCCGTCGGGTACACGTTCTCACCGCCGGAGACGATCATGTCCTTGACCCGGTCGTGCAGGTACACATAACCCTCGGCATCGACGTAACCGGCGTCGCCGGTCTTCAGCCAGCCGTCAGGGGTGACGGTCGCCGCCGTCGCCGCGGGGTTGTTCCAGTAGCCGCGCATGTTCTGGCGGGAGCGTGTCCACACCTCGCCGACCGCGCCGGTGGGGACGTCGCGGCCCCCGTCGTCGACGATGCGCACCTCGACCCAACCGAACGGCTTACCGCAGGAGCGCAGCAGTTCGGGGTCGTGACGGTCCAGTTGGGTGATGGATCCGGTGGTTTCGGTCTGCCCGTACACCTGCAGCAGATCGCAGTTGAACCGTTCGAGCGCCCGGACCAGGACGTCGTCGGTGATCGGCGATGCGCCGTAGACGATGGCGCGCAGGGCCGAGAAGTCCGTCGTCGCGACCCCCGGGGTCTCCAACAGGCGCTGAATCACCACCGGAACCAGCAGCATGTTCGTAATGCCGTGCTGCGCAACGGCATCGAGGATGGCCGACGGGTCGACGTCGCGAAGCACGACCGTACGCGCACCTTCGCACAGACCCACCAGTGCCCAACCCGAGCCCGCCATGTGGAACATCGGCATCACGGCCAGGCTCACGCTGTCGGCGTCGAAGCGCCACTTGTCGGCGATCCCGGTGGCCTTGCAGAAGTAGTTGTCGTTGGTCAGCATCACACCCTTGGGTGAGCCGGTGGTGCCGGAGGTGTACATCAAGAACGCGATATCGTCGGGTTGCGTTGTGACGCAGGGGTCCTCGGCGGGATAGGTGCTGATCCAGCGATCGAAATCCGGCCAACGGGGATGCTCACCGACGGCGACGACGAGAGCATCCAACCGGTCCTCGATCGCCTCCATGTGATTGAAGAATTCGGCGCCGACGATCACCACTTTCGCGCCGGCGTCGTCGATGATGTGCAACATCTCCGGTGGGGCCAGCCGCCAGTTGACCGGCACCACGACCGCGCCGAGTTTGGAGAGCGCACAAGCGACTTCGAAGAACTCGATGCCGTTCTTCTCGACGAACGCGACCCGGTCACCGAACCCGACACCGGCGGCGCGCAGCGCCTGGGCCGCCCGGTTCGATCGGGTGTCGAGGTCGCCGAACGTCGCGGTGCGCTCGCCGGAGATCAACGCGACGGCGTCGCGACGTTCGGCGCCGAAGACGCGTGCGATGTCGGCGACGGTCGCGATGTCAGGGTGCGGCATCTACTTGTTCGGTTGTACGCGTTGCCGTTTCATCACGGCATCGACGACCGCGGGCGCGAAGCTGTTGAGCACCTGGGCGCTGACGGCCATCCGCGGCGCGATCCGCACGGGCCGGGTTCTGGCGGCCGTGATCATCCAGTCGGCGGCCTCGTCGGAGGACAGCCCGGGCAGGCCGTCGTAGGCGCGGGTGGGGGCGATCATCGGTGTGCGCACCAGCGGATAGAACAGCGTGGTGGAGTGCACTCCGTCGGCGCTCCATTCGGTTTCGATGACGCGGCTCACCGCGGTCAGCGCCGCCTTCGAGGCGTTGTACACCGAGAACAACGGCGACGACTCGCTGAGCACACCCCAGGTCGACACGTTGATGATGTGGCCGTCGCGCCGCTCGCGCATGCCCGGCGCCAGGCCGCGGATCAGTCGCAGCGGTCCGTAGTAGTTGAGCGCCATGGTGCGTTCGACGTCGTGCCAGCGTTCCAGCGACTCGGCCAGCGGCCTGCGGATCGACCGGCCGGCGTTGTTGATCAGGATGTCGACGCCCCCGAGCTCCGTGGTGACCCGCTCGACCAAGCCGTCGACCGCGTCGAGGTCTGACAGGTCACAGGCGTGCGCCCAGGCGTCCCCGCCCTGATCGACGATCCGCTCGACCAGCGCGTCCAGCAGCTCCTGGCGGCGTGCGGCCACCACGACGGTGGCTCCGCGGCGGGCGAACTTCTCCGCGGCCGCTTCGCCGATGCCCGATGACGCGCCCGTGAGCAGGATGCGCTTACCGCGCAGGTCGACGATGTCGCGGCCGCGCTGGTACTGCAGCAACTCGGGGACCACCGGCGGGCGCATGGTGGTCAGGACGAGTTGATCGGCCAACCGCCGCAACGGGCTCTTGCTCACGAGCGGTGAGTCTAGGTGAGGCGTTTGTGAGTGAAAACGTTCGCTCATCGATCGAATTCACTCACAAATCGCGCGTGCGGCCCGGGCCGCCGGCCAGCAGGCCCGACGAAGCGAACTTCAGCCCGGCTCGCAACTCGTCGAGGCGGATCGGGTCCTCGGACTCGATGTAACGCAGTGTCGTCGCCACCGTCATGTTGAAGAACAACCACGCCAACGCCTTTGGGCTGAGCTCGTTGCGGTACTGGTCGTGGTAGTGGTTCATGTGCAACGTCGACATCGCCACGAGCGTGGCGTTCAGGCCCGAGATGCTCTCGAACGCGCGCACATGGTCCGGCCGTTCGGCGAGGTACCGAAGCAGGCCGCGGTTGGCGATCGTCACGTCGACGAGGAAGTCGATGGAGGCCGCCATCGCCTCGGCGGGCTGGGCGAGCGTCACGTCCCGTAGCCGTTCCTCGATGACCGGTGCCTGCGAGGCGGCGAGGTGTTCGATGGCGGCCTCGAGGATTTCGTCCTTGTCGGCGAAGTACTGATAGATCGATCCCTTACTGACCCCCGCGCGATCAGCGATCAGGTTCGTCGTCACCTGCGCGGGGTCGGTGGTCAGGAGCAGACCGGCCGTGGTCTCGACGATTTTTGCGACCATCTCACGAGAGCGCTGCTGCTTCGGCGTCTTACGGCGTGCTGACCTGCGTTTATCGCTGCTCACGAGCGCCCCTTACGCGACTTGAATGCGACCCGACGGTCATATTAACCTCGCCTGACTACCTGGAATGGAGGTGGACACCGCCATGACCGCCACTTCGGACATAGACCTGTCCGTCGACGACGAGCCGATCGAACTGGTCCCGCCGGATTCGCTGACCGCCGAGCACACTGGGCGTTGGACATTCCTGATCTTCGAGGGCGCGGCGTTCATGATGCAGGCGATGCATCCCGTCATCGCCGAGGTCACCGGCCGCTACTCGGCGGCATTCCACGGCGATCCGGGCGGGCGCGCGATCCGGTCCATCGACTCGGTGCTGCGGTGGACGTACGGCGGCACCGAAGCCGTCGCCGAGGGAAACCGGGTCAGGGCCATGCACCGGCCGATGACGATGAAGAGCGCGGAGACCGGCAAACAGATCAGCGCCCTGAATCCCGAGGCGTACCAATGGGTCATCTGCACCGGCTACATCGTCAACGTCCACGGCGCTCGCCTGTTGATCGGGCGCGACTTCACCGACACCGAGAAGACGCAACTGCTGCGCGACAACCGCCGGCTGGCGCGCCTGCTGCATGTGCCGATGCGCGACTATCCCGAGACCGATCAGGAGATGACCGAGTACTTCGAGTCGATGATCGACAAGCTCGAGGCCACCCCGCAGGCCCGGAAGCTGATGGACGACCTGATCACCGGCACGATGGAGATGCCGCCGTCGGTGCCGAAGCTGTTCTATCCGCTGATCAAGGCCATGCTGCGGCCGGTACTCCGCTTGAACTACCTGTCGATCGTCGGGCTGCTCGACCCGCGCCTACGCGCCAAGCTCGGCGTGAGTTGGAGCCCCGAAGAGGAGCGTCAGCTCAACCGCATCTACAAGGCGATCCGCATCGCCTACCGCGTACTTCCCGACCGGCTGACGTACTTCCCGCTGGCCTACCACGCCCGTAAGCACCACCAGTGCCTGGAGAAGATGGCCGAGCGGCAGAAGAAGTCGTTCGCCTACCGGGTGCCGAGCGCCGTCGCTCAGAAGTAGCGCGGGAAGGCGCTCCAGTCGGGGTCCCGCTTCTCCAGGAACGCGTCGCGGCCCTCGACCGCCTCGTCGGTCATGTACGCCAATCGCGTTGCCTCACCGGCGAACAACTGCTGACCCACGAGGCCGTCGTCAGTGAGGTTGAACGCGTACTTGAGCATCCGGATCGCCTGCGGCGACTTGCCGTTGATCTCCGACGCCCACTGCAGTGCCACCTTCTCCAAATCGGCGTGGTCGACGACCGCGTTGACCGCACCCATCGCGTGCATCTGCTCCGCGGTGTACGCGCGGCCGAGGAAGAAGATCTCGCGGGCGAACTTCTGGCCTACCTGCTTGGCCAGATAGGCGCTGCCGTAGCCGCCGTCGAAGCTGCCGACGTCGGCGTCGGTCTGCTTGAACCGGGCATGCTCGCGGCTGGCCAGCGTCAGGTCGCATACCGCGTGCAGGCTGTGTCCGCCGCCGGCCGCCCACCCGTTGACCAGACAGATGACCGGTTTGGGCATGAACCGGATCAGCCGCTGCACCTCGAGGATGTGCAGGCGCCCGGCGCGCGCCGGGTCGACGGTTTCGGCGGTCTCGCCCGATGCGTACTGGTAACCGCTGCGGCCGCGGATCCGCTGATCCCCGCCGGAGCAGAACGCCCATCCACCGTCCTTCGGCGAGGGGCCGTTACCGGTCAGCAGCACCACACCGACGTCCGATGACATCCGCGCATGGTCCAGGACGCGGTACAGCTCGTCGACGGTGTGCGGCCGAAACGCGTTGCGCACCTCGGGCCGGTCGAACGCAACGCGCACCGTCGGCTGCGCGACACCGTCGACGACCTGACGGTGGTAGGTGATGTCGGTCAGCTCGAAACCGTCGACGGCTTGCCACAGCGATGGGTCAAAGGGGTTGTCACTCACGGGGTTACCTTATCGATGCGGAAAACCGGGCAGCGGCCCGCGAGCGCTTCGAACTCGTCGGGGTCGGGTCCGGTGACCAGCCCCGCGCCCTTGATGAAGTCCACGCCGGTGGGCACCTTCGACGGGAACTCCCGCAGCAACGGTCGTGCCTCGTCGATCGGCATCTCCACCATCCGCACCCGTTCGCTGCGGCGGCCGATGTGCAGGGTGACCTCACCGGCGGCCCTGACGTTGGCGGCCCAGTCCGAGCCGGGTACTCCGCCGACGACGTAGCGCTGCCCGTCGACCTCCATCGGGGTGACCGGGGTCTTGCGCGGCTTACCGGTCTTGCGGCCGGGCGCCTCGAGCACGACCGGGCCCTTGTCGCCCAGGATGCCCAGCTTCTGCAGGCCGATCATCACCTTGTTGACGTACTTCAGCCACCAGGGCAGGCGAATGTCGGACATGGCGCAAACGCTACGTGATGACCTCGACGCGGAACACCGGCAGGCGGCCCGCCATGGCCTCGAGTTCCTCGGGCGTCCCGGTCTCCAACACCCCGGCACGCGTCATCATCTCGACGCCGACGGGAACTTGCGCCGGGAACTGCCGCAGCACCGGCCGCGCCTCGTCCGGGGTCAGCTCGACGAGGCGCACTCGCTCGGATCGCCGGCCATACCGCAGCGTGACCTGATTGGCCACGCGGGCGTTGCTCACCCAGTCCGCGCCCGGGTAGCCGTTGATGACGTAGCGGGCGCCGTCGACGAACATCGGCGTGATCGGCGTCGACCGTGGCTTACCGGTCCTGCGGCCGGGCACGGTCAACACCACAGGGGATTCGTGCCGCGAGATCGGCAACCCGAGACGCAACAGCACCATCACCAGCTTGTTGGCGAATTTGAGCCACCGCGGGGGTGCCATCCGATCGCCCATGCGGGGAGGCTACCGCTCATACCGTGACGACGTAGCCGGAACAACGCACCCGAATGGCCGACGAGGGCGGCCTTGATCTCACTCATGGCGCCGATGCTACCGGCGCACCTGACTTACCTTGTCGCGCAGTATTTCTCGTTCCCGCTCGTTGTCGGTCATGGCGGCGGCGCGCTCGAACTCCGTCGCGGCCTCGTGGTCACGTCCCATTCGGGACAGCAGTTCGCCGCGCACGCTCGGCAACAGATACGAAGCCTCCAGGCCCGTCAACGCGTCGACGATCGCCAGCCCCGCTTCGGGGCCGTCGGCCATCGCCACCGCCACCGCCCGGTTGAGTTCGACCACCGGTGACGGTGCCGCCCGCGCCAATCCGTCGTACAGCGCGACGATGCGGCCCCAGTCGGTGTCGGCTGCGGTCGGCGCGGTGGCGTGGCACTCGGCGATCGCCGCCTGCAGTGCATACGGACCCCATCCAGTGCCCTTGCGCCGCAACGTGTTCGCGGCGCGTTCGAGCGCGGCCACACCACGCTGGATCTGCGCCCGGTCCCATTTCGCCCGGTTCTGGTCCTCGAGCAGGATCGGCCGGCCGTCGCTGTCGGTGCGGGCGGCGAAACGCGACGACTGCAGCTCCATCAACGCCACCAGGCCGTGGACTTCCGGTTCATCGGGCACCAGCGCGGCGAGCACCCGGCCGAGGCGCAGCGCCTCGGTGCACAGCTCGTCGCGGATCCAGCGCTGTCCGAACGACGCCGAGTAGCCTTCGTTGTAGATCAGGTAGATCACGCTCAGCACCGCCGAGAGCCGCTCCGGATACTCCGAGCGGTCCGGCACCTCGAAGGGCACGTTCGCGGCCGAGAGGGCCTTCTTGGCGCGGGTGATCCGCGCGGCGACGGTCGGGGTGGACGTAAGGAAGGCACGGGCGATCTCCTCGGTGGTCAGCCCGCCGATGACCCGCAACGTCAACGCGATCCGGCCTTCCCGCGGCAGCACCGGGTGTGCCGAGATGAAGATCAGCCGGAGCACGTCGTCGTCGATGCGGTCGGGGTCCCACGATTCCTCGACATGGCTTTGGAGTTCGCGAGCCATCGCAGCGTATTTGCTGTCAAGATTCTCCTGGCGGCGCCACAAGTCGATGGCCTTGCGTTTGGCAACGGTGGTCAACCATGCGCCGGCGTTGCGCGGAACGCCGGTGACGGGCCACTGCTCCAATGCATCGACGAGCGCGTCGGCGGCCAGGTCTTCGGCGAGCCCGACATCGCCGACCGAGCGCGTCAGCGTCGCGACGATTTTCGCCGCCTCCATCCGCCACACCGCGTCGACGGTCGCCTGCACGTCGCTCACGCCTTCATTGTGCCGAGCCGATGCAAACCGCGTTTCGTGCGGCGTGTCGCAGCGCTTTCCAACTGGTCGCGACGGAAAGTTGGAAGGTATGACCCACAGGTTGGTCACAGCGTATTGGGAAGGCCGCAAGGCATTCCCGCACACGCTCGTCAACCCGTACGCGGGACTGGGGGACCGGGCGATCGCGAGGATGTGGCGGCTGGGCTGGCAGCGCGCCGCCGACGAGCAGCGGGGCATTCCCAGCGAAGAGGAGCGACTTGCTCGTTTCGCCGCGGAAATCGATGCCCTCCTGGACTAGTCGGCTCGACGCGCTTTGGCGCCGACAGCCCCGCGTCGTTCTCGGTGTCACGGGGCTGCCGGGTGCGGGCAAGTCGACGCTGGCCGAGGCGATCGCGGCCGATGACGCGGTGTATGTGCCGATGGACGGCTTTCACCTCGCCGACGTCGAACTGCGGCGGCTGGGCCGCATCGACCGCAAAGGCGCGATCGACACGTTCGACGCCTATGGATATCTCGCTCTGTTGCAACGCATCAGGGCCCAGCGCGACGAGACCGTCTACGCGCCGGCGTTTCACCGCAATCTAGAACAGCCGATCGCGGGCAGCATCCCCGTCCTGCCCGACCATCGACTGATCGTCACGGAGGGCAACTACCTGCTCGATGACGAGCCCCCATGGCCGACTATTCGTGCCCTGCTCGACGAGGTCTGGTACGTCGACGCCCCGCCCGACGTACGCCGTCGTCGCCTCGTCGGCCGGCACGTCGAGTTCGGTAAGTCACCCGAGCAGGCCGAGGCATGGGTGCGCGCGGTCGACGACCCGAACGTCGCGCGCATCGAAACCGCCCGGGCGAGAGCGGATTTCGTCGTCACCCCGTAGCAAACCCCCCGCGAGCGACCGTGTCTGCCCGTCGACACGCCGCTATCGCATGTACAAACGCGGTCGCTCGCGCCAACAGGAACTCAGCCGACCGCGCGGTCGCTGCCCTCCCAGAACTGCGCGCGCACGGCCTTCTTGTCCGGCTTGCCCAGCGCGGTCACCGGCACCGAGTCGACGACGATCACCTGCTTGGGCGACTGCACCGAACCCTTGCGCTCCTTGACCGCGGCCTGGATCTCGGAGGTCATCTGCGCGACGGCTGCCTCGGAGCGATCGGCGTCGGGGCGCAACACGACCACCGCGGTCACCGCCTCGCCCCACTTCTCGTCGGGCGTGCCGATCACACACACCTGTGCAACCGACGGGTGTTCGGCCACAACGTCTTCCACCTCGCGGGGGAACACGTTGAATCCGCCGGTGACGATCATGTCCTTGGTCCGGTCGACGATGTAGTAGAAGCCGTCGGAGTCCTCGCGGGCCAGATCGCCGGTGTGCATCCAGCCGTCGCGGAACGTCTCAGCCGTCGCCTCCGGCTTGTTCCAGTAGCCACCGGACACCAGCGGGCCGGACACACAGATCTCGCCGACCTCGCCCTGTGGCACCGGGTTACCGTCACCGTCGAGCAGCGCGACCCGCGCGAAGACCGTCGGCCGCCCGCACGACGTCAACCGCTTCTCGTCGTGATCACCCTTGGCCAGGTACGTGATCACCATCGGCGCCTCGGACTGGCCGTAATACTGCGCGAAGATCGGGCCGAACCGATCGATCGCCTCGCGCAGCCGTACCGGGTTCATCGCCGAGGCGCCGTAGTACACCGTCTCCAGCGACGACAGGTCACGGGTGTGCGAGTCCGGGTGGTCCATCAGCGCGTAGATCATCGACGGCACCAGCATCGTCGCGGTGATCTTCTGCTCCTCGATCACCCGCAGCACCTCGGCCGGGTCGAACTTCGTCAGCACAACCAGTTCGCCGCCCTTGATGATCGTCGGCACGAAGAACGCCGCGCCCGCATGCGACAGCGGGGTGCACATCAGAAACTTCGGGCGCTCCGGCCACTCCCACTCGGCCAACTGGATCGTCGTCATCGTCGTGATCGACTGCACGGTGCCGATCACGCCCTTGGGCTTGCCCGTCGTGCCGCCGGTGTAAGCCATACCGCCGATGTGATCGGGCGGCAGGTCGGCTGCCACCAGCGGCTGCGGCGAGTACTTCGCGGCCTCGGCGGTCAGATCGACGCCGACACCCTCCAGCTCAGGGGGCACCGGGCCGATCGTCAGCACCTGCTTGAGCGCGGGCACCTTCTCCAAAAGTCCCTGCGCCCGCTCGACGAACATCGGGTTCGGGTCGATGATCAGCGACGTGACACCGGCGTCGTTCAACACATAGGCGTGGTCGTCCAGCGAACCGAGAGGGTGTAGTGCCGTGCGGCGGTAACCCTGGGTCTGTCCGGCGCCGATGATCATCAGCACCTCCGGCCGGTTCAGCGACAGCAGGCCGGTGGCCGTTCCCGCGCCCGCGCCGAGCGCCTCGAACGCCTGAATGTACTGGCTGATGCGCTCGGCGAGCTGCCCACCGGTGAGCGTGGTGTCCCCGAGGAACAGCACCGGCTTGTCCTTGTTCCGCTTCAGTGCCCCGACGGTGAGATGGCCGGAATGGATCGGATGGCGCAGCAGGTCACTCATGGCCATCAGACTAGAACGTGTTCCAATTCCAGTCACCAAGTCCCTGCGAATCGACGCGCGAACCTGTCCGAACCGGTCGGCAGGCGTCCGCCTTCGCGCGGGCCACCCGCTACGCGCCGCTCGGGTACCTCTTCTGACCGATGCCGCCACAACTCGGACGACTGGAAGGGGTGCCGTATCGGACCACCCGCATACGGAATAAGTTAATGTCCATCCTCATCGGATGTGTGGTGACGGGTCTCGGTGCTGTGGCAAAAGTGCGGCCACGGCAAACGGGTGGAAAATACTGAATTTTGCTGCGGCAGTATCAACGCATAGTGAATGCTGCCGACAGGGGGTCTGAGCATTAAGTGAATGGCGATTCAGCATGACGACACGTGGTGACGGAGTCGAGGTCATCGGCAACTGGGCCGGCGGCTACATCAAACGCCATCCCCTGGCTTCGCTCGCGACGGCCGGGGACCAGTTCGTGCTGGGCGTGCGGACTGTGCAGTACATGTTCATCGACCTGTTCACCGGACGTTTCCAGTGGTGGGAGTTCATTCGCCAGGCCGCGTTCATGGCGGGCACCGCGGTGTTGCCGACGGTCCTCGTGGCACTGCCCATCGGCGTGACTCTGTCGATTCAGTTCGCGCTCCTGGCCGGTCAGGTCGGGGCCACCTCACTTGCCGGAGCGGCCAGCGGCCTGGCGGTGATCCGTCAGGCGGCCTCCCTGACCGCCGCGATTCTGATGGCGGCCGCCGTCGGCTCGGCCATCACCGCCGACCTCGGCTCGCGCAAGATGCGCGAGGAGACCGACGCGATGGAAGTCATGGGCGTGTCGGTTATCCGGCGCCTGGTCGTTCCGCGGTTCGCCGCGGCGATCATGATCGGCGTGGCGCTCACCGGAATGGTGTGCTTCGTCGGATTCCTCGCCAGCTACTTGTTCAACGTCTACTTCCAGAACGGCGCGCCCGGCAGTTTCGTCGCGACGTTCGCCTCGTTCACCACGACCGGCGACATGATCGTGGCGATGGTGAAGGCGGTCATCTTCGGTGCCATCGTCGCCGTGGTGTCCTGTCAGAAGGGGCTGTCCACCCAGGGCGGTCCCACCGGCGTCGCGAACTCGGTCAACGCCGCCGTCGTCGAATCGATTCTGATTCTGATGGTCGTCAACGTCGCGATCAGCCAGCTCTACATCATGCTGTTCCCCAGGGTCGGTTTGTGACATGGCCTCGACTTACGTACCTCCGCTGCTGGCACCCTTCGTCCGCTTCTTCGGGAAGGTCGGCCCGCCGATCGGGCGCCTCGGTCACATGCTGGTCTTCTTCGTCCGGGCGATCGTCGCAATCCCGTTGGCGCTTCGGCACTATCGCTCCGAGTTCGTCCGTCTGCTGTCCGACATCGCCTGGGGCAACGGTTCTTTGGTGGTCGGAGGCGGAACCGCCGGAGTGGCGATCGTCCTAGGCGTCACCGTCGGAGCGCTGGTCGGCATCGAGGGCTACAACTTCTTGGACCTGCTCGGCCTGGGTCCCGCGACGGGCATCATCTCCTCACTGGTCAACACCCGCGAACTCGCCCCGATCGCGTTGTCGCTGGCGTTCGCCACCCAGGCCGGCTGCCGGTTCACCGCGCAGCTGGGCTCCATGCGCATCGCCGAAGAGATCGACGCCCTTGACTCACTGGCGATCCGGCCCATCCCGTACCTCGTCACCACCCGCTTGATGGCCTCGGTGATCGCGGTGATCCCGCTCTACGTCGTCTGCCTGGCGGTCAGCTACCTGACCACACAGGTCGTCGTGTACGTCATCAGTGGGGGATCGACCGGCTCGTATCTGCACTACTTCACGCTGATGCTGTCGGGCGAGGACATCCTGTATTCGCTTCTCAAAGCGATCGTCTTCGTCTGGATCGCTACGACGATCCAGTGTTACTACGGCTTTTATGCCAGCGGCGGGCCCGAGGGCGTCGGGGTCGCCGCCGGACATGCCATGCGGGCCAGCATCACCGTGGTGATCATCGTCAACATGCTTCTCACCATGGCGCTGTGGAACGTCGACTCCGGAGCGAGGTTTGGGGGGTAGGTGGCGAATTCCTTTGATCTGGACGGGCGGGGCCCCACCGATCGCCAGTTGATCGGCGCCGGTATCGCCGTTGCTGTTGTGCTGGCGCTGATTTCGGTGACCCTGTTGGTCAAGGCGACGGGACGCCTCGATCCGTTCGTGCGCGTCGTGGCGAATCTCGTCAACGTCGGTGACGGACTGCCGCAGCGCTCAGACGTGAAGTATCACGGCGTCCTGGTCGGAGCCGTCGACAGTGTCACCCCGGCAGCGCACGGAAATCCCAACTACGTCCACATCAATCTCGATCCCCACTACGCCCGCTCCATACCGGCGAACGTCACGGCGCGGGTGGTGCCCAGCAACGTGTTCGCGGTGTCGTCGGTGCAACTGGTGGATCCCGCCGGCGGGCCGGCGAATGATCCAAGCAAGCAACGCGGACCGGCGATCAGTGCGGGGGCGCACATTCCGGAAGACACCGAGCTGCCCACCGTGCTGTTTCAGACCACGATCAGTAAGTTGCGCGACATCCTGGCCGCCACCGGCCGCGGTCGCGAGGACAAGACGGTGGGCGTCCTGGCGGCCGTGAACGAGGCCACCGAGGATCGCCGCACCGAACTGCTCACCAGTGGCGCGCAACTGAATCGGATGCTCGATCAGCTCAACGCGATCGTCGCCACCGATCCGGGCCCGACCACGGTCTCGGCGCTGGTCGATGCGACGCGGGGGCTGCAGGCCACCGCGCCGGAACTGATCGACGCGCTGCACATGGCTGTCGAACCGATGCAAACCCTGGTTCAGCAGCGCGCTCAACTCGACGCGCTGATCAGTGGCGGTATGCACACCATGGGAACCACCCACACTGCACTGAACAACCACACCGACCGGCTGGTCACGATCACCTCGGAGCTGACGCCGGTGATGGGGATCCTGGCCGACACCTCACATCACTGGCTGCCGGCCTTCATCAAGCTGAATGGCTTGTCCGACAAGTTCTTCAACGAGGTCTGGCGGCCCGAGCGCGATGTCGGCAACATGCGGATGAACTTCTCCCTGACACCGAGCTACACCTACACCCGGGCCGACTGCCCGCGCTACGGGGAACTGAAGGGCCCCAGCTGTTACACCGCGCCCCTGGTGGTGACCCGGCCGGAGTTGCCCGATGTGCTGCTGCCGCAGAACTATCAGCCGCCCAAGGATCTGGCGCCTCCCCCGGGCACGGTGCTCGGCGAGAACGGAAATCTGATCGCTGTGGGTCCGCCGCTGGTGAACCCCAATCCCAGCCTGGCCGACCCGAATCCACCACTACCACCGTGGATGTCGCCCGCGCCGCCGGTGCCGGGAACGGCGAACGACGCGCTGGTGCCGATACCCCCACCGCCGGCGAACCAGTCGCCTGTGGCGCCGGTTGCACCCAAACCGGGGGATTCGCCCCGGGCACCCGCGCCGCCGCCGGCCGCACCCGCACCGCCACCCGCCGCCCCCGCACCGGCGCCACCGCTGCCCGCCGAAGCCGTGATCGGGGGGACCCGATGAAATATCGTGCCGCACTCGTCGGGCTGTCACTGTTCATGGTGGTGGCGCTGACGTTGACCTGGCTCGTCTACGTCACGCTGCGCCGGGACGTCGCCGGCTCGACGGTGCCCTACGCCGCGGTGTTCACCGATGTCTTCGGCCTACGCGAGGGTGACGACGTCCGGATGGCCGGCGTCCGGGTGGGTCGGGTGGAAAGCATTGACCTGCAAGGCAAACACGCCAAGGTGTCGTTCGTCGTGCAGCGCGACCAGCAGTTGCTCGGCACCACCGTCGCCTCGGTGACTTACCAGAACATCGTCGGGCAGCGGTACCTCGGCCTGTCGCTGGGGAACCTGGGATCGCCCGATCCGCTACCCGCCGGCAGTGTCATCCCGGTCGAACAGACCGATCCGTCGTTCGACGTGGGCAGGCTCCTCAACGGGTACGAACCGCTGTTCAGCGTGCTCGACCCGCGGCATGCCGACAACCTCACCAAGGGTGTGATCCAGTCACTGCAGGGCGACGAGGGGTCGATCACCGCATTGATCGACCAGACCGCGCAGCTGACCGACGCGTTCGCCGGCCGCGACGAGGAACTCGGCGGGGTGATCACCGACCTGAACCTCGTCGTTGCCAACCTCGCCCGACACAACGACGACCTCGACCACGTCATCGGCCAAGCACGCTCGGTGGTCTCGACCTTCGACGCGCGACGGCCCCAACTGGTGGATTCGATGGGCTCGATCGCCAAAGTGGTGCGCCAGCTATCGACGATCTCCGACGAGGTCTACCCCTCGCTGAACGAACTCGTTCAGCGCGAACCGGGTTTCGCGCAGCACATGGTCAAGATCGAACCGCAACTGGCCTTCGTGGGCGCCAATCTGCCGTTGATGCTCAAAGGATTCGCGCGCATCACCGGCGAGGGCACCTACGCCAGCGCTTATGCGTGCAACCTCGACGGCACCGCGTTCTTCCCCGGCCTCAACGATGTGACCCCGATCGTCGTCGACGCGGCCACCCCCGGCAACAAAGCCCGGTACACCCCCAAGTGCAGGAATATGGCCAATGGCTGATCGAACACTCAACACCCGGCGCAGACGGCGCCCCCTGGAGAGCTACAGCAAGATCTGGCTGGGAGTCGTTGCCGTCGCGGTGGTTTCGGTTCTCATCGGGGTGCTGATGCTGGTGCGGGTCGCCGACTTCGGCTACCGCCACTACACCGCACGTTTTCTGCAAGCCGCGGCACTGCAACCGGGCAATCCGATCACCGTGGCCGGCATCCCGGTGGGTGAGGTGTCGAGCATGGAACTCAAGGGCGACCATGTCGAGGCCGGTCTGAAAGTCCGCAACGACGTCGTGCTCGGTGAAGACTCGCGCGCGTCGATCAAGATCACGACGATCCTGGGATCGCGCTACCTCGCGCTGTATCCCGACGGGCCAGGTTCGTTGCCCGACGACACTTTCGATCTGACGCACACCGAGGTGCCCTACGACCTGCAGGAGGCGCTGGCCGACGTCACCACCACCTACGAGCAGGTCGACTCCGATCAGTTCGCCGAAACTCTGGCGATTTTGGGCCGCCAGCTGCAGACCCTGCCCCCGGTCGTTCCGCAGGCGTTGGAGAACACCCACACGCTGTCGACGATCATCGCCGAACGCCGCGACCAGTTGGGCGAGCTACTCAAGACGACGGAACTGGTCAGCTCCACGCTGCGTCGCCAGCAGTCCACCATCGGCAGCCTGATGGATCAGGGCAACTCGTTGCTCGGTGAGTTCGTCGCGCGGCGTGCCACGTTCCACGCGATGATGGACGGACTGACCAACCTGGTGGAGACGTTGAGCAGCATCGTGATCGACGATCGGCCCGAGCTCGAGGAGCTGCTCGACAACCTGCGGGAGCTTTCCACTCTGCTCGGCCGAAACGACGGCATGGTGCGCAGCATCCTGCAGTCCGGGGCAGTCGCGCTACGCAACATGACCAACATCACCGGCACCGGCAACGCGATCGACTTCAACGCCTCCAGCGGCCTGCTGGTCGACTCCTGGATGTGCGCAATCAGCGGCCGGGCCAAACAGTTCGGCATGCTCGAGTACTACCAGGACTGCAAATGAGCCAGCCATCCCAGGAGCGAGTGTGAAAAGCACCAGGTCCAAGATCATCGCGGTCGTCGCCGTCGGCCTCGCCGTAGCATTCGCCGCGGCCGTCGTGGTGGTCAAGTTCGCAGCGGATCAGCTCGATACCATCACCGTCACCGCCCAGTTCGACAGCGCCGCAGGGCTATACGAAGGCAATGTGGTCGCGGTCCTCGGGATGCCGGTGGGCAAGGTCACCAAGATCACCGCCAAGGGTGGCTACGTCGAGGTCGATTTCACCGTCGACAAGGATGTCAAGGTACCCGCAGACGTCCAGGCCGCCACCATCTCGAACTCGATCCTCACCGATCGCCAGATCGAGTTGACCCCGCCCTACCGGGACGGCCCCACCTTGCAGAACCACGACACCATCGGTTTGAACCGCACCCGGACACCGGTCGAATTCGCCAGGGTGCTCGACGTTCTCGACAAGCTCGCGCTGTCGCTGCGCGGTGACGGGAAGGGAGACGGCCCGATCGCCGATGTGGTGGACGCCAGCGCGGCGATCGTCGACGGCAACGGCCAGCAGATGAAGGACGCGCTGGGTGAACTGTCGCATGCGTTGCGGCTCAGCGCCGATCGCGGCACTGTGACCAAGGATCAGCTCACCACCATCGTGCGCAACGTGAGTTCGTTGTCGGAGGCGGCGGCCCGCAACGACTCGATGATGCGGGAGTTCGGTTCGTCCGTGCGGGCCCTGAGCCAGATCCTGGCCGACGAGGACCTCGGCAGTGGCACCACCGGTAAGAAGATCAACGAGGTGTTGACCAACACCGGCGAAGTGTTGGAAAAGCACCGGGATTCGATCAAGGATCTCGTCGCCAACGGCGACATCGTGTTGAACACCGCGGTCGACCACGAACGCGATCTGATGGAGTTTCTCGACCTCGCGCCGATGACCCTGGACAACCTCTACAACGTCGCCGACCAGAAGAACGGCGCGCTGCGGGTGAAGGTCGTCACCGACAAGGTGCTGTTCGACAACCAGCTGATCAAGGAGGTCTGCAACATGATGGGCCTGCGCCAGTTGGGTTGCAGCACGGGAACATTGCAGGACTTCGGACCGGATTTCGGGTTGACGTACATGCTCGAAGGGCTCGCGGCGATGGGGCAGAAGTGATGGCCACCGTCCGGAACCGCCGGCGGCGGCTGGCAGCGGCCCTGGCGATGAGCGGGTGCCTGGCCGTTTCCGGCTGCGCCACCGAGGGTCTGTCGAGTCTTCCGCTGCCGGCACCCAGTGTGGGCTCCGGTGGATACCGGGTGACCGCCGTGTTCTCCAACGCGTTGAACCTGCCGGCGAACGCCAAGGTCAAGCTGGCTGGCGCCGATGTCGGCCAGATGGAGTCGATGGTGGCCCGCAACTACACCGCGGTCACCACGTTGCGGATCATGGACGGTGTGCAGTTGCCGCGGGGCAGCACGGCCGAATTGCGTTCTGCGACACCGCTGGGGGACGTGTTCGTGGCGATCAAGCCGCCGAGCCCGGTGGAACCGGGCACGCCGCTGCTCAAGGACGGCGACACCATTCCCCTGGAGTCGACGACGGCCGCGGCCACGGTCGAATCGGTGTTGGGTTCGGCCGCGATCCTGGTCAACGGCGGTGCGGTGCGCAACTTCACCAACATCATCAACGGTCTGGGCAAGGCGACCGGTGACGAAGGCCAGGCGTTCGGCGCCCTCATCCGCAAGACCAACGACACGCTCGGCACGCTCAACGCGCGCTCGGACGAGATTTCGACCGCGATGACCGAGACTTCGCGGTTGGCCAACTCGATTGCCGCCAAGAACCAGGTGATAGCCGACGTGATGGCCGAGGCCCGCCCGGCCACCGACACGTTGGCGGCCCACACCACCGAGATCGCCGATCTCGTCAAACAGCTCGGCGATGTCTCGAACCAGATGCGCAAGTTCCCGTCGATCGCGGGCACCGACACCAGCGGTCGCAGTGTCATCGCGGATGCCAATACCGTTGCGCGCGCGTGGAACGACGTCGCGCTGGCTCCCGGCGCCACGCTCTACGCGCTCAACCGGTTGATGCCGCCGTTCCTCAAGACGTTGACCAGTAGCTCGATCGCGCTGGACGCCAGCGTCGACCGTTTGGTCCTGGGGTCCATCCCCGACATCGGATACGCCGGCGACCCGGGGCTGCACGGACCCAAGCGCCACGACTGGCATCAGCTGGTCGGCACGCTGCAGTACACGCTGTTTCGGTTGCAGGAGCGGGTCGTTGGCAGGGGGCCCGGGGTACCGCAAGTCCCGGTGATCCCCAGCCCGACGGAGCCCGGTGAGATCATCGTCGCGCCCCAGCATGGGCCTGCGCCGGCCGCCGCTCCTGGACCGGCCGCCGCTCCCCAGGCGCCGCCGGTCGCTCCGCCGCCGTCGCCGCCGTCGCCTGCCCCGCTGCCCGCCGAGGCCCCACGATGATCGGCGCTGCCGCCGACCGCATCGTCGACCTCGTCCGGTTCGGTTACCGTCGCCGGGCCTGGCTGTCGGCGATCGCGTTGGTCATGACGCTCGTGGTGGCGACCGCGTATCTGTTGTTCGGTGCGTTACAGGTGAATCCGCTCGCGTCGACGTACCGGCTCACCGTCGAACTGCCGGCGTCGGCCGGGTTGTTGCCCAATCAGGATGTGACGCTGCGGGGAGTGCGGATCGGCCGGGTGGAACGGCTCGACCTCACGCCCGGCGGCGTCAACGCGGTGGTGACCGTCAACTCGACGAAGCAGATCCCGAAATCGTCTGCCGTGCGGGTCTCGGGGCTGTCCCCGGCCGGTGAGCAGTACATCGACTTCGTTCCCGACGATCAGACGGGCCCGTTCCTTGCGGACGGCGCAGTGGTCGGCCAGGGCCGGGCCGCGATTCCGGTGAGCCTGGCCGAGCTGCTCGCCAACGCCGACGGGGCGCTGGCCCAGGCCGACACCGAGAAACTCGAACTCATCAGACGAGAACTGAGTCTGAGCGAAGCCGGTCCGCAGAAACTGGCCGACATCGTCGATGGCGGCACCTTCCTGTTGTCGACCCTCGATTCGGTCCTGCCCGAGACGAGTTCGCTGTTGCGCACCAGCCAGGTGGTGTTCACCCTCGTCGCCGACAAGAACGCCGGAATCGATGCTGCCTCAGACAATCTCAGCGAGAGCTTCGTCGGGATCAACAAGATGCGCGACGGCTATCGCCGGCTCACCGACCAGACACCCGGCGTCCTGAAGCACGTCGACAACCTGTTCGTCGACAACTCCGACACCATGGTGCAGCTGCTTGGCAATCTGAGCACCACGTCCCGGTTGCTCTACCTGCGGGTGCCGGCGCTGAACGCGCTGTTCCCGAAGCACCGCACATCGGTGCTCGACGCGCTCGGCGCCGCGATGCACAGCGGCGGATTGTGGGGAACCGCCGAGATCTATCCCCGCTACACATGCGACTACGGCACCCCCAAGCTGCCGCCGTCGAACGCGGACTATCCCGAACCGTTCATGTACACCTACTGTCGCGACGACCACCCCGGAGTCCTGGTGCGCGGAGCCAAGAACGCACCACGACCTGCCGGAGACGACACCGCCGGGCCGCCCCCGGGTGCCGACCTCGGCCGACAGATGGACCCAACCCCGAAGGGGCGCTACACGATTCCGACGCCCTACGGCGGCCCGACGCTCCCGATCGAGCCGCCGCGCTGACCGACGCCTATCCGTGAGGAGATGACGATGCCCGTGAGTACCGACCGAGACCGCGAGACCGACAAGCCCGACGCGCCGCAAGCCGACACGGCGGCCGAGTCCGACACCGCCACGTCCGACACCGCCGAAACCGACACCGCCGAATCCGATGCCGAGACTCCCAAAACCGAGTCCGGTGACGACGCCTCCAACGACTCGAACGGCGAAGGCGCCGCACGCAACTGGCGCCGCCCGGTGCTGCGCGGGGCGCTGATCCTGGCGTTCGTGGTGCTGCTCGGCGCAACCGGGTTCCTCGGCTGGCAACTGTGGCAGGAACGTCAGGTCGCTCAGGCCGGCGAACAGGCCCAGGCCGCAGCGGTGACCTACGCACAGGTCTTGACGAGCATCGACTCGGCGAAGGTCGACGAGAACTTCGATGCGGTGCTCGACGGGGCGACCGGCGAGTTCAAGGACATGTACTCACAGTCCAGCAGCCAACTGCGGCAGTTGCTGATCGACAACAAGGCATCCGCTCACGGGGTGGTGCTCGAATCGGCGGTCCAGTCGGCGACCAAGGACAAGGCGGTCGTGCTGCTGTTCGTCGACCAGTCCGTCACCAACACCAATGTGCCCGATCCGCGCATCGACCGCAGCCGCATCAAGATGACGATGGAGAGCGTCGACGGGCGTTGGCGGGCAAGCAAAGTCGAATTGCCGTGAGGACGTGGGGAGACGTGAGATGCGCCTGCTGAACCCGGCACTGGCCGCGGCGGCCATGATCACCGCGGTGGTGGCCGTCGCACCCACCGCGTCCGCGTCGGCGCCCTCCTTCTGCGCGGAGCTCGGCGGGCATTGGGACGGGCAGTTCTGCAGCACGTCGGTGGTTTCGGAGCGCAAAGCGACGCGCAACATCAAGATGGCGTTGCCCGGCGATCTGGTGGACAACCCGACGATCCGGGAGTACCTGACCAACCTGATGAACAACTGGCGCGACGCCGCGAAGATGACGGTCCACGACAGTTTCGGCGAGCAGCACTTCCAGATCTTCCAGCACGGCGGCGCGATGACCGTCGTCTTCCACGAGATGTACTCGGGGACGGTCGGTACCGACGCCCTCGCACACCCGAACGCACCGATCATCAGCGACGCCTACCGCACCTTCACCTTCGCCGATGGTCGGCGGCTGCAACTGGCCGACCTGTTCAAACCGGGCGTCGACCACATGGCCGAGATCCCGCGCCTGGGCGAACCGTTCATCGTCGCCGCACTCGACGCCGCACCGCCGCCGCACCAACCTGGCACCTACCCGTTCACCCCGGATCGCTGGACCCCGGACAAGGTCTACTCCGGTGCGTACAAAGCGTGGGCGCTCACTCCAGATGAGTTGATCCTCTACATGCCTGACTACCCGGTGGCCCGGGACCGGCCGATCAACTTCAGCCCGGGGCTTCCGCAGTGGGCGATGGACGGCGGCACCGTGCAGGCCCACATCCCGCTGTCGGCGCTCGCGCCGATCCTGCGCCCCGAATTCGGCGGTGGTTGAGCATGTTTCGGGTGCTTGCCGCATTACTGACCGGATTGCTGTTGTTCGCACCGGTGAGCCGCGCCGAACCCGCCGCCCCGACGCTCCCGGTGTTCACACCGCATCCGTCGGATTGGCAACCCGACTACACCGTGTTCCCGTACAACCTGTGGCAGATACGGGTCACGCCGGAGCAGATCACCGCGATGCGTGATTCGTGTCAGTGGTTCAACGCGCAGTACGAGCAGCTGATGGGCCAGGTGTACGGATTTCAGCGTTTCCTGGCCGATCAGGGTGACGACTGGGGGCGGCCCGGGGTCAGCGAGGCGGGCGACATCGTCGCGGCCAACCTCGATCAGTCCGCCGCATTCCTCGACCCCCGCGCCCACACGTTGTTCATCATCAACTACCCGGACCAGAGCGAGTATTCGCCGGTGTTCCATGGGGATTCGATCTACCGGTTGTGGTATCAGTTCACTCAGATCAGCGACAAAATCAAGAAGCGGATGCCGTCCGGGCAGATCAACGCCAACATCGCGACCGCAAACGTCTACGGCGGCGTGATCCGCGACTCCGGGGTCTGTGCGGGCGCATAGCGCGTAGGGTTCGGCCGGTGAGCACCGATGCCAGGCAGCGGCTGCGCGAGACGATCCTGAGGCTCATTCATGAGCGCGGCCCGGACAAGACGATCTGCCCGTCGGACGCGGCCCGCGCCGTCGGCGGCGACGACTGGCGCGAACTGATGGACGACGCCCGCGAGACCGCCCGCGACCTGGCCCGCAACGGCGACGTCGAGATCACCCAGAAAGGTGAGGTGCTCGACCCGAACGCCGAGTGGCGCGGACCCATCCGGATCCGCGCCACGTAGCGCCCGTCGCACGCGCTCAGCAAGGACTCACGCCAACTTGTCGGCCTCGGCCCGCGCCTGCGCCGCGACCTTCTCCGCCAGCTCGGCCTTCCACTGGATCTCCTTCTTGATCCAGGGGTTGTCCTGCGGGAACTGGTCGGTCTCGCCGACCAGCCGCACCTCGAGCCTCACGCCGGGCCCCAGGGGGCACTTCTGGGCCCACTGCTTGGCCTCCTCCTTCGACGACACGTCGATGATCCAGAACCCGTTGAACAGCTCCTTGGCCTCGGTGTACGGGCCGTCGGTCACCACCGGCGGATCGGAGTCGAAGTCGACGACGAAACCGTCCTCCGGACCGGTCAGGCCCTCGCCGGCGAGCATCACACCGGCCTTGATCAACTCCTCGTTGTAGCGGCCCATCGACTCGATGACCTCGTTGAAGTCCACGTTGGCGTCGGCGAACGCAGCTTCGGCCTCGGGGGTGACCCGCATGATCAGCATGTATCGCGCCATTTGTCTGTCTCCTTCTAGTCGCTTCTGACGGGGCGGGTTTTCGCGCCCTCACGACTACGTCGAATGGGTTCTCACTGGATTCGACACGGGCCGCACGAATTTTTCATCGGAGTTTGGGAGATTTCTCATCACCGAGCCAGAGCGGACTTAGACCGGGCCGCTGACAATCGGTCATGGGTATCGCACGTTCGCTCGGATTCGCCGTGGTGGTGGTCGGCGCCCTGCTCGGGATGTACGCCGTCCCGCGGGTGCTCGGCGATCCGATGCCCAGCGTCGGCCCCGTCGTGGGCTTCGCCACCGTCGCCGGTCACCCCGCCGTGCTGGCGGCGTACGGCCGCACCGGCGGTGTGCGCTCGGCGCCATTCGGTACCGACGACGTATGGCAGGAGCGCTTGGCCGCGGTGTCGCTTCACACCGGCGAACTGCTGTGGGATGTCCAGTTGCACGGCAAGAGCGGCTGGGAACGGGCCGTACTCGCTGTGGCCGACGGCCTCGCTTACGTCGCCACCGACTACGGATTGTCGATCGTTGCCGTCGAGGACGGTCGGATCGTCATGCAGAACGACCAGATCCCCGGTCTCGGCAACGATTACGTGCAGGCCTACATGGCCTACCACGTCGACCCGGACCTCGACGCCGTCATCGCGCTGACCCAGCCGGGCGCCGTCGTCCACATCCCGCTGGGCACAACCGAAGCCACGCCCACGCCCCACGATGTGGCCGACAACTGGCGCGGCACACTGATCGCCGATTCGGCGCCCACGCGCGACGCGGCATTCGAGATGATCGACGTCGACCCGGCGGCCACGCCGAAGCGCATGGCGCTTCCCGACGGCGGCGCGGTGCACCTGTCCCGGCAGACGGGTGTGTTGACCCGCGAATGGCCCGACGGACGCACCGAGGTGCTCACCCGCATCCACGATGTGACCCGCCCCGAACTCGTCTACGAGATCGTGCGCACCCCTGCGGCGCTCGCCACCGGAGAACAACTGGCCGAAGGCACAGACATGTTCACGAAGCACCACTCGGCCGCAGTGCCACTGGGTACCGTGAGCGGCGTGGTGCTCGTGCGCGGCGACGACCCGAACACCGATGGGCGAGAGTCACTTTTGCTGATCGACATCGGGTCGGGGGAGACGATGGCGGTGGTGGCCGACCTCGACGACGTCAAGCGGGTGACCGCCACACCCGACGGGGACATCCTCGTCATCGCGACGCCCAGCCCGCCCGCCTTTGAGCCCTCCAACGACAACCGTCTGATCGTGCTGCGGCCCGACGGCCGGGTCACGTCGACCGATCTCGGGCTGACCGACTTCTGGGGCCGTACCAAAGCCGACACGAGGAGCAGCGATGCCCGCTGACCTGATCATCCGTGGAACCATCCTGACGGTCGACGAAAGCCGGCCGACCGCGGAGGCGCTCGCGGTGAGCGACGGCCGCATCGTCGCCGTGGGCAGCGGCAACGAGATCGACGGCTGGATCGGCCCCGACACCGAGACCCGCGACGTCGACGGATGCGTGATGCCCGGATTCGTCGAAGCGCACGGCCATCCGCTGATGGAGGCCATCGTGCTGTCCGAGCGGATGGTCGACATCCGGCCGGTCACACTGCCCAAGGCCGATGACGTGGTCGCCGCCATCAAGACCGAGGTCGCCAACCGCGGCCCCGAGGGTGCGTACCTCAACGGCTGGGATCCGCTGCTGCAGAGGGGCTTACCGGCGCCGACATTGGCCTGGCTCGACGAACTCGCCCCCGACGATCCCTTGGTGATCGTGCACAACTCGGGGCACAAGGCCTACTTCAATAGCGCCGCCGCCCGACGGTTCGGGCTCACCCGCGACACCCCGGACCCCAAAGGCGCCCGGTACGGCCGCGACGCAAACGGTGAGCTCGACGGCACCGCCGAGGAGACCGCCGCGGTGTTCAGCTTGCTGGCGGGCGTGATCGATCCCGCCGACTACCCGGCGATGTTGCACGCCGAACTGAAGCGGCTCAACGCCGCCGGACTGACCACCTGCTCGGAGATGGCCTTCGATCCGGTGTTCCGTCCGGTGATCGAAACGCTGCGCACTCACCTGAGCGTGCGGCTGCGGCTCTACGAGATCTCCAATGCCCAGATGTCCACCGACGCGACCCCGGGCGCAGGCGACGACTTGCTCCGTCAGGTCGGGATCAAGATCTGGGTCGACGGTTCGCCGTGGATAGGCAACATCGACCTGTCGTTTCCGTACTTGGACACCGACGCCACGCGCACCATCGGCGTCGCACCCGGATCGTGCGGGCACGCCAACTACACCCGCGAACAACTCACCGAGATCGTGCACGCCTACTTCCCCAAGGGCTGGCCGATGGCCTGCCACGTCCAGGGCGACGCCGGTGTCGACACCATCCTCGACGTGTACGAAGAAGCGTTGCGGCGTTGGCCCCGTGACGATCACAGGCTGCGGCTCGAGCACGTCGGCGCCATCCGCGACGATCAGCTGCAACGCGCGCACGACCTCGGCGTCGTCTGCAGCGTGTTCGTCGATCAGATCCACTACTGGGGCGACATCATCGTCGATGGTTTGTTCGGCGCTGAACACGGAAGCCGTTGGATGCCATGCGGATCCGCTGTCGCCACGGGTATGCGGATCTCGCTGCACAACGATCCGCCGGTCACCCCGGAAGAGCCCTTGCGCAACATCAGCGTCGCGGCCACCCGCACGGCCCCGAGCGGGCGGGTGATCGGCCCGGAGCAGCGCATCTCCGTCGAGCAGGCGATCAGGGCGCAGACAGTGGACGCTGCCTACCAGCTGTTCGCCGACGATGTGGTCGGCTCGCTTGAAGTGGGCAAGTACGCCGACATGGTGGTGCTGTCGGCCGATCCGCGCACGGTGGCGCCCGAGGAGATCGCCGATCTCGAGGTGCAGGCCACGTATCTGGCCGGCCGACAGGTTTACCGCAAAGGCGACTGACCAGACCGCGACGGTCGCTAGGCTTCTCCCATGTCTGACCTGCATGACCCGCGATTCCTCGACGAACGGCTCGCGCATTGGGCCGAAACCAAACCCGACGCCGAGGCGATGACCTTCCTCGACCGCACCTTGACGTGGTCGCAATGGAACGACCGGGTCCGCCGCCTGGCGGGCGCGTTGCAGCAGCGCGGTATCGAACGCGGTGACGTGGTGGCCTTCCTCGACAAGAACCACCCGGCCTGCGTCGAATTGACCATCGCGGCCGCGTCGTTGGGCGCGGCAACGGCGATCATCAACTTCCGGCTGGCCGCCGATGAGATCGACTACGTGCTCACCGACTCGGGAGCCAAGCTGTTGATCGTGGGCACGGAGTTGAAGCCGACGATCGACAAGATCCGCGACAAGCTCACCCACGTCGAACACCTCATCGAGGTGACGCCCGACGGCGGTGACGGTGACGAGTACGAGGCGCTGCTCACCGACGCGACGCCGGTCGGGCGCGCCGACGATGTTCAGCCCGACGACGTGGCGATCATCATGTACTCATCGGGCACGACGGGACGCCCGAAGGGTGTGCAGATCACCCAGGCAAACCTGATCGCGCACACCATCAACGCGCACAACGGGTGGGGCTTCGACGAGGGCGACAAGAGCATGGTGTCGATGCCGCTCTTCCACGTCGGCGGATCGTCCTACGTGCAGTTCAGCATTCACGACGGTGTGCCGACGGTGATGACGCGCGAGGTCGACGGCGCCGCGCTGGCCGGCGCAATCCTCAACGGCGCCAACCGAACCTTCCTGGTGCCCGCGGTGCTGGCCAAGGTGCTGGAGTCCGGCGAGGACGCGGTCAAGTTGTTCGGGGCACTGAAGACGTACGTGTACGGCGCGTCGCCGATGCCGCTGCCGCTGCTGCGCGCGGCGTTGGAGGCTTGGCCGAACACCGATTTCATCCAGGTGTACGGGCTGACCGAGGTCTGCGGGGTGATCAGCCAGCTGTTGCCCGACGACCACCGCTCGGGCACCGAGGAACGGCTGGTCAGCGCGGGACGAGTCATCCCCGGCGCCGAGGTCCGGGTGGTCGACCCGGACACGCTGAAGGACGTAGCGGCAGGTGAGCAGGGTGAATTGTGGTTCCGCACACCGCAACTGATGAAGGGGTACCACAACAAACCCGAGGCGACGGCGGAGGCGATCACCGACGACGGCTGGTTCCGCACGGGAGACATCGGCCGCATCGACGATGACGGTTACATCTTCGTCGAGGACCGCCTCAAGGACATGATCATCTCCGGCGGAGAGAACATCTACTCCATCGAGGTGGAACGCGTCATCGCCGAACACCCCGCCGTGACCGACGTCGCGGTGATCGGCGTGCCCGATGAGAAGTGGGGCGAAGTGGTCAAGGCCGTTGTGTCGGTCGAGGATTCGGTGGCACCCGAAGACCTCATCGCATGGTGCCGGGAACGTCTCGCGGCGTACAAGTGCCCCAAAACGGTCGACATCACCGATGAGCTGCCCCGCAATCCGACGGGCAAGATCCTGAAAAAGGAGCTGCGTAAGCCCTACTGGGAGGGCCGCGACCGCGCGACGGTCTAGTCGGTGGGCCGCACCGGGATCGCGATCTCGTTGCGGCGGCGGAACGGCAGCGTCCACGGCGGGTCGTAAAACCAGGACTGCGGCGGCCCGACGGCCTCGATCCCGTTGGCGCGCAGCGTTGCCGAGAGCTCACGCGTGCGTTCGGCGACGGCTTGCGGACTGCGATCGCCGGTGAACCGCAGCACCGCGACCGTTTCACCCGGCACCTGGACCAACCGCACGTTCTCGTCGTCCGGAGTGGGCAATGTGTCCATCGTCCACTTCGACGGCATGTAGAAGCGGATCGTCGAGTTCTCGCCGTCGCGGGCTTGCGCGACCGGCGCCGTCATCGCGATCTTTTCGCGCGACTGCTGGCTGACCGGTGCGGTCATCGCGATCGTCTCGTCGCGGTGGTTGCCGCCGAAGATGTAGCCGGCAAGGCGCCGGAACCCGATGTTTCTGGCGCGGTCCTCGTCGGCGCTCACGGTGGTCTCGGCGGCGATCCTGGGACCGTACCGGCGAATCTCCACCTGTCCGGACAGCTTCGTGGCCAGGTAGTGCGGCTCTTCGGTGCCCACCCGGATCCCGACGATCGAGAACACCGACTCCGCGACCTGGCGCGGAATCTCCAATAGCCGCATCATCGTCGGTTCAGGAACCAGATGTGCGTCGACAGCGCGGTCGCGAACGCACACCACAGCGGATACAACGCCAGCGGCGCCGCCTGGGCGCCGCGCACCTGCACGGCACGGCGGGTGAGGTCGGCGCTGCTGAGCGTCAGCGCCCCCGCCGCCACCGCCGAGGTGCCGAGCTTGCCCTGGTTGAAGAACAGCCACGACCAGCTGCCGTTGAGCACCAGGTTGACCGCGAGAGCGCCGAGGTAGCGCCGACGTTCCTCGGTCCGACCCCGGCGCTCGAGTTCGTCGAGCGTCGCCGACGAGGTCACGGCGATGTCCGCGTACAGGATGGGCCATACGATCGGAAACGCTTGCGGGGGAGGCTGATACGGCGGCTTGCGCAGCTTCGCGTACCACAGGGACTGCGAGTCCTTGCTGGCCAGGCCGCCCGCAACCGCGGTCACCGTCACCGCCAGCGCCGTGGGTACCAGAGTCTTCAGTTGCACCATGTGCTCCTACTACGAATCACAATTAGTTAAGCAACTGAAAGGTAGCCGCATTCGCGATCATTAAACCTCCCGGACCCGAACCGGCAGGATGGTGCGCATGCCGCAGCTCGACGACGTCCTCGACCGCATGCACGTCGTCGCGCTCCCGATGCGGGTGCGCTTTCGCGGCATCACGGTCCGCGAAGTCGCGCTGATCGAGGGCCCGGCCGGGTGGGGCGAGTTCGGCGCGTTCCTCGAATACGAGCCGCCGGAGGCGGCGCATTGGCTGGCGTCCGCGCTGGAAGCGGCCTATGAACCACCGCCGCAGGTGCGTCGCGACAAGATTCCGATCAACGCCACCGTGCCCGCCGTCGACGCCGCCCGGGTGCCGGAGGTGCTGGCACGCTTCCCCGGAGCGCTGGCTGCGAAGGTCAAGGTCGCCGAGCCGGGGCAGACCTTGGCCGATGACATGGCGCGCGTGAACGCGGTGCGGGCCGTAGTGCCGACGGTGCGGGTCGATGCCAACGGTGGCTGGAGCGTCGACGAAGCGGTCACGGCGGCGACGGCGCTGACCGCCGACGGGCCGCTGGAATACCTGGAACAACCGTGCGCCACGGTGGCGGAACTGGCCGAGTTGCGCCGCCGCGTCGACGTTCCGATCGCCGCCGACGAGAGCATCCGCAAGGCCACCGACCCTCTGCGGGTGGTGCGCGAGAAGGCCGCGGACGTCGCGGTCCTCAAGGTCGCACCGTTGGGCGGAGTGCGCGCGCTGCTCGCGATCGCCGCGCAGATCGACATCCCCGTCGTCGTCTCCAGTGCGCTGGACTCCGCGGTCGGCATCGGCCGCGGCCTACTCGCCGCCGCGGCGCTGCCAGACCTGCGTCACGCGTGCGGGCTGGGCACCGGCGAGTTGTTCGTGGATGACGTTGCCGAACCTCGGCGTGCCCGGGACGGGTACTTGCCGGCGTTTCCCGCCGAACCTGATCCGGCGCGCCTATCGGCGCTGGCCGCACCTCCCGAACGCCGCCGGTGGTGGATCGAGAGGGTGCGCGCCTGTCACCCGTTGACACATTGACACAAATCACTAGTCTCTGTTCCAGAAGCTACGGAGGCGACATGACCGAAACGGCCGAAGCTCCACCCGTCCGAATTGCCGGCGATGTTCGTCCAAAGGTCATGCGCGAGTTCCGAAAACACAGCGGCAGCGCGCTGGGTGGCTTCTTCGGCGCGGCGGCCTTCGACGAGGTCGCGTTGGTGCCGGTGGCCGCGGCCGTCGACAAAACCGGCCGTTTCGAGGCCAACTTCGCCGATCGAGGGGTGCGAAGTGGGCTCTCGGCGTTCCTCGCGATCTGGGGCGATCCGCACGACCGAGCCGCCGAGGGGGAGCGGCTCAAGCGGATGCATCGCGAGGTGCGCGGCCGCGGTGACGGCACGTTCACCGACGTGCGCTACAGCGCGCTCGATCCGAAGCTGTGGAACTGGATTGCGGTCAGCGGGATGTTCCTCGTGTTGAACTCGTTCACCCCCTGTACAGCGATCACCATGACCGAAGCCGAGAAGGAGGCGGCTTATCAGCAGTTGCTCGAGGCCTTCCGGTCATTGGAACTGCCCGGAAACCACGCCAAGCTGCCGGCGAGCTACGACGAGGCCGTGCGGTACTACGACTCGATGGTCGACAACGAGTTGGCCGACAACGCGTTTCTGCGCCGCGTCACCGATCAGCTGACGCGACTGCCGTTGCCCACGTTGATGATTCCACCCGCGGTGCGCGTCGCGTTGACTCCGCCGTGGCTGCTGCTACGACCTGTCGCCGGACGCGTCGTCAAAATCTGCTCCTTCGGCATCCTGCATCCCGGGATCCGCGAGATGACGGGCTTTCGATGGGAGGACCGCCATCAGCGGGAGTTCGAGGTGTACACCCGCGTGCTGCAACTGGCGTGGCGGGTACTCCCCGACAAGGTTAGGCTGATCCCGTTGGCGCGCAACCGGTTGGAGTACGAGAAGCTCGTGCGGTTCCACCGCTCGGTCACGCTCGACTCGTTCGCGCCGCCTGCGGCGTGCCCGGCCGGTCGGCGCGCATAGCTCAGACCGATGCGCCGCAACACCGACAGCCGCACCGAACAGGAGGCCGCGATCCTCAAAGCGGCCGCCGAGGAGGTCGCGCTCGTCGGCGTCGGTAGGGCCAGCATGGACGTCATCGCGCGCCAAGCAGGCGTCAGCCGCAGCACGTTGTATCGCCGCTTTCCCAGCCGCGACGTGTTGATCACCGAGCTCGGAAGGCAGACATTCGATTTCGCGATGGCACGCCTGCAGACCGTCGGCATCGACTCCGGCGCCAAGGAGGCCGCCGTCGCGGCGTTCTGCGAGGGCCTGCGGCTCCTGACCGCCGAACCCGTCATGCGCCGGTTCCTGCGGCTCGACGGCGACCTGTCGGCGATGTCGGGCATGTACGACGAGGCCCAGGAGTTCCTCGCGAGCGCGTCCGCAGCCATGGCCAGGGCGCTGAGGGCCGCCGGCGCGACCATGCCCGACGACGACCTGCTCGCGGTCAGCGAATTGCACATCCGGCTGGCCGCATCGCTGGCTCAGGTACGCACACCGGCGCTCGACGTCAACGACGGCGACGCGGTGCGCGGCTATGCGCTCAAACACCTCGCCCCCCTGGTGTGGTGAGCCTCCGACACTCGTCGCCGGCGGTGTCCTGATCTGTGGGCTGCATGGCCTAGACGCCATCCACCTGGTGGCCAACACTGGGTTCATGCGATCGGTGGTGATTCTCGGCTTTACCGGCGTGCAGGCCCTGGACCTGGTCGGTCCATTCGAGGTGTTCACGGGAGCGTCCCGGTATCTGCAGGGCATGGGCCGCGAGGGCTACGGCGCCAAAGTGGTGACACTCGGCGGCGAACCCGCAACCACCGGCACAGGTCTGGCGCTTGTCGCCGAACCGCTGCCGGACCCGCGCGCACCGATCGACACCCTGGTCCTTCCCGGCGGTGCCGGAGTTCAAGACGCCCGGAACAACCTCGACCTGATCAACTGGATCCAGACCGTCGCCCGGAACTCGCGCCGGGTCGTCAGCGTGTGCACCGGCGCGTTCCTCGCCGCCGAGGCCGGCCTGCTCGACGGCTGCACCGCCACCACACACTGGGCCTACACCGACCAGCTCTCGAGTGAATTCCCGGCGGTGACAGTCGATCCCGAGCCGATCTTCGTGCGCAGCAACGATCGGACATGGACCGCCGCCGGTGTCACCGCAGGCATCGACCTCGCGCTGTCACTCGTCGAGGACGACCACGGCACCGATGTCGCGCAGACGGTCGCGCGCTGGCTTGTCATGTACCTACGCAGGCCGGGCGGCCAGACGCAGTTCGCCGCACCGGTGTGGATGCCCCGCGCCAAGAGGGCGCCCATCCGCGAGGTGCAGGAAGCCATCGAGACCGAACCCGGTGGCGCGCACAGCATCACGGAGCTGGCTCGCCGAGCCGCAATGAGCCCGCGCCACTTCACCCGGTTGTTCACCGAGGAGGTGGGGGAGGCGCCCGGCGCCTACGTCGAGCGGATCCGCACCGAAGCCGCGCGCCGCCAGCTCGAGGAGACCGACGACACCGTCACCGTCATCGCCGCGCGATGCGGATTCGGCAGCGCCGAGTCGCTTCGACGCAACTTCGTTCGCCGCCTTGGTATTTCACCCGACCAGTATCGCAAGACCTTCGCCTGAGACAGGAGACTGCCCATGACCCAGATCGCCATCATGGTGTACCCCGGCTACACCGCGCTCGACTTCATCGGACCCTACGAGGTGCTGCGCAACCTGCCCGGCGCCGAGGTGCGGTTCGTCTGGCATGAACCGGGGCCGATCGAGGCCGACTCCGGCGTGCTGCTCGTCGGCGCCACCCATTCGTTCGACGAGACCCCCTCGCCCGACATCGTTTTGGTCCCCGGCGGACTGTCGAGCTTCCAACACGCCCGCGACGAGAAGGTGCTCGACTGGGTGCGCACGGCCCACGAGACATCGACCTGGACGACGTCGGTGTGCTCGGGTTCGGTCATCCTCGCCGCCGCGGGCCTGCTCGACGGCCGACGCGCGACGTCGCACTGGATGGCGTTGCCGATGCTCAAACCGTTCGGCGTCGACACCGTCTCCGACCATCGCGTGGTGCACGACGGCAAGATCGTCACCGCCGCGGGGGTGTCGGCCGGAATCGACCTCGGCCTGTGGCTCTACGGGCAGATCGCCGGTGACGCGAAGGCCAAGGCGGTGCAGCTCGTCATCGAATACGACCCGCAGCCGCCCTACGACTCGGGGCACCTGTCGAAGGCGTCGGCCGCCACCAAGGCGACCGCATCGACCCTGCTGAGCCGCGACACCGTCAAACAGCGACAGCTCGCCCCGACGATGGCGCTGCTGTGGACCGCCGCGGTGCAACGGGTCCGCAGGAAGGCGGTCTCGGCGCGCTGACGGTCGGCGATACCCTCGCAGCTGTGGGGATTCCTGAAGTGCGACCCGATCCGCCGACGCCGTTCGTGCGTGCGGGCGCCCGTTTGATGGGGTTGGGGCCGTCGCGGTGGTTTCTGCGCCGCATCGGATGGCGGCTGGATCGCGCGGTGATCAACCTGACCAACGGCCGGGTCTCGATGTCACTGGTGATGCCGGAGGTGCTGCTGACGCACACGGGCGCCAAGACCGGCCGGCAGCGCAGCACGCCGCTGACCTACTTCACCGATGCCGGCCGGGTGATCGTCATCGCCTCCAACTACGGCGGTGACCGGCATCCCGCGTGGTTTCACAACGTGAAAGCCAATCCGCGCGTCACGCTGTCCGCACGCGGCTACCGGGGCACCTTCATCGGCGAGGAGGTCACCGGGGCCGAGCGGGACCGCCTGTTCGAGCTGGCCAAACAGTTCGTACCGAACTATGCCGACTACGAGGCGCGCGCCGCCGGCCGGCGCATCCCGGTCATCGCGTTCACCGAAGTGGCGGATTCGGTGTAGTTCGTCGCTTCCTCATGTGCCATCGGCCTGTGAGCGCTCGGTCAGTTCCCGGTAGGCGGCGGTGAAGGCGCGTGCACCTTGCATCAGCGCCGCGACGTCGCGCTCGGTCATCTGCCGGGTAACCGCGCCGAACGCCTCGAGGCGCAGCTTGATCAGCTCGTCGAGCACCGCGAGTCCCGCGTCGGTCAACTCGAGCAGCGTGGCGCGGCGGTTGGTGGGAGCGACCCGGCGGGTGATGTAACCGGCGTCGGCGAGGCGGTCGCTGAGCCTGCTCGCGGTGGACGGCAAGAGTCCCAGCTCGTCGCCCAGCTCGGTGACCAGGCTCGGCCCCAGCCGATCCAGGGCCTGCAGCGCACGCAGCGGCGCCAGGCCGATCCGCTGCTCCATCTGCTCGAGCGCGGACACGTTCAGCGCGAGCAGCCCGCGGGTGGCGCGCTCGAGCTCCGGCAAGCTGTCCCCGGCGGGCACGTTGATAGATGGCATCGCTTCCTTCTGCCCCGCAACGGTATTCGACGTCACGGTATCGTGTGTCATCTTCGCGGCTTGATCTCTGGCAGCTCGTACTCTGGCAGTGCGATGTCGTCGCGAAGGGTCCGGCCCACCACCAGATTCCCGACCGGAGGAATGCCGAATGCGCGAATCGCCAGATCGCGCAACCAGATGCCGAGCTTGGTACGGGGCGTGAAGAAAGAGATCAACCGCTGGGCACCGTCCTGCTTGGCTTCGATGAACTCGCGCAGTCGGTTCTCGTACGCCTCGAACGCAGCGCCGATGTCCTCACCCGCCCGGCCCAGCTCACCGGCGAGGACGTAAGCCTCGGCGATGGCCAGCCCGGTGCCCTCGCCCGCCAACAGCGAGACACACGCCGCCGCATCGCCGATGAGCGCGACGCGACCCGTCGACCACCGATCGATGCGGATCTGGCTGACCACGTCGAAATAGATGTCGTCGACGCCGTCAAGGGCATCGAGGATGCGCGTCGACTCCCAACCGGTGTCGGCGAACTCACTGCGCAGCAACGCTTTACAGGAACCGAGGTCAGGGGCAAGAGCGGGCGTCGGCGAGCGGAAGATGAACAGGACAAGGGTGCGGTCGCCGCGCAGCGAGAACCTGCCGATCTGGCGGTCGGGCACGTTGTGCGTGACGTACACCAGGTCGTCGCGCGGTCGATAGCCGTCGAGTACACACGCCGCGACCTGACAGCCGAGATAGCGCTCGTAACGCGCATCCGGACCGAAGGCGAGCGCACGGACGTTGGAGTGCAACCCGTCCGCGCCGATCACCATGTCGAATTGCCGTGGCTGGCTGTGCTCGAATTCGACCGTAACGCCATCGGATCTGTTGTCGAGCGCGGTGATGCTCTCTGAGTAGACGGTTTCGATGTCGTGCTCGACTGTCCGGTAGATCGCTTCAGCCAGGTCGCCGCGGGGCAGGCTGATGTAGCGGTCGCGCGCCGCGCGGCGCAACGGGTCGACGCGCAGCCGGGCCGACGCCCGACCCTCGTCGTCGACGATGTGCAGTTCGCGAACGCGGTAGCCGGCCGCATGGAGGTCGTCCTCGATACCCATCTTCTGGGTGATTGCGTAGCCGACGCCCCAGAAGTCGATCAGATAGCCGCCGGTGCGAAAGGTCGGCGCCTTCTCGATCAGGGTGACCTCGTGGCCTACGCGCATCATCCAGTGGGCGAATGCGGGTCCTGCGACGCCGGCGCCGCTGATCGCGATCTTCATTTCACGCTTCTTCTCGAAGTCATCGGGGCCTTTGGTTTTGATGCTACGCGCATATCGTGCGAGCTGCACGATCTGCCGGATGGCCCGGGCCGCGCCCTGCGGAGGGCGCTTGAGTACCGTCAGTCGGGTGAATTTGGCCTACGACGATCGCGGTAGCGGCCCATCGGTACTGTTCATCGCCGGTCACGGCGGTGCAGGCCGAACCTGGCACCTGCATCAGGTGCCGGAGTTCCAGCGCGCCGGCTACCGCTGCATCACGTTCGACAACCGAGGGGTCGCGGCCACCGAGAACGCCACCGGCTTCACCACCGAAACGATGGTGGCCGACACGGCGGCGCTGATCGAAAAGCTCGACGCGGCGCCGGTGCGCATCGTCTCGGTGTCGATGGGCTCCTACATCGCCCAGGAGCTGATGGTGGCCCGCCCCGACCTGGTCGACCGGGCGGTGTTGATGGCCACCCGTGGGCGCGAGGATCGCACCCGCGAGTTCTTCCGCAACGCCGAACGCGAATTCCTCGACTCCGGAATCGAACTGCCTGCGGCGTACGACGCGAAAATTCGCTTGCTGGAGAACTTTTCGCCCAAGACGCTCAACGATGACGTCAAGGTCCGGGACTGGATCGACATGTTCACGATGTGGCCCACCAAAGTCACACCGGGCGGACGGGCGCAGATCGAGGTCCGGCCCCAGGGCAACCGACTGTCGGCTTACCGAAGTATTACGGCGCCCACACTGGTCATCGGGTTCGCCGACGACCTGGTGCTGCCCCCGCACCTGAGCCGCGAGGTCGCCGACGCGATCCCGAACGGCCGTTACCTGGAGATTCCCGACGCCGGTCACCTCGGCTTCCTCGAGCATCCCGAGGCGATCAACAAAGCGGCGCTCGATTTCTTCGCCGATAAGCTGTAGTGGTGAACCCCTCGACCGCGCAGGCCCGCGTGGTCGTCGACGAACTGATTCGCGGCGGCGTACGGGATGTCGTGCTGTGCCCCGGATCGCGTAACGCCCCGCTGGCCTTCGCGTTGCAGGACGCCGACCGGGCAGGCCGGCTGCGGCTGCACGTCCGCATCGACGAGCGCACCGCGGGCTTTCTCGCCATCGGGCTGGCGATCGCCGAACGTGCCCCGGTCTGCATCGCGATGACGTCGGGAACCGCGGTGGCCAACCTCGGGCCGGCCGTGGTCGAGGCGAATTACGCGCGGGTGCCGCTCGTCGTGCTGAGCGCAAACCGTCCCTACGAACTGTTGGGCACCGGCGCGAACCAGACCTTCGAACAGCTGGGATATTTCGGCACGCAGGTCCGCGCGTCGATCAGCCTGGGCCTGGCGGAGGAATCGCCGGAGCACCTCGATGTGCTCAACGCGCAATGGCGTTCTGCGGTATGTCGGATTCTGGTCGCGGCCAAGGGTTCTCGATCCGCGAATGCGGGCCCCGTGCAGTTCGACATCCCGCTGCGGGAGCCGTTGGTGCCCGACGCTGACGAGACGGTGACCTACGTACCGCAGGGCAGGCCCGGCGGGAAGCCGTGGACGTACACGCCGCCGGTGTCCTTCGACCAGCCGCTCGACATCGACCTGACGCCGGACACCGTCGTGATCGCCGGGCACGGCGCGGGCGAGCATCCGAACCTGGCTGCGCTGCCGACCGTCGCCGAACCGACGGCGCCGGCCGCGGACAACCCGCTGCACCCCTTCGCGCTGCGGTTGGTGCGGCCCAAACAGGTCATCATGCTCGGCCGCCCGACGCTGCACCGCCCGGTTTCGGCGCTGTTGGCCGACCCGTCGGTGCCGGTGTACGCGCTGACCACCGGTCCCCGCTGGCCCGACGTGTCGGGCAATTCGCAGGCCACCGGTACCCGCGCCGTCACCACGGGCACACCGGACCCGGCTTGGCTCGCCAGGTGCGGCGACGTGCACCGGCACGCGATGGAGGCGGTCCACTCGCAACTGCGGGCACATCCGCTCAAGACCGGTTTGCACGTTGCCGCCGCGGTGGCCGACGCGGTCCGGCCCGGTGACCAGTTGGTGCTCGGCGCGTCGAATCCGGTGCGTGACGCGGCGCTGGTGGGCCTGAACACCCACGGCGTCAAGGTGCGGTCGAACCGCGGAGTCGCGGGTATCGACGGCACGGTGTCGACCGCCATCGGGGCCGCGCTCGCCCACGAGCGGGCGGGTGGCGGGAGCGGACCGAACCGCACGATCGCGCTGCTCGGTGATCTGACGTTCGTCCACGACAGCTCGGGGTTGTTGATCGGACCGACGGAGCCGACGCCGCGCAACCTGACCATCGTGGTGTCCAACGACAACGGCGGCGGCATCTTCGAACTGCTCGAACAGGGCGACCCGCGGTTCTCCGACGTGTCGTCGCGTATCTTCGGCACGCCGCACGACGTCGACGTGGGCGCTCTGTGCCGGGCGTACCACGTCGAGAGCCGGCAACTCGAGGCCGATGATCTGGCCGAGGCGCTCGACGAACCCTACGACGGCATGCGGGTGCTGGAGGTGAAGGCCGACCGGTCGTCGCTGAGAGCGCTGCACGCGTCGATCAAGGCGGCCCTGTGAGCAACCCGACCGGGCTGAGGCAATCGGCCGTCGACCGCCTGAGGAAACCCATCCGATGGGCGCGCCGGTTCCTGCCCCGGCTGACCGCCGACCCGAATGAGTCACACCGCCAGCGGGTATTCCGCCGGATCCGCGTCGGCATCGTGATCGCCGCATGCCTGGTGACCCTGCAGTCGGTGCTGATGGTGTTGGGCGCGTGGCGCAATGACCGCCAGATCGAACGGCACATGGGCGTCGCCGCCGCCGAAGTGCTCGACGCCGGACCGCGCCGGTCGACGATCGAGTTCGTCACCCCCGACCGCGTCACATACCGCCCCGAACTCGGCGTGCTCTATCCGTCAGAGCTCGAGACGGGGATGAACATCTACGTCGAATACGACACGAACGACCCGGATCTCGTTCGCGTGCAGCACCGCAACGCGGCGTTGGCGATCATCCCGGCGAGTTCGATCGCGGTTGTCGGCTGGCTGATCGCCAGCGCCGCACTGGCCGGCGTGACGCTCATCGAGCGGAGAACCTCACCGCGTCCAACTTCCAGTCGGAACGCCGCCGAGCTGTCGAGCACGATCTGACGGTCAGGACTGGATCAGCTTGTCGAGCCAGTCATTGTCGTAGATGTCGACCTTCTCACCGGTGACCAGGTCGTAGACGGTCGGAGTGCCGGTGGCCCCGGGATCGACGTCGTACAGGAAACCGAAGTTATTCTCGTCCATCTCGACGATGTTCACCGCCGACCCGCCGCTGGCGACCCGCTTGACCGCTTTGTCGGGCATGCCCGCCGCGCCGGCCATGTCGGCCATCTCGTCATCGCTCGGGCCCGGTCCGCCCGGATCCTGGTTGGCCCACAGCTCTTCGACGAACCGCTGGAACTGGGTGCCGGTCGCGCCGCTTCCCGTGGCGAGGAACAGCGCGTTGCTCACCCGTGCCGAATGTCCGTCGGTCGCCTCGTCGAGGAATATCAATGGCCGATACGTGACGTTGAGTTGGCCGACGCCGATGTAGTAGGCGAGCTGATCCCCGAAATCGGCTTGTAGGTCCGCACAATGGCTGCATTGCGGCTCGGTGAAGATCTCGATCTTGGCCGCTGCGTCGTCGAATCCGGCTAGCACTCCAAAACCGTCTTCGCTGACTTTCAGTGGGGCCTGGGCGGGATCGCGTTGGGCGGTGCCGGCGACGTGATTGGTGCAGCCGACGGCGGCGAGCAGCACGGTGAGTGCCAACACCGCCAGTGCCCGCGAGAACCGCATGTCGACCGCCCTTTCTCTGGTGCGCACGATACTCGACGCGAACGCGCCGCAGCACCCGTTGGCGCACCGGGCTTTCGCGTGCCGTATTCCTGGCCGATTCCTGGCCGCAACCTTCGCGACAGGCTGCGCTGGGACGATTCCGTCGTGCGCGTTGCAATCGTCACAGAGTCGTTCCTCCCGAATGTCAACGGCGTCACCAACTCGGTACTGCGGGTGATCGAGCATCTCCGCCGCACTGGTCACGAAGCCCTCGTCATCGCTCCCGATACGCCGCGCGGCGAACCACCCGCCGAGCGCGTGCACGACGGGATCCGCGTGCATCGCGTGCCCTCGCGCATGTTCCCCAAGGTCACCTCGCTGCCCCTCGGCGTACCGCGACCCCGAATAGTCGGTGTGCTAAGAGGATTCGACCCCGATATCGTTCACCTGGCGTCGCCGGCGTTGCTGGGCTACGGCGGCCTGCACGCCGCGCGCCGCATCGGGGTACCGACCGTGGCCGTGTTCCAGACTGACGTCGCCGGATTCGCCGAGAGTTACGGCGTCGGCTTCACGTCCCGCGCCGTGTGGGCGTGGACAAGGCACCTGCACAGCCGGGCCGACCGGACCCTCGCGCCGTCCACCGCCGCGATGGAAGACCTGACGGTGCACGGCGTTCCGCGTGTACACAAGTGGGGGAGGGGCGTCGACATCACCGGCTTCGTGCCGTCGGCGCGCGACGATGCGCTGCGGCACCGGTGGTCGCCCGACGGTAAGCCGATCGTCGGGTTCGTCGGTCGCCTCGCGCCGGAGAAGCACGTCGAACGACTGGCGGTGCTCGCACAGCGGGGTGACATGCGGGTGGTCATCGTCGGCGACGGTATCGACCGGACCAAGCTTCAAACCCTGCTTCCCTCAGCGGTTTTCACCGGCGCCCTGTACGGACGGGACCTGGCCGCCGCGTATGCCAGCATGGACGTGTTCGTGCATCCCGGCGAGCACGAGACCTTTTGTCAGACGGTCCAGGAGGCGATGGCCTCGGGTCTGCCGGTCATCGCCCCGGACGCCGGCGGCCCGCGAGACCTCGTCGCGCCCTACCGCACCGGGCTTCTTCTGGCGGTAGACGAGTTCGAGGCCCGCCTGCCGGAGTCCGTCGAGCACCTCGTCGCCGAGCGGCAACGGTATTCAATCGCTGCGCGCCGCAGTGTGCTGATGCGCACCTGGCCGGCGATCTGCGACGAACTCCTGGGCCACTATCAAGACGTCATCGCCGAACGCCGCCCTTCCCATCTCCGCGACGGTGCGCGTCTGCACCCGACACGCCGCGGAAATCCGACACCTCGCGCACGGTCACGCCGCACTGAGAGTGCGTAACTGCCGACCCCGGGTGTGGCCAATTGCGCGACCGACGCGTAAGCCCCTTTTTGTCGGTGGTCGAATGTATGTTCGATATATGTCGGGAGACGACCTGCAGGCCGCGGTTACCGCGTTGCGTGCCGCCTTCGACGAGGCGGCCGCCTGTGATGTCGACTTGTTGACCCGCCCCGATCTCGTGGCGGCCC